>NZ_JBVKAY010000001.1:0-1351580 GCF_055657445.1 Streptomyces sp. NPDC107538 | reverse complement strand
AAGACCCCAAGCCGTTCATCTGGACCAAGACAGCCGAAGAGATCCTCGACTCCCTCGCACGCTTCTGCCGACGGATCTCTGGCGCAGGACACTAGGTGAGCGCCAACGACCGAGCCGATCTGATCCAGCTGTATCCGTAGCCCAGATCTGAGTCATGACAGCGGTGGGCAACATCGCCGAAGCGCTCGGCATCGCAATCGCCATCGCCGAGGCCGAGGCGGAGGCCCAGGCCTCGGGGAAGGACCCCCCGGCCCCACCGCCCGGAACCCCGGTCAAGAAGTCCCCCAGGCGGGCTCAACATACAACTGCTTCAACTCGACTGGCAGACCAGTCGAGTTGAGGCAGTTGCCCGACGACGGGTCAACCGGCGATCAGGTCGGCGACTTCCTCGCGGATGGCCGGCATCGCGGTGAACAGTGTGCCCGGGCAGGTGGTGCCCGCCCAATGGCGGTGGCCGCCGATGGCCGACGCGGGCCGACTGACCCCGCTGACGGGATTGCGGTAGACCACCTTGCCCAAGAGGGCGATCGAGTGCCGCACGGCGAGGTCGGCCAGGAGCTGGACCAGCGCGCCGCGCGCGGCGGGCGACGCGGGCGTGTCGTCCAGCGTGCCCAGCAGGACTGGGGCGGATCAGTGAGGGCGACGGCCGGGAACGCCACCTTCGTGCTCCGCTGCCCGTTCTCCCGCTTTTCAGCGAAGTCGGGGTGTATCAGGAAGATTTGGGGAACAATTCCGGGATGTCTTGGGGGAATCGAGGGCGCTCCGCGAGTATCGCGTCCGTCTGTGTCAGCGGTGTCATGGCCCTGGTGTCGTCGGTCTGGGCTGTCAGCAACCTCGGAGAGCTCAACTCGGCACCCGACACCTCGGCCGTCCTGGGGATTCCGCTCAGCGTGGTGAGTCTCTTCGTCTCCTTGGTCAGCCTCTTTGTGTCCATCGAGGCGATCAACCGTCCCGCCACCGCCAGGGCCATTGCCGAAGAGGCGTCCCGGACCCTCGCCGTGGAGATCGAGGCGACGGAGAAACGGCAGTTGGCCATCCTGGTGGGCGCCGTCAATGGCGCACGCGTCAACCTGCACTACTCCCTGCGCGACACGGGGCGGTCGGCAGCCATGACGGCCACGGAAGGGTGGCTCTACTCCGTCGAGGGCTCAGGAACGACGACCATGGACGTTGCCTCCTTCTATCGCAGCGTGCCGCATGGCCGACTGGTCATCGTGGGCCCACCCGGTGCGGGGAAGACGGTTCTGGCCATGGAACTGGCCCGGAAACTGATCGAGACAAGAGCGGACCTCACCACCTCCGTCCCTCTTCGACTGTCGCTGGCCGACTGGGACCTCAAAGCCATGCCTCAGCTCAAGGACTTCCTGGTCGCCCGGATCGTCTCCACCCTCGGCTGCTCGCGGACACTGGCGGCTGACCTGTTCCGGTACGGCCTCGTCCTGCCGGTCCTCGACGGCCTGGACGAGATGGATCCACCCCTGAGGGACAGCGGAGGCACCGTCCGGGACGCCGCCGGCTTCCCACGCCCCGACCCGAACGCCACACGGGCCCTTGCCGCTCTCAAAGCACTCGACGAATACGCCAGGGACCGGCCCCCTGGGCCATTGATCCTCATCTGCCGCGACACCCACTACGACGCGCTGCCTGACCAGGCCAGACTGCGCGACGTCGCACTCGTGCTCGTCCACGGCGTCGGTACGGAGCGTGCGGCGGCCTACCTGCACGCGCGCAACACCCAGCGAGCCGACTGGCAGCAGACCGACTGGGAGCAGTTGCTCAGGAACCTGGCGCAGAGGGCAGCCGAGCTGGAGCACGCGCTGTCGACCCCGTGGCGGCTGTCGCTGGTCGCCGCTGCCTACCATGACCGCGGTGACCCGGCCGACCTGCTCACGCTGCCCTCGCCTGAAGCCGTGGAGGAGTATCTGCTGGACCGCTACATTCCAGCGGCCACGGCAAGCAATGCCTGTAGTGACGGCCCGTACGACGCGGTCAAGGTGCACCGCTGGCTGCACCACCTGGCCAAATCGCTCACCAACCCACGTCTGGGACATCGGCCCGACGCACAGCCGGAGCCGGGGTCGGATCTGGTTCTTCACCGCCTGTGGCCGCTGGGGGGAAGGACACGTGTACGGTTCGTCGACGGTGTGCTGACCTTCGTCGCCCTCGTCTCACTGGGGTCACCCGTCCTGGTCGTGGCACCGCCCCCCGGTACATCGAACGTCCTTGCCATCGGTCTGGCGGGGCTTCTCGGAGTCGTGAACGCTGTCGGCGAGATCCGGGAACCTCAGCCTTTGAACCTGCCCTCTCGGTGGCGGCGCCTCCGTCTGCGTCCGCTGGAGGGACTCATGACCGCCTTCGACGAGGTCAGGTGCGGCCTGGCGCCGGAAAATCTCCCAAGAATCGTCCCCACGTTCGCCTTCGGGTACATGGTGTTCTCCCTACTCGCGCACGTGTTCCACGTCGTGGACTTCCCCTCCCGCACTCCGGCCGTACTCCGGATGAACTTCCTGAGCATGGAACCCAACCCCGTGTTCCGCTTCATCACCACGACGGTGTTCGGCTTCGCGTTCGGTGCTGTCATCGGGTATGTCATGGTACGCCTCGTCTGCCTCGCCTTCCGTCTGCCGGTCCTGCCGGCCGCCTTCGTCCGTGGTGTCACCGTCGCAGTCACGGATTCCGCGAACCGCCCCCGCCCGCCTGGCACCGACATCCGGGACGACGTGCAGTCCGCTCTGGGTGTGGCCCTCGTGACAGCGGCCACAGTCGCGGCCGGTGCCACCCTCGTCGATGGTTGGCATACCGCCGCCGGCCTCGGCTGGCTCACCTTCATCGTGACCCTGCTGTCCCTCGGACCCAACGCGTGGCGTCGCCATCTGGCTTTCCGTCTGTGCACGTTGGGAGGCCGACGACTCCCTGCCAGGCCGCGGTCCTTCCTCGACTGGGCCAGTACGGTGGGACTTCTGCGACCATCCGGCATCGCCTATCAGTTCCGCCACCAAGAGCTCCAACAATGGATCGCCGCCCGCCCCGCGGCCCCGCAGCAGCGCCGCGTGACCCAGCCGGATGCGGGTCACCGCTGAAGAGACCGCGCCTCGCCGGGCACGTCGTCAGGACTGCCACACGGCCAGCCACGGCGGGGGTGCTCAATCACCGGCGTCCTGTGTGCTCCCGATGGTGCCGCGTGGAGGGTGCGCAGATGTCGACTGCGGCCCCGGGCCAATCGGTCCGCCGGCGGCAGGCACCGGCGTCCGCGTCGGCCCGTCCGCGCACAGCAGGGCGTCGGCCAGCTCGAAGAACGCGTCCGCCCGCGCGGACAGACACCCGTAGAAGGCCGTCCGAAAGCGTGACAGTTCCTCGAACGCGTCCCCTTCGCCGGCGCGCACCAGCACACTCATCCCACGGCCTTCCTTGTGAACTCCTGCATCTCGTCGCAGAGTTCAGGATCACGAGAAGGCCCCCATACCCTGCCATCACTCCAATGAGTGACCACACGACCGGGCCCGTCGATAAGGAACAAGCTCAGAAGCTGTGTCAGATCGGGACTGTAAGACGTTCGGTGTAACTCCCGATCATGGAAGATGCATCGATGACCAGTGAGAACGTGTCCGAGTCCGAGGGTGCCGAGTCCGCAGGCGAGGTGTCGGCGAAGGCCGTTGACGACCAGTTGATCGACGAGCTGGTGCACCGGGCCCAGGCGGAGGGGCTGCAGCTGACCGGTGAAGGCGGGCTTCTGCAGCAGTTGACCATGCGGTTGCTGGAGTCCGCCCTGGAAGGCGAGATCACGGACCATCTCGGCTATGACAAGCACGACCCGGCCGGCAAGAACGGCGGCAACTCCCGCAACGGCAAACGCTCAAAGACCGTGCTGACCGACGTCGGCCCGGTGGAGACAACGGTGCCGCGCGACCGTGATGGGGCCTTCGAACCGAAGATCGTCAAGAAGCGGCAGAAGCGCCCGCCCGGCGTCGACGAGATGGTCATCTCGCTCGCCGCGAAGGGCCTGACCACCGGCGAGGTGCAAGCCCACCTGGCCGAGGTCTATGGCGCCGAAGTCTCCCGCCAGACCATTTCGACATCACCGACCAGGTCCTCGAGGGCATGGCCGAATGGCAGAGCCGCCCCCTCGACGCCGTCTATCCGGTGGTCTTCATCGACGCCATCCACGTGAAGATCCGCGACGGCGCGGTCGCCAACCGGCCCATCTACGTGGCCCTGGCCGCCACCACCGAGGGCCGGCGGGAGATTTTGGGCCTGTGGGCCGGCGACGGTGGCGAGGGCGCCAAGCACTGGATGCACATCCTCACCGAGATCAAGAACCGCGGCGTCAGCGACGTGCTCATGCTGGTCTGCGACGGGCTGAAAGGCCTGCCTGAAGCGGTGGAGACGGTCTGGCCCAGGACGATCGTGCAGACCTGCGTCGTGTTCTGCTGCGGAACTCCTTCCGCTATGCCGCCCGCCAGGACTGGGACAAGATCGCGCGTCTCCTCAAGCCCGTCTACACGGCGCCGACCGAGGAGGCCGCCCTGGACCGGTTCGCGGAGTTCGCCGATTCCTGGGGCAGGAAGTACCCGGCGATCGTGAAACCGTGGGAGAACACCTGGAAGGAGTTCACCCCGTTCCTGCGGTTCGACACCGAGATCCGGCGCATCGTCTGCACCACCAACGCGATCGAGTCGGTCAACGACCGCATCCGGCGAGTGGTCAAGGCTCGCGGACATTTCCCCAACGAGCAGGCCGCGTTGAAGTGCGTCTACATGGCGATCATGTCGCTCGATCCCACGGGCAAGGGCCAGGCCCGCTGGACCATGCGCTGGAAGACCGCACTGAACGCCTTCGACATCACCTTCGACGGCCGCCTCTCAGCAGCCCGCCAATAGCCCCAACCACCCCCAGTTACACCACTCGTTTGACAGTCCCCGATACCGCTGGTGGCCTCCTACGACGTCCGCGAGAAGGTCTGGAACCCGCCGATGCCGCTGCTGTTCCAGCGCGATGTTCGGCTCCGAACCGCGCGCCTTCACGCCAACCGCGATCCGAAAACTGCTGATCAACGCCCTGTCCACCACCGGCCTGACCAGCGCCGACGGCGAGGCGCTCACCTTCTCGCCCCACGACTTCCGAAGGATCTTCGACACCGACACCATCATGAACGGCCTGCCGCCGCACATCGCCCAGGTGATCTGCGGACACAGAAGCATCGAGACCACCATGGGGTACAAAGCGGTCTACCCTGCCGAGACAATCGAGGCCCACCGAGCGTTCATCGCCCGCCGCCGAGCCTCTCGCCCAGGCGAAAAATACCGAACCCCAACTACGGAGGAATGGGACACCTTCCTGGCCCACTTCGAGAAACGGAAGGTATCCATCGGCACCTGCGCACGCGCCTTCGGGTCTCCTTGTGTCCATGAACACGCCTGTGTCAGATGCTCACTCCTTCGACCCGATCCGGCCCAACGGGCACGGCTCGCCGACATCCGTGACAACCTGATCGCCCGCATCGCCGAGGCCGAGCGTGAAGGCTGGCTCGGTGAGGTGGAGGGCCTGCAGGTCAGCCTCGCCGGTGCCCAGGGCAAGCTCGCGCAGCTCGATGCCGAGGCGAACCGCCGAACCAACGCGGTCAGCCTCGGCGTGCCGGCCCTCGGCGAGATCGCCCTCCCCAGGCGGGAGACGAAAGAGTCCTCTCCAACTGCTGACTAGGCCGCGGCCGGGAGTTCAGAGGTCGGTGCCTGGGCTCACTCGGCGCGTCGTCCGACACGGAGGACGCTCAGGTAACGGCGTGATGCTCGATCGCCCATCCGCGTGCGGATACGCTCGGCGATAGCGTCGAGCAGGGGCTCACGGACGTCGCGGTCGAGCCTCCGGTACAGCGACAGCGAGCGAAGGTGATCGGCAAAGCCATCCCCGTTGAACCACTGAACGGTTGGATACCAGCGCACGATCGTTGGGCCGAACAATCCCCCGGGATCGTCGACCAGGCCCCAGCCCTCGTCGGTGGTGCGCACGTCGTCCTCCACCGGAGGATGACCCCAGTCGGGGTTTCTGGGACAGAATCGCTCGTGGAGATCGGCGGTCTCGGCGTACACCTCCGGCTCTCCCGGCCAGCGGACAACGACGTGGCCGAGCAGCGCCATCCAGCCTCCGGGAGAGAGCACGGCGTGCGCCCGCGGCCAGCCAATCGACGGGTCGACCCAGTGCCACGAAGATGCAGCCACGAGAACGTCGAAGCGTCGACCGCGATCGTCCCACTCCTCAAAAGTCGACGTCTCGACTTCGACGTTGCGAAAGGAGGCGATCCGCTGGCGAGCGAGTGCGGCCATGTCCGTGCCCGGCTCAACGGCGGTCACTGAGCATGCCAGCGCTGCCAGCGTGGGCGTCGCCTGACCGGTACCGCAGCCCACCTCCAGCACCGACGACCTTTTGTCCATTCCGGTGATGGCGCCGAGGTCCGCGAACAGTTCGTCGGGGTATCTCGGCCGGACCCGGTCGTAGAGCTCCGCCACCTCGTTGAACACTCGGCCGAGATCGCGTCGATTCGAGCGCATCAGCGGATCATCAGTCACGAACGCACAAGCTATGAGGCTCGTCCACGCAGACGCCACCGGTTTATCGGCAGCCGCTGACGCGCTGCCGCCGGTAGTTCAGAAAAGCCTGCATCCGCTGCCCGATGCTCCAGGTCAACCCGAAGATGCTGCCCAGGCTTGCGGAGATCGAGAAGGACCTGCTCCTCCGCCGCAGGCGGGCCGAGGAAGTACAGTGGCTCGGCGGGATCGAAGGCATCGACATGACCTTGATCTTCGTCCGCACCAAGCAAGCAGCCACAGCCCGACTCGCCCAACGCACCCCCATCGCCCTCGGCATCCCGGCCCTCCCTCCACGGCCCGACTGAGCCCCTGACACTCGGAGATCCGCACGATCCCCGGCGGCCACCCGGAGCCGGTTCCTGCCCCGGCGGCCACCCGGAGCCGGTTCCTGCCCTGGCGGACAGGAACCGGCTCCGGCGAGGATGCCCGGCATGGCCACCGACCAGGACCACGACCTCGCTCCACTGTGCCGGAGCGGCGTTACTTGCCATGCCCCCGCCGCCCGAGCTGCGAGTTCCCTCCGGCGTTACACGACATCTGTCGGGCTGGGGTGCGGATGGAGTGGATGAGCGCGCGAGGCGCATCCCCCCGGATCCGTCCTGGCCGACCGCTATTTCTTGGAGAACCTGACCAGAGGTGTGGGCCGTCCCCGTACGGAGGGTTCTGACTGCGGGAATCCGGATCTCAGTCAGTGGTGTGCCTCGGCGCATTACATAGTTCCACGGATACGGAACGGCGCAGCAGGCCAAGTACCGTACTCTCTGATGCGGATGGTGACTTCCAACGTGCTGCACGGCAGGACGCTTCAGGGCGGTCGGCCCGTCGCCGTCCCCTCCGCGGATACCGGGCTGGCGCTGGCCGAAGCCGTGGCGTCGCTGCGCGCCGACGTCTTGGCGTTGCAGGAGGTCGACCGTCTCCAGGAACGGTCCGGTTTCGCGGACCAGGCGCGCGTCGCGGCCGAAGCGGCGGGCGCACGGGAGTGGCGGTACGCGTCGGCGGTCCATGGCAGGGCGGTGCCGGGCGAAGGGTGGGTTCTCGACCCGGGGCCGAGACGGGGCTGCGGGTGTACGGCCCGCGGCATGCGACGCCGGGTGATGTGCCCTCGCACGGCGTCGCGTTGGTGTCCAGGCTGCCCGTACGGGAATGGAGGGCCAGGCGGTTCGCCCCGGCTCCCTTCGGCCTGCCGCTGCGGGTGGCCGGGAGACCAGGACCCACCATGGTCCGCGACCAGCCACGCGCCGCGCTCGCCGCCGTACTGGCGGGGAACCAGGGGGTGTTGACGGCGGTGGCGGTGCATCTCTCGTTCGTCCCCGGGTGGAACATCCGGCAACTGCTCGCCGTACGCGACTGGATCGCCGACCTGCCACAGCCCCACATCCTGCTGGGTGACTTCAATCTGACAGGCCCGATTCCCCGACTCGTACTCAGCGCGGCCGAGCTGCCGGTCGTTGGGAGCCGGCCGTCGGTGCCGAGAGGCTGGCGAGATCTGGCCCGCGTTCCAACGTATCCCTCACACCGTCCTGTGGTGCAGTTCGACCACGTACTGGCGGCCGGGGCGGCGTTCCGGTGCGCCCCGGTCGGCACGAGTGCGCCGCGGATGCGGGTGTCGGACCACCGGCCCGTCGTCGTCGATGTGCCGTGGTGATGTCTCCATGCGCTGCGGGCCGAAGGGAGGGGTTGTGACCGGGGAGAGGCTTCGCCGAGGGCACGATGTGCAGGAGCGCGACATGTATGTGGAGGAGGGGCTCGCGCAGTGGGGTGAGGAGTTCGGTCTGGTGCGGGTGGCGGAGCGAGAGGCCGGTCTCGCCTCGGACGCCAGCACGGGGAGGGGTGTCGCGCGTGGTCGGTTCGCGCCCTGTCTGCTGGCGGTTCTCAGGCTGTCGGTGGGTGGCGGGCCGGATGTCCGTTCCTGCCGTTGGTTCCAGCAGGCGGTCGCCGGTACGGGATACCTCGCCCGCGCGGTGGAGTTGGTGTACGCGACCAGCGGCGCGGGCGGCAGCGTGGGCGGGGCGGACGATGGCCTCGTCGATGTGCTCAAGGCTGCGGCCGGCGCGGGGTGACCTCCGGGGAGCCCAGGCGTTGGCCGAGTCGTTCTCCGGGCGGCAGTTGCGGGACCGGGCGCTCGTCGCCCTCGTACCGGGATGGGCCCGTGCCGGTGAACGTGGCAGGGCTGTCGCTCTGGCGGAATCGATCCGCTACCCGCACAACTGGGGGCGGGCCTGGGCCACGCTGGCGAAGGCGGTCGCGGACGACGGCGACGCCCGGGAAGCCCTCGGATTCGCCGCGCGCCGACACGTTGAATGCCGACGCCGGGGATGGTATGTGGTCGACGCATGTCTGCGCCCTCCTCGTGGACGTGGCCGTCGCGACGGGCGACCGTGCCCGCGCAGCCGCGTTCGCCGACCGCCTGGAGGCCTTCGTCCGGTCCAAGCCGTATGGCGAAGGCTGGATACGGCCCGGACCCCTCGCGAAGGTGTTGGCCTCCGAGGTCCTCAGAGGAGACCTGGACCGGATCGACGCGCTGCTGCTCCACTCGCCCGGACCGCCCCACGGGTCCGACGGGCCGCCCTGCCCGCCCGTCGGACCCGTGGGAGGAGTCCCGGACCCGGACCCAGGCCTGGCTCTTATCCTCGCGGCCGAGTCCTCCCTAGCACCCCTCGACGCCTCGGTCATGGCGGACGTGTTGGACGCGGTCGCCGCGACCGCCGGCCAGGAGGTGGCCCTCGCCCTGGCCGACCGGGCACAGGCGCTGCTCCTCGACGACGACGGTCACCATCACGACACCCTGCTGAGGGCCTTGATACGTCTGCTGGCCCGGCAAGGGCAGGTCGAGCGGGCCATAACCTTCTCCGACCGGATCGACGCCCCTCATCTACGGGCGGGACAACAGGCGGACATCGTCCGGGAGTTGGCACGCTACGACGACACGGTCCGGGCCGAAGCCCTCGCCCACGAGATCACCGACCGTCATGCGCAAGCCAGAGCGCTGGTCGAAGTGGTCCGCGCGGTGGCCCGGCGGGGCGACACGGTCCGGGCCGAAGCCGTCGCGCACACGATCGCCGATCTCTGGGCGCGGGGCGAGGCGTTGGTCGTCGTCGTGAAGGAGGTGGGCCGGCAGGGCGAATCGGGCCGTGCCAAGGCCGTCGCCTCTTCGATCGCCTATCGGGGGACGCGAGCCCGCGCACTGGCCGCACTCATGGAGTCGGCAGAGCCGTCCGACGCCCGCAGGTTTGCCGCACGGGCCGTGGTCCTCGGCGGCTGGCCCACTGTCATGCCGGAGGTGGAGCGGGTCGCACCCCGTGCGGTGGTAACTGTCGCCGATGAAATGCTGAGTCTCACCCCATGATTCCCAAACTGCCCTTGCACAGCCCCCGTTGGCATGACCTCGACGGTGTGACGGTCGAGGAGGTGACGGTACTTCTGGAGGAGATGGCCTCCGCAACGGCCTCCGCCGCTACTTCAGCAAAAGCCGCCGCTGCCGCCTCCACTCCTGCCTCCGAGTCCGCCTCCGACACCGACACCGACACCGACGAAGCCTGGCTCCGTAGCTGGCGGCACGTAGCCGACGGCCTGATACACCAAGGAAGTGTCTACGACGGGGCCTACGCGGCCCTGCCGCATCTCGTGGAGGCGGCAGCGGCGTTGTCCCCGGGGCAGACCGGCGAGTTCTGGGTGGACATGGGGCTCATCGTGACCGCGGAGGGCAGGCCCCCTGTCCCGGCCGATCTCGAAGCGGGGTTCGGTGCCGCGCTCCGCCTGGCCGAACGGTCGGCCGTACGAAGCTTGCTGACTCCCGGCACTCCTGCGGCCCTCTGCTCCGGCCTCGCGCTCAGTTGCGTCGCCTTCGCCGGTCACCATGCCGCCACCGCGCTGTGGCGGTTCTTCGATCCCCGGGACAGTCATGTCGTACTGGTGTGTCCCGGGTGCGGCATCGACACGGAGATCCCCGAGTTCTTCGTGGACCCGGCGCGTCCCCCTTTCGAGGCCCCTGGACTGCCCGACTCCACCCATGTCCGTTGCGGGGCGCACCCTTGGGGCGAGGTCGCCGCAGTACTGCGGGAAGAGGTGCTGGGGGAAGAGTGGGAGCCCTTCCTTCAGGTGGCCCGTGCCGTCTCGGCGGCAGGAGTACCCCCCGAAACGCCTGCGCAGGCCGTCCTGTGCCTGGTCGCCGGGATGGTCGCCGCCACGGGCACCCCGGCGTGGGCCGGGCGGGAATGGGCCCGGAAGCTGATGTTGCTGACGGGATGCTTCCGTTGCCCGGACTGCGAGCAGACATGGACGATCGCCGACGGCCTGACGGATGACTCGGACGGTGCGCACCGCCAGGGCCCGCGTACGCACGAACCGGTGGCCCCCGATGTGCCGGGGGGCGCGCAGAAGCCGACTGAGAAGCCGGCGCAAATGCCGGCGCAGAAGTCGGCGACGAGCCGAATGTCCGAGGCGCCGACCGGGCTCCGCCGGGACGGGAACGCTCTCCTCGCGGCCGACGGCACGCCGTGGGGTGAGGTGACGGTGTTCGCCGCCTCCGCGCCCGGTGTATCCGATGGTGTCGACGCGCTGGCGGTCATCGCTCGGCCCGGTCGGCCACTGCTGGTGGCAGGCGCGGGCAAGAGCGGCCAAGTGTGCCTGTGGGACGGGTCCGACGGCCGACTCGTCCATGGTCCGCTGCCCGGGCATCCTGACGGTGTCCGGTCGATGACCGTCCTGTGTGTGCCCCTCCCCCCGCCGGACGGCCGCATGCTGCTCGCCAGCGGAGGCGACGCCGGGGCGCTCGCCCTGTGGGACCCGGTCGAGGGGCAATCGATCCGTGAACCGGAGGGCAACTGGCTCGGCGCAGTGAGCGGGATGTGCGCCGCGACGATGCCGGACGGCCGGACGCTGCTCGTCACCGCCACCTCTCGGGGCGCGGTGCGGTTGCGTGATCCGGCCACGGGTGAGTCGGTGGCGCTCCTCAACCCCTATGGTCATCCGGTCGCGTCGATCACCGCCGTTCCGATCTCCGCCGGCCATACCCTGATCGCGGCCTCGGACCCACAGGGTGGCGTTCATGTGTGGGATCCGGCTGTCGACGATCCCTGGGAATCGGGCGCGGCCGTACCCCTGAGTCGGCGTGCGCTCGACGCCATCGGCCACCGTGTGGCAGTCGTCGCGGCGGTGCCCGCGCACGACCGTACGCTGCTGGCCACCGGCGACCGCGACGGCGTGGTCATGCTGTGGGACCCCTCGACCAGTGCCCCGGTCGGCGACGGCCTGCCCGCCGACATCCCCGGCAGCCCCCTCACGGCCATGACCGCCGCGACCCTGCTCCCTGGTCGGCGCACCGTCCTCGTCATGGGCAGTGGTCAGGGGCGGAACCTGCGGATATGGGAACCGGAGACGGGTACGGTGCGGCACATCGCCGTGGATGTAGCGGTCACCTGCCTGGCCGTCACCGGCTCCGCCGTGGTCGTCGGTCATGAACGCGGGGTCCTCGGAGTGCCGCTCGCCGGTCGATGAAGCGTTCGTGCCGAGCCGCATCGGTGACCGCGGGAAGCTGGGTCGTGGTATCGAGCGCGGCGAACCGACAAGCCACGGTCTCCACACCGACGACCGGATTGAGGACATGGGCCCTGTCCCCTGCGCACGGCCCACCGACACCTGGCTGCGGTTCGGCCCGTGTCGTCCGGACGTACCGGAAGGTGCACGGGGACTGACCTTGATCTCCTTGATCAGGACCGGCCCGGGTCTCGAACCGGTCGCGGTTCGCGGACCGGGTCGCGGTCCGCGTGGTTCGACGGATGTGCTGAGGTCGCTGTCCTGACTCCTGGACGGTTGCGAGCCGTTCAGTACCGCACGGGGAGGCTGAGCAGCCCGCGGGCGCGCATCGACGGGCGCCAACTCGGGCCGGCGGGCGGGAGGTCGAGCGCCAGCCGGGGGAAGTGGTCGAGGAGCGCGGCGAGGGCGATCTCGGTCTCCATGCGGGCCAGGGGTGCGCCGAGGCAGTAGTGGATGCCGTGGCCGAGGGCGATGTGCGCGGAGGCGTCGCGACCGAGGTCGAGCCGGTCCGGCTCGGTGAAACGGCGCGGGTCGCGGTGGGCGGAGGCCAGGGAGAGCAGCACGGTCTCCCCGGCGGGAACACCGACCCCGCCGATGGTGATGTCCTCGGTGGGGAATCGGCGGATCGCCAGGGGAACGGGCCCGTCGTAGCGGGCCAACTCCTCTACAGCGGGGCCCAGCCGGTCGGGTTCGGCGCGCAGCGCGGCCAGTTGCTCGGGGTGGCTGAGCAGGGCCAGGGTGGCGTTGCCGATGAGGTGGACGGTGTTCTCGTAGCCGGCGAAGAGGATGAGGAAGGCCAGGGACATGAGTTCGTCCTCGGAGAGCCGGTCCTCGTCGTCGCGTACGGCGATCAGGGCGGAGAGCAGGTCGTCGGCGGGCGCGGCCCGCTTGGCGGCGAGGAGCCCGGTGAAGAAGCCGAGAATGGCCCGGACGGCGTCCTTCGCCTTCTCGGGCCGGGCCGGGTCCGGGGCGAGAAGGGTGTCGGTCCAGGACCTGAAGTCGTGCCGGTCGTCCGGGGCCACGCCCAGTAGATCGCAGATCACGGTGATCGGCAGCGGAGCGGCGTACGAGGCGATGAGGTCGGCGCGGCCGAGCGGGGCGATGGCGTCCAGCAGCGCGTCGGCGGTCCTCCTGACGGGTTCTCGCAGGAGCTCGACGCGGCGCGGGGTGAACGCCTTGGACACCAGGCGCCGGATGCGGGTGTGGTCCGGCGGGTCCATGTTCAACAGGTTCGCGTCCAGCGCGGGCGGCAGCGCGAGTCCGTGGTAGCCGCCGGGCTTCGCGTTGCGCTTGTCCAGGGAGAGCCGGGGGTCCGCAATCGCCTGGCGCACGTCGTCGTAACGCGTGACCAGCCAGGCAGGAAGCCCGTCCGTCCCGGTGATCCGATGGACGGGCCCGGCCTCGCGAAGCCGCGCGTGCACCGCGTACGGGTCCGCCATCAGCTCTGCTGGGTCAACAAGGGGCGCTTCACTGGGCGTTGTGCTCGACATGACGCCACCCTAGACAGCCGATGCCACCCCCACGCGCCGTCCCACGCCTGACGCCATCACCACATGATCGACTCGCCTGGGTCGGGGCCGACCGTCCGGCCGCATCACCAGGGTTCCGACCATGGACGATCATGCTCATGCCGTCACGCCGGGTCGGATTCCCCAGTGGCGTGCGCACGGTGGACGAACCTAAAGAGGGCGTCGCCCGCCGAGCTTCGCCTGCGGGATCTGCGCCACGGCGACCGCGAACAGCTCGCGGCGTTCGACGCGGGACTCGCGGCCATCCCCGAGGTCATCCGGGCGGGTGATCACCCCCCCCCTCCCGCCCATGCCCCTGTAGACGGCCCGGCCTCCTTCAGCTGATCCGTTGCCGAAGCTCGGCGCGGATTCGGACGGTCCGCTCGGCGAGGTCGGCCAGGTCCACGTCGCCTGCGTCCGCGGAGGAGATCCCGGGGTCGATCTCGCCGATCAGCGCGCCCGCGTTGCCGTCGTTCCAGGCGCACATCGGCATGACGACCCGCATGTTCAGGTCCTCCTTGGCGACCACCTGGCAGGTGACGGTGACGTCCGAGCCGGAGGGGCGGAAGTCCTCGGGTGCCCGGGCGACCGACATCCCGTCCGGGCCGGTGGCGCCCTTCAGCATGGTGTCCCGGGCGTCGTCGGCGTCCCTGAACCGGCCGTACATGCCGCTGACGTTCAGCTGGCCACCACGGTCCGCCGGCTTGTAGATCGCGACGGCCGCCCGGACGTCGATGCCGCCCAGGGCGCTCTCGGCGTGCTGCTCGAAAGCGTCCTGCGGGGAGTCGGAGAAGTCCTGCTCCAGCACGTAGTCACCGCCGAGCAGGGTCTTGGTCAGGGTCAACCGATACCGCGCCTCGGGAATGTCTCCGTCGGCGCCGACCTGGCCGGCCACGACCCAGCCCACGACCAGCAGAAGCATGACCCCGCCGCCGGCCCCCAGGGCGACACCTGCCCGGCGCTTCCTCCGCGACGGCGACGGCGCCGGAGGCGGAGGCGGAGGCGGAGGCGGCAGGAGGTTCGGCTGAGACACAGGGGACTGCTGCGGGGACGGGGCGTGGACACGCCATGAAGCTACTGCACACACAGCTCGCCCAGGACATGGCAGCACCTAGACAGCCACCTCTTCACCAGCGGTCCCAGCACCGTTCACCTCCCTTTCGATCACTGTCCTCTACTTCGCTACGCGGCCCAGTACCGCCGTACCGGCCGCCGTGCCCCCGTCGCCCAGCCCTGGTTCGCCCGGCTGATGGATCTCCTGGCGGACAGTTCCGTCCCCGAGTGCTCGGGCGTGCTGTCCGCGCTCTACGCGGGTGACCGTCTCGTCGCCGCCCACTTCGGTCTGCGCTCGCACACGGTCTTCTTATGCTGGTTCCCCGCGTACGACCGGGCCCTCGGCACACACTCGCCCGGCCCCGCCCTGCACCGGCTGCGCCGCGAACCGATCCACGCCGCCCACCGGCTGGCACGCGCCCACCCGGCGCTCAAGGGCTCGGCCTGCGCGCACTCGCCGCGGTGGGAGCGATGCGGCGGTGCTGATCCCGCGCCGAGGCCACCCGACGCGTAGGCCGGCCGACGCGTGGGCCACCTGACTCGTCCGCCTCCGAGCGGGGCGGCTGCCCGCGCGCATGCCGGGCTCATTCATGAGCGACCACGGCGACGGGACAGCGGCCGTGGTGGATGGCCGCGTGAGCCACGTGATCCAGATGGTGCGTCGCTCCGTGCCGGTGCACGCGGCGTCCGACGACCAGCAGCGCGGCTCCCTCGGAGGCGTGCACGACGGCCTTGGCCGGGCTCGCGAGGCGGATGGTGTCCTCCACCTCCACCTGCGGATACTTCTCGCGCCAGGGCCTCAGCGCGTTGTCCAGCTCGTTCCGCGCCTCCCCGGTCAGCTCCTCGGTGACGTGGTGGTCCACACCCCAGGGCATGCGCGCGTGGAGCGGAACGCTGCGGCCGTGGACGGCGAGGAGCGGAATGTCCCGGGCCGCCGCGCTGTGAAAGGCGAAGTCGAGCAGTTCGTCGACGGATCCGTGCAGATCCATCGCCACGACGACCCTGTCGCCCACGGCGGGGACCGGCTGCTCCTTGCCCGGCTCCGCGCGGACCAGGACCACGGGCCGTCCGGACCGTGCCACGACCTGCATGCTCACGTCACCCATGAAATAGCTCTCGGTGGACCCCAGCCCCCTGGACCCCAGCACCAGCATCTCGGACTCCGCGGCGGCGCGGAGCAGCGCCTCCTGGGCGTCGTCGGCGACCAGACTGCCCACCACGGACAGGCCCGGATGCCGTGTGCTCAGTTCTGCCTGCGAGGTGTGGACCAGGCGCTTCGCCCAGTAGTTCTGGTCGACCTCGGAGGAGCCGTTCTTCGGCTCCGGCACCAGCAGCGGCCACGCGTGCAGCAGCCGGAGGGTGAGCTTGCGCTGCTCGGCCTCTTCGGCGGCCCAACGCGCCGCGGTGAGGCTCGCGGGTGAGCCGTCCAGGCCCACGGTGACGACTGGTTCCATGGCGGCGGCCTCCGTCTCGTACGAAGCTGGACGGGCCGGTGGATGACGCGACCGGATCCGTCGGCCCATCCGGCCCGGACCCGTCGAGTGCGGAGCAGGTGCTGCGATCGTTCGCTCCCTCCTTCGACAACTACCCCAATCCCCTCGGACTCGCATGTGGACCGGGGGCGAGGGCGTGGAGATGGCGGGATTCCGGCAGCCGGCGTCGGATCCTCGTTCCGTACCGGGGGCGACGGGCGGGTCACACTGCACGTCCTCGTCGAGCGGGCGGCGAACCGGGACCGGTTCGCCGGAGGCCCAGGGCCCGAGGCCCGGGACCCGAGGCCCGAGGCCGAACGGCCCTGCCGTGGCCCCGGCGGCCGCCGTGCCATGAAAGTCCGCCGAGCCGGAACCCCTCCGACCCGCACACCCACCCCTGCGGAAGGCCACGATGCCGATCAGCAACCACGACAGAGCCGGCAGGCCCCGGCGGTCGGTCGACCTCGACAGCGACGAGGCGGGTCCACCGGCCGACGGTCGTGCGACGGTCCCGGTGGAGCGGCCGTTGGTCAGGTGACGATGCAGGTGAGGGCGGCCCAGAGAAGGGGGGAGTGCTCGATCCGGCCGCCGGTCCGCCAGCGGTCCAGTTGCTCGCGCTGCCAGCGGCCGAGCCGGTCGACGGGGTCGGTGTGTTCATGGGCGGTGTCGACGGCGATGACCGCCTCGGTCAGCGGACGCACGGACTCGGGCACACCGGCCAGCCGATGGAAAGCGAGGCTGGTCGGCAGGGCCCAGCGGGTGGCGGTGACGAGTTCGGCACCGTTGTGGAGCATCGCCGTCGCCAGGCCGAACGACTCGGCGAAACGGAAGTCGCCCCCGCTCTCGCAGCCGATGAGGGCGACCCGCGGCGGCGCGGGCCAGATGTCCGCCCCCGGCTCCCCGTCGGCGCGCAGGGGCAGGGTGCCCAGCAGCAGGTCCTTGGCCGACAGCGGGCGGTGGGTACGGACCGGCTCGGCCAGGCCCGCGGTGTCCGGGCCGCAGCACAGATGAAGCGTGCCGTCCTCGCTTTGGCCCCCCTCGACCGGCGCGCCGCTCACATGCCCGACGTACATGAGCCTGCGTGCCCCGTCGCGGAGCACACCGCTCAGCCAGTCCCGGTCCAGGTCGGTGCGGCGGAACAGCTCCGCCGGGGTGGTGACGGACGGGACGACGGTGCCCGCGTCGAGGCGGCCTCGGGCGAAGGACAGCAACTCCGGGTCCGCGCCGGGTGGTCCCAGGACCGAGCCGAGCGGGGAGTCGGCGCGGAAGCCGGGGACTCGGGGGTCAAGGACGAGAACGACCGGGTCGGTGGCGGCGGTCGCATCATCGGCGCCGGCGGTCGCGTCAGTGTCCGCGGTGTCTGCGGTGTCTGCGCTCGCGTCGGAGCCCGTGGCGGTGGCGGTGTCCGGAGTCGGCTGTGTGACGCGGGGTGCTCTCCGCAGCGACGTCGGCGCGGTCGTCACGACGTCCGCCAGGTCGATGAGCCGTACGTCGGTCCCGTCGTCGACGGCGAGAAGTTCCCAGGGGACCTGGGCGACCCGCGGTGACGGCTGGATCCGGACCAGTGGACGGCCCGCGCGCTCCGCCACCTGGCGCAGCTGCGCGGTCAGCCCCTCCGGCCACAGCGCCTCGGCCAGCAGCCGGGCGAGCCCCTGCTCGGTCCGGTGGTCGGCCAGCGCGCCCGAGTCCAGTGCGCGCCGCATCCCCTCCGCCCCCTCACCGGCCTTCGGCAGCGCCGCGGCCAACTCCCCCACCGCCGCGTCGACTTCGTCGGCGGTCGCGCGGCCGGTGCCGAATCCCCGGGCGCCGCCGGCCCAGGTCCAGGTCATGAACAGATCGCCCGCGTCGGCCAGCCGGACCTGGACCACCGGGCGGCCCGTGAGGTCGTCGGTGATCCAGAACGGGACCTCCTCCTCGCTCACGAGGCGTCGGTGATAGCGGTGTTCGGCCGCCGCGATGTACTCCTGGAGCGCGACGCGGCCGGGGCCCTGCGCCGCCATCCGGACCTTCGGCGGCGGCGCGACGCGCAGGCCGACCGAGGCGGCGGCCTCCGCCGCCACTCCCCCGAGCGTCATCGGGGAGTCGGCATGCCTGTACGCGTACGTCTTCATGGCCGCGCTCGGGAAGAACGGTGCGACCCCGGCCGCGGGGGTCACCCCGTCGGTGGGGGCGGTCCCGGCGGCGGACTCCGTGCGGTCCCAGGCCAAGGAGGCGCCGGCGCTGCGGTGTTCCACCAGTTCGAAGAGCAGCCCCTGGTCCTGTCGGCGTACGGCGAGGCGGAAGACCAACTCCATGGCCTCGTCGGCCAGTCGGAGCCATTCGTGGCGTGCGTGAGCCGTGACGAAGTCGTACCGTGCCGCCTGGAGGGCCAGCGCGGCGGGCACCGCGAGGGAGAGCGCGGTGTCGACGGACCGCGTCTCGTGGGCGCCGTGGTCCGTCCGGTTCAGGTTGTCCTCAAGGGTTCTGGCGAGCATCAGGTCGACCTGTGCGCAGCGCTCGTACATCTCCCGCGCCTGGTAGACGTCGCGGGCCTGCTGGGCCAGCCGTCGCAGCTCGGCGATGTCGCCGCGGTCGTAGGAGTGGTGGGCGGCCAGCAGCATGGTGTCGGCGGCGGCGATCGAGGCGCCGAGCCGCTCGAACCTGGCCAGGCTCGCCGTCGTCAGGTCGTCCGCGCGGGTGACCGCGCCGCGTCTGCCGGCGAGGAAGGCGCGGGCCTGTTCGCACACCGCCAGGTCGCCGTACCGCCGCTGCTCTTCGAAGAAGCCCGACGCCTCGGTGAACAGCCTTTCCGCCAGGTCGAGTTCACCCCGGTGCATCGCGACGGACGCCCGGTGCGCGAGCAGTGTCCGCTGCTCACCGGTGTCCCCCAGGGCCTGGAAGCGGTCCTCCGCGCGGGCGAGGTGGTCATCGGCCTGGTCGTACCGGCCGGTCGACGAACAGATCGTGGCGAGAGCGGTCAACAGCCTTGGAACGGCCTCCAGTCGGGTCGACTCCAGGGTGGACAGCAGCGCCGAGGCATGCTCCTCCGCGCCTCCCCACTCGCCCCGGTCCATCAGCAGAAGCACCCGGTTCAGGCCGAGTTCGGCCGCGCGCAGACGCTCCGGATCGTCGAACTCCGACAGTGTGGCCGCCGCCTCGTCGAGACAGGCCAGCGCCTCGTCCAGGCGTCCGGTTCTGCGGAGCAGATCGGTCCTGCCGATCATGGTCTTCAGCAGGGTCTCCAGCCACAGTTGGCGGCCCCGCGGCCCCATCGGCGCCGAGGCGATTCCGTCGAGCAGGGCACGCGAGCGTTCGACGGCGTCCTCGGCACCGGGCAGGTCGGTGGCGGTGAGGCGCACGCTCGCGAGGTCGCCCAGCAGGTGCGCGCGGAGAAACCGTACGTCGGGCGAGTCCTCAATCGACTCGGCCACGGTGAGCAACTCCTCGTAGACAGCGCACGCGGCCGTGAGGTCGGCGGCCAGCTGACACTCCTCGGCCAGGGCGAAGCCGCTGTCGAACGGCTCCCCGTACAGCCTCATCACCCCCGGGCCCTCCTGCCGCGTGCCCTGCCCGTCCTGTTCGTGCGCCATACGTCAGTAGTCCTCGTCGGTGGCAGCGGCGGCGATCTCGGCGAGGAGCGGGGCCTCGCGCGTGTCGTGCGGTGATCCGGCGTACGACGAACCGGCGTACGACGATCCGCCGCCCGGCGAGCCGGCGTACAGCGGTCCGGCGTACAACGAGCCGTCGCGGGCCGGGGGTTGCGCGGCGGCGGCCAGCCGCCGTCGTGCCAGGGCGCGGACGGCATCACGGGCTTCGCGCGCGGCGCGGTCGTCGACCGTGCCCGACATGCCGGGGCCCGCGTCGAAGCCGGGCAGGAGGACCCCGACCTCGATGCGCGGCGCCGGCGTCTCGGACAGCAGATCCGGGCGCAGGTCACGACGGCCGGTCCACAGGTCGTCCCGCCGGGTGAGGGGCACCCGGTACGGGCCGTCGCCATTCCCATGGACCTCCGCGAAGAGCGACACGCCGGCGGCGGGCGCCGCGTCGTGCGCGACGGCCTCGACCTCGATGCGCCGTCGTGCGCCGAGCGCGCGTACGGTCCAGGACACCGCGGTCTCGCTCGCGTCGACTAAGCCGGGCGGGTAGCGGCGCCAGTCGTTGGTGCCCGTGCCCCGGGCGATGACGCGACCGCCCGTGCCGAGCGGTCCGCCGGCCGCGAGGGCGTAGTCGTCGGGTCGGGTGAACAGCGTGCCGAGGTCGAGCGGTGCCCCTGTGCCTGTGCCTGCCCCTGTGCCTGCGCCTGTCGGGCCGGGCCGGTCCAGGGCCGAGCGCAGGTGGCGCCGGGCCGGCCCGTCCAGTCCGGTGCTGTCCGCCGCATCGTCGATCAGCCGCAGGACGCTCTCCAGATGCCGTGCCGTGTACGGCGATTGCGATGCCCCGTGCCACCACCGGATCAACGGGTCGAGGGCGGCCTCGTGCTCCGTGATCAGTTCGGCCGCACAGTCGTCGGGCTGATCGCCTTCGTCGTCGAACAGTTGCTGACAGCGATGGGTGAGCGCGGCCGACTCCAGGCCGAGCACGGCCGGTTGGAGCGCCGCTATGCCGTCCGGGTACGAGGCCGGCCACCACCGGGCCGCCCAGTGGGCGAAGGCCAGCCGGGCGGCGCAGCCGGCGAGGGCGGCCGGCTCCGCCGCCACCCGCACACCGTTCACCACCCGTGCTTCGTCCGACTCCCGTGTTTCGTCCAATTCCCGCGCATCACTCAACTCCCGCGCATCACCCGGCTCCCGTACATCGCCCAGCGCGTCCCCGCCGCCCGGCTCCCGTGTCGCCCGGTCGTGGACGGCGGCGGCGACGCGCTCGCCATAGAGCGCCCACAGCCACTGCTGGGCCCGCCCGGGGTCATGGATCCACGCGGACGGCAGCGGGCCGGGGTCGCCGAGAACGGGCCAGGTCAGCACGGCACCCGCGACGTCGAGGACGGCCCGGGTGAAGTCGGGGCCCTCGGCGGCGACTTCACCGTCGTAGGCATCCGCGCCACCGACAGCGGAACCGGTAGTGATACGGACCGTGCCGTCGTCGCCCCGCGCGACCCGCACGTCGACGCGCCGCGCCCCCGCCATCACGCGCTCCTCGCCCCGGCGGGCCGCGCGGGGCCCGCCGACAGGGTGCGCAGTGCGGCCCGGACCCGCGCACGGTGGTCCATCATCACCGAGCGGGCGACCCCGTCGAGCACCGCCCAGGCCGACGCGAGGTCGGGCAGCGGTGCCTCGCGGACGTCCCGCCCGTGCAGCCGCACCCACAGCCGCCGCATGTACGCGGCCCAGGGGGTACGGAGGTCGCGCGCGAGGGCGTCCAGGGTGCCGCCGTCCGGGTCGGGGCCGGGTGAGACCGTCATTCTGCGGGCGCGCAGGACCGATGCCTCCCGCCGCCAGCGGCTGTTGACAGCCCGGTGCGCCGCCGTCCGCCCCGGCGTGACCTGCCCGGTGCCCAGCGGATCGAGGCCGGTCGCGAGCAGGCCGCCGAGGACCACGGTGACGCGGAGACTCTCGTCGCTCAGGCCGAGCGGGGCGCAGCTGCGGCCGACTTCCCGTGTGACGAGTTCCGGCACCGTCGGCAGTTCGTCCCGGCGGGCCGACGACTGCAGGACGACGAAGAGCCGTTCGAAGAGGGTGCGGTCCAGTGGTGCGGGCAGCGTCGCCGTCGAGGCGCTCCGGCCGACCTCCGGGCGGGGCGGGATCCGGCGCTCGGTCAGCCCCAGCGGGGCCGGCAGGTCGTCGCGGCCCCAGACACCGCCCGAACCCGCCCACAGCGCCCGGCCGAACAGCTCCCCGTGGCCCGCCTCGACCATGTCCGCGTACGCCGGTGACGTACGGGTGCTCGCCAGGTGCGGCACCCCGCAGGCGTCCAGCGCGGCGGCGGCCCGTACCACCGCCGAGTCCAGGTCGGCGGTCGTACGCATGTCAGTGGCCATGCCCGGTTCGGTGCCCGTGCCCGTGCCCGTGCCCGTGTCGGTGGCCGTGCCCGTGTCGGTGGCCTGGGGCAGCGCGCGGCTCTCCCAGGCGGTGACCAGTTCACCGTCGAGTCGAAAGCGGCGGCCGGTGTCGGACAGATAGTCCCTGAGCGCGTCCACCGTGCGCCCGCCGAGCGTGTCCGCCACCTCCTCGACCACGGCCCTCGCCGTCGCGACGGCATCGGCATCGGCACCGGCCGAGGGCGCCCCGTACTCGATGGCCAGTTCGAAGCAGCGCTGGAAGTACAGGTCCTGGGGGTTTCCCCCGACAACGCCCAGCGCCCGGCGGGCCTTCTTGAGGAGCGTGAACCACTGGGCCGTCGCCGCGAGGCACGCACCGGACTCCTGGATCAGCCCGTCGAGACGCGCTGCCTGCGCGGGTGGGAGGAAGTCCGCCGCGAGTTCGGGACGCAGCGCCGGCCTGACGATCAGCGGCAGCACGATCAGCTTCACCGCACGGGTCAACGGCGCCCCGCCGGGGCCGCTGAGTGCTTCCAGCCCCGGCCCGAGACCGCGCCAGGCATGGTCGATGACCAGGGCACGCGATCGGCTCTCGTCGGCCGACTGGCTCGGAAACGGCATGTGGGGAGCGTACGCCGAGGCAGAACAGACGCACGAACCTGGGATCGGTAGGCGTACCGGGCCGCCTAACGTCCGTATCGCCCGGCAGGAACGGCAGCGAGGCCGACACCGGCACGACAGACACGACGGACGCGACCGACGCGACCGACGCGACGGACGCCGAATCGGCGGACAGAAGACGAGAGAAGTCGAGAGAGGGGACAAGGCCATGGGGATCTTCGGACGGCGCAAGAGCCGTGAGGAGAAGGCCGCCGACATCGTGGGGAAGGTGGCGAGCGGCAAGGGCTTCTACGGCCGGACCACGCGCGCGTTCCTCGGCAACGAGGACTTCGCCAGGGTCCAGCAGTCGATCGGCGCCTACAACTCCGGCGTCGAGGTACAGCAGTTGCTCGCCGCGGGCGCGCCGACGACGCCGGCCGTCGTCGTGTCGATCGGCGACACCGGCAAGCTGGTCAACTTCGACCCGGTCGTCGACCTGGTCCTCCAACTTCCCGGCGCCACCGACCCGATCACCCTCCAGACCATCGTCTCCAAACTGCGGATCCCCCGCACCGGCGACCAGGTTCTGCTGATCGCCGACCCCGCCCGGCCCGGCGGCTACCTCTACGCCGGGGACGGCGTGACACCGTGATCCCGAGCCCAAGCCCGAGCCCGCCCCTGTCCCCGCTCCCGTCCCCGTCCCTGTCCCCGTCCCTGTCCGCCCCTGCGCCGTCTCCGACGGGTGCCTGTGATGACGGGGCCTGAGATGACGGACAGCGCGAGCGGTCCCGAACCGACCCGTGTGGACCGGATCGGTCTGTTCGGCGCCCTGCTCCTGTACATCTCCTCGGCGGCGACGTGCGTGTGTGGGCCGATCATGCTGGTCTGCACCTTCCTCGCCCATGCCGACCTGCTGCTCGGGGGCATTCTGGTCACCGTGTTCTGCACGCCGATCGGCATCGCCCTCTGGGCCTTCGTCCAGTTCGAGCGGGAGAACAACCGCCGGCTCGACGCGGTGGGGGTCGCGGCGACGGCGGAGGTCACCGAGCTCACCCGCTGGGTGGATGCGGACGATGCCGGTGTCCTGGTCGGCCTCCGGATCAGCGGACCGGGGTTCGAGACGTTCGAGACGACCTGGAAGCGCTCCCCGCACTCCGGCCTCCGTGTGGGCCTTCGTATCGAGGTCGTCGTCGACCCGGCGGACAACATGTTCCGCATCGAGTTCTGAGAGAGCGTGTGCGGGGGCTCAGGGGTCCTGAGGGGGGCGGTGTGCAAGCGTGAACAGGATGCTGGAACTGTGGTGGGTCGTGCCCGCCGTGTCGGCTCTGCTCGGCCATGGCTTGGCCCTGGCCGGACTGACCCCGGCCCAGCGCGCGGTCTGGGTGTCGGCGCGGATCACGGAAGTGGACCGACCGGCGCACGGCGCCTCCAAGTACCCCGGCATACCGGTGACGGTCACGTTCCAGGACCCGGCCACCAGACGGGAGTTCGTGCTGCCGAACGTCGGCAGACACGGCTGCACCCTCGTGGCGGCCTGGGTGGGCCGTGAGGTCGCCGTTCGCTACCCGCGCGGGCGACCGGACCGGTTCCGGGTCGTACTCCACGGCACCGCCGAGAGCGACGGCCGGACCGTTCCGAACTGCGCCCTCGTCCTCCTCATAGGGCAGTTGGCCGGACACCCCGGGCAGTGGAACCGGCGTCCCTACAGCAGTCCGCCCAACGGGAGGACGCGTTCGGTGAGCTGTCCGCGCAGCCGGCCTTCGGCGGTGTCGGTTTCGGCGAGCCAGTCGGCGGCGACCAGTAGTTCTGTGTGTTCGGCGACTTGGTCGGGTGTCAGCGCGCAGAACGCGGCGGCCTGGTCCACGTGGAGTCCGCCGTCCTCGGCGTGTCCGAGGCGCCCGTCGGGGCGGGTGTGGGCGGCGGTGTACAGGGCCAGCAGCCGAGTGGCCGCGGTGGCCTTCTTCTTGCGGATCTTCCGGTCGCCCACGGCCTTTTGTGCCCAGCCAGAGATCCTCGCTCGAGTGATCTTGCCGAAGGTGAACGGCCGGGGTTGCTCGGGCAGCAGGGTGGGGACGGTGACCGCCACGGGGTCCTCGGAGCGGGAAGCCAGTACGTCGGCGACGGTGCCGGGCAGGCGCAGCCAGTCGGCGTCGACCAGTTGCCCGAGCACCCGCTCGGCGTCGTCCTGGAGCCAGCCGGTGAGGTCCTGGCCGGTCACATTCCCGATGCCGGCGCGTGCGGCCCGCAGGGTGATCATGAGCACCGCCAGCCGCACTTCTGGCTCAGGGTGCGGGGCGTGCGCTGGGACGAGGTCCAGCACTGTGCGGGCGTGCACGGCCTGTTGCCGGGTCAGCAGCCGTTCCACCACGGGCAAGGTGCTGTCCGTGGTGTCGCCGATGATCCGGCCACCACGGTTGGCGTGCATCTCGCGGGTGGTCTGCGCGGCCTTCTCGGCCCGCTGTGCCTCGTGGCGCAGGGAGCCGTCGCCGCTGACGTCTGCCCATAGGCGGAAGGCGACGGCCTTGCGCTCGTGGAGTTCGGCGAGGAGGGAAAGGTCGGGCTCGGTGCTCCGCTGGTAGGCGCGGAAGGCGTCACCGAGCTCGATGAGTTCCAGACGCAGCACGTCGGGCATGAGATCGTGCGGCACGATCCGCTGCGCGATTTTCCCCCACCGCTGCGCCCGCCGGGACGCTGCGCCCGGTGAGGCGGCGCGAGTACGGGGGACCGCTGAGGGCGTGGTGACCGGGGGCGGCACAGCGCCGGTCGCGGGAGAGGGACGTTCGTCTGAGAAGACCACCGCTACACCGTCCCTCGTCATGGCGGCCGGCGTCTGGGCCGGCCGGTCCGCCCCCGCCCCCGCCCCGGTGGCGCGGGTCGGGGGTGCGGCGGTGGCCAGGACACGGCAGTCGGGGGCGGCGGCCGCGCACCGCGCGCACATCTCGGCGATCCGCCACAGTCGTCCGGACCGCTCCGCGTGGACGGTCAGGGCCACCGGTCCGCCGCAGCGCGCCGGTTCCGCTGCCGGTCGCGTGCTGCCGCGCGGTCCGGCGACGGGAAAGGGGGCGTGCCAGGAGCAGCCGGCGGCGCGGCAGGCGCACCACGCCTGGCTGCGGGGCCCGCCGCCCGCGCGGATGTGGGCCAGGTGCAGGTTGACGTGTTCGACGGCAGCTTGGCGTCCAGCGGCGGCACCGCCGGGAATGCGCTGCTCGGGGCAGGCGGGGCGGGAGCAGGAGAGCCGAACTGTGCCCGCGGAGGGGAGGCCGTGGGGGTCCAGTCGCACCGTCCACACGCGTCCCGCGACACGCTCTTCCTGCCCTGTGCCAGCTTCAACCGCCATGTGCGCACCTTCCAGAGTTACTTGGTCCGTTACCCGGGCGATCACCATCATCGGGGATGAACAGCGATCAGCCGCTACAGAGCAGACATTTGAGCCCGGCACGCCTTGCCCGCAGGGCAGAAGATCAGGCGTAGAGGGCCGGACCGTCAACTCACCCGTCTGCGAGATCGTGGACCGGCCAGTGGTGGCGGGGCCTCACCAGTGAGAGGGCCGCCGCCTGCCGCCTCGTGGAAGCCGATGTGCCCTTCGAGTTGGTCACGGTGAACGGGTTCGTCGGCGGGTTGACGCGCTTCAGGATTCGGCCGCCCGGCTCGCCCGGCGACTGGAGGATCAGCTGTGCCTCGGCGGTCCGAGGAAGGACCCTGCGGGTCGGCTGCCTTGCCCAACGACACTCGGTGACGGCCGCCGCCTTTTCATCAACGGGCTGCACCGCACAGGCGCCGGTCGCGCGCTGTGGTAATGCGCCACAAAGGGCCCGCCGCCGAGGCGGCACGGACCAGCGCGGTCGAGGCCCTGCCCCGGGGCGAGGGTCTCCAGCACGTCCGTCTCGGGGTACTTGTCACGCAACGCCTGCAGCACCGCGGATATGAACCTCTGCCTCCCCTGGTCCACCGGGCCGAAGTCCCCGGCACCGAGCGACGTCGCGGAAGGAGGGCTGCCAGGCGGGCCTGCCGGAGCCAGGCCGCCGCGATCCAAACTCGATCAGGTCGTGCACGGGGCGTTGAGGTCGAGGCCCGACACCACGTCCCGGTCGCCGGTCCGGGTGGACGGGTCGTCTTCGCGACGGAGCCGACCGGGAATCCGGTGAACCCGCTCAGTCCCCGCGAGCCCAGCACGAGCGGTTCGGCCCGCTCGGCGGACCTCAGCGGGGCCGCGGGCGGGCGGGCCCTCGGTCTGCTCGTCGGGCAGCCGTACATGGAGGGCAGCCGACACGGACACGTTCCTCTGTCTGACGCGGCACCCGACGGGCCAGATGCCGCTGAACGACGCTTGACCTCGCCCTCCGGTGGGCGGGGCTGCCAGTTCCATGCGTCTACTGGATAGAGAGGCCGCCCACTCGGCGGCGGTCAGGCTCTCCGCGGATCCATCTACATCGGCGAGCACAGGCGGAAGCATGATGTGTCCCCTGCCCCATGCGGGTCCAGTCGTCACAGTCGGCTCGTCACACGGTCGACTCGTCGGTACCAGCGTCTTGCCGCGTCGAGTTCCGCGGACATGGGTCGCCAGGTCTCAGCGCGGGGCCGACCGGCCCGAGCGCGCACACCCGGTTCCAGGACAACGGGAAAGGGCCGTCCGAGAGGACCGTTGGAGGACACCGTCCGGTGGCCCGGCGAAGGCGAGGTGGTCCTCGACGAGCGGCACTGCATCGGCGAGCACGAGGACCACCGGCGCTACCGCCAGTGATCAGCACCGGGCTGCGGGGGACAGGAATCCAGTGGGAAGGAGCGAGGACCATGGCATCGGAGACACTCCCGCCTCATGTGAATCCGGCACGGCCGGTCCAACCGGTCCGGCTGACCGCGACCTGCGATCCCCAGCTGTCCCGCTGGCTGTGGCTGGTCAAGTGGCTGCTCGCGCTTCCCCACTACGTCGTCCTGGTCTTCCTGTGGGTGGCGTTCGTGCTGGTGGGCGTGGTGGCGTTCTTCGCCATCCTGTTCACCGGCCGCTACCCGCGCCCGCTGTTCGACTTCACCACCGGGGTCCTACGCTGGAGCTGGCGGGTCGCCTACTACACCTACGGTGCCCTGGGCACCGACCGCTACCCGCCCTTCACTCTCGCCGAGGTGCCGGACTACCCGGCGCACCTGGAGGTGGCGTACCCCGAGCAGTTGTCCCGGGGTCTGGTCCTGGTGAAGTGGTGGCTCCTGGCGATCCCCCATTACCTGGTCCTGGGCATCATTGGGGGCGGCATCCACGTGACCTGGTCCTCGGGAGGTCTCGTCGCACTCCTGACGTTCTTCGCCGGCGTCGCCCTTCTCTTCACGGGCGTCTATCCGCGCGGCATCTTCGATCTGGTGATCGGTCTCGACCGGTGGGTGCTGCGGGTGGCCGCGTACGCGTCCCTGCTGACGGACGTCTACCCGCCGTTCCGGCTCGACCAGGGCGGCAGGGAACCGGAGGCGCGGCCGTGAACCGGGCTCGTCGCCGTCCCCGCCCACCGGGCTGAGACGGGGCCGGGACGCGGAAGACAGGCCCACGGAGGGGGGCAAGCAGATCACTGTCACCGGTGTCGGGAACGAGTTCCGGCGCGACGACACTGGGTGGAGGCACTCAACACTACTGGTTCGGGGCCCGTAGTGAACCGCGCGGAGCGTCACCAGCGGCCCCGCCGCCACCATTCCTCTCGGCCAAATCGAGGGTCACAAGGCGACGGCACACACGGCACACACGGAGCGCGCGGCGTCCAGCGGCTCCTGCATGCCGGCCACCATGCAAGGCAAAGCCGGTGCCCCGCAACCGGCACACCGCGTCATTCCGAAGGAACGCGAAACTCGAATTCGGGACGGTCCCACGGCACCGCGGGCGGGTTCGCGAACGCGGTCCCCGTCCGCACCGCACCCACGCGGTGGTAAAAGTCCTCGGCGAGAACATGCGACACGACCTTGACACGTTCGAGCCCGGCAGAACGGGCCTCGGACAGCATGTGCGCCACGAGCAGCCGTCCGATACCCCGTCCTTGCGCTTCGTCGGCAACGAACAGCAGGTCAAGCTCGGGTGGCGCGAGGACGAGCGAATAGAACCCGAGGACCCGGCCTCCTTGCTCGTCGGCACCGACGGCCACAAAGACGCGGTGGGCCTCGATGTAATCAAAACCGACACGGTAGCCCGCGACTGCGGCTCCGTACTTACCCTCATAGGCACCTGAGCCACGCACGAGCCGCGTGAGCCGTTTGGCATCCCGCGCAACGGCCCTCCGTATCGTGATCGGCCGGCTGATCGCGGAAGTGCGTGAACTCATCGGGAGAGTATTTCGCACCGGGAAGTGGCTTCGTGCGGCGGGTCGGCTGCTCGGGCAGGCGTTCCTGCACCGCTCCCGTGAACCGCACGCCCAGGCCCCGATCGGCCACGTCACTGCCGCCGAATCGGCCGCCGGCCAGCAGCAACTGGAGGGCATCCGGCGGGACCGCACGCATCGTTCACCCAGGGAAGGGAGCACCTGGGCGTTCCCCAATGCCATAAGGGTGCCTGACGCCGTTCGAGGAAGCGCCCCTGCGGTGATGTGGCCGATCAGCGTGAGGAGTTGGTCGCGGCGTAGTCGGCCACGGTCGGACGTGGGATTCATCCGGATCCTCCGGAAGGGTGTGGGCGGGCCGCGTGGAGTGCGTCGGCGGTGGTGCCATGGACCCGCTTCCGGGAGGTTTCCGGCGAACGCAAGGGGACCGAGCGGGAGCTGGTGGTGTTGTCTCAGGCAGCGGGCCGACCGACTCACGCAGCGACAACGGGTACAGCCCACCCGTCCGGCCGGTGGCAACACCTGGTGACCCAAGCACGGCGGGAGCGAGACCAAGCGCGCGGCGGCCGTCCCCGCAGGCCCAGTCACCTTTCCTCCGGCTCCAGCCGGGTTCACCGGCCGCAGCCAAGCGCTGAAGGAGGTCATGGTCCCGGATCGAGTCGTGGCTGTTCCGGGAGACCCGCCTCAAGGATCAGGAGGGGCGGCTGTACGAAGAGTGGGAAGAGCGGGAAGAGCGGAACGACAGCTGGAAGCGCCTCGGGCCCGATGGGCTGCCCGGCACGCTGACGTGGGACGAGTTCGTCTCGGCGCGCAGCGGGGCCCGGCTCCGGGAGAACATCGCCAACACCCGGCCGCTGGCCTGGATGACCTGCTCCGGCGGCAGCCTGTTTCTGCCGAGGGCCTACTCCGATCTCCTGGTCCGCTGGGAGCAGGTGGAAGAGGACCTGCCCGGCTGCCGGACCCGGTCTTGCTCCCGATGCGGCGGGCAGGGCCCGCGCTGAGGCGGCTGGCGTACGCGGACTCCTCTCGGCGGCGTCACGGGTGCACGGGCTCGCCCGGAGCGCGGGCACCGGGCGAGCCCGCTCGCTCGCTCCGCGGGCTCAGTCGGTCCGCGGAGCTCAGTCGTCGAAGACGATGTCCTCGATGTCGTGGGTCCAGCGGACCTTGCTGTCGTTGACCTCGATGATGAGGTCGAGGCCGGTGCTGGTGTGCCCGGTGGAAAGGATGGTGAATGTGTCGGCTTTGCGGCGCACCGCGTTCTTCGAATACCTGGACAGGCCGGAGTCTCGATCAAACCCGGAGCGGTTCAGGCATTGCCCCTAGCGCTGCCGAGGGCGCTGGTTCCGGTTCACCAGTTCCATCAGGATCTCGGTGTGCCGACCCTTCAGCGCTTCGACCGGTACCTGGATGGTCACGTACCTGTCGTGCTCGTGTCGGCGTCCCCGCGTGCTGTTCGGGTCGTTCCAGCGCAGCTCCGTACCGCCCGCCTCGAAGTGGTCCATGCCCGGGACGGTCTGAACGAGCACGCGGCCACTCGGGGCCTTGATCTCGACCCAGAAGTGCTCGGGGGTACCGGCCGTGCCGTCCATCTTGTAGTGGCACATGATCCAGGCGGCCGGATCGTCCCGCTTGATCTGGAAGCCGTGCGCCGTCACGAAGCCCTCGACCGCGCGCTGCATCAGAGGCTGGATCGTCGCCTCGTCCTGCGCCACGTCGGCACCGGTGGGACCCGAGTGAAGCCCGGCGGCCTGCATCTCGTCGCGCACCTGCGTCAGTTGCTCCCGCACCGCGGGTGCCAGGTCGTCGAGCCCGGGTACGCCGCCCGCCTCCGCCCAGCCGGTGAGGTAGGACCAGTAGTCCCCGCGGTCGAGACCGCCCGACCCCGCGGCGGCCCGCACGGCCCAGTCCCAGCAGGGGATGTCCGGGTCCGACTTGTTGATCTTCTTCGACTCCCCGCCGCCCTTGTAGGAGGCCGACCGGCCCGAGGGGTCCTCGATCGCGCCGACCACGCGGTCCATGTCCGACTCGGTCTCGTCCCTGCGCCGGCGGCGTCCCGACCGCTGTACGACGGCGCCCCGGCCCGGATCGGCGGCGCCCCGGTCACCGGTACTGCGCTGGACAGCCGCCTCCGTGTCCTCGGCGTGCCGCGCGGCGCTTCGCTGGGCGATGACGGACGGGGCGGTGCCATGGCCGGCCGTGAAGGCGACGCTGTCGGAGTCCGCCGCCCGTTCGGAGCCATGGTTGGGGTCCGTGACGGTCATGCCGGCCCCGTTGCTCTTGCTGGTGCTCACGGCAATCGCGGCTTCCCTCAGCCGGGTACTGGTCGCAGCCTTGGACCACGAGGATGTCCAAGGCTGCGAGTACTCGACCCCTTCTCAACCCTGGGGCAGTCGCGCCAGTCGCCCCACGTGCAGATGTCCGAGCCAGCGCCCTCCACACCGACCCTGAGCCGCATGCGGATGATCTTGTCGCCGCTCTCAGTGATGAATAGGTTCGCCCAGCTCGTCGCGTCGCAGAAGCGACCGACCTCTCGCGGTGAACCCGCTCCGGCGCCCGCGCTCCCGTGCGGGCCTTCGTCCTCGGCTGGATCCTGTTCCACATGCTGCAGGACTACGCCCGCCATGTCGGCCAGCTCGACGTGGTCCGCGAACTCGCCGACGGTGTCACCGGCGAGTAGTGCAGCACCGGCCGGAACACACCCCGTTCTCCACCTGGGTGAGGTCTGCACCCTCTGTGCCGGTACCAGACGCTGTCCAGCTCACGTCCGTCCGGCAGGGTGTGGCGGGCCGGGCCGGGGGCCGGGACGAAGCTGGCGCGTTCCAGGGCGCGGCGGGACGCGAGGTTCGCCGTCGCCGTGCCCGCCCGTACGCCAACGCGTCGAGCTTGGTCACCGGGGTGTGGAACAGCAGGTGCCGGGTGGCCACAGTGTGCCGGCCGGGCGTGCACGCGACCGGGACCGGTACCGGGAGGACCGAGGCCGCCCGGCGACGTCGTAGGAGCGACCGAATCATGAAAATCCCCGTTGCGTTCTTCCTGATGTGCCCGGCCGCACGTACCGGGTGTGTGGCAGGCAGTGCCGCGCCGCCACATGTACGCGGCTTCCCGGCGGTCCGCACTTTGCTGCCTTGAGCGCGGCATGCGGTGCCTGTTGGGTACGGACGGGCACGTGCGGTGCGGACGCCGCTCCGTGGCTGTGGTCGGGGTTGAGACCTGGCAGTAGCGTCACGCTGGTGAATCTCAACCTCTTCAACGATGTGCCTGATGGTCTGACTCTACGAGCTCGATCGTTCGTCGGCGCGCACGGCGTCAAGGTCGACGTCCGGCCCGTCGAGGAACACAGACAGTGGTGGCTTGAGCGGGACGTCCCCGCGACGGTCGTCGACCGGATGGCGGCCTTTCACCAGCGGTGGGGCGGCCTGGTCCTGCCACCCGCAGCCAAGTACGACGGCGGCCCGAGATACTTCGCGGCGGATTCTCCCGAAGGCTCCGCGTCCGACGGGTGGTGGTTCGAAGCGGGTATGCAGCGGACAGCGGTTCCCTACGCATTCATGATCGGGCCGTCAGGTGAGTTCGGTATTCACGCAGGTCAGTGGTCGCCCCTTCATGCCACCGTCGAGGGCTGGGTCGAGTCGCTCGCACTGACCCACCACGCGTCCATGTGGGCTGAGAAGATCGTCAAGGTCACCGGAGACGAGGTCGACGGCATTGTGCTGGATGAGTTCGAGCCAGTGCACGAAGTGCTGGGACTGGCCGACACCTGGTGGCGAGGAGCCGACTCACTGGTGGCGATCTATTCAGGGGAGGCCGAGGCCCTGTCCTTCCCGCGTGGTCGCACCGCGTTGATCTACTCCGGTCTGGATGAGTGGGGCCTGCGAGGAGGGGTCGAGGACGGTGGCGGCCGAGAGAGCCAGGAGCCCGTGACGGCCCCCTGATTGCAGAGGTGACGTGACGTCCCACGACGTCGATGCCTCTGAGGGCACCTGCACCACCCCTCCATGAAGTGTGACCTGCGCGGCAGGTGTCGCCGTACACCCAAACACGCCACTCACAGACGGGAGTTCTACGTCGGGCACCCTGGCCGTCCGCGGTGCGCGCGGGCGACAATCGCCCGCATGATCGAGTCCTCCGGTGGCCCGTCCACCTTCCGTGACCTGTCCGCCCTCGTCGACTGCCCCCGCGTCAACTCCCTTGCTCTGTCCGTCGATGGCACGCGTCTCGTCGCCGCGGTGCAGTCGCTGTCCGGGGAAGGGACGAGGTTCGTGTCCGGTCTGTGGGAGATCGATCCGACCGGGGCGCGCGACGCGCTGCGGCTGACCCGGTCCGACAAAGGTGAGTCGGGGCCGGTTTTCGGTCCGGACGGAACCCTGTACTTCCTGTCCGGACGCGCCGCCGCGGACGGTGACGAGGACGAGGGCCCCGCGCTGTGGGCGCTGCCGCCGCGCGGGGAGGCCGTCGTCGTGGCCCGCCACCCAGGTGGGATCGCCGCGGTCACCGTCGCCCGGGACTCGGGCGCGCTGTGCCACACCGCGGGACTGCTGCCGGGTGCCGCCGACGCGGAGGCGCACGGCAAGCTGCGCGCGTCGCGAAAGGACGCGAAGGTCACCGCGATCCTGTACGAGGCCGGGCCGACCCGCGCCTGGGACCACGACCTCGGCCCGGCGGAGCCGCACACCTTCGTCCGTGCCGGCGCCGACGCGGAGCCGGTCGTCGCCGGTGGGCAGGGGGTCGGTCTGGAGGATCCGGGGGACGCGGCGTTGTCGCCGGACGGCACACGGGTCGCGTACCGCCGTTTCGTGGCCGGGCGGGTCCCGGACGAGCATCGCACCGCCGTGGTGGTGGCCGACGCGGTGAGCGGTGCGGAGATCCACGTCGTCGGTGATCCGGAGCACCTCTACGAGGCACCGCGGTTCACACACGACGGCTCGGCCGTGGTGTGCTGCCGGATGCGCTACCCGACGTACGACGACCCCTGGGAAGCGACTCTCGTCCGCATCGACCTGGCCGACGGCACGGTGCGGGACCTACTGCCCGGGTTCGACAACTGGCCTGGCGGTGTGGCCTGTTCACCGGTGGACGACACGCTCTTCTTCACGTCCGACGAGCAGGGGCACGCGCCCGTCTTCCGGCGCGACCCGGACGGCGGCGTCGTACGTCTCACCGCTTCGGGTGCGTACGGCTCGCTGACCGTGGCCCCCGACGGGCGGACGCTCTACGCCCTGCGCCACGCGGTCGACGCGCCACCGGCGCCCGTCCGGATCGACGCCGACGTCGTCGACCAGACTCCGGCCGGGCTGCCCGCCCCGGGTGGCGTCGGGGCGCTGCCCGGCACGCTCACCGAGGTGCACGCGGAGGCGGACGACGGGTTCGTGCTGCGCGGCTGGCTCGTGCTGCCCGAGGGAGCCTCCGCCGAGCAGCCCGCTCCGCTGCTCGTCGCCGTCCACGGCGGACCGCAGTTCAGCTGGAACGGCTGGACGTGGCGGTGGAACCCGTGGCCGTTCGCCGCACGCGGCTATGCGGTGCTGCTGCCGGATCCGGCCCTGTCGACCGGCTACGGGCAGATCAACCACCGGCGCGGCTGGGGGCAGTGGGGCGGGCGCCCCTACACGGATGTGATCGCGCTGACCGACGCGACCGAGGCCCGGGACGACATCGATGCCTCACGTACCGCGCTCGCCGGCGGCTCGTACGGCGGCTACATGGCGAACCGGGTCGCCACCAGCACGGACCGGTTCAAGGCGATCATCAGCCATGCGGGTCTGTGGGACCTGCGGATGTTTCAGGGCGACACCGACGTGCCCTGGTACTTCCAGCGGATCTTCGGCGACCCGCTGACCCGCCCCGAGCGGTACGAGGCCGACTCGCCGCACCTGGACGTCGCGAAGATCCGTACCCCGATGCTGGTCATCCACGGCGCGAAGGACTACCGCGTGCCCGTCGGGCAGGGCGCCGCGCTCTTCCAGGAACTGCAGCGGCACCAAGTCCCCGCGAAGTACCTCTACTTCCCGGACGAGAACCACTGGGTCCTCAGGCCGAACCACACCCGCCTGTGGTACGAGACGTTCCTCAACTTCCTCGACCATCACGTCCTCGGCGCCGAATGGCACAAGCCCGGCCTGCTGTGACCGGGCTGGGTCCGGCGGACTTCGCCGATCCCCGGGTAAGGCCGAACGGACCGCGGACGAAGCGGGACGGCATGCGACATGAGGCTCCATGGGGCTCCATGGGGCTCTGAGGAGAGTGAATTCTCAACGATGCTATCGAGCAACGGTCTTCGGGAGAGGCCGGCGGGTCCGGGGGCCCGGGGCGGGAGTCCCGCTGTCGGGGGCGGCGTCCCGGGGTTGCGGGAGTGGGTCGTCGGAAGGACGTGTCTGGTGATGAGCCGTGCGGTCGCGTGGGTTCTGGTGGTGTTGGCCGGCCTGATATGCGTGCAGGCCGTTCCGGGGCCGGCGCGAGCGGCGGAGCGGGTGGCCGATGCGGAGTGCTGGAGCGCCGGGGCGGCGAGGGCCGAGGTGCGCACGTCGGTGCGGTTGGAGCACGACGACACGACGTACACCAAGATCGTGACAGAGCTGACGGTCGACCTTCCCCGCACGTGGCCGCCGGCGCGGGATCTGCTGCTCAGCGAGGACAGCCGATCGTATGCGACGGCCATGGCCTGTCTCACCGGCGTCGACCGGAACGACCCGAACTGGCACGAGCAGCGGACCGGGAACCCGGTCGTCACGTCCAAGGGCGGCTGGGTCCATGTCGTGTATGCGGCGCACGGCTGGATCGACGACCACCGGGGGCTTACAGCCGTGGGGCTGTGGCGGGTCGCGCCTACCGGAGTGGACGAGTGGGAGATTTCGTTGGCTCCGCCGGCTACCTTGCTGCATGCCAGGTGGGACGAGATCACCGTGGATCCCGGACGGCCCGGCGTCGAACGGGCGGAGCCCGAGCCCAGCGCGGGCGACGGGACCACTGCCCTGGTGTGGCGCCCAGGAAAGGTGGACCAGAAGCGCCTGACGGCGGACGGACTGCCCGAGCAACTGGCCGTGACCGCCGTGCTCCGGCCGCCCTGGCAGCGTTCCTGGGTGGTGTGGAACGGCCATCCGACCGCCGTGGGGCTGGACTTCCTCGGCACCGTGCTCTGGTCCTCCACCATGGGGTTCCTGCTGCTGACGGCGGTCCGGCGCTACCGCCGGCACCCCGGCGTACCGAACGCTTCCCACCGGCCCCTGGGCAATCTCAGGACATGGGCGATGGCCGCCATCGCCCTGTCCGTGCTCGCCGCCGCGGACGGCCTGACGGAAGTGATCGTGCATCATGTGCTGGGCCAGCCGGGCTTCGGCCTGCAATTGGTCGTCGAGCACACGGTCGCGTTGGCGTCCGTTGTCGTGCTGTTCGCCGTAGCCCGTGCGTCACGCCGGGTGTGGTTGTCGGCTGGTTTCGTGGCGTTGGCGCCGCTGGCCGCGATCGTCTTCTACGGCGTGGACACGGCGACAGGAGTGAGCGAGGCCGTCGCCGGGGACGGCTACGTCGACCTGGAGCGGGCGATCGCCCGGCATGTCGCCGTCTCCTTCAGCCTTGTCGCTCTCCTCCTGCTGGCCTTCGCCGCGGCGGCCTGGCGGCTGGCCGTCGAGGGGCAGTTGCTGCCGAGGAGCCGCCGCTTCCCTGGCCGGGACCGACGGTTCCGGCTTCGTGTCGCCGGGCCGACGGTCCTCGTGGTCACGCTCGCGATGGCCGGGTGCTTCGCGCTGGTGGAGGAACGCAACTGGCAACGGGCCGGCTGGCTGATGGACCGGGCGAACCATGAGTTCGGGGCGGAGCACCGGTGGGACTTCATCTGGGAGGCGATGTGGTCCGTCTCCTACGTCGAGGACTGGTTGGTGACCGAGCACGGCTGGTGGCTGACGGGCCTGGCCGTGATCGCCGTGCTCCGTACCCGCCACGACTCCGCCGCCGTCTCCCCGTTGCACGACTCGGCGGACCGGATCGCGCTGCTCGCCTTCTTCCCTCTCGTCGTCGGACTGGACCCCCAGAACCACATCGACAACGCGCTGCTGGAGTTCCTCTGGACACCCCTTTACATGCTGGCCCTCTACGGGGTCACGGCGCTCCTCGCCCACCGTTCGGTCCTGGCCCAGCCCTTCGAGATCTCCGGACGGCCGCTGTGGACGGTGGCCGGGCCGGTTGCCCGTGGGCGGCTGCTGGCCAAGGCCCGTTCGTACCGTGAGGTCCACGCCGAGCTGCGCCGTCTTGACCAGGGTCTCTTCGGTGACGTGCCACCCAGACGCGACGCGCTGGAACGACGGCTGAGCAAGCTGCACAACTGGCGGGTGAACAGCGCACCCGATGCCGCCCCCGACCGGTTGCCCGCCAAGGTGTCTGTGGTGGACGCCGTGCTGGCTCTGGGGCCCCGGGACGACTGGTGGGGCAACGGTGTCCGCGGTGCCCGCTTCGCTCTCGTGCCCGGGGTACCGGCCGCCGTCCTCAACACCTGGTCCCAGTGGATACGGGGCGAGGGCTGGCAGAACACCCTCGCCGATCTGCTCGGCTTCGCCGGTCTGCTGAGCACGCTCGTCTCCTGGACGGCCACGTTCGCCGGGGCCGGTCTCGTCCTGGGCGCGCTGTGGCGCGTACTGCCCGGTCGTCGCGGCGCGGTCAAGGCGCTCCCCGTCGCCGTGGCCTTCGCGTTGCCCGTGGGCCTCGACGTCCTCGTGGCCCGGCTGCTGGGTGAGAGCTCGGCCAACGTGGCACTCTACGTCGCGACCATGCTCTTCGTGCTCAGCATCACCGCGATCGCGCTCGACCTGGACACTTTCTCCGGTGAACGGCGTTACTGGCAGAGCCGGTTGGGGCTGCTGCTGTCCATCTACCAGATGCGGTACTACTCCCTCCAGATCGCCTACCTCATCGGCCAGGTCATCGCCATCATCACCATCTGGCAGTTCTTCGTGGAGCCGGACGCCGTGCCTTCAGGCGGGGAAGCGCCGCCGGCGTCGAACGACTGACGGCGGGGGCCGAGCCTCTGCATGACGACATCCTCTCCGGGTCTCGTCGACGTGGGCGACATGGGCGACGTGGGCGGGAGCCGTGGTCTTGATTTGGCAGGTACTGCGCAACAAAGCTTGCGGGGCCCCTACTCGTCGAGCGTGATGTGGAGTTCCGCCGTGCCCCGCCTGATCCCGGACACCCGGCCGCAACGTGTGCTCGCGGCCTCGAACTTCGTCTACACCATCGGCAGCGGGCTCTATCTGACCGCCGGAGTGCTGTACTTCACGCAGGCGGTGCGCCTTCCGGCGGAGCAGGTGGGGCTCGGTCTCGGTCTGGCGGGTCTGGTCGCGCTGGCCCTGGGTGTGACGGTGGGTCATCTGGCGGACGGGTTCGGCGCGCGCGGTGTCTACGCGGTCACCCTCACCGTGCAGGCCTCGGCGACGGCCGCCTTCGTACTGGCGGACAGTTTCTGGCCGTTCGTACTCGCGGTCTGCGCGGCGGCGGGGGCGAAGACGGCGGGTACGGCCGCCCGTTCCCCGCTCATCAGACATTACGGAGGGGACCGGCCGCAGGAGTTCCGCGCCTATCTGCGGGCGGTGACCAATCTCGGTATCTCGCTCGGTGCCGTGCTGGCGGGCTGGGTGGTGCAGGTGGGTACGCTGACCGCGTACCAGTTGATGGTCGTCGGCAACGCGGTCGCGTTCGTGTTCTCCGCGGTGGTCCTGGTGCTCCTCCCCCCGGTCGCGCCGCTCCCCGCTGTCGGCGGTCCCCGTTGGGGGGCCCTGCGGGACCGGCCCTATCTGCTGCTCACCGCCCTGGACGGTGTCATGGCCGTGCAGTTCAAGGTGCTCACCGTGGGTATCCCGCTCTGGCTCGTCGGTGCCACCGCGGCCCCGCACTGGCTCATCTCGGGCACCATCCTCACCAGCACGGTCATCGTCATCGTGTTCCAGGTGCGGGCGAGCCGCAGCATCGTCTCCCCGGCGGCCGGCGGTGAGGCCTACCGCCGGGCGGGCGTGGCCTTTCTCGTCTCCTGTTCGCTGATCTCGCTGGCGGCGGGTATTCCGGCGTGGGCCGCCGGGGCCCTGCTCGTCACGGCGGCGGTGATCCACACGATCGGTGAACTGTGGTACTCCGCCGCGGGCTTCGAGGTGTCCTTCGCTCTCTCCCCGCAGCACGCCACCGGCGAGTACCTGGGCGTGTTCGGCCTGGGCGCGGGGCTGGCCGACGCCCTCGGGCCGGCCGTGATCATCTCGCTCTGCATCAGCTGGGGCCGCCCCGGCTGGTACGTCGTCGGGGGTCTGTTCGCCCTGACGGGGCTGGCCGCGCCGTCCGCCGTGCGCTGGGCGGAGCGGCGGCGGTGTGCTCGCCCGACGGAGTCCGGCCCGGCGGAGAGCGCGTCGGCCGCGGGGTCTGTGTGACCTCAGCGGGCGGTCAGGCGCACGGTGGCGTGGGCCGGGCCGTTGACCGTGATCGAACGCAGCGGTTCCGTGTCTCCGGCCGGCTCGATGACGGTGACCTGTTCCGTGAGGGTCTCCAGGAGCATGCGGGTCTGGTGGCGGGCCATGGTGCTGCCGATGCAGACGTGTTCGCCCGCGCCCAGGGCGAGATGGCGGTTGGGCTGCCGGCCGAGGTCGAACCGGTCCGGGTCCGCGAACACCGACTCGTCCCGGTTGGCCGAGGGGATCCACAGCACGACACGGTCGCCGGCGGCGATCCGCCGGCCCCCGAGTTCCGTGTCCGCGACGGCCGTTCGCATGCTGTGGGTGGCACTGCTCGTCCAGCGCAGCACCTCCTCCACGGCGGTCCTGACGAACCCGCCGTCCCGGTCCCGCCGTTCCCGCTCCCGCTCCCGCTCGCGCTCGGGGACCAGTCGCTCCCACTGCCGTGGATGCGCGGCGAGGGCGAGGATCCCGGCGGCCATCGACAGGCCGGCGTTCTCCGACGCTCCGACGAGGTTCTCCACGCCCAGCAGGATCTCGGTCTCGGTCAACAGCTCGCCCTGGACCTCGTTGTTGACGAACATGCCCATCGCGTCGTCGGCGGGCTCCTCCATCCGCGCGTACATCAGCTCGATGAAGTACCGCATCAGCGGGAGGTGGCTGGTGAGCGGCTTGCCGGCGGCGAACGCCTCCGTGGTCCAGGTCAGCAGCTGTTCCCGGTCCCGTGGCGGCACACCCAGCAGTCTGCCGATGTTGTGGCTGGAGAGCCGGGCGCCGATGTCGTGGACGACGTCGCAGGTGCCCGACGCAACGGCGCGCGTCACCACCGAGCGGATCTCGGCGCGCAGTTCGCCCGCCAGGGAGCGGGCGCAGCGCTCGGTGAACCGGTCGGCGAGCTGACCGCGCAGGGCGCGGTGCCGGGGCGGGTCGGTGAGGGCCATGGTGAGGCCGCTGCCGGGGTCCTCCCCCAGTTCCGTCGCACGGAGCAGGACGCCCTGCTCGGAGCTGAAGAGGGCCGGGTTCTGGTACACGTCCCGGATGTCCTCGTACCGGGTGAGCGACCAGAAGCCCGGCAGGTCGCCCGGTTCGTGCCAGTGGACCGGTGTGTGCCGTCTCATCCAGCGCCACAGCTCGTGCACCTCGCCGGTCGCGTGCAGTTCCGGGTCGAGGACACCGGCGGGGTCGGTGGTCACCACGGTCATGAGGGGGCTCCCGTCGCGAGCGGGGCGAGACGGCCGTGGAAGCCGTCGAGCAGTTTCCTGGCGGTGGTCTCGGCGACGGCCTCCCGTCGGTGGGACAGCACCACGTCGAGGGTGCCGTCCTGGTCCGGCCACACCTCCAGGTGCAGTTCCAACGGCAGGGCCGGGTACGGCCGGCGCAGATGTGTGGAGAGGACGCCGGGGAGGTCGAGCCGGGGTGGAGGGTTGTCCTGGAGGGCGAAGAGGGTCTGGAACACCGGCGGTCGGCCCGGCGTCGTCGCGGCGCCCTCGGCGACGGCCGTGAAGGGGACGGCGCCCCGGCCGAAGGCCTGGTGGACCAGTCTGGCGGTCTCCCGGATGCCGTCCGCGCCGCCGGCCACGGCCGCGCCGCGCAGGCGCACCGGCACCATGTCGATCAGGCAGCCGACAGCATGGTCGAGCTCCGGGAGGGTGCGCTCGGCGACGGGGACGCCCACGGCGAAGTCCCGCTGCCCGCAGATCTCGGCCAGCGTGTCGGCCCAGGCCGACAGGAGCACCACGAACCGGCTCGCCCCGAGGGCCGCGCCCCACGCGTCGAGCCTCGCCGTGAGGGTGGCGGGTACGGACCGGGTGAGGTGTCGTGTGCCGCTCCCGCCGGGGCCGGCCGGTTCGGGCCAGCGGAGCTCGGGTACGTCCTGGAACTCCTGCCGTGCCCGCGCCGTTCGTGCCGCCGGGTCCGTCACGGCGGTGGCCGCCGCCGTCCGTGCCGTCAGCGCCGTCCGTTCGGCCAGGGTCGGCGGGACGGGGCCCGGATCGCGTCCGGCGTAGGCGTCCGACAGGTCGCGTGCCAGGACGGATTCGGACCGTCCGTCGAAGACGATGTGGTGGACGAGGAGTCCGAAGAGCCAGCCGCCCCGGTCGGTCACCGGCACCAGCGCGGTGCGCCACAGGTCGGCGTCCTGCGGTTCGAGGGGTTCCGCGAAGAGCGCCCGCAGCGCGGCGACCGCCTCGTCCACGGTCGCCGCGGCGTCGAGCCGCTCCAGGGGCGGGGCGGAGATGTCGGTGACCTCGGCATGTGGCCGGGGCTCCACGCGGAAGGCGGTGCGCAAGGCCTCGTGCCGCTCATGGACGGTGGCGACGGCCGCCTCCAGGGTGTCCGGGTCGAGCCCGTCGTCCAGGTGCCAGGTCATCAGGCAGTACTGGGACAGGTCCTGCGGCGTCGTCAGATGGCGGGTGAGGAAGACCAGTTCCATGGGGGTCAGGGGGATGCGGGGGATGTCACCGCTGGGTGGTGGCGTGGTGGCGTCGGCGGCCGGCGTCGACCGCAGCCAGGTGGCGAGGCGTTCGGCCGAGGGGTGCTCGTACAGGACCGGCAGGGGAACGGGCCGTCCCGTGCGTTTCCCGATCCGGGTGCAGACGCGGGCGGCCTGGAGCGAGGAACCGCCCAGCTCGAAGAGCGAGGCGAGCGGGGGCACGGAGTGTCTGCCCAGGACTGCGGCGAACGTCTCGGACACCAGGCGGATGTGCGGGTCGTCGACGGTCCCGTCGGCGGGGTCGTCGGCGGGGTCGTCGGCGGGGTCCCCGCCCCGGTGAGTTTCGTCCGGTGCCTGGGGCAGGCTCGCCAGCAGGGCCCGGTCGTCCAGCTTGCCGGTGCCGGTCAGGGGGAAGGCGTCCACGACGGCGACGGTGACGGGACGTTGGTGCGATGGCAGGTGGCGGGCGACCATCGCCGACACGTCCGCGAGAACATGCTGCACCGGCTGTGCTCCGGTGATCCGGTGCGGTACGCAGAAGGCGACCAGTTCGAAGGCGCCGCCGAGTTCGTTCCAGCGTGCAACCACCCGGCAGTCGGTGACGGTGGGGACCAGGCGGACGATCTGCCGTTCCACCTCGGCCGGTTCGACCCGGTTGCCGCGGACCTTGACCTGCCGGTCGAGACGGCCGAGGAACTCGATGATCCCGTTCTCGTCGCGGACTCCCAGGTCTCCGGTGCGGTACAGCCGGACCCGCTCTCCGACGATGTCGACGTCCGTGAACTTCTCGGCCGTGAGGGCCGGTTCACCGTGGTAGCCGTGGGCCAGGCCGTCGCCCGCGACGCAGATCTCCCCCGGCTCCCCATCAGCGCAGGGGCGGTCGCCGTCGAGGACGAAGACGGAGGTGCCCGGCACCGCGCGCCCGAGCGGGATGCCGTTCGGGCGGGCGCAGTCCGTGACGGTGACGCGGTGGGTGGTGGTGAACACCGTGCTCTCGACCGGACCGTAGCCGTTGATGAGGGCCGTGCCGGGGAAGCGGTCGAGGAAGCGGCCGACGTGGCGGGCGGAGAGGCGTTCGCCGCCGATCATCAGCTGCGACAGACCGCTCAGCGCGGACAGGTCCTCGTCGACGATCAGGTTGAACAGGCTGCTGGTCAGCCACACCGTGTTCACTCCGTGGTCGGTGACCGACGCGCGCAGGGACTCGGCCGTCAGGAAAGGCTCGTCGATCAGGACACAGGTTCCGCCGTTGTGGAGCGCGGCCCACAGTTCGAGGGAGAACGCGTCCCACGGCAGCGCCGCCGCGAGCGGGACGACCGTGTCGCGGTCGAAGCGTGCGAAGGTGCCGGGCCGGAAGAGCCGGGCCGTGGCCCGGTGCGGGGTCACCACTGCCTTGGGCCGTCCCGTGGTGCCGGACGTGAAGAACACACAGCACGCGTCGGAGTCGCGTACCGTCACGGCGGCGCGTGGCGCGGGGCTCTGCTGCGGGCTGTGGTCGGACGGGTCCCACAGCGGTGCGGACAGCCGTGCCTCCGTGCCCGGTCGGGCGACCACGAGAGGCGGGCGGAGCTGTGCGACCACGGTGTCGAGACGGGTGGGCGGCCACTCGGGATCGAGCAACGCGTAGGCGGCTCCGCATTTGAGAACGGCGAGCAGGGCGACGACCAGGTCCACGGAGCGTGGCATCAGGATCGGCACGAGATGACCCTGCCCGACACCGACACCGACACCGGCGGCGGCGAGCCGGTCGGCCCATCGCTCGGCGCGGGCGTCCAATTCACCGTAGGAGAGCCGGCTGTTTCCAGCAATGAGGGCTATGCGATGCGGCGCGGCGGCCGCCTGTGCGGCGAAGACATCGTGCAGTCCTTCCCCCGGTGATTCCATCGACTGCAACTCGTCGGCTCCCTTCGCAATCAGGAGCGTACGACGTTGTCATGTCTGATCGTTTCCTGCCAACCTCCTTTTCCCAAAAAAGGGTTGAGACTGTCTGCATCATGAATATGATCACGGGGCGACACGGCACCGGCGCAGCATCTGATGGAATATCCGATTTCCAACGGCATGATGGGGGACGTTGTGACGAGTCGGGATCGTTCCCTGGACATCGCGGTCACCGGTATGGCGGCACGGTTACCGGGCCCCCGGAAAATCGACGAGTGGTGGGACTCGCAACTCCGGGGCAGTGTGCACAGCCGGAGATACACGCGAGAGGAGTTGCTCGCGGCCGGTGTGCCCGTCGCGTTGGCCTCCGACCCGGACTACGTGCCCGTACGCGGTCATCTCGACGACTGGGACCGCTTCGACCACGACTTCTTCCAGATCCGCGGTCGCGAGGCGGAACTGATGGACCCGCAGCATCGCTGGATGCTGGAGGTGGCCCACAACGCCCTCGCGGACGCGGGGATTCCGCCCCGGGACGACACGCTGGTGACCAGCGTCTACGCGTCGATGACGGGCAGCGGCTACATGCGCGCGATGGTCCGTGGCGGCAATCTCGATCCCGGCCTGCTGGACGACGTGATCCACGGGACCGAGCCGGACTTCATGGCGAGCCGCGTGGCCTACAGACTCGGCCTGACCGGGCCCGCCTTCGCCGTGCAGACGGCCTGCTCCTCCTCCCTCGTGGCCGTGCACCTGGCGGTGCAGGCGCTGCTCGGCGGTGACTGCGACCAGGCCCTGGTGGTGGGAGCCGGCTTCGGCTACCCCCAGGCGGGCCATCTGCACCAGCCGGGAGGCGTGCTGTCCGCGACGGGGGCCTGCCGTCCCTTCGACCGGCACGCGGACGGGGTGATCGCCGGGTCGGGCGCGGGTGCCGTGGTGCTGCGGCGGCTGTCGGACGTCACCGACGACGATCCCGAGCCGTACGGTGTGATCCTGGGCAGCGCGATCAACAACGACGGGCACGCGAAGGCCGGTTACTACGCGCCCTCCTCGGCGGGACAGCAGCGGGTCATCGGCGCGGCACTGGACGCGGCCGAGGTCGACGGCGACTCCCTCGGCTTTCTGGAGGCCCACGGCACGGGCACCCGGATCGGGGACCCGATCGAGTGGACGGCGGCCGGGGCCGCGCTGCGCGCGGGCGGAGCCCGGCCGGGCAGTGTGGCGGTGGGCGCGCTGAAGGCAAGCGTCGGCCACCTCGACGCCGCCGCGGGAGTCGCCGCGCTGATCAGGGCCCTGCTCGTGGTGCGCAGCGGTGTGATCCCGCCCGTCGCGGGGTTCACCGAGCCCAACCCCCTGTTGGAGATGGGGGACTGCCCGCTGTACATACCCACCGAGGCCGTGCCGTGGACCGGCGAGGGCCCGCGTCGCGCCGGGGTGAGCGCGTTCGGTATCGGCGGCACCAACGCCCACGTCGTGATCGAGCAGCCGCCGCCGCGCACGCCGACCGCGCCAGGGGTGGTGCGCCCGCGCGGATCGGCCGCTGGCGAGGCCGGGCGGGTGCCGGTGCCGGTGCCGGTGCGGGTGCCGGGCGCCCCCGGGGAGGCGACGGACCCGCGTGGGTCGGCCGGTGCCGGGGTCGTGACACCTCACGGCAGGGGCCGTGCCGAGGCCGGAACGGCGCACGAACCGTGTGAGCGGCTCGTGCTGTTGTCGGCGGCCGATCCTGCGGCACTCGAACGCCTGGTGGACGAACTGGCCGGTCATCTCGCGGAGCGGGATCCGGATCTCGGCGAGATCTGCGGCACGCTGGTCAACGGGCGCCCGGCCCTGGGCGAACGTCTGGCCGTCACAGGTCGCACGAGCGCCGAGGTCGCCGATCGCCTCGCCACCCGGTCCGGGACCTCCCGGGGCAGTGTGCCGGTGACGGGCCCCGCCCCGGTGGTCCTCCTCTTCCCCGGCGGCGGCGCCCAACGCCCCGGAATGGCCGAGCCCTTCACCGGCCTCCCCGGGTTCCGCGCGGCACTCGACCGGTGCCTCGCGGCCTTCGCCGCCCCGTTGTCCGCGCGGATCAGGCAGGCCGTGTACGACCCGGGCTTCCCCGCCGACGAGCTGAACCGGCCCGCCCTGGCCCAGCCGGCGCTCTTCGCCGTCGGCCACGCGGCGGCGAGGGCGCTGATGGAGCTGGGGGTGCGGCCCGCCGCGGTCTGCGGACACAGTTCCGGTGAGATCACCGCCGCCACGGTCGCCGGCGTCTTCGGTCTGGAGGACGCGGCGGCGTTCATCACCGCGCGCGGCCGGGCCATGCAGGACTGCCCGGAAGGCGCGATGCTGGCCCTCGGGACGGACGTGAAACAGGCGCTCGCACTCGCCGAGGAGTGGGGGCTCGACCTCGACGTGGCCGCGGTCAACGGACCGGACTCCTGTGTGCTGGGAGGGCCCGCCGAACAGGTCGACGCGTACCTGCGGCGCGTCGGCGACACCTGCTTCGTACGGCGTCTGCGCTACTCCCACGCCGGACACTCCCGGCTGATCGAACCCGCGCTGCCCGCGCTCACCCGGGCGATGTCGGGGATCGGACTGCGGCCGTCGGCCCTTCCGATCGCGCTCAACGAGTCGGGCCGGGTCGTCGCGGCGGGTACGGTCCTCCCGCCCGACACGTTCGTCACGCAGGTCAGACGGTCCGTGCTGTTCGGCGCCGCCCTCGACTCACTGATCGAACACCTCCCCGGTGCCCTGGCCGTGGAGATCGGTCCGGGGCGCCCCCTGTCTCCGTCGGCCGAGGCCGCCGGATTCCCCGTGGTCGCCCTGGACCGGGCCAGGGACACACCGGCGTCGACGGCGCTCGCCGGGGTGGGCGCGCTGTGGGCCCTGGGTGAGCCGATCGCGGCGGTCGGGCTGACCGGCGGGGGCCGCAGGGCACGGCTGCCCGGCTATCCCTTCTCGGGGCCGCGTTCGGTGGCCCCGGAAGCGCTCGCCCCGGCCGAGGACACCCCGGCCACCGCGCCTCAGCAGCCACCGCAGCCGCCGACCGGAGCACCGGGACAACCGATGGAGGCGCCGGAACCCGGACCCCCGGCGCCCGTCGGCGCGGCGGAAGGAGTGACCCGGATCTGGGCGGAGCTGCTCGGCCGGGACGTTTTCCCGGCGGACGCCGACTTCTTCGCCGAAGGCGGTGACTCCCTGCTGATCACCCGGCTCATCCGCAGGGTGAACAACGAGTTCGAGATCCGTGTCCCCGTGCGCGAGATGCTGGCCCGGCGGACACTGAACGGCCATATCGCGGTGGTTCACCGAATCCAGGACGAATCCGACCGCTAATCACCTTCCCTAAGCACCTTCCCGATCACCTTCCCGGCCAGGGGCGGGGCGAACACAATTCGACCGCCCCCCACAACACGGATCACCCAATTCCGCTTATTGCACGGGGGAGTTTCTCTGTTGTCTGTAGCGCACCACATGAATGCGATCGGCGAACCACTGCCGAATGTCCCGTTCGTTCCCGCGCACGAAGCGGTGGCCCGCGTGGCCGCCGACCGGCCGGCGCAGGCCGCCGTGCGGTGCGGTGACACCGAGGTCACCTACGGCGAACTGATCGGCTGGTCCCGGCGGTTGTCCCACCGACTGGCCGCCGCCGGGGCGGGTGCCGGTGACCGGGTCGCGCTCGTCGCCGAACCCTCGGTCACGATGATCGCGTCCGTGCTGGGCATCCTCGGCGCGGGCGCCGCCTATGTGCCCGTCGACCCGGCCCAGCCGGACACCCGTCTCGCCGCGATCCTGCACGACGCCCGGGTGAAGGCCGTCGTGGCGACGGCACGTACGGGGCGGCGGACGACCGCCGTCTCCCGGGTGCCCGTCGTCACGGTCGCGGACGTCCCCGACGAGGAACCCGGAGGGCTCCCCGGATCCTTTGCCGCCGAAGGCGCCCCCGGATCCTTCGCCGCCGGGGTCGGTCCGACGGACCCGGCCTACCTCATCTACACCTCGGGCAGCACCGGTGAGCCCAAGGGCGTCGTCGTGGAGCACCGGAACCTCGCCGCCTCGACCCGGGCGCGGCTCATGACCTATCCGGGAAGTCCGACCTCTCTCCTGGTGTCACCGCTGGCCTTCGACTCGTCGGTCGCCGGGATATGGGGGACGCTGCAGGCGGGCGGCTACCTGGTCGTCGCGGCCGAGGACGAGGTGCGCGACCCCGAGCGGCTGGTCTCCCTCGTCCGCCGCCACCGGGTGGACCGCGTCCTGTGCGTGCCCGCGCTGTACGGGCTGCTGCTCGACGCCGCCGAACGTACCGGAGCCGGTGGCCTGGCCTGCCTTCGGCAGGTGATCGTGGCGGGAGAGGCCCTGCCGCAGTCCCTGGTCGAGAGGCACTTCGCGGTCCACTCCCCCGGGGTGGACCTCGTCAACGAGTACGGCCCGACCGAGACGACCGTGTGGGCCACCTTCCGCCGCTTCACCGGTGTCGCACCGGTCGGCATCGGCGGGCCGATCCCCGGGGCCCGGCTGTATGTCCTCGACGACGCACTCCGGCCCGTACCCCCGGGTGCGGAAGGGGAGTTGTTCATCGGCGGGTCCGGGGTGGCCCGTGGCTACTTCGGCCGGCCCGAGGCCACGGCGGCGGTCTTCCTCGACGACCCGTTCGCCGACGAGCCGGGCGCGCGCATGTACCGCACCGGTGACCTCGTGCGCGGGAACGCCGCACACGGGCTGGACTTCGTCGGCCGCGTGGACGACCAGATCAAGGTCCGGGGCCACCGGGTGGAGCCCGGTGCGGTCGAGTCGGCGCTCCGCCTCCTGGACGGCGTCCAGGAGGCGGTCGTACTGCCCGACGCACGAGGTACGGGCCTCATCGGCTTCGTCGCCTCGCTGCAGGGCGCGGACCCGGTCGCGCTGCGGCGCGCCCTCACACACGAGTTGCCCGCCGTGATGGTCCCCCGCGAACTGCGGGTACTGCCGGAGCTGCCGCGCAACCTCAACGGCAAACTCGACCGCGCGCTGCTGCGGACACTCGCCGCAGAGCCGCTCGCCGCCGAGTCACCCACCGACCGGGCCCCGGCCGCGCCCGTCTCCGGCGATCCGCTCACCGCCCAGGTGACCGCCGCTTGGGCGGAGGTCCTCGGCACCCCCACCGTGCCGCCGGACGTCAACTTCTTCGATCTCGGCGGTCATTCGCTGGCCATGTTCAAGCTGCAGGACGCACTGGAGCAGCACTGCGGCCTGCGGCCGTCGATCGTCGACCTCTTCCAGGAGACCACCGTGACAGCACAGGCCGCGCTCATCCGCGCCGGCCGCGAACAGGGGGAGGACGCGGCGGCCGGGTCCTCCGCCGAGGCCGCCCGCCGGGCCCGTACGGCCAGGCTTCGCCAGCAGCGCGCCCGCAAGGGGGTCCGCCCGTGACCGCCGACCTCTCACGCCCGCTGATGTGCGACACCGCGCGGCCGGAAGCGCGGATCCGTCTGGTGTGCTTCCCGCACGCCGGCGGGTCGGCCTCGTTCTACCGCGGCTGGGGCGGTGCGCTGACCGAGGCGGAAGTGCACGCCGTGCAGTACCCGGGGCGCGCCAACCGGTTCGACGAGGAGCCTGCGCACGACCTCGTCCGGCTCGCCGGTGACATCGCCGACGCCCTCGAACCGCTCGCGGATCGCCCGCTCGCCTTCTTCGGGCACAGCCTGGGCGCGCCCATCGCCCTGGAGACGGCCCGCGCGCTGCAACGCCGGAACATCCACATCGAGCACCTCTTCGCCTCGGGCTCGCGTGACGCTCCGCTGCCCACCGGACTCGTCGCCGAGGAGGACCCCGACCGGCTGCTCGACGATCTGGTCAGGATGGGCGGCACCGACGCGGAGATGGCGGCCGACCCGATCTTCCGGGAGGTGGTCCTGCCCTATCTGATCGCCGACGGCCGGATGTTCCACGACTACGTCATGCTTCCCGAGCCGTTGCTCACCTGTCCGGTCACCACGATCGTCGGCGACCGGGACGACGACGCGGACCGTCGTCCGTGGAGTGCGTTGAGCACCTCGCCCGTCCGGGAGGTGGGTGTCTTGGGCGATCACTTCTACCTCATCGCCGACCCGCCGTACGCGGTGCTGCGCAAGGCCCTCTCGGACCCACGGCACGACACCCACTGAATTGCGGGACCGATTACGGCAATTCCTACGAGATTCCAAGGTGCTGCCTCGCACGGGCCGCGGGCTGCCGCGTAAGTGGCGGCGATCGCGGTCGTTTGGGACCACACCGCCGCCGGGGCACTGTACGACCCGAAGGACCCGTTCAACGAGGCGGTCGCCGCGCTCTACGTCCAGGCCTCCGGCGGGCTCGGCGAGCTGTACGCGCCGGTGCTGTCGCTGACGGCCGGTGACGCGGAGCGGCGGCCCGGCCTGCTCGGCTGCATCAAGGGGCTACGGTTCATCCGGATCGAGGCCTTCGACACCGACGCCGCGGTCACCGCGACCGAACTGCTGCGCTTCGGGCACTCCTGGGCCGCCGTCCACGCCATCCACGCCGCCAGGCCCTCAGCCGCCCACCCGGCTGGACGGTTTCTGCTGTGCCCGGGGCGCGTGGGGGTGTGCTCGGCGCCGGCCCGGGTCAGGGGCTGCCAGGGCGCGTCGTCGAGGGCGAGGTGGGCGGGCCGGCCGGCGTCTGGGGATCGAGGCGGGCGATGAGGGTACGGCTGACCCGCTGGAGTTCCTCGTCGTGGTCGATGCTCTGGAACCTGCCGCCGCGCCGGGGCTGAGCCATCTGCTCGCGGAGGAGGGGCAGGGCCGGTGCCGCGAGGGGTCCCATGCGGTCCAGGCAGTTCACGACGTGGTTGGCCGTGGCGGGATTCTGGGCCATGGCCTGCAGCAGGGCGTCCACGACGGGCGGTGCCTCAGCCTCGCCGGCGATCTCCCAGAGCGCGGCCGCGCAATGCACCCGGACCCATGCGTAGTCGTGCGTCAGCAGGCTTCGCAGGCGCGGCCGTGCGACGGAGGCGGGCGGGCCGATCTCGCCGAGCAGATCAGCGGCCTCAGTGATCCGGAAGGTGATCGGGTCGTCGAGGAGGCTCAGCAGGAGCGGCATGACCTCGGCCAGGTCAGCGCCGGTGGCCCACAGCGCGGCGACGGCGGCGGGCCGTACATGCGCGTCGGTGGCGCAGGTCAGCGACCGGATCGTCTCGCGCGCGCCGGCTGCCGCCGGGCCGAACGCCTCCAGGGCCTTCAGGGCTGATCGCGTGACGCCGTGCTGCCCATGGCGCACCGCAGTGCCGAGCGTGTCCACAAGCGCAGGAACCGAGGCCGGATCACCGAGGGCGGCCAGGGCGGTCAGGATCGCGTCGGCGCTCATCGAGTTGCACTGCTGGGAGAGGTCGAGCCGGTGCAGGTGGCCGCGGAGCCGGGGCGCCAACTGGTCCGCCGCCTGCGGCAGATGCCCTGCGACCTGGATCGCACGCCAGGCATCGACGTCACTGTCCAGCGCGGCCAGCAGACTCGGCAGCGCGCGTTCGTCGCCCAGGCGCGCCAGGGCCAGGACAGCCTCCTGGTGGCTTCTGCGCAGCGACACATGAGGGGCCGCCCATACGTGCGGGCCGTGCGCCGCGTCTTGGGCCTCGATGTGCGCGGCGAGTGCCTCCCGGGACGGGGCGCCGATCGGATGGCAGGAGGCCAGGACGGCCGCAGCTTCGGCGGCGATCTCCAGGTCGGCCGAGGTGAGCCTGCCGGCGACCAGCAGCAGGAGCCGGGTGTGGTCCCCGCGCAACCAGGTGCGCATCAGCTCGCCGCTCATCCGGACCGCGTCCAGGCACGTGCCGGGGTCGGAGCTGCTCAGCTGCTCGGCCAGCACCGCGGTGCGCTCGGGGACCCGGGCTCCCAGGGCTTCGTGGAACGTACGCAGCAGGGCGGTGGTCGGTGCGTACACGCGCGTGCGCCGGTCGAGATCCTCGAAGGCGGCGACGATCTGGGGCGCAACTGCGCCCGTGGGCGCCGCCGGAGGGCTCGCAGCCGGTGCGATCGGCCGCACGGGTACGGCGTGGGCGGTCTCGCGCAGCAGGCCGACGGCGACCGGCACAGTGTCCTCACCGATCTCGTCCGGGGCGCAGCGGGCCCGCTGGACCACGGCCGCGAGCCGGGTCACCGGGCCCTGGGCCGGGTCGGCGGCGAGCTCGGAGAGCCAGCCCCTCACCTGGTGCGAGGCCGCCGGCCGACGCAGTGCCAGGGTGGCGGCCGCCTCAACGATGCGCAGCCGCGCCGCGACGCCCTGCTCGGCGGCCAGCCGTTCACGCAGCACGGCGGCGGCCCGGCCGGCGTCGTCGAGGAACAGTCCGAGCCCGCCGATCGCGGCCAGGCGCACGTCCGGGTGGGGGTCGCGGGCGAGTTCGGCGAACTGCGCACCCCGCATCCGCAGGAAGGAGACGGCCTGCCCGCAGCCCATCGGCGGGTAGTACTCGATCTCGGTGCCGTCGTCCTCAAAACCCCGCTCCAGGGACTCCCGGCCAATGCTGACCAGCAGCGCGACGACAGCGGCCCGCTCCGGCGTGGTGTCATCAGCGGCCAGCTCGAACAGGAAGGGCACACTGGCCGCGGTCGAGGGGTAGACGCTGCCCTGATGATGGACCGCGCCGTAGAAGCGGTCGAGAGCCGTGCGGCGCTCCCCGGTGTGCGGGGAGCGCAGCGCCCGCAGCAGTGCCGGTACCTCCTCGGCGGTACCGTACGCGTGCTCCATCGAAGCCCAGTCGATGTCATCAAGTCCCTCGAACATGATCCGAACCATGCCAGGCGGCACTGACATTGATGCTGAAACGCGGGTTCCGGTGACCATGGCTCGGCACTGACCGACGTCCTGCTGGACCCGGCCCAGGCCATCCCTGTCACTGGCACTCTCACCGCCATGATGCTCATGGCCACCGCCACCGGACTACTCGCTGTCACCTTCCTGGCTATCGGGCTCCGAGACGACACTCAGGACGAAAACCCGAACGCTCAGGCAGGCCGACAGGAGCGCACACCGGCCACCTGTTGATGACGCTCTCTGAAAAAGCGGCTCTGTCCGCAATTCCGTGAACGAACAGATGGCAGGGAGCGAACGTGCCGCATGTGGCACTCTGGCCGGATGCCGGAGAGCGACCGAGAACGCACGGTAGACGGCTGGATCTGGAACGAGAACGTCCAGCCCTTCTTGGCTCTCTTGGCGCGTTACGCCGGCTATGACTTCGATGGCGCCGACTGGCAGGCGGTCGAACTCGGCCTTGAGGCCACCGATGACAGGCACCCGGATCGCTGGTACAGCTATCCACTCGTCGGATCGGACCATCACCTTCAAGTGCACCTTGCCAAGGCCGTGGGTGGCGATGAGGTTTCTGTCCGCGTGGCGGGAACTTCCAACCCTGCGCTGCTGCTGAGGGCGGACACCCTGATAGCGGCCTTTGCCACCAGACTCGTCGCATGAGGCGAGCGTGACCCTACATAGCCCTCTTGAGCGTTTTCACCCGGTTCACGTGCCCTTCGACGCCCCCGGAGCTCCAGAGTGGAGTCAGCCCGGCGGTCACAGCGCCGGGATCCTGGCGGAGGAAGCCGGCGTGCGCTCAGCAACATTCAGCCGAGGCACGGTAGTTGTCACCGTCGCCCTCCACAGTGAAGGTCTCTCATCTCCACGGCAAGCGTCGACTGGTGTACGTCGGCCGGGACTTCCTCGCGCCGCGCTGCCGCCTTGCCGGTGTGTGCTTGGGTATCGCATGTGTCACATCCGACCCAGTAGCGCCCGTCGAGGTCGGGCAGCCGGTAGCTTTTCGGCGTGCTCGGGCGCAAGAAGACCGTTCAGAATGCGACGGTCGCGAAACATATGACCGCTTTCTTCAGCGAGTTGACGGCGGAGGACCGTAAGTCTTCCCGGTTGGTGGGCCAGGCCTACGGCGCGTTCCTCTTCGACAGCCGCAAGCGGAAGCTGGTGGACGAGAAGAGGTTCTCCAGTTCGGCCTTCCACATCGGTCTAGGCGTCGGCGACGGAGATCTCACCCGTCTCACCAAACGCGGCGTTCTGGTTGCCGACTCCCTCCTGCTGGCGCACGGCCAGGACTTCCCGCGGCATACCGTTGCAGGACTGACCAGGAGGAGAGAGGGTCAGGATCCGGGAAGTGGCCCCATGGCCGACCCTTTCGCAGCGGAGATGGGGACCATGGTCACCAACACCTCGGAAAACCTCGCCATGCACTGCCCGGATCTGGAGAGTCTGGGGCGCTGGATCCTCGACATCGAACCGCTGCTCAAGGCTGGTCTCGCCTGGTATCTGCCGACCTATTCGGTCGACAGGCAAGAGAGCTGGACTCTCCTGAACGACGCCGGCGCTTCCGGGGGCGAGGACAATGAGCGGCTCGTTCCGAGTGCACTCGACTTTCTCATCCGCAGTGGAAAAGTCATCGAGGAATACGACGCTGGGCCGGTGAAGAGCCAGGTCGTGCGGCCGGTGCTGCGGTTCGACCTGCCGTTCGTCGATGGTGTGAGCCTTCGGGACTTCAGTCAGCTGACGGTCCACGAATTCGCCTCGTACGCGGGGTTCCGGGGTTTCCTGCGCCAGACGTTCCTGGAGCTGGATGACGCGCTCAACGCCGTGCAGTCCGAACGGGAGCTGACCATGATCGGGCTTCGGATCGAGGACGAGATCCGGGGGATCCAGACTCAGTTGAGTTTGGCGCGCAGGAAGCGGGCCGTCGCCGTGACCGGAGCGGGAGTCGGCACGGTGGGTGCCGCGCTGGTCGCGGTGTACGGCCCGGCGTTTCAATCGGCGTTGGCAGTTCTGGGGGCCGCGGGAGCTGGTGGCGTCTGGGGGATCATCCAGGCGGCGGCCGAGAACGGCCGGCACTCTCTTCGCCAGGACAAGTGGTACTACGTGTGGGCGCTGGCGAGGAAGAGCCACCAGTACCGCCTCTGATTCGCGGCATCGAGCTACGGCACCTGGTCACATCGACTTCGTGGCTGGCTCTCGAGTGTCCAGGCTTCACCGAGACGCCGGACGGCCGAAAGTCTCACGGAAGTCCGGCACCGCAGGCTGTATGGCGGGCATGCCCGGTGAACTCTGCGACCGGACAGTTGGCTCTCAGCTGACAGCCTGACCATGGCGGATCAGAGCGGGGCGCAGACGTGGTCGGGGCGGGCGAGGCTGGGTGTTGTAGAGCCGCCGCCGGGCGCACCGGCCGGGACAGTGCGGATGGTCACCGTCAGCCGGGCCCGGCAGGTGAAGGAGCAGAAGTCCCGCGACTCAAGGATCTCCTCAGGCCGGTGTGCCTGGAGATCGAGCACCTCGATAGCGCGGCCGGTGAGCGCATCGGGAAATGTTGATGCCACCGCTCTGGTCGCCACGCCGGGGCCGCTGCCAGAGGGGCGTAGATGCCGCCACCGTCCTGAACTAGGACGCGTATCGACTCGTGATCATTAGGTGGTCCGGGTGAGGTCTTTGATCCAGATCATCGAGGCGCGCAGGTGGAGGCCGGAATTTGTTCACCGCCTGGGCACTGCACTGCGATGAGGGCGGCGGCTCCGACGGCTTCTTGGCCGCGATGGCTTTCGAGGTAGTCCGGGACTTGGACGGCACGGTTGAGGGTTGCCCTCACAAGCCCCTCTCGTTTGTCCGGGGCTGTCTCGTCCAAGGTGTAGGCGAAGTCGGCGGCCTCGTCATTCATCGACCGCCGACACCAGGTCAGGAGAGCAGGACGCGTTTCCGTAGGAGCGCGAACCCTGCGCGTCCGAACAGCTGCCGTTTGGTGAGCACCTCCGCGAACGAATTCGTCAGCTCGGCTGCGGAGGCCAGCTCTGGGCAGCGGTGGCGGCGGAGCGGGTGGTGCGAAGCCTTCCGGCCGGGGCAGGTCGCGTCGGGCCCAGTCGCGGACGGTGGAGTGGTGGCCGCGGAAGCCGCGGGCCGTGATCTCGCGACAGAGGTCGAGGACGGTCACCTTCCCGTCGTTCTCCGCCCGGCGTTGTGCCAGGTAGGGCTTGAACGCGTGTGAGGCGCCGCCTGACTCCGGACTTGTCGGTCTCGCCGCCGCGGCCATCGCTCAACTTCGACGGTATTTCCGGCGCCATCCCTTTGGGACGCTTGGCACCGGGCTTGGGTTCGGTTACGCGGTGGTGACCTGCCCGTCGACGACTTGCACTGGCACGTTGCTCAGGGGTTTTGTTGCCGGCCCGCCGGTGACTTGGCCGTTGCCGTCGAAAGTGGAGCCGTGGCATGGGCAGCGGAAGCCGGAGCCTGTGCGCGTGATGGGGCAGCCCTGGTGTGTGCAGGTGGCGAGGAATGCCATGAAGGTGTCGGTCGAGGGGCGTAACAGGTATGCGGCGGAACCGTTCGGTGCGGTGAAGCGTGTCGACGAACCGACGGCGACGGCAGAGACCGCAGCGATCACTGTCGGGGAGTTCGTTCCTGGGGCTGTTGGCCGGCTTGGTTTCGGGTTGGTGGTGGTGCGACGGGTTAGGGCGATGACGCCGCCGCCGAGGGCAGCGGTCGTCGCGGTGATCAGGCCGCCCCAGAGCACAATGCGTCGCTTGACGTTATCTGGGGTGGAGTTCGGCTGGCGACGACGGTGTATCGCGGCGCGCAGGCGAGCTGTCGTGGAGAACAGGCCCGCGTCGCCGGCGACCAGCAGCGGGGTCCAGGCGGCTGCGAAGACGATGTCGGCGCCGAAGTAGTACGGGCGGGTCGTCCAGCTCACGGTGAGGAAGAAGCTCAGTGCGAGGAGAAACCCGCCGAGTGCGGCGATACGGGTGAACAGCCCGAGCAGAGTACCCAGCCCGACAGCGACCTCGCCGAAGGCGATAACCAGGCCGGTGCCGGTCGGGTGTTCGGCCGCGAATGACACCAGCGGGCCGATCGGGGAGGTCGTCGCGGCGTGCAGCATCTGAGCGTGGACGCCGAGGGGTGAGGTGTGGTCCAGGTAGTGGGGGTCGAGGATTTTGGAGATGCCTGCATAGAGGAATGTGCCGCCGAGGAAGACGCGTAGCGGCAGGAGTGCCCAGATCGGTGTCCGTAGTGGCGCATCGGCCCGTGGCGTTGTTTCGCCGGGGGAGGGCGTGGGGGACAAGAGAAGTCGCCTTTCATGTCGCAGGTGTGGCGACGAGAATCCCGGTGCACATTTCGTCGTTGGTGCCGTCACCCCCCCCCCACACACACACACACGACGTATCGCAGCGGGAGTTGTTTTCAGCTGCGGCAGGAGTTTGCGCAGCCCGGCGAAGGGAGTGCCCAACTGCTCGTATTTCTGGGCGCCGAAGTTGAACGACGGCACGTCGAGAATGGTGTGGGCATCGGTGGAGCCGGGGTTGACCTCGACCTTCATGGAGCGTCCGAGCAGGTGATCGACCGCTCCGCTGCCGGGTCAGCCGCCCAGGTCACCGCCCGTCCGACCGCCACGACGCCGCACGGGTGTGAGTTCAGTGCGGACGTGTGTGAGCTCAGAGCTGTTTTTCGGCTTGTCGACCTCAGTGAGCTCACACACGTTCGACGCCTCGTCAGGACTTGCGGGGGGAGACCGCCATGATGCCAATGCACATCTCGTCGCTGGTGCCGTCGCCCCACACCACGTAGCGCGGCGGCAGCTTGCTCAGCTGCGGCAGGCGTTTGCGCAGCCCCGCGTCGTGCGTGCACGTCACCCGCAGGGTGTCTCCCGGGCCGATCTCCACCGGCGACGGCAGCTTCATCAGCCGCTGGTTGTCGAAGTCGAACTGCGGCACGTCCAGCACGACCTTGGCCTTCGGCGTGCCCGGGTTGAGTTCGACCTTTATGGCCCGCCCGAGCATGTGCATGTGGCCGAAACCGGCGAACAGCGTCATCGGCGCCTCCACCTCGTGGTCGCAGGTCTGGGTGGCACCGGGCTTCGGCGCGCCGCCCTGGTTGCACTCCTCCACCTGACGGTCCGCCATCTCGCCGACATCCGGCCCGAACCGCTTCGTCACGTCCGCGATCGAGGCCGCCCGGTCACAGAGCGGACCCGACTCGTCGGCGGCGCAGGGCAGGTCGGTCGGCGCGTCGAGCGACCACGTCTCGAGTTCCCGGGTCTGCGGCGTGCCGTCCGTCAGCCGCAACCGCACCGCCGAGCGGTCCGACCCGGCCGACTTGCCGTCGGTCGCGAGCAGGTTGTAGTGGATCTGGAGGACGAGCAGGCCGCCCGGCTCCAGCTTGTAGCCGGCGTCCTGGTCGAGCAGCGTCTCCTTGGCGCCCGGCGCCCAGGTGTCCACCCACGCCGCTTCCCCCTCTTCCACCTCGGCGCCGTCCACGCCGGTCCCGCCGAAACACTGCCAGCCGAGGCCGGGGGTCTTCGCGTCCTTCTCGCGCACCGCGGCAGCGCCGCCCGGCGGCACCGCGTACACGATGGCGTGGTGTGCGACGGCGACGTTCTCCGGCGTGAACTGGGTCCCGGTCAGGAACGCCGCCTCGGTCAGGCCCGGATCGATCATCTGGCACCGGTACTCGTCCGTGCCGCCCTCCGGCGGCGCGGGCGTGTATGCCTCGGCCATCTTCAGGTCGACGAACCGCTCGCCGGCGCGCAGCGGCTGCGGTGGAGCCGACGACCCGCTCGCGTGCGCGCCGTGCGATCCGGTCGCGGCGGGCGCCGCACTGTTGTCGGCGTCCGACCCGCAGGCGACGACAGCGAACGCCGCCGCCAGCACCATGGTGGCCGCCCCTAACCTCAACCGCCCGGGCGGCGCTTTCCCTGACGGTGCTGCGTTGACTGCCATCACTAGCCTCCTACATACGGATTGCATCGCTTGTCTGGATGCCTGCTTCCTACCGAGCGAACCTGAGACGACTGTTAGAGCCCGTCCTTGAACCGTCGCGGTGCAGAGGCCGGACGGATGGTCGACGGCCGACGCTGTCGCATATGGCTCTCGTCGCCCCGTGGATCCATGTTGTGTATCGGTGCGCGAATCCCTGAATGCGCTCGACCCAGTGGCACCGAGTTTCGTAGCGGCCGATCTTGTGTGTTCCAGGCGGCTTTCGGAGTGACCGAAGAACGGTAGTGGGCCGCCTGGTCAGTGTCCCGCCAGGGGCCTTGGGGTTCGATCAGTTCGGCCTTGAAGGTGCCGTTGAGTGTGCCTCGGCCATCGCGTTGTCGTACAAGTCCGCGACGGAGCCCACCGACGCGGCCGCGCCGACGTCCAGCAGCCGTTCTCTGTGGCGGATCGAAACGTGTTGGCTGCCGCGATCACTGTGGTGAATCAGGCCCGATCCCTTCTTGATGCCCTGGCGCCACGGCTCCATCTCCAGGGCGTCCAGCGGGAGGTCGGTGCGCATGTGGGTCGCGAGCTGCCATCCCACGATCGTGCGTGCGTACACGTCCAGGACGACCGCGACATAGACCCGGCCGGACCAGGTCCGGACATAGGTCAGGTCGCCTATCCAGAGCTGGTTCGGCCGGGTCGCGGTGAAGAGCCGGTTGACCAGGTCTGGCGGGCGCGGGGCGGTCGGCTCGGGGCAGTCGGCTCGGGCGCCGTGGTCCGACGTCGCCGGCCGCGGATGACGCCCTCCAGGCCGTCCTCGCGCATGAGGCGTTCGATGGTGCAGCGGGCCGCGGTGACTCCTGCGCGCCGCAGCCGGCGGTGGATCCTGCGGGCGCCATAGGTCTCGCCGGACGTGGCGTGAGGTGCACGGATCTTGGCTGGCAGTTGCTCGACGCGGAGATGGTTGATCACCGCGTCGGCTTCGTGCGGGGCTGGTCGAGTTCCTTCGCGAGAAACACCGAGGCGGTTTCCAGGATCTCGTTCGCCCTTGTCAACTCCGCGTTTTCCTTCCGGAACTGGGCGAGTTCACTCTTCTCGGCCGTGCTGAGCGGGTCAGGCCGGTCGCCCTGGTCGGACTCGGCCTGGCGGACTCATTGCTGCAGGGCTTTCTTGTGGATGCCCAGATCCGGGGCGACGTGTGCGACCGGACGGCCCGAGGCCGCACGCGTTACTCATCCGGCCCGACGGCTGTGTCGCCCGGGCCTTGCCCACCGGGCGGGACCTCGATGCCACCACGCCGGTGCGTGCGCCGGCACATGGTTCGGCCAACCGGCCTGAGCACCGCATTAACAGTCGTCTCAGGTTCGCTCAGTAGGAAGTAGGCATCCAGAGCAGAGCGATGCAACCCGTATGTAGGAGGCTAGTGATGGCAGGCAACTCAGCGCCGTCCGGGGAAGCGCCGGCCGGTCGGTTGGCAGGGCGGTGGGTGCCATGGTTGGTGATCGGCTTATGGCTGGTGCTGGCGGTGGGCATGGTGCCGCTGAGCGGAAAGTTGAGCTCGGTCACCACCGACAGCGCCGTGGACACCCTGCCGGCCGGTGCCGAGTCCACCAAGGTGGCGGTGCTGGACGACAGTCTCCCCGGCGGTGACGACAACACGTTCGTCTTCGTCTACCACCGTGCCGACGGCATGACCGACGCCGACCGCGCGACGGTCGAGCGCCACTACGACACCCTTGCCGAGCGGTACCCGCCGAAGGCGACGGCGGCGGCCGGCGAGGACGACGAGGGCTCACCGACGAGCCCCTCCACCGACCGCAAGGCGATGATGTTCACCCTTGAGGTGAGCACGGCCTACGGCGCACCGGAGGACATCGTCGGCCCGTTGCGTGACGCCGCGAAGGACCGCCCGTCCGGCCTGGAACTCGAAGTGACCGGACCGGGCGCGATCGACGGCGACATGGATGCCGTCTTCGACGGCATCGACGTGCAGGTTCTCCTCACCACCATCGTCGTCGTCACGCTCCTGCTCATCCTCACCTACCGCAGCCCGGTGTTGTGGATCATCCCGCTGGTGGCCGTGGGCGCGGCCGCACTCACCTCGATGGGGACCGTCTACCTGCTCGTCAAAGGGTTCGGCATCGTGGTCAACGACCAGAATTCGGCGCTGCTGACGATCCTGGTGTTCGGCGTCGGCACGGACTACGCGCTATTGCTCATCGCCCGATACCGGGAGGCACTGCACCACCATGAGAACGTCCGGGTCGCGATGGTCCACGCGCTACGCGGCGCGGCGCCGGCCATCGTCGCGTCCGCGGCCACCGTGGTCGCCGGCCTGCTCTGCCTGCTCGTCGCGGACCTGAACAGCACCAGCGGGTTGGGCCCGATCGGTGCGGCCGGCATCCTGTGCGCGCTGGTGGCCATGCTGACGCTGTTCCCGGCGGTGCTCGTGGTGCTCGGCAGGCGGATCTTCTGGCCGGCCATCCCGCGGTTCAGCACGGCCGTGGAGGAGAAGCCGGGGCTGTGGGGACGGCTCGGCACCGCCATCAGCCGCCGCCGGTGGGTGGCGACGCTCGGTTCGCTCGGAGTCCTCGGTGTGCTCGCCCTCGGGCTGGCGGGCAACACCGGCGCCCTGCGGGAGCAGGACCAGTTCCTGTCCGCGCCGGAGTCGGTCACCGGCTTCACCGTTCTGCGCCAGCACTTCCCGGAGCTCGGCGGCCAGCCGATGACGGTCTTCACGCGACCGGCGCACCAGGAGCGGGTGCTCGACATCGTCAAGGACACGCGCGGTGTGGCCCTGGCCGTCCCGGAGCAGACCAGCGGTGGCTGGGCCAACATCTCCGTGTTCCCGAAGGACGCGCCGGACACCGTCGCGGAGTACGACACGATCAAGCGGGTGCGTACCGCCGTGCACGCGGTGAGTGGGGCGGAGGCGATCGTCGGCGGGCCGAGTGCGGAGAACCTCGATACCGAGGTGACCACCAGCCGCGACGAGAAGCTGGTGATCCCGCTGGTGCTCGTCGTCGTCCTGATCGTCCTCGGGCTGCTGCTGCGCGCGATCCTGGCCCCGCTGGTCCTGATGGCCACCGTGATCGTCTCGTTCGCCGCGGCCTTCGGCGGCAGCGTGTTCGTCTTCGACACGATCCTCGGGTTCAAGGGTGTCGACTATTCGGTGCCGCTGCTGGCCTTCCTTTTCCTGGTGGCGCTCGGCGTCGACTACAACATCTTCCTGGCCAGCCGGGCCCGGGAGGAGACCGTGCGTCTCGGCACCAGAGACGGCATGCTCAAAGCTCTCTCGGCCACCGGTGGCGTCATCACCTCGGCGGGCCTGGTCCTGGCGGCCACGTTCGCGGTCCTCGCCACCCTTCCGCTGGTCATGCTGATCGAGGTCGGATTCCTGGTCGCCTTCGGCGTACTGCTCGACGCCCTGCTGGTGCGGTCGGTCCTGGTGCCCGCCCTCACCTTGCTGATCGGCCGGCGGATCTGGTGGCCGAGCCGGCTGTCCCGGCCGACGGCGGAACTGCCGGACAGTCAACAGCCGCTCGCCGCCGACGAGGTGGAGGAGGAGGCCGCGCTGCAACGGTGAGCGCGGCGGCACGGACGAGATCCGGGACGGGGCCCAGGCCCGTCCCGGATTTTTCATGGGCCCGACGGTCGCCGCCCTCTGGTTCCGCGCCACGCGCCGGGGCGGGGGTCGGGCGCATCGCGGTGCCCTGCCCCGACGGTGAGCCCCGCGGGGCCATGCCCGAGCGCCGCGCCGTGCCTAGTCCTGCGCCGCGCCGCCGGGGCGGGTCAGTACGCCGCGGTGTCATCCCCGGTGGTGAGCCGCGCGCGGCCATACCCGAGCGCCACCGTCCCTCGTCCTGCGCCACACCGCCGGGACGGGCCAGCACGCGGCGGTGCCCTGCCCCGACGGTGAGTCGCGCGCGGCTATGCCCGAGGGCCGCCGTGCCTAGTCCTGCGCCGCGCCGCCGGGGCGGGTCAGTACGCCGCGGTGTCATCGCCGGGGGTGAGCCGCGTGATCGGGGCGGGCGGGGCCGCGGCTGGAAGGTCGACCCGAAGCAGGGCGCCACCGCGTGTGGAGCGGGCGACGGTGGCCCGGCCGCCGTGGGCGTCGACGACCCGCTGCACGATCGACAGCCCCAGACCCGATCCCGGCAACCCCCGGGCGCTGTCGGCACGGTAGAACCGGTCGAACACCCGCGGTACGTCGGCGGCGTCGATGCCCGGCCCGGCGTCGTCGACCTCAAGCACCGCCGACGCACCCTCGGCCTGGAGCCGGACCTGGATCGGCTGGTCCTCGGGGGACCACTTGCCGGCGTTGTCGATGAGGTTGAGCACCGCCCGCTCGAGCGCGGCGGGACGCCCACTCACCCACACGGAGGTCACGTCGAGCGCGACGTCGATGTCGGGCACGCGGGAACGCGCCCGGGCCGCGGCGGCCATCACCACGTCGGCGAGGTCGAGCACCTCGGTGCTCTCGTCGCTGACGTCACCGCGCGCCAGGTCGGTCAGCTCGGCGGCGAGGGTGCTCAACTCGGCCACCTGGGCGCCGAGATCGTTGAGCAGCCGGGTCCGGCTCTCCGCCGGCAGTGCGCTGTCCAGGGTGCCGCGCCGATCGAGCCGGATCAGCAGCTCGACGTTGAGGCGCAGGCTGGTGAGCGGGGTCTTGAGCTCGTGCGCGGCGTCCTCGGCGAGCAGCCGCTGGGCCCGCCGGGAGTCCTGGAGCGCGGCAAGCATGTCGTTGATCGACTGGATCAGCCGCCGGATCTCCCCACCGCCCTCGTCCGGGATGCCGGCGTCGAGATCCCGGGTGTGCGCGACACGTACCGCGGCGGCGGTCAGCCGGTCGATCGGCGCCAGCCCGGTCCGCGCCACGGTCCGCCCGACGAGGGCGCCACCGACCACGCAGAGCAGCCCGATCAGCAGCATGCCGAACCCGAACTGGTTGATCGGGCTGTCGTCGGCGACCTGGGCCACCTGGACCGCGCCGTCGCCCGCCCGCAGCGTGTAGACGAGGTAGCCGTCCTCGTCGCTGTCGTTGGACTCCATCAAGTCGGTCGACGCGCCCCGCGCCACGCGCTCGGCGTGCTCGCTGACGGGGGGCAGCGCGGGTTGGCCGGCCGGCGTCCGGGTCGAGCCGTCGGGCAGGATGACCCGCACCAGCCGACCGGATCCGGGATACGGCGGCAGCTGGACCTGCGCCGGACCGGCGCGCTCCGCGTTCGTCGCCAGGACGCGGGAGTCGGCGCGCAGCTGATTCTCGGCGGTGTCCCGCAGCTCCCAGTCCAGTAGCTCGCTGGCCACCTGGAAGGCCACGAACACACTGACCGCGATCGCCGTCGCCGCGATCACCGTCAGCCTGGTCCGCAGCGACCGCCGGCGCCACCATCGGGTCAGCCGGCGCGGTCCCCGGCCGGCGGGCCCGCTCACGGAGGGGTCTCCCGCAACGTGTATCCCAGGCCTCGCAGCGTGTAGATCAATCGCGGCTCACCCTCGGCCTCCATCTTGCGGCGCAGGTAACTCACGTATACCTGGAGGTTGTTGGCGGTGGAGCTCATGCCGAAGCCCCAGATCGCCTCGAACAGCGCGTCGCGGGTCACGACCCGGGTCGCGTTGCACATGAGGACCTGCAGGAGGGAGAACTCGGTCCGGGTCAGGCGCAGCGGCCGCCCGCCACGCCAGGCCTCGAACCTGTCGGGATCGAGCCGGACGTCGGCGAACGACAGGATCTGCGACTCCTCGTCGGTCGGCGTGCGCCGGCGCAGCAGGGCCCGCACCCGGGCCAGTAACTCCTCGGTGGCGAACGGCTTGGGCAGGTAGTCGTCGGCGCCCGCGTCCAGCCCCGCGACCCGGTCGGAGACCTGGTCACGGGCGGTCAGCATCAGCACCGGCAGATCCCGACCCGCGGCCCGCAACCGCCGGCAGGTCTCCAACCCGCCGAGGCGGGGCATCATCACGTCGAGGAGCAGCAGATCCAGCGTGTCACCGCCGGCCCCACCGACCCCGTCGAGCACGGCGAAACCGTTGGCGACGGTGCTGGTTTCGTAACCCTCGACCTGGAGCACCCGCTCCAGCGACCCACGGATGGCCGCGTCATCATCCGCGATCATGATCCGCACGCAGGCCCGCCCCCTTCCCGTCGATGTTTTTGCCGCTCATTGTCCCCGATCAACCTGAGGCCAGGCTTAGAGCGCCGCTGGGGACCGGGCTCCTACGGATATCTGAGAACTGGAACCTACCGTGGACTCATGAGCAGGGGCGGACCGGATGACCGGGCGAGGAGGACGACAACGCGGCCCCCGGCAAGGTCCGGTCCCGGGTAGAGCATGTCTTCGGCCGGAGGAAGAACTGCAAGATTCTTCGTGACTGTCGGCAGAGGAGCTCCGGCACCGTGGGTCCCCGGTGCGCCGTTTCGGGCGAGCATGGTCAGCACCGCTTGGTCGACCGTGTTGGTGAGGGCGGTGTCGTCGGGCTCCCAGTGTGCGAGCAGGATCCGTGGCCAGAACACGTAGTTGGAGATCATCCCGAGGAATTGGGTCGCCGCCATCTCCGCATCGTCGCGCCGGGCTGTACCAGCGGGGTTCTCCGCTGCCAGGTTCCCTGGCTCGGGGAGGGGTACCTCCCCGTCGTCGACCTTCCAGTACTCGGTGACGATCGCCTCGAACAGGGCCGCCTTGGTGGTGAACTGCTTGAACAGAGTCGCCCTCGACACTCCGGCCGCCTCCGCGACGCGGCCAGCGAGGTGCCGTCGTAACCGGAGTCGAGCCGCTCGTCCTCCACCGGGTTCTGGCCCGACGCCTGCGGTCCCTGGCCAACGCTATCGGCCAAGAAACCGGCCACGACCCCGACGGCTCGATCGCCAACTGGGTCTGACGGGACAGGAATTGGTCACCGTACCGCTACGCGGTCTACCTCTCCTTCATGCAGGCGGCTACCGGTCAAGCGGCGGCAACGGGGGTATGGGCAGCAGTCATGTGCGGGGCTACCACGCCGAGGGGGCGAACGTCGTCATCGCCGGCCGCGATCTCGCTGCTCAGCTCGGTCAGCGGGCTCTGTCCGTTCACTTGGATGTCGCCTGCGAGGACCGCCAGCAAGTGGGCCGTGCGCGGGCTGACCAAAACGGCCGCGTTGGAGCTGGGACGGGACAACATCCGGGTCAACTCCATCCACCCCGGCGTCGTCTCAACACCGCTGATCAACGAACCCACCGTCGCAGGCCAGCCTGCCATCGCCGACTTCCACTCCCCCGAACCCTTCGCCATGCCCCGCCTCGCCGAACCCTCTGACATCACCCGCCTGTTGCTCTTCATCACCTCCCAGGACGCATCCTTCGCCACGGGCTCGGAATTCGTCCTGGACGGGGGCCCACTGCTCGGCCCTGCGCAACGGCCAGGGCGGGTGCCCGTCCAGGCCGATGCGGGAGCGGCTGGTCGGCCGACTCCCCGGCCCCGGGGACCTTCGGGTGGAGGACGGCGCGGCTACTGGTCGCCCAGGCCGGTGGCGTGCTGGTCCGCCTCGATGTCCGAGCGTTGTACGCCGGTGAAGCGGGTGGGCCGGAAGGCGGCGAGCAGGTCCTCGTCCCGGCCGGTGGAGATCTCCGCTGCCACCAGACGGCCCAGGACCGGCGCCAGAGTGATCCCGCTGTGCGAGACGAGGCAGTAGATGCGGGAGCGCGGGCTGGCGTAGCCGGCGACGGTGCGGCCGTCCGCGGGCAGGGACCGCAGGCCGACGCGCAGGTCGATGCGCAGACCGGCCAGCGATGTCGGGCTGGGGGCGGGCAGCAGTGCGCGCAGGCGGTCGGCCAGGGTGTCCGCGACGGTGCTGTCGGAGGACGGGGGGTCTGCCGGGTCGATGCCGGCGTTCAGGTCGAGGGCCTGCACGACGGTCTGCCCGTCGGCCGCGGGGCGGAGGTTGAGGCCGGGGCTGTGGACCACGCAGCGCAGGCCGAGCGCCGGTGACCTCACGTACCCGAGCATGCCGACGCTCTGCGCTCCGCGCCCGGTGCCGCTCACCATGGGGATGTCGATCCCGGCCCGCGCGGCCAGCCGTTGTGTCCAGCGGCCCGCCGCCAGGACCACCCGGTCGGCCGTGAGGACTCGGCCGACCGTGCAGGACCCGTCTCCGGCCAGGGTGACGGCCACTCCGTCCGGCCGGTCGTCGAGGGCCTGGACCTCGCCGGTCAGGTATGTGGCGCCGTGCCGTACCGCATCCGCCAGCAGGTTGTTCACGAACCGGTCCGGCAGGACGTAACCCTCGCCGGGGAAGTGGGCGATGGAGGTGACGGAGGCCGGGACGGCGAGGCCGCCCGTGATACGGGCCGCCGTGTCGGGCGTGATCCAGTGCGCGGGATACCCGAGGCCCTGCAGCCGGGCCACGTTGCCCGCGAGGCGCTCCTCGCTCGCCGCGTCCGCCCACTGGAGCGCTCCGCTGGGGAAATACGCGGGTGCGCCACGCAACTCGGCGGCGAGCCTGGCATGTTCCCGCATTCCCGCGAGGTTCAGCCGGTGGTAGTCGGGGTCCGGCTTGCGGCTGGAGTTGGTCCAGGCGAACGTGGTCGCCGTAGTCCCCGTACCGGCTCCCCGCCGGTCCAGCAGGAGTACGTCCTCGCCGGCGACGGCGAGATGCCGCGCGACACTCACACCCAGTACACCAGCGCCGACGACGATGACCTTCATGCTGTCCTGTCCTCTCCGGCAGCGGCACGCTGCCCAGGTTGACTAGGCGAGGGGCGAGGGGCGAGGGGCGAGGGCCGACGGATACGGCGGGGGACGTGGCCGTCGAGTTTCCGGTCCGGCCGTCGAGGGCTTCGCGTTGGCTCTGCCGGACGCCAGAGCACGATTTCCGCGCAGCGGCTGACCGGACCGGAATGCGGTACGCCGTTCCATTGCCGGGGTTCCGGTCCTGCGACCCGTCCGCGGCCACCGCCGCGCCGTGCCCCGTCCGCGCCCCCTCGGCCACGGCTGGATCCGCCGAGTCCTCCGCCAGCTTTACGGCGCGTAGGTGGTGCTCCTGCCCGGGACATACGTGTGCACCGCAGCACGGAGCGCCTCCAACGCCTCGCCCGTCGCCTCCCGCCCACGGCAGACGAACTCGGTCCTGTACGCCTCGCCGCAGAAGTACCGCACCATCACCGCCCAACTGCCCATGCCCACTCCCCCGCCCGCCTTCGGCACCGGTGCCAGTCAGACACAGCCCAGCCCCGGGAGCAAGACTCACGCAGAAGCAAAGGATGACCTCGACATGGCCCGCGCCACCACCTGCAGATGAGCGCTGCTCCGCCGTCGATCTCCGCCGGTCCGGCCTCCCGAAGCGCCCGCCCGCCGCACGTGCGAGGGTGCCTCGCCGGGATCTGGCAGGGCGGACCGCGATGGAGCCCCGAGCGGCACGGTCAGGCACCCGTCGCCGTGGCGGTTGGGGCCACGGCCCGGGCCGGATCACTTGGTGTGGACGAACTGAGCGAGGTGGCCTACGCCATCGCCGACCCGGTGCGCCGGGAGATCCTGATGATGCTGCGCGGCGCACCGCTGACGGCAGGGGGCATCGCCACGCGGTTCTCCATCAGCCGGCCCGCGGTCAGCCGCCACCTGCGCGTGCTGCGCGAGTGCGGTCTGGTCCGGGACCAGCAGACCGGCCGCCACCGGCACTACCGGCTCGTCCGTTCCCGGCTGGACGGCCTCACCGACTGGCTCACCCTGCTCGACACCCGGCACGCCGACCGGAACCAGCGGCTGGCGGCGCTGGACACCGAGGTCCACCGCACCCGACGGGACCGCGGCCGGACCGAATCCGCCCGCACCCAGCACACCGCGCACAACGCCACGGACGCCACGCGCGCCAAGGACACCAAGGACGCCATGGAGGACACCGCATGACCCCCGAGCCCACCGGACGACTCGTCCCCACCCCGACGGGGCACGACCTGATCCTCACCCGCACTTACCGCGCCCGCGCCGACGACGTCTGGGCCAGCATCACCGAACCCGAGCGCACCGCCCGCTGGTTCGGCCCCTGGCGCGGCCGGGCGGCACCCGGCTGCACCATCGAGGTGCAGATGCTGTTCGAGGACTCGGCGCCCTGGTGCCCTCTGCGGATCGAAGCGTGCGAACCGCCGCACGCACGGGCGCGCCACAGCCCGACTTCCAGGACCACTACCCCGCGCAGAAGGCGTACTTCGAGTCCCTGACGTGAGTGCGGGTACCGGCCTCGGCGTACCTCGGTGGGTGTCACACCGTGGGCAGGTTGGCTGTCATAAGGGTGAAAGCGGGCGCGAGCCCACTGACCCGCTGTTCGCCACCTCGGCACTCGTGCTGACGTCGTGAGGAGGTCCCGACCATGCCTGCTGTGTCTGTCGAGAATCCGCTGGCCCTGCCCCGGGTCGCCGCGCCCGCCGAGGGCGTCTCCCGTCCCGTGCTCGCTGTCACCACGGCTCCGGGCGGGTTCGAGGGTGAGGGGTTCCCGGTGCGCCGCGCCTTCGCGGGGATCGACCACCGGCACCTCGACCCGTTCATCCTGATGGATCAGATGGGTGAGGTGGAGTATCAGCCCGGGGAGGCGAAAGGGACACCGTGGCATCCCCACCGGGGCTTCGAGACGGTCACGTACATCATCGACGGGATCTTCGACCATCAGGACTCCCAGGGTGGTGGCGGCACCATCACCAACGGCGACACCCAGTGGATGACCGCGGGCAGGGGCCTGTTGCACATCGAGGCGCCGCCGGAGTCCCTCGTCATGTCCGGCGGTCTCTTCCACGGCCTGCAGCTGTGGGTGAACCTCCCGGCCAAGAGCAAGATGATGCCCCCTCGCTACCAGGACATCCGCGGCGCCCGGGTCCAGTTGCTGACCTCTCCGGACGGCGGCGCGCTGCTGCGCGTCATCGCCGGTGAGGTGGACGGCCATGCCGGTCCCGGCATCACGCACACGCCGATCACGATGGTGCACGCGACGCTGGCGCCGGGTGCGGAGATCACCCTGCCGTGGCGCGAGGACTTCAACGGCATCGCGTATGTGCTGGCGGGCAAGGGCTCCGTCGGCACCGAGCGACGTCCGATCCGGCTGGGCCAGGCCGCGGTGTTCGGCGCCGGCTCCTCGCTGACCGTCCGAGCGGGCGAGAGACAGGACTCCCGGGCGCCGGACCTGGAGGTCGTGCTGCTCGGTGGCCGGCCGATCCGTGAGCCGATGGCGCACTACGGCCCGTTCGTCATGAACACCCGCGACGAGCTCCAGCAGGCGTTCGAGGACTTCAAAGGAGGGCGGTTGGGCACGATCCCGGCCGTGCACGGGATGTCCGAGGGCGGAGGACTGCGGGGCTGAGCCGCTCGCCGGTATCGGCCCTCGGGGGGGCAGTGTGACTACCGGCTCGCCAGCGCCGAGGTGGAGCAGGTGCGCGAAGTCGCGGAGCGGCGCGTGGCGTGCCTGACCAAGTTCGGCAGCGGCGGCCGTACCCACCAGCAGATACGGAACTGCGTAGACTCGGCGCGCCGCACCCCGCTCGACCCGACGACTCTGGCGCGCCGAGAAATCCCGCAGCAGACGCACCGCCGGAAGTGCCCCCGGCGGCGGAGCGGAGTTCACCGTCCGACCGCCCCGCGCGCACCGGCCCGAGGATCCCGATTGCGGTGGGGTCAGTGTGCGGGCGGCGGCGGTGAGGGCCACGCGCCGAGCCACTGTTCGGCGTCGTACGCCTCGAAGCGTTCCAGTTCGGTGAACCCGAGCTTTGCCGCGAGGCGCATCGAACGGGTGTTGGCGGTCTGGGTGTAGAGGACCACCGGTTCACCGGGGAGTTCGCCCGCGAACCAGGCGAGGGCCGCCGTACAGGCCTCGGTGGCGTAGCCGCGGCCCCATGTGTGGGGTAGGAAGAGGTAGCCGAGTTCGGTCTTCCCGGCCTCCGCGCGGCGGTTGCCCGGACGCTCGGGGGCGTGCGGGTCGAGTTGGGTCGTGCCGATCGTCGCTCCGTCGCGTTCGACCGCGAAGAAGCCGGGGCGTCGCCCGGGGATCTCGGGCACGGTGCGGTCGAGTTCGGAGCGCGGCCGGGGGCCGCTGAGGTAAGTGCCCACCTCTGGCGAGGCGTTGAGCTCGATGACCGTCGCGCGGTCCCGGGCCTCGGACGAGCGGAGTACGAGCCGCTCGGTCCTGATCGGGGCGGGCGGCCAGACGAGGGGTCTGAGGTCGGTCACGGCGTCCAAGCTAGTCAGTGGATTCGGAAGCGATCAAGGTCGGTGGGTCGACCGGGATGTGGAGGATCAGGTCGCTGGCCGTCTTCGGTGTCACAGGGGGATGGGGCCGAGGGCCGCGGCGGTCTGGGCCAGGGCGCGGATCGTAGGGCTGTCGGTGGTGGTGCGCCAGGTGAGTGCCCATTCGAGGGCGGGGGCGTCCTGGAGGGGCAGGAAGACGATGCCGGGGGGCTTGTTGTAGCGGGCGGCGACTTCGCCCAGGGGGTGGACGCAGCGGCCGGCGGCGACCAGGGAGAGGACCTCGTGGAACGTCCGTGCCGCGGGACCGCGAGGGATACGGCGGCCGAGCGGGGTGCGGGTGGGGACCATGGAGGCGACCCAGTACTCGGGGGCTTCGGGGCCGAGGTCGACGACGTGATTGTCGGCGAGGTCCTCCAGGGACGCGCTGCCGCGGCGGACGAGCGGATGGTCCGCGGCCACGGCCAGCACGCGACCTCCGGTGAGGACCGTGGGGCCGACGGTGAGGTCCGGTTCGGCTACGGGCAGCCACAGCACGTGCGCGTCGTGCTCTCCGGAGCGCAGGGCGGTGAACGCGTCGTGGGCGTTGATCTCTCCGAACTGGATGTCGCTGCCGGGGTAGCGGGTGCGGAACGCGTCGACGAGGGGGCGGAGTTCGTGTCCGGCGTGGCCGAAGACGCCCAGCCGGAGGGTCCGGCCCGCGCCCGGACCGGCCGCCTGGGCGCGGGCGAGTCCCGCGTGGAGGAGGTCCAGGGCCTGTTGGAGGTCTTCGCGGAGACGCCGGCCGACGGGGGTCAGGGCCACGCGTCGGCTGGTGCGGTCGAACAGGGCCACGCCCAGGCGGCGTTCCTGTCTGCGGATGGCCTGGCTGACGCGGGCCTGGGACACGTGAAGGCGTTCGGCGGTGCGGCCGAAGTGCAGTTCCTCGGCCAGGGTCAGGAAGATCTCGATGTCCCGCAGCTCCATACATAACCCCCACGTTATGGATAGCCCCACGGACTCTACATTGTTCCGCCGCTGACCTGCATCGATGCTGGAGACATCAACAGCAGCAGTAACAGCAACGACATCGATCGACATCGACAAAGCAGGGGAAGCCTATGAGCGCCGTGCAGGCCGCCGTCCTCGACCGCTTCGAGATCGCGGAGTTGCGTGCCGAGGTCACCGACGCGGTGATGATGCGTGACTTCGACCGCGTGGCCTCGCTGTTCACCTCCGACGGTGTCATGCGGTGGCCGCACATCGGCAGGGAGTTCGCCGGACGCGAGGAGATCCGCGCGGGGGTCGAGTGGGGACAGGGGCTGTGGGAGTTCTTCGTGCAGAACGTCCATTCCGGCGTCGTCCGGCTGGACGGCGACACCGCTGTCGGGCGCGGGTACGTCCATGAGTTCGGGCGGCTGCGCGACGGCGGCTCGCACCTCAACTACGCCCTCTACCACGACCGTTATCGGCGCACGTCCGACGGCTGGAAGTTCAGCGAACGCGTCTACGAGGTCAGGTACCTCGACTCCACCCCGCTCGCGGGCTCACCGCCCCGGCACTCGGCAACCAGCGAAGGAGAACTGTCATGATCCTGATCACCGGAGCCAATGGCGTCGTCGGACGTCAGGTGATGAGTCTGCTGCTGCGGCAGGGCACGGCCGTCGCCGCCGTCACGCGCGGAGCCGGCTCGGCGCCGCTCCCGGACGGCGTCCGAGCTGTCGGCGGCGACCTGTTCGAACCCCAGTGGATCGAGGCGGCGCTGGAGGGGGTGAAGGCCCTGCAGATCAGTCCGCGCGCCACGGGGCCGGGACTCGGTGAACTGCTGCGGCTCGCCGTCCGGCAGGGTGTGCGGCGGGTGGTGCTGCTGTCGGCCACCACCGTGGAGCATCCGGCGGGGGAAGCCCGGTTCGCCGCGCAGTTCCGGCACGCCGAGGACCTCGTCCGCGGCTCCGGCCTGGACTGGACGGTGCTGCGTCTGGCCGACTTCGCGGCCAACGCGCTGGCCTGGGCGCCGCAGATCAGGGCCGGTGACGTGGTGCGCGGCGCGTACGGCCGGGCTGCGACCTCGCCCGTCCACGAGGCCGACATCGCGGCGGTCGCCGTACGCGCGCTCCTCGGCGACGTTCCCCCGGGCGCGGTCCACACGCTGACCGGGCCGGAGTCGCTGGACCAGGTCGAGAAGGTGCGGCTCATCGGCGCCGCCCTCGGCCGGGCGCTGGCCTTCCAGGAACTCCCGCCGGAGCGCGTACGCCAGGGCATGCTCGCGCAGGGACTGCCCGAGGAGGTCCCCGACCGCCTGCTCGGCTCCCTGGCCGACTACGCCCACCGGCCCGGCCCCACCACCGGTACCGTGCAGGAGCTGCTCGGCCGCCCGGCACGCACCTTCGCCGACTGGGCGCGCGACAACGCGTCCGCTTTCGGGGGCTGACGCTGCTCTCATGGTCGGGGCGAGGGTCACCCATGGTCGCCTCGGCCAGTCCAAGCCGGTGCCTCTGAGCGCGGTCCACCTCGTGCTCGCCGTCTTCGTCGCGTGAGGCCGCTTCGGGCCTCCAGCTCGCGGCGGCTGACGGTGGGGCCGCTACCGGTCTCGGCAGGGCGTCGGCTCAGGTCGGGCCCAGGATCGGTGAGATGCGGGGGTCGGGGAGTCGGTCGGTCGCGCGGGGGGTGGCGGGGACGAAGACCGGGGCGTCCTGTTGGTAGAAGATGTCGATGTCCGCCTCCTCGCCGCCGACGATCAGGGTGTCCCACGCGCCGCTCTCCTGAAGCGTCCGCAGGGTCGCGGGGGCCAACGCGGCGAGATGGGAGCGCAGTTGCTCGTCGTCGGGCAGACCCGGCAGGCGAGCCGCGAGGCGCTCGCGGATGGATCGCATACGGTCCAGCAGGGTCTCCAGGTCGGACTCCTTCACCCCCGGGGACGCGGGCCCCCCGGCAGCCGGCCTCGGGGCTCCGCCCGCCGGCCCGCCCGGGGCCTCCATGCTGCGGTCGATGATGTCCTTGATCGCCCGGGTCACGCCCCGCTCGTCCGTCGTGACCATCGCGTTCCACGCGCGGCTCTTGTGGCGGTACTGCAGCATCGACATCGCGGCCTCGTGCCGGATGAAGTCCGCGTCCCGCAGCGGGCGGCCGCGCCAGACGCGGCTGAGGGAGCGGGCCAGGGAGACGGCCGAGGCGAGGCCGCTGTTGAGCCCGCGTCCGGGCCAGAAGTGGATGGCGTTGGCCGCGTCGCCCAGCAGGAAGCCGTACGTTCCGGGGCGGTCGGCGGTGGGGCGGGTGAGCTGGGCGGTGAACCGGGGGCGCTGCACCATGTCGAGCCGGAACGACGTGATCGCGCTGAGGTCGTCCTCGTCGACGCCGAACAGCCGCAGCCCTTCCTGGATCCGCTTCCACAGCGGCGAACTCCGCAGCAGCGCCGGCAGGAACAGCGTGCCGTGCGTCGGGCAGACGAACTCGTTGTCCTCGTGCCGGCTCATCACGCACGGCCGGGCGGCGATGCACTCCTCGAAGACCTGCCGCACCGGGTCGATACCGATGACGCTACGGGCCTCTTCGCGGGTCAGCCGCATGTTCAGGAAGCCCTCGCCGCGCAGCGAGTTGAGCAGGAACCGGTTCTGCGCCACCGTGAGGAGCACGCTCATCGGGTCCGAGAGCCGGGACTTGACCCGCAGGCCGAGGATCACGTCCTGGAGGTGTTCCCCGTCGAGGGAGTAGATGGTGGCGTCGGCCGCGCCGAAGCGGTCGGCGAAGTGCTCGCGGGTGCGGGACCGGCCGCCCTCGCAGATCACCAGCACATGGTCGCGGGCGATGAGGTGCCCCTGCTCCGCCGGGTCGAACCTCTTCGGCACCAGCCGGATCGCGGGCTTGCTGTTGGCCAGCTCCAGCAGCCGGTCCTCGATGTAGGCGATCCGGATGTTGCGGGGCGGGCGTCCGTCCACGGAGTCGGGCCCCAGCGGCCACATCTCGGAGAACTGGCCGTCCCCGAACAGCGTCGCCTGGATCTCTTCCGTCAGGGCCAGGTACTGCCGGCTCTGGACGGTGACGACCTGCTGGCGGCGGACGTTGCCCTGGGTCTCGTCCTTCCAGACCACGGTGGTGCCGCTGCGGGCCCACCGGCCGTCGTGGACGGTGACCGAGACCCGCCCCGGGAGGGCGTCCTCCAGCAGCAGCGCGAAGGCGAGTCCGACCGGGCCGCCGCCGGTGACCGTGACCCGCAGCACGCCCGGGTTCGCGACCGCGTCGGCGCGGGGCAGGGCGAGCTGGGAGAGGTCCATGACCGTCTCCACGGCCTCCTGCGTCTCGAACAGGAAGGTCTCGTCGCCGATACGGATGATGTCTCCGGGCGTCAACTCGTGCCGGGTGACGCGGAGTTCGTTGACGTACGTGCCGTTCCTGCTGTCGCGGTCACGGAGTACGTACGCGCCGTTCTCCGTGACGATCTCGGCGTGGAACCGGGAGGCGCTGACGCTGACGATGATGACGTCGTTGTCGCTCTTGCGTCCGAACGTCAGTGGAGCGTCGCCGAGGACCACACTCTGACCGTCGAAGGGACCGCTGCGTCCCACTATGACCGACAGCACGGGAACTCCTTAGGTCGGGTCGGGCCGGGTTGGTTCGATCGTTCGATCATGTGCGGTCTGTCTCTGTGTCACTCGCCGTTCGAACGGCATGTCACCGAAAACGCGACCGAGTTGGACTTGGCGTCGAACGGCGACCGGATCTCCACCGCCATCCCGCTGCGCAGCGTCCCCTCCCGGGCGTACGTCGTCAGCCGCACCGTCTCCTTCTTGGTGGTCTCGTCGCCCTCCCGGAACGCCAGGGTCCGCCACTCCCGGTCCACCACCGATCCGTTCTCCGAGACCCACCGGTAGGAGAACTGGACGGGGCGTTGGGACGTCGTGAACGTCGCCGTGAACCACGGTGACTGGCCGTTCGCCGGCGGACAGCTCCCGTCGTAGGTGGTCGTGCCACCGGTGACCGTCACCGACACGGGTTGCTCGTCTCCGTCGCGGCCCACGAGCGCGTAGGTCAGACCGCCGCCGAGCAGGATCAGCATGGCCGCCGCGGCTCCCATCAGGTACGCGGTACGGCGGCGGTCGCGCCGCCCGGGGGTGGGGGCGGGGCGAGGGTGGGGGCCGAATACCGCGCCGCCGGGAGGAGGGCCGAACACCCCCAACGGCGCGGGTACGGGCGGAGGCGTCGGCGCGGTCGAGCCGGGGGCGGACGCGGTGGTGGGCAGCTCCTCCCCCGCGGGGACGCCGACGGTCACCATGTCCGTGATCGCGTCCATGGTCCCAGCCCCGGTCCTGGCGGCCGTGCCGCCGGCGGCGGTGTCCGCCCCCGGCGGGATCGCCGACTCCCCCGCGGCCAGGCTCAGTTCACGCGCGGCCCGCTCCGCCGTCATCCGCCGCTCGGGGTCCTTGCGCAGCAGCTCTTCGATGACCGGGGCGAGCGGCCCGGCCCGGTGCGGCGGAGGCGGCTCGTCGTCGACGACGGCGCGCAGCGTGTCCAGGGCCGTGGTCCGGCGGAACGGCGAGCGGCCCTGGACGGCCATGTAGAGCAGCGCGCCCAGCGACCACAGGTCGGACGCGGTGCCCGGAGTGCGGCCCAACGCCCGTTCGGGGGCGACGTATTCGGGTGAGCCGACGACCTCGCCGGTCATCGTCAGCGGAGAGTCGCCCTCCACGGTGGCGATCCCGAAGTCGGTCAGGACGACCCGGCCCTCGTCGGCGAGGAGGACGTTGGCGGGTTTCACGTCGCGGTGCAGTACTCCGGCGCCGTGTGCCGCGCGCAGTGCCGCGAGTACCTCGACGCCGATCCGCGCGGCCTCCTTCGGCGGGAGGGCGCCCCCGGAGCTGATCACGTCGGCCAGCGAGCGGCCACGGACCAACTCCATGACGATCCACGGCCGGCCTTCGAAGGTGACGACGTCGTGGACGGACACCACCCCGCGGGCATTGACCCGCGCCGCCGCCCAGGCCTCCCGCTCCAGCCGGGCGTACAACTGCGCGCCGCGCTCCGCGGGCAGGTGCGCGGCGGCCCGGACCTCCTTGACCGCCGCCTCCCGGCGCAGCACCTCGTCGTAGGCGCGCCACACCGTGCCCATACCGCCCTCGCCGAGCACGGAAAGGAGCCGGTACCGGCCGGCGACCAGCCGTTCCCCACCGCCGTCCGGGGAGGCCGCGTCTTGGTGGGGCATGGGGGTCGACTCCCTGTCTCTGCGAACCGCCAACCGTTGGGTGATCAGTGCTTCGTGGTTCAGGGCATGCTCGGGGCGACGACCGGACGGGCGATGCTCGACGTCGGCGTACGGGCGTCGGTCGACGGCAGTGACCTCGAACTACGTTGCTCTGCCGCCTCGTTGATTATGGCCGGGCATCGCACGCGAGACCAGCACGCGCCCGCGATGTCCGGCACCACGCCCCGCCAGGGCCCGGCGGTACATGTGGTGTCAAGGGTCCGGCGGTACGCGTGGTGTCTAGGGTCCGGCGGTACGTGTGGTGAGGTCCTCGTCGGTGATGGAGCGGACCACTCGGCACGGTGTTCCTAGCGCGACGGTCATCGGGGGGATGTCGCGGCTGACGACGCTGCCGGCGCCGATGACCGATCCGTAGCCGATCCGAACGCCGGGCAGGACCACCGCGTTGCTGCCGATCCACACCTTGTCCTCGATCACGATCGGCTCGGAGAACCGCGCGAAGTCGGTGCGTCGGGCGGGGTGCACCGGGTGTCCTGTCGTGGTCAGGGTGACGCTGGGCGCGATCATGACGCCGTCGCCTATGCGGATGTCCACGTCGTCGACGAACGTGAGGTTCACGTTCCCGAAGAAGTCGTCACCGAGGTGGACGTTGCTGCCGAAGCCGGCGTGGAACGGCGGGAGCAGCACGGTGCGTTCGCCGAGGGAGCCGAAGATCTCGACGAGCAGCGACCGGCGCCTGTCCGTGTCGCCCGGTGGTGTGTGGTTGTACTCGAAGATCTGCTCCGTGCGGCGGCGGGGGGCCTGGAAGGCCGCTTCCGATTCCGTGTAGACGAGTCCCTCGGCGATCCGGGCCAGGACGTCGCCCTCGTGACCATGCGTCACAACGGGCATTCCCTTCGTCGCACAGGCGTCATGAGTCGCTTGCGGGGGCGGTGCGGGAGACGTGGCCGACGGCGGTGCGCAGGTCGTCCTCTCCGGTACGCAGCTCGGGCAGGGGGGTGGCGTTGGCGGGGTTGAGCGAGTCGAAGAGCAGGGTGACGAAGCGGGCGCGCAACGAGGGGGCGGTGCCGGGGAGGGCGAGGCCGGCGACGGCCATGACGAGGAAGTGGGGGATGTCCTCGGCGGTGAGGTCGGCGCGGATCCGGCCGGCCCGCTGCGCGCGGACGAGGAGGGGGTGGAGTGAGTTGCTGAAGCGCTGGAGGACGTCCACGGCGACGTCGGCGAAGTTGCCGGCGAAGGCGACCAGTCCGCGCTCCTCGGTGATCAGGTCGAGCAGGCGCGTGGCGATGTCCTGGAGCGCCTGACGTGTGTCGGCGTCGGGGGCGTCCTCGGCGCGCTCGATGAGCGGGAGCAGGTCGGTGTCGAGGATGTCCTCGAGGACGGCCCGGACGACGGCCTCCCGGTTGGGGAAGTGCCGGTAGAGCGTGGCGATGCCCACGCCGGCCTCCGCCGCGATCTGTTCCAGCGAGCCGTCGCCCTTGCCCAGCACGGTCCGTCCCGCGGCGGTGATGCGTTCCACGCTGGAGCGGGCGTCGACCCGGCGCCGGGGGGCTCGGTCGTTCGTGGGTGCCATCCGTGACTCTTCCCTGCTCCGCGTCGGGGCCCGCCCCGAACCCTCACCTTCCGAGAGAACCCTATCGCATTGATAGTTGACTATCACTTTGATAGTACTCTCTCACTTCATCGCGAGACCTGGCCTGTCAGGTCGTGAGTGGCAAGGGAGAGTTCTGTGTCCGTTCTGCTGTACCGGCTGGGCCGGTTCGCCTACGGCAAACCCTGGTACGTCATCGGAGGCTGGCTGGCCGTGGTGGCGTCCGTCGTGGCGCTCCTCGCGGTCAGTCCCGTGCGGCTCAGCAACGAGGTACGCATCGACGGCACCCCCGCCCAGCAGGTCATCGACGATCTGGCCACGTCCCTGCCGGAGGCCTCCGGAGGCCAGGGCATGCTGCTCTTCAAGTCCGCGGAGGGCACCCGGATCGACGACGAGCGGGGCCGGGCCGCGCTCCTGGCGGCGGTGGACGCCGTCTATCGCCACGACCACGTCATCGACCCCCGGGAGCTCCTGGCCCGGGAAGCCGCCAAGGGCGAGGACAGCCCGCTGCTGCGGGCCCAGGGGGCGGTGGCCGAGGCCGCCGGGCCACCCTCCGAGGGGGCGCCCGTCCCGTTGTCGGCGGACGGTCTCCCCGTACCGGGCGTGGTCGTCTCCGCCGACGGCTCGTCCGCGCTGCTGCAGTTCCAGTTCGACGAGCAGACCTACGAGCTGCCCTCGGGGACGATCGACAGCACCGTCGACGCCGCCGCACGCCAGGCCGCGCGAGGTGGTCTCGACGTCCTGCCGTCCGCGGCGATGATGGAGATTCCCGAGATCATCGGGGTCGGCGAGATCGTCGGGGTCGCCGTCGCGGCCATGGTCCTGCTGGTCACCCTCGGGTCGGTCGTGGCCGCGGGGCTGCCCCTGGTCATCGCCCTCGTCGGCGTCACGGTGGGGGTCGGCGGCGCCTTCACCCTGTCCACCCTGTTCGAGATCCACTCACTCGCCGCGGTCCTGGCCCTGATGCTGGGACTGGCCGTCGGCATCGACTACGCGCTCTTCATCGTCAACCGTGAACGCCGACTGATCCTCGACGACGGCCTGGACGCCCACGAGGCGACCGCCCGGGCCGTCGGCACCGCCGGGAGCGCGGTCCTCTTCGCCGGCAGCACCGTCGTCATCGCCCTCGCCGGGCTCCTGGTCATCCGGATCACCCTGCTCTCCACCATGGCCCTGGTCGCGGCGGCGACCGTCGTCGTCGCCGTGCTGCTCGCCCTGACCCTGCTGCCGGCGCTGCTCGGCCTGGTCGGGGAGCGCGTGTGCCCGGCCCGGACCCGCGACCGGGCCACGGCTCGGCGCGAGCACACCGGGTCCGGTCGTACCCGGGCCGACCGCTGGGGAGCGGGCCTGGTCCGCCACAGGTACGCCGCCCTCGCGGCTGCCGTACTGATACCGCTGACCCTGGCCCTGCCCGCCGCCGACATGAAGCTGGGGCTGCCTTCCGGCGCCGGCTACAACACCGACACGGGACAGCGCCGTAACTACGACCTGGTCAGCGACGCCTACGGCCCCGGCCACAACGGCCCCCTCCTGATCGCCGTCAGCTCCACCACCACCGCGCCCCTCGCCCCCGAGTCCCTCGCCGCCATGACCTCGGAGCTACGGGGCATCGAGGGCACGGACTCGGTCGCCCTGGCCGGGATGAACGGGACCGGCACCACCGCCGTCCTGAGTCTCGTCCCCGACAGCGGCCCGAACGACGACGCGACCAAAGAACTCGTCACCGCCGTACGGGACCAGAGCGAACGGATCGGCCGGGCCCATGGCGCGACCGTGGGGATCACCGGGTTCACCGCGCTCGCGATCGACGTCTCCGACCGGCTGGCGGACGTCCTGCCGCTCTACGTGGGCACCGTCCTCGCGCTGTCGCTGATCGTGCTGCTGCTCGTCTTCCGCTCGCTCATGGTCCCCGTGATGGCCACCCTCGGATTCCTGTTGAGCGTCTCCGCCGCGTTCGGGATCACCACCGCCGTCTTCCAGTGGGGCTGGCTGCAGCAGTTGATCGGCGTGGACGCCACCGCGCCCGTCGTCAGCCTGCTGCCCATCATCATCACCGGCGTGCTCTACGGACTCGCCATGGACTACCAGATGTTCCTGGTGACCTCCATGCGCGAAGCGCACGTCCACGGGGCCGGCGCCGTGAGCGCCACCGTCACCGGGTTCGCCCGTGCGAGTTCCGTCGTCGTGGCCGCGGCGGGCATCATGGTCTCCGTCTTCGCCGGGTTCGTCTTCAACGCCGAGCCCATGATCAAGCAGGCCGGCTTCGCACTCGCCGCGGGCATCTTCATCGACGCCTTCGTCATCCGCATGACCCTCGTCCCGGCCGCCATGGCGCTCGCCGGCGAGAAGGCCTGGTGGCTCCCCGCCTGGCTGGACCGCGTCCTGCCCGACCTCGACGTAGAGGGCGACCTACTCGCCCGGAAGATCCCCCTGCGCCGCTCCCCCGCCTCGCCCCCCACCACATCGGACCAGCCCGCCACCACCGGCACCGTGCACTGAGCCGTACGCCGACAACCGGTCCCCGGCTGGTCAGCGGCTGGTCAGGATCTGTGGGGCGAGGTTCTTGATCATGGTGTTGGTCCAGCGCATCTGTCGCAGGGTCCGCGCATGGCAGCGGGTGACGACGGCGAGCAGGTCCTCGTCCTTGGTCGCCTGCGCGACCTGGGCGAGCATCTCCCAGTTCAAGGAGTTCGCCGCGGCGGTGAGGTGCAGGGCGCTCAGATCGGACAGGAGCCGCAGGGCGGGATCGGGGTCAGGGTTCAGTGGCTCCACCGCCGGGGCTGCCTCGGGAGCCTGGTCGAGGTCGAGGCCGCGCTCGTGGGCGGTCTCGGTCAGGAGCCGTGCGTGTTCCCGGGACCAGGTGGCGAGATCCATGGCCGTGTGACGGACCTCGTGCTCGGCGCGGTGGCGTCCGGCGGCCGTCGTCAGCCGGTCGGCGAGGGTGTTCTCGCCCCGGTGGAGGGCGCCCAGGACGAGTTCGACGCCGTTCATCGGGCGGTCTCCTCGTCGGGCGCCGGGGCAGGGCCGGGGTGAGCCGCGCCGCGCAGTGCGGCGGTGGCCGTCTTGAACAGGGGCTGTTTGGAGACGGGGTCCCAGTCGGTGACCGTCGCCTCGTTGGCGGCCCGGCCGGGCGCGTCGCCGTACGGGGCGTGGCCTCCCTCGGTGTCCCAGTAGCCGTAGTGGAAGGGCACGAACAGCAGTCCGGGGCGGATGCCGGTCACCCGGAGCCGCCCTCGCAGGGCGCCCCGGCGGGTGACGACGTCGACGAGGTCGCCCTCGTCGAGGCCGAGGGCCGCCGCGTCGCCGGCGGACGCCTCCACCCACACCTCCGGCGCGGCGGCGTTCAGCTGTCGTGCCCGTCCGGTCTTGGTCCGGGTGTGGAAGTGGTACAGGGTGCGGCCCGTGGTCAGCTGGAACGGATACTTCTCGTCGGGCGTCTCGTGCGGCGGGAGGTAGCCGGCCGCCTTGATGACCGCCTTGCCGTCCGGATTCAGGGAGTTGTACTCGGCCTCCTCGTCCGGGGCGCCGGTCACGAGATCCTTTCCGTAGCTCTCGCACAGGTCGGGACGGGCCCAGGTGATCCCGTCGGTGTAGAGGCGCTGGGTGCCGTCCGGGGCCCGGTCGTCGCAGGGCCACTGGATGCCGCTCCCGCCGCGCAGCCGGTCGTAGGTGAGGCCGGTGTAGTCGCAGGGCCTGCCGGCACTGCACCGTTTCCACGCCTCGAACGCGGCCTCCGGGTCGTGCCAGGTGATCAGCGGGCCGCCGTCCTTGTCCCGGAAGTCCATGCGGTCCGCGTAGTCGAGGAAGATGTGCAGGTCGGGCCGGGCCTCGCCGGGCGGTTCGACGGCCTTCTCCGACAGGTGCACCGTGCGGTCGGCGTTGGTGAGCGTGCCGGTCTTCTCGCCCCAGGTCGCGGCGGGCAGGACGACATCGGCCAACTGGGCGGTCTCGGTGAGGAACAAATCCTGCACGACCACGAAGAGGCGGTCCTGCCCCAAAATCGCGCGGATGCGGGAGAGTTCGGGCAGCGACACCGCCGGGTTGGTGCCGCTGATCCACAACATGCGGATCGAGCCCTGCTCGGCATAGCGGAACATCTGCATCGCGTGGGTGGGCGGGGCGTGGTGCGGGATGTCCGCCGGGTCCACGTTCCAGACCTTCGCGAGGTCGGCGACATGGCCGTCGTTCTGCCAGTTGCGGAAGCCGGGCAGGTCGCCGTCGGCTCCGCACTCACGGGTGTTCTGGGCGCTGGGCTGACCGTTCATCTGGAGCACCCCGGCGCCCGGCCGTCCGAGCATGCCGCGGATCAGGTGCAGGTTGTTGATCTGCACGGCCGCGGCGGTGGCCTGGTGAGACTGGTAGACGCCTTGCAGGACCGTGGACAGCAACCGGTCGGCGGTGCCGAGGAGTTCGGCGGCCTCGCCGATCCGTGCCGCCGGGACGTCGCAGATCCCGGCCGCCCAGCGCGGGGTGCACTCCGCCACCTGGGCGGTCAGTTCCTCGAAGCCGACCGTGTGCGCGGCGATGTAGTCGTGGTCGACCCGGTCGGTACGGATGATCTCGTGCAGCAGCGCGTCGAGCAGCGCCACGTTGGTGCCGATGCGTGGAGCGAGGTGTACGGCCGCCCGGCGGGCCACCCGCGTGGGGCGGGGGTCGACGCAGAGCACGCGGGGCGGGTCGGCGCCCTCCAGCCGGTCGAGTACGCGCATCCACTGCACGGGCTGCGTCTCGGCCATGTTGTGCCCGAACAGGGCGATCACATCGGCGTGGTCGATGTCGTCGTAGGTGCCGGGCTGCCCGTCGCAGCCGAAGGACTCCTTCAGCGCCTCGGCCGCGGTGGCCGTGCACAGGCGGGTGTTGCCGTCGAGATGGTGGGTGCCGACACCGGCGCGCGCCAGCACCGCGAGGGTGTAGTACTCCTCCAGGAACAGCTGCCCGCTGGTGTAGAAGCCGATCGCTCCCGGACCGCGTTCGGCGAGCAGGGCCCTAGAGCGGTCGGCGATCCGGTCCATCGCGGTGTCCCAGTCGCTCTCCACCAGGCGTCCGCGCTCGCGGACCAGGGGGCGGGTCAGCCGGTCGGGCGAGTGGTTCGCCTGCCAGCCGAAGAGGTCCTTGGGTTCCAGCCGGCCATGGTTGACGCGGTCGTCGGCCCGCCCGCGCACGCCGACGATGCGGCCGTCCAGGACCGCGATGTCCATGGCGTCCCCGTCGGAGTGCAGCAGCGACGCGGACCGCACCCACCGCTGCACACGGCTCGGTACGACGCCCGTCTCCAGCTCGGTGTCGACCCGCACGGGCCAGCGCTCGTGCCGGCCGTACGGTGTACGGCTGCCCCACGGCCGGACGATCCGCTCGGGCGTCCTGTCCATGTTCGCTCTCCAGCCCACGCCGACGGCTTCCGACGCCGGTCCCCGGTTACCCCTCGGCCCCCACCCGAAACAGGGACGCGACGAGGCACTCACGGCACCGGCGCCCGATCCCGAAGTGCCCCGGGCCGACCCCGGCCCGGGGCGCTTCCGCGCGCCGCGCGCTCACGTCAGGCGGCGACCCAGTACGTGCGGGTGTTGGTGAACTCGCGGAGGCCGGCGGCGGCGAGTTCGCGGCCGTGGCCGCTTCGCTTGGTGCCGCCGAAGGGCAGGCGGGGGTCCGAGGCAACGACGGCGTTGACGAAGGCCGCGCCGCTGGTGACGCGGCGGGCCAGGGCGACGCCCCGTGCGGGGTCGGCGGTCCAGACGCTCAGGCCCAGGCCGTAGACGGTGGCGTCGGCGAGCCGTACGGCATCGTCGTCGTCGCGGGCGACGGTGAGGGCGGCCAGCGGGCCGAAGGTCTCCTCGTCGAAGGCGGGCATGCCGGGGCCGGTGTCCGCCAGAACCGTGGGCTGGAAGAAGTACCCGTCTCCGGGGATCGGCTTGCCGCCGGTGAGCAGTCGCGCGCCCGCCGCGACCGACTCCTCCACCTGGCGGGCGATCGCCGTGCGCAGGTCGTCGCGGGCGAGCGGGCCCACCTGGGTGGACCGGTCGGCCGGGTCACCGATCCGCAATGCCTCGACACCGGCCACGAACGCCGTCGTGAAGGCGTCCGCGACCGCCTCGGCCACGATGAACCGCTTGGCGCACACACAGCTCTGGCCGGAGTTGGTGAAGCGGGCCTTCACCGCCGCCGCGGCCGCCCGCTCCACATCGGCGTCGTCGAGGACCACGAAGGCGTCCGAACCGCCCAGCTCCAGCACGGACTTCTTCGCCGCGCGCCCGGCCGCCGCGCCGACGGCCGCGCCCGCCCGGTTGCTGCCGGTGAGGGTGACGGCGGCGATCCGGTCGTCCTCGACGAGCCGGGCGGTCACCTCGGGCACCTCCGGGTCGGCGATCACCAGAGCGGTCACGAGGTGCTCGGGGAAGCCCGCCTCGACGAAGAGGTCCTGGAGGGCGAGCGCGCCGCCGGTGACGTTGGAGGCGTGCTTGAGCAGAACGCCGTTGCCCGCCACGAGGGACGGGATCGCGCAGCGCATGACCTGCCAGACGGGGAAGTTCCACGGCATGACGGCCAGGACCAGCCCGACGGGCTCGTACGCCACCCAGGCCCGCGCGTCGCCTCCCACGTCGACCTGTTCGTCGGCCAGGATGCCGGGGCCGTGCGTGGCGTAGTACTCGGCCGTGACCGCCGACTTCTCCACCTCGCCCGCCGCCTCCCCGATCGGCTTGCCCATCTCGGTGGTGGCCAGGCGGGCGAGGTGGTCCTTGTGCTCGCGCAGGACGTGGGCCAGCCGCGCGCCGCGGGCGGCCCGTTCGGCGACCGGCACCCGGGCCCAGGCGCGGGCGGCGGCATGGGCGCGCTCGACGGCGGCCTCGACGCGTACGGCGTCCCAGGCGTCGTAGGCCGCCAGGGGCCGGCCGGTGGCGGGGTCGAGGGTCCGCACGACGGTCGGGGAGGGGGTGGCGGAGGTGGCAGGAGTGGAGGGGGTGTCGATGCCGGTGGTCATGAGGTGGCCGCTCCTCCCTTGTCGTGCTCGGAGAGGTGCGCGAAGGTCTCGCCGGTGGCGGTGATGGTGCGGGTGACGTCCCGGCCGCCGTAGACCCAGTAGATCCGCATGACGCCCTCGCCCCGGTTGAAGAACCGGTGCGGGACGCCCGCCGGGACCCATGTGGCCTGACCGGGCTCCAGGTCGAAGAATTCACCGTCTATCTCCGCCGTCGCCTCGCCGTCGAGGATCAGGACGGACTCCTCGACGTTGTGGCTGTGCAGGGGCAGTCCGGTACCGGGCTGGAACACGGTCTGGCCGGTGGTGATCACAGCCTGCTCGGAGTTCCACTTGCCCACGTAGGGGAGCGTGGCCACTCCCCCGCCGCGGTCGAAGCGTTCGACCTCGTCGGGGTGGATGAGCAGGTTGGGCTCGGCGGGTTTGGTGCACATGTGAGGCTCCTTGCGGGTGTTCAGGAGTGGTGGAACAGGCGGCGGGAGAGCGTGTTGACCTGGCTGCCGGGGACGACGTACTTGGCCGCCGCCTCTCGCCAGACCTTGAAGTGCGGTGCGGCGCGGTGGGCGTCGACGGCCGCCTCGTCGTCGTAGATCTCGTGGAAGACGAAGTGGTGGTCGTCGGCCAGGTCGCAGACGACGTCGAAGGAGCGGCAGCCGGGCTCGTCCGTGAAGGACCGCTCGGCGTTCTCCTCGATGGCCTTCAGGAAGTCGTCCCGGCAACCGGGGACGACCTGGAGGGATACGGTCAGGGCGATCATGCGGGCAGCTCCTGTGAAGAGAGGGGGACGGGCAGGGGGACGCTGGTGGCCTCGGCGATCCGGGCGAGGGCGGCCCAGGTGTCGTCGACGACCGTGACGCCCTCGGTGCGCAGCCGTTCGGCGGTACGGGTCTCCGGCTCACCGGGCACGAAGATCTCCGCCGTGCCGGAGGCGACGGGCGTCGACTTCGTCTCCTCGATCAACGCCTCCGTCCGCCGTGCGAACTCGGCCGGGTCGGCCATGGCCGCGATGTCGATACAGAGGAGGAGATGGCCGACGCCGCTGCGGCCCTCGGGGACGTACGGGCCGACCACGCCCGTGCCGAAGGCGCTGCCGGTGAGGACGCCCGCGAGGACGTCGAACATGAACGAGATGGCGTAGCCCTTGTGGCCGGCCATGGGCAGGATCAGACCCTCCACGGCCCGGCGGGGGTCGGTGGTCGGCACGCCGTCCGCGTCGGCCGCCCAGCCTTCGGGGATCGGCTCGCCCCGCTCCTTCGCGTGGTAGATCTTGCCCCGCGCGACCGCCGTGTTGGCGATGTCCATGACGACGACGCCGTGCCGGCCGCCGGGGGCGGCGATCGACCAGGGGTTGGTGCCGATCCGCTTCTCCCGGCCGCCCCAAGGGGCCATCGCCGGGCTCGCGTTGGTGGCCAGCAGGGCGACACAGCCCTGTTCGGCGGCCCGGCGCGTGAAGTACGCGGCGGTCCCGAAGTGCCCGGAGTTGCGCACGGCCACCGCGCTGATCCCGTGCGCCCGCGCCCGCTCCACGCCCCAGGTCACCGCACGATCGGTGAGCACCTGACCGAGTCCGTCGCGGCCGTCGACCACCAGCACGGCGCCGTTGTCGGTCACGATCTCCGGCGCGGCGACGGCGGTGGTCGCCCCGCTCGCGAGCCGGTCGAGGTACCAGGGCAGCCGCAGCATGCCGTGCGAGGGGTGCCCCCACAGCTCGGCGGTCACCAGGGTGTCCGCGAGCAGCCTGGCGTCCAGCGGAGGGACGCCGCGCGCCTCGGTGGCGGCGGCGGCGAAGTCCAGCAGATCGGCGGCACCGACGGTGTGCGGCATGGGTCGCCTCTCGGGTCGAGCGATGATGTTCACTGATGATGTATTCACTTCTGTATACAGCATGAGATTGCAGCAGGCGACAGCAGCGCCGAGGTGAAATCGAGGCTCCTCCGGAATCCCGTGGCCGGTGCTCAGCCGGTGATATCCACCTGGACACCCGCTCCGAAGTGCGGGTCCTGGCTGGTCAGGCCGTCGATGAGGGCCTGCAGGGTCTGTGCGAGGTGATGGCGGGAGGCCGCTTCCGCGGCGGGTGCGTCGCCCTTGGTGATCGCCTTCAGCATCGCGCGATGCTCCTCCAGCGAGGTCAGCATCCGGCGCGGCCCGCTGTGCGAGATGTGGCGCAGCCGTACGGTCTGACTGCGCAGATCACGGATCGTGCGGGCGAGGTAGGGGTTGGGGCACCCGGCGATGACCGCCTGGTCGAAGCCCTCGGTGACCTCGTAGAAGTCGTGGTACGACCCGGCCTGCGCGGTGGCGTCCAGCGCGCGGAAGGACTCGTCGAACTCCTCCAGGCGGGCCAGCAGTTCACGGAACGGCCCCAGCGATCGTTCGTCGGCCGCCCCCGCTGTCGCGACCGACGCCGCCGCCCGGGGCTCCAGCAGCATCCGGAACTCGAAGAGCGCCCGGACCCCGCCCAGCGAGATCGCGGCGACCCGGGCCACCTCACCGGGCACGAAGTCGACCAGGCCCTCCGTCGCGAGCCGCCGGATGGCCTCCCGCACCGGCGTCCGCGAGGCCCCCAGCTCCTCGCCCAGCTGCACCTCGCCCAGCTTGGCGCCCGGCCGCAGCCGCAACGACTCGATGTCGCCCTTCAGCCGCTCGTAGACCGCTTCGCTCTTGCCAGTCACCCGGGCCATGGAACTCCTTGTCGCCCTGCCGCACACCACGCTGTATACAGCCTAGCGTGCGCCAGGACGACGGAGTCACCCGACGACTGACCCGGCCCCGGTGGGAGCCGGTCAGTCGTCGGGGATTCCGGCGCCGCTCAGCGCGCGGACGGTGACCTCGGGTCGGGCCAGGGAGCGAGCCCCCAGCCGGAACTGGTCGAGCTTGTCGACGATGGTCTGGCCGACCGGCCGGTGTCCCCAGACGCTGATGCCCTGGTGGGTGGTGGGTTCCCAGGTGGTCTCGTCGATGACGATCGGGTTCCAGCCGACCTCCCATTCGAAGCCCGACGGTGTGCGGGCGTAGTAGGAGAGTTCCTTGTCGTTGGTGTGCTGGCCTACCGACAGGGCCATGTCGAAGCCGAGTTCGTGGACGCGTTCGTAGCTGCGGGCGAGGTCGTCGAGGGTGGCGACCTCGGTGTTGAGGTGCTGGACGCGGGTGCGGACCGGGTCGATCGGCAGGCCCCGGACCGCGGCGATGGCGAGGGAGTGGTGGCGTTCGTTGACCCGCAGGAAGCGGATCTTGAGTTTCACGCCGCTGATGGTCTCGTCGATGTAGTCCGTGAGCCGGGCGTCGAAGACCGTGTTGAAGTAGCCGCGCAGCTGGGCCGGTTTGGTCGAGGTGATCGCCACGTGGCCCATGCCCGAGGCGCCGGTGACGAACGCCGAGTTGAGCATGGACAGCGGTTCCGCCGACTTCACCGGAGTCGTGTAGATCTCCTGGGTGATGCCCTTGGGGCCGGGGAACCGCAGCAGCCGCTCGACCCCGCGCAGGGCCGCCTCGTCGTCGGTGCCCCGGACGACGGGGACGCCGTGGGCGCGCACCCTGGCCTCGATCCGCTCGAACGTGGTGTGGTCGTCGAGGTGCCAGCCGGTGACGACGACGTCCTCGGCGGGGCCTCGCCGGAGCAGGAAGCGGCACTCGTGGTCGTCCAGACGGAACCGCATGTGGTTCTTGTCCAGGGCGTCGTGGTGCAGGCCGATGGCCTCGACGCCGAAGCGCCGCCAGTCGGTGAAACGGCTGGTCTCGATGACGAGGTAACCGAGGTGGACCGAACCGAAGACGGAGGGCGCCTCGTGCACGTGGACGTTCATCGGCGGCCCGCCAGGAAGTCGGCGCACAGCGCGTTGAACAGCTCGGCGCGCTCGAACTGCACCCAGTGTCCGGTGTTGGCGACCAGGTACAGATCGCAGTTGGGCATCCGCTCGGCCAGCATCCGGCCGCCGGAGGGCCGGTTGACCTTGTCCGCCGCGCCCCACAGCACCAGCGTGGGCACGGGCAGCCGGGACAGTCGCTCGTCGCGGGTGAAGTCCATCCTCCACAGGGTCTTCAGCGCGCCCGGACCGGAAGGGCGGCGCAGCGGCGGGCTCGCGACGACCTCGGGGTCGATGCTGTCCCGGTAGCGGGCGTCGATGACCGTCTCCGGCACGTCGGCGGCGTTGAAGACCAGGTAGGTGCGGATGAACTTCTCCAGCTTCAGCCGGGAAGGGCCGTCGCCGGAGTAGTAGTTGAGCAGGCTGTTGAGGCCCGGTGTGGGCAGGGCGCGGGTGGTGCCGATGCCGCCGGGGCCCATCAGGACCATGCGGTCGACGCGGTCGGGGGTGTCCAGGGCGAGCCGCAGGGCGCAGGCACCGCCGTAGGAGTTGCCGACGAAGTGGGCCTTGGGCAGGCCGAGTTCGTCGAGCAGGCCGCGGACGTCTTCGGCGAGGTGACCGAACGGGTCGGAGGCGTCGATGCCCTTGGTGCTGCGGCCGTAGCCGGGCAGGTCGGGGACGACGACGCGGTACTCCTTCGCCAACTGCCCGATGTTGCGGGCGTAGTTGGCGACTCCGGAGGCGCCGGGGCCGCCGCCGTGCAGCAGCAGGACGGGCGCCGCGTCGGGGTCGCCCGCCTCCGCGACGAAGATCTGCCGGCCGCCGACGTCGACGAGGCGCTCCCGCATCGAGGGCAGTTCGGTGTGCGTGGGCATGGCGTTCCTCACTGGACGGGGGTGGCGATGGATACGGCCGTGGGGGCGAATCCGGTTGGGGGCGGCGGGAGTTGGCCGCCCTTGTTGGCGGCGGCGTAGACGTACGCGTCGGGGCGCAGGGCGAGGGTCGCCGCGCGGTGCCGGGTCAGCCAGGACCGCAGTACTCCGTCGGTGTCGACGACCGTGTCCTCGGCGGGCCGGGTCCCGGCGGGGGTGACGGTGAGCGAGGGCACGCCCAGGCGGTCCCAGGCGGGCTGGGGCGTGGCGGAGGCGGTGTGCAGCAGCAGCCAGCGGCCGGCGAGCACATCGTCGAGGCGTACGCGCTCGCCGTCGGGGCCGGTGACCCAGGGCTGGGGGATCTGCGAGCCGGTGGCCCTGTGGCGGGGGCGGGCCTGGAAGCCTTCGGCGTAGCGGGCGACGGGTATCCAGTTGGAGTCCTGCAGCCAGTCGGTGAAGCCCGGCAGGCGGGACAGCACCGGGGCCAGGGCGTCGCGGGGCCGGGTGATCGCCCTGCGGCGTTCGGTGATGATCCGCCCGACGAACACGGCCCGCCTGGTGACCTCCTTGACGTGCGGTTTGCGTTCCGTCTCGTAGGAGTCGAGGACCGACTCGGGCAGTTCGCCCCGCAGCACGGCCGCGAGTTTCCAGCACAGGTTGGCCGCGTCGCGCACGCCGGCGGCCATGCCCTGGCCGATCCACGGCGGCATGGCGTGGGCGGCGTCACCGGCGAGGAAGACCCTGCCCATACGGAAGCGGGCCGCGAAGCGCACGTGGTGGCTGTAGACGGTGGCCCGCAGGATCTCGATCTGGTCCCGGCCGATGCCGTACCTGGCCACCATCGAGTGGATCGCGTCGTGGCTGGTCAGGTGCTTCTCGTCGTCGTCGGGCAGGATCGGGAACTCCCACCGGTGGTGGTCGAGCGGGGTCGGACAGTCGACCGCCGGGCGCTCGGGGTCGCAGCGGAAGCGCAGCCGGTCGTGGTCCGGCCACGGCTTGAGCATCCTGGTGTCGATGACGACCCAGCGGTCCTCGTACGTCCGGCCCTCGTAGCCGATGTTCAGCTGGCCCCGGGTGAGGCTGGAGCCGCCGTCGGCCGCGATCACGTATCTGGCGCGCAGCCGGTGCACGGAGTCGTCGGCGGTGCCCACCACGGTCAGCTCGACACCGTCGTCGTCCTGGCGCAGCCTGAGGCACTCGTGGTGAAGCAGGATCTCCACGTTCGGATAGCGGTCGACGCCGTCGCGGAGGACCTGTTCGAGCGCCGGCTGGTAGATGAACATCTGCGGCGGATGGCCGTGGCCGCGCGGGGTGGGGTGCGCGCTGAGGAAGGCCCGGCCCTTCGCGTCGACGAAGTCGAGCCGGCGCTCGGCCAGCATGTCCTGCTTCAGCCGGTCGGCGAGACCGACGCGTTGCCAGACGCGCATCACCTCCTCGTCGGTGGAGATGGCCCGGGCGCGGGAGAAGACCTCGGCGTCACGCTCCAGCACGACGACCCTGAGACCCAGCGCGCCCAGCAGGTTCGCCGCGGTCACCCCCGTCGGCCCGTAGCCGATCACCGCCACGTCATACGCGTCGGTCTCGTCTCCCTCCCCGAGGTCTGATCCGGCTCCGCCCCTGGCTCTGATCCGGCTCACCGGGCCACCTCACTGTCCTGCGTCGGCTCACTGATGTAGCGATCACTACAATTGGAATGCTCGCTACGTTAATCCGGCCACCGGGGACGGTCAAGCGGTGCGCGGGTCGGCATCTTCTGTTCGTCGTCGTTGACCTCGCCGAGGAACAGCGTCATCCGCCGGCGGAGCCGTTCGGCGGCGGCGCGGTCCCGCATGAAGGCGGGGAATCCGTCGAGGCCGGCGTTCTCGTACTGCCAGACCGCCGCTTCCAGCGTTCGAAGTCCTGGTGGGTCTGCCGCTGGACGACGTCGAGGACGAGGGTGTCCGTGGCGAGTTGGTCGGCTATACGGGCGCCCTGGTACTTGCTGTAGTCGACGACCAGTAGACGAAGACGGCCGCCAGGGTTCTGGAGAGGCGGAGGGGGCGCCGGTTCCGGTGCCGGTCGGCCGGGGGCGGCGGGTTGAACGGCAGGGTGGTCGGTTCGCTTCGGGTGAGGGGTCAGCGGATCAGTTCGGCGGGCTTGGTGGCCTTGCCGAGGAGCCATTCCAGGGGTCCGCGCCGGAAGTGGCGCGACCAGAGCGCGGCGAACACGGTGACGGCGACGATGAAGCCGAGCAGGACGTGTACGGCCGGGCTGGGCAGCTCGTCGATGCCTAGGAACCCGATACCGACGATGTGGAGGACGTACGCGGTCAGGGACATCGAACCGACCGCGATCACCGGGCGGGCGAGACGGTGGAAGCGGGGGAAGGCGTCGACGGCGGCGAGACAGCCGATCAGGACGGCGATCGCGACACCGGTGTTGGCGACGATCGACAGGGTCGTCTCACTGTGCGGCGAGGCGACCAGCAGCCCGGCCGGGGAGCTGCCGTCCGGGTAGCCCCAGGTGTCCGACCACCAGGCCGACGTGGCCGAGCCGCTCCAACTGCTGTCGGTGAGTGCGGAGAGCGCGCCGGGCGTCAGGTGCAGGGCGAGCCAGGAACCGCCGTAGCCGAGGATCGCGAGGCCGACGCCCGTGACGGCCAGCCGGGTCCGGATGACGGCCGAGGCCAGGTCCAGCCGGGCCAGCGCCATACCGGCGACGACGAACGGGATCCAGGTCAGCGCCGGATAACTGCCCGTGAAGAGCAGGGAGACGATGCCGTCGGCGTCGGCGGGCCACGCCCAGACGCCGGTGACGCCGTCCTCGGGCAGCAGGTGCTGGACGCCGTACAGCACCTGGGGCAGCACCAGGGCACCGGTCACGGAGATGATCGCCAGGGGCAGAGCGCCGAGCCGGTGGAGCGGCAGGACGAGGAGGAAGTACAGGCCGTAGAAGGCGAGGATCACCTCCACCGAGGTGCCGGTCAGGGTGAGCGCGGTGCCCAGCGCCAGCAGGATCACCGCGCGGATCACCACCTTGGCGACCGCCTGCCGGCCCGCCCGGCCGGTCCTGGGGGTGCGCCGGCCGGTGATCAGCATGATGGAGAAACCGGCCAGGAAGGCGAACAGCGCGGACGCCCGCCCGTGCGCCAGCTCCATCAGGAAGCCCGTCGTGCCGCCCACGGAGGGGTCGGGACCGACATGGGCCGCGAACATGCCGAAGACGGCCAGTCCCCGGGCGAGGTCCACTCCGATGAGGCGTCCCACCGGGACTCGTCCGGCTTCGGGAGCCATCGGGGGTTCGTTCCGCACGGCCCCGGGTGCGGCGGTGGCCTGCCCCGTGAGCGCCGTGTCGGCTATGTGCTGCTGGGTCATGACTCCAGGCTGGCGAGCGGCTCCGGCGCGCGGTATCCGGCGACCGTCGGGTCCTCCCCCGCCACCCGGCGGGTCCGCCCCCTGCCGGGTGGGGGGCCCGACGGTGACTCCCCCACGCGGCGGGAACCCGCCCCGCTTCGAGTGAGTCTGCGGGTCCCGGCCCACGGGGACACCTGACGCCACCGGCCGGCGGGTACGGGCTCGGACTCGCGCCCGGTGGAGGGCGCGGCGGCGGCAGGGTCGAGCCCGGGAGCACGGCGGTTTCCGCTCCCTCGTCGGGGCCGGGGCCCCGTGGAGATCGCTTACGTGGCCGTCTGGGACCATGCTCATGACTTCGTCGTTCCGGCACCGGAACGGTCCGAGAAAGGCACGGCGGCATGACGAGCGTGGACACCTCCGTACTCGACGATCCGGTGGGTGAGTCGCTGCGCGGGCGGCACGCGGGCCTCGGCCGTCGACTGGGCCGGGCCGCCACGTACGTACCGGACGTCGCGACCTTCTCGGCAGTGCCTCCGGCCGCGGACCCGGCGGACTGGGACGATCTCGCCGGACTGCTCGGCCGGGACGCCTTCGCCGACATGTTCAGCTGTCCGGCGACCCCACCGCCGACGTGGGAGCCGGTCTTCGTCCTCGAAGGCCGGCAGATGATCTGGACCGGCGACCGGGACCGACCGGCCCGGGCGGGCACCGGCGACGTGGTCGAACTGGGCCCGGCCGATGTGCCCGAGATGCTCGACCTCGTCGCGCGGACCCGGCCGGGACCGTTCTGGCCGCGCACCCACGAACTCGGCACCTACCTGGGCATCCGCGCAGACGGCCGGCTCGTCGCCATGGCGGGCGAGCGCCTGCGCCCTCCCGGATGGAGCGAGATGTCCGCCGTCTGCACGGCACCCGAGGCACGCGGACAGGGCCACGCCGTCCGCCTGGTGAACGCGGTCACCGCCCGCGTCCTGGCCCGCGACGAACGCCCCTTCCTGCACGTCGCCGAGACGAACACCGCCGCGATCGCCCTGTACGAACGGCTCGGCTTCGAGAGCCGCAGCCAGGTGACCTTTCGTGGCTTCCGTACGCCGTGAGCCGCCGTCAGACCCCGGTCGGCCTCACCTTCTTGTCGGTGCCGTTCACCCGTACGGTGACGGGCTTCCGATGGCGGGCCCGGTCGGCCACGATCTCGTACGACGTGACCTTGCCGTCGCGCCACTCGCAGCCGACCTCGTAGCCGCCGCGGGCGCGGAGGCCGGTGAAGGAGCCCTTGGCCTTCCAGGCGTCCGGGAGAGCGGGCAGCAGGTGGATGACACCGTCGTGGCTCTGCAGGAGCATCTCCGCCACCGCGCCCGTGATGCCGAAGTTGCCGTCCATCTGGAAGGGCGGATGGTTGCAGAACAGGTTGGGGAGTGTGTTGTAGGTGAGGAGGCCGCGCAGCATGATCTGGGCGCGGTGGCCGTCACCGAGGCGGGCGAAGAGCGCGGCTCGCCAGGGCCAGGTCCAGGAGCGGCGGCTGTCGCCCGAGACCGTCGCGGCGGTGAACGGGACGCCCTCCTTCTCGCCGCACCGCGCCTTGAGCGAGACGAGGGCGGCGGCCGCGAACTCGGCTGTCCCCGGGGTGATCTGGCGGCCCGGGTAGACCGCGAAGAGGTGGGAGGTGTGGCGGTGGATGTCGGTGGGGCTGTCGATGTCCTCCTGCCATTCCTGGAGTTGGCCCCAGCTGCCGATCTTGTTCGGAGCGAGGCGGGCCTGCATGTCCGCGACCTTGGCCCGGTAGGCGGGGTCCGCGTCGAGCACCGCCTCGCAGTCGAGGTAGTTCTGGAACAGGTCCCAGATGATCTGCTGGTCGTACATCACGCCGTCCTCGCGCGGCCCGTGCTCGGGTGACCAGCCGTTCGGGGCGACGAGGAGTCCGTCCTCGCGTTCCTTGAGATGGTCCTCCCAGAACTCGCAGATCTCCTTGATCATCGGGAGGGCAAGGGTACGGAGGTACTCCAGGTCCTGGGTGAACGCCCAGTGTTCGTACAGGTGTTGTGCGTACCAGGCGCTGGCGACGGTGTTCCATTCCCAGGCGTTGCCGCCGAAGACGCTCTGGCTGGTGCGGGCGGTCCAGCCGCGGGTGTCGGCGCCGAACGCGTTGCGGGTCGCCACGCGGCTGGGCACCGCGACCTGTTCGATGAAGCCGACGAGCGCCTCGTGGCACTCCGGCAGGTTCGTCGTCTCGGCGCCCCAGTAGTTCATCTGGACATTGATGTTGGTGTGGTAGTCGGATGCCCAGGCGGGCTGGTTGCTGTCGTTCCACAGGCCCTGGAGGTTGGCGGGCAGGCCGTTCGGGCGGGAGGAACCGATCAGCAGGTAGCGGCCGTAGTCGAACATGCTCTGTTCGAGGGTGGGGTCCTCGCCGCCGGCGGCGTAGCGGGCCAGCCGGGCGTCGGTCGGCAGGGCGACGACGGCGGGGTCGGAGGTGCCCCAGGTGACGGAGACCCGGTTCATGAGGGCCCGTGTCTCGGCGGTGTGCTGGGCGCGGAGCTTGGCGTAGGGGCGGCGGGCCGCCTTGGCGAGGGTTCTGGCGATGACCGGTCCCGGGTCGGCTCCGCGCCATCCGGCGGCGGCGTCGAGCTTGTAGTCGGTGCGGGCGTCGAGGAGCAGGGTGAGGGTCGTGCAGTCGCGGAACCGGAGCGTCGTGCCACCGCTGCCCTCGCCACCGCCGTCGCCGTCGCCGTCGCCGTCGCCGTCGAGGCTGAAGTCGCCGTCGGTGTCGACGACTTGGACGGTGCAGGCGTGCTTGAGGCCGTTGCCCATGACGCCCTGGAAGGCGATCCGGCGTGCGTCGGCGTCGACGGTCGTGGGGGCCTGGTCCTGTCCGGAGGTCAGTGAGATCGTGCCGGAGAGCCCGTGTGCGGTCTCCGAGGTGTACCGGAAGACCATGACGTCGGCGGTCCGGGCGGCGAAGGCCTCGCGCAGGACGCGTCGCCCCGGTGCGCCGAAGCGGGTGGTGTGGACGCCGTCCACGAAGTCGAGGCCGCGCTGGTAGTCGACGACCGTCCGTTGCGTACGTGTGTCGAAGCCCTCGCCCATCAGCGCGATCTCCGCGATCCCGAGGCCCGGCGAGGACGCGGCGGGAGTGAGGGTGAGCCGGTACACGCGGTAGGCCGTGCCGTTGGTGAACCGGAAGGTGCGTGTCTCGCCGCGGCCGGCGAAGGGTTTCTCGGGGTTCTGTGTGTCGAGGTTCTGTGTGTCGAGGGTCGTCCAGGTGCTCCCGTCCTGCGACGCCTGGAGCCGCCATCCCCGGGGGTCCTCCCGTGGGCGGTCGGGGGCCGAGGTCAGCGCGTACGAGGTGACGACCTTCGCGCGGGGCAGGTCGGCCTGCCAGACGACCGGGGTCGTGGTGGCGCCGACCCGCCAGACCGTGGCCGGATCGCCGTCCACGGAGTGCGAGATGTCCGTGGCCCGGGACCCGCTCCCGGCGCCGGAGCCCTCCGAGTGCCCGCTCGGCGACGACAGGTAGACCGTGCCGCTCCCGCCGAGGTCGACGCCCGCGAGGCCGATCTCGCCGACCTGGAAGTGGCTGACGCCTGCCTTGGGGACGAAGTCGAACCGGTAGAAGCGGTAGGCGCCGCTGTCGGCGCTGGTGAACTCCTTCGTCTGGAAGCGGCTTTCGAAGGGCGCGTCCAGGGTGCGGCGGTCCAGCGTGGTCCAGGTGGTGCCGTCGGCGGAACCCGAGAAGGTCCACTCCTGCGGGTCGCGCTGCGGTACGTCGTTGGCACTCGTCAGACGGTACGACGCCACCTCGACCGGGTCGGGCAGTTCGACCTGCCACTGCACCTTCGCACCGGGCCCGTCGATGCACCACTTGGTGCTCGACGTGCCGTCGTACGACTTGTCGACACCCTCCGCCGCGGAACTGTCGTACGGTCCGCCCGGGGCCGTGACCTTGGGGCTGGCCATGGAGGCGAACGTGACGACGAGGTCGCCGAAGGTGCGGTACGAGCCGAAGCCGGTCATGCCGGTGTCGAAGTCGCTGTCCGGTCGGCCGGCGAGGGCGTTGTCGTAGTTGTTGAGCCCGCCCCACAGGCTCTGTTCGTTGAACTGGACGCGCTCCTCGTGGGGGTCGGCGAAGAGCATGGCGCCGAGGCGACCGTTGCCGATCGGCAGGGCCTGCGACTGCCAGTCCGCGGCCGGGGCGCGGTACTTCAGCGCCTTGCGCGAAAGGGTCGGCCACGGGTGGGCCGCCGATGCGTCCGTGCCTGCGGCCGAGGTGTCGGTGCCTGCGGCGACCGCCTGTCCCATGGGAGTACCACCGGTCAGTTGAGTGATCAAAGGTGCGAAGGCGAGGGCACCGCCGAACTTGAGGATGCTCCGTCGCTGCGGTTCGGGTTCATTGATCACGGTAAGCTCTCCCCGCCATTCATCGGCTCTTTCATCGGATCTCACCCTCTCCCGTGAGGGCGCGATCATCGTGGCGGTACGATTGATCCGATGTCTAGAGGGCGGCAGCATCTGAAATGACCACGCCGAGATCCGGGGGGACACGGACATGCCCACGCCTGAACAGATCTGGGCGGACGCCGATCTCCCCACGCGTCGGCTCGCCGGGCTGGCACTCAACCCGTCCGCGTCGGAAAGCGTCCTCCTGCGGCTGCTCTCCGAAGCCCCGCTCGCCGTGCGGATGGTGCTGTGCCGGGACCGGATCCTGCCCGACGCCGTCGTCGACGCGGTGGTCGAGCACCCCGACACGTACACCCGTAGCTTCTTCGCCCGTAATCCCCATGTCGATCCGGCCCAGCGGGTTCGGCTGCTGGACGATCCCGAGTGGTTCGTCCGCGCCCACCTCGCCGAGGGGCCGCGGGTGGCGGTGCCCGGCCGGCCGAGGCCCCTGCCGGACGACGCCGTCGTCCACATGATCAGCACGTACGAGGACGAACTCCTCGGCGGGCCTTTCTACCAGCAGATCTCCGATGAATTCCGCCGCTCCATGCCCACGCATCCGCTGGCGAAGGTCCGCCGTTGGGGCGTCGGCAGTTGGACCTCCCTGTCGGCGGACACCCGGGGCGCACTGCTCGCGGACCCCGACGACACGGTCCGGGAGATGGCAGGGCGTCATGCGCGCCATCAGGATCCGGTGTGGGTGGAGAGCGCGCTGCCCGACCACTCGTGCCACGCCCGTACCGACATGCTGCTCCACGACCGGCTCGGCCCAGCCGTGGTGGACCGCGTCCTCGCCCGGCCCGCCGGCGTGGAGGACAAGGCGATGATCGCCGAGAACCCCTCCCTCCCGCCCGACGCGGTGATCCTGCTGGCCGCCGACCCGGACCCGCACCTACGGGCTCTGATCGCGGGCCGCGCCGACCTCGGCCCCGCCGAGCGCCGCGCACTGGTCGCCGATCCGGACCCGGACGTACGCACGAAGGCGGCGAGCCGCGCGGACCTGGGGCCCGACGAGCGCCGTGTGCTGATGACGGACCCGCACCCGGAGGTCCGGCTGGCGGTGTCCCTGCACCCCGCGCTGAGCGAGGAGGAACGGGCCCGGATCGACTACCGGGTGCCCATGGACCAGTACTTCGTCTTTCGCTGTGCGCCCGAGGTTCCCCGGGATCCCCGGACCGTACGCCGGGACGCGCTCTCCCAGCACCCGCTCCTGCGCCGGCAGGCGGCCACGGACCACCGGCTGCCGCCGGACCTCGTCGCCCTCCTGGCCGCCGACGACGACCTCGGCGTACGCGTCCTGCTCGCCCAGAACCATCCGGCCGCCCCCGCGCCGCTCCTGCTGCGCAGCTTCCTCGAATACACCGGCCCGGAGCGCGATCACCTCACCACCCGGCCGAACTTCCCGACCCACGGCCTCGCCGCCCTCGCCGACCACAAGGACCCCGAGGCCCGCGCCCTGGCCACACGCGACCCCGAAACCGAGCCGGCCGCCGTGGACCGCCTCACCCGGGACCCGGACCCCGCCGTGAGGGCCGCGGCAGCCCGTCACCCGAACCTTCCGCGGGCCCGGCTCACGGCGCTCCTCGACGACGAGGAGCTGGCCCATGTCGCGGCGGCGAACGCGGCGTTGGACCCGGACACGATCCGGCGACTGCTGACATCGGTCGGCTGACGGGCGAGTCCGCCGTCGTGGAAGAAGCCTCCCGTTAACCCCCTGGCCCGACCGTATTTCGTTGAATCGTCACATGAGATCATCATAGTTTCCTCTCATGAATCTCTCCGCCGTCGTCAGGGCTCTGCTGCTGCCGCTGATCGCCGGTGCCGCACTGGTGTCACCGGCACCCGCGACAGCAGCGCCCGTCATCACGGCTCAGCCACCCCAACTGCCCAGCCAGTCGACCCTGTTCACCTCGAACACGACCATCAGCGGCCGGACCTATACGTGTTTCCGGGTGCCCTCGCTGGTCAGCACCGGCAACGGGACGCTGATCGCCTTCGCCGAAGCCCGGATGGGCGGCGCGTGCGAGGACACCAAGGAGATGGACATCGTCAGCCGGACGTCGTCCGACGGCGGCGCCACCTGGACCGCGCCGAAAATCATCGCCCGTAGTCTGACCAGCGACCCCGCCGACCTGGGCGTGCCGGCCATCAACGCCCAGCCCACGCCGATCGTCGACGCCACGTACGACAACCCGAACACGGCCTACGAGGGCCAGGTCGTGCTGCTCTACAGCGTGCGGCTGCTCACCAATGGGGGCGTCAACGGCCCGGACGGTCAGCCGAACCGTATCCAGACCTTCGCCATGTACAGCCGTGACGACGGCAGGACCTGGGTCGACCGGACGGACATCACCAGCCAGGTGAACCCCCGGCAGGCCAACCAGCCCGCCACCGAGCAGCAGGGCGTCCGCTTCCTCCAGCCCGGTCCGGGGCACGGCATCCAGTTGCGTCCAGGGGGCGACCATGGGGGTCGGCTCCTGGCGCCCGCGTACCAGAACGGCCGTCCGGGGAGCGACGGAGCGTGGGTGAACGACGGCCATCACGCCTCCGCCCTCTACACCGACGACCACGGGGCCACCTGGCGGCGGGGCAGGATCACCGGCAACGCCACACCGCTGTACGCGGGCGAGGCCAGCATCGCGCAACTGGCCGACGGCAGCCTCTACATGACCTCCCGCAACAACAACGCCGCCACCGACGCCGACGCCACCGCGGGCGCCAACCGCAACAAGGCCGTCAGCACCGACGGCGGCGAGACCTGGGGTACGGTCACCGCGGCCAACCTCCCCGGCGCGCGAGTCTTCGCCCCGGTGCTGTCGCTCAACAGCGTCCCGGACGGCGACAGTTACAACCAGCTGGTGATCACCCAGCCCATCTACCACGACCCCGCGAGTCCGAGACTGCAGGGCACCCTCAAGCTCCGCTCCTCCTTCGACAACGGCGCCACCTGGCAGACGCCCGCCCAGGGTCTGACCATCGCCAAGGCGGGCGCCGGTTACTCCGACCTCACCCGCACCGAGTCCGGCGGGCTCGGAGTGATCTACGAGGCCGGGCCCGACCCGTGGCAGGACACCGACACCACCTACGACCACACCTCGGTCCGCTACACCGTCGTCTCCGCCGGCCAGAGCGTCATCACCGGCCCGGTGACCGGCGCCCGTAGCCCGGACACCGCCGGGGGCAACGCGGCCGTCCTGCGCGGCAGGGCCCGGCTGACCGACGGCAAGTTCGGCCGCGCGCTGACCCTGAGCCCGGACACCTCCGCCGGCTTCGTCGACGTCAACCCGAGCCCCGCGTACGCCGGTCTCAACGGGGACTTCACGGCCGCCGCCGACTTCAAGTACAACTCCACCACCGGAGTGCGGAGCATCCTCTGGGGCTTCGGCGTCGGCGCGGGGCTGCCGCAGCTGTGGATCCGGGCGGAACCCGAGAGCAACCGGATCGTGGCCAACGCCACCACGACGTCCGGCAGCAGGAATCTGACCTCCGCGTCGAGCTACAACGACAACGCCTGGCACCACGTCGCCCTGGTGCGCACCGGCCAGGAGCTGAGTCTGTGGATCGACGGCACCAAGGTCGACACCGACACCGCGCCGACCGGCGCCGTCTCCCCGGCCCGGCCCCAGCCGCTCCAGGTCGGCAACCGGCTGGACGGCGCACAGCCCTTCTCCGGGTCGATCGACAGCGTGGTGCTCTACGACCGGGCCCTGAGCGCGCAGGAGATCTCCGCCGCGGCCACCTCGGACACGTACTCCGGCGCCGCCCCGCTGCTTCATCTGCCGTTCGAGACCGGTGAGGCCGACACCCGCTCCTGGGACGACACCGACGGCGACGGCCAGCTGGACGTCTTCAACCGGACCAGTGACGGCAACCTCTGGTACTTCGCGGGCTTCGGCGACGCCACCACCGGTGAACGGCACCTGGAGAACCGCACTTTGATCGGCGGCACCTTCGGCTCGTCCTTCCACCCGGCCCGCGGCGACTTCAACAACGACGGCCTCGGCGACCTCATCGCCATCAACGACCAGGGTCAGCTGAACTTCTGGCTGGGACAGGGCGACGGCATCCTCTCCGCGCCCACGGTCCTGATGTCGGGCACCTCGTTCAGCACCGTCAAGGCGGTCTCCGGCGGCGACTTCAACGCCGACGGCCTCACCGACATCGTCGGCCTCGGCTTCGACGGCAGCCTGTGGTGGTGGCCCGGAAACGGCGACCGCACCTTCGGCGCCCGGCAGAACCTGGTGACCGGCACCGCCTTCGCCGGCTACTCCGGCGTCCCCACCGGCGACTTCGACGACGACGGCAGGACCGATGTCGCCGCCGTCGACTCGAACGGCACCCTCTGGTGGTGGAAGGGCAACGGCAACGGCGGCCTGGGCGCCGCCCAGCAGTTGGCGTCCGGCACCTCCTTCGCCGCGTACAGCCGCTTCTTCACGGGTGACGTGGACTCCGACGGCCACACCGACTTCGCGGCCGTCGACTCCTCCGGAGCCGCGCGCTGGTGGCCCGGGGACGGCGCCGGGCATGTCTCCGGCACCGCCAGGACGCTCACGGTCCTCTCCCCTGTCGCCGGGACGACGCCCGCCCTCCTGAACGGAGGCGTCTACACCTTCTGACCCGGCTCTGACCCGGCTGTTCAGCGCCGCACGGCATACGCCGGCCCGGCCTCCACCCCCACGTCGGGGTGGAGGCCGGGCGCGTCGGGACGGCGGGCGCCACTTCCGGCGGGCGTCCGGATCAGCGTGCGTGGTTGTGCATGACGTGCTTGGTGCGCGAGTAGTCGTCCAGCGCGTAGAGGGACAGGTCCCGGCCGTAGCCGGAGCCCTTGAAGCCGCCCCAGGGGACCTCTCCCGCCAGGACAAGGTGCGCGTTGACCCAGACGGTGCCGAAGTCGAGGCGCGCGGCGATGTCGTGGCTGCGGCGGGCGTTCTCGGTCCACACCGACGCCGACAGGCCGAGGGGGACGCCGTTGGCCCGTCGTACGGCTTCGTCCTCGTCCGTGAAGGTCTCGACCGAGATCACCGGGCCGAAGACCTCCTCGCGGGCGACCTCGGCGCCGGCGGGGACGTCGACCAGGACGGTCGGGGCCACGAAGTACCCGGGCCCGTCGAGGGCCCCTCCCCCGGTCGCGACGCGGACGCCCTCGGTGCGCGCCCGCTCCAAGTAGCCCGTGACGCGGTCGAAGTGGGCCTTGGAGACCATGGGGCCGACCTCGACGTCCTCCCCCGCCGTCGGTTCGCCGACGACCAGGGAGCGGACCTCGGCGACGAGGTGTTCCACGAACCGCTCGGCGACCGAGGCGTGGACGAGGACGCGGCAGGCGGCCCCGCACTCCTGGCCCGAGTTCCAGAAGCCGGCGGTGCGCAGGGACGACGCGGCTGCCGCGAGGTCGGCGTCCTCGAAGATCACGACGGGGGCCTTGCCGCCCAGTTCGAGGTGGACGCGCTTGAGCGTGTCGGAGGCGGCCCGGGCGACGGCACGGCCGCTGCGCACCGAACCGGTCAGGGCGATCATGTTCACGTCGGGGTGTTCGGCGAGCCGCGCGCCGACGGGCGAGCCGTGTCCGGTGACCACGTTCAGCACGCCGGGCGGCAGCAGGTCGGCGACGAGTTCGGCGAACTTCAGGGTGGTGAGCGGGGTCTGCTCGGACGGTTTGACGACCAGGGTGTTGCCGGCGGCGAGAATGGGCGCGATCTTCCAGGCCGCCATGAGCAGGGGGTAGTTCCACGGGGTGATCACGCCGATCACGCCGAGGGGTTCGCGCAGGATGACCGAGAGATGGTCCTCGGCGTAGTCGCCGGCGGCCATGGATGTGGTCGCGCGCACCGCGCCGGCCATGAAGCGGAAGGTGTCGACGGTCATGGCGACGTCGTCCCGGGACACCGCGAGCGGTTTGCCGGTGCCCGCCGACTCCAGCCGGACGAGGAGGTCGGTGTGCTCGGCCACCCGGTCGGCGAGCGCGTGCAGCACCTCCGAGCGGTCCTTGGGAACGCGCCGGGCCCACGCGTCCTTGGCGGCGAGCGCGGCGGCGACGGCGCGGTCGATGTCCTCGGACGTGCCCTCCGGGATGCGGGCGATGACTGTTTCCGTGCTCGGATCGACCACGTCGATGACACGGTCGGTCGTCGGCTCGACGAACTTGCCGTCGATGAAGTGCCGGGCCGGGGGGAGGTCGGCCTCGGTGATCAGCGGGGGTGCGTCCGCCGCGCGTCGTACCGTGGGCGTCGTCGGGTCGGCCGCGGTGCTCGCGGTCGCGGTGGTCTCGGCTGCGGTGGTCTCGGCTGCGGTGGTCTCGGCTGCGGTGCTCATGGTCGGCTCCTTGCGCGTGGTGTCGTCAGTTCGCCGCGGTCGGCTGCGGGAGTCGCTCGACCAGCGCGGTGATCCTCGCGGTCGTGTCGGCGTCGAGCCCGAGCAGCGGCTCGCGGGGGCCGCCGACGGGGAATCCGGCCGCGTTCAGGGCCGCCTTGACCGCCGGGATGAACGGGGCGGACATGATCGCGTCCATCAGCGGGTAGATCCGTGCCCACTCGGCCCGCGCGCGGGCGAGGTCTCCGTCGCGCAACGCGCGGTGGATCGAGACGAGTTGGGCGGGCATCACGTTCGCCGTGCCCGCCATGACACCGGCGGCGCCCTCGGCGATGGCCTGCAGCAGGAGGCTGTCCCAGCCGACGAAGGTGGAGACGACGTCGCCGTAGCGGTGGATCAGCTGTCCGGCCTGGGCCATGTCGGCGCTGGTGTCCTTGATGTAGCGAATGTTGTCGACCTGGCGGGCGAGTTGTCCGACGGTGTCCGGGGTGAGGTTGACGCCGGTGGCCCCGGGGAGGTTGTAGAGCATGATCGGCAGGTCGACGGCGTCGGCGACGGTACGCAGGTAGTGCAGGGTCTCGTCGAGGGTCAGCGGCTCGTAGTACGGGGTGACCACCATCAGGACCGAGGCGCCGGCGGCCTGCGCGTGGCGGGACAGTTCGACCGCTTCCCTGGTGCTGACCGCGCCGGTCTGCGCGATGACCGGCACCCGTCCGGCCGTCTGGTCGACGACGGTCTCGACGACCAGGCGTCGTTCCGTCGCGGTCATCGCCGCGAACTCCCCCGTGGATCCGCAGGCGACGACGCCGTCGACCCCGCCGTCGATGCTGCGGTCGACCAGGCGGCGCAGGGTCTTCTCGTCGAGTCGCCCGTCCGGCGCGAACGGTGAGGCGAGTGCGGTCAGGACACCGCTGAGCTGTGACGACATGTCTGGGTTCTCCTCGGGTGAGCGGGGCGGTTCGGGGCGGTGGGCCTACGACGCGGCGCCGACCGGTGCCAGGCCGTGCGGGGTCGACTGGCGGTCGGTGGCCAGCAGGCTCCGTGCTTCCTGTGCCGCCGACAGGCCGGACTGGATCGCGGTCTCGGTGTAGAGGGTGCCGAGGTAGTCGCCGGCCAGCAGGACCCGGCCGGTGCGGCGGGTCAGCGTCTGCTGGAGCTTGCCGCGGCCGGGGAAGCAGTACGGGGCGCCCGTGGGCCAGCGCTGGATCTCGGCCTCGACGACGTGGGACGCGAACCCGGGCAGGACCTGGTCGAGGTCGTCGAGGTAGATCCGGCGGATCTCGGCGTCGTCGTGGTCCAGCAGTTCGCGGGCCAGGCTGCCGGGCGAGAACGTCATGATGCTGCTGCCCGGCCGGCGTTCGGCCGCGTAGCCGTGCACCACGTTCGACATGTTCAGCGCGACGTTGAAGGAGCGCTTGGGCGTGGCGATGCCGTAGGCGCCGTCCCAGACCTGGGGTCCGGTCTCGTCGCTGAGGAACGCCGCGCTGACGTAGGGGCCGTACTCGATCTTCGACAGGGCCTCGCGGACGTCACGGTCGAGGTCGACGGCGATGCGGTGGCTGACGGTCGCGGGCGTGGCCAGGACCACGCAGCGGGCCTCGACCTCCTGCTCGACGCCGTCCTGCCGGTAACGGACCACGACGGAGCCGGTCTTCTGCACGATCTCGTCGACCGTGGCGTGGAGCCGCACCCGGTCGCCCAGGGCGGCGGCGATGCTCTCGGTGAGGGTGGAGGGGCCGCCGAGGATGCTCTGCGAGAGGCCGGCCCCGATGTTCCACACCAGGCTGAAGTAGCCGACGCCCGCGCCCGCCGATAGCTGGTCGATGTCGGCGGCCGAGCGGGTCACCGTGGGCTTGAACAGGGCCTCGGCGTCCTCGGGCAGGTCGCCGATGAAGTCCTTGAAGGAGCGGTCGTTCATGAAGCCGTAGATCCGCTGCTGGCGCTGGGCCTCGGTCTCGCCGCGCCGGCGTTCGACGATACGGGCGTAACGGGCCACCTGGAGGGCGACCTTGGCGCCGGCCCGGACCATGCCGACGCGCGCCGACATCGGCATCGGGATGCGGAACGGGTAGGTCTCCACCCGGCCCTTGAGCAGCAGCTTGCCGTTCATGGAGAGGCCGGCGAGGGAGCCGGGTACCGCTACCGCGTCGACCCCGGTGTTGTCGAGGAGCCACGACGTCGCGGAGTTCCCGCCGGCGTAGACATGGCCGCCCCAGTTGAGCCAGTACGGTCCGCGGCGCTCGGACCGGACGCGTCCGCCGATCCGCCCCTCGGATTCGAGGAGGAGGGTGTCCCAGTGCCGCAGGCGCCAGCCGGCGGCGAGGCCCGCTATGCCGCCTCCGACGATCACTACGTCTTTCATCAAGTCCTCCTGCGCGGTCGCGGGTCGGGGTGGGCTCTCGCGGTTCACCGCGCGAGGGTTCGGGTCAGGCGCCGGCGGGGCGGCCGACGGGCCGGGGCCGGGGTGTCAGTGCGGCGGCCTCGTGCAGGGCCAGACCGCGGGTCTCGGGCGCCCACAGGACGGAGACGACGGCGCCGACGAGGCTGATGGCGGCGGCCGCGAGCATGGTGCCGCCGACGCCCCAGCCGGTCAGGGCCATGGGGACGAGGTAGGTGCCGACGGCGGCGCCGATCCGGCTGGCGGAGGAGGCGAGGCCCACCGCGGAGCCGCGTACCTCGGTGGGGAACAGTTCGTTCGGGTAGACCCACTGCAGGATCTGGGTGCCGCCGATGATCACCGCGTACAGGGCGAAGAGGGTCATGATCACGGCCGAGGGCGCGTCGGGGAAGATGCCGAGCAGCAGCAGGGCCAGCCCCGACCAGAGGAAGCTGTGGATCACCAGGGGGCGGCGGCCCATGCGGTTCACACAGAGCAGGGCGACCACGCAGCCGATGAGGAACATCACGGTGATCATGGCTTCGCCGATGTTGGCGAGGCCGCCCTCCAGCCGGAGCGCGTCCAGGATCTTCGGGCCGAAGGCGTAGATGGCGAAGAGCGGGATGATCGAACAGGTCCAGAAGACGGTGATGTAGAGCATCCGGCCGCCGTAGCCGGAGGTCATGATCGCCTTGAGGTCGACGTTCTCGCGCGCCTCCGCCTCGTCGGGCAGGTCGGCGACCGTCACATCGGGGCCGTAGACCTGTCGGAGCACGGCGTCGGCCTCCTCGGTGCGGCCCTTGTTCGCCAGCCAGCGCGGGGACTCGGGGGTGCCGTGGCGCAGCAGCACGATGACGGTGGCGGGCAGTGCGGCGCTGGCCAGCATCCACCGCCAGCCGTCGTCGCCGGTCTGCAGGAGCAGCTCGCCGACGATGTAGGCCACGGCCGCGCCGAGGAACCACATGACGACCAGTCCGCCGAGCAGCGGTCCCCGGTGGCGGCGCGGGGTGAACTCGGCGAGCAGGGAGGTGGCGATGGGGTAGTCCGCGCCGACGGCCATGCCGATGAGCAGCCGCAGGACGAACAGCCAGACCGGGTCGGTGGCCCAGAACTGGGCGACGGAGCAGACGATGATGGCGATCAGGTCGAGCGTGTAGAGGAGTTGGCGGCCGAACCGGTCGGTCAGCCATCCGCCGGCGAACGCACCGAGGAAGATGCCGATGAGGGCGGACGCGCCGATGAGGCCCTGCGCGGAGTCGGACAGGTCCAGTTGCGGGGTGATCTGGACCATGGCGACGCCGATGATGCTCAGGACGTAGCCGTCGAGGAACGGTCCTCCCGAGGAGTACAGCGCCAGTTTCTTGTGGAAGCGCGACAGGGGCGCGTCGTCGAGCCTGTTTCCTGCGGTCTCGCTCATCACGGCCTCCGGGGGCGGTGCCCGGGCCCACACCGCAAGGGTAGGTCCGGGTCCGGATGGGGATTGCCCGCCACCCTAGGATGTGATCACAGATCACACAATGGGTCGGACCCAAGTTCGGATGGCGGACCGGGGTCCGGAGGGCGGGCCGGGGGTGGGCGTTGGTCCAACCTCTGTCCCCGACCAGGCTGTTTATGATTCAGTCGTGCGTATGTCCAAACGGGTTGAGCCGGCGGCCTCCCTGGCCGACCAGGTCTACGCGGTGCTGCACGAGGCGATCACAAGCGGCGAGTACCCCGCCGGCTACCGCTTGCGCATCCGCGATCTGGCCGCCGAGGTGGGCACCAGCGTGATGCCGGTGCGTGAGGCCATCCGGCGTCTGGAGGAGGCCGGCTTCGCCGAGCGCGTCCCGCACAAGGGCGCCGTGGTCAAGGGCCAGAACCTCGCCGAGCTGCTGCACATCTACGACACCCGCCGGGTCCTGGAGATAGAGGCCGCCCAGCGCGGCGCCGCACTGATCGGCGAAGCCGACGCCGCCCGTATGGGCGCGGAGTTCGAGCAGATGCGCAGCGCGATCACCGAGGGCGCCGTCGTCCCGTACCTCGACCACGACGAGGCCCTGCTGACCATCCTGTACGAGGCGGCCGGCAACCCGGTGCTGCTCAACACCATCCGCACCCTGTGGGAACACTGCCGCGCCTACAAGATCGTCGGTGCTCGGGCGACGCTCGACGTCCCCGGCGACGACTCGCTGTGGCGCTTCCAGGAGGATCTGGTCAAGGCCGCGTACGCCCACGACGGCGAGGCCGCGGCGGCCATCACCAACGAGTCGCTGGCCAACGCCACCGACCGGATCAAGGCACAACTGGTCACGCGATAGTCGCGGCAGTCGCCCAGTCGCGGTGACCACGGGGAAGGGCGGCCGACTCGGCCGCCCTTCCCCGTTTCCGTCGGCGTCGAAATTGTGACCGACGCGTTTTCCCAGCTCAGAGGGCATGGAGCTGATGGCCGCGCGAAAAAGATCTGTGATCACATCTTGTCAGGCCTCCGTGAAGGTGCGAAGTTACCTGCCATCACCGACCCCTGAGTCTTCCGGAAACAGGGCCTATGTCGGGATTCCTCCGCTCAGGCATTCAGCCAGGCATGTCAGCCACAGGGAGAGTCATGGAGCGTATGCGCGATGCACGTCTGGTCCGCCTCGGGGCGATCGTCGGATCCGTCGCCCTCATCGGTTCGACGGCGGCCTGCGGGGCGTCGGCGACCACCGCCTCGTCCACCTCCACCCAGGCGGAAGGGGTGGCGAAGAAGGTCGACTCGATCGCCGCCCTCGTCCCCAAGTCGATAGCGGAGAAAGGGACGTTGACGATCGCCGCCGCCACCTATCCCCCGGCGGTGATCGAGCCGGCCGACGGCGGGTCGCCCACCGGCTGGGACGTCGAGAACGTACGGCAGATCGCCGGAGTCCTGGGTCTGAAGGTCGAGATCAAGATCGTCCCGTTCGACGGCATCATCGCCGGGCTCCAGGCCGGCCGTTACGACGGCGCGACCGGGGAGATCTACGCGACCGACGAACGCACGGAGACGGTCACGTTCGTGACCAACCACTCGTCGAGCGACGCCCTCATGGTGCCGGTCGGCAGCAAGATCACCAGCGCGGACAGCGAAACGGACCTGTGCGGGCACACGCTGGCGGCCTCGCTCGGCTCCGCCGAGGCGGCCCTGGCCGGGAAGCTCGCGAAGAAGTGCCGGAGCGCGGGCAAGAGCGCGATCGCTGTGAAGACCTTCAAGTCGCAGGCCGAGGTCAATCTCGCGCTGCAAGGCGGCCGGGTCGACGCGGCGGTGAGCAGCGCCAGCCAGGTCGCCTATGTGATGAGCCAGACCAAGAACCAGTTCAAGCTGGTCGAGCTGCCATGGGCCCCCAAGTACAAGACCGGCTTCGTGCTGGGCCGCAGCGAGGACAGCGCGAAATTCGCCGAGGCGGTTCGGACGGCCACCGACCACCTGATCAAGAACGGTGAGCTGCAGAAGGTCCTCGACGAGTTCAACGCCGGCCAAGGGCTGATCGAGAAGTCCGAGATCCTTCCCTCCTCGGGGAGCAACTGATGAAAGCGGCCACCGCCCTCGACTCGACCCGGGTGGACCCCTCGGCCACCCCGCCCACGGAACTCGTGCGGATGCGCCATCCCGGCCGGGCCCTGTCCGCCCTGGTCGTGCTGGTCGCCGCCGCGAGTCTGGGCTACTCCGCCCTGACCAACGACAACTTCGAGTGGCCGGTCGTCAGGGAGTACCTGTTCCACCCCGAGATCATGGCCGGCCTGCGCACCACCCTGATCCTCACCGCGGTGTCGATGACGCTGGGCATCGTCCTCGGTATCGTGCTGGCGGCCTGCCGGATGTCGGAGAACCGGGTGCTGTCGTCGCTGTCGGGCGCGTATCTGTGGTTCTTCCGCGGCACACCGCTCCTCGTCCAGCTGATCTTCTGGTTCAACCTGTCGGCCCTCTACCCCCGCCTGTCGCTGGGTGTGCCGTTCGGCGGGCCCGAGATCGTCGGCGCGTCCACCAACAGTGTGCTGAACCTGTGGGCCGTCGCCATCATCGGTCTGACCCTCAACGAGTCGGCCTACATGGCCGAGATCGTGCGCGGCGGTCTGCTCTCGGTGCCCCGACACCAGAGCGAGGCGGCCGTGGCGCTCGGGATGAACCGATGGCTCACCTTCTACCGGGTGGTCCTGCCGCAGGCCCTGCGGGTGATCGTCCCGCCCACCGGCAACCAGGTCATCGGGATGCTCAAGCACTCCTCGCTGGTGAGCATCATCGCCCTGGCCGACCTGCTGTACTCGGCGCAGTTGATCTACTCGCAGAACTTCCGCACCATCCCGCTGCTCGTCGTGATCTCGCTCTGGTACCTGGTGTGCACCACGGTGCTGTCCTACGCCCAGGGTCACATCGAGCGTCACTACGGCCGCGGTGTCCATGTCGGCGCGCCCCGGCCCGGCGGACTCGCGAGGCTCCGCTCGCTCGGCACCCGGGTGTCGCGGCGGTCCCGGTCGACCGACTCCCCGACTCCGGCGTGACGACCCGACTCCGGCGTAACGAAAGGACAGGTGAAGACCCCATGAGCGCACCCGTATCCGCGCCCGGCGGCACCGACACCTCGATGACCGGTCCCATCGTCCGGATCATCGACCTCCACAAGAGCTTCGGACCGGTCGAGGTGCTCAAGGGCGTCGACCTGGAGGTGCACCGCGGCCAGGTGGTCGTCATCCTCGGGCGGTCCGGCTCGGGAAAGAGCACCATGCTGCGGTGCGTCAACCACCTCGAACGTCCCTCCCGGGGCACGGTCGTCGTGGACGGCGAGGTGATCGGCTACCGCGTCAAGGGCGACAAACTGCACGAACTGCCGCCGTCGGCGATCGCGAAGCAGCGCACCAGGACGGGCATGGTCTTCCAGGCCTACAACCTCTTCCCGCACATGACGGTGCTGGAGAACCTCATCGAGGCGCCCCGCCGCGTCAAGGGCGTGCACAAGGCCGAGGCGGTGACGGACGCGATGCGGGCGCTGGAGGAGGTCGGCATGGCCCACAAGGCGGACGTCTACCCCGGCACGCTGTCCGGGGGCCAGCAGCAGCGGGTGGCGATCGCGCGTGCGCTGGTCATGAAGCCCAGCGTCATGCTCTTCGACGAGCCGACCTCCGCCCTCGACCCCGAGCTGGTGGGTGAGGTGCTCAACGTCATGAAGCGGCTGGCCACCAGCGGTATGACGATGATGGTGGTCACCCATGAGATCGGCTTCGCCCGGGGCGTCGCCGACGAGGTGGTCTTCATGTCGGAGGGCCGCCTCGTCGAGAAGGGCCCGCCGTCCCAGGTCATCGACGCCCCCGTCCACGAGTCGACCCGGGCCTTCATCGACAGCATCCTGTGACGGCGGGGCCCCTCTCCCCCGCGTGGTCAGGGCCCCCGCGTGGTCAGGCGATGCTGATCGCGCCGGTGAGCAGGGCGAAGACGATGTAGGCGAGGGAGACCGGGATGCCCCAGCGCAGGGCGTGCTTCTGGAAGTCGCCGAGTTCGACCTTGACCAGGCCGAGGAGCACCCAGAGCGGGGCGGAGGTCGGACCCATCATGTGGAGGATCTGGCCGATGGCGCCGGCGCGGGCGATCTCGTTGGCGTCGATGCCGTAGTAAGCGGCGGACTCGGCGAGGACGGGGACGACGCCGAACCAGTAGGCGTCGTTCGACATGAAGAAGCCGAGCGGCAGGGCGAGGACGGCGGTGAACAGGGGGATGAGGTTGCCCATGGAGTCGGGTACGACGGAGAGGGCGGCGTTCGCCATGGCCTTGATCATTCCGGCGTCGGTCATGATGCCGGTGAAGACGCCGGCGGCCAGGACGAGGATCATCACGGGGACGGCGTTGGCGGCCTGACGCTTGATCAGTTCCTGCTGGTCGCCGATGGAGCGGATGTTGACGAGCAGGGCGATGACGAACGCGACCATGAACAGCACGACCAGGTCGGCCAGTTCGAGGATCAGCAGGACCATCAGCAGCAGGGTGAGGGCCGCGTTGAACCACATGCGCCAGTCCGCCTTCACCGGCTCGAACGCCTCGCCGGAGGCGATCTCCAGCTTGTAGGCGGCGAGCTTCTCCGCGTCGATCTTGTGGCGTTCGCGCAGGCCGAGCCAGTAGGCGACGGCGATGATGGCGAGGCTGGTGAGGGCCATGGGGCCGATCATGTGGACGAAGTACTCGGTGGCGCTCAGATGCAGGACGCTGATGCCGCGGGTGGCGGCGCCGCCCCAGGGGGTGGTGCCGGAGATGGTGCCCAGTGCCATCGCAGCGAGGGTGGCGAGGATCAGGGGGTTCATGCCGAGGCGCCGGTAGATGGGCAGGAACGCCGAGCAGATGATCATGTAGCTGGTGGTGCCGTCACCGTCGAGGGCGACGAGCAGGGCCAGTACGGCGGTGCCGACGACGATGCGGACCGGGTCGCCCTTGGAGGCGCGGACGATGGCCTGGCAGACCGGTTCGAAGAGTTTGACCTCCATCATGAGGCCGAAGTAGAGGACGGCGAACAGCAGCAGGGCCGCGGTGGGCGCGACGGTCTCCAGACCGCTCATGATCATGTCGCCCAGCTTGCCGCCCTTGCCCGCGACGAGGGCGGCGGCGATCGGCGTGAGCATGATGGCGGTGAACGCGGAAAGGTACTTCCGCATCACGAGCAGCATGAAGCTGCCCAGGGTGGCGAAGCCGAGTACGGCGAGCATCGTTGCTCCTTGGGGCAGAACCGGGGGCCGCCGGTCGGCCGGCGGCGGAGGACTCGCGGGTCAGCGCGTGACGAGCACGCGGGCCGGCGCGTAGTGGGCCGGGCCCGCCGGGGCACGCGGTGCCGTACCCGGCTCGTGCGTGGGGTCGGTCATGGTGTGTGCGGCTCCTGTACGTGCATGGGTGGCAGCTCCGTGCTGGGGGCTGCGCCCCGTGCCGGGGGGTGAGGACCATGTGCTCGGAGGGCGGCGCGATGTCCGGTCGGGCGGGGTCGACAGGGCGTGACTGGGGGTGTGACAAGGGCGTGGCTTGGGGTGCGACAGGGGTGTGACAGAGTGCGCCCGACATGGCGGACACCTCCGGCGGCGGCTCGCGCACCGGGGACCGTCCGGGCCGCTTCCGGACTTCCGGACAACCGGTTTACCGGATGGCCGGTAGGTAACTAGAATTCGGCCACCACGTCAATACCGAAGTGAGGGAATCCATGGCCGAACTCGGGCGGATCACGGTCGAGCCGCGGGAACCGCTGGCCGCCGAGGTCTCCAGGCGCTTGATCGACTACCTGATGTCCGGTGAGGTGCAGCCCGGCGACCGCATTCCCTCCGAGCGGCAGCTCACCGAGATGCTCGGCGTGAACCGCCCCACCGTGCGCGAGGCCATCAAGTCACTGGGTTTCCTGGGCCTGTTGGAGATCCGCCAGTCCAGCGGAACGTACTTCCGCGGCGCGGACTCCGATGTGCTCTACCGCCTGTTCGAACTCGGCCTGGTGCTCGGCGAGCGCGGCGCCCGGGACATGGTGCGGGCCCGCGCGGAGCTGGAGGTGGTCGTGGCCGGACTGGCCGCGCAGGCCCGCGACGACGCCGGCGTACAGCTGCTGCGCGCCCGGCTGGCGGCCATGCGGGAGTGCCCGGACGAGGAGTTCCCCGAAGCGGACACCGCCTTTCACGCGGCGCTGGGCGAGCTGGCCGGAAACACCGTGCTGCGGGACATGCTCAAGGGCATGCGCGCCATGATCCAGCGCGGCTGGGTGCAGCGCACCGGGTCCGTACGCCCCCGCGAGGTGGCCTACGCGGACCACGTACCCATCTTCGAGGCCGTCGCCGCCGGGGACCCGGACGAGGCCCGCGCCGCGATGGCCCGCCATATGGAGGGGGCGTCCCAGCGGCTGATGGAGGCCCTGGAGCAGCGCGGGGAGTGAGACACGGCGAGTGAGACCCGAGGGGCCGTCGGACCAGGTTCGACGGCCCCTCGCCTGTCACCACTGGGCCGTGCGCACGCCCGCGTCGGCACTTCGGCGAGACCAGCGGAGCCCTGCATCAGCTCAACCGGTTGACCGGTTTACCAGTCACCTCTAGAGTGGTGGCCGCGGCAGCACAGCCGCACGTCGGTCGAGAACCTCGTCGGTCCTCGTCTACCGGAAGAGGAATCAACCCGGTGCTCGCACATCACCCGCTGGTCGCCATGATCCACGCCGTGCCCTCCGGCGCCCGTACGGCTCAGGAAGCCTTCGCACGGGACTTTCCCGAGGCCCGTGTCTGGAACGTGCTGGACGACCGGCTCCTGGACGACGTCCGGGACGCCGGCGGTCTCACCGACACCCTGCGCCGGCGCATGCTCCGTCTGATGAGCCATGTGATGGACAGCGGCGCCCAGGGCCTGTTGCTGACCTGCTCCTCCTACGGTGAGGTCGTGGACACCGCCCGCACGCTGTGGCCCGTGCCGATCCTGAAGTCGGACGAGGCCATGTTCAAGGCCGCCCTCGCCGGGACGTACCGGCGGATCGCCGTCGTCGCCTCCACCGGGCCCGCCGTCCCCGCCGCCGTCGCGCAGCTCGACGCGCTGGTGCCGACCGTGCGCCCCGGCCGCCCCCTCGACGTCGTGACCGCGCTGAGCGAGGACGCGGCCACGGCGGACGGCGCCGAGGAGACGGCCCGCCGTCTCGCCGTCGCGCTGCGGACCGCCGGTGGAGCCGAGGCCGACGCGGTGCTGCTGGCGCAGTACTCCCTGACTCCCGCCCGTGACGCGCTGGCCGAACTCCTGGGGGTGCCGGTCCTCGACGGTGCCGGCGCCGCCGCCCGCGAACTACGGGAGCTGCTGGTCCCCGCAGCGCGAGAGCGCCACACCGAGGCGGTCGCGCCGTGAGCGCGGGGCTGCACCTGCCCTGGCCGCTGGCGTACACCGTCTCCGGCGACGACTGCCGTACGCCCGTCCCGCTCGGGTTCGACGCTCCGCTCGCCGACGCGGCCCGGCAGTTGGCCGGACTCGGCTACGACGGTGTCGAGGTGCAGGTCCGCGAGGTCACCGCGCGTGACGCCGAGGCCCTGGTCCGCGCCGTCGAGGGCAGCGGTCTGAAGGTGCTGGGCATCGGGACCGGTCCGGTCGCCGCGCAGGACCGGCTGACCCTGACCGACCCCTCGCCCGACGTACGCCGTCACGCACTGGGCCGGCTGGTGGGCGCCGCCCGGCTGGCCGGAGCGCTGGGGGTGCCCGTGACGCTCGGTCAGACCCGGGGTGTCTTCCTGCCCGGCCTTGAGGACGTGCAGCGGGCCTGGGCGGAGCGCGGTGTCCGGCAGCTGGCCGAGGAGGCCGCCGGGCGGTGCGTCCGGCTGCTGCTGGAGCCGCAGAAACGGAGCAACACCTCGCTGTGGCACACCCCCGACGAGGCGCTCGCCGCTCTGCCCTCGCTCGGCGGGAACGCCCAACTGGTCCTGGACACCCACCACTTGGAGGCCGAGGGCGTCGATCCCGTACGAGCCGTCACGGACCTCGCCGGCGTCACGGGCTGCCTCCAGCTCGCCGCGCCCGTCGGCCGGGGCCCGCTGACCGTCGGCGATCCACGGCTGCCCGCCCTGCTGAACGGGCTGCGCGACGGCGGCTTCGCGGGCTGGCTGACGCTGGAGCACACCCAGGAGGGTGACAGCGCCGCGGCCGCCGCCCGCTCGTTCGCCGCGCTGACGGACGCCGCCGCTTCCACCGAACCGAGCCGACGCCCCTGCTCCCCATCGGTTCGACGCCCCGACTCCCCTGCTCCTTACCGCTCTTCAGAGAGGAACCCCGCATCATGAGCACCACCTACCGCCTCGGTGTCCTGGACGGCGACGGCATCGGTCCGGAGATCGTCCCGTCGTCCGTGGAGATCGCCACCGCCGCCGCGCAGGCCGCGGGCGTCTCCGTCGACTGGGTCACGCTGCCGCTCGGCGCGACCGCCATCGAGACCCATGGCACCCCCGTCCCGGAGGAGACCGAGCAGGCCCTGGCCGACCTGGACGGCTGGTTCCTCGGCCCGCACGACTCCGTGTCCTACCCCGAGCCGCACAAGTCCGCGCTCAACCCCTCGGGCACCCTGCGCAAGCACTTCCAGCTCTTCGCCAACATCCGCCCCGCCAAGAGCTTCCCCGGGGCGAAGGCCGTCTGCGACAGCGCCGATCTCGTGATCGTCCGGGAGAACACCGAGGGCTTCTACGCCGACCGCAACACCTACGCGGGCACCGGTGAGTTCAGCCCGGTCGAGGGTGTCGCCATCGCCATGGGCATCATCACCCGCGCCGCCACCGAACGCGTCGCCCGGGTCGCCTTCGACCTGGCCCGCTCGCGCCGCAAGAAGCTCACGATCGTCCACAAAGCCAACGTCCTCAAGCTCACCACCGGACTCTTCCGCACGGTGTGCCAGGAGGTCGCCGAGGAGTACCCGGACGTGGCGGTGGACGACTTCCACATCGACGCCATGACCGTCCATCTGGTGCGGCGCGCCCAGGACTTCGACGTCATCGTCACCGAGAACATGTTCGGCGACATCCTCTCCGACCTCGCCGGCGAGATCTCCGGCTCGCTCGGCACCGCGCCCTCCATCAGCGCCTCCGCCGACCGCGCGATGGCCCAGGCGTCCCACGGTTCCGCCCCCGACATCGCCGGGCGCGACATCGCCAACCCGGTCGCCATGATCCTCTCCGGCGCCATGCTCTTCGAGTGGCTCGGCGCGAAGCACGGGGACGAGGCCGCGGGACGCGTCGCGAAGATCATCGACAAGGGGGTGGCCGAGGCGATCGCCTCCGGCGTCTCCACCCGCGACCTGGGTGGTTCCTCCTCCACCACCGAGTTCACCGCCGCCGTCATCAAGGCGATCGCCGCCGGCGCCGGTCAGGGCTGACGGCCCGGAGCGCCGAGCGCCGACGCGCGGACGTTCTCGTGCGGGGCACCCGACACGGCGACGCCCTCGCCCGGGGCACCCCGTCGTACGTCGCCCGCGCGCCGGGTGACCGCACATGCCCCGCCCGCGCGCCCGGTGCCACCCGCGCCACCGGGCGGGGCCACTCCCCCGGTCACCCCAGTCCCGCCTTCCACCTGCCCCACCCGCCCCACCTGGAGAGACTCCGACCATGCCTCTGCGCATCGGCTGCACAGCAGACGACTTCACCGGCGGCACCGATGTCGCCGCCGCCTTCCGGCGCGCCGGCCTGCGCACCGCTCTGGTCTTCGGCACGCCGGACTCCGACACGGCCCTGCCCGCCGGGTGCGACGCCGCCGTGGTAGCCCTCAAGTCCCGTTCCACGCCCGCGGACCAGGCCGTCGCGGAGTCCCTCGGCGCCCAGCGGTGGCTGTGGGAGCGGGGCGCGGCACAGGTCTACTTCAAGTACTGCTCCACCTTCGACTCCACCCCCGAGGGCAACATCGGCCCGGTCGCCGACGCGCTGCTGGACGCGGCCGGAGCGGGCATCACCCTGCACTGCCCGGCCTCCCCGCCCAACGGCCGGACCGTCTACCAGGGCCATCTGTTCGTCCACGACCAGCTGTTGTCCGACTCCCCGCTGCGGCACCACCCGCTGAACCCGATGACGGACTCCGCCCTGGTCCGGCTGCTGTCGGCCCAGACCCGGCACCGCGTCGCCCTCATCGACTGGGCGACGGTGCGGCGGGGTGCCGACGCCGTCCGTGACGCGCTGCTCGCCCACCAGCGGGACGGCGTACGGCATGTCATCGCCGACGCGCTCACCGACGCCGACCTCGCCGTGCTCGGCGCCGCGTGTCTCGAACTGCCCGTCGTCGCCGGCGCGGCGGGGCTGGCCGAGGGCCTCGGCCACGCCTGCCCCGACAGCGGTCCGGCCACCGCTGTCGCCGTGCCGCGCGAGGGCCGGGCCGCCGTGGTGGCGGGCAGCTGCTCGGCACGCACCCTGGAGCAGATCGCCCACTTCCACGCCGCCGGTCTGCCCTCCCTCCGCCTCGACGTCCTCGCCGACGCGGCCGGACGCGACGTGGCGGGCGAGGCACTGGCCTGGTTCGAGGCCCAGGACCCCGGCCTGCCCGTCCTGATCCACGCCTCCGCCGCGCCCGAGGAACTCGCCGCCGTCCAGGCCCGGTTGGGCGTCACCGAGGCGGCCGCCCGGGTCGAGGAGCTGCTGGGCACGATCGCCGTCCACCTCGTCGAACAGGGCGTACGGCGGCTGCTGGTGGCGGGCGGGGAGACCTCCGGCGCCGTCACCACGGCCCTCGGCATCCGTGCCGTCCTGGTCGGCGACGAAGCGGATCCCGGCGTGCCGTGGACCCATGCCACCACCAGGGCCGGTGATCTCGCGCTGATGCTGAAGTCGGGCAACTTCGGCGCGCCCGACCTGTTCACCCGTGCCCTCGGCGACGGAGGGTCCCGGTGAGCCCGTACGCCGACGAGGCCGCCGCCCGCGCGCTGATCGTCCGTACGGCGCGCTCCCTGTTCGCCCGCGGTCTGACCCACGGCTCGACCGGCAATCTGTCGGTCCGCCTCGCCGACGGCGGTCTGCTGCTCACGCCCACCAGCTCCAGTCTGGGTACGGTCGCGGAACACGAGCTGTCCCGCACGGATCCGGCGGGCCGTCCCCTCGGCGGCCCGCCGCCCACCAAGGAGACCTTCCTGCACGCCGCGTTCTACCGGGCCCGGCCCGGCGCGCACGCGGTGGTGCATCTGCACTCCACGTACGCCGCCGCCGTCTCCTGCCTGGACGGCCTCGATCCCGCCGCCGCGCTACCGCCGCTGACCGCGTACTACGCCATGCGCGTCGGCACCCTGCCGCTCCTGCCGTACCACGCTCCCGGCGACAGCGGCCTGGAGGCACGGGCCGAACGCACCGCGCGCGACCACCACGCGGTTCTCCTCGCCAACCACGGACCCGTCGTCGCCGGTGCCACGCTGGAGCAGGCCACCGACGCCATGGAGGAGTTGGAGCAGACCGCCAGACTTCATCTTCTCCTCCGGGGGCACGCCACCCGCCCCCTCACCCCCGAGCAGGCCGCCGTGCTCGCGCCCACTCCTTCCTGACGGCCGGACCAGCGCGAACACGGCGGCCCCCAGCCCAGCGAAAGGCCACACCGTGCCCGATTTCCTCACCCCCGTCCCCACCGCCGACCTCGTCGACCGGTACGGCGCCGAACTGCGCGTCTGCGATGTGCAGTTCCGTCAGTTCGGTGCGCACCGCGCCTTCGCCGGACCCGTGCGCACGGTCGCGTGCCACGAGGACAACGGCCTGCTCCGCGAATTGCTGCGCACCCCCGGCGACGGCGCCGTCCTCGTCGTGGACGGTCTGGGCTCCCTGCGCACCGCCCTGGTCGGCGATCTCATCGCCGGTGCCGCCCAGGACAACGGCTGGGCCGGCCTGGTCCTGCACGGCGCCGTCCGCGACAGCGCCGTCCTCGCCGAACTCCGGCTCGGCGTCAAGGCGTTGGGCACCATCCCCCGCAAGAGCGGCAAGGACGGCACGGGCGCCCTCGACGTCCCCGTCACCTTCGGCGGCGTCACCTTCCACCCCGGCGACATCCTCCACGCGGACGACGACGGGATCGCGCTCCTTCCGTCCCCGCCCGCCACGAAGTAGCCGACGGGGCCCGTGCGCGGTGGGACACCACCGCGCACGGGTCCGCGGTGGGACACCACCGCGTTTTCGGGGATCACACGCTCAGTCCAGACAGAACTCGTTGCCCTCGATGTCCTGCATCACGATGCACGACTCGTTGTACTCGTCGGCCAGCAGCACGCGTTCGCGGGTCGCGCCGAGCGCGATCAGCCGGTCGCACTCGGCCTGGAGCGCGGCGAGGCGCTCCTCGCCCACCAGCCCGGTGCCGACCCGCACATCGAGGTGCACCCGGTTCTTGACGACCTTGCCTTCGGGAACCCGCTGGAAGTACATGCGCGGGCCCACCCCGGTGGGGTCGCCGCAGACGAACCCCGCGCCCTGCCGCTCGGGCGGCAGCGAGCGGTCGTAATCGGCCCACGTCGCGAACCCCTCCGGCGGGGGCGGTACGACGTACCCCAGCACCTCGCACCAGAAGCGGGCCACACGCTCGGGGTCCGCACAGTCGAAGGTCACCTGGAACTGCCTGATCGTTGACATCGGCGCACCTTAGCAAAGGGCCCCGGGCAGCGGCTCGGTCCCGCCCGGCTCCTCGAAGTAGGCGGCGCTCTCCGCGTCCGCGGGGTAGTACGACTCGATCGCGACCTCGTCCAGAGTGATGTCCATCGGGGTGCCGAAGGTGGTGATGGTCGAGAACAGTCGCAGCTCTCGTCCGTCGAGGCGAAGGATCATCGGGATCAGGACGTCGGAGGCGACCGATCGGCCGGGCCCGTCCTCGGCGGTGGGGTCCAGCAGTTCCTCGTAGAGCGCGGCGAGTTCGGCGTCGGGGGCGAGGGCGAGCTGACGCGTGAGCCGGGAGCGGAACATCGTCCGTACGTCGGCCAGGTTGACGACGAGCGGAGCGAATCCGCGCGGGTCCAGTCCCAGCCGCACCAGATTGACCGGCGGCCGGAGCAGGTCGGGGTGGACGCCCGCGAAGAACGGCTCGACCGCGCGATTGGTCATCACGATGTTCCACCGGCGGTCGAAGGCCAGCGCCGGGTACGGCTCGTGCGCGCGGAGCACCCTCGCGACCGCGTCCCGGGCCGCCGACAACGCGGCGTCGTCGAGCGGCCGTTCGGCGTACCGGGGTGCGAACCCTGCCGCTAGCAGCAGCCGGTTGCGCTCGCGCAACGGCACATCGAGCTGGTCCGCGAGCCGGAGGACCATGTCGGCGCTCGGGTTGGACCTGCCCGTCTCGACCAGGCTGACGTGACGAGCGGAGACGTCGGCCGCGATCGCGAGATCGAGCTGGCTGAGTCGTCGGCGATGCCGCCACTGCCGTAAGAGTTCCCCCACGGTATGCACGGTCGTCGACAGTACTCGTCGTGGAGCGGAACGCCATGAAGTGCGACTTCATCGACAGCCGTCGCGACCGCGGAAACACTGCGTCCATGACCACACCACCACGGGACCACAAGAGCCTTGTCGGACAGGCACTGGCGGAACTCATCGGGACGGGCAGCGTCGACGCGCTCGAACCGTTGCTGAGCGACGACTTCGTCCATCACCGGCCGGACTCGACCTCGTCGACCAGGACGGAGTGGCTCGCCGCCGTCCACGCGGCGCTCGTGCCGCTCGCCGGCATGCGGGTCGAGGTCCACCACCTGCTGGCCGAAGGCGATCACCTCGTGATGCACTCGCGACGCCGGCTCCCCGAGGGAGGGCCGGAGATCGTGGTCGTCGACATCTGGCGGATCGAGGACGGCCTGATCGCCGAAGCCTGGGAGATCATCGAGCCGGTAGCCCAGGCCGCCGCCCATCTGACGTGGTGGGAGCCCGCCGAGCGCTGACCCCGCGGGCCTGCCTGTGCCGAGTCCCGGGGGACAGGGCACCGGCAGGCCCGCGGCTGCGGGTGGAGCATGTCCCGCGCCTCGTACCTTCCGCCGCGCAGCGCCGCGCCGTGTTACGTGGGCCCGGTGCCCGTCCGGGCGGGCGACGGCGTCGCACGGTCCCCGTCCGGTGCCGGGTCGGCCGGGGCGGGCATGGCGGCGAGTCCGGCGCCCGGGGCCGGGGAGCCGCAGGCCGACTCGGCGCTCTCACCGAGGAAGCCGCCCGACTGGTGCTGCCACAGCTTGGCGTAGGCACCGTTCGCGTCGAGCAACTCCTCGTGGGAACCCTGCTCGACGACGCTGCCACGGTCGAGGACGACGAGGCGGTCCATGCCGGCGACGGTGCTCAGACGGTGCGCGACCACGAGGGCCGTACGTCCGTCCATCAACCGCCACAACGCGTCCTGGACGAGGATCTCGCTCTCCGAGTCCAGCGCGCTGGTCGCCTCGTCGAGCAGCAGGATCGGCGCGTCGCGCAGGATGGCCCGGGCGAGCGCGACCCGCTGCCGCTGGCCGCCCGAGAGCTTCACTCCCCGCTCCCCCACCAAGGTGCCGAAGCCTTCAGGAAGTTGGGCGGCGAACTCCGTGACGTGCGCGGCGGCGGCCGCGGCGTGGATCTCCTCATCGGTGGCGCCGGGCCGGGCGAAGGCGATGTTGTCCCGCAGACTGCGGTGGAACATCGCGGGTTCCTGCGGCACGTAGGCGATCAGTGAGCGCAGGTCGTTCTGGCGCAGCCGGCTGATGTCCTGCCCGCCGATCAGGATGCGTCCTCGGTCGATGTCCGACATCCGCAGCAGAAGCCGGGTGAGCGTGGTCTTGCCACCGCCGGACCTGCCGACCAGACCGATCCGCGCACCCGCGGGCACGTCCAGATCGAGCCCCTGGAAGATCGGCTTCGCGCCCGCGTGGGAGAACGTCACGACGTCGAAGCGGACGCCGGTGTCCCGCGGTGCGAGCGGTTCGGGTTCCGCCGGGTCGAGCACGGTGGGCGGATCCAGCAGCAGCTCGGTGAACTGCGCGGCCTCGGTCATCGAGCTCTCCAGACGCCGGTAGATCTGGTTGAACTCGAACATGATCTGGGTGGCGTTGGAGTAGTAGGTGAAGGCGACGACGATCTCCTCCACCCCCTGGCCGGAGCCGCCGAAGGCGATGGCGACCAACAGCCCCAGCACGTTCGTCAGCACGGACATGGGGGCGATCAGGGTGTCGACGCGCAGATTGCCGTAGTCCCACGACCGCAGCGTCAGACGCCGGGAGTCAGCGACCCGGCTGCGGTGCTCGTCGGCCTCCCGCTCCTCGGCCGCGAACGCCCGGATGGTCTCCATGTTCACGAGGCTGTCGGCGACATGGCCGGAGACGCGGGCGACCGCGGCCTCCCGTTCGTTGACGAGCCGCTGCCGACGACGGATCAGCGGTGTCGCGGCCACCACGGTCAGCAGGATCATCACCAGCAGGCCGACGACGAGCATCGGTTCGTAGGTCCACAGCACCACGGCCCCGAACACCAGGGGGACGAGACTGCCCACGATCCGGTACGTCAGTGTGTCGACGAAGTCCTCGAAGCGCTTGCCGAAGCTCAGCACCCGCTTGGTCAGTGAGCCGGCGAAGTTGTCGTGGAAGAACGCCGCGTCCTTGGCGAGAAGTTCGTCCATCCCGGTGACGTACAGGTGTTCCATGCCGAGGGCGTCGACGCGGTTCAGGCAGTGCTGCCCGACCCGCCACACGGCCTCGGCGAGCAGTAGCGTCACACCGAAGCCCAGCACGTACGGCAGTGCCGAGGCGAGGGTGAGACCGCCGCCGTCGGCGGCCTGTCCCGCCAGTTTGGCGATCAGCAGGGGGGCTACGTAGCGGATGCCGATGTTGCCCACGGCCGGCAGCAGCAGCGCGGGCAGGGCCAGCCGGCGCAGCCGCAGCAGTTCCCGGCCGTAGTGGCGCAGTGCCAGAACGACCGCGCTCCTGCCGGGCGTCGGCCCTCGCGTTTCTGATGTCCCCATCACACTCCCGGAAGTTCGGAAGTCGGAAGTGTCCCGTCCGGGGAGGTCCCAAGTCCAGGCATTTAAGGCGGAACGGCGAGAACCGGACATCACTGTGTCCGGCCCGCGCGACCGCCGTGCGGGAGGGCGGGCCGACGGGGGCCGGGGGGGCGCGTCAGGCGTGGAGTGTGGGCCGGTAGACGAGTTCCTGGATGTGGCCGTCGAGGGTCCGGTGCTCGATCAGCTCCAGGTCGAAGTCGGCCGCGCCCCCGAAGATCGGGTCCAGCCCGGTCCGCCCGGTGATCACGGGGAACAGCGTCACCTGGACGCGGTCGACGAGACCGGCGGCCATCAGCGCCCGGTTCATCGACAGGCTGCCGTGCGAGCGCAACGGCACCTCGGACTCCTCCTTGAGCCGGGCGACGACCTCGACGGCGTCCCCGGCCACGACGTCCGCGTCGGGCCAGTCGAGGGGCCCCTCCAGCGTGCTCGACACCACCGTCGTCGGCAGGTTCCGCATCCGGGTGACCCACGGGTCGCGCACGTCCGAGTCCTCGGTGCTCGCCGCCAGCATGCTCGCGAACGCCCGGTACGTGTGGGCCCCGAAGACCATCCGCTGCTCCTCGCGGTACAGGGCGAGGCGGTGGTCGAGCAGCTCGGGGCCCTGCTTGCCCCAGTAGCCGGTCCAGTCGCCACCGGCGGCGCCGAAGCCGTCGAGGCTGGAGAAGACGTCGAAGGTGTAGGCGGCGGTCATGGTGCTCTCCTCGCGTCGCATGCGGTCGCTCACGTGTCACAGATATAGACCGGCGGCCACGGAAGAACTCATCGTGAGGGGACGGGTCACTCCTGGCCGTCCGCAGGAGCCGTTCAGAGGAGCCGTCCACAGCGGCCGTCCACAGGGCGGCGGGCGCTGTCAGTGGCGGCTGGCAGTATCGGGCCCATGACGCAGACCACGGCAACGGAGACCACGGCGTTCGACTGGCGGTCCTTCCTGCTCAGGTGGAGCGGGGAGTGGGCGGATGCCCTGCCGGAGGACGAGACGCCGAGCGAGGACGACGAGGCCGCGCGACGGGCGCGGTGGCTGGGGTTCGCGCCCGCCCCGGAGGAGCGGATCGTGGCCATGGAGGAGCGTCTCGGCCGACGGATGCCCCCGTCGTACCGGGAGTTCCTGAAGGTCAGCGACGGCTGGCGGCACGCGGGCGGGTTCGTGTGGCTGCTGGCGGGGACCCGGGACGCGCGCTGGCACGACAACGCGTCAGGTTTGGCGGACATGTACGAGGAGCACCTCGACGAGGACGCCGGGCCCGAGGAGCGGCTGGAGGTGGACATCTGGCACCGCGGGCTGCAGCTCGACGTCGAGTCCGACATGACCCATGTCCTCATGGATCCCGAGGACGTGGACGAGGACGGCGAGTGGGCCGTGTACACCTGGGCGAGCTGGCGGGCCGCACCACCCGAACGGCACGCGAGCTTCCGTGCGTTCATGCGGGACATGCACCGGGAGTTCCACAACCTCGGAGCGCGCAGGAGGGACGGGGAACCGGAGTTCGTCAACGACACCACGCGCGAGCTGGACGCCCTGACGGAGTCGGGCCGCCTGGCGGCGCTGCGCGGCGACTGGGAGGGGGCCGCGCTGGCGCTGGACGAGGCCAAGGCGTACGGCAGACCGAGGGCCGCCGGGCTCAGCGACCAGATACACCTTCTGCTCGGCCAGACCTCGATGGTGTACTTCGACGGGTTGGCGACGGACCCGACGTACGCTGCCGAGCTGCTGCCACCGCTGGTCGCCGAGCACGCGGCGCACTCGTACCGGGACGACTCCACACTGACGTACCACCTGCGGGGCGCCGACCGGGACCTGGTGGCACGGGCGTACGCGACGCTCGACGAGGTGCGGAGCGGCGCGTACCGGTACACGGCGGCGGGACCGTTCGGTGAAGCGGTCGGCCGGGCACGGGAGTCGGCCCGCTGGGGAGACTCCGACGGGGCGTGGCGGACGCTGATCGACGCCCTGCCCCTGTGGGAGCCGCCGGGACCGGACCTCCTGGCGCCGCTCGGGTGGGTGGCCGACCCCCTGCTCGGACCGCTGCTGACTGCGGAGCGGGGCCGCGAACTGCTGGCCACGCCCAGGGGCGGGCACTCGGGCGAGGCACCGCCGCCGCCCGTACGGCACGACCCGGACGGCCTGGACGGCCTGGCGTGGCTCGCGGAACCGGACCCGGGCAACAACCGCACGTCCTACCGGTTCGTGCTGGTGGAGGGGGTGGCGCCAGCGGAACTGCCGGGACGTCTCGGGGAGGGAGGCGGGGGTGGTGACGGCGACATGGGAGGGGCCGGGGCTGGGGCCGGTCCCGGGGCTTCGGCTGGGGCTGGGGCTGGGGCTGGGGCTTCGGCTGGGGCTGGGGCTTCGGCTGGGGCTGAGGCCGGTCCGGGTCCTGGGGTCGAGGCTTCGGCTGGTGCTGGGGCCGGGGTCGTGCTGAGTGAGCCCTTGACCCTCTGGGAGGCGCGCCGCAAGTCGCTGGAGAACAAGCGGGAGTTCTCGTCCTACGACGACCGGGCCCTCGTGGCGGTCGGCCGGGCCGGCGCGGGCTGGAGCTTCGCCTTCGACGGTGAACCTTCCTCGTTCAGTCCGGAGCGGTTCGTCTCCCCGGCCGCCGGCGCCAGCGCGGGCACACGTGCGGTGGTGGTCTGGAGCGGGCTGCGGGCGGAGCACCGGGATCCGGTCTTCCACCTGTCGGTCGCACGGGACGGCGTCGAGCAGTACGCGTTCACCTACGCCGACGGACAGGTCCGGTCGAGCGGGGAGATGCCGCCGGCACTGGCCCCGGCCCGCTTCTTCGGCGCCCTGTCGGACACGACGGAACGGTCGCTGCTGGAAGCGGTGGCCGCGGAGTTCGGTGCCCGCCTGCCGCGCCACGCGATCGTGCGCGGACGCCTGCACACCTTCACCACCCGCTCCTGGACACGCCCGCCGAGGGACGGCGAGACGTTCACGGTGATCCGGGTCGGGTGATGCGGTGAACCAGATCCCGGTGGATGTCACCCGAGCCGCGACCGAGGCGAGATCCTCGGCGTACCGCAACAGGGCTTCGACGACCAGCTCCACACCACTCACGCCGGAGCACCACAGCATCCGAGACCGCCCGGAGTAATCGGTGGGGTGGAACGTCATATGGGCTGAGGCGGGGGGGGGACCGGTGGCTCGCATATTCAACTGTCGCCGGTTCCCCGAGGAACCCAGCCCGCTGGTTGACTGGCTGTGATCGCCGGCGGCGTACAACTCCAGGACTCGTTCATCGCCTTCATCGACTACAGCCAGAGACCTTTCGAGCCCACTGCCAGATTCCTTCGGTGGGCGGGAAACTACGAAGCGGCGGCGTCGAGTTGTCACCCAACGAGATCGAAGCCCTCCCTGCCAGGTGGTCATCATGCTGGACCCCGAGTGAGGTCGCGCAGTGGTTGGCCGGAATCAGCACGCCCTAATACGTGGCCGCAGGCTGGGCGCTGGACTTCTTCCGCGGCACGCGGACACGGGCTCATGGAGAGATCGAGATCGAGATTCCGGCCGCGAGCTATCCCGAGGTCCGCCACCGCTTCCCTGAATACCTCTTCGCCGCATCCCTCATCGGCTACCGCCGACTGATTCGGTGAGAGTCAGTCGGCCGGAGCGACAGTCGGCCGGCGTCGGTGGTGTCAGTGACGGCTCGTAGGGTGCGCTGGTATCCAACGAGGAGGTTCCATGGGCTTTTCCGGTCATCTGGTCTTTGCGCGCAGCGAGCGCTCACTGCTGGAAGCTCCCCTGTTCGGCTTCGGCAGCATCGGTCCCGAACTGAGGGACGACGTGCATGAGTGGGAGCCGCGACCGGGCGGCTGGCAGACCCTGCAGTTGGAGCAAGGCGTTTGGGAAGACGAGTACCTGGCCACCTTGGTCGAATGGTCCGGTGCGCCGGCCTGCGTCGCCGATGTTTCCGACAGCAGCGTCGCCCTCGTGACCGGCCTGGACACCAACGGGCGTCGCTGGCAGACATGGCTCAACCTGGACAACGCCGCGGCTCTCCTCGTTGAGGAACCCGAGGACGTGGACGACGTGAGCCTGTGGATTGCTACCCCGGAGTTCGAAGAGGCCATCGGACATAAGCGTGCGGAGCTCGACGCGCAGGTGCCGACGGACGCCGAAGGCGCTCTCATGTGGGCTTCAGCAGCCAGTGTCCAGGCCACGGCGCAGCAGCCGCGGATCGAGGAACTGCTGCGCGCTCGAGAGACCTTCGTGGAGGAGTTGTTCGACGCGCTGCTGGACGAACTGGGCTTCCCTGAAGCTGCCCACTCCGCACCGTAGCCACAAGAAGCGACGAGTACGCTTGTCGTTCAAGGTCCGGCGTCGAACGCGGCTCGAACTTGATCAGCGTTTTCGCAGTTCAGCGGACGTGAAGGTGGCCACCGTCTGATCCTGTGCTCCGTCACAGAGTGGATCAGCGCGAAGACCGTGGTCGTGAGTTTGGTTGTATCAGGATGTCCTGCGGGATGCGTTCGCGGAAGTGTCGCACTTCCGGTCGGAACTGTACGCGTGTCTGACCGCGCGGGGCGACGCCTTGTTCGAGTTATGTGGCGCCCTGCTGTGCACGGATGGTCCGGTGCGGACACTGGTCGATCTCGCGCTCGCGCCCGAACACCGCCGTGGGCACGGAGCTCTGTACGGCGGGCTCAACCGGGGTCGGATCGATGTCGCCCGGCTGCGTCGAGCCCTGGCTGGGATGCCGTTGCCGAGGGCTGCGGATGGTCGGCTGGTGTTGGCGGAGGATGTCTCGCCGTGGCTTCGGCCGGACGCCAGCACGTGTGCTGACCGGGCCTTTTGCCACACGTTCCGCCGAGGCGAGGGCAAGCACCAGATGGTGCCTGGCTGGGCTTAACTCGGTGGTGGCCGCGCTGGAGACGGGGCACACGTCCTGGACTGCGGTGCTGGACGCGGTCCGCCTGGAGCCCGGCGCGGACGTCGCCGCTGTGACCGCGGTGCAGATCCGCGAGGTCGTCGAGCGTCTCGTCGCCGCCGGCCAATGGCGGCCGGGTGACCCGGAGCTCCTGGTCGTACTGGACGCCGGATACGACGCGCCGCGCAGCGCCCACCTGCTGGTCGGGCTGCCCGTCGAGATCCTCTGCCGGATCTGGTCCGATCGCGTGATGCGGCGTCCGATGCCATCCCGTGAAGAGTTTTATCTGGCCAACCTCAAGGGCGGCCGACCGCCCAAGCACGGCGGCGAGTTCGTCTTCGAAGAGCCCGCAACCTGGGGTGTCGAGCAGGCCGTGACGGTCACGGACACCCGCCTCTGCGGGAAGGCGACCGCCCAGGCCTGGGACCGGCTGCACCCGCGGCTCACCCGCCGGGCTGCATGGCTTGACCACGACGGTCCGCTGCCGATCATCGAAGGCACCGTCGTCCGCCTGGTCGTGGAGAAGCTGCCCAGCGGCGGGGTGAACAAGCCCGTCTGGCTGTGGTGGTCGGGCACCGGCGCCACCGAGACGGACGTCGACCGCTGATGGCAGTCCTTCCTCCGCCGCTTCGACATCGAGCACACGTTTCGCCTGTTCAAGCAGACGCTCGGGTGGACCAAGCCTCGGCTTCGCAGCTCGGAAGCCGCCGACCGGTGGACATGGCTGGTGATCGCGGCCTATGCCCAGCTCCGACTGGCCCGCCCGCTGGCCACCGACTTGCGGCGGCCCTGGGCGAAGCCGACCGAGCCGAACAAGCTGGCACCAGCGCGCGTCCGCCGGGGGTTCAGGAACCTGCACGCGAAGACCGGCTCTCCGGCTGGTGCACCGAAACCGTCTACGCCCGGTCCCGGCCGGCCACCCGACTCGAAGTACCGCTGCCCGGCATCCCGTCATGATGTGGGCCGGATCCTCCCCACCGGTGAGGCCTACAGCCGTCCAACACCACCAAAAGGGAACGAAGCCCAGACGCGTCAGTCAAGCCTGACCCGTCAATGCAGCAGACGGATCTCGCCCGTCCACCACATCAACCCACGTGACTACAGACCGAGACGGATCAACACCCAACAGGAACACCGTCTCCTGTTCACGCTCCAGCACGATGACCCACGGCGATGGTGTCCCTTCTGGAGCGGTCAGCACGTAGTTGCGGCAGATCCCGTGAAAGGGAAGGCTCGAGATCGAGTCCGCGATCGGGTCTCCCGGATGTGAGTCCCGCAGCAGGGCACTTATCTCGCCTACAAGATCAGGGCAGACATCAGCCAGGCGCAACGGGTTCTTCTTGGGGCTCCTGGGGGACTCCATGCCCGAAGCATGTCAGGCCCCCCAGCCCACCGGCTCGACCCAAGCGGCAGTGCCCACGTTAAACGACAAGGTAAGGGTCTGTGAACAAACCCCCATCTGGGTAGCGGCGTCGGGCACGCACGCTCGCGGGATGCCGAAAAGCCCCTGTCGACCGGCTTGGTGTGCGGTCCGGGATCGTGGTTGCCGACCAGATCACTACGTTATGGGCAGGCACTCGGCGAGCAGGTCGACGATGTCCCGCCAAGCTCGCTGCGCGTGCTGAGGGTGATAGCCGACCCCGGGAAGCACGGTGTGGTCGACCGGTGGGTGGTGGAAGGCGTGCAAGGCGCCGCCGTAGACCACGAGGCGCCAGTCGACGCCCGCGGCCTGCAACTCCGCGGTGAATGCGTCCCGTTGCGCGGGCGGCATGATCGGGTCTTCCGACCCGACCCCGGCCCACACAGGGCAGTGAATGCGCGCCGTCTCGCCTGGTCGGCCCGTGGTCAGTCCGTTGACTGTCGCGATCGCGCGCAGGTCGACGCCGTCGCGCCCGAGTTCCAGCGCGATCGCGCCCCCGGTGCCGTAGCCGACGGCGGCGATCCGGTCCGGGTCGGTCCGTGGCTCGGCGCGGAGCACGTCGAGCGCCGCGTGGCCGATGCCTCGCATCCGGTCGGGGTCGGCGAGCAGCGGCATGCAACGAGCCAGCATCTCCTCGGGGTCGCCCAAATAGCGCCCGCCGTGGAGGTCGAAGGCCAGCCCCACGTATCCCAACTCGGCGAGCGCATCGGCCCGGCGGCGCTCGACGTCGCTGAGCCCCACCCCCTCGGGCCCGACCAGGACCGCGGGCCGGCGGTCGGCACCGGCCGGGAGCGCGAGGTGCCCGATCATCGTCAGGCCGTCGGCCGCGTATTCGATCGTGCGCGTTGTAACTGTCGTCATGAGCCTGGACTGTAGTGATCGTCGAGCCCGGTCGGGCCGGTGTTCTGCCGCTGGCAGAAGGCAACCGCCGGCCACCCCGAAGGGCGGGCGCACCGGACGCCGCTGGTCCCAGTGACCTCTACACCTCCTTGGTGGTCCCCTTTAACTGTGTGATCACGGCGGCCTGCTCAAACATACTGGTTCGGTGCATCATGATGAAGAACAGCCGTTGTCCGGCGGTAACGTCAGCGAGGGTGTCGTTCGAGTCGGAGATACTGTCCGTCGTCCGGCCGGACCCTGGACTCCCGCAGTGCACGCCTTGCTCACCCACCTGAACGAGGTGGGATTCCGTGCGGCGCCTCGCCCTTTGGGTATTGACGACCAGGGGCGCGAGATCCTGACCTTTGTGCCGGGACACGCGGTCTGGCCCGACCGGTTCTCTCTGCTGGAACCCGCTCGGCAACTGGCTCGTGTGGCACGACTGATCCGGGACTTCCACGATGCGGTGCAGGACTTCACGCCACCAGCCGACGCGCACTGGCAGGTGCTGATCCCCGCCGAGGACGGCGACATCATCGCCCATCACGATCTGGCCCCATGGAACCTCGTGGTCGCAGACGAGTCCCAGTGGGCCTTCATCGACTGGGACACCGCCGGCCCCGGTTCCCGCCTGTGGGACGTCGCGTATGCCATGCACGGTTTCATCCCGTTGTCCGCTCATCCTGACTGGCAACACGGCGACGCGGCAGACCGACTGCGAGTCTTCGCCGACGCCTACGGCCTCGATGAAGCCGAACGCCGTCGGCTGGTCCCACTGCTGGGGCGCCGTACGCGTTCCATGCACGACTTCCTGCGCGAACAGGCCGCCCGGGGTGTCCAGCCCTGGGCAACTCTGTGGGCCGCAGGCCATGGCGACGCCTGGCGAAACGACGCCGAATACATCGAACAGCGCGAAGACCAGTGGGTGCACACCCTGCTCGCCGGCTGAGGCACTTCCGCCAGCTCCTCGCTCCCCATGTCGAACGGTGTCTCGAACTGGATCGCTCACTCGGGCATCCACCGGACGCTGAGGCGGCCTTCGTTCGCTGAGCGGTGCATGACGGCCGGGCACCTGCGCGAGGCAGGTGCCCGGTGGGTCACTTCTCGTCGCGTAGTTGGGACGCCAGGGACGCCAGGGGTTCGGTTTGCTCGGTGGTGTGGCCGAGGGTGGTCAGGTGGGTGATCGCGTGGTCCAGGCGGGTGAGGGCGGGGGTGGGGCGTTCCAGGTAGATGCCCTCGACGGCGCCGGCGAGGCGGACGCATTCGGCCCACTCCCCGGCGTGGTCGTCGTCGCGTCCCGGCTCGCCGAGCAGGGCGAGGGCCTGCTCCAGGGCGCTCAGGGCGGCCTCGTACTCACCGGCGTAGGCGTTGACCCGGCCGTGTTCGTAGGCCAGGGCGCTGTCCAGGGAGCGGCCGTGGGCCTCGTACGCGGCGGCGCGGGCCTCGTCGGCGATCCGGCCCGCGTCGGCGAGAAGAACAAGGGCGTCGGTCAGGCCGTCGGGGCCCTGCTTCTGGGCCTGGAGCCGGGCGATCTCGCGCAGGCAGTTGCTGAGGTGCTCGTAGCGCGGGGCCCGGGCGTGGGCGGCGAGTGCCTGGTCGGCGACCTCGCGGGCCCGGCCGAACTCGCCGGACTCGGCGAGGAGTACGGCCGTCTCCCCGGCGATCATGGCGTGGCTGCCGGCGTCGTCGTCCCAGCCGGCCGACTCGGCGGCGAGGGCGACGAACTCCGCCGTGGCGGCCTTGATGTCCTCGCCCTCCTGCAGCGCGCGGGCGCGGGTCAGCCGCAGCTGGGCGACGAGCCGGTCGTCCAACTCCCCCGCCACGACGTCCGGTTCGGCCAGCAGGGAGTCGAGCAGGGCGATGCAGTCCTCGACCCGGCCCAGGTCGAGGCTGAGCTGAGCGGCGTTGCTGTAGGCGCAGAACGCGTCCGTCCGGCCGCCGTGGCGCAGCTCCAGTTCCGCGGAGCGCGTCAGATGCCGCAGGGCCTCCTCGGGGCGGCCCAGGTGCAGACAGGCCTGGGCCAGATCGCCGTACAGGCGGCCGGTGTCGACCGCTTCGGCCGGCCAGTCGGCGGCCAGCCGCAGGGCCTCGGTCAGGTCGGCGTGGGCGGTCTTCGCGTCCCGGAGGCCGAAGTGGAGCCGCCCGCGCAGGCCCAGCGTACGGGGCAGGTGCCAGGCGGGGCCGTGTGCCTTCAGCCGGTCGAGGAGGGCATCGATCTCGGTGACGGCGGCGGGCAGGTCGCCGGAGATGGCGTGGGTGGTGACCCGCAGCAGCAGCGCGCCGGAGATCTGTCCGGCGAGGTCGTGCCGGGCGGCGAAGGTGTGCAGCGCGTCCGCCTCGGCGAAGACGGGCGCGACGTGCTCCTCGCTCCCCGTCGTCTGCAGGCGCAGGCCGAGGGCGTTGCCCCGAAGGCGCAGGAGACGGGCCTCCTGGGAGGGGGTGAGGCCGGGCGTCGCCTCGTGCAGGCGCACGACGGAGGCGTAGGCGGCGGTCAGCGCGGCACCCTTCGCCACGCTGCCGTCGGCGTCCTCCGCCTCGCTGCCGTCGACGCCCTTCACCTCACTGCCGTCGGCGTCCTTCGTCCCGCCGCCGTCGGCGTCCTTCCTCCCAGCCCCATCAGCGTCCTCCGCCGGGGTCTCGGCCGGGATCTGGGCGGTGGCGAGCACGGCGCAGGCGCGGGCGAGTGTCGCGTGTTCGGGGAGGGCGGCGTCGTCGTACAGGGCCGCGGCGTCCTCGTAGAGGTCGGCGGCGTCGGCGAACTCGTCCTTCTGGGCCGCCCGGCTCGCCTCGTCCTCCAGCAGGTCGGCACGCAACTGTACGAGCGGTCCCACGGCCGGGTCGTCGGGGTGGCTGTAGTCGCGGTCGGCGACGAGCGTGCGCAGCCGGGTCCAGCAGGCCTGCGCGTCGGGGTGACCCTGTTCCTCCAACGCCCTTGCGCGGACGATGAGTTCGGGCAGCGCTTCGGGGACGGCGGCGGTCGTACGGGCGGTGGGTACGGCGCGGGGTGCCGCCGCGGCGACGTCGTCGAGGCTGCGGGTGCGCAGGGTCAGTTCGAGCGCGTCCAGGAGCGGGGCGCGGTCGAGGCGGGTGCGGCGGCGGTCGGTGTGGGCGGTGGTGCCGTTGCGGGCGTCGAAGCGGGCGGCGAGGTCGTCGGCGCGGCTCTTCACCTCGGCGCGCAGGCCGGACACCGTCCAGGTGCGGCCCGCGTACCCGGCGGCGGGCAGGTCGCCCTGGCCGAGGAGTTCGACGCGCTGGAGGAGGACCTCCACGCCGGTGAGGAAGCTGAGCAGACCCAGCGGCGAGTCGACCTCGTCGAACAGGCTGCGGTTCTCGGCGAGCAGTTCCAGGCCGCGGGCCTCGTTGCCGGTGAGCGCGCAGAACTCCAGGTGGCGGCCGACCTCCTGGGCCATGGAGACGGTGCGGCGGCAGCCGCGGTAACCGGCGAGGTGCAGCTCACGGGCCTCGTCGGCACGGCCGGTGCGCAGCAGGGGCAGCAGCGCGTAGGAGACGGAGCGGGCCGGCTCCTCCTGGCAGGACTCCTTCCCGGCCAGCACGGGTTCCCAGGTGCGCAGCGCGCGTGCGTCGTCGCCCGCCGCGAGGTGGTGGAGGGCGCGTTCGCAGGTCTCGCAGGCCTCGCAGTCGCTGAGCCGGACGCGGGTACGGCTCGCCCACAGCTCGTACGCGAGGGTGGTGTCCTCGCCGACGTGGGCGGCGAGTTGGTAGGCCTGCCCGTAGTAGGGCTGGAGGCCGAGGCCGGCCTTCTCGTACCGGTCGCGCATCTCGGTCAGCCACTGGCGCAGGCTGACGAGCGGCACCTCGGGCAGCTGGCGCAGGGCGTTGGCGACCCACTTGAACCGCCAGAACAGCAGGTGGCGCAGGCGCTCGTCGAAGACGTCGGGCTGCTCGTCGAAGAGGTTGAGCAGCCGGGCGAAGACGACGGGCGACTTCCGGGGCTCGGAGCCGTACGTGTACGCCTCCTGGAGTTCGAGGAGCGCGCGGACCAGGGCGAGTGGGTCCTCGAACTGCTCGGCGGCGTCGACGAGTTCCTCGGCGGTGACGGTGCGGGGGCGGCCGTAGGGGCGCTCGTGGTTCGCCTGGAGCGCCTGGAACAGCTCGTCCGTGGTCTGGGGGTGGGGTGCGGGTGCGGTCGGCATCGTCAGCTGTCCTTGCGGAGGGCGTGGGCGAGCAGGTCGAGGAAGGAGCGGTTGATGAGGCTGGACTCGGCGGGCCTCAGCGGGCGCCGGGACAGCATCGCGGCCTGCCCGTAGAGGGCTTCGGCGCTGGTGCGGGCCAGTTCGGGTTCGCCGATGGTGACGGCGGTGCGGACCAGCGGGTTCAGCTGGTTGAGGATCAGCTGCGCGCGTGGGGCCTCCTGGCGCAGGGCGCCGAGGATGTCGCCCCACAGGCCGCCCTCCTGCTCGCGGGCGAGCTGGGAGCGGGTGCGCTCGTGCCGGGCCTCGCGGCTGTCGACGAGGAGGGCGGGTGCGGACGCGGGCTGGAAGGTGCGCAGCGCGACATCGCAGTCGAAGACGGCGAGGGCGTCGCGGGCCTGGGCGAGGTAGGCCGCGGCGGCGAGTTCCGTCTCGCGGTCGACGGGGTCGAGGTGGGCGGTGAGGGTCGCCGGGTCGAGGTCGGCGACGGAGACCTCGGGCCGGATCTCGGGCAGCCGGTGGACCAGGTCGCGGTCGTAGGTGTAGCCGCCGTTGACGACGCCGAGTCCGGCGGCCGAGGCGATGGCCGCGACCTGCCGGAACTCCTCCACGCTGGAGGTCACGAGCACGGTGCGGTGGGTGCGGGCGAACTCGTCGAGGGTGGTGTGCCCGTCGGTGGTCTCGAACGGCAGCCAGGGCAGCAGCATCCGCAGGATCTCGTCGTCGTGCACCGCGAGCGACTTCACGGCCAGGTGATGGGCGTGGAGGAAGCGGGCGAGCAGATCCGGGTCGCTGGCGGCGGCACGGGCGATCCAGTCGCGCAGCCGCTCGGCGAGGGCGTCGCGGACGGCGGCGAGGGTGTCGTCCTCGTACAGGGACTCGCGGGACGCGGTCGGACGCAGGCTCTCGGCGTCGACGACGCAGCGGACGAAGAACGCCCACTCGGGCAGGATCTCCTCGGCCTGCTCGGACAGCAGCATGCCCTTGACGTGTACGCGGTGGCCGTGGCGGCGCCCGGCCGGCACGGTCTCGGGCAGCACGCAGGCGATGCCCTTGAGGCCCACGGCCGGGAGGTCCAGCTCGATGGTGTCCAGCGGCGTGAAGCCGAAGACGTCGGCGCCGTACGCGGCCAGGGCGCGGGAGCGGGCGCCCGGCGTGGGGTACGTACGCGACCAGGGGGCGGGCTCGGGGTTGACGGACGCGCCCCGGCCGCCCGGACCGTCCGCACCCACCGGGCCGCCGGTACCGCCGGTACCGCCCGTGCCGTCGTCGAAGGTCACCGGGTGGCGGAGCAGGGAGCCGAAGTGCCGGGCCAGGGCGTGCACCTGGGCCGGGCGGGTCCACTCCCCCGCGTCGGCGCGCGGTGTCAGGGTGACGGTGGTGCCGGGCCGGGGGCGGGCGGAGGCGGGCAGGGTGCGGACGGTGTAGCTGCCGTCGCCGCGTCCCCGCCACTCCACGGCGGGCGCGTCGGGGGTGCGGGCGGAGCGGCTGAGGACGTGGATCTCGTCGGCGACCAGGAAGCAGGAGAGCAGACCGATGCCGAACTGGCCGATGAAGTCGGCCCGTTGCTCCTCGATGCGGTCGGCACGCTTGCTGCTGCGGCCGATCGTGGCGAGGAAGGTGTGCACATCGGCCTCGGTGAGACCGACGCCGTCGTCCTCGACGCGGACCACCGAACCGTCGGCGTACAGACGGATACCGAAGGCGTCGCCGCCCGCGCCGGTGGCCGGTTCGAGGGTGTGCCGGGCGGTGAGCGCGTCGACCGCGTTCTGCATCAGTTCGCGCAGGTAGACCCGGGGGCTGGAGTACAGATGGTGGGAGAGGAGGTCGACGAGGCCGCGCAGATCCACCTGGAAGGTGCGGTCGGCGGCTGCGGCGGGGTCGACGGCGGTGTCGGGCAGAGTCATGGGGCAGTCCGGGGTGGGAAGAGGGAAGGGCGACGGATGAGGCCGGGCGGTGCCGGTACGTGGCGGGCGGCGCCGGGGCCGGGGCCGGCGGATGTTCGCGTACGCCGGTGGCGGCCGGGCGGGAGCGGTGTGCGCCCGGGTACGGCCGGGGCGAACGAGCGGGACGGACCCGGGGCCGGCTCGGGCCCGGTGTGGGCGCGGGCGCGGTCCGGGCGCAGGCCCGGTGTGTGCTCAGGCCCGGCGGTGATGGCGGGCGAACTCCTTCTCGGGGTCCGCGAAGTAGGTCCAGGGCCAGGTGGTGTAGGCGCCGTCCAGTGCCTGGAACACGCGCCGGACCGTGTGGCGCTCGCCGGCCAGTGCCAGGGCCATGGCGAACATGTTGAAGTCCTGCTGCCACCCGGGGTGCCGCACATAGGCGGGGTGCAGGACGCTGTGGTCGGCCGCTTCCCGCAACTGTGCCTGGATCTCGGCGGTTTCGAGGTAGTCCCCGCGGTCCGACTCGACCCATTCCTCGATGTACGCCATGGCGATGACACAGCCCAGGCGGTGTCCCTGCGGGGCCCGGGAGAACGCGTCCTGGGCGAAGGCCAGGGCCTGCCCCGGCTCACCGCCCCAGCGGGGCTGGAGCTGCGACACCCACTCCAGGTGGGTCTCCAGGTCCAGCGGGTCGCGGCGCAGGGCGGCGTCGCGGCGGGCCTCGTTGACAGCGGTGCCGAGCGACATGCCGCGGCCGGAGGTGAGGAGGCGGCGCCACGGGGTGACCCAGTCCGGCCGCAGCTCGGCGGCCTCCAGCAGCTGTTCCTCGGCGATGCGGAGCCGCTCGTGGAAGACCCGCCACTGTTCCTGCGAGACGTTCACGGCACGGGCGGCGGTGCGGGCCTCCCAGCCCCAGCTGACGTGGCGCGTCCCGGATATCAGCAGGGCGGTCGCCCGGTGCTCCTTGTCCTCCTCGACGGCCCTGCCGATCCAGTCCTGCAGGCCGTCCAGGTCGTCCAGCTCACCGAGGATCCGATGGTCCCGGCCGAGGTCGAAGGGGGCCAGGGCCGCCTTCACGGCCTCCCAGTCGCCGGCGTCGGCGGCCTCCACCAGCGCGAGCACCCGGGCGTCCCCGAGCGCGCGCAGCGTGTACATGCCGCTCTTCTGTCTGCGGGGCACGGGCAGGGCGTACGGATCCGCCGCCGGTCTCTCCGTACCCCTGCCGAACAGCTTGCCGAGCATGCCGAGTCCTCCCCGTGGTCCCGCGTGATCTTCCGGTGCAGCATAGACGGCACCACCGACAGCACTTCCACAGGGTTTTCACCGGCCCGCCGCAACCGCATGGCCGGTACATGGGGGCCGTTCCCCCATGTACCGCCCGGGCGGGCCTGGCACCTTGGGACCGGCTCGGCGCACTGGGCGTGCGCGGGCCAGGCCGCATCAGGTGAGCGAGAGGGAGCCCATGGGCAGAAACGCGTTACTCCGGGTCATGGTGGTCGCCGCGCTGGCGGGTTCCGCGGTGACCCTGACCGGAGGGTCCGCGAGCGCGGCCACCGGTGTGTCCAAGAGCGGGACCCATCTGGTCGTGAACGCGGCGGCGGGGCGCGCGAACAACATCACCGTCAGCTTGTCCGGGAGCACCGTCTTCATCCGGGACACCTCCGACACCCTCTCCGCGGGGATCGGCTGCACGCTCCAGGTCAACGGTTCGGTGGCCTGCCCGGTGAACCTCGGCACCGACACGGTCGTGGTCAACGCCGGTGACGGCAACGACATCATCACCAAGACCGGCAATGTGCGCGGTGAGCTGAAGGGCGAGTCCGGCAACGACGTCATCAACGGTGGCCCCAGCCCGGGCAGCAACATCCTCAACGGCGGTACGGGCAACGACACGTTGAACGGCGGCGTCACCTTCGACATGCTCGTCGGCGGCCCGGGCGCCGACCGGCTCAGCGGCGGGGGCGGCACCGCCGACCTCGTCAACTACCTGGACAGCGGCTCCGGCGTGGTCGTCGACATCGACAACGCCGCCGACGACGGCACCGGCGGCGAGGGGGACAACGTCCTGACCGATGTCGAGTTCGTCTACGGCAGCCAGTTCGGCGACACGCTCACCGGAAGCGCTGCGGGCGACATCCTGTCGGGCTTCGGGGGCAACGACCTCCTGGTGGGCGGGAACGGCAACGACACCCTCGTCGGCGGCGCCGGCAGTGACAGCCACAGCGGTGGGGCGGGCAACGACACCCTGGACGCCGTGGACGGTGTGTTCGGCAACGACTCCCTCAACGGGGGCGCCAACACCGACACCTGCACGGCCGACACGAACGACACGAAGAGCGCCTGCGAGGCGTGACCTCGCGACCTCGCGCACCGGGGCCGGACCGCGCTGCGCGGTCCGGCCCCGGTCCCGGTCCCGGTTGAACGAACGCGCCCCGATGAGCACAATCCAGCCAGGACGCGCAACTGCCGACGGCTGAAACTCGTCCCTTCCTCCCGAGCCGACGGGGCTCGGGAGACCGCGAAGAACCAAGTGGGGGACGGATGATGAACCTGACGCCGAGAACGATCCGCCGCAGACCGGGCGCCGCCCGGGCAGTCGCGCTGGGCCTGTGCGCGGCGGGAGCGCTGGCGCTGGCGGGCTGCGCGGGTGGCGCGGGTGGCGGCGGTACGGGCGGTGCCGACGACGGCTCGAAGCCGACCGCGACGGCAACGGCAACGGCTGTGAGCGACACCGGCGACGGGGCGGGGGCCCAGGCCGACGCGAAGGCCTCGGCGGACGCGAGCGGCGGCACCGAAACCCCCGCCGACGATCCGGCCGCCTCCAAGTCACCGGCCGCCGAGGGGGCCGTCTCGGGCGGTACCGGCGGCGGTGGGGACGACTGCGACCACAAGATGCCGATCTCCCCCGACGAGATCGCCGTGTACCGGTACACGCCGGAGGGGGGGTTTCTGAGTCTGATCGTCAGGCACGGCAACTGGGGATGCGGCACCCCCGACTCGGACGGGGCGCCGTTCGAGACGGTCGGCAAGGAGACGTTCATCCCGCTCGATCAGGCGGCGGACACCACCGTCACCACGCCCATCGTGGAGAGCACGGAGAACCAGCCCATCGGCGTCCAGGAGTTCCTCGACTGGCTGGAGGCCCATCCGAACTCCGGTCTGGTCTTCACCTACCACCTCGGCGGCGACGGCGCCATCGACCGCCTCGACCAGGTCTTCACCCCCTGAGCGTCCCAACACCCGTTCCACCGGCGGTACTTGGGGGTTCTCCCCCCATGTGCCGCCACCCGCTCCGCGCCCAGGATGGATCACGGCGAGACCAGCCAGTGGTCAACGGGGAGAAACAGGAGGAGCGTTGAAGACCTCGATACGCAGAGCGGTACAGGCCGGTGCGATGAGCGTGGCGCTGGGTGCGGCGACGGTGCTGTCGGCCGGGCAGGCACATGCCGCGACGGGTGTGCGGGTGGACACGGTTCGTATCTACGTCAACGCCGTCGCCGGGAAGGCGAACGACCTTTCCGTCACCCGGTCGAACAACAGGGTCGTCATCAGCGACGGCGGCGACGCGGTCACCGCGGGATCCGGGTGCACCCAGATCGACCGTGACACCGTCGACTGTCCGTTCGACGGCCGGACCCTCACGCTCGACATGGGCGACCTCGGGGACATCGTCCTCGTGACGGGCAATATGCCCGCCGACATCTCCGGCGGCACTGGCAACGACATCATCACCCTTGACTACACCGCCACCTCCAGGACCTTCCTGAACGGCCAGGCCGGTCACGACACCGTCTTCGGCGGAGCCGGGATCGATAACATCACCGGCGGAGCCGGCGACGACACCATGTTCGGCAGGAACGGCAACGACCGTATCGACGCCGGTGACTTCGCGGCAGGGAACGACCGCTCCTACGGGGACGCCGGCACCGACACCTGCACGGGGGACAACGGTGACCTGAAGGACAGCTGCGAGAGCTGATCCCTGATCCCCAACCGTCGGGCCCGATATCCGTTTGCGCGACGACGTCCGGATGGGTCACCGTCGGCTGACACCCGAGGAAGGCGGAGACAGGATGACCCCCCGGACGGACCCCGTCGACCAGGAACTGATCGAGGCGGCGGCACTGGTGGCCCGTACACGCTGCCGCGGCGACGAGCACACCATGGCGGCGGCGGGCCGGGCCCGGGACGGGCGGATCGTCACCGCGGTGAACGCGTACCACTTCACCGGAGGCCCCTGCGCCGAACTGGTTCTGATCGGTGCGGCCGCCGCCCAGGGCGCCCACGAGCTGGTGACCGTCGTCGCCGTGGGTGACCGCGACCGCGGTGTCGTGCCCCCGTGCGGCCGTTGCCGTCAGGTCCTGCTCGACTACTTCCCGGCGCTCCGGGTCATCGTGGCAGACGGCGACGGCGACGACGTCCGCACCGTCTCCATCACCGATCTGCTGCCCGCAAGCTATGTGTGGGCCGACCACCAGCTCCCCGCCGAGCCGGTCACGCCACAGGACAGGAGCTGACACCGCCGGCCGGCCCCGCCTCGGCGTGGTTCCGCCGGCCTCCGCGCCCCGGAGGCGGGCTTGTTAGCCTCGGCAGGGTGATCGGTTCCTTCCTTCCAGGCCAGGGCGCCTCATGAGCGTCGTCGACTCGTGCCCGCTCGGTGCCGCGACCACGCTCGCCGAACTCGCCGGGGATCCGCATCCGCGCCTGGCGCTGCTGCGGGCGCGGGAGCCGGTGTCCTGGCTCCCCGAGCTGGGCGGCTGGCTGGTGACCCGCCGGGATCTCGCCCTGGACGTGATGCGGGACGCCGAGACCTTCACCGTGGACGACCCCCGGTTCTCCACCGCGCAGGTCGTCGGCCCCAGCATGCTGTCCCTCGACGGCGAACGGCACGCCCGGCACCGCGAGCCGTTCACCGCCCCGTTCCGCCCCCGGGCCGTGCACGACGGTTTCGCCGAGTTCATCGAGCGGGAGACCGCCCGGCTCCTCACACCGCTCGTGGCGGCGGGCGCCGCCGAGCTGCGGCGGGCCTTCGCCGGGCCCCTCACGGTCGCGGTCGTCACCGAGGCGCTGGGGCTGGTCGGCACCACCTCGGACACCGTGCTCGACTGGTACGACACCATCGTGCGGTCGGTCTCGGACATCACCGCCGGCCAGGAGGCGGCACCGGCGGGCGCCGCGGCCTACGCGCGGCTGCGCGCCGCCGTGGAAGCCACCGTCGCCGACCCGCACACCGCCTCGCTCCTCGGCTCGGCCGCCGGGCGCCTGACCGTGCCCGAGGTGGCGTCCAACGCCGCGGTGCTGATGTTCGGGGGCATCGAGACCACCGAGGCGATGATCACCAACGCGCTGCTGCATCTGCTGCGACACCCCGACCAACTCGCCCTCGTACGAGCCGACTTCGGTCTGCTGGACGGCGCGGTCGAGGAGTCGTTGCGTCTCGAACCGGGCGCCGCGGTGGTGGACCGCTACGCGACCCGGGACACCGTCCTCGGTCCGGCCACGATCCGCCGGGGCGACCTCGTCACCGTCTCTCTGACGGGGGCAAACCGCGATCCGGACGTCTTCCCCGACCCCGACGTGTTCGACGTCCGCCGCGCGAACGCACGCCTGCAGCTGGCGTTCGCGCACGGCCCGCACTACTGCCTCGCCGCACACCTGGCCCGCCTCGAAACTCGCATCGCCCTGCGGCACCTGCTGGAACGGCTCCCGGCCCTGCGTCTGGACCCGGACCACCCCTCGGCCCCGTCCGGCCTGGTCTTCCGCAAGCCCACCACCCTGCATGTGCGGTGGGACAGCCCACCGGTCGCGGATTCGCGCGCTTGCCTAGAGCGCACTCCACTGGACTAGCGTGCGTCCATGAAGTACACGCAACTGGGACGCACTGGTCTCAAGGTCAGCCGACTCGTCCTCGGCACCATGAACTTCGGCCCGCAGACCGACGAGGCCGACAGCCACGCGATCATGGACTCGGCGCTGGACGCGGGCATCAACTTCTTCGACACGGCGAACGTGTACGGCTGGGGCGAGAACAAGGGCCGTACCGAGAGCATCATCGGCAACTGGTTCGCCCAGGGCGGCGAGCGCCGCGACAAGGTCGTCCTCGGCACCAAGCTGTACGGCAACATGGGCGCCGACGACGAGGCGTGGCCCAACCACGACAAGCTGTCCGCCCTCAACATCCGGCGCGCCGTGGACGCCAGCCTCAAGCGGCTGCGGACGGACTACATCGACGTCTACCAGTTCCACCACATCGACCGGGCCACCCCGTTCGACGAGATCTGGCAGGCCGTCGACGTACTGGTCCAGCAGGGCAAGATCCTCTACGCCGGGTCCTCCAACTTCCCGGGCTACAAGATCGCCCAGGCGAACGAGACCGCCGCCCGGCGCGGCGGCACCATCGGCCTCGTCAGCGAGCAGTGCCTCTACAACCTCTACGAGCGCCGTGCCGAGATGGAGGTCATCCCGGCCGCGCAGGAGTACGGCCTCGGCGTCATCCCGTGGTCACCGCTGCACGGCGGTGCGCTCGGCGGCGTGCTGAAGAAGGAGATCCAGGGCGGCCGGCGCGGCGAGGGGCTGGCCGCGGGCACCATGTCCGGCCCTGACGTACGCGCGAAGATCCAGGCCTACGAGGACCTGCTCGACAAGCACGGTCTGGAGCCCGGTGAGGCCGCTCTGGCCTGGCTGCTCACCCGTCCCGGTGTGACCGGCCCGATCGTCGGTCCGCGCACGGCGGAGCAGCTCGAATCCGCCCTGCGCGCCGTCGAGTTGGAGCTGAGCGAGGAGGTGCTGGCCGGGCTGGACGAGATCTTCCCGGGGCCGGGACCGTCTCCGGAGGCCTTCGCCTGGTAGCGGTCACAGCCGGGGACGGGGACGGCCGGGGCCGCGAGGCCCGGCCGTCCCCGGGGTGTCGGGCGACTACGCCGCAGCGGCCGTCTGGACGGCGTCGCCCACGGTGTCCGCCACTTCCTTCCACTCGGTGAGGGACATCGTCAGGGGTGGCAGCAGCTTCAGTACATGACCCGACCCCGAGGTCTCGGCGACGACGCCGGCGCGGAACAACGCCTCCCGTGTCCGCTCGGCCGTCCCGGGGGCGGGGAATCGCAGTCCGCTCATCGCTCCCTTGCCGACGACTTCGGCGGCGCCCGCGGGGAGGGCGTCGGTGATGCCCGCGAGGCTGGTGCGGATCGCGGCGGCCAGTTCGGCGGTGTGGTCGGTGAAGCGCGGGTCGGCCCAGTGGTCCAGGGCCGCCGAGCCCGCCACGAAGGCGAGGTTGTGGCCGCGGAAGGTGCCGTTGTGCTCGCCGGGTGCCCAACGGTCGATCTCGCGCCGGATCAGCAGGGCCGCCATCGGCAGCCCCATGCCGCTGAGCGACTTCGACAGGCAGACCAGGTCGGGACGGAGTTCGGGGGCGTCCTCGAAGCTGAAGAAGGTACCGGTGCGTCCGCAGCCCGCCTGGATGTCGTCCACGATCACCAACGTGCCGGTGGCGTCGGCGAGTTCACGGATCCGGGCCAGCCACACGCGGGGCGCCGCGTGGAGTCCGCCCTCGCCCTGGACGGTCTCCAGCAGGACCGCGGCGGGCGGGGGCGTCGCCGCGTCCGGGCCGAGGGCGTGTTCCAGGGCGACGAACGGATCGGGCTCGGCCGCGTCGCCGTACGGGAGGATCGTGACGTCGGTCAGGGGTACGCCCGCCGCGCCGCGCAGCAGCGGGGAGGTCGTGGCGGCGAGGGCGCCGAGGGACGCGCCGTGGAAGCCGCCGGTGAAGGCGATCACCTCGGTGCGCCCGGTGACCCTGCGGGCCAGCTTCAGGGCGGCCTCGACGGCGAGCGTGCCGGCCGGTCCGGGGAACTGCACGACGTGGTCGCCGAGGCCGCGCGGCTGAAGGACGAGACCGGTGAACCGCTCCAGGAAGTCGGCCTTGGCCGTGGTGTGCAGGTCCAGCGACTGCACCGGGCCGCCCGCCGTGAGGTAGGCCGTCACCCGCTCGACGATCTCCGGCGGATTGTGGCCGTAGTTGAGCGAGCCGGCCCCGCACAGCAGGTCGACATAGCGGCGGCCCGAGGTGTCCCACAGGTGGTGTCCGGCGGCGCGCTCGAACACCACCGGGAAGTCGCGGCAGTAGCTGCGTACGTTCGACTCGTGCCGTTCGAACACCGTGAGGGGTGTCCGGTCGGTCTCGGTCATGTCAGCACGTACCTTTCATAGATTCTCGTAACCCGGGTGCGGACGGGGTCACTTGACGAGGACCGTTCCGTCACCCGGGCGGTGGTCGCGGGAGCGGCGGAGGTCGCTGAACGCGAACGTCCGCTGCAGCCAGCGGTCACGGCCGTCGTAGCGCGGCGTAAACGCCGAACGGCCGTGCAGGGTGACCCGGTTGTCGACGACGGCGAGGTCACCGGGGCGCAGGCGTACCGGGGTGTACGTCCGGTGCGCCACCTCGGACAGTTCGGCGAGGGCCGCTCGGGCCTCGGGGGTGGCGCCCCGGGTGGCGGCCTCGTCGAAGCACCAGTCGGGGTCCTCCGGGTCCCCGGTGAGGACGGCGTGCGCGGTGCCGCCGCCTGCCGGTCCGAAGGACGGCGGGGCCTCGGTGATGAACTCGGGGCGGCCGAGCGCCGCCCGGGTGCCGGGTGTCAGCAGCGGCAGGACCCGGCGTACGCAGCTGGTGCGCAGTTCGGCGACGCCCTCGTGGTCGGACCGCAGACACAGCAGCATGACGTAGTCGGGGCGGTGCGGGTGGAAGGCGTTCTCGGTGTGGAAGGTGAGTTCGACGGAGCCGACATTGCCCTGGACCTTCTCCTGACCGGGCACCGGCACCACGTCCTGGACCAGGGCTCCGGACTTCTCCGCGGCGAACGCGGCCGGGTCGCCGAGCCCCGCCGCGAACAGCAGCAGCGTCGCCGCCGGGAGCGAGGGGCTGTGCTGCACGGAGCCCTTCACCATGGGGGTCGGGGGCAGGTCGGCGGCGCCGATGGGCAGCCGCCGCAGGACGAGGGCGCCGTCCGGGCCGGAGTTCCTGCGGAACTCCCGTACCGGGCGCCGTACTTCGGCCGGGGCGTCCTCCCAGGCGTGGCGGGCGCGGTCCACCCAGGCCGGGTCGTCGACCCGGTCGCCCGCCCGGTCCAGCAGACCGCTCGTCACCTGGGCCAGTGCGGCCAGGGATGTGGCGCCGAGGCGCACCGTCCCGTCGCCGTCCGCGGGGCGGGCGGTCCGCGCCGGGTCCGCGGGGGCCGTCGTCGATTCGACGCTGATCACGTCGTGTTCACTTCCGTTCCGTACGTCGCGTGGCTTCGGGGGTCGGTCAGGCGCCCATGGCGTCGACGAGGCTCTGGGGACGCAGGTCGGTCCACTCGCGTTCGACGTACTCCAGGCAGGCGGTGCGGTTGTCCGGGCCGAAGACGACTGTCCAGCCGGCGGGTACGTCGGTGAAGTCGGGCCACAGGGAGTGCTGGCCCTCGTCGTTGGCCAGGACCCGGTAGGTGCCGTCGGGGTTCTCGAAGGGGTTGGTCATGACAGGTCGGTGTCCTTTCGGGAGTCGGGAGGCGCTTCGCCTCCCGGTGCGGAGGGGGGTGGGCCGGTTGTGCTCGGCCGGCCTCACCGTTCGACGAAGTCCCAGTAGCGGGAGATCGCGGCGTCGTCGATGTCCGGGATCGCGACCGCCAGGTCCCGCAGGCGTTGCAGCGTCCTGTCGTTCTCGAACTCCAGGGCCGGTCGCCGGGGGTCGGGTGCGGTCCTCGCGTGCTCTTCGAGATACGCCTGGTAGGGCAGGATCGGCAGGTTCTGTCCGCGTTCGCTCGCGCGCCGCAGGCGGTGCAGCCACTCGGTGAGCGTGACCGGTTCGGATCGCGTCCCGCGCATCCGGTCGTGGCCGCGCATGAAGACATCGACTCCGACGCTGCGCGGGTGGTGGAGGTGGTGCACACGGGCGGTTCCCGTCCCGGTCAGGATCAGTTCCACGACGGCACGGGCCAGGACGTCGACGGGCAGCAGCGCCTCCTCCAGCTCCGGTCCGACCGGATGGCAGCCGAGCGCCGCGCAACTGGTGAGCAGCCGGGAGAACATGTCGTCCGAGCTGACGGCACCGGTCGAGGTGTGGGCCCAGATGCGGCCGAGCCGGTGGATGCCACCGGACGCCCCCCGTTCGAAGGCACGCTCCACGAGCCGGTCCGCGACCCATTTGCTCGCCGCGTACCCGTTCCCGGACGGGTGCTTCTCCCCGTCGATCGGTGAATCCTCCGTGACCGGCCGGGAGTTCCGGCCGAGGGTGAACACCCCGAGGGTGGAGAGGTGGTGGAACGCCTTCGGCCGGCCTTCGGCGGCCAGGCGCAGCAGGGTCCGGGTGCCCTCCACGTTGGCCGGTTTCAACTGGGTGTACGGCGAGAGGTGATGGACGTGTGCGCCGCTGTGGACGATCGTGTCGACCCGCTCGCGCAGCCCCGCCCAGTCGGCGGCACCGAGACCGAGGTCCGCTGCCGCCAGGTCGCCCCGGACGATGTTCAGCCGCGGGTTGTCCGGCGCCGGCTTGAGGTCGATGCCGTAGCGCCGCATGGCCTCGGTCAGCCGCTCGCCCGCCTCGGCGTCGGTCCGCGCCCGGACGAGGCAGTGCACCCGCGCCGAGGTCCGGTGCAGCAGCTCGGCCAGGAGGAAGGCTCCGACGAATCCTGTGGCGCCGGTCAGCAGGATCTCCCGAGGAGCACCGGTACCGGTGTTCGGGAAGCGCAGGGCGGGACTCAGCTCGGCTTCCGAGTCCGGCACCCATGACGTGGTGTGCGGGCCGCCCTCCGTGAGGTGGCGGGCCAGTCCCGCCGGGGTCGGTGCTTCGAGCAGCGCCGACAGGCTGAAGCGGACGCCCAGCGTGTCACCGATACGGTCGGCCAGACGGACGGCGAGCAGGGAGTGGCCGCCGAGGGCGAAGAAGTCGTCGTCGGCGGAGACCTCCGGCACGGAGAGCGCTTCGGCGAACAGGGTGCACAGCTGGGTCTCTTGTGGGGTGCGGGGGGCGCGGCCGGTGCCGGCCGCGGTGTTCGGCGGGGTGGGCAGGGCGCGGCGGTCGAGCTTGCCGTTGGGGTTCAGGGGGATGTCGTCGATCTCGATGAAGGTGGACGGGATGAGGTAGGGGGGCAGGGTGGCGGCGAGCTTGGTCCGCAGGGTGTCGGGATCCAGGGGTGTGCGTTCCGACTGAGGGGTTGTGTGTTCGCTGCGGGTATGTGGGGGCTGGTCGCGCAGTTCCCCGCGCCCCTTACGGGGCGCGGCCTCGGGCACTAGGTAGGCCACCAGCCGCTGGTCGCCCGGGCGGTCCTCTCGGGCTATCACTGCGGCTTGTGCGATGCCGTCCAGTGCTGTCAGGGCCGATTCGATCTCGCCGGGTTCGATGCGGTAACCCCGGATCTTGACCTGGTCGTCGACGCGTCCGGCGTACTCCAGCACTCCGGCGCGGTTCCAGCGGGCCCGGTCGCCCACGCGGTACATGCGGGCGCCGGGTGGGCCGTACGGGTCGGCGACGAAGCGTTCGGCGCTCTGGCCGGGACGGCCGGCGTAGCCGCGGGCGAGTCCGGCGCCGGCGAGGTACAGCTCGCCCCACACCCCGTCGGGAACGGGCTGGAGGTGGGCGTCGAGGACATAGACGCGTGCGTTGCCGATGGGGCGGCCGATGGGTACCGGACCCGCGTCGAGGACGTCGTGCGGCTCCAGGCGGTGGACGACGCAGCCGACGGTCGCCTCGGTCGGGCCGTACTCGTTGATCACCACGGCCCCGGGGTGCCGGTCCCGCCAGGCCTGCAGGGCCGTGCCGTCGAGTGCCTCGCCGCCGATGACCAGGTTCCGGGCGTCGCTGACGTGGTCGGGCAGCGACTCCAGGAGCCGGAGATGGCTCGGGGTGACCTTGAGCAGGGCGGGGGTCGGTGTGTCCTCGTCGAGGTCCGTGAACCGCACCCGGCCGCCCGTGAGCAGCGGGGTGAAGAGGGTGGTGACCGGCATGTCGAAGGCGAGGGAGGTGTGCACCAGGGACTCGCCCGAGGCGGCCGAGTACATCTCCAGGGCCTCGCTGAGGTAGGCGGCGAGCGAACCGTGTTCGACGACCACTCCCTTCGGGCGGCCCGTCGATCCGGAGGTGTAGATCAGGTAGGCGGCCTGGTGGGGGTGGACGGACAGGCCCAGGTCGCCGTCGGGGAGATCTGCCGGGAACGGGACGGCCGGGAGGCTCGCCTCGTCCAGCACGATCCGCGCGCCCGCGTCGGCGACCAGCGCGTCGATCCGCGCCCGCGGGTTGGCCGGGTCGATCGGCAGATAGGCCGCCCCGGTCTTCAGGACCGCCAGCAGCGCCACGACCACGTCCGGGCGGCGCGGCAGCACCACGGCGACGACGGTCTCCGGTCCGGCGCCGAGCGTGATCAGGTGCCGGGCGAGTCGATTGGCTCGGCGGTTCAGCTCGTCGTACGTCAGTTCCGAAGCGTCCGTGGTACCCGTGCCGTCCGCGACGACGGCCACCGCGTGCGGGGTGCGCGTCGCCTGGGCCTCGAACATGTCCGGCAGGGACGCCTTCGGCAGCGGCCGGGCGGTGTCGTTGCGGCGGACGAGGACGTCCTCGCATTCGGCGGGGGTGAGGAGCGGCAGGGCGTGCAGGGGGCGCGCCGGGTCGGTGGTCACCTCGTCCAGCAGGCGGAGATAGCGGGCGGCGACGCTCTCGGCGGTGGCGCGGTCGAACAGGTCCGAGGCGTACTCGACCGATCCGGACCAGCCGCCCCCGCCGCCCTCCCCGTCCGCCAGGTCCTCGCCGTACGCCCCGTCCTCCCCGTGTTCGCCGCTCTCGGTGAGCGTCAGCGACAGGTCGAACTTGGCCTGGTCGCCCTGTACGTCCCCGACGGTGACTTCAAGTCCGGGCAGCGTGGGGGCGATCGGCTGCTGATTGACCGTCAGCATCACCTGGAACAGCGGGTGTCGGGAGCGTGAGCGCACCGGGTTCAGCGCCTCGACCAGCTGCTCGAACGGCACGTCGGTGTGGTCGTACGCCGCCACGTCCGCCGCGCGCACCCGGTCGAGCAGGTCCTCGAAGGTGGGGTCGCCGGAGGTGTCGGCGCGCAGCGCCAGGGTGTTGGCGAACAGTCCGACGAGGTCTTCGAGGGCGGTGTCCGGGCGGCCCTCCACGGGGGTGCCGATCACGATGTCGTCGCCGGCGCCGAGCCGGTGCAGCAGGGTGACGAGCGTGGCGTGGAGCACCATGAAGGCGCTGGCGCCCCGGGCCCGGCCGAGCGCGTCGATCCGGGCGCGCAGTCCGGCCGGCACCGTGAAGGGCACCGTGCCACCGCTCTTGGACGCGACGGCGGGCCGGGGACGGTCGGTGGGCAGTTCGGTCTGGTCGGGGATCCCGGCCAGCTCCTTCGTCCAGAAGTCGAGCCGGTCGGTGGGGAGTTCGCGTTCCCACAGGGCGTAGTCGGCGTACTGGAGGGGCAGCGGAGCCCAGTCGGGGGCGTGACCGGTGAGGCGCGCGGCGTAGGCCGTGGAGAGGTCGTCGGCGAGGGGCCGCATGGACGCGCCGTCGCCCGCGATGTGGTGCAGGAGGAGCAGCAGGACGTGTTCCCGTTCCCCGTCGGTGAACAGCTCGGCGCGGAGGGGAAGTTGGTGGTCCAGGGAGAACGGCGTCCGGGCGGCCTCCGCCAGACCCGCGTCGAAGTCGGCCGGGTCGCACGACCGGACCGTGAAGCGCGGCTCGGTGTCGACGACGACCTGGTGCGGGCCCTCCGGTCCTTCGGCGATCACCGTGCGCAGCACGTCGTGCCGCCGCACCAGGTCCCCGAAGGCGTCCCGCAGGGCGTCCGGGTCGAGGGTGCCGGTCATCCGCAGGACGACGGGGATGGTGTACGTCCGCGACGGGCCGTCGAGCCGGTCGAGGAACCACATCCGCCGCTGGGCCGCCGACAGCGGGACCCGCTCGGGCCGTTCGCGTCGGACGAGCGGGGCCCGGGAGGCCCGCGTCGGCCGGTCCGCCAGCAGCTCCGCGAGTCCGGCGACCGTCGCGTGTTCGAAGACCTCCCGGATGGACAGCTCCGCCCCGACGTCGGCCCGGATGCGGTTGACCAGGCGGGCGACGAGCAGGGAGTGGCCGCCGAGGCGGAAGAAGTCGTCGTCGGCGCCCACGCCGGGCACCCCGAGGACGGCGGCGAAGACGTCCGCCACCTGACGTTCCAGGCCCTCTGCGGGCGGCCTGCCCGTGCCCTCGGGAGCCATGGCATCGGGAGCGGGCAGCGCCTTGCGGGCGATCTTGCCGTTGGCGGTCAGCGGCAGGGTGTCCAGGACGACGAACGCGGAGGGAACCATGTAGTCGGGCAGGGCCCGCGCGGCGGCGGCGCGCAGGGCGGCCGGGTCCGCCGGGTGGTCCGGCTCCGGTACCACGTACGCGACGAGGCGCTTGTCGCCGGGGGTGTCCTCGCGGACCACGACGGCCGCCGCGTCGATGCCGGGCCGGGCCGTCAGGACGGCCTCCACCTCGCCGAGTTCGATACGGAATCCGCGGATCTTCACCTGGTCGTCGACGCGGCTGACGAACTCCAGCCGCCCGGCGGCGGTCCAGCGGGCCAGGTCGCCGGTGCGGTACATCCGGGAGCCGGGCGGGCCGAAGGGGTTCGCGACGAAGCGTCCGGCGGTCAGGCCGGGGCGGCCGTGGTAGCCGCGGGTGACGAGGTCGCCCGCGACGTACAGTTCGCCGGCGGTGCCGAGGGGTGCCGGGCGCAGCAGCGCGTCCAGGACGTACATTCGCGTGTTCCAGGCGGGCGTGCCGATGGTGATGACGCCGGGCGGCACGGGGTCGCCGGGTTCGATGCGGAACAGGCTGCAGCCGATGGTGGTCTCGGTCGGCCCGTACTCGTTGAGGACGGTCACGCCAGGGTGCCGGGAGCGCCAGGCGTCGAGCACGTCGCCGAGCAACGACTCGCCGCCGAGGACGAGTTGACCGTTGGGCGAGTACTCCTCGGGGACCGCTCCCAGCAGGTGCAGATGGCTGGGGGTGGCCTTGACGAAGTCGGGCCGGGTGACGGCCGCGTCCGGGTCGGGGCCGCTCGCGCTCCAGCGGACCAGTTCCACGGTGCCGCCGGAGATGAGCGGGCCGAACATACCGGTGGCGGTGAGGTCGAAGGAGACCGGCGAGTGCACGAGGACGCGCCGGCGCAGGCTCGCGTACTCGTGGGTCGCCCATGCCAGGTAGGCGACCAGTGAGCGGTGTTCGACGACGACCGCCTTGGGCCGTCCGGTGGAGCCCGAGGTGAAGATGACGAAGGCGGCGTGCTCGGGCCGCCGGACCACGTCGGTGAGCGGGCCGGACGGCTGTCGGGCGAGGGCGGGGTCGTCGCTCAGCACGATCGGCGCGGAGGTCAACGCGCCTACGGTCGGGGCGAGTTCGGCCGTGGTGACCACGGCCGCCGGTGCGATGTCCGCCAGCATGAAGGCGAGCCGGTCGGCCGGGTGCGCCGGGTCGAGCGGCAGATACCCGGCGCCGGTCTTCAGGGCGGCCAGCAGGGTCACCGGGATGTGTTCGGAGACCGGCATCAGGACGGCGACATAGCGTTCCGGACCGGCCCCGAGGTCGCGCAGGTGCCGGGCCAACCGGTCGGCGCGGGCGTCGAGTTCGGCGTACGACAGCTCGGTCGCGCCGAACACGACGGCGGGGGCGTCCGGGGTGCGGGCGGCCTGGGCCTCGATCAGGTCGGTGAGTGTCCCGGAGGGCACCTCGTGGTCGTTGGTGTTCCACTCGGTGAGCAGCAGCCGCCGCTCGTCGCCGTCCACGACGTCGAACTCCCCCACCGGGCGGCCGGGTTCGGCGACGACGTCGGTGAGCAGCCGGGTGAACCGCTCGGCGATACGGGCGGCGGAGTCACGGTCGAACAGGTCGGTGGCGAACTCCAGGAGCCCGGTCACTCCGCCCTCGGGCCGCTCGGTGAGGAAGAACGACAGGTCGAACTTGGCGGCGGGCGACGCGACCGGCCGTACGCGCGCCGTGAGGCCGGGCAGGTCGACGGCGAGGTCGAGGGCCGTCTGCTGGTCGGCGTCATTGAAGTTCAGGCCGGTCTGGAACAGCGGGTGCCGTGCGGTGGAGCGCGCCGGGTTGACCGCCTCCACGACCCGTTCGAACGGCACGTCCTGGTGGGCGTAGGCGGCCAGGTCGGCGGCGCGCACCCGGCGCAGTACCTCGGTGAAGTCGGGGTCGCCGGTGAGGTCGGTGCGCAGCACGAGGTTGTTGGCGAAGAAGCCGACCAGCGGGGTGAGGGCCTCGTCCGTGCGGTTCGCGACCGGTGAGCCGATCACGATGTCGTCGCCCGCGCCGAGCCGGTGCAGCAGCGTGGCCAGGGCGGCGTGCACGACCATGAAGACGGTCGTGTGGTGCTCGCGGGCGAGCCGGACCAGGGCCTCGTGGACGGCGGGTTCGACCGCGAGGGGCACGGTGTCGCCGCGGTGGGTGGGGACAGCGGGGCGGGGCCGGTCGAAGGGCAGCTCCAGCTGCTCGGGCAGTCCGGCGAGCGTCGTACGCCAGTGGTCGAGTTGCCGGGACAGGGCACTGTCCGGGTCGTCGGCGTCACCCAGCGCCTGTCGCTGCCAGACCGCGAAGTCGGCGTATTGGATAGGCAGTTGGTCCCAGTCGGGGGCTTCTCCCCTGGTGCGGGCCGTGTACGCGGTGGCGAGGTCGCGGGCGAGCGGGGCCATGGAGGCGCCGTCGCCGGCGATGTGGTGCAGGACGAGCAGCAGGACGTGGTCGCCGGCGCCGAGGTCGAACAGGGTGGCGCGCAGCGGGGGTTGGGCGGTGAGGTCGAAGGGGGTGCGGACGGCGTCGGCGAAGCGCTCGTCGAGCGTGTCCGCGTCGGCGGGGACGACGAGCAGCGGCGGCACGGACGGCAGGACCACCTGGTGGGGCCCCTGCTCGTCCTCGGCGAAGACCGTGCGCAGCGCCTCGTGCCGCCCCGCCAGATCGTCCAGGGCGGCGGTGAGCGCGGCCACGTCGAGGTCACCGGTCAGCCGCAGCGCGACGGGCAGGTTGTACGTCGGGGACGGGCCCTCGAAGCGGTGCAGGAACCACAGCCGTTCCTGGGCGTACGACAGCGGCAGGCGTCCCTCGCGGGGCTGTGCCGTGACGCCGGTGCGGCGCGGGCCGCTCCCGGTGAGCCGGGACGCGAGCTTCGCCACGGTGGTCGCCTCGAACAGGACCGACAGTTCGAGGTCGGTGTCGAGGGCGGCGCGGATCCGGCTCGCCAGCCGGGTCACCAGCAGGGAGTGGCCGCCGAGCGCGAAGAAGTCGTCGTCGATCGAGACCTCGGGCACCCGCAGGACCTCGGCGAACAGCCCGCACAGGATCTCCTCCTGCGGGGTGCGCGGGCCGCGCCCGGCGGTCTGCGCGAGATCGGGGACCGGCAGGGCCTTGCGGTCGAGCTTGCCGTTCGGGGTGAGCGGCAGCACGTCCAGGGTGACGATCTGGGCCGGGACCATGTACTCGGGCAGGCGGGCCGCGAGCCGGGTCCGCAGCGCCTCCGGGTCCACGGGGGCGCCCGGGGCGGCGGGCACGACGTACCCGACCAGCCACTGCCCGTGCACGGCCGCGGCGGCCCGGGAGACGGCCGGATGGTCGGCGAGGGCGTCCTCGATCTCCCCGAGTTCGACGCGGAAGCCGCGCAGCTTCACCTGGTTGTCGGCGCGCCCCAGATATTCCAGCTCGCCGTCGGCCGTCCAGCGTGCCACGTCCCCGGTGCGGTACATCCGGGATCCGGGCGGGCCGTACGGGCTGGCGACGAACCGTTCGGCGGTCAGGGCGGGCCGGTCGAGGTAGCCGCGGGCCACCTGCACGCCCTCGACGTACAGTTCGCCCGGCACGCCGGGGGCGACGGGCGCCAGCGTCGCGTCGAGCACGTACGCGCGGGTGTTGGCGACGGGCCCGCCGATCAGCACGGTCCCGGTGACCGCCGGCGCGGCCCAGGCGGTGACGTCCACGGCGGCCTCGGTGGGGCCGTAGGCGTTGAGGAGCACGGCCGCGGAGTCGTCGTGGAAGCGGCGGACCAGCTCGGCGGGCAGGGCCTCGTCGCCGGAGACGACCAGGCGTACGGAGGCGGGCAGCCCGGTCTCGGCGAGATAGGCGCCGAGCATGGAGGCGCTGAGGTGGACGACGGCGACGGACTCCTCGCGCATCAGCCGCTCCAGGTAGAGCGGGTCGCGGTGGCCGTCGGGCCGGGCGACGACGAGGGTGCCGCCGTACATCAGGGTCCAGAAGACCTCCCACACCGACACGTCGAAGCTGACCGGGGTGGACTGCAACACCCGCTCCCCCGGGGCGAGTCGGTGGTCGCGCTGCATCCACCACAGCCGGTTCGCCATGCCCGCGACCGTGTTGACCGTGCCCTTGGGGCGGCCGGTGGAGCCCGAGGTGTAGATGACGTACGCGGCGTTGTCGCCGTGGGCCGTCACCCCCGGGTTCCCGGTGGGTCCTTCGGCGTCGGGTGCGATCCGGTCGAAGCCGTCCGCGTCACGGTCGGAGATCAGCAGCCGGGCGCCGGAGTCGGCGAGGATGTACGCGATCCGGTCGGCCGGGTAGCCGGTGTCGATCGGCACGTACGCGGCGCCCGCCTTGAGGACCGCCCACAGGGCCACCATCAGGTCCACCGAGCGCGGCAGCATCACCGCCACCCGTGACTCGGGGCCGACGCCGCGCTCGCGCAGGGCGTGGGCGAGCCGGTTGGCCCGGGTGTTGAACGCGCCGTAGGTGACCGACTCGCCCTCGAAGCGGACCGCCTCGGCGTCGGGGGTGCGGCGGGCGTGCGCCTCCAGCAGCTCGACCGCCGAACCCTCGCCGTCGAACGCCACGGTGGTGTCGTTCCAGCCGGTGAGCACCAGCGCGCGGTCGTCGGCGCCGAGGACGTCCACCTCGGAGAGGCGCTGTCCGGGGTCGGCGGTGACGCGTTCCAGGACGCGGACGAACCGGGTCGCGAAGCTCTCGGCGGTCCGGCGGTCGTACAGGTCGGTGGCGTACTCCAGGCGGCACAGCAGGCCGCCGGCCTCGTGGACGTGGCAGTCGAAGTGCACGTCGAACTTGGCGGTGCCGCTGGTGACCGGGCCGGGGTCGGAGGTGACGCCGGGCAGGTCGAAGCGGGCCTCGGTGAGGTCGAGCCAGGCCAGCATCACCTGGAAGAAGGCGTGCCGGGAGCGGGAGCGCTCGGGGTTCAGCTCCTCCACCAGTCGTTCGAAGGGGACGCCCTGGTGGGCGTAGGCGGCGAGGCCCGTCTCGCGGACGCGGACGAGCAGGTCCTCGAAGGTCGGGTCGCCGGAGGTGTCCATGCGGTAGACGAGGGTGTTGATGAACACGCCGACGACGTCGTCGAGGACCGAGTCGGGCCGGTCGGCGATCACACCGCCGAGCGGGATGTCCTCGCCCGCGCCGAGCCGGGTCAGCAGCAGCGACACGGCGGCCTGGAGGACCATGAACGGGGTGGTGCGGGTGCGGCCGGCGAGGTCCAGCATCCGCTGGTACAGCTCGGGGGCGACGGGGAACTCGACGTGGTCGCCGCGGTGGGTGGCCACCGCCGGGCGCGGGCGGTCGCCGGGGAAGGTGACCTCGGGCGGCAGGCCGTCCAGGTGCTGCTTCCAGTACTCGATCTGGCGGGGCAGGTCGGCGGCGAGGGTCTCGCGCTGCCAGATCGCGAAGTCCGGGTACTGGACGGTCAGTTCGGGGAAGGCGGCTGCCGCGTCGCCGGTGCGGGCGCGGTAGCCGGTGGTGATGTCCTCGGCGAGCGGGCGCAGTGAGGCGCCGTCCGCCGCGATGTGGTGCACGACCAGCAGCAGGACGTAGGTGTCGGGTCCGGTCTCGTACAGCGTCGTCCGCAGGGGGATGTCGCGGGTCAGGTCGAAGGCGCGGGCCGCGTCGGCGGCGAGGTCGGGGGCAGGGTCCCGGACGTACTGCGTCGTGTAGGGCGTCTCGGGCGGCAGGACGACCTGGTGGGGGCCGTCTGCGTCCTCCGGGTAGACCGTGCGCAGCGCCTCGTGGCGGGCGACGAGATCGGCCAGCGCGCCGCCGAGGGCGTCCGCGTCCAGGGTGCCGGTCAGTCGGATCGCGAGGGGGATGTTGTAGGTGCCGGAGGAGCCCTGGAGGCTCTGCAGGAACCACATGCGTTCCTGGGCGAACGACAGTGGGATGCGGCCGGGCCGTTCCTCCGCGGTGATGCGTTTGGCCTGCGGGGCGAGACCGGTCAGGCGTTCGGCGACACCGGCGACGGTCGGGGTGGCGAAGAGGTCGCGCAGCGACAGGTCGACGCCGAACTCGTCGCGGACCCGGTGGACCAGACGGATCATCAGGATCGAGGTGCCGCCGAGTGCGAAGAACTCGTCGTCGACGCCCACGTGTTCGACGCCGAGGACGTCGGCGACGATGGCGCACAGGGACGCCTCCTCGGGCGAGCGGGGCTCGCCGCCACCGGACGCCGCCACCGTCACGGTCTCGGTCTCCACGGAGGCCGCGCCCATGACGAGCAGCCGGTCCTTCTCGCCCACCGCAATCAACTCATGGGCGCGTGCGTCGAGTTCGGCCGCCGCGCCGCCGATCAGGTCGGTGACGAGGTCGGCGAGGCGGGTGACGGCGGTCGGGTCGAAGGCTCCGGCGAGGTAGGAGAACTTCAGCCGCAGCCGTTCGCCGGGGAAGACCGACAGGGTCAGCGGGTAGTGGGTGCGCTCGACGAGGTCGGCGTGGGCGAGGCGCAGACCGCCGGCCTCGATGCCGTCGTCCATCGGGTAGTTCTCGAAGGCGACGATGGTGTCGAACAGCGCGTCGAAGCCGGAGGCGCGGGTCAGCTCCGCCAGGGAAGCGTGCTGGTGGGCGTGGAGCGACCGCTGTTCGTGCTGGAGCCGGGTCAGCAGCGCGGCCAGGGTCTCGTCACGGTGGACGCGCACGCGGACCGGCAGCGTGTTGACGAAGAGTCCGAGCATCGACTCCGCACCGGGCAGCTCGGGCGGGCGCCCGGAGACGGTCGCGCCGAACACGACGTCGTCACGGCCGGTGAAGGCGCTCAGCAGCAGCCCCCACAGGCCCTGCACGACGGTGTTGAGGGTGAGCCGGTGCGCACGCGCCGTCGACGTCAGGGCGTCGGTGAGCGCCTCGGACAGGACCAGTTCGTGGACGTCGTGTCCGTCGGAGGTGCGGTCGGCCCGCGCGAGCAGGGTGGGTGCCGTGAGACCGGCGAGCCGCTCCCGCCACACCCCGGCGGAGGTCTCGTGGTTCTGCCGGTCGAGCCAGGCCAGGTAGTCGCGGTAGGGGGCGGTGGGCGGGAGCGGTTCGGTGCCGCCGTAGAGGGTGAACAGCTCCCGTACCAGCAGGGGCAGGGACCAGCCGTCGAGCAGCAGGTGGTGGTGGGTCAGGACGAGGCGGCGGTCGCCGAGGGCGGTGAACCGCAGCAGGGGCGGCCGGACGACGCTGAAGCCGCGGGCGCGGTCGCGGACGAGGAAGGCCTGCAGGTCGTCCTCGTCGCGCTCCTCCCAGGGGACCTTCACGTCGGCGGGGACGACCTGCACGGGGGCGCCCGCCGAGCGGCTGCGGAAGGCGGACCGCAGGTTCGGGTGGCGGTGCAGCAGGGCGGTGGCGGCGGCCCGCATCCGCTCGGGATCGAAGCCGCGGTCGGTCTCCAGGACGAGCTGGCCGACGTAGGGGTCCTCGGGCTCGTACAGGGCGAGGAAGAGCAGCCCCTCCTGGAGCGGGGAGAGGGGCAGGACGTCGGTGGCGCCCCGGAAGCGGTCCAGTTCGTCCTGGGTGATGTGGACGAGAGGCACGTCGGAGACGGTGAGGCCGCCACGGGTGTGCGGGGCGAGTTCGGCCAGGGCCGCCGTCCACGCCTCGGCGAGGGCGCGGACCTCGGTCTCGGTGAGGACGCCCGAGGGGTAGGTCCACTCGGCGGTCAGCTCGCCGTCGCGGACGTAGGCGTCGATCTGGAGGGCGTGGGTGAGCGAGAGGTCGTCGTCGGCCAGCAGCTCCACGGCGGCCTCGCCGTCGGCCAGCCGCCAGCCGCCGAGGTCCTGTGCGTCCAGGCGGCCCAGGTAGTTGAAGGAGATCTGCGGTGTCGGCAGTCCGGTGAGCCGGTCGCGCAGCAGGTCGTGGCCCCGGCCGCCGTGCGGGATCGCGTGCAGCTCCTCCTTGGTGCGCTTGATCAGCCGGGCGCCGGTCTCGCCGCCGGGGCCCAGGCGCACCGGGTGGATACGGGTGAACCAGCCGACGGTGGTGGACAGGTCCGTCCCGTCCGGGAGGTGGTCGCGGCCGTGGCCCTCCAGGTCGACCAGGACCGGGCCCTCGCCCCGGTGGTGTTGCACGGCCGCCGAGAGCGCGGCGAGCAGGACGACGTCCGGGCCGGCGCGGTAGGCGGCGGGCAGGGTGGTCAGCAGGGTGGCGGTGAGGTCGGCCGGGACGGTCACGGTGACCGAGCGGGCGGTGCCGTGGCCGTCGCGGGCGGGGTCGAGGGGGCGGGTGCCGAGCGGGGGTTCCTGGGTGGACAACAGGTCGGCCCACAGCGGGAGTTCGTCGACGGGGGCTTCGAGGTGTCCGGCCCAGCGGCGCAGGGAGGTCCCGGGCGGGGACAGCTCGGCGCCCGCGAGGGCCTCGGTGAGGTCGGTGAGCAGGATGCGCCAGGACACCCCGTCGACGACCAGGTGGTGGAGCACGAGCAGCAGTCGGCCGGACGCGAACCACACCGCCCGCACCATCACACCGTCGTCCGGCGACAGCGCGCGGCGCGCGGCCTCCTTCTGCCCGGCCACGTCCTCGTCCCCGGCGCGGCTCAGGCAGTCCTCGGCCCGTACGGCGCCCACGGGCCGGATGTGCCGGCCGCGCATGCGCAGGGCGTCGTGACGGTCGAGCACCTGTTGCAGGGCGGCGGTCAGCCGGTCGTACGACAGGCCGGGGCCCGGGGCCAGCAGGAGGGACTGGGCGAAGCCGGCCGTGGAGCCGGAGCGTTCGGCGAGGCGGCGGGCCATCGGGGTGTCGGGGACCTCGCCGACCGGGTCGTCCTCGACGGGCGGGGCCGTCGGCGCCGTGGGCGCCGTCGTGGTGACGGTGGCGAGCCGGGCCACGGTCGGGTGGTCGAAGACGTCCTGGGGGGTGAGGTCGAGGCCCTGGCGGCGGGCGCGGCTGACGAGCTGGATGGCGTGGATGCTGTCCGCGCCGAGGGCGAACAGGTCGTCGTCCACGCCCAGTTCGGGGCGGCCCAGGAGTGCGGCGGCGATGGTGTGCAGGGTGTGCTCGGTGGCGGTCGCGGGGGCGCGTCCGCCCGCCGGCCGGGCCGGGGCGGGCAGGGCACGGCGGTCGATCTTGCCGTTGGGTGTCACCGGGATCGACGGCAGTACGAACACGCTCACCGGCACCATGTGGGCGGGCAGCCGCCGCGCGAGGTGGGTCCGGGGGTCGGTCTCCGGGGCGCCGGTGACATAGCCGACGAGCTGCCGGGCGCCCGCGGCGGAGTCGTGGACGAGGACCACCGCCTGTGTCACGCCGGGCACCGACGCCAAGGCGGCCTCGACCTCGGCGGGTTCGACCCGCTGACCGTTGATCTTGACCTGGTCGTCGGCGCGTCCGACGAAGTCCAGAGCGCCGTCGGCGCGGCGGCGCACGAGGTCTCCGGTGCGGTACATACGGGTGCCGGCCGGACCGTGGGGGTCGGCGACGAACCGCTCGGCGGTGGCGGCGGGCCGGCCGAGGTAGCCGCGCGCCAGCTGGACGCCCGCGAGGTACAGCTCGCCGGTCACGCCGTCCGGCACCGGCCGCAGGGCCGGATCGAGCACATAGGCGCGGGAGTTGTGGGTGGGCGTGCCGATGGTGACGGGCTCGCCGGGCACACAGGCGTGGGAGGTGGCGGTGACCGAGAACTCGGTGGGGCCGTAGGAGTTGTGCAGCCGGGCGCGGCTCTGGCGGTGGAAGCGGTCGGCGAGCCCGGCGGGCAGGGCTTCGCCGCCGCAGCTGACCATGCGCAGGGAGGGGGCCGGCCCTGCCCCGTTCGCCTCGCTCTCGGCTTTCGCATCGTTCTCGTCGTACTCGTCGAGGAACGGGCCGAGCATGGCCGGGACGAAGTGGATGACGGTGACGCGCTCGTCGTGGACCAGCCGGGCCAGATAGGCCGGGTCGCGGTGGCCGTCGGGGCGGGCGACGACGAGGGTGGCTCCGCGCGTGAGGGTCCAGAACACCTCCCACACCGACACGTCGAAGCCGACGGGTGTCTTGTGCACGACCCGGTCCGCCGGGGTGAGCCGGTACTCGTCCTGCATCCAGGCGAGCATGTTGCCGATGCCGGCATGGGTGACGACGGTGCCCTTGGGGCGGCCGGTGGTGCCCGAGGTGTGGATGACGTACGCGGCGTTGTCCCCCCGCAGGGCGACGCCGGGGTTGGTGTCGGGCTGCCCCTGGCCGAGGGCGCGGACGTTGTCCTCGTCGAGGACGAGGGTCGCGCGGGAGTCGGCGACGAGGTACGCGATCCGGTCGGCGGGGTAGCCGGTGTCGACGGGCACGTACGCGGCACCGGTCTTGAGCACCGCCCACAGCGCGACGATCAGCTCGGGCGAGCGCGGCAGCTTCACCGCGACCCGCGACTCCGGCCCCACGCCCCGGCCGCGCAGGGCGTGCGCGAGACGGTTCGCACGGGCGTTGAGTTCGCCGTACGTCAGCCGCTCGCCCTCGAAGGCAAGGGCCTCGGCGGCCGGGTCCTGCGCCTCGAAGAGGTCCACGAGGGAGCGCGGGTCGGTGGCCTGACTGTTGGCGTTGCGGGCGTGGAAGCGCTCCCGCTCCGCGTCGTCGAGCAGGTCGAGGGCGCCGATCGGCAGGTCGGGGCGTTCGGTGGCGGCGGCGAGGAGGCGTAGGTAGCGCTCGCGGTGGGCGGCGGCCGTCTGCGGGGTGAAGCGTCCGGAGTGGGCGTTGACCACGACCTCGATGCCCTCGGCGGCCCTCGGGTCACCGATCGCGTGCAAGGCCAGGTCACGGACCGGGCCGGAGGCGAGCGGATGGGCCTCGGCCTCGACGGTGCCGAAGCGGACGCGGGGGGAGGCGAACGACAGGACGTTCACGGACGGCCCGCCGAGGCTTCCCGGGTGGGCCGCGGCCGAGAGGTCACGACGCAGCCGCTCCTGGGGGTAACGCTGGTGCCGGGTCGCCTCGTTGACGCGGACGGTGACCCGGTCGAGCAGTTCGGCGAAGCTCGTGGAACCGTCCACGGGCACGCGTACCGGGACCTCGTTGACCAGCATGGCCGGGGTCGCCAGGGCGTGCGGGCTGAGCCGGGCGGCCATGAACACCCGGACGACGACGTCGTGGGCGCCGGTGACGCGGTGGGTGTGGGCGGCCATGGCGGCGATCACCGGCAGGGACCAGCGGGAGCCGCTGAAGCCGCGCAGCCGGCGGGTCACGTCCTCGGGCAGCCGGCCGTGCGCGCTGGGCATGCTGGGCGCGAGACCGGGCGTGCCGGAGCCGAGTTCCGTGGACTCGGGCAGGTCGGCGAACTCGCCGCGCCAGTAGGCGCCGTCGGCCTCGTGGCGGCCGGAGGCGCGGTAGGCGTCGTGCTCGTCCAGCACCTCACTCAGGGTGCCGAAGCCGCACGGGGACGGTTCCTCGCCGGCGGCGAGCGCCGTGTACGTCTCCAGGAGCCGGCCGCAGTGGAGGACCTGTCCACGGCCGTCGAGGAGGATGTGGTGGTAGCCGAAGTGGACCCAGTGCCGGTCGGGTCCGAGCCGCAGCAGGGTGTGCCGGAACAGCCGGTCGCCGCTCGGATCGAGAGGGAACGGCCGTGCCTCCTGCCGGTCGATCCAGGTCCGCGCGGCGGCGGCCGGGTCGGCCTCGCCGCTCACGTCGACGAAGTCCAACTCGCCGGTCAGCGAGGGGTCCAGGACCTGCCGCACCTCTTCGTCGGCCTCGTGGAAGCGGACCCGCAGTGCCTCGGTCTCGGCCACGGAGCGTTCCACCGCGCGGGCCAGCAGGGCGCGGTCCACGGGTCCGGGGACGTCGAAGTAGATACCGCAGGTGAACAGGGGGCTGTCGGGCGCGAGCCGCTGGGCGACCCACACCCCGTGCTGGGCCGCCGTCAGCGGCAGACCCGGACGCGTCGGGGCAGCATGCATGGTCAGACCTGCTCCCCGCTCGTGCGCGCGACCTCGGGCTGCCCGCCGACCAGTTCGGTCAGGGCCGCGCTCAGCGCGTCGACCGTGGGGTGGTCCCAGGTCAGCGCGTCGTCGACGGTCACCTCGAACTCGTCCTCGATGTCGGCGGTGATGGCCAGCGCCGTCAGCGAGTCCAGGCCGTAGTCGGCCAGCGGCACGGACGTGTCGATGTCCTGCGGAGCGCGGCGCAGATAGGTCGCCACCCGCGCGGTCAGCCAGGTGTGCACGTCTCGGTTGCCAGCGGTCATGAGGAGGTCTCTTTCTTGAGCGGGTGAGGGCGGGCGGAGCCGCGGGGCACGACGGCGTGGCGCGCGCCCGTGCGGGCGGACGGTGGAGGCCGTACGGCGGTGATGTGGGGTGGTGGGGTGATGTGGGTGGCGGCCGTCAGACCGCGAGGTGTCTTCCCGTGAGGCCGAAGGAGCGGCCGGTGGTGTGGCGGTCCAGGAGTTCGGTGAAGAGCGCGTCCTCGACCGGGGCGGGCAGGGGGCCCGACGGGTCCGGGCCGGGGCCCGATCGGTGCAGGGCCGCGCGCAGCCAGGCGGGGTCGGCGAGGAAGTCCCCCGGGTGGGCGTGCCGCCAGACCTGCGCGCAGACGGTGCGGGAGAGGAGGCGTACGTACCGGGTGACGAGGTCGTAGTGTTCGGGCCGGGCGTCGACGCCGAGGTCCACCGGGGACAACGACCCGCATACGGCGGCGAGTTCGGCCAGTTCGGTGTGGTCGGCGCGCACTGTCGTACGCAGGTCCGCGTGCCCGGGGGTCCAGGACGCGTCGGCCAGGGTGTGCAGGGATCCGGCGACGGGGTCGCGGCCGGCGGCGTGGAGGGCGAGCCGGTCGTAGCGCAGGGGCGGCAGCGCCTCCGGGAGCGTGAACAGGTCGCCGGGCGGCTCGGTGCCGGGGCGGGCCCAGGTGCGGCGGGCCAGCAGCGGGAGCTGGGGCAGCAGGCTCATCTGGCAGGCGGCGCGCGCGATGTGCCCGAAGCCGACGGGGGCGAGGTCGCGCAGCAGCTTCTGGAACAGCGCGGTGGGCCCTTCCCGGAGGTAGAAGTGGGCGCCGAGGAGTTCCGCGAGGCGGTCCATGGCGTCCAGGAGCAGCCTGGACACCTCGAACTTGACCGCCGAGGCGTACACGCTCGCCGCGCCGGGCACCAGGTGCAGCGCGCGGGCGCCGACCGCGCCGAGCGCCTCGGCGCGCAGCAGGTCGGCGAAGACACCGGCCAGCACCGAGCGGACGTGCGGGATGCCGGTCGCGGGACCGCCGTACAGCCGTCGCGTCGTCAGGTGGTCCAGGGCGATGCGCAGTCCGGTGTCCAGGATGCCGGTGGCCATGGCGGGCAGGACCGTGCGGGTGATCTGGAGGGCCTTCAGCGCGGTCTCCAGGCCGGAGCCGACCGGGCCGAGGATCGCGGAGGCGGGCACCGGCAGGTCGTCGAAGGCCAGACCGCCGAGCTGGACTCCGCGCATGCCCACGGTGGCGAAGCGCGGCAGGTCCGTCAGGTGCGCGGGGTCGGCGCCCGCCCGGTCGACGAGGACCAGGGAGTGGCTGCGCGGGCCGGGCCGGGGGTCGGTGCGGGCGAGCACGACCAGGGCGTCGGCGCGGCGGATGTTGGTGACGACCTCTTTGCGGCCGCTCAGCCGTAGTGAGCCGTCGTCCGCCGCCGTGGCGGTGAACTCCGTTCCGGCCATGTCGTTGCCGTGCGCCAGTTCGTGGAAGGCGATGGCGATGCGCCGGCCGTCCAGGAGGAGGCGGGCGGCCTGTTCGGTCTGCCGTGCGTCGCCGGCGGTCCACAGGACGACTCCGGCGATGAGCGAGCTGGCGCCGTAGCCGAGGCCGAGCGCGGGGTCGCGGCGGTACGGGGCGCGCATCACCTCGGCCAGGTGGTCGGCCCGCTCCAGCCGGCCGCCCAGCTCGGGCGGCACGAACTCGGCGTTCAGCCCGTACGCGTCCAGCTGTGACTCCCCGGCGGTGAGCGTCGCCGCGCGTTCGTCGGCGGCGAGGATCGCGGCCGCGCCCGTGGGGTTGGCGGGATCGGCGAGGCGGCCGAGCAGGTGCTCCAGTTCGTCGGTGCGCTTGGGGGCGAGGCCGGTGGCGGTGGCGGTGGTCATGCGGCACCTCCCAGCAGGGTGAACTCCGGTGCGGACGAATCGAGCAGGGCATCGGCCAGAGCGTCGATGACCTCGCCGCCGTCCCCGCTTCCGCCCGCGCCCAGCAGCACGGTCAGGCAGGCGCGCAGCCACAGGCCGTCCCCGCCGAGCCGTCCCGTGCGCAGGGGCGGGTTCTCCAGCCACAGCAGCAGGCAGGCGGCCGAGGCGTAGGCGCGTTCGTAGGCCTCGGCGAGACGGAACGCCGTGCTGGGCAGACCGCCCGCCACGGGTACGAAGTCCGCCGACTCCGCTTCCATCCGGGCCAGTTCGGCGAGCAGGAGGTCGAGGAGCGGGCCCGCTCCCGGAGGTCCCTCGCGCCGTACCCGTTCCGTCAGGTCCGGCAGGGCCTGTACGGCGCTACAGCCCGTCACGGACAGCAGCGCCAACCGCTCGGGGGCGAACGGGGGCAGCGGGGCGGTGAGGTCGGCGGCGGCGCGCAGGCCCTCGCCGTCGGTCCGGCGGCGGGTCAACTGCCGGGCCAGGCGCGGCATCTGGTTGAGGAGGGCCGCGCGGTTCACGGCCGTACTGCCGTCGAAGATCGCGCAGATACGGTGGTCGCGTTCCAGCTTGGCGAAGCCGCCGCCGGGCGGTGAGGTGAGGAAGCCGCGTACGCCGAGCAGTTCGCCGAGCGAGCCCAGGGTGTCCTGGGTGAGCGTCGGGACATAGGCCTTGGTGATCGCGGAGATCGCGCTCAGTTCCCCGGGCAGGGTGTGCACCGAGCGGGCGGAGAGGACGCTCACCGCCTCCGCCGTCAGCGCGGCGGCGGCCGCCCGGCCGAGGATGCGGCGCACGTGCGGGACGTCGGCGAGGCGACGGCCGTACAGCTCGCGTCCGGTCGCGAAGTCCCGGGCCAGGCGCAGGGCGTGGTCGGCGGCGCCGAGGGAGAGCGCGGCGCAGGTGACGCGGGTGAGCTGGAGGGTCTTGAGGACCACGGGGATGCCGTCGCCCTCCTGCCCGATCAGCGCGTCGGCGGGGACGGGTGCGCCGTCCAGGGCGAAGCCGCTGATGTCGGCGCCGCGGATGCCGTGTGTACGGACCTTCGGCAGGTTTCGCCAGGCGCCTGCGGGCAGGTGGCGCTTGTCGACGAGGAAGAGGCTGAAGCCGCGTGCGCCGCCGGCCGGGTCGGTGCGGGCGAGGACGCAGGCGAGGGTGGAGCGGGTGGCGTTGTTGATGAGCCACTTCTCACCGGTGAGACGCCAGCCGACACGGGCCCCGGGCTCCGCCGCCGTTTCGACCCCGGCCCCCGCCCCGGCTTCGGCTTCGGCTTCGGCCGCCGTGCCCGTTTCGGCCCAGGCCCCGGTCGCCGCTCCCGTCCCGGCCCCAGCCTCGCCCCCGGCTTCGGCTTCGTCCCCGGCCTCGGCCGCCGCTCCCGCCTCGGCCCCGGCATCGGCACCTGCCCCGGCCGTGTGGGCCCCCACTGTGTCGGCCACCACCGTGTCGGCCACCACCGTGTCGCCCCCCGCCGTGTCGGCCACCGCCGCGAACTCGCCCGCCAGCAGGTCCGCGCCGTGGCCGCGTTCGGTCAGGCCCCAGCAGACCGGTTCGCCGGCGCGGACGCGTGCGGCGAGCCGGGCGGTCTGGTCCGGGGTGCCGGCCACCCACACCGGTGCCGCCCCGAGGAACGTCTTGCCGTGGGCGATGGCCACGGTCAGATCGCGGCGGGCGACCGCGCGCAGCAGCCGTACCGTCTCGCTCAGGTCCCCGTCCGGGGGCAGCACGTAGTGGGCGGGCAGCCCGGCGTCGTCGAGGACGCGGACGGCTCCGGCGGGGAACTCCTCGCGATCGTCGAGCCCGGCGAGCGCGTCGGGTGCGAAGGCGTCGTCCTCGTGGGCGGTGAGCAGGGTCTCCAGATCGGCCGTGGTGGTCATCGCCCGGTCACCCGCCGGTGTTCGGCCAGGGCGGCGGTGAGCAGGGGGTCCTCGCCGAGGTGGAGGGTGTCCAGTTCCCCGGCGAGATAGAGCGCGCGCATGGCGGCGCGCTGCACCTTGCCGCTCGTGGTGCGCCGGACGCCGCCGGGCCGGACCAGGGCGACCGCCGCGACGGGGACGCCGAACTCGCGGGCCACGGTCTGCTTCATGTCGACGGCTATCTCGCCGAGGCGCTCCGCACCCCAGTGGGCGCGGATCTCGTGGACGGCGACGACCGAGGGGGAGAGGTCCGGCCGGTCGTCGCCGACCAGGAAGACGGCACCGTGCAGCCCCTCCAACTCCTCGTGCTGTGAGCGGAGTTCGTACTCGATGTCCGAGGGGTGGAGGTTGCGTCCATGCAGGACCAGGACGTCCTTGCTGCGGCCGGTGATGTAGAGGTCGCCGTCGAGGAGGGCGCCGAGGTCACCCGTGCGCAGGAACGGTCCGCGCCCGTCGTCGGTGCGGGCCCGGAACGTGACGTCGGTGACCTGCTCGTTCTCCCAGTAGCCCGCGGTGACGCAGGGGCCGTCGAGCCAGATCTCGCCGATGCGTCCCTCGGGCAGCGCCTCGCGGGTGGCGGGGTCGACGATCAGGACGTCGGACCCGGTCGGTGCCCCGCATCCGACGAGGACACGGGAGGGTTCCGTGCCGGTGGCGGGCCGGAGGACCCGGTTCTCCAGTGCGGCGGCGTCGACGGTGGTGCGCAGTGCCGGCCGCCCGGTGGTGCCCGACGCCATCAGGGTCGCCTCGGCGAGGCCGTACACGGGGATGAGCGCGTCGGGCCGCAGTCCCGCGGCGGCGAACCGCTCCGTGAAGGCGGTGACGACGTCGGCCCGGACCGGTTCGGAGCCGTCGGCGAACTTGACCCGGGACAGGTCGAGCGCGGCGAGCTGCTCGTCGGTGACGCGGCGGACGCACATCTCGTAGCCGAAGTCGGGGGCGGCGGTGAATCCGACACCGTAGGCGTCCAGCATCCGCAGCCAGTGGTAGGGGCGGCGCAGGAAGGACATGGGGTCCATCTGCACATAGCCGTTGCCGCAGAGGATGCCGGGCAGCATCAGGCCGATCAGGCCCATGTCGTGGTAGAGCGGGATCCAGCCGCCGTACGTCGTGCCGCTGTCGTTGCGGAAGGTGTCCATCATGCGCTCGACGTTGGCGACGAGGTTCCCGTGGGTGACCATGACGCCCTTGGGGTCGCCGGTCGAACCCGAGGTGTACTGGAGCAGCGCCAGGGTGTCGGGCGACACCTCCGGGGCGGTCCAGGTGTCCGGGTCGCCCTCGCCGGTGTCGGTGGTGTGGCAGACCGCGCCGACGATGCCTTCCTCGGCGATCCACTTCTCGACGTCCGGCAGATCGTCGCGCCGGGTCAGGACGACGCGTACGCCGGCGTCCCGGGCGATGGCGGCGAGGCGGCGGCGTTCATGCCGGTAGCGGCCCGGGAGCGGAGCCGGTACCGCGATGACGCCGGCGTACACACAGGCGGAGAACGCGGTGGTGAATTCGATCCCCGGGGAGTAGAGGAGAAGCGCCCGGTCCCCCGGGGAGAATCTCTCCTGGAGCCATGAGGCGATTCGCCGGGAATGCAGATCGAGTTCTGCGCGATCGCGTACCGTGCCGCCGATCTCGCTGAAATCGGAAACGAAGGTCACTGCGGGCTGCTGCGGATTACGCGCTGCCTGATCCATCAGCTCGGTGAGTAATTCTCGCACGACATGAACTGTACGTGATCTTGGTTCCCGAACCCGTACTGAAAGCTTCAAGTACACCTAAAACAAGGCCATCGAACGGACAAGAAACCTTGACGCTTCCATGATCGACGCGCCCCCTGGAGTGGCGTAGAAACGGTTCCGTGCATGCGTCGAGCAGGTCGGCCGTCGTCATCGACGACCTCCACAAGAAATATCGGGCGAACCATGCGTTACGCGGAGTCGAACTGGAGGTGAGAACCGGTGAGGTCATGGGCCTGCTGGGGCCGAACGGAGCCGGTAAGACCACTCTGGTGAAGATTCTTACGACCCTTCTCCGGCCGGATCGCGGACACGCTTTCGTGAATGGCTGGAATGTGTCGGAGGAACCGGAGAAGGTACGTGCGACCTTGGGAATGGCCGGGCAGTATTCGACGGTCGACGGGTTGTTGACCGGCTTCGAGAATCTTTATCTCCTCGCGAAACTGCGCGGGGTGGGCCGCCGTACGGCCCGCCGTGTCGCCGACGATCTGCTGTCCCGGTTCCGGCTCACCGACGTGGCGGGACGTCCGGCCGGGTCCTACTCGGGCGGGATGCGCAGGCGGCTGGATCTGGCCGCCGCCCTGGTCGGTTCCCCGCCACTGGTCGTCCTGGACGAGCCCACGACCGGACTCGACCCGGAGAGCAGGCTGGACACCTGGGACGCGGTCACCGATCTCGTCGCCGGGGGCACCACGATCCTGCTGACGACCCAGTACCTGGAGGAGGCGGACCGGCTCGCCGACCGGATCACCGTCATCGACCGGGGGCAGGTGGTGGCCGAGGGCACCAGCGACGCGCTCAAGGCGGCCGCCGGGAACCGGCTCGTCGTGTGTGTCGCCGAGGACCACCAGCTCGACGCCGCCGCCCGCGCCGCCGCCCGGGCGACCGGCGCGGTCCCCGCGGTGGACCGCCGCGCCCGGCGGGTGGAGGCGGCCGCCGGCGACGGCCGGGCCGCGCTCGCCCGTGCCCTCACCGCGCTGGAGGGCGAGGACGTCGAGGTACTGGAGATCGGCCTCAGCCGCTGCACCCTCGACGACGTGTTCCTCGGCCTGACCGGCCACGCCCGCCACACGGGTCAGGCCGGTGACGCCGGTCAGGCCGGTCAGGCCGGTGACGCCGTCGGATCCGTCGACGCAGGTGACGCCATCAACACGGTCCACGCCGACCACGCCGGCCGGGAGGTCACCCGATGAGCGCCCCCGTACGCGCCCCGGACACCTCCACGCCCCCGTACGACCGGGGCGCGCGCGGCCCGCGACCGAGCGCCGCCCACCCCGTACTCCGGCCGACCGCGGCCCGCCGGAACCCGGTGATCCGGGTGGCCGCGGAGAGCGCGGACCTCGCCCTGCGCGGTCTGCTGCATCTGCGGCGCTCCCCGGGCCTGCTCATCTCCTGCCTCGTCGAGCCGGTCGTGTACGCCCTGCTCATCGGGTACGTCTTCGGCAACAGCCTGGGCGGCCACTCCTACCGCTCGTACATGATGGGCGGTCTGATCGCCCAGACGGTGGCCTTCACCACCACCTTCACCACGGTCGGGCTCTCCAGGGACCTGGAACAGGGGATGGTCGACCGCTTCCGCGCCCTGCCGATCTCCCGGGTGTCCCTGCTGCTGGGCCGGACCACCGCCGATCTCGTCACCTGTCTGGCGAGCGTCGCCGTCACCACCGTCTGCGGACTGCTGATGGGCTGGCGGGCGCACACCGGGCCCGTCGAGATCACCGCCGGGGTACTGCTGGTGCTGCTGTTCTCCTTCGCGATGTCGTGGATCGGCGTCTTCGTCGCCCTCATCGCGCCGAACGCCCAGGTGGCGGGCAGCCTCGGGCTGATCTGGCTGTTCCCGGCGACGTTCATCTCCTCCGGGTTCGTCTCCGGCTCGTCGCTGCCCGGCCCGCTGTCCACCGTGGCCGCCTGGAACCCGATCACCTCCCTCGCCAACGCCCTGCGCCATCTGTTCGGCAACACTCCCCCGGCCGGCTTCCGCGTCCAGCACGACTGGCCCGCCCAGCACCCCGTGCTCTACACGGCGGGCTGCTCGGTACTGCTCGCCGCCGTCTTCATCACCCTGTCGACCTGGCGCTACCGCACCCGTACGAGCCGCTGACAGCTACCCCGCGACCGTGACCGTGACCGCCGGTCGACTCCGCCGCCACTCGGCGCGGCGGCCCCCGGCAGCGCGCCCCGTCCGTGTCCCCCACAGGAGCCCCCATGCCCGTCCCCACCCTGCGTCTCGGCCTCAATCTCGGCTACTGGGTCGGCGGCAACGACGCGTCCAACCTCTCGCTCGCCTCCCTCGCCGAAGACCTCGGCTACTCGGCCGTGTGGGTCTCGGAGGCCTACGGCTCCGACGCCGTCACCGTCCTGTCCTGGATCGCCGCCCGCACCACCCGGATCGACGTCGGCAGCGCGGTCCTGCAGATCCCCGCCCGGTCGCCCGCGATGACGGCGATGACCGCCGCCACGCTCGACACCCTCTCCGGCGGACGGTTCAGGCTCGGCCTCGGAGTCTCCGGCCCCCAGGTCTCGGAGGGCTGGCACGGCGTCAGGTTCGCCTCCCCGCTGGGCCGTACCCGCGAATACGTCGACCTCGTGCGCCGCGCGCTGCGCCGGGAGCCGCTGGCGTACGAAGGCAGCCACTTCACACTCCCCCTGCCGAACGGCCCCGGCAAGGCGCTGGCCCTGACCATCCGGCCGCCCCGCGAGCGCATACCCGTCTACCTCGCCGCCCTGGGCCCGAAGAACCTCGAACTGGCCGGGGAGATCGCCGACGGCTGGCTCCCGGTGTTCTTCTCCCCCGCCCACGCCGCCCAGCAGCTGCACCCCCTCAGGGCCGGCCTCGCCAAGTCCGGGCGCACCCTCGACGGCTTCGACATCGCCCCCGGGGTCCCCCTGGTCACCGGCCCCGACTGGCGGACCTGCGCCCGCCGGGTGCGCGGATACGCGGCGCTGTACCTCGGCGGCATGGGCGGCCGGGAGGACAACCACTACACCCAGCTGGCCGAGCGCATGGGCTTCGGCACCGAGGCCCGGGCCGTCCAGGAACGGTTCCTCGCCGGTGACTACCCCGGCGCCATGGCCGCCGTACCGCTCGACTTCCTCGACGCCACCTCACTGCTCGGGCCCCGGGAGCGGATCGCCGAGCGGATGACCGCGTTCGCCGAGGCCGGCGCCACCACGCTCAACCTGATGCCGGTGGGCCCCGGTCTACCCGGCCCGGACCGCGCCGCCGACGCGCTGCGCGTCGCCGTCGAGGCGGCGGAACTCGCCGGGGTTCTCGCGCCCGGCCCGCGCCCCGGAACTCCTCGCCCACAAGGCGCCCATGAAGCACCCCACTCACAAGGAGAGCCCCGCACCCATGACCACGCATGACACGACCAAGCTGATCTGCCTGCCGTACGCCGGGGCGGGCGCCTCGTTCTACCGGCCCTGGACCGCCCTGGCCGGGGACGCGCTGGAGATCGTGCCGCTGCAACTGCCGGGCCGCGAGCGGCTGATCGACGAGGAGCCGTACCGGGACGCGCACCAGGCCGTCGACGGACTAATCGCCCAGCTGCGGGAGCGGCTCGGTGAACGGGGCGGCAGGGTGGCTCTGTTCGGGCACAGCCTCGGCGCGGTGCTCGCCTACGAGCTGGCGCACCGCCTGGCCCCGGAGCCGGGCGTCGAGCTGGTGCACCTGTTCGTCAGCGGGTCGCCGGAACCGGCCCGGGGACGTGAGCGGCGGGCCACCGGCCTGTCCGACGAGGACTTCCTCGCGCGGGTCGGTGAGTTCGCCGGGTATCACCATCCCGCGCTGGACGACCCGGAGATGCGCGAGATGATCCTGCCCGCGCTGCGCGCGGACGTGGAGATGCACGAGCGGTACACGCCGTCCACCGACGCCCCGCTGGACGTGCCCCTCACGGTCGTGCGGGGCGAGGACGACGACCTCGTCGGCTACGACGACGCCGAGTCCTGGAGCAAGGTCGCCGGCCGCGACTTCGAGTACGTCGAGATCCCCGGCGGCCACATGTATCTCACCGACGCCGCGCCCGCGTTGGTGCGGCTGATCGTCTCGACCGTGTTGTAGACCCCCCACCCGACCATCAAGGAGTTCCCGATGCGTCTGCACGGCAAGTCCGTCCTCGTCACCGGCGCCGCCCGCGGACTGGGCAGGGCCACCGCGCTCGCCTGTGCCGCCGAGGGCGCCGACCTCACCCTGCTGGACCTCTGCGCCGACCTGCCGGGGGTGCCCTATCCGCTGGGCACACCGGGGCAGTTGGAGCACACCGCCGCGCTGTGCCGGGAAGCGGGCGCGGCCGTCCTGACCACCGTGGCCGACATCCGTGACCTGCGTGCCGTGCGGGAGGCGGTGACCCTGGCCGAGGACCGGTTCGGCCGGATCGACGTCGCCGTCAACAATGCGGGCATCGCCGCGCCCTCGGGCAAGCCGGTGCACGAGATCGGTGAGGAGGAGTGGTCCCTGATGATCGACGTGGACCTCTCCGGGGCCTGGCGGGTGATCCGCGAGGTCGGCAAGGCGATGAGCGCCCGGCGGTCCGGCAGCATCGTCAACGTCGCCTCCACCGCCGGGCTCGTCGGCTACCGGCACTTCGCCGGGTACGTGGCCGCCAAGCACGCCGTGGTCGGCCTGACCAAGGCCGCCGCCCTCGACTACGCGCCCACGAAGGTGCGGGTGAACGCGGTCTGCCCCGGCTCGGTACGCGACGACGCGCGGGCCGAGGGCCGGATGCTCACCGAGATCGCCAGGGCGCTCGACGTCCCGGTGGACGAGCACGAGAAGACCTTCGTCGAGGCCCAGCCGATGAACGCGCTGATCGAACCCGAGGACGTCGCGCACGCGGTGGTCTTCCTCGCCTCGGACGAGTCCCGGCAGATCACCGGCTCGGTCCTGACCGTGGACGGCGGGTTCAGCGCCCGCTGAGCCCCCGTACGCCGCCCACCCCCCTGAACGACAAGGAGTACCCCCCGTGTCAGGCTCCCTCCACCCCGCCGCCGCCCGTTGCCACGCGGTGCGCGTCCGCTCGGACCTCTCGGACCGCTCGTCGGACCTCGCGGCACAGCCGGGGCTGTGGATCGAGGACGTCCCCGTGCCGGCGGCCGACCCGCTCGCCGAGCGCCGCCGCCGCGCCGAACTCGCCCGCCCGGCCGACGCGCCCCGCAAGGTCCTGCTGCGCTACGCCGACGGCCACCGCGACCTGATCGTCGTGGCCCCGCGCGACCGGTGGGACCGTACGGCCCTGGCGCGGCTGGCGGCCGGTGAACCCGTCGACCCGGCCGCGGCCCCGGCGGACTCCGGCGCCCCCACGGCCGCCTCCACGCCCGCACCCCCGCCCGCGTGGGGGCTGGGTGAGGACGGCCCCACCGTGCCCCACCTCTTCTCCCTCACCGAAGCCGAAGGGGGTGACGAGGCGACGTGGCTCGCCGCCCTCGCCGTCACCCTGCGCCGCTACGACGCGGAGAGCAGGCCCGTCGTCGGCACGGACCACGGCTTCCTCACCGTCGAGAACGCGCCGACCCTCGGTGAGCTGAAGCCCTCCCCCGCGGACGGTCCGGCGTTCGTGGGTCTGCTCTTCGACGAGGCGGAGGTGCCCGGCGCGTATGTGCCCTGCCTGGCACCGCCGTTCCCCCTCACCCTGTCGGTCTTCCGGGACGCCGACGGCTGGCGGCTGCGCTGCGACCATGTCGGCGCGTACGTGTCCACGGAGATGGCCGTGCAGTTCACCCGGCATCTCGTACGCGTGCACCAGCAGATTTTGAGCGCGCCCCGGACCGGTGCCGACGATGTCGATCCGTTGGACGACGCCGAACGCGCCCGGGTCGCGGCACTCGGCCGGCCGGCCCACCCCCTGGTGAGCACCCCGACCGGCGTGCCCGAGGCGTTCGCGCGGATCGTGGACGCGACACCGAACCGTGTCGCCGTGACCGACGGCGCGGTCGGTCTGACGTATCGCGAACTGGACGACCGTGCCACGCTCCTGGCCCACGGTCTGCGTGCCCACGGTGTCACCGCCGGGGACCGGGTGGGCGTCTGCCTGGAGCGCACCGCCGAACTCGTCATCGCGCTGCTGGCCGTCCTCAAGGCCGGTGCGGCGTACGTGCCCGTCGACCCCGCGTATCCGGCGGACCGTATCGCCCACACCGTGCGGGACGCGGGGGCGCGGGTGGTGATCTCCCGGCTGTCCGCGTTCCCGGACGTGCCGGGCTGCGCGGCGGTCACACCGGACCAACTCCTCGACGCGGCACCGGAGAACGGCGACGCGACCGCGCTCCCCACCGTCGGCCCCGACGCCGCCGCCTATGTCATCTACACCTCCGGCTCCACCGGCCGTCCCAAGGGCGTCGAGGTGCCGCACCGCAATGCCGTCGCCCTGATCGACGCGACACGTGACGTGTACGGGTTCGGGGCCGAGGACGTGTGGACCTGGTTCCACTCCAGCGCCTTCGACTTCTCCGTGTGGGAGATCTGGGGCTGTCTGCTGACCGGCGGACGGCTGGTCGTCGTCCCGTACTTCCTCTCCCGTGAGCCCGACCGCTTCCGCGACCTGCTGGTGTCCGAGCGGGTCACCGTGCTCAGCCAGACACCGTCGGCGTTCGCCCAGCTGCTGGACGTGGACCACACCCGAGTCGCGGTCCGGCTGGTCGTGTTCGGCGGTGAGCCGCTCGACGCGCGGATGCTGCTGCCCTGGTTCGACCGGCATCCCGAGTCGGTCTGCCGGGTGGTGAACATGTTCGGCATCACCGAGACGACGGTCCACGTCACCCACCAGACCCTGACCCGGCACCTGGCGCTCACCGCCACCCGCTCCGTCGGGCCCGCGCTGCCGGGCTGGCACCTCTATGTGACCGACGAGGCGGGACGGCTGCTGCCGCCCGGCGTGGCCGGTGAGATCTGTGTCGGCGGCGCGGGCGTCGCTCTCGGCTACCTCGGCCAGGAGGAACTGACCGCCCACCGCTTCGTGGCGGACCCGTTCACCGGCGGCACGATGTACCGCAGCGGTGACCTGGGCCGACTGCGCCCCGACGGGTGCCTGGAACACCTGGGGCGGATCGACAGCCAGGTCAAGATCCGCGGCTTCCGCATCGAACTCGACGAGATCCGCGCGGTCCTGCTGGAGGACCCCGACGTGCGGTCGGCGGCCGTCGCCGTCCACCACGACGACCCGGCCGACGCCGCCACCGCCCGCATCGACGCGTACGTGGTCCTCAGCGGCGGCACCCCGTCCACGGTTCGCACCCGGGCGGCGGGCATCCTGCCCGCCTACATGCTCCCCGCCACGGTGACGCCCCTGGAGTCGCTCCCCCTGACGCACAACGGAAAACTCGACACGACCCGGCTCCCCGCACCGGCACCGGCATCCGTGGAGACCCCGGCGGAGAACGCCACGGCGGACGACGATCTCACCGGCCGCCTCCGGGAGATCTGGAGCGAGATCCTGGGCAGGCCCGTCGGTCTGGACGACGACTTCTTCGAACTCGGCGGGAACTCCCTCTTCGCCGTCCGCATCGGCGCGGCGCTGCGCGCCCACGGCCTGCCGCCGCTGCGGCTACGGGAGCTGTACCGCCACCCGACCATCCGCGAGACCGCCGAGAACCTGGCCGCCTCGACCACGTGACGTGAAATCTTCGTCAACTCGGCACATTACCCACCAGTCAATCTTGAACCCTCAAACAACGTGGATATCATCACTCGCACACACGGTGTGATCATCCGGTCGCCGCTCGCTGGCGCCCGAAGCACTCCGCGTCCCCCACCCCAGGCCCGCCCTCCCCCCTCCGGGCCCGAGGCTGCGTCATTCCCGACCTCCCCACGCCGGCGGCCCATGGCGTCCGTCCGTCGTGTCCTCATGAAGGCAGCGCATCGATGAGCAACAGCAGGGGCAGAGGGCTGCAGGCGAATGCCCTCGGCACGTTCGACACGGTGGTCATGGCGGTGGCGGGCAGCGCGCCCGCCTACTCGATCGCGGCGACCACCGCCGTCCTCGTCGGTGCGGTGGGCCTCGCCAGCCCCGCGGCCCTGCTGTACTGCGCGATACCGATGCTGGGCATCGCCCTGGCCTTCAGCTATCTCAGCCGGATCGACGTCAACGCGGGCGCCACCTACTCCTGGGTGGGCCGCACGCTCCACCCCTTCCTCGGGTTCATCAGCGGCTGGGCCCTGGTGATCTCCGCGACCATCTTCATGGTGGCGGGCTCCCTGCCCGCCGGTGCGATGACGCTGTCCCTCTTCGACGCCGACCTGGCCGACAACACCGCGCTGGCCACGGCGGTCGGCGCCTTCTGGTTCCTGGTCATGCTGCTCGTCGTCCTCGGCGGCGCCCGTCTCACCGTCCGCGCGCAGCTGATCATGTCGGGCGTGGAGCTGGTGATCCTGGCCCTGTTCGCGTTCCTGGCGCTGACGCACAGCGGCAGCGCCCGGTCCTTCGAGTGGTCCTGGCTGGGCTTCAGCCACTTCGACGGGATGAGCGGCTTCGCGTCGGGCGCGCTGATCGCCGCGTTCTACTACTGGGGCTGGGACGTCACCAGCAACCTCAGCGAGGAGACCCGCGACAGCCGCCGCACCACCGGCCTGGCCGGTCTGATCGGCGTCGGCATCGTCTTCCTGCTGTTCGAGGTCTTCACCATCGCGGTCAACGTCATCCTGACCGACTCCCAGATCGAGCGGAACGACGCCAACGTCCTCGCAGTCCTGGGCGAGGTGATCTGGCCCGGCCTGGGCGGCAAGCTGCTGATCGTCGCCGTGATGCTGTCCACCATCGCCACCCTGGAGACCACCCTCATCCAGGTCACCCGCTCCCTGTTCGCCATGGGCCGCGACCGCACGATGCCCGAGGCACTCGGCCGTGTCCACCGCACCTGGAACACCCCTTACGTGGCCATCGCCGTGGTGGGCGGGGTGGCGCTGGTGATGTTCGTGGCCTCCAACGCCCTCGGCTCGGTCGGCGAGATCCTCGCGGACGCCATCTCCGCGATCGGCCTGCAGATCGCCGTCTACTACGGTCTGGCCGGGCTCGCGGTGGTCGTCGCCTACCGCAGGATGCTGCTGAAGTCCGTGTCGAACTTCGTCTTCGGCGGGCTGTGGCCCCTGTTCGGCGCGCTGTTCATGTTCTGGGTGCTCGTCGAGTCCCTGGGCGAGCTGAGCAGCGCGTCCATCACGATCGGACTCGGCGGCCTCGGGGTCGGTGTGATCCCGATGCTCTGGTACTGGCGCAAGGGCAGCGAGTACTACCGGCCGGCCCGGCTCGACGCCGCCGAGGCCGTCGGGACGGACGCCGCGGCGGGCGACGCCGCGGCCGCCGCCGCGGCGGCCGAACGGTCCCACGCCCACGAGGGTCTCCCGACCGACTTCTGAGAGGGACCCCGATGGCGCGCGAACGCTTCGCACCCGACTTCGACCCCGACTGCGGGGACGGGCCCCTGACCTCGGCCCGCCAGGACATCGTGATCGGCCGCTGGCAGGGCCCCCGCGCGCTGCTGCGCGCGACCGGCCCGGACTGGGTCGCCCGCGGCCACCGGGTGCGGCTGCTCGCGCAGGCGTGCGCGGGCAGTTCGACCGTGGAGTCCTGGCTCGCCGCCGAACCCCGCAGCCCGGACGCCCTGGTGCTGCGGGCCGCCACCGAGACCGCGCGGGCCTTCAACCTGGCCATCGCCGCCGGCCGGGGCGTGCCCATCGACCCGCGCCGCGTCGACGGCGCCGCGGTGGCCTGCTTCGAGGCCGCCGAGGCCTGCCCCGACGACCCGACGCCGTGGATCTCCCTGATCTCGGTGGCCCGGCTCTACGGCGACGGGGTGCGCCGCCAGGAACTGGCCCGCTGGTGGGACGAGTTGTACGACCGCGACCCGTTCAGCGTGGAGGGCCACCTCCAGGTGCTCCACTACTACTCGTCGCGCTGGCACGGCTCGCACGGCCTCATGTACGACTTCGCCCGGGACGCGGCCGGTGTCGCCCCGGCCGGGTCCCCGCTGCCGGTGCTGGTGCAGTACGCCCGGGTCGAGGAGTACCGCACCCTCCAGGAGGAGGGCGGGGCGCGGCCGGCCGGGGTCGGAGTCGGCCAGCACTGGAGCCACGACGGCGCCGCCGCCGACGTACGGCGCACCTGGCAGCGCTGGATCACCGGACGCGCGGACGGCGCACCCCCGCCCGGGGAGGTACGCGACCTCAACTACCTGGCGCACGCGGCCTGTTCGGCCGGGCTCCGGGACATCGCCGGTTCGCTGTTCAACATCATCGGACAGCGGGCGACCCGCGCTCCCTGGTCGTACACCGGAGACCCGACACGCCAGTTCACGAAGTGGCGCAAGGAGTACCTGCCCCGCGCCTGAGGCGCAGCGGCCTCAGCCTTCGGCCGAGGCCGCCCGGACCGCTTCCGACGACGAGGGGGCGGAGACTCCGTCCTCGTCGACGCTCCAGCGCTGGGACCTGCGGATCCTGTCCTGCGGGACGGGCTCCAGGAGGATGACCGCCCCCTCGGCCAGACGAATGGGCGTCATGGCCACCCCCGGCTGGGTCACGAGCGTGAGGAGACCGTCGGCCGCCAGGTCGTACCGCGTGTCGCCGCCCCCGTCGTCGACGGACTCCTCACCGTCCGCGCCCTCCGGGTCGGCGCACGGCCGCAGGGCGACGGTGCCCTGCGGCTCGGCGTTCAGGCACAGGTCGGGGGCCGCCTGGTTGCGCAGTCGTCCCCCGTCCTCCAGCCACCACAGCTGGGTCGGGGACGCCCCGCACTCCGCCGTCACCGCGGGCACGCCCTCCACCTCCGACTCCGTGGAGGCGCGCAGGTCGAGGCAGAGCCCCGTCCGCGCGTTGCGCAGCCGGGTGGCCGGGGGCTCACCCGTGCCGGGGGCCGACGCCCCGTCGGGCTGAGACGGGTCGGGCTGAGACGGGTCGGGCGACGGGGGTACGGCGGGCTGTCCGGGGCCGGCGGCGGAGGGGCTCCCGGTGGCTCCGGGCACCGAAGCGCCTGCCGCCTCACGGTCGTTCTCGGTTCCGCTGAGGGCCATGGGCGACGCCGCGACCACCCCGCACAGCACCACCCCCGAGGCGACCAGCAGCGGCCACCGGCGCCGCCAAGGCGCGGCAGCGGACGGGGCGAGCGGCCGGGTCTCCTCGTCCTCGGGTGCCGGGACGGGCTCCGAGCGCGCCCGGGCCGACGCGAGCACCTGGCGGGCGGGCCGGGTCGCGAGGTAGTCCGCGGCACGGAAGCCCAGGACGGCGTCCACGAGCAGCGTGGGGAGGCGGTCCGGGGACTGGTCCAACTGGTCCACCGCCGCCCGGCAGTAGGCGCAGACATCGAGGTGGTCGCTCACCTCCGCCATCATCTCGGCGGTTCCCCGGCGGGCGTGGACGTCGATGAGCCGGTTGAGACGACGGCAGCACTCGTCGGGTGCGCGATCGAGGTGAACGCGTACGCATTCGTCGCGCAGCAGGGCGCGGGCGCGCTCGGGGTTCAGGAGGGCGGGGTCGGCGTCGAGCAGGGGTGCCACCGCTTCGAGGTCCTCGCCCTCGACCTCGATGTGCCACAGGAGCAACTGCACACGGTCGGGCAGGTTGCGCAAGGCGCGCAGGACCAGACCTGCGGCTCCACTGCCGGGGCCCGTGGCCGGTGCCGGTGCTGGTGCCGGGGCCGGTGCCGCCGGGCGTACGTCGCCGGGTGTGCCGTCGCGCAGGTCCGGGTGGAGGGACGGGCGTCTGTCGTCCGCGCGCCATGCGCGGGCGGCGTCGAGGACGGCCGCGAGCAGCCGTGGGCGCCACGGGAAGTCGACGCCGACATGCGGTGCCAGGTCGCGGTGGGTGTTCCGGAACGCCTGCCCGGCCAGCCGCTCCGCGGCGCCCCGGCGCGGCACCGTGCACAGCGCCGCGTAGTCCAGGACGGCTCTTCCGTGCACCGCCAGCAACTCCTCGGCCGAAGGCACCGCGTCGGCGCCTTCGTCGCCCCGCTCCATCGGCTCGGAGTCCGCGAAGACGAAATCCGCTCCGGTCGTCATACGCTCTCCTTCGCGAACGGAGCCCGCACCATGGGCACACCCTCCATGACCCGGTCCCCTCCCTGTGCCGAACCGTCGAACGATCGCACCGTCGAACCAGGAGTACGTCCCGAGCGGTTACACGGTTCATCCCAGGGCGCTGTCGTCGGCCCTCCATGTGGATCGCGCGTGAGGGTGGCTCCCCCGCGGCTATCGGGCGACGTAGCCGCCTTCCACGCAGGCCGATCACGCCGCGCTTGGAGGCGTGGTAGGAGGCGCGGCCGGGGAGGCCGACCAGGCCGCCGAGGGAGGAGCAGTTGACGATGGCGCCGCTGCCCCGGGCGCGCATGTGCCGTAGTTCGTGCTTCATGCAGGCCCATGTTCCGCGGAGGTTGACGGCGTTGACGTGGTCGAAGCGGGCGGCGGGTTCGTCGGCGGCGTCGCTGCGCGGGATCTGGATTCCGGCGTTGTTGTAGGCCATGTCGAGGCGGCCGAAGGTCTCGACGGTGCGGTCGACCGCGGCGGCGACCTGGTCCTCGTCGCTGACGTCACAGGTGAGGGCGAGTGCCCGGTGCCCGGCGTCGCTGAGTTCCTCGACGGCCGTGTGCAGGGCCGCCCGGTCGATGTCGGTGAGGGCGACGGCGGCGCCGGCCTCGGCGAAGGCGCGGGTGGTCGCCAGGCCCATTCCGGAGCCGGCTCCGGTGACGAAGGCGACCTGGCCGGTGAAGTCGTAGGCGGGGTTCACGTGTTGTCTCCCAGTGAGGGAGTGCCCGGGTCAGGGGGCGGCTTCGATGGTGACCGTGCCGGCGGTGGCGAGGAGTTCGGTGTCGGCGTGCACTCGGCCGAGGATGATCAGGCCGGCGTCGCTGGAGCCGCTGCCCCGGTGGAAGAAGGCCAGGTTGCCCCAGGGCGCGTAGTACGCCAGGTCGCCGGGCTCGGCCGCGGCGGCGTCCGGGGCGCCGGAGGTCGACAGCCGACGGGGCAGGTCGGCGATCCTCTCCGTGCCGTGGAAGTCGCTCAGCTCCAGGGTCAGCGGCAGCAGGGTGGCGAAGTCGCGGGCCGTGACGCTGTCGTCGAGGGTGGCGTCGACGCGCTGGCCGTCGAGGGTGAGGCGGAGGTTCATGGCGGTGTTCTCGTCATCCGGGGGTGGGGCCGGTGCGGTGGCGGTCGGCGTCGCCGTGACCTGTGCCGCGGAGGCGGAGGGTCGGGCGGCGGGAGAAGGCGGTGCCTCGTCGGTACAGGCGGTCGCCGCCAGCAGTAAGGCGGTCGGCACGGCGCGGGCGAGGCTGGAACGGGTGGTCGGGGTCACGGCATCGTCCGGGGAGTCAGTCGGGCAGGGAGTCGGTCGGGCAGGGGTTCGGCGTGGTAGCGGTAGCCGTCGCGCGATGCATGGGGCCGCTCCTCACTTCCGGGCGGCGGTCCGCTCGATCGCGCGCACGATCTTGACGTAGCAGCCGGCGGGAAGTCTCGCACCACCGACCCCACCCTTGGCAGGGAGGGTTTCATCCCCCCTTGCCGCACCTTTTGCCAGTGGCCCGGACCCTGCCGGCCGAGCGGGCCACCGGGGGCGGGTGGTGCTCACCTTCTGACTCCACGGCGGTTCCCGGGCGGTGTCTTTCCGGCCCATACGCGCACGACGCGTTCAGAAGCGGGCACTTGGGGGATCCGGACGGCCAGGGCGTGCCGAGACGGGGGCCGGACGAGGTGCCGGGCGGGCCATGGTGCGAGGAGTCCTCAAGGGAGGAGAGGGTGTCATGTATCTGGCACGGGGAGGAAGCGCGGACGGTGAGGGCTGGCTCTGGGCATTGGGCGCACTGGCGCTGTACGCCCTGATCAGTTACGGGTTGGCGTACCGCGCACGCGCCCGGCGCGGCTCCGACCGGCCCGCACGCGAGGCCCTGCACGATCTCCAGGACCGCGAGGCCCCTCGGCCGCCGCGGCAGTACGTCGTCAGCCGCGTGATCATGCTGTGCGGAGGGGCGGCCACCGGCCTGGTCGCCTTCGCGACCAGCGGCGTCGTGCGGATCCTGGCGGTCGGGCTCACCCTGGTGGCGGGAGTGGCGGTGTGGGCCTACTACGACCATCGCACCGAGGCACGCGCGTAGGGCCCGGCCGTCGTGACGGCCGGGCCCTACGAGGGTGGATGTGCTGCGGATCACGTCACCATCGATACCAGCGGCCGCGGCCACCACCCGTGGTGGTGGACCGCATCACGAAGCCCAGCAGCCAGAGCACCAGCACGGCGATGGCCAGCCACCAAAGCACCTTGACGGCGAAACCCGCACCGAAAAGGACGACCGCGAGAAGCAGAACCAGTAGCAGGGGAACCATAGTCATCGACCTCCTGCCGCTCCGTGTGCCCTGCCGATGCTCCCTCATTCCCCAGATGTGCCTTGTTTGTGAAGGCACGGTCGGGGAACCGGGGGCACCTTGGTCGCCAACTCGGGGACGGCGGCGGTGGCTTCAGGGCGCGGTGGGCCGGGGGTCGATCCACAGCGACTCGGACGCGGCACACAGTTCACCGTCGGCCGTGGTGAGAGCGACGCCCATCGTGTGTTTGCGGCCGGACTCCGCAAGCAGCCACGCGTACACGACGTACCGCTCGTCCAGGGTGACCGGGCGCAGGATCGTGCCCGTGAGGGCCGCGGTGACCGCGCCGGGTCGCTGGGTGCCGAGGAAGCGGCCGGCCCAGTGTCCGGGGCAGTCCAGGGCGCCCCAGACCAGTCGGGGCGGAAGGAGGCCGTCCGGATCGGCGAAGGCGGGGGACGGGGTCCAGGCGCAGGCCACGACGCCGAGGTCCGGCACGGGTGCGCAGTGCACCCGCAGACCGCGCTCGGCGGTGCGCAGGCCACAGCCGAAGCAGTCGACCACCCCCGGCGGCGGCGCCGCCCGGTACCTCTCCGCCGCCGCTGCCGCCTCGTCCCAGGAGGGCGCGGCCGGCACGTCGAGCGGCAGCTCTCCGGGGCGGGCGGCGGCGAGGGGCTGTTCGGGCTCGCCCACCTCCACGCTCCCGACCGCCGTTTCGGCGATCCGCACGGGCACGCCGACGGGCACCGGCCCACGGAAGTCCACCCGCACCGTCTCCGCCCCGGACCTCTCCGCCAGCACGCCCGCGACGTAACCACCGAAGGCCACCCCGGGGTAGCCGACGTACAGCTCCGGCACCACGATCACGTCACTCGTCGTCATGATCCCCACTTCACCACACCCGACGACCACGCCCCGAGGACCACGCTCCGTCGACCTGCTGTTCCGGCGGATGTGCGGCACCGGCGGTACGTACGCCCCGGCGGCACACGCGGCTCACAGCGTGCAGTACACCCGGGCGACCACCGGGGCGTGTTCGTGGGACGCCGGGCAGTGGTAGATCTGTATCTCCTCGTCGCCGAGGTCGATCGTGGTCGCGCTCCCGACGGGTGGGTAGCCTCGCCATTCGGCGACGTCGGCATCGGCGTCCTCGACCGGGCGCCAACCGCCCATGTCGTTCCCGTTCCATTCGCCGAGGCCGATCGTGAAGAGGGGCTCGGTCTCCGCGCCGCACGCGCAGCGCGGCGGACGGACCTCCCCGTCCTCGCCCAGGCGATCGCCCGGGTCCAGGTCCGTGGGGACGACGCCCCAGCCGCCGAGCTTCCAGCCCGGAGCCGTCGCGAACTGGGAGTAGTAGTGACCGGTGTCTTCCTGCCATGCGTGCACGCGCTCGCGCACGGCGGCGGGGAGCTGGTTGGCCGCCGGCAGCTCGGTCACCCGCTCCGGGTGCAGGACACAGGGGGCGGGCCAGTAGTCCTCCAGCTCGATCACCGTCGGCTCCGGCGGTGGCGAGAGGAGTTCCGTGACCTGGTCGGCGCTGCGCCAGCGCACATGGACGGCCGGGATGTCGTCCTCGTGGTCCATGAACGGGCACCACAGGATCTGCAACAGGTCGGCGCCCTCGGGGACGGGCAGACCGGGGGCGTCCCGGGCGTAGACCTGCGCCACGGGCAGCAGCGGCACCGGGTCCGTGAGAGGGCTGTCGACCTTCTTCGGTGTGTTCCGGTCGAAGATCGCCTGTTCCTCGGGAGTGTGCCGCTCCTCCTCCGGTCGGGACCACCAGGCGACCGTGACGTGATGGGCCGCACGCACCGCCTCCAGTTCCGACACCTCGTACACCTCGTGCGCGCGCGTACAGGTCGGCCATGGTTCGTCCTTCGGCCACAGCAGCGGACCCCCCACCGAACTGTCCGCGACCGTGGGCGCACCCGTCCGCGGATGCAGCCGGGTGACGCCCCTCGACATCGTGGCCAACTCCGGGAACACCGCGGCCAGATCCAACGTCCGTGGCGGCGTCGTACGCGTCATGGTCTCTCCTGTCATCCCTGTGACCCCGGTCATCCCGGTCATCCCGATCGTCCCGACATGTGCTGCGCGTCTCGCAGGACCTGCGCGAGTCATCGAAGCACTCGGCACTGACAATCCGCCCCGCCGACCGGTGACAGCTACCGTGTTCGCATGTCGACGCGAGGTACAGGGGATGCCGGGAACGACTGGGCGGAGTTGTTCGTGGGCATCGAGGCCCTGGCCACGCAGGCGTCGATACGGCGGGCCTGGCTGCGCGGCCTGAGCGATGTCGCACCGCCGGACACGCTGGTGCGGCTGCTGGGCGTGGTGCCCGACCTGGTGGTCCGCAGGTCACTCCCGGCCGAGGTCGTCGACGCCGCGATCGCGCGCCCCGAGCGAAAAATCCGCCTGCAACTCGCGGAGTTCCAGAGGGAGATGAACATCGATCAATGGGTTCGTCTGATCGCCGGTGAACCCGGTGAAGGCTTTCGCCGTTGCCTCCGGGCGGTGGCCGCCTGGCACTGCCCGAAGGTGCCGGAGGCCGAGTTCGAACGCTGGGTCCGCGACCCGGATCCGCGGATCCGCGTGCGAGCCCTGTGGTTCCGGGGCCTTCCCGAGCGGCTGAGTACGGCCCTGACCGCCGATCCCGACCCGGAGGTGCGCGCGGAGGCCTGCGCCTACGCCTGGGCGCGGCTGGATGCGGACCGGCGGTCCGCGCTGGTCGACGATCCCGCGCCTCAGGTCAGGGAAGTCGCCCGCAGACAGGCCGCCTTCGACCGGCCGATGTCACGGTCGGACTTCGACGCCCTGACCTCCACGGAACAGCGGCGCGCGGCGGGTTGCCAGGTGCTCGACCGCGACCTCGCCGAACACCTGGTCCACCACCCGGAGTACGGACTGCGGATGTCCGTCGTCCGCAACGAGCGCCTGGACGCGGATCTGCTCGCCTTGCCGGCGCGGGACGAGGACTTCCAGGTGCGCGCGGCGACAGCCGTCCACCCCAGGGCGACCGAGGCGCTGCGTGCCGAGATCGGCGCCGGACTTCCCCCGGGCACCGGCTACTGGCGTGTGGCGTGGGTCGAGGAACTCCATGGCGACCCCGAGTCGATGCGCCGGCTGGCCGCCTCCGCGAGCGTGGCGATCCGGCGCGGTGTCGCGCGGGCCCGCCGTCTGTCCCCCGACGTCGTGGACCGCCTCTCCCACGACCCCGATCCCCAAGTACGGTCCCTCCTCGCCGAGTTCTGCGAGGACGCCCCGGCCGAACTCCTGCTGGAGGTGGCGATCCGGCAGAGGAACCGTCCCGTCACCGTGCTCGCCCGTCCGAACTTCCCCCGCCACCTCCTCCTGGGCTTCGCCGACGATCCCGACCCCCTGCGGCGCCGACTGGCCCTGGACGCCCCGGACTCCACCGGCGAACTCGCCGAGCGTCTCGCCGACGATCCCGACGAGCCGGTGAGGGCACGCGCGGCGGCCGACCCCCGGCTCTCGCCCGGCACGGTGCTGCGCCTGCTCCACTCCACCCCCCGCACCCGCCGAGCGGCCATCGGAAACCCTCGCCTCCCCGTGCCGGCCCTCGTCCGTCTGCTCCGCGACCCGGAGACCGCCGAGGCCGCGGCCGGCAACCCGGCGCTCCCCACCACGGTCGTCCACCGCCTGATCGACCTGGCGTGTCCCCCGGAATGACCGGGACCGCCCCAGGGGAAACCCGTCAAGGGCGCGCACCGGCCGCATGATGGACGCATGAGTGATCACGAGGAACTGCCGCCGTCCGTGGACACGGACGCCCTGCTCGCCCTGGCCCGGGGGCACCACGAGCGCGTCGCACGGGCCACGGGCACCCGGGAGGCCGGCGGGCATCTGGTGAAGACGTACGCCCTGGAGGCCCCGGGCCGCGCCGTGACGGAGCAGGACGTCGCCGCCGCCCTGCGGATCGCCGCGGCGCATCTGGAACTCGGCCGCCACCGGGGGTCGTTGGGACTCGCTGTCCTGGTCGTGCACGCCGGCGGCGACGGCGACTACGTCCTGGTCCACAGCTGGATCGAAGGGTACATGTCGGACCTGGCGGTCTTCACCGGCCCGGCCGGCCGCCCCGACCAACTCCGCCCGGGGCGCAGCGGCCTCGCCCCCTGCGTCTGGGAGGCCGCGATCCTGACCCATGAGCGCGACGCCTTCTCCCGCCTGCTCCTCGACAGCGACGGCGACGGCGACGACCCGGTCGCGGAGCGCGTCGCCCGCTGGGCCTCGGACACCCTGACGGGAGGCGTCAGCTGAACGACGCGCTCAGCCAGGACGAGGCCCCGCGGGGTCAGGGCTTCTTCTCGACGTCCTTCACCGAGGTCGGCCCCATCTGCTTGGCGCTGGCGTACTCCGGCATCGTCATGGGCTTGTCGAACAGGAAGAACGACTGGTTCGTGCCGACCGTGAACTCCATGTAGGCGTCCGTCGTGGCGTCGAAGCCGTAATAGGCGTTGCAGGTGGACCCCGTCGTGTACGTGCCGTCCATGCCGGGCTGGGCGAGGACCGCGACGCCGCCGTCGGAGTGCTCCACCCTCTCGGTCGGGGTGAGCATCTTGCAGCGCGGCACCGGCAGGCCCTTCATGATGAAGTACCCGTACTCGCCGTTGGCGTTCTGGATGTAGACGTACGAGAGCTTGCCGCGCTTCCCCCACGTCTTGACCCACTGGTTGATCGCCTCGCGGGTCGGTGAGTACTCCATGCGGCCCGCCGGCTGCTGGGCGACGAGGCGGTCGTAGTTCTCCTGCTTGGCCTGGTTCTCCTTGTCCTGGCTGGAGTCGGTGCAGGACGTCAGGGCGAGGCCCACGACGAGCGCGACGACGGCGGCCAGGGCGATGCGTACGACGTTCTTCATGAGGTGCTGCCCTCTTTCCGGGGTGCGCCGGTGGTCAGTTGGTGCACGTCGTGCGTTCGGCGTCGGCGTCCAGCGAGTACGGCAGGTCCTTGTCGCGGAAGGGCGCGCGGTGTTCCTGCGCGGCCTTCGAGTTGTACTCGTTGACCGACTCGACGCGTGTGGCCCTGAGCGCGGTGATCGACTGGTCGATCTGTGTCGTGCGCGTCTCCGAAGCGGTCTTCCGCTCCTCCTCCAGCGCCTCGATCGTCCCTTCGGCGTTCTGCACGGCCTCGCACAGTTCGAAGAACTGCTCATAGGTGGACTGCCGGAACACGCCCGAGCCGACGGTGTTCTCGCGTTCCGCCGTCTCGCCGCGGAACGGTGCGGTGATCCACGCGGCGCCGCCGAAGGCGAACGCCCCGATCACGTAGAGCACCGCCAGGCCGAGGACCCCCGCGACGGCCCAGGCCGCTATGCGCGCCCCCTCGCGTACCTGCCCCATGGTGATCCCCCTTCACCGGGTGGTTGCTCAGCGTGGAACCACCTTCGCGAAGGAGGACACAGCCCCCGCTGAAACGGTTCCGCTGAGACCAGTGTCAGGACGGGCCACCGGTGCGGTCAACCGCCTTTTGCGGAGCCTCAGTTGGGCGGCCCGACGTGCCCCGCGCGGACGCGCACCAGCAGGAGTGCGACGTCGTCGTCGGGGCGGGGGCACAGGGCGTTGAGGAGGGTGTCGCCGGTGTGTTCCAGGCCGGCGTCGGTCGGGGAGCGGAGGAGGCGGGTGAAGGTGGCGAGGCCGGTGTCGATCGGTTCCGCCCGGTTCTCGACCAGTCCGTCGGTGTAGAGGGCGAGCAACGAGCCAGGGGCGAGGTCCACTTCGACGGTGCCGAAGTCCACACCGCCCACGCCGAGCGGTACGCCGCCGGGGATGTCGACGAGGCGTGCGGTGCCGTCGGCGGTGGCCAGGACGGGCGGCAGGTGTCCGGCGCTGGACAGGGCGCAGGTGCCGCGGTTCAGGTCGCACACGCCGTACACGCAGGTGGCGATGGCGTCGCCGAGCGAGCCGGCGATGTCGTCGAGATGCCGCAGCAGTTCCGCGGGTTCCAGGTCGAGGCGGGCCAGCGCACGGGTGGCGCTGCTCAACTGCCCCATGATCGCGGCGGCTTGGACGCCCTTGCCCATGACGTCCCCCACGACGAGCCCGGTCCGTCCCGGCCCGAGCGGCAGGACGTCGTACCAGTCGCCGCCGACGTCGCTGAGGGCCGGGCGGTACCGGGCGGCGATGTCGAGTCCCTCGCGCCGGGCCGGTGTGGCGGGCAGGAGGCTGCGCTGGAGGGTCAGGGCGGTGGCGCGTTCCCGGCCGTAGGAGCGGGCGTTGTCGATGCAGATGGCGGCACGCGCGGCCAGTTCCGAGGCGAGGAGGCGGTCCTGGTCGTCGAAGGGGCGCTCGTTGGCGGTGCGGTAGAGGCTGAGGGTGCCGAGCACACTGCCCCGGGCGACCAGGGGCAGCGCCATGTAGGAGTGGACGCCCGCCGCGAGGAGGGCGCGGGCGGCGGCCGCGTCCCGGGCGATCCGCCGCATGCTCCGTTCGTCGACGCGCTCGACGAGGACCGGCCGGGCGGTGCGGACGCACTGGGTGATGACTCTCGACGCCCGGTGGGCGGTCAGTTCGCCGACGGGGTCGGCGGCGTGGATCGCGTCGGAGGGGTGGGCGGACGCCACGGCCAGGGCTCGGAACTCGGCGGGGGAATCACCGGTGACGGGGGGCACGTCGCCGAGGGCCACGACGGATTCCAGGACGTCCACGGCGGCCAGGTCCGCCACGTGCGGTACGGCCACGTCGGCCAGCTCTTGCGCGCTCTGCTCCAGGTCCAGGGTGGTGCCGATCCGTACGCCGGCGTCCGCGATCACGGCCAGGCGCCGGCGGGCCTCGGCGACCTCGGCGGCGGCCCGCTGGCGTTCGGTGATGTCCAGGACGGCCATGGCGAGGCCGAGCACCCGCCCGTTGGTGTCCTCGATGCGGTGGTACGACTCGGAGTAGGTGCGGTCCTGGCTGTCGGCGGCCGTGTGGCCGACGGTGTGCTGGTCGAGCAGGGATCTGCCGGTCTCCAGGACGTGCCGCATCCGGGACTCGATGGCCTCCACGTCCAGGTCCGGCAGCACCTCGCCGACCCGGCGGCCCACCAGGGCGGACTCGGGTACGCCGTTCATGCGTTCCAGCGCGGGATTGACGCCGATCCACCGCAGGGCGGTGTCGAAGACGGCGATGCCCACGGGGGTCTGGTTGACGAGGCTGTGGGAGAGGGCGAGGTCCCGCTCGACGCCACGTACGGTCCTCGCGTCCGCGGCCAGCCCGAGCAGATGGCGCTTGCCCTCGCTGTCGAGCAGCCGCATCGTGCGGAACTCCACGGCGCGTTCGCCGCCGTCCCGGTGCCGCAGCGGAAAGACACCCGTCCAGCGGGCGCCCCCGCTGACCTGGTCGAAGAGTGCGCGGGCCCGGGGCCGGTTCTCGGGCGTGATCAGAAGGGTGTCGGCGCGCTGCCCGAGCGCCTCCTGCGCGGAATGGCCGAGCAGCTGTTCCATCGCGGGGCTCCACAGCACGATCCGGCCGTCCGCGTCCAGCACCACCGACGCCACGTGCAACAGGTCCAGCAGCCCGCCGGGCGTCGCCAGCGTCTCGTCGCGATCTGGGGTCGCATACCCGTGCATGCGGGCCGCTCCTTCCGGCGCGGCTAGGGCGCGGCTGGGGCACCACCGTTGTCGCACACGTCATCCGATGTGGTCAGGGTACGACCGGAGCCCCGGCATCGCCTCGCGGTCGTGTCAGCCCGCCTCCGGGGTGGTCGCCCAGCGCCACTGGGTGAACTGCTCCAGGTTGGCGGTGCCGCCGATGCGGGTGCCGTTGCCCGAGGCGCCCATGCCGCCGAAGGGCGCGTTCGCGGCGTCCGCGGCGGTGACGCCGTTGATGTGGACCATGCCCGTACGGAGCTGTTCGGCGAGCGCGGTGGCGCGCGGCACCGAACGGGAGTGGACGGCCGCCGCCAGGCCGTACTCCGTGTCGTTGGCGATCTCGACGGCCTCGGTGTCGGTGCGGAAGGCGACGATCGGCGCGACCGGCCCGAAGATCTCCTCCCGGAAGGCGGGCATGGCGCGCCCGACACGGTCCAGCACGGTCGGCGAATAGAACAGTCCGTCACGCCGCCCCCCGGCCAGCACCCGGGCGCCCGCCGCCACGCTCTCCTGCACGATGCGTTCGATCCTGGCGGCCTGCCGCTCGCTGATCACGGGGCCGAGGGCGACACCGTCCTCGCGGGGGTCGCCGACCCGCAGGGCACGGGCCTGCCCGATCAGTGCCTCGGTGTACGGCTCCACGAGGTCCTCGTGCACGAGATGGCGCCCGGCGGCGACGCAGGCCTGTCCCTGGTAGCCGAAGGTGCTCAGCGCACCGGCGGTGGCGGCGGCGTCGACGTCCGCGTCGTCGAGGACGACGATCGAGTTCTTGCCGCCCAGTTCCAGGGAGACCCGCTTGAGCCCGTCCCCGGCGGCGCGGGCGACCGCCCGGCCGGCCTCGACGGAGCCGGTGAAGGAGACCATGGCGACCCGGGGATCCGCCACGACGGCCTCACCGGTGACGACACCCCCGGGCAGGACGTGGAGCAGCCCCTCGGGCAGTCCCGCGTCCTCGAACAGCCGCGCCACGATCACCCCGCCGGACACCGGGGTGAGCGGATCGGGTTTGAGGAGCACGGCGTTGCCCAGGGCGAGCGCGGGTGCGAGGGCGCGCATGGCGAACAGCAGCGGAGCGTTCCAGGGGTTGATGACCCCGACCACCCCGAGCGGCACCCGCCAGGCGTGGCTGGCCCGGCCGGGGACCGGGGAGCCGAGGATCTCGCCGAGGGGCAGCGACGCCGTTCCGGCGGCCTGTGCCAGCTGGCTGAGTCCGGCCGCGATCTCGTAGTCGCCCTTCGCCGGGACGCCGCCGGACTCCCTGACGATCCACTCGCGGATCGCGTCGCTGTGGTCCCGCAGCGCCCGGGCGGCACGGAGCAGCACCTCGGCGCGTTCGGGAGGGGCCGTCGCGGCCCAGTCCGGCTGGGCGCGGGCGGCGAGCGCGGCGGCCCGGGCGACGTCGGCGGGTGTGGCGACGCCCACCTCCGCCAGCCGTTCGCCCGTGGCGGGTTCGGTCACCAGGAGGGTTCCGCCCTCGGACCGGCGCCAGCCACCGCTGTGGATCTTCCCGGTCCAGTCGGCCACGTCCGGCCACGTCTGCCCGCTGATGGCGGTCATGGCACGCCCTCGCTCTCGTCCTCGTCGACGCACGACACCTTTTGGTATGCACATCATGATTACTGATGATTACTCCTTAATGTCCGGCTGTTCCGCCCACGGTTGCTCCCGGACGGGCCCGGGCGCACCGTGGAAATGACCGAGGCGAGGGCGGATGAGCACGATGACGGGTTCTGATGCCGTCGGCGACGACCGGGAGGCGCGGCGGTCGTACGACCCCGTCGACGAGGCGGCCACCGCCCGTGCCACGGTGGACGCGCGCGGTGTCGTGACCGGGTGGAGCGAGGGCGCGCGGCGGCTGCTCGGCTACGGGTCCGGGGAGGTCGTCGGCCGGCCCGCGGCCCGCCTGCTCGCCGGGGCACCGCCCGCGCCGGATCTTCGCGACCTTCGCGACCTTCGCGACCTGCCGAGGTGGAACGGGCCGGTCGGACTCCTCCACCGCGACGGCCGCCGTCTCACCGTGGACCTGCTGGCACACCGCCGGACGCCGGACGGCCACGACCCGGGCACCGGCGGGTGGCTCCTGGTCGTCCCCCTGGCCCGCGCGGCGCCGCCGGCCGGGGACGACGCGCTGGTGAGGTGGGCGTTCGCCCGCTCCCCGTCCGCGACGGCCCTCTACGACACGGGCCTGCGGCTGCGGCGCGCGAACGCGGACATGGAACGCGTGATCGGGCTGCCCGAGGCGGCGATGCGGGGCCTGCGGGTCTCGGAGATCGTGGTGGACCCCGAGGGCGACCGGACGGAACAGTGCATGCGCCGGGCGCTGGAGACCGGCGAGGAGCAGTATCTGCGGCAGACCCTGCGCATGGTCGGCCATGCCCGGGAGAGCGTCTGGAGCACGACGCTGACCCCCGTGCCGGACGCCGAGGGGGCCGTACAGGGGGTGCTGCTGTCCGCCCACGACATGACCGAGGAGCATGTGGCCCGGGGGCGTCTGGCCCTGCTGAACGACGCGAGTGTCCGCATCGGCAGCACCCTGGACCTCGCCCGTACCGCGCAGGAACTCGCCGACGTGGCCGTCCCCCGCTTCGCGGACTTCGTCACCGTCGACCTCCTGCCCGCCATCGAGGGCGGTGACGATCCGCCGACCGGACCGCCGCCCGGCCAGGTCATGCTGCGCCGCGTCGCCAACCAGTCCGTCCTCGACGGCTGCCCCGAGGCCGTGGTCGGGTACGGCGAGCTGGCCGCCTACCCGGACGCGTCGCCCGCGGCCGAGTGCCTGGCGGCCGGGCGCCCGCTGATCCGCGCGGTGACCGAACCCGCGATCGACAAGTGGGCGCACCAGGTCCCGGTCCGGGCCGAGCGGGTGCGGAGGTTCGGCTTCCACTCGGTGCTCGCCGTGCCGATGCGGGCCCGTGGCATCACCCTCGGCGTGGCCACCTTCTCCCGGCACCGGAGCCCGGAGCCCTTCGAACAGGACGATCTGCTCCTGGGCGAGGAGATCACGGCCAGGGCCGCCGTCTGTATCGACAACGCCCGCCGCTACTCCCGTGAGCGCCGTACCTCCCTCACCCTGCAGCGCAGTCTGCTGCCGCAGCGGCTGCCGCCGCAGGCTGCCGTCGAGGTCGCCTCCCGCTACCGGCCGGCCAGCACGCAGGCCGGCGTCGGCGGGGACTGGTTCGACGTCATCCCGTTGTCCGGTGCCCGCGTGGCGCTGGTCGTCGGCGATGTCGTCGGCCACGGCATCCAGGCCTCGGCCACCATGGGGCGGCTGCGCACCGCCGTCCGCACCCTGGCCGATGTCGATCTGCCGCCCGACGAACTCCTGACCCACCTGGACGACCTGGTCATCCATCTGTCCGCCGAGGCCGAACGCTCCGCCGATCCCGCCGGTGGCATCGGCGCCACCTGTCTGTACGCGGTCTACGACCCGGTCTCGCGGCGCTGCGCGCTGGCCCGGGCCGGCCATCCCGTGCCCGCGCTGACGACGCCGGACGGGACCGTGGAGTTCCTCGACGTCCCCGCCGGGCCGCCGCTGGGGCTGGGCGGTCTGCCGTTCGAGGCCACCGAGATCGAGGTGCCCGAGGGCAGTGTCCTCACCCTGTACACGGACGGTCTCGTCGAGTTCCGGGGCCGCGACATCGACGAGGGCCTCGACGCCCTGCGGACGACACTGGCCCGGCGGACCCCGTCGCTGGAGGACACCTGCGACAGCGTGCTGCGGGCGCTGCTCCCGGAACGCCCGGCCGACGACGTGGCGCTGCTCATGGCCCGCACCCGGGCCCTGGACGCCGCGCATGTCGCCACCTGGGACGTGCCGTCCGACCCCGCCGCGGTCGCCGACGCCCGCAAGAACGCCTGCCGTCAACTGGAGGTGTGGGGCCTGGAGGAGGCCGCGTTCGTCACCGAACTGATCGTCAGCGAGCTGGTCACCAACGCGATCCGGTACGGCGGAGCGCCCATCCGGCTCCGGCTGATCCGCGACCGCAACCTGATCTGCGAGGTCTCCGACGCCAGCAGCACGGCCCCGCATCTGCGCCGGGCCCGCACCTTCGACGAGGGCGGACGCGGCCTCCTCCTGGTCGCCCAGCTCACGCAGAGCTGGGGTACGCGCAACACGTACACCGGCAAGACGATCTGGGCCGAGCAGGAACTCCCCGCCTCCCCGGACACATCGCCCGAGACCTGACCGGCCGAGGCGGGAAGCCGTTTTGCCGGAACGGCAACAGGAGTGGGCGGGCCGGGGTGTGGTGGACGACGGTGGGCCTATGACTGACGACATCACCGCGGCACCGCCCGCTTCCGCATCCCCCTCCCCCGACCTCTCCCCCTCCCCCTCGTTCTCGTCCTCGGTTGTCGAGGGGTACGTGGGGGATCCCGCGGTGCGGGCGGAGTGGGACAGCCGGTACGCCGACCGGCACCAGTTGTGGAGCGGGCAGCCGAACGGGGCGCTGGTGGAGGAGGTCGCCGGGCTCACGCCCGGGCGAGTGCTCGACGTCGGCTGCGGCGAGGGCGCGGACGCCGTCTGGCTCGCGCGCGGCGGCTGGGACGTGACCGCGATCGAGGTGTCGGGCGTGGCGCTGGAACGAGCCGCCGGGCATGCGCGGGACGCCGGTCTCCCCGTGCGCTGGGTGCACGCCACGCTCACCGAGGCGGCGCTCCCGCCGACCTCCTTCGACCTGGTCTCCGCGCAGTACCCGGCGCTGCTGCGCACCCCTGACGCCGCCGCGGAGCGGGCGCTGCTCGCGGCCGTCGCGCCGGGCGGGGTGCTGCTGCTCGTCCACCACGCGGGAATGGACACCCACCAGCCGCAGGACGGCGGCTTCGACCCGGCCGACTATGTCTGGCCCTCGATGGTCGCCGCCCTGCTCGACGACGACTGGGAGATCGAGGTGAACGAGCAACGCCCCCGCACGGCCCCCGACGGCGGCGCCGGCGCACACCACACCGACGACCTGGTACTGCGCGCACGCCGCCTGCGCTGACCACGGGCCTGTGTCGCCCCTCGCGTCGGCCCGTTCGGATCCGCGAGACTGGAGCACGCGTGTGCGGGTTCGGGAACACGTACCGGTCGGGCTTGGGGGGGGCGATGGAGCGGCAACCCGGCTTCCTCGGTGCCGACTTCCCCGCGTCCGTGCCCGGTGGAGCCCGGCATCCCGACTTCGGGCGGCTGATCCGTGACGAGGACGCGGACACCGTGCTCTGTCATGTGTGCGGGCGGGCCTTCCGTTCGCTCGGGGCGCATGTACGGGCTCATGGGATGACCGCGGTCGAGTACCGGCGGGAGTTCGGGCTGATGCGCGGGCGGGCGCTCAGCGCGCGGTCGTTCGCGCGGGAGCAGTCCCGTACGCGGCGTGCGGAGTACCACGCGTCGGAGGCGGCGCAGGAGCGGTTCGCGTCGGGTCGGGCGATGGCGCGCTCGGGCGAGTTGGCCCGCAGGCGCCGGGCCAGTGACCGTGTGCAGGGGGATGCGGCGGAGTCGCGGCACAAGCGCGCGGAGAGCCTTGCCGCCGGTCGCCGTACGCAGAGCCGCGCCTCCGCGGAGCGGATGGCTGCCGCGCTGAGCGCCGGCGGCTTCGCCGACGTCGAGCAGGCCTTGCGGGCCGTGTACGTCGACCGGCAGGCGAGCATCGAGGACACGGCGCGGGTGCTCGGCGTGGGCAAGCGCCGGGTACGGGAGTTGCTCGTCGAGCACGGTGTCGCGATCCGGCCCGTCGGCGCCAACTCCGCCGCCGGGCGGCGCTCCCGCGTACGGCTCAACGACCGGGCCGCCGCCGAGCGTGTCGGCACCGGGGACATCGGGGCGTGGTTGCGGTCCCGGACCGCCGAGGGCGCGACCCTGCGGGAACTGGCCGCCGCGACCGGCCGCAGCATCCCCTGGGTGACGGCCCGCCTCGGCCCACGCGCATGACCGGTCAGAAATGACGTGCCGCCCGGCAATTCCGGGCTTCCTCATTCAGTACCGGAACAACAGCGGTGGCGGTCACGGGCGCTTCGTAGAGTCCTCGCACCGGCGGAGAGGGCGAAGCCGGAATCACGTGGCGCCCAGAAGGAGACATCGGGATGAGCAATGTCGAGATTTCCCTGAAGGAGATCATGACGTCGATCGAAGGGGCGTTGGGAACCGCGCTGGTCGACTACACCAGCGGAATGGCACTCGGCACACTGGGCGGCGGCAAGGACCTCGACCTGACCGTCGCGGCGGCGGGCAACACGGATGTGATCCGCGCCAAGAACCGCACCATGGAACACCTCGGCCTCAAGGGCGAGATCGAGGACATGCTGATCACGCTCGGCAGCCAGTACCACATCATCCAGCCGCTCAAGGGACGCGGCGGCAACGGACTGTTCCTCTACCTCGTGCTCGACAGGGCCAAGTCGAATCTCGCCATGGCCCGCCACCAGCTCAAACGCATCGAAGTGGAACTCACCGTGTAGAAAAGCGCCTCGTTGCGCGGCCTCGCACGCCCACGACTTGAAGATGTCTTCAAGTGGGAATGTCCAGATCAGGTCAATCCCCTGAGCGTGCGAGGCCCGGTCCTCGAAAATAGGTCCGCGATACCGCCTGCGGTGATCCGTTCAGGTCGCCGCGCCCACTGAAGGCCCGTCGAACGCGGCAGGGAGCGAGCGATTCTCATGCAGGTCCCCCTCTACCAGGCAAAGGCCGAGTTCTTTCGCATGCTGGGGCACCCCGTACGCATCCGGGTCCTGGAACTGCTGCAGGGCGGCCCTCTCGCCGTACGCGACCTTCTCGGCGAGATCGACATCGAACCGTCCAGCCTCTCCCAACAGCTCGGAGTGCTGCGCCGGTCGGGCATCGTCGTCTCCATCAGGGAGGGCTCCACCGTCAGCTACGCGCTCGCCGGCGGTGACGTGGCCGAACTGCTGCGCGCGGCCCGCCGTATCCTCACCGAACTACTCGCCGGTCAGAGCGAGTTGCTCGCCGAACTGCAGCAGGCGGAACTGCAGCCGGCCCTCTCCCCCGGCGGAGCCGACCGACGCCCGTGACCTCGCGGGCGGGCGTCCGGGGTGCGCGGCTCCTCGGCAGAACGTACGGTGACGTTCTGGTGTGCGACCTTGGTCGGGTGGTGGAGGCGACATGGCCGACAAGAAGGCGGCGAAGGTGCCGCGCGCGGCGTACGAGCGGGAACTGCTGCGTCTGCAGACGGAGTTGGTGAAGCTCCAGGAGTGGGTACGGGCGGAGGGCGCCCGGCTGGTCGTGGTCTTCGAGGGGCGGGACGCGGCGGGCAAGGGCGGCACGATCAAGCGGGTCGCCGAGCACCTCAACCCCCGGGTCGCCCGGATCGCGGCGCTCCCCAAGCCGACGGAGCGCGAGCGCACCCAGTGGTACTTCCAGCGCTACGTCGAGCATCTGCCGGCCGCCGGGGAGATCGTGCTGCTCGACCGGTCCTGGTACAACCGGGCCGGTGTCGAGCATGTGATGGGGTTCTGCACGAAGGAGGAGTACCAGCTCTTCCTGCGGCAGTGCCCGATCTTCGAGCGGATGCTGGTGGAGGACGGGATCCTGCTGCGCAAGTACTGGTTCTCGGTGAGCGACACCGAGCAGCAGGAGCGGTTCCGCAAGCGGCTGGAGGATCCGCTGCGACGCTGGAAGCTGTCGCCGATGGACCTGGAGTCGCTCACCCGCTGGGAGGCGTACTCCCGGGCCAAGGACGAGATGCTGGTGCACACCGACATCTCCGAGGCGCCCTGGTTCGTCGTCGAGAGCGACGACAAGCGCCGCGCCCGGCTGAACATGATCGCCCATCTGCTGGCCTCCGTGCCGTACCACGAGGTCCCGCCCCCGGTCCTGGACCTGCCGACGCGCCCGCCGTCGACCGGCTACCAGCGCCCGCCACGCGATCTGCAGACGTACGTCCCCGACCACGCGGCGACCCTCTGAGCGGCCGGGGACCGTGCTCGCCGCGCCCTCACCCGGGACGAGGGTGAGTGCGCGGAGGGCGCGTCACGTCATGGTCGGGGGCGTGCGGTGCTATGCGCCGGGGTCGCGGAGGCCGACCGCGTCGTGTCGCCAGAACGGCTCCGCGTACACCAGTGTCCCTGTCATCCACGGCTCGTACGGCGGGAGTCGGAAGGCCTGGAAGGCGTCGTCCGGAATACGCAGGGACGGTTTCCGGAAGCCCTGGCCGTCGCCGGGCGCGAAGCCGAAGCGGGAGTAGTAGCCCGGATCGCCCTCCAGGAAGACCAGGGGGACGGCCCGCTCGGCGAGGGTGTTCAGCCCGTGCCGGACGAGGGCCGAGCCGATACCGCGCTTGCGATGCTCGGGCATGACGGCCAGCGGGCTGAGCACCTGCACCTCGACCAGTCGCCGAGGGGCGTCGAGCAGACCGCGGGTGAACATGACGTGCCCGACGCTCCGCCCGTCGACCTCGGCGACCAGTGACAGACCGTCCGCGGCCGTGATCGTGCCGCGCAGGGTGTCGACCAGGTCGGCCACGACAAGGCCGTGGTCACCGAACGCCCGCAGGTGGATGTCCCGCACGGACTCGCTGTCGCCCGGAAGTTCTTCGCGAAGATGCATGACCGGAGGGTAAGGACCCACCTCGGTCGCCCGCACACGGTTTTGCGGGCTCTCCGACGCGGCACCCCCGCCGCCTCGCACAGCGCTGAACGCGTCTTCCGCCCCGTACAACCCTTTGTGCACCAAGGGCGTCGTAGGGGCGTCGGATTCTCGGACGGGAGCATGACTTGCGCAGATCCACCCTGACCATGGCCACGGCAGCCGCCGCCCTCGCCCTCGCCGTCACGGGGCTCGGCGCGCCCGTGGCCGACGCGGCGCCCGCTCCCCTGGCGGACGACTTCAACGGCGACGGCTACCGCGATCTCGCCGTCGGAACGCCCAAGGCGAGCGGCGGCACGGTCACCGTCCTGTTCGGCTCCGCCTCCGGTGTCGCGCGGACCCGGTTCGTGAACGTCACCCAGAACACCCCTGGTGTGCCGGGCACTTCGGAGAGCGTGGACAGGTTCGGTGAGAACGTCACCAGTGGCGATGTGAACGGTGACGGCTACGCCGATCTGATCGTGGGCGCGCCCGGCGAGGAGGTCACCGGCAAGCCGCGCGGCTCGGTGACGATCGTCTGGGGCGGCGCGAAGCCGTTCACGTCCGGCGGCATGGTGCTCACCGCGCCGACCGCCGAGGCGGCCGGTTTCGGTGAGGGCGCGGCCTTCGCCGACCTCGACGGAGACGGCACCGCCCAGCTCGCCGTCGTCGGGAACGACACGTTCTGGTGGTACGGCGACGGCGGGCCCACGCAGGACGGCGCGCTCGCCCCCGAGGTGGACTTCCTGCCGGACGGTGTCCGCCTGGACGGCGTCGTCGCGGGCCACTTCTCCTCCGAGGACGGCGGCGACGGCTTCGAGTACGTGCTGCACGGCACCCGGACCGAGCCGGACGGCACCCCGATGTCCGGCTATGTGGGCGTGCTGCGCGGCGGGCACGGCGACATCGGCTCCCTCCACACCGTCCTCAGCGACGACGGGACGACCGGTTCCGCCGCGTGGTGGTCGGCGGCCGTCGCGACGGGCGACATCGACGGCGACGGCTACGACGACCTGGTCACCGCCGACGAGGCGGGCGTCGAGGGCGGTTCGATCATGGTGCGGTACGGCTCTGCGGCCGGGCTGCCGCTCAAGGGCCGTACATACCACCAGGACAGCCCCGGCGTCCCCGGCACCGACGAGGTCCGTGACGACTTCGGCTCGGCGCTCGCCCTGGGCGATGTGACCGGCGACGGCTACGCGGACCTCGCGGTCGGCGCCCCGTACGAGGACGTGGACGGCAAGCGGAACGTCGGCGATGTCGTGCTCCTCAAGGGCGGCCCGAACGGTCTGACCACGGCCGGTGCCCGGTCCCTGCACCAGGCCACGGCGGGGGTGCCGGGCGCGGCGGAGGCCGGGGACCACTTCGGTTCCTCGCTGCGGCTGCGTGACGTCAACGGCAACGGCAAGGCCGATCTGGCGATCGGCGCGTTCGGCGAGGACGTCCTGTCGAACGGCTACGACGACGGGGCGGCGTGGGTGCTGCGGGGCGCGGCCTCCGGCCTGACGACGACCTCGGCGACGTCCTTCAATGCGACCGACTTCGGCTACCCGGTGGTGGCGGGGCGGAAGTTCGCGGACGTGTTCGCCCGCTGAGCCACGCCACGTCCGCAAGAGCCTCCCGTGCTCCCGGGCCGGCGTTCAGGTGGCGCGGGCGCGCAGGCGGCGCAGCATGCGGGCGTCCTCGAAGCCGACCGAGCGGGCGGCGGCGTCGACCGTGGCGCCGTGGCTGATGAGGTGTTCGGCGCGTTCCAGGCGCAGGGTCTGCTGGTAGCGCAGCGGGGTGAGGCCGGTGGCGCGGCTGAAGAGCCGGGTGAGGGTGCGTTCGCTGACGCCGACGGCCGAGGCGAGGCCGGGCAGGGGAAGCGGCTGGTCGAAGCGGGTGTCGATGAGGTCCTGGGCGCGGTGCACGGTGTCGTCGAGGTGGGACCGGTGCCGGAACATCGCGCTGGACTGCGGCTCGTGGCCGTTGCGACGGGCGTAGACGACCATGTCGCGGGCCACCTGCGCGGCGACGGCGGGTCCGTGGCGGCCGGCGACGAGATGCAGGGCGAGGTCGATGCCGCTGGCGATTCCGGCCGAGGTGATCACCCGGTCGTCGGCGGTGAACAGGACGTCGCGGACGACGACCGCCCCGGGGTGGCGCCGGGCCAGTTCGTCCTGCACGTCGTGGTGGGTGGTGCAGCGGCGGCCCTGGAGCAGCCCGGCCCGGCCGAGTGCCTCGGCGCCGGCGCAGACGCTGGCCACGCTGCCGCCCCTGGCGTGGTGGTCGCGCAGGACCTTCAGGGAGGCCTCGGTGACGGGAGGCGAGTCGGCGAGGGTGGCGGCCCGCCAGCCGGGGACCACGATCAGGTCGTCGGGCCCCAGTTCGGGCCAGTCCAGCCCGGCGACGAGCGGCAGTCCCTGGGCCGTGGGGACCTGCGGGCGTTCGGCGACGTAGGTGAGGGTGTAGGGGTGCCCGAAGTCGGCCGCGGTGGAGAAGACCTGCGCGGGTCCTGCCAGGTCCAGCAGATGGACTCCGGGCACCAGGAAGAAGACGACGTGGCTCACGATCCGGTCATCATGCCCGAAGGTCCGCCGCGGCCTCCACCTCGTCGACCGTGGTGATGGTGGCGAAGCGTCCGGCGAGGGCGTACTCGGTGCGCCGGACGACCTCGGCGGCGGGCAGGGTGCGGGGGTCGGCGAGCAGTTCGGCGACGGTCAGGTCATCGGGGGCGTCGCGGTGCGGGATCGGGTCGGTGGCGGTCGCGTCGACGACGAAGGTGACCCGGTAGCCGAGGTCGCTTCCGACGCGGGCGGTGGTCTCCACGCACTGTTCGGTGCGGATGCCGCAGACGGTGAGTTCGCGGATCCCGTGTTCGGTGAGGATCTGCTGCAGGTTGGTGGTGGTGAAGGCGTTGTGCGAGGTCTTGTGGATCAGCGGCTCGCCGTCCTCGCGCCCGTCCAGTTCCTCCAGCGGCCGGACGTGGCCGAGGGCGGGGTCGAAGACGTCGCCGCTGCCGGGCTCGGAGTGCAGCACCCACACCACCAGGTCCCCGGCCCGGCGTGCGAGCCGGACCAGCCGGTTCACCTTGTCGGCGATCTTCGGGTCGGAGATCGCCTCCCACTGCGGGCGGGCGCGGAAGGACTCCTGGACATCGATGACGATCAGTGCTCGGGTCATGCCCCCAGCCTCCGCCGTACGCCCGTGCCACCGACAGGCCGCATCGGGTCCCACTACGGACCGATCCGGTCACCGGCGCGGCCACCCGCCCGCGGTGGCGGTGCTCGGTCAGCTCTCGGGGGTCGGCACCGGGAACAGCATGCAGCTGCTGGTGGCGTGGGCGAGGAGGCGGTCCGACGCGTCCAGCAACTGCGCCTGGGCCAGGGCCGTTCTGCGGCCGCTGCTGACGACGGTGCCGATGGCGCGCACCGTGCCCGTGTCCGCGGTGATCCGCCGCAGAAACTTCACCGTCAGGTCGAGGGAGGTGTAGGCCATACCGAGCGGGAGGGTCGACTGGACGGCACACCCCGCCGCCGAGTCGAGCAGGGTGGCGAAGATCCCGCCGTGCACACTGCCGATCGGGTTGTAGTGCTCCTCCCCCGGCGTCAGCGAGAAGACCGCCCTGCCGGGCTCCACCTCGTCCAGGGCGAAGTCGATGGCGTAGTTGATGGGCGGCCTCGGCAGGCTGCCCTCGGTCAGCGCGCGCAGGAAGTCGATACCGGACATACGTCCGGCGGCCTCCGCCAGGATCGCGGGATCATCCCACTGATATGTACGCGTTCGCCCCACGACCGGGAACCATCCTCTCAGCTGACTTCTGAAAGCGAAGCTAGATGCGCGACACCTGGCTGTCAATGACGAAGCCAGGCCTTTACGATGGCGTGATGGAGTGGCTCGACGCGAGTACGGAGAACTGCCCCGTCCAGCGGACGCTCGACGTGGTCGGCGAGAAGTGGACGTTGTTGATCCTGCGGGACGCCGTCAACGGGGTCCGACGCTTCGACGACTTCCACCGCCATATCGGCCTGTCCGAGGCCGTCCTCAGCGACCGTCTCCGCAAGCTCGTCTCGGCGGGTGTCCTCGCGGCCGTGCCGTACCGGGAACCGGGCAGCCGCTCCCGCAACGAGTACCGCCTGACCCGTAAGGGCTGGGACCTGTGGCCCGTCCTGATGGCACTGAGCCAGTGGGGCGAGACCTACGCGCTCGGCTCCGAGGGGCCGGCGCTCGACGTCCGGCACACCGACTGCGACGCCCCCGTACGCGTCGTCGTCGCGTGCTCGGCGGACCACACGACCCTCGCCCCCAAGGACGTCACCGCCCGCCTGGGGCCGGGCGCCCGCGCCCGGAGCTGAGCGGCACCCGTCACGGAGCCGACCACAGTGTCACAGAGCTGTGCGGAAACGGTTCCCTCTCCGTCGGCGAACGGTGCGGTACCGCTCCCACCAGGCACGATCACCGGGACATCACGAATCCCGGGGGCTTGTCATGACTTACACCGCTCGTCCACGCCGTACCACCGCCGCACTCGCCGTTCTCTCGCTCGGCGTCCTGGCTCTGACCGCCTGCGGCGGCGGAGCGGAGAAGGACACGGACGCCGGGGGCACGGCCACGCCGAGAGCCACGGCTCCGAGCGCGACCGCACCGACCACGGCGGCTCCGACCACGGCGGCTCCCAGCACGACCGCCCCCGGCACGAAGGCGAGCCCGTCCGGTGGCGCCGACAGCGCCTCGCCGTCGTCGGAACCCGGCACGGACGAAGGTCAGGTCGGCGGTCCGGACGACGGCCAGGACGGTGGTGTGGGGATGTGTGAGACGAGCGACTTGGTCTACACCGTCACCGTCGCGTCCCAGCCCGTCAGTCACGCCCTGCTGACCGCGGTCAACAACAGCGGCGACCCCTGTCTGCTGCCCGCCGACGACCTGGTGATCACGATCCCGGGGCTCGACGGCGCCGCCGAACACAGAGGCCCCGCCGGCACGGACTGGATCGTGGAGCCCGGCGGACACGCCTACGCCGGGATCCTGTTCGACGGCGCCGACACCACGGGTGGCAAGAGCGCCGACCAGGTGGAGATCGCGCTCACCGCGGCCGAGAGCCCGGCGACCGTGGCCATCGTCGACGGTCCCGTCACCGTCGACGACAGCCAGGTCACCAGCTTCTTCGGCACCGCCGAGGACGCGCTCAGCTACTGATGACGGACTGCGGGCGTCCTGCGGCGGCCGCAACTCCCTTGCGGATCAGGGGAGTTCGGTCACCCGGTCCGTGCCCGGCGGGGAGACCGGGCTGTGGGCCGTGAGGTAGTCGGTCAGCGCGGTGATGTCGTCGCCGCCGCCGACCGTGTTCGTCCCCTCGGCGAAGGCGGTGAAGCCGTCACCGCCTCCTGCGAGGAAGGTGTTGGCGGTCACCCGGTAGGTGGCGGCCGGATCCAGGGTCTCGCCGTCGAGCTTGATCGAGGACGGGTCGATGCGGTCGCCCACCGGGGCGGAGCGAGAGAAGGAGTAGGTCAGCCCCTTGGAGACGCCGAGCATCAGGGTCGGCGCCCGGGTGCCGGAGTCGTTGAACTGCTCCTCCAGGATCTTCTCGATCTCCGCTCCGGTGAGGTCGACCGAGACCAGGGATCCGGCGAAGGGCTGGACCGCGAACGCCTCGGCGTAGGTGATCTCACCGGGTGCCTCGCCGCCCGTCGAGGAGGCGTGGACGAGGTCGGCCCGTACGCCGCCGGGGTTCATCAACGCGATCCGGGCGCCGCCCCGTTCGGGTGCGGACGTGGCCGCGAGCTGGGCGTCGGCGACGAGGTTGGCGAGGTCCGACTCGGCGTCGCGGGTCTCGGAGCGGGTGATGTCGGCGGTCACGCCACCGACGACACGGTTCGCGAGGGGCGCGGAGAGCGCCTTCCACTTGTCGATGACGGCGGTCTGCTCGGCATCCTTGGCGCCGGTGCGGGCGACGAGGTGGTTCATCGCGGCGACCCGGTCGCGTACGACGTCACCGGTACGGCGGTCCACCGGCAGCCGGGTCTCGGTGACGACCCGGCCGAACGACGAGGCCGAGGTGACCGTGCGGGGGTTACCGGCCGGGTCGGGCAGGGAGCAGACGTACGGCTGGTGGGTGTGGCCGGTGACGACGGCGTCGATGGCCGGGTCCAGCCGCTTCGCGATGTCGACGATCGGGCCGGAGACGCCGTCGCACTGCCCGTACGAACCGGCCTGGACGCCGCCCTCGTGCAGCAGGACGACGATCGCCTCGACGCCCTGCCGGCGCAGCTTGCGGGCGGCGGCGTCAGCGGTCTCCACCTCGTCGGCGAAGCGTACGGAGGTGATGCCGGACTGGCCGGTGACCTCGGGCGTGCCCTCCAGGGTCATGCCGATGAAGCCGACCTTGACGCCGTCGACCTTCTTGACCCAGGTGGGGGCGAGGAGCGGCTTGCCGGTGGTGCGGTCCAGGACGTTGGCCGCGAGCCAGGGGAAGGCGGAGCCGTCGTAGGGCTCGCCGTCGATGTAGCAGCCGTCGTCGGGGTGGCAGCCGCCGTGCTGGATGCGCAGCAGTTCCCCGGTGCCCTCGTCGAACTCGTGGTTGCCGACGCTCGTGACGTCCAGGCGCAGCTTCTCCATGGATTCGACGGTCGGTTCGTCGTGGAAGAGGCCGGAGAGGAAGGGGCTGGCGCCGATGATGTCGCCGGCGGCGACGGTCAGCGAGGCGTCGGTGCCCTCGCGGAGCTGCTTCAGCCGGGCCGCGAGGTACTCGGCGCCGCCGACCGGGGTGGACTTCGGGTCCAGCTTGGAGCCGAGGTTGGCGTCCCGGCCGGTGGGCGGCTCCAGGTTGCCGTGGAAGTCGTTGAAGGACAGCAGCTGGACGTCGACGGTGTCGGGCTGCTTCGGGGTGGCGGGGGCGCCATGGGCCAGGAGGCCGGGGCGGAGGGACAGCAGATGGAACTTGGTGACGCTGCCGTTGAAGCCGAAGTTGTCGTCGGCGACCAGGACGAGGGTGCGGGAGCCGTCGGGGAGGGTCGGGCCCCAGGTGATGCCCTCGACGTTGTCGGCGTCCGTGCCGGACAGGGTGAAGTCGTAGAGCAGCTTCTTCGGCATCGGCCGCTCGGAGCCGGACAGCTTCGCCTCGCCGCGTACGTCCGTCGCGCCGCGCGTGGTGGTCCAGTACAGGCGGATCGCGAAGCCGACGCCGGAGGCGAAGGAACGTTCGACAGTGAGGTAGTCGGTCTTGTTGATCGCGAGGATCTCGGAGACGCCCCGGTCGGCGGAGTAGGTGCCGACAGGGGCGGGCAGCGGGGCGGTGGGCGCGGCGGAGATCGGGTCGACCTCGTAGACGTGCTCGGCCTCCGCCTTGCCGGTGCGGCGGTCCAGGACGAGGAGTCGGGAGGGGCTCTTCGCGGTCAGTCCGGCGGCGGGGCCGTCCTGGACGAGCGCGTTCTCGGTGATCGTGACGGCCTTGCGGCCGTCCGGGGAGAGGCTGAGCCCTTCCAGGGCCTGGTTGTTGCGGACACCGGCGGTGAGGGTGCCGGACTCCGAGCGGACGGGGGCATACGCCTTGGGGAGCGGGAGGTCGCGTACGTACGCGCCGGAGGTCGATGTCTCGCGGACGAAGGCCGGCTGGCCGGAGGACGAGGCGCCCTCGCTGGTCCACAGCAGGCCCTTGCCGTCCGGGTTCCAGCGGATCGCCTCGGGGTCGACGGCCTTGGCGGCGAAGGGTTCGCCGGTGGTGTCGTCGAGGACGGTGAGCGCGTCGAGGGTGGGCTTGTCGGTGGCGAACTTCTTTCCTTTCAGGGGGAGTTGCAGGGAGTAGAAGCGGGCCTTGCCGTTCTCGGAGCGGTCGTCGCTGAGGGCGGCGTACGTGTGGGTCCTCGGGTTGTAGTCGATGCCGGACAGACCGCCGAAGGGCATGCCGAGTTCCGTGGTGCCGGCGGGGACGGTGAGGGTGTCGAGGAGGGTGATGCCGTTCTGGGTCTTCCTGGGGGTGCCGTCCGCCTCGGGGGCGGCGTCGGCGGCGAGATTGTCGGTGAGGGTCAGGCCGCCGAGAAGGGCGGCGGCGGTCAGGGCGGCGAGGGCGACGCGTCTGCGTCTGTGCCTGCCGACGGGCCTTCTGTGTCCGGGCATGGGTGTTCCTTCCGGGGAGGGTGAGGGGTGGAGCTGTCGCGTCGCGGGGTGCGGGTGGGTGGGGGCTGGTCGCGCAGTTCCCCGCGCCCCTTGAAAGACCCGGCCCTGCGGGCCGAAAAGCACAGGGGCGCAGCCCCTGCTTTTCAGGGGCGCGGGGAACTGCGCGACCAGCCCCCACCCAGCAGCAGCCGGCATCAGAGGGACGCCGGAGCCACCTCCCCCGCTCCCCGCCGCTTCCTCCGCCACGCGTACAGGGCGAGGGCGACCAGCGTCATGGCGTACGGGATGGTCGACACCAGTTGCGGGGGTACGTCGAGGGTGCCCAACTGCACCGCGAGGGCCTCCGCCGCGCCGAAGCCGAGGGCGGCGAGGAAGACGCCCCAGGGGCGCAGGCCGCCGAGGAAGACGGCGGCCAGGGCGATGAAGCCGCGGCCGGCGGTCATGTCACGGACGAAGAAGGAGACGTACCCCATGCTGAGGAACACCCCGGCGAGGCCCGCGAGCGCGCCGCTGAGGGCGAGTCCGGCGTACTGGACGCGCCGTACCGCGATGCCGACCGAGGCGGCGGCGTCCGGCATCTCGCCGACCGCGCGGAGGTGGAAGCCGAAGCGGGTGCGGTAGAAGAGCCAGGCCACGAAGGGAGCGGCGAGGAAGGCCAGCCAGGTGACCGTGTTCTGGCCGCTCAGCACCTCGCCGACCACCGGGATGTGCTCGATGCCGGGCAGGGTGACCGTGGGAAGGGTTCCGCTCTTCAAGCCCGATGTGCCGCCCTTGTCGCCGAGGAGGGTGAAGACGGCGAAGGCGGTGCCGCCGGAGGCGAGCAGGTTGATGCCGATACCGGCGATGATCGCGTCGGCGCCCAGCTCCAGGCGGAGCGCGGCGAGGAGGAGGCCGAGGAGGACGGCCACGGTGACTCCGGCGAGGGCACCGGCCGCGACCGATCCGCTGTACCCGGCGACCAGCGCGCCCGTGCAGGCGGCGCTGAGCATCTGGCCCTCCAGGGCGATGTTGCTGATGCCGGCGCGTTCGGCGACGAGTCCGCCCATGGCGGCGAGCAGGTAGGGGGTCGCGACGCGCAGGACGGCCGCGAGGAAGGCGCTGCTGAGGACGACGTCGAGGACGGAGTTCATCGGGCACCGGCCTTCCCCTGCGGGGCGGTCGGCCGCCGGTGCGACGGACCGGCCTGTCTGCGGGCGAGGCGGCGCTTGAGGAGGTTCGGGAGGGCCTGGGCGGTGACCAGGAGGACGATGACCGCCTGGATCACGACGACGATCTCCGTGCCCACGTCCGTCTGCTGTTCCATGATGTCTCCCCCGGCGCGCAGGTAGGAGTAGAAGAGGCCGGCGACCACGACGACCAGGGGGTTGTTCCGGGCGAGCAGCGCCACCACGATCCCCTCGAAGGCGAGGCTCCCGGCGAGTCCGGGTTCGAGCCGCCCGTACACGCCCTGCACGAGGTGCGCCCCGGCCAGGCCCGCGACGGCGCCGCCGATGACGAAGCTCCACTCGATGGCGCGGGGCACCCGGATGCCGCCGTACTCGGCGAAGTGCGGGTTGGAGCCGGTCATCCGGATGCGGTAGCCGAGCGGGGTGCGGGTGATGAGCAGCCACAGCGCGACGGCGGTGAGCACCATGAGGAGGAGGCCGATGTTCGCGCGGCCGAGGGGGACGCCGAACCATTCGGTGAGCGGGGTGAGCGCGGAGTCCGGCCGGATGCGTTCCGAGTGGACGGCGCTGCTGCCGGGCTCCTTCAGGGGGCCGTTGACCAGGTAGTCGTAGACGCGGACGACGATCGCGTTGAGCATCAGCGTCGCGACGATCTCGTTGGCGCCGAGCCGGGCCTTCATCGAGCCGGGGACGAAGCCCATGCCGGCCCCGGCCGCCGCGGCGGCGACCAGCGGGACGATCACGGCGGCGACGGGCGGCAGCGGCAGGAGGATGGCGACCATGGCGGCGGCCAGCGCGCCCGCGTACAGCTGGCTCTCGGCACCGAGGCTGATCTGCCGGGCCCGGAAGGGGATGGCCACGGACAGGCCGAGCAGGGTGAGGGTGGTCGCGTCCTCCAGCCAGCGGCCCACGCGGAACGAGCGTTCCAACGGGCCGGTGAGCAGGGCCTCGTAGGCCGCGATCGGGTCCTTGCCGGTGGCGAGCATGACGAGGAAGCCGATGACGAGCGCGGCCAGGATCGTCGCCAGGGTCATGCTGAGATCGACGGCGAGTCCCCGGCGCCGGGTGGCCCGGTACTCCCGGCGGTCCTCGCTCTCGATGAGCGTGGTCGGTGGAGTCGGTGAGGTCGGAGGGGTCGGAGGGCTGGTGGTCATGCGGTGGCCGCCTTCCCGGAGTCGCCGGCGCCGTCGTCGTCCAGCCCGGCCCGCAGCCGCGCGGGTCCGTGGTGTTCGACACCGAGCATGTGGAGGCCGACCTGCTTCTCCGTGAGGTCCGTCGTGTCGTCGAAGCGGCCGACGAGGCGGCCGTCCTTGAGGACGAGCAACCGGTCGGAGAGGGCGAGGAGTTCGGTGAGGTCGGCGGAGACGAGGAGGACGGCGGCGCCCTCGTCGCGGGCGGCGACGAGACGCTCGTACATGAAGCGCATGGCGCCGATGTCCACGCCGCGCGTGACCTGGGAGGCGATCAACAGCCGTGGCCGGGCGGAGAGTTCACGGGCGACGACGACCTTCTGCATGTTGCCGCCGGACAGTGCGCGGACGGGGACGGACGGGTCGGGGGTGCGGATCGCGTAGTCCGCGACGAGCCGCTCGGCGTGGGCGCGTACGGCCGCCGGGCGCAGGACGCCGCGGCGGGCGAGGGGTGGCCGGTCGTGCCGGTCGACGACGAGGTTGTCGGCGATCGACTCGTCCAGCGCGGCCCCGTCGTGGAGGCGGTCCTCGGGGACGTAGCCGATGCCGGCACGGCGGTGTCCGGCGACGTCCAGGCCCGCGGTGTCGGTGTCGCCGACCCGCACGCTTCCGGCGCTCGGCCGCCGCAACCCGGCGAGGATCTCGGCGAGTTCGGTCTGCCCGTTGCCCTCGATGCCGGCCACGCCGACGATCTCGCCGGCGGCGACGTCGAAGTCGAGGCCGTGCAGGGACTGCCCGGTCGGGGCGGTGTACTCCAGACCGCGGACCCGGAGCGTGGTCCCGGCGGGTCTCGCCGGGGTGCGGGCCACGTCGAGGGACAGCTCGCGGCCGACCATCATCGCGGCGAGCGCGTGCTCGGTGGTGTCGGCGGTGGTGACGGTCCCGACCAGCGCGCCGGCCCGCATCACGCTCACCCGGTCGCTGATCTCCCGTACCTCGCGCAGCTTGTGGGAGATGAACAGCACGGTCATCCCGCCGTCCCGCAGCCGTCGTACGGCGGCGAAGAGGTCCTCCGTCTCCTGCGGGGTGAGCACGGCGGTCGGCTCGTCCAGGATCAGGATCCGGGCGCGGCGGTGGAGGGCTTTGAGGATCTCGGCGCGCTGGCGCATTCCGACGGACACCTCGTCGATCCGGGCCAGCGGGTCGACGGCGAGTCCGGCCTCCTCGGCGAGCCGCGCGGTGGCCTCGACGGCGGCCTTCGTGTCGACCAGGCCGCGTCGGCCGGGTTCGACGCCGAGGACGACGTTCTGGGCGACCGTGAAGGACGGCACCAGCATCAGGTTCTGGTGGACCATGCCGACGCCGAGCGCGATCGCGGGGGCGGGGCCGCGCAGGACGCGGGGCCGGCCGCCGATCAGGATCTCGCCGGAGGTGGGCTGCTCCAGGCCGTAGAACAGTTTCATCAGCGTGGACTTGCCGGCGCCGTTCTCGCCGACGACCGCGCGGATCTCACCGGCCGGTACGTCGAGGTCGACGCCTCGGACCGCGCGGACACCGTTGGCGTAGGTCTTGGTGACCGCGCGGGTGGCGACGGCGGGCCCGGCCGGGTCCCATGACTCGTTCATCTCAAGGCCGTTCGGGGGTCAGAAGGCGCTGGGGACCGTGACGGAGCCGGACTTCACCTTGTCGGCGGCCTCCTCCAACTCGGTACGGATGCCCGAGGGGACGAGTTCCTCGAAGTGCTGGTCGTCCACGTAGCCGACCGCGTCCTCGGAGAGCCCGACGCTCTCGGCGGCGCCGTACTTCACGGTGTCCTTCTTGTCGTCCTCGGCGGCCTTGTACAGGGCGTTGCCGACGTTCTTGAGGATCGAGGTGACGACGGTGTTCTTCTGGGCGTTGTCGGTGAGCGTGCTGTACTGGTCGGAGTCGACGCCGAAGGTGTAGCGGCCGGCGCTCGCGGCCGACTCGAAGGTGCCGAGTCCGGAGAGCCCCGCGACGGGCCAGACGAGGGCGGCGCCCTGTCCGTACATCGCGGTGGAGATCTCCTTGCCCTTGGCGGGGTCGCCGAAGGGCTTGTCGCCGCCGACGTACTGCACGAGGACATCGGAGTTCCTGCCGCCGGCCGCCTTGAATCCGGCCTTGAATCCGACGACGAAGTCCTCGATCACGGGGATCTTCACCCCGCCGATCACGCCGACCTTGTTCAGGGATTCGGCTCCCTTGAGTGCCTTCTCGGCCACCAGCTTCTCGGCGAGGAATCCGGCCAGATATCCTCCCTCGTTCTGCTTGAAGGTCACCGAGTAGACGTTCTCGCACTTGTTGGAACAGCCGTTCTTTCCGCTGTAGTCGACGGCGGAGTCGAACACCCAGAACTTCTTGTCGGGGTACTGCGGGGCGAGTTCACCGATGTAGTCGGTGACGTCGAAGGTGCCGGCCGCGAGGATGTCGTAGTCGTCGGCCGCCGCCGCGTCCTCGAAGCCCGGCTCCCACTTGGTGCGGTCCGAGCCCAGCTCGACCACCTTCAGCTCGTAGCCGAGCTTGCTCTCGGCCCGCTTCAGGCCCTCGTAGGCGGAGTCGAAGAACGACTTGTCGCCGAGTCCGCCATTGACCACCAATTTGATCCGGGTCTTTCCGGAGGCGGCCGATCCGGAGTCGCCCGCGTCCGATCCGCCGCATGCGCTCAGCACCAGCATTCCCACCACCGCGACGGCGGCGCCCGGTCCGAAACTTCTCATCGTCATCGACCTCCTGATCATTTCCCGCTGTTCTCGCTGACAGCGACAGTAAGAAGTGCAAAACGTTTTGGCTACGTCGAAGGGTTTCTGTTTGATTTCTTCCAGGAGAAATTCAGCCGTCGGCCCGCAACGCGGTCGCCGCGATGCGTACGGCCCGGTCGAATCCGGTCTCCCGGTCCTCGGCCGACAGGGCCTCCCCGGTGCGCACGTGGTCCGACACGGTGAGGACGGCGAGGGCCTCGCCGCCCTCGGCGGCGGCCACCGCGTACAGCCCCGCCGCCTCCATCTCGACCGCGAGGGTGCCCCGGCGTTCGAGGGCGTCGAAGACGGCCGGCCGGTCGAGGTAGAAGTGGTCGCTGGAGAACACGGGGCCGACGCGCACGGCCGCCACCCCGTCCGACGGCTCCCGTCCGACGTCGTCCGCCGCGTCCACGGCCGCGCGCAGCAGCCGGTAGGAGGGGGCGAGGGAGAGGGTCACACCGTCCACGAGACGGCTGCCGATACCGGAGTCGGTGTGCGCGGCGGACGCGATGACGACGTCCCGGACGCGGACCGTGGCGGGAAGCGCGCCCGCCGTGCCGACGCGCACGATCCGGCGGACCCCGTAGTGCCGGAACAGTTCCGTCGCGTAGATCGACATCGACGGGATGCCCATGCCGGAGGCGAGCACGGACATCGGTACGCCCCGGTGGGCGCCGGTGTAGCCGAGGATGCCGCGTACGTCGGTGACGAGCCGGGCGTCGTCCAGGAACGTCTCGGCGATCCGCCGGGCGCGGCGTGGGTCCCCCGGCATCAGCACGAGCGGGGCGAAGTCGCCGGGCGCGGCGGAGAGATGGGGTGTGCCCCGGCCGAGGGGTGTGCCGCCCGGGGAGGTGCCGGGCGCGCCGTCGGTGGCCGTCACAGCTCCTCCCCCGCGAGCCAGCGCACCAGGCGGTCCCACAGCTCGGGGTAGCCGTCCCAGGCCAGGAAGGGGGGTGGGGCCCAGTGCGGTGCCACGTCGGAGGTGAAGGCCGCGGAGCGGCCCGTGCCATGGTCGCCGACGGCCAGCAGCGGATGCCCGGCGCACTCGGCGAGCAGCGCGGCGTCCGGCCGTACGGTGACCTCGTTGAGGCCGAGCAGCGCGGGCCAGGTCCGGTCGAGGCCCGCCACCACCGGGTGCAGGCCGACCACCTCGGGTACGGCGCCGGACGGCAGTTCCACCCGGTCGTCGCGGTCGAGCAGGGTCACCGGCAGCGCGGCGGCCAGTGGCGTACGCCCCCAGCGGGCGCGGGCGTCGATACCGCTGAAGGTCAGATAGCCGCCGATCATCAGCACGCCACCGCCGCGTTCGACGAAGTCCCGCACGAGCGCCGAGCGGTCGGGGGCGGGTTCGGACCGGTTGAAGGTCTCCGGCGGCAGCTGGAAGCTGTTGGCCCCGACATCGCTGATGACCACGACGTCGTACGCGTCGAAGCCGTCGGCGGTGTCCGGGACCCGGGTGGGTATCTCGTGCGCGGGCACGTACGTCACCTCGTGGCCGCGGGCGCGCAGGGCGTCGAGGAAGACGCCGCCGCCCTCGGTGTACTCGGCGGTGTGGAAGGCGTCGAAGCCCTTCTGGTGGACCGTGTACGTGAACCAGGACTCGCCGATGACGAGGACTGCGGGCATGGGTCAACCACCTTTCTCATAGGGGTGCTGCGGGATGTACTTCGGGCACAGGGGCATGGCCGCGCGGCGTGGCGGCCTGGGGAGGGGGTGGGTTCAGCGGGAGGCGGGCGGTGCCGTGCTCCCGCGTACCTTCAGCTCGACGGGGAGGGTGTGCCGGGACGCGGGCGGGACCTCGCCCCGGGTGACGTACTGAAGGAGTTGCGCGGTGGCGGTGCGGCCGACGTCGTAGGCGGGCTGGTGGACGGTGGTCAGGGGCGGGTCGATCAGCGCGGCGGCGCGGATGTCGTCGAAGCCGACCACGGAGACGTCGTCCGGCACCGTGAGCCCGGCCTCGCGGAGCGCGGTGAGGGCGCCGAACGCCATCAGGTCGTTGGCCGCGAACACGGCCGTACGGCTCTCGAAGCGGCCCTGGTCGAGCAGGTCGGCGACCAGGCGGTACCCGGACGCCTCCTTGAAGTCGCCCGCCCGCTCGACGACGTCACCGCGGAAGGCCTCGCGGAAGCCGTGCGCGCGGGCCGCGCTGCTTCGCAGGTCGCGGGGGCCGGTCAGCATCAGGGCCCGGCGGTGGCCGAGCGTCCGCAGATGCCCGCCGGCCAGCCGGCCGCCCGTCTCGTGGTCGGCGCTGGCGATGAGCGCGCCGCTCAGTCCCTCGACCTCCTCGTCGGCGAGCGCGATGGGGAACTTGCCCATCAGTGCCTGCAGCCGCCGCCGGGAGGGCGGGGACCCGGAGGCGTACACCATGCCGTCGATGAACCGGCTGCGGATCATGCCGAGGTAGCGGTCCTCGCGCTCGGCGTCGAACTCGGTGTTGCAGAGGATCAGGCCGTAGCCGAGGTCGTGGGCGGCGTCCTCGGCGCCCTTGGCCAGTTCGGCGAAGAAGGTGTTGCTGATGTCCGGGATGAGCAGCCCGATCACGGAGGTGGATCCGGCCTGGAGGCTGCGGGCCAGCGACGCGGGGACGTAGCCGAGGCGGTTGACGACCCCGCGCACACGGGCGGCGGTCTGCTCGTTGACGGGCCGGTTGCCGCTGAGGACGTGCGAGACGGTGGTGGGGCTGACCCCGGCCGCCGCGGCCACGTCTTTGATGGAGGCGGCCCGGCGGACGGCGTGCCGGTCGTGGCCCAGCGGATCGTGGCCCGGTCTCAGCGGCGCGAGGCCCGGCCGGTCGGGGTCGGGGGCGGTGCCGTACAGGTCACGGGTCATAGTGCTGCACCGCCCGTCCGTGCGAGGTGTCGAGGAGCCGCGCGACCCGCGCGTCCGCGTCGGCGAGCAGCGCGGGTTCGTCGACGGTGAGCAGCCGTCCGTCGCGCATCAGGACCCGTCCGTCGACGACGACCGTGCGGACGTCGGAGGCGCGGGCGCTGTACACGAGTGCGGCGCGCGGGTCGTGCAGCGGACGGCAGTGGAGGCCGGAGAGATCGGTGAGGACGATGTCGGCCCGCAGGCCCGGCTCCAGCGCGCCGATGCGGTCCTGGAGGCCCAGTGCCCTGGCGCCGCCGCGCACGGCCGTCCGCAGGGTGTCGGACACGGTCATCCAGGTCGCGTCGCGCTCGGCCTGCTTCTGGGTGAGCGCGACCAGCCGCAGCGCCTCCCACACGTCCAGCGTGTTGTGCCCGGCGGCCCCGTCCGTGCCGACGGCGACGGCGACCCCGGTGGCCAGCAGGTCACGGACCGGGGTCAGCGGGGACAGCGCGTGCTTGAGGTACACCTTGGGGCAGCAGGCCACGGCGGTCGTGTCCGCGTGCTCCGCGAGCAGCGGGAGGTCCCGCTCGACGATGCCGCAGCCGTGCGCGATGAGGGCGCCGGCGTCCAGGACGCCGGTGTCGTGCAGCACCCGGACCGGGGTGATCCCGCGCCGCCGCAGGCTCGACTCGGTCTGCTCCAGGTGTTCGGCGGCGTGGATGTGCATACGCACCCCGAGCCGCCGGGCGTGGTCGGCGAGGGTCCGCAGATCGGCGTCGTCCACGGTGTACGGGGCGTGCGGCCCGAGCGAGACGGTCACGCGGCCGTCGGCGCCGCCGTGCCAGGTCTCGGCGAAGGCGACGCCGGCTTCCAGGGCCGCGGGGCCGCCGCTGCTGAAGTAGGTGGGCGCGATGTCGGCCCGCAGGCCCGTCTCCGCGACCGCCTCGGCGATCCGCTCGGGGAAGAAGTAGTGGTCCGCGAAGGTCGTGACCCCTGACCGGATCATCTCCGCGCAGGCCAGCAGCGCCCCGGCCCGCACGTCGTCGGCGGTCAGATTGGACTCCATCGGCCACACCCGGTCGTTGAACCAGCCCTCGACCGTCACATCCTCGGCCGCGCCCCGCATCAGCACCATCGGGCTGTGCGTGTGCGCGTTCACCAGCCCGGGCAGGGCCAGCAGCCCGCGCCCGTCGATCACCTCCGTGCCGCGCTCCCCCGGCGGCCGCGCCCCGGTCGGCCGGACGTCCACGATGAGTCCGTCCTCGACCGCGATGTCCTGCCCGGGCAGTACCTCGCACTCCCCCTCCACCGGGACGCGCAGCACGTCACAGCCCCGCACCAGGAGGCGGTGGGGGACGGCGGAAGGGGACGTTCTGTCGCTCATGCGGCACAAGCTAGACATCCAAAACGTTTTGCACAACAACGAACCGCTTCGCGCACCGGATGCACCGGATCAGGGGGTCCGGCCGTCCCCACCGGGAGCGGGACAGCCCCGGGGACGCGCGATGAACCACCTGAGCCAAGATCCGCCGCCGCTCGGCTCCCGCCGCCGAACTCCGCGTCGGCGCCACCGAGATGGCGGGTCATCCGGCTGCACGGGCGCGTCCGGCAGCGCCGAGAAGACGTCGGCCTTCGCGTGCCAGCCGTGGAACACGCCACGGAACATCGGGTGGGGCTCGTGCGGCAGGGGACCCCTCAAAGAAGCCACTGCACTCTCCTTCATTAGTGCCGTTACCGTTAACGTGACCGGTAACGGGAGTCTGGACCAGGGAAGCGGATGCCGTCAACAGCGGGGGGACCTGATTGACTTGGACACCGGGCGGCACAGGAACAGAAGTGAGTGGGCAGCGTGGCCGGACAGCGGGAAACGGAAGACCAGCGGGCGCGGGGTGCGCGAGCCGTCAAGCGCGTCACCCTGCGCGACGTCGCCCTGGCGGCGGGCGTGTCCCATCAGACCGTCTCCCGGGCGATCAACGGCAAGGGGGAGATCGACCCGGAGACGCAGCGACGCGTGCTCGATGTCGCGAAGCAGCTGCGGTACCGGCCCAGCCGGTTCGGCCGCGGTCTGGCCCGCCCGGACGTCGTGTCCGTCGGGCTCATCGTCCCCGACGTGGTCAACCCCTTCTTCCCGGAGTTCGTGGCGGGAGTGATCGCGGCCGCGGACCAGCGCGACTGGCAGGTGCTCGTGGCCAGCAGCGAGAACGACCGGACCCGGGAGCTGGCCCTGGTCCGCTCACTCGGCCAGCAGGTCGACGCCCTCGTCGGCTACATCAACCATCCCGACGCGCAGCTGGAGCCGTACGTGGGCACCGTGCCGCTGGTGCTGGTCGATCGCGGACTGGACTCGTCGAACCACGCCCTGGTCCACATCGACGCCGCGGCCGGCATCCGGGCCGGGCTGCGGCACCTCCTCGACCGGGGCCACCGCCGGATCGGCATGATCGACTGCGAGTGCCTGAACGTCCCGATGGTCCGGCGCCGTACCTTCCTCGACATCGTCGGCGAACACGCGCTGCCCGTCGACGAGGGCTGGATCGTCATGGGTGAACAGTCCCCGGCAGGGGGCGCCGCCGCGTTCGAGGCGCTGTACGCCGCCCGCCCGGACGTCACCGCCGTGGTCGCCTTCAACGACCTGGTGGCGATCGGCGCGCTCCGGGCCGCCCGCCGGCTCGGCGTGCGCGTACCGGACGACTGCGCCCTCATCGGCTACGACGGGCTGAGCGTCGTCGATCTCGTCGACCCGCCGCTGACCACCCTCCACCTCGACAAGCGACGGCTGGGCGAACTGGCCATCCACCAGGTCGACCGGCTCCTCGCGGGCGAACTGCCGCCCCCCATCGTCCTGACGCCGACTCTGGATGTCCGCGGCACGACGTGACCCGCCTCCGGCCTCGATCCGCCGGCGGATTCCGGTCGCCGAGCGGCTCGTCCGCCGGGACGCGGTCCGGGAATCGTGGACCCGCGAAAGCCCTCCCTACGCGGTCGCCCGCGCCCACGGGCGCAGTTTCTCCGGGTTGCGGATAGCCCAGATGCGGGTGACTCGGTCGTCGGAGATGTCGAACGCGGCCACGGTCATGACGCGGCCGGTGTGCCGGGCCACCAGGCCGGGTGTGCCGTTGACCGAGAGTTCCAGGAGTTCGAGCCCCGGGGCCCTGTCGGCGATGGCGAGCAGGTACCGGGCGATGCGCGCGCCGCCCTCGACCGGGTGCAGGACGGTGCCGACCAGACCCCCGCCGTCGGCGGTCATCACGGCGGCCGGGTCGAGGAGGCCGACGAGGGCCGCGATGTCCTTGCTCTGCCAGGCCTCCTTGACCTGTCGCACCACCTCGGCGCGGCCGGTCGCGGGCACCGCGGCGCGTTCGCCGTCCAGCCGCCGCCGGGCGGAGGCCGCGAGCTGCTTGCAGGCCGCGGGGGTCCGGCCGAGAACACCGGCGATCTCGGCGAAGGGGTACCGGAAGACGTCGTGCAGCACAAACGCCACCCGCTCGGCCGGCGTCATCGACTCCAGGACGACGAGGAAGGCCATGGCCACCGACTCGTCCAGCACGATCTGGTCGGCGGGGTCCGCACGGCCGGCGGGGTCACCGCCCGTGGGCTCCCATGCGCCGCGGTCGGGCAGCGGCTCGGGCAGCCACGCGCCGACATAGCGTTCCCGGCGGGCTCGCGCCGAGCCGAGCAGGTCGAGACAGATACGGCCGGTCACCGTCGTCAGCCATGCGCCGGGGGAGAGAATCGCCGCCCGCCGGTCGCCCGGCAGCGCGTACCAGCGGGCGTAGGCGTCCTGGACGGCGTCCTCGGCCTCGGTCGCCGAACCGAGCAACCGGTAGGCCACATTGACGAGTTGACGCCGCTCGCCCGCCACTCCGTCCGGTCCACGCACTCCGCCTGTTCCGTCCGTCGCCTCCGCGCCGGTCCCGGCAGTCCCCATGGTTCCGGCCGCCCCCTCGCCTTACCTTTCGTCGGCCCGCGTCGTCGGGTCGGTGAGACCTTATCGATCCACTGCCCGACGGGCGGAAACGGGGACGTGAGACATGGCCACCCAGGTGACGGTGACAGGGACGGCGAAGGCGCGACGGGGCTCCTCGTTCCTGCGGATCGCGATAGCCCTGCAGACCCTGACCGTCTTCCTCCAGGCGGTCTCCGCCGGACTGCTGCTGAGCACGTCCTACGGGGAGGTCCTGCACAGTGTCGGAGCCCGGGTGATGTACGGGGCGTCGATGCTGTACCTGCTCGCGGCGGTACTGGCGTGGAAGCCGGGCGGCGGCTCGTCCCGGCCCGTTCTGCACGCGTCCGGCTTCCTCGTCCTCGCCTCGGTCCAGGTCGTGCTCGGGATCGCGCACGTCCCGTCGGTCCATCTTCCCCTGGGTGTCCTGATGTTCGGACTTAGTGTGCTGGCGCTGGCCCGCCGCTGAAGTCCGGGACGCGGCGGTGGCGGCGGTGGCTACGAGACCTTGAACTCGATCTGGGTGATGGACGGTCCATCGCCGGTGACCTGGCCGTCGCCGATGGACTCCGTCCAGGAGCCGTCCTGCTGGAGTTTCTCCAGAACCGTGGGGGAAAGGCTGACCGTGATCTGGATGCCGCCCCCGGCGGACGGGGCGCGGTCGATGCGGATGTCGTTGCTCATGCCGAGGAAGCTACCTCCAACGCCTCGCTCGGCATGGGCCGTTGACGATTTACCCGGGGACGTGGGCTTACGGGGCGATCGGTCCTCAGTCCTCCGGAGGAGTCCTCGGTGCTCGGTGCTCCAGAGGCGCGTAGTCGAACCAGTCGAAGTGCGCGGTGCCGGCGGTGGCGACCATGCCGAGGACCCGGCCCGTGAAGCCGCCGGCGACCTCCGTGGACAGATAGCGGCCGTCCAGGGAGGCGAGTTCGACGAAGGTGCCGTCCGGTTCCTCGAAGCCGAGCGAGACGAAGTCGGGTCCGGCGAGGGGGCTGTTCACGGTGTCCACGGGTGTCGTCTCGACGCGGAGGACGACCGGGCCCGGCGGCACCGGACGGGATGCCACGACCGTGCTCAACGGGCCGATGCGCGCACGGACCCGCACCTGTCCGGTCCCCGCCGCGACCTCGACGGAGTAGTGGTGGCTCTCGTCGAGGCGTACGGCCAGGCCGCCCTCCCCGTCGCTCGCGTCCACCAGGGTGCGGGCCCGGCACGACCGATGCCGCTGCCGTCGGCCCACGAAGGTCACCTCGGCGTCGTCGAGCGATGCGCCCCGGGCCCGCAGGGTGAGCGAGCCGGGCCGTTCCTCGGTGGTGCAGTCCTCGGCGGGGCGGTGGCGCAACGAGACCCAGTGCGGGGCCAGTTCGGTCGCGTCGAAGTCGTCCCGGTGGTCCGGCGCGGCGGTGGGTGGCTGGAGGGGCCAGGGCGGTGCGGGCGGTGCGCAGGAGAGGGGGCCGACGACGGGCCAGCCGTCCACCCACTCCACCGGCGCCAGGAAGGTCTCCCGGCCCAGTACGTGCCAGCCGGGGGTGCCGCCGCCCGGCCGTACGCCGAGGAGGACCATCCACCATGACCCGTCGGGGCCCTGGACGAGGTCGGCGTGGCCGGTGTTCTGGACGGGGTGGTCGGTGCCGCGGTGGGTGAGGACCGGGTTGTCCGGGCAGGGCTCGAACGGGCCCGTGGGGGCGGTGCCCCGGGCGATCGAGACACCGTGGCCGCGTTCGGTGCCGCCTTCGGCGATGAGGAGGTACCAGTACTGGCCGATGCGGTACAGGTGGGGTGCCTCGGGGGCCTTGGCGCCGGGTGCGCCGGACCACAGCTGGCGGCGCTCGCCGAACGTCTCGCCGGTGTGGGGGTCGACGCGGATCTGGCCGACACCGGCGGTGGTGATCCAGCAGGTGCCGTCGTCGTCCCAGGCGAGGTCGGGGTCGATGCCGTGCACCCCGGGCAGCCGGATCGGCTCGGACCAGGGGCCGGCCGGGTCGGTGGCCGTGAACAGCAGATTGCCGTCGCCGCTGACGTTGGTGACGATCAGCCAGAACCGGCCGTCGTGGTGGCGCAGGGTGGGTGCGTAGATCCCTCCGGAGGAGGGCGTGTCCGGCGGCAGACGCAGTTGGCTCGGGCGGTCGAGCGCGTTGCCGATCTGCGTCCAGTGCACCAGGTCCCGGCTGTGCAGGATGGGGACGCCGGGGAAGTACTCGAAGCTGGAGCACGCGAGGTAGTAGTCGTCGCCCGCCCGGCAGATGGACGGATCGGGGTAGAAGCCGGGGATCACCGGGTTGCTGACGGTGTTTCCGGTCTCGGACACGCTCGTCACCCTCATCGGGTCCCTTCGCAGTGACGAAAGTTCCTCATCCACCGATGGATACTTTCTCATCCGCCGATGGATAGTTTCGCGAGCAGGCTAACGACGGGCCGTGTCCACGGTCAACGGCCGGTGAGCGCCGGTGAGCACACGGGTCAGCGCTTGGGCGGAGCGGTGCTGGCCCGGACCGTCAGGGTCGTCGCGATCTCCAGGCGGGCGGCCTGTGGCGCTTCCTCACCGCGGCCGAGCGTGAGCGCCAGTTCGGTCGCGGCCACGGCCATCTCGGTCAGGGGCTGGTGAACGGTCGTCAGGGGCGGGTCCACCCAGGCGACGACCGGCAGATCGTCGAATCCGACGACGCTGAGGTCGTCGGGGATGCGCAGACCCGCCTCGCGGGCCGCCTGGTAGACGCCGAGTGCCTGGAGGTCGTTGGCGGTGAAGACCGCTGTCGGGCGCTCGGGCCGGGCCAGCAGGGTGTGGGCCGCCGCGTAGCCGTCCTCGCTGGTGAGGGGCGCGTGCACGACGAGTTCGGGATCGACGGGCAGATTGGCGGACCGCATCGCGGAGCGGTATCCGTCCAGCCGGGCGCAGCAGTACAGCTGGTCCCGCGGGCCGCCGATCATGGCGATGCGGCGGTGTCCGAGGTCCGTGAGGTGGCGGGTCGCGGCCCGGCCGCCGGACCAGTTGGTGGCGCCCACGAACGGGACGTCGTCCGGGAGTTCGGTGGCCGGGTCGACGACGACGAAGGGGATGCCCTTCGCCGTCAGCTGCTCCCGCTCGGCCGCGGAGAGCTGGGCCACGGACAGCACGCAGTGGGGTCGCCGGGAGACGGTGTCGTCCCAGGTGGGCGGGTCGGTGTCGGGCAGCCCGAACTCGGAGACCATGACGCCGACCCGGTGGCGGCGGGCCACCTGTTCGACGCCGCGGATGATCTCGACGGCCCACATGTGCTTGAGCTCGCGGAACACCAGCTCCACCACGTTGTTGCGGTGGGCGCCGGTCGGCTTGCGGTAGCCGTACCGGTCGACCAGTTCCTCGACGCGGGCGCGGGTGTCCGCGGAGACGCCGGACTTGCCGTTGATCACCTTGGACACGGTGGGGACCGAGACCCCCGCCGACTCGGCGATGAAAGCGATGGTGACGGGCCGGGAGGTGCCGCCCCGCCCGTCGTGGTCGTCCGCCGGCCCGCCGGCCGCGTGCTCCGCCAAGGTCGCCCGCCCGTCCTCTCGATGTGCCCGGCTCATTCTGGCACCTCGCACCACCACGCCTGCGGTCTCCGGCACAATCCGCAGGTTGGATTCTCCACCGCACTGAGCGAAACTTTCTGTCACGGGGCCGGGCGCGGTGCCGGGCGGTCGGCGACCCTGACGCGGCCGGCGCGGGCAGCCCGCTCTACACCACCGGCCGGAACGCAGAACGCAGGACGGGAACAGCGGAGAAACGTCTCCTGGACAACCGCATCCTGGGAGGAAATTCTCCCCCTCTCCCCAGGATTCCTCGGTGCCATGCTGAAGCCATGTCCAAGAACGTCCCCCGCGACGAGCTGGGAGAATTCCTCAAGAAGCGCCGCGCCGCGCTGACTCCCCGCGCGGTCGGACTGCCCGAGACGGGCGGGCCCCGCCGGGTGGCCGGGCTGCGTCGCGAGGAGGTCGCCCAGCTGGCAAGTATCAGCACCGACTACTACACCCGGCTCGAACAGGGCCGCATGCGGGCGTCCGCGCCCGTGCTGACCGTTCTCGCCCGGGTACTCCACCTGGACGACGACGAGCGGGGCTACCTCTTCCAGCTCGCGGGACGCCCCGGCACCCGTACCCGGCGCCGTGGCAGGCAGCAGGTCCAGCCGCAGCTGCAGCGGGTGCTGGGCGACCTCACCGCCACCCCCGCCATCGTGCAGGGCCGGCGCGGGGACGTCCTGGCCTGGAACGCGCTCGCGGCCGCGCTGGTCATGGACTTCTCCCACATCCCGGAGAAGCACCGGAACTACCCCCGGATCATCTTCACCGAACCGTCCATGCGCACGCTGTACGCCGACTGGCAGGCCTCCGCGCAGATCGCCGTGGCGCAGGTACGGATGGAGGCCACCAAGTACCCCGAGGACCCCCGGCTGATCGAGCTGGTCGGTGAACTGTCCACCCGGGACGAGCAGTTCGCCCAGTGGTGGGGGGACCACCGTGTCGCGTCCCGGACCGTCGGCACCAAGACCCTCAACCACCCGGTCGTCGGGGAACTCGTCCTCGACTGGGACACCCTCACCGCCGACACCGACCCCGACCAGCACCTCACCGTCTGGACCGCCGCCCCCGGCTCCCCCACCCACGAACGTCTGCGCATCCTCGCCTCCTGGGCCGCCAACCAGCATCTGTCGCCCTCGTCCGCACTCGACGCCCCCGGTCGGTGACACCCCGCGTTCCGTCCCGGCTGGGCTGCGTCTCCCCCGTGACGGACAGGAGACCGACGTGGCCGAGGTGATGGCCGAGCTGATGGCCGAACTGGCCTCGCTGGAGGACCCCAGGGCACGCGAGGTGAACGAGCGGCCGGGGGGGGACTGCTCGACGTCATCGAGGCGGAGATGAAGGACGCCCCCGACCGTCTCCAGTGGGCGATGAAACCACTGTCTGGCCCAGATCGGCATCGACCACCCCGGACATCGCGCCCGTGCGCTCGCCATCGGTGAGCGTCTGGAGGTGCTCAAGGACTATCCGACCTCCCCGGGCTGCACGTCCCCGTTCGCCCCCGTCTGGATCACCGAGATGGTGCGTCGGCGGCAGGACGCGTAGCGGAGTTACTGCGGCTGGGTCGCGATCTGGATGAGGTTGCCGCAGGTGTCGTCGAGGACGGCGGTGGTGACGGGGCCCATCTCCACGGGGTCCTGGGTGAAGCGCACACCGAGGCCGCGCAGGCGTTCGTACTCGGCCCGTACGTCGTCGACGGCGAACTGGGCGAGCGGGATGCCGTCCTCGACGAGCGCGTCGCGGTAGGTGCGGGCGGCCGGGTGCCCGGCGGGCTCCAGGAGGAGTTCGGTGCCGTCGGGCTCGTCGGGCGAGACGACGGTCAGCCAGCGGTCCTTCTCGCCCACCGGGACGTCGTGCTTCTTCACGAAGCCGAGGATCTCGGTGTAGAAGTGCTCGGCCTTGGCCTGGTCGTCGACGAAGACGCTGGTCAGATGGATCCTCATGGGGTGCTCTCCTTCGGTCCGGCGGTGCCGGGCACCTGCCATCGCTCGGCGATCCGCCCCAGGGGGGCGGTGTTCAGGTCGTGGAACTTGTAGCGGCCCTCCCGCCTCGTCTCGACGAGTCCGGCGGCCTCCAGCACGGCGAGGTGCTGGGAGACCGCCTGGCGCGAGATGCCGAGCCGATGCCTCATGCTCAGCCGCGAACAGATCTCGAACAGTGTCTGTCCGGACTGCTCGGTCAGCTCGTCGAGGATGGTGCGGCGGGTGGGGTCGGCCAGGGCTTTGAACAGGTCGTCGTCGGCCACCACCCCAGCATAGGCAAGTCGCCACTTGCCTATCAAGTCAGAGCCCGAAGAGTTCCGCCCCGTTGTCGTGGCACACCGCCCGCAGCCAGTCCTCGCCCAGGTCGAGCCGTTCCAGGGCGCGGAGTTGGTGCAGGTACGGGTAGGGGATGTTGGGGAAGTCGGTGCCGAGGAGGACGCGGTCGCCCAGGGCGGTCAGCCGGGGCAGGGCTTGGCGGGGGAAGGGCATGAACCGTTCGGTGAAGTCGGTGAACGCCATGGTCGTGTCCAGCCGCACCTCCCCGTACCGCTCGGCGAGGCCGAGGAAGTCCTCGTACTCGGGCATCCCCATATGGGCGAAGACCAGCCGCAGCCGGGGGTGCCGGGCCAGCACACGGGCGATCGGCTCGGGCCCGGTGTGCTTGCCGGGCGCGGGCCCCGAGCCGCAGTGGATCACCACGGGGACGCCGGCCTCGGCGAGCAGTCCCCAGGCCGGGTCCAGGAGTGCGTCGGCCGGGTCGTACGCCCCCACCTGCACATGCGCCTTGAAGACCCGCGCGCCCGCCTCGACGGCCTCCCGGACGTAGGTCTCGACGCCCGGCTCGGGGAAGAGGGTGGCGGTGTGCAGACAGTCGGGGGTACGGCGGGCGAAGTCGACGGCCCAGCCGTTCAGCCACCGGGCCATGCCCGGCTTGTGCGGGTAGAGCATCGCGGTGAACGCCCGGACGCCGAACTCCCGGAGCAGGGCGGCCCGTTCCGCCTCCTCCTCGCGATAGGTGATCGGCCATTCCATTCCGCCGGTCAGCGGTCCGAGCCCGTCGAAGTACTCCCACACCTTGCGCAGCACCCGCTCGGGCATGAAGTGCGTATGGACGTCGACCAGCCCGGGAAGGCCGAGCGACTCCCAGAACCGGCGGATCTCCGCGGCCTCGGTACCCGTGTACACGTCAGTCATGGGTCCTACCTTCGGCTCCCGTGGGGCGGCGGGTCCACTCCCCCGCTGTGTGCCGTGCGCCTCCGACCGCGCGCCGCTGTGCGCCCGGCGCCTCCGACCGCGCACCACCTGGTGTGGATCTCGGCGGTTCGGGCACTCGGCCGTCGACCGAGGCGGGGCGGGCTGGAGGTGCGGCATGGCGGTACGGCATCGGCTGATCAAGGTGAGTCCGCGGACCGTGTGGGCCGTCCTCGCGGACGGCACCCGGTACGCGGAGTGGGTGGTGGGTACGTCGGCCTCCGAGCCGGTGCGCGGGCAGTGGCCGCAGGTGGACTCGGCGATCGCCTACGAGATCCGTCTGGGCCCGCTGCGGCTGACCAACGAGACCGTGGTCCGGCACTGCGAGGAGGGCTCCGAACTGGGGCTGGAGGCGCGGGCGGGCGCGCTGGGCACGGCACGGATCTCTCTCCGGCTGCGCCCCTGGGGGCGTTACTGCCTGGTGATCGCGGACGAACACCCGCTGCAGGGCGTGGGCGGGGCGCTCCACAACGTGGGCGTGGAGGCGCTGATCCAGCTGCGCCATCGCACGATGCTCGCCCGCCTCGCCCGCCTCTGCGAGGACCAGCCGGAAGCCCCGGAGGCCACGGAGGCCGGGACCGGGACCGGAGGGCCGGCGCGCGTCCGGCGGCGCGGGGCGACCGCGCGCGGCACCGGCGACCATGCCTGACGCGGTGGTGATCGGCGCGGGCCCCAACGGGCTGGTGGCCGCGAATCTGCTGGCCGACGCCGGATGGAGCGTCGAGGTCCTGGAGGAGCAGCCCGAGCCCGGCGGCGCGGTGCGCCATGACACAGGGGTCGACCCCGACTTCGTCAGCGATCTCTTCAGCTCCTTCTATCCCCTGGCCGCCGCGTCCCCCGTGTTGGCCCGGCTCGGTCTCGACGCGCACGGTCTGCGGTGGAGCCATGCGCCCCACGTCCTGGCCCACCCGCTGCGCGACGGCAGGTGCGCGGTCCTCTCCCGCGAGATCGACGTCACCGCCGACTCCCTGGACGCCTTCCACCCGGGCGACGGGGACTCCTGGCGGCGCCTGCACGCGACGTGGGAGCGGCTGGGCCCGGACATCGTGGACGCGCTGTTCACCCCGTTCCCGCCGCTGCGTGCCACCGCCCGCCTCGCCGTCCGGCTGAGGGCGGCGGGCGGCCTGCGGATGGCCCGCACCCTGGCGACCCCGGTACGCCGCATGGGGGACGAGGAATTCCGGGGGGAAGGCGGCAAGCTCCTGCTGGCCGGAAACGCCCAGCACGCCGACCTCGCCCCGGAGGCCGCGGGCAGCGGCGGCTACGGCTGGCTGCTGTGCATGCTCGGACAGACGTACGGCTTCCCGGTACCGGCCGGCGGTGCGGGCGCCCTGACGGCGGCCCTCGTCAGCCGGCTGCGGGCGCGGGGCGGCGGCCTCAGCTGCGGTGTGCGGGTCCGCCGCGTCCTGGTGCGGGACGGACGGGCCGCCGGGGTGCTCACCGACGACGGCGAGAAGGTGGCCGCGCGCCGCGCCGTCCTCGCGGACGTGTCCGCACCGGCCCTCTACGGCGAACTCGTCGGGCCGGACCAGCTGCCGGACCAGCTGACGGCCGATCTGAGGCGCTTCCAGTGGGACTTCGCCACGTTCAAGGTCGACTGGGCCTGCGACGGGCCGGTGCCCTGGCGGGCCGAGGCGGCGGCGTCGGCCGGGACCGTCCATCTCGCCGACGGGGTGGACGAACTCACCCGCGGCGCCGCCCAGCTCGCCATGGGCCAGGTGCCCGACCGTCCCTTCGCGCTGTTCGGCCAGATGACGACAGCCGACCCCTCCCGCTCACCCCGGGGCACCGAGGCCGCCTGGGCCTACACCCATGTCCCGCACACCGTCCGGTCCGACGCGGGCGACGAGGGCCTGACCGGCACCTGGAACCGTACCGAGCAGGAGGTGATGGCCGACCGGATCGAACGCCAGGTCGAGCGGTTCGCGCCCGGTTTCCGCTCCCGGGTCCGCGCCCGGCGCGTGCTGGCCCCGCCCACGCTCCAGGCACTCGACCGGAACCTGTACGGCGGCGCCCTCAACGGCGGCACCGCGGCCCTGCACCAGCAACTCGTCTTCCGGCCCGCCCCCGGCACCGGCCGCCCCGAGACACCGGTGGACGGTCTCTACCTGGCCTCCGCCTCCGCCCACCCGGGCGGCGGGGTCCACGGGGCCCCGGGCGCCAACGCCGCCCGGGCCGCGCTGCGGCGGCACCGGCTGCCCGGTCTCACCCGCGCCCAGCGCGCCCTCGCCCACCGGGACCGCACCGGACGGAAACCGGGCCCACGCCGCTGACACCGTCCTCCCTCCCGTACGGCGGCGGCCCGGTCCCCGGTCATCTGAACAGCGTGCGCAGACGTACGGACGTCGCGTGAACCGCGTGCGCGGAAGGGATCAGCCGTGGACGACAGCCCTCTCAAAGACCGTGTCGTCGTGGTGACCGGCGCGGCACGGGGCATCGGTGCGGCGCTGGCGGACGCGCTGGCCCGGCGGGGCGCGCGCCTGGCCCTCCTCGACCACGACGAACCGGCGCTGCGGGCGACCGCCGCCGGCCTTCCCGGCCCGGTGCTGGCCCTCGGGGCCGATGTCACCGACGGCGCGGCCCTCGACGACGCCGCCGAGACCGTCCGGACGCGGCTGGGCCGACCCTCGGTCGTCGTGGCCAACGCCGGAGTCGCCGAGGGCGGGCCCTTCGCCTTGTCGGACCCGGACACCTGGCGCCGGGTGATCGACGTCAACCTGATCGGCAGCGCCGGGACCGCGCGGGCGTTCCTGCCGGACCTGATCGGGACGGCCGGCTATCACCTGCAGATCGCCTCGCTGGCCTCGATCGGCGCCGCCCCCATGATGAGCGCGTACTGCGCCTCCAAATCCGGCGTCGAGGCATTCGCCCAGACGCTGCGCGCGGAGACGGCGCACCAGGGTGTGGCCGTGGGCATCGCCTACCTGGGCTGGACCGACACCGAGCTGATCCGCGACGCCGACCGGTACGCGGCCGTGCGGGAACTGCGCGCCCACATGCCCCTGCCCGCCCGGCACGTCCAGCCCGTCGACACCGTCGCCGCCCGGCTGGTCCGGGCCGTGGAGCGGCGGAGGACCGCCGTCTACGTCCCCCGCCGACTGCGCCTGGCCCAGCTGACCCGAGCCGCGATCCCACCCCTCGTCCTCCGGGCCACCCGCCGCACCCTCCCCCGCCTCGCCTCCGAACAGCCCCTCCGCCCCACCGGCCTCCTGGGCCCGGGCGGCCGGGGCGACAGCGCCCCGCCCCCGGGCGGTTAGGCCGCGGTTCGTCGCTCGACACCCGATTCCGGCACGGCGCATGATCGCGGGGCGACATGGGGACGGTCCGTGATGATCCGGTCACCTTGTGGCACTTTCGGTGTCGGACATCAGGCGAGGAGAAGCGTATGGATGCGGGCAGGCGACGGTTTCTCGGGCGATCGGCAGCCATCGCGACGGGGGTTCTGGCACCACTCACCCTCGCGCCGAACGCGGCGTCGACGACGCCCACGGCCGCCGACGACCCCACCCCGCACGAGCGGTTCATGTGGCTGGCCGTCGAGCAGGCGCGCAAGAACCCGGAGTGGCCGTTCGGCGCGGTGATCGTCGACTCCCGTACCGGTGAGGTCCTGGGGAGCGGGGTCAACTCCGGGGCGGACAGTCCGCTGCTGCACGGCGAGGTGGTCGCGATGAACGACTACGTGCGCCGGCAGGGCAATCAGGGCTGGGCGGGGACGACCCTCTACACCACGGGTGAGCCCTGCTCGATGTGCATGAGCGCGTTGGCGTGGGCGGATGTGCGGCGCGTCGTGTGGGCCAGCTCGATCGACGAGATCCGCCGTACCGACATCATCCAGATCGCCCTGTCCGCGCGGGAGGTGGCCACCGCCGCGCGGTCCTTCTACAGCCCGGAGCTCCTCCTGGGCGGCGTCCTGGCGGACCACACGAACCAGCTGTTCCGGGAGGCCCGGCGGCTGCGCGAGGGCCGGGCCGACCCGGTGCGACTGTCACAGATCAGTCCGCCGCCTTGTCTTGCGCAGGGAACCCCCACGAACGCGGGACGAGAACGCGGAAGGTGAAGTCCTCATCATGAGCGCCGAGTCGACACCCCAGGAGCCCACGACCGCCCGTCGGCCCCGGCCCCGGCCCGGGCCCCGCAGGACGCTCGGCCTCGTCGCCGTCGTCCTGCTGGTCGTGGCCGTCCATCTCGGCGCGGGCGGACTCCTGTTGGCGTCGCCGGGCCCGTGGACGCACTGGGTCGCCGGAGTCGTCCTGGCGGTGGCCCTGGTCCACGCTGTCGGCGTCGTCCGCCGCCTCGTCGTCCACCGCAGGGCCACGGGCAAAACCCGTCGGCCGTACGGCCGTTGAGGAGACGTAGACCACTCCCCGTAAATACGCATCTCCGATGCAATATTGATAGTCTGCCTGCGTGAGGCTGACCAGGTACACGGATCTCGCGCTTCGGGCAGTGATGCGTCTGGCCGTCGTGGACGGCGAGGAGTTGCTGACGACGAGGCAGATCGCCGACTCGATGAACGTCCCCTACACGCACATGGCGAAGGCCATCGCGCAGTTGCAGCACCTGGGGGTGATCGAGGCGCGGCGGGGGCGCAACGGCGGGCTGACGCTCACCGGCGCGGGTCGCGGCACCCCTGTGGGGGATCTGGTCAGGACACTGGAGGGGGACCGGGAGGCCGTGGTGTGCGAGGGGGATGCCCCGTGCCCCCTCTCGGGCGCCTGCCGGCTGCGGCGGGCCCTGCGGGAGGCGCAGGAGGCGTTCTACTCCTCGCTGAACGGGGTGACGGTCGCCGATCTGGTGACCTCCCCGACGGGCCCGGTCCTGCTGACGCTGGGCGCTCCCCCGGGCTGACCGCCCGAGCTTTTCCCGTGACATTCCCGGCACCACTCCCGGAGCGCCGGGGCCGTCACACCCATGACCAAAAATATGCATCTCGAATACCAATTCAATCGAACTCGATCCAGGAGTGTGTCTGATGCTGTCTGCGCAGTCGGCCCCCGTCGTACGAGCGACCCTTCCCGCGGTCGGAGCCTCACTGACCACGATCACGGAGCTGTTCTACCGGCGGCTGTTCGAGGAGCGTCCGGAGCTGCTGCAAAATCTGTTCAACCGGACCAACCAGGCCACCGGCGCGCAGCGCGAGGCGCTGGCCGGATCGGTGGCCGCCTTCGCCACCCTGCTGGTCGAGCGGCCCGACACCCGCCCGGACTCCGTCCTCGCCCGGATCGCCCACAAGCACGTCTCGCTCGGCATCACCGCCGACCAGTACCCCCTGGTCGGACGGCATCTGCTCGGGGCGGTCGCCGAAGTGCTCGGTGACGCCGTGACACCGGAGGTCGGCGCCGCCTGGGACGAGGTCTACTGGCTGATGGCCAACGCCCTGATCGCCATCGAGTCCCGGCTCTACGCCGAGGCCGGTGTCGAGAACGGGGACGTGTGGCGCCGCATGGAGATAGCCGAGCGCCGTCAGGAGTCGGCCGACGCCGTGTCCCTGGTGCTGCGCCGCACCGACGGCCGCCCCACCGCCTCCTTCCGGCCCGGACAGTACGTCAGTGTCCGCGTCGAACTGCCCGACGGCGCACGCCAGAGCCGCCAGTACAGCCTGTCCACCGCGCCCGATCAGAAGACCTGGCGCATCACGGTCAAGCGCGAGAAGGCCGCCGACGGCAGTGTCCCGGACGGCGAGGTCTCGTCCTGGCTGCACGCCCACGCCGAGGTGGGCGACCTCCTCGATGTGTCACTGCCCGCCGGCGATCTCGTCCTGCCCGAGGCCGGCACCCCGCTCCTCCTCGCCTCCGCGGGCATCGGCATCACCCCCATGCTGTCGATGCTCGACCATCTCGCCCTCACCTCCTCCTCGCGTCCCGTCACCGTCGTGCACGCCGACCGCTCGCCCGCCGACCATGTCCACCGGGACGAGCAGGCGGCGCTCGTCGACCGTCTGACCAGCGCCGATCTTCATCTGTGGTACGAGAACGACGCCCACCGCTCCCCCGCGGCCCAGGTCTTCGCCGGGCGCGCCACCCTCGACCACCTCACCCCCGCCCCCGACACCACCGCCTACCTCTGCGGGCCGCTGCCCTTCATGCGGGTGGTGCGCGGCGAACTGCTGGACAAGGGGCTGCACCCCTCCGCCATCCACTACGAGGTCTTCGGCCCCGACCTCTGGCTCACCAAGTAGGCGCGGGAGCAGGGCGGGTGAGAGGCGGGTGAGAGGTGCAGACCGCCCATGAGACGCACGTCACACCCGACTTCCTGTCACGGATCGCCCGGTCCGTCCGGTCAGTAGGGTGTATCCGCCACACGGCAAGGAGATCACCGTGGAATCGCGTCTCAACTACTTCGGTCACCCCCTCGCGGGCAAGGTACTGAAGCACATCAACTCGGCCGGCAAGCTGGTGTCGGACTCGGCGCTGCCGGCCACCGTCCAGGAGCTGGTGAAGATCCGCGCGAGCCAGATCAACGGCTGTGGCTTCTGCACCGACATGCACACCAAGGACGCCACCGCTGCGGGCGAGACCCCGCAGCGCCTGTATCTGATCGCCGCCTGGCGCGAGGCCAAGGTCTTCACCGAGGCCGAGCGCGCCGCGCTGGAACTCACGGAGCAGGGCACCCGTATCGCCGACGCGGCGGGCGGTGTCACCGACGAGGCCTGGGCGAACGCCGCGAAGCACTTCGACGAGGAGCAGCTCGTCGCCCTCCTCTCGCTCATCGCCATCATCAACGCCTACAACCGCATCAATGTCATCAACCAGCAGCCTGCCGGGGACTACCAGCCGGGCCAGTTCGGCTAGTTCGGCCAGCTCGGCCAGGCCCTCCCCGGGCAGGCGCCCCACGGTCCGTCTCCACGCCGCCCCGACCTACGGCGGGGAGACGGACTCGCCGGTTCAGTCCACGGGCCGCGGTGCGCGCAAGGGGGCCCGGCGGGCGAGTTCCTCCTCGTCGACCAACGTGAGCATCGGTCGGCCCGGCGCACACAGCATGGTCACCACGAACCGGGTGGGCGCGTCGGTCAGGGCGTTGCCGTCCTGGTAGTGGATGACGTCGCCGCCCGGTTCCCAGAAGGTCTCCCCGGCCTTGACCACACGCTCCGGCTCCCCCTCCAGCTCGAAACGCACCGCGCCCTCGATCACATAGCCGAACGCGGGGCCCGAGTGGCGGTGCGGCGGGGTGCCGATGTCGCCGGGCGGCCAGGTGACCAGGAGCGTCATCCCCGAGGCGCCCTCGGGAATGTGGGGCGGCTCGGCGTCCTGGAGCACCGTCGCCGCGGTCGTCCAGGTCTCCGGACGCGGATGGTCGTCGGTCGTCGTCCCCGTCAGGTCGTCGTCGGACACGGTCGCACCTCCATGGGTCGCGCGGGCGAGGCTTCACCGTCCGCCTCCACCCGCTGCTTCGCCGGGAAGACCGGACGCGCACCGCTTCTGTGACAGTCGTCGCGCTCGCCGTCACAACAGCTCGTTGTCACAACAGTGGGACGTGGTCTGTCGTATGTGGTGCACGCGGGGACTCATGGAAAGGGATTCCAGATGAGGGTAGTTGTCGCAGGGGCCACGGGCCGGATCGGGTCCAGGACGGTGGCGAGGCTCAGGGACCACGGTGTGGAGGCGGTGCCGGTCTCCCGTCGCCACGGTGTGGACGTGCTCACGGGGGACGGTCTGGACGAGGCGCTGCGGGGAGCCGAGGTGCTGGTCGACGTCACCGACGCGCCCGCGCGCACCGAGGGGGCGGGGATGCACTTCTTCCGTACCGCCACGGCCAATCTGCTGGCCGCGGCGGTCGTGGCCGGGGTCGAGCACCATGTGGTCCTCTCCGCCGTGGGCGCCGACCAGCTGTGGTCGGAGTACTTCCGCGCGAAGCTGCTCCAGGAGGACATGGTGCGCAGCTCGCCCGTTCCCCACTCCGTCGTGCGGGCCACGCCGTTCTTCGAGTCCGTCGAGGTCATGGTGGACCGGAACACCTACGGCGACCGTGTGCACGTGCCGCCGGTCCTCGCCCGCCCCGTGTCGACGGACGACGTCGCCGTCACCGTCGCGCATGTCGCCGTGGGACTGCCGCTGTTCGGACTCCGCGAGGTCGCCGGGCCCGAGGAGCGCCGGCTCGACGAGCTGGCGGCCGAGGCACTGACCGCCCACGGGGACGAGCGAGTCGTCGTCCCCGACGCGCAGGCCCGTTACTTCGGTGCCGAGTTGCGGGAGCGGACACTGCTGCCCGGGGCGGACGCGCACATGGGGCACCTGTCGTTCGCCGACTGGCTCGCGCGGCCCGTCGTCCACGCGGACGGGCCCGTGTCATGAACGGCCCGGTCCGGTCCGCGGAGTTCCCCCCGACGAGCGAACTCGACCAGCTGCCCGACCGTGACGCGGAGGAGACCGCGGAGTGGCGGGCCTCGCTCGACGTCGTCATCGCCCACGCGGGGCCCGAGCGGGCCGCGTATCTGCTGCGCCGGGTGCACGCGTACGCGGCCCGCTCCGGAGTGGCCGTGCCGGGCCTGCTGACCTCGGACTACATCAACACGATCCCGGCGTCAGCGGAGCCCGCCTACCCGGGCGACCTCGCTCTGGAGTCCCGTATCACCGCGCTGAACCGGTGGAACGCGGCCGCGATGGTGACCCGTGCCTCGCCGCTGGGCCTCGGCGGCCACATCTCGACCTACGCCTCGGCGGCCTGGCTCTACGAGGTCGGGTTCCACCACTTCTTCCAGGGCAAGGACGGCACGGGTTCCGGGGACCAGCTGTATCTCCAGGGGCACGCCTCGCCCGGCGTCTATGCGCGGGTCTTCCTCGAAGGACGGCTGAGCGAGGAGCAGTTGGACGGTTTCCGGCGGGAGGCCGACGGTCACGGGCTGCCGTCCTATCCGCACCCCCGGCGGCTGCCCTGGCTGTGGGAGTTCCCGACCGTGTCGATGGGGCTCGGCCCGCTCGCCGCCGTCTACCAGGCACGGTTCAACCGCTATCTGCACCACCGGGGCATCAAGGACACGTCCGGGTCGCGGGTGTGGGCGTTCCTGGGCGACGGCGAGGTCGACGAGCCGGAGTCGACGGCCGCGCTGGAGCTCGCCGCCCGTGAGGACCTCGACAACCTCACCTTCGTCGTCAACTGCAATCTGCAGCGGCTGGACGGCCCGGTACGGGCCAACTCCAAGATCGTGCAGGAGCTGGAGGCCCGGTTCCGCGGTGCGGGCTGGCAGGTGGTGAAGACCCTGTGGGGCGAGGCCTGGGACCCCGTACTGCGGCAGGACACGGACGGCTCCCTCGTCCGCCGCCTCGACGAGACACCCGACGCCCAGCTCCAGACGTACGCCGCGCGGGACGCCGGCTACCTGCGCGAACACTTCTTCGTCGGGGACGGGCTTGCGCGCCTCGCGGCGGGCCTGGGCGACGCGCGGCTCACCGACCTGTTCGAGAACTCCCGGGGCGGGCACGAGCCCCGCAAGGTGTACGCCGCCTACCGGGCCGCCGTCGAGCACCGGGGGCAGCCGACCGTGGTCCTGGCCCAGACGGTGAAGGGCCACACGCTGGGGTCCGGTTTCGAGTCCCGCAACGCCAACCACCAGATGAAGAAGCTGACCATGGCGCAGTTCCGCCAGCTGCGCGACACCCTCGAACTCCCCATCCCCGACAGTGCGTTGAGCGGTGACATGGTCCCGTACTGGCACCCCGGCGAGGACTCGGAGGAGGTGCGCTACCTCCGCGAGCGGCGGGCCGCCCTGGCGGGCCCCGTCCCGGTACGGCGGGTGGTGGCCAGGCCTCTCCCGCAGCCGCCGTCCGACCCGTTCGCGCCCCTCCTCAAGGGCTTCGGGAAGCAGGAGGTGGCCACCACGACGGCGCTGGTCCGGCTGGTCAAGGATCTGATGCGGGTCGAGGGGACGGGGCGGCGCTGGGTGCCCATCGTCCCCGACGAGGCACGGACGTTCGGGCTGGAGTCGCTGTTCCCGACGGCCGGCATCTACTCGCCGAAGGGCCAGACCTACGATCCGGTGGACGCCGATCAACTACTGCGCTACCGGGAGGCCACGGACGGCCAGCTCATCGACGAGGGCATCACCGAGGCCGGGTCGATGGCCGAGTTCACGGCCGCGGCGACGTCGTACGCCACCCACGGCGAACCCATGATCCCCTTCTACATCTTCTACGCCATGTTCGGATTCCAGCGCACCGGCGACCAGTTCTGGGCCCTGGCCGACCAGTTGGGCCGCGGCTTCGTCATCGGCGCGACGGCCGGCCGTACGACGATGACCGGCGAGGGGCTGCAGCACGCCGACGGGCACTCCCATCTCCTGGCCTCCACGAATCCGGCCGCCGTGAGCTACGACCCGGCCTTCGCGTACGAGATCGCGGTGATCGTCCGGGAGGGCCTGCGGCGGATGTACGGCGAGCGGCCCGAGGACGTCTTCCACTATCTGACGGTCTACAACGAGCCCAAGCGGCAACCGCCCATGCCCGACGGGCCCGCGGTGGAGGAGGGGATCCTGCGCGGCATGTACCGGTTCCGGGCGGCGGAGCCCGACGCGGCCGGGCCGCGGATCCAGCTGCTGTCCTCGGGCACGGCCATCCACTGGGCGCTGGAGGCGCAGGAGTCGCTGGCGTCCGCGTGGGGGGTGCAGGCCGACGTCTGGTCGGTCACGTCCTGGACGGAGCTGCGCCGTGACGCCCTGAGCGCCGACCGGGCGCGGCTGCGGGGCGAGGAGCGTGTGCCGTATGTGACGGCGGCGCTCGCGGGCGCGCCGGGGCCCGTCCTCGCGGTCAGCGACTGGATGCGGCAGGTGCCCGACCAGATCAGCCAGTGGGTCGAGCAGGACTACACCTCGCTCGGCACGGACGGCTTCGGACTGTCGGACACCCGGGACGCGGTGCGCCGCTACTTCCATGTGGACGCCGGGTCGATCGTCGTCGCCGCCCTGGACCGGCTGGCACGCGCCGGCGCGGTCGCCCCGGAGACCGTCGTCCGAGCGCGCGCCCGCCACGAGCGGCGGGCCTGACCGGTCGCCGAGGAGTGCCATGCGCCGTCCCTCTTACGCGGTCAGTGCCGAGTTCTACGACGTGCTGCAGGCGGAGCGGGACGGGGCCCGGGTACGCCGGCTGTACGGGGGTGAGGTCGCGCGGGCCCGGGTCGGGGTGCTGGACGTGGGTGCCGGTACCGGTCGGGTGACGCTGATGAGCCTCCTGGAGTCGCGGGTCCCCGTGCACGCGGTGGAGCCCACGCGTGCCATGCGCGCCCCGCTGATGACACGGCTGGCGGCGCTGCCCGCCGACCAGCGCCGGCGGGTCACCGTGCATCCGCACCGCGTCGACGAGGCGGGGCTGCGCGCGGTGGCCGACGTCGCGGTGTGCCACAACACGGTCGCCTGTCTGCCGCCGGTGGCGCGGCGCGCCCTGTGGCCGGCCGTCGCCGAGGCGCTGGTGCCCGGCGGTGTGCTGCTGGTCCAGCTGCCGCCCGCCCGGCCGCCGCGGCACGCGACCGCGTACGAGTTCCCGGCCCAGCGCATCGGCCGGCACGAGTACGGCGGGCGCATGGTGACCTCGCCCGACGGGGAGCGGATCCGGGCCCGCTTCGACTACTGGGTGCGCGGTGAGGGCGGTGTGCTGCGGGTGCACCACGAGACGTTCTGGATGTGGCCGGCGGCCCGGACGGAGGTGATCGGGGAACTGAGGGAGGCCGGGTTCGCTCCGCTGCCCGAGCGGAGCGAACGGTCCGTCCTGGCGGTGCGGACCACGCGGGCGGCGTGGGCCGTGTCACAAGCGGGGTGACTGGCCGGTCAACCAGCTGTCCGGAGCCAGCGGCTTCCCTCCCACATAAAGGTGCATACGGCATGGAATATGGCAAAGCCGGTTCGGTGGGCGCGCGGTGACCGAACGGAACCCGTTGCCCGATCTGTCCGTCGAGAAGGACTTCGACGGGGAGTCCTTCGCCCCGATCTACACCACGACGGTGACGGTGAGCGGCGGGACGGCCAGTCATGGGCGGGCCTCGGGGCGGGCGCGCTCGGACGACGGGGTGCTGGACCTCGATCTGCGCATGCCCGCCGAACTGGGCGGCGACGGCAGCGGCACCAACCCCGAGCAGCTGTTCGCCGCCGGTTTCTCCGCCTGTTTCCACGGGGCGCTGAGCCTGGTGGCACGGCAGGCCGCGCTGGATCCGTCCGCCCTCACCGTCGAGGCGACCGTGGCGTTCGGCCGGGACCCGGAGGACGGCGGCTATCTGCTGCACGTCGACCTGGTGGTCACCTGGCCGGGCGTCGATCCGGAGACCGCCGCCCCGCTCCTCGCGAAGGCCGACTCGCTGTGCCCCTACGCGAAGATGGCCTGGCGGGGCACGCCGACCACCATCACGCTGGCCCCGTAGCCGCGGGGTCCCCGGCAGAGGAGTCCGTGGCCGGTGATGTCACAGATCGCGGGCCGGTCCGGTCGTAGAGGTGACAACACCGGCGATCGGAGTAGACCGTGGCACTCACCGAACAACGTCTTTCCACCATGGTGCTGGTGGTCGGCACCGGAGGCGCGGGGCTGCGCGCGGCGATCGAACTGGCCGAGGCCGGCGTGGACGTCCTCGCGGTCGGCAAGCGGCCCAAGGAGGACGCGCACACGGCTCTCGCGGCCGGCGGGATCAACGCGGCGCTGGCCACCATGGACCCGGAGGACAGCTGGCAGCAGCACGCGGCGGACACCCTCAAGGAGAGCTATCTGCTCGCCGATCCCCGCACCGCCGAGATCGTCACCCGGGGCGCCGCCCGGGGCATCGACGACCTGGAGCGGTTCGGCATGGCGTTCGCGCGGGAGGAGGACGGCCGGATCTCCCAGCGGTTCTTCGGGGCGCACACGTTCCGGCGCACCGCCTTCGCGGGCGACTACACGGGGCTGGAGATCCAGCGGACGCTGATCCGGCGCGCGGAGCAGCTGAAGGTGCCGATCCTCGACGGGGTGTACATCACCCGGCTCCTGGTGCACGACGGGGCCGTCTTCGGCGCCTACGGCTTCGACCTGACGAACGGGACGCGGTATCTGATCCACGCCGACGCCGTGATCCTCGCGGCGGGCGGGCACACCCGGATCTGGCGGCGTACGTCCTCGCGGCGCGACGAGAACACCGGCGACTCCTTCCGGCTGGCCGTGGACGCCGGGGCCCGGCTGCGCGACCCGGAGCTGGTGCAGTTCCACCCGTCCGGGATCATCGAGCCGGAGAGCGCGGCCGGAACCCTGGTCAGCGAGGCCGCCCGGGGTGAGGGCGGGGTCCTGCGCAACGCGCTCGGGGAACGCTTCATGGCCCGCTACGACCCCGACCGGATGGAGCTGTCCACCCGCGACCGGGTGGCCCTGGCCTCCTACACGGAGATCAAGGAGGGGCGCGGGACCCCCAAGGGCGGGGTGTGGCTCGACGTGTCCCAGCTGCCCCGGCAGACGATCATGACGCGGCTCCCCCGCGTCTACCAGACGCTGCTGGACCTGCAGATGCTGGACATCACCCGGGAACCGATCGAGATCGCGCCCACCGCGCACTACTCGATGGGCGGGGTGTGGGTGCGCCCGGAGGACCACAGCACCGACGTACGGGGGCTGTACGCCATCGGGGAGGCGTCGAGCGGACTGCACGGCGCCAACCGGCTCGGCGGGAACAGCCTGATCGAGCTGCTGGTCTTCGGCCGGATCACCGGCCGGGCCGCCGCCGCCTACTCCGAGTCCCTGACCGCCCAGCCGCGCTCGGCCGCGGCCGTCGCACAGGCCCGCGCGGAGGTCGACGACCTGCTCACGGCCGACGGGCCGGAGAACGTCCGTGCCCTGCAGCGGGCCATCCGCAACACGATGACCGAGCACGCGGGGGTCGTACGCGACGAGGAGGGCCTGCGGGCCGGGCTGGCGGAACTCTCCGTCATCGAGAAGCGGATGGAGGACGTCGGGGTCCACCCCGACATCGCCGGCTATCAGGACCTCGCCCACGCCTTCGACCTCAAGTCCGCCGCGCTGGCCGCCCGCGCCACGCTCGAAGCGGCGCTGGAACGCCGCGAGACCCGCGGCTGCCACAACCGCAGCGACTATCCCGACCTCGACCCCGCGATGCGGGTGAATCTCGTGTGGTCACCGACGACCGGGATCACCCACGAGAGTATTCCGGCGATCCCGGACGAGATTTCCGCGCTGATGCAGGAGGTCACGACAGAGGGCAAGCTCGTCGAATGACGAGAACGACGGGAACGACGAGAATTCTCGGAATTCCCGCGGAACCCCTGTCACAAGTACCGCCCCTGTCCTGTCTCCTCTGGTAACGAGAAGAACTTCCGAAAGGATTCCGTCATGAAGGTCGTAGTGATCGGTGGAACCGGGCTCATCGGTTCGAAGCTCGTCGAAAAGCTCAACGAGCACGGGCACGAGGCCGTCGCCGCCGCGCCCAACACCGGCGTCAACACCCTGACGGGCGAGGGTCTCGCCGAGGTCCTGGAGGGCGCGTCGGTCGTGGTCGACGTGTCGAACTCGCCCTCCTTCGCGGACGACGCCGTCATGGACTTCTTCCGCACCTCCACGACCAACCTCCTCAAGGCCGAGTCCGAGGCCGGTGTGGAGCACCATGTGGCCCTCTCCGTGGTCGGCACGGACCGCCTCCAGGAGAGCGGCTACTTCCGCGCCAAGCAGGCCCAGGAGGAGCTGATCCAGTCGTCCGGGATTCCGTACTCGATCGTGCACGCCACGCAGTTCTTCGAGTTCATGAAGGGGATCGCGGACATGTCGACCGAGGGCGACACCGTGCGGCTGGCCCCCGTGAAGATCCAGCCGATCTACTCCGGCGACGTGGCCGCCGCCGTCGGCCGCACCGCGGTCGGCTCCCCGGTCAACGGGCTGGTCGAGGTCGCGGGCCCCGACGTCTTCCAGCTCGACGAGCTGATCCGCAAGGGGCTCGCCGCCAAGGGCGACCCCCGCCGGGTCGTCACCGACCCGAAGGCCGCGTACTCCGGTGCCCAGGTGCAGGAGAACACGCTCGTCCCGGGCCCGGACGCGCACATCGCCGAGACCCGGTTCGCCGACTGGCTCGCCCAGCAGAAGTAGGCCCTTTCCCGCGGCCCCCGCCGACGGGCGGGGGCCGCTGGATCCACCGCTTTCCGGAATTCCCCTCCCGAAGGGACGGTTCGCCATGTCCAACCGCACCGAAACCGTGCTGTCCGATTCCGCGCCCTATTCAGGGCTGACGGGCACCTACACCATCGATCCGGAACACAGCACCATCGGATTCTCCGTCCGCCACGCGATGATCAGCAATGTGCGGGGGAAATTCACCGCTTTCGAAGGGCTGCTCACACTCGACGGGGAACACCCGACCCGGTCCGAGGCCCATGTCAGTGTCCAGACCGGCAGTCTCGACACGGGCATCGCCCAGCGGGACGCCCATGTCATCAGCGGGGACTTCCTGGACTCGGCGACCTTCCCCCTGATGACCTTCCGCTCCACCGGGATCGCCGACGCCGGGGAGGGCAGGTTCCGGATGTCGGGCCTCCTGCGGATCAAGGACGTCGAACTGCCCCTCGACCTCGACCTGGAGTTCGGCGGCGCGGGCCAGGACGCCGGCGGGCAGCAGCGGGTCGGCTTCGAGGGCACGGCCACCCTGCGGCGCTCCGACTGGGGGATCGACTGGAACTCGCCGCTGGCCACGGGAGGGGTGCTGATCAGCGACAAGGTGAAGCTGGTCCTCGACATCTCCGCCGTGGAGCTGGACCCGCGATGACCCGGCCGTCCGAGGACCGGACCGCCATGGCGGCCACCGTGGTGTCGCTGGCCGCCGAGGCCACCGCGCTGGAGACCCGGGTCGACACCTTGCGCCGGGAGCTGGCCGACCTCGACGAGCGGACGCGGGCCGTCCTGCACGCCCTGCGCCGCCTCGACCAGGGACGGGCCCGCGGCGGCCGCAGAGGCCCTGGGTAGGGGCCGGAGAGGCCCTGGGTAGGCTTCCTCCCGGAGCCGCACGCCCGTGTACGTGTGTGCCCGGGTCGCCGTGCCAACCGGTACGGTGTGCCGCTCTACCAGGAGAGATTTGATGCCCCCGACGATTCGCCGGGCTGTGATCCCCGCCGCCGGCCTCGGTTCCCGTCTGCTGCCCCTGACGAAGGCGACGCCGAAGGAGATGCTGCCGGTCGGCGACAAGCCGGTCATCGAGCACACCGTGCGCGAACTGGTGGACTCCGGCATCACCGACATCACCATCGTCGTCTCCGGGGGCAAGAGCCTCATCCAGGACCACTTCCGCCCCAACCCGGCCCTGGTCGAGCAGCTCCGCGAGGACGGCAAGACGGCCTACGCCGACGCCGTGGAGGAGGTCGCGGAGCTGGCCCGCCGGGGCCACATCACCTACCTCGACCAGTACGGGCCGTACGGCAACGGCACCCCGGTGCTCAACGCCGCGCGTGCCTTCGGCGACGAGCCCGTACTGGTCCTCTGGCCCGACGACGTGTTCGTGGCCGAGGTCCCCCGCGCCCAGCAGCTGATCCGCGCCTACGAGCAGACCGGCTGCCCGGTGCTGGCCCTGCTGCCGATGGACCCCACCGAGTCCCAGCGCTACGGCGTGCCCATCGTCAAGGAGGACCTCGGCGACGGCCAGCTGCGCATCACCGGCCTGGTCGAGAAGCCCGAACCGGCCGCCGCGCCCTCGGCGTACGCGGCGATCGGCGGCTATGTCGTCACCCCCGGCATCATCGACGAACTGCGCGAGCAGACCCGCCGCTGGTACGAGCACCGGACCGGCGAGGTCTATCTGACCGACGCCATCAACGCCTACGCCGCCACCCGCGCGGTGTACGGGCAGGTCATCAAGGGCCGCTGGTACGACACCGGCAACCCGGCCGACTACCTGGTCGCCCAGATGGCCTTCGCGCTGGCCCACCCGGAATACGGCCCGCTGGTGCGGGGCCTGGTCGACGGCCTGGACACCACCGCGGAGTAGAGCGGGCCCTCAGGCCGATGTCGCCTCGCCTTCGAGGCGCAGGGTGCGGATCTCCTTGCGGGAGGAGATGCCGAGCTTGGAGAACACCTTGCGCAGATGCCATTCGACGGTGTGGGGGCTGAGGAACAGCTGGGTGCCGATCTCGGAGTTGGTGAGGCCCTCGCCGGCGAGCCGGGCGATCTGGGCCTCCTGGGAGGTGAGGGCCGTGGGCGCCGAGATGGTGTGTCTGCGGACCTTCGCCCCCGTGGCCTGCAACTCGCTCCGGGCGCGTCCGGCGAAGGCCTCGGCGCCGATCCGGCTGAACATGTCGTGGGCGACGCTCAGCTGGGCGCGGGCGTCGACCCGGCGGTTCTCCCGGCGCAGCCACTCGCCGTACAGCAGCTGTGCGCGGGCCAGCTCCACGCGGACCCGGGTCCGCGTGAGGCGTTCGATCGCCTCACGGTAGAGCCGCTCCGCGGTGTCGCCCTCGCTCAGCAGGGCCCGACAGCGTGCTTCCAGGCCCAGTGCCCAGTCGGTGCCGCTGGCGCGGGTGGCCGCCGAGAGCCGCTCCAGCGCGTCGGTGGCCGACTGGGGCAGACCGCTGCGGACGGCCGCCTCGATCAGCTCGGTCAGGCCCCAGTGCGGCGAGGCGAACTCGTAGGGGTGGGCGGCGGCCTCCCGGGCGGCGGCGAGCGCTTCGGTGTACTGGCCGAGGCCGTTGCAGAGCACCGCGTGGTAGCAGTGCGAGACGGTGACGGCGGCTCCCTGGCCGTGTGGCACGGCCTCGCCCATGATCTCGTCGAGCAGGGTGCGGGCCTCGTCCTCGCGGCCGCGCCAGGCGGCCAGGCCGAGCGGCAGGACGCGCGTCGGGTGGCTCCCGATCGCCGCGCAGACCGTGCCGACCTCCTCGACCAGCGCCGCGGCGGCCGTCAGCTCACCGGCGAGGAGGTGTGTGTGGGCGCGGGCCTCCAGTACGTCGGGGAGGGCGCTCAGCGCCCCGGCCCGGCGGGTGATCGTCAGATGGCGGGTGACGACCCGGTGCCAGCGCTCGTCGTCCCAGAGGTCCGAGGCGAGGACCCCCGCGAGCCAGAGCCGGCGCAGCGCCTCCTGGACGGGGAGGCCGTCGTCGCAGAACGCTTCGAGGACCTTCTCCATGCGCGGCACCGAGGCCGCGTAGCCGTCGGTGAGGCGCACGGCGACGGCGTCCAGCAGCAGGTCGGGAAGGAGCGCCGGCTCGGTCGGCGGGGCTCCTTCCCGGGCGGCCCGGCCCACCTCCCGCAGACCCGGACCGCGCGCCAGGCGGCCCGCGAATATCGCCGCCGCGACGGCGTCCAGGTAGGTGTCACGGGCGAGCGCGGCGTCGAGCGGACCGAACCGGCGGGCGGCGGCGAGGAGCAGCGGGACCGCCTCGCTGCCCCGGTTCTGGGCGAAGGCGAGTTCGGCGTGCAGGACGTCGATCCGGGCGCGTCCGAGGTCGTCGAGGGGCCCGGACTCCGCCGTGGCGAGGAGCGTGGCCGCGGGCTCGAACGCGCCCGCGTGGAGGGTCGCGCGGGCGGCTTCCACCGTGCGCCGGGCGCGTCGGTCCGGGTCCTCGGTCAGGGCGGCGGCGCGTTGCAGGAACGCGGCCGTCGCGGCGATGCCGCCGCGGGCCTGGGCCCGGTCGGCGGAGCGTTCCAGTTCGGCGGCGACGCTCTCGTCGGGGCCCGGGGTGGCGCCGGCCAGATGCCAGGCCCGGCGGTCGGGGTCGAGTGCGGCGTCGGTGGCGTCGGCCAGGGCCCGGTGTGCCTCGCGGCGGTCGTGCGGGCTCGCCGCGCGGTATGCGGCCGAGCGCACCAGGGGGTGCCGGAAGCGGACGCGGGTGCCGAGGGTGATCAGCTCCGCGGCGTCGGGGTGCGCCAGGGCGGCGTCGACGTCGATGCCCAGCCGCTCGGCGGCGCGCCTGAGCAGGGTCACGTCGCCGACCGGTTCGGCCGCGGCGGTGAGCAGCAGACGGCGGGACTCGGCGGGCAGCGACCGGACCCGGTCGGCGAAGCCCTGTTCGATCTGGCTGGGCAGCGGTCCGGCGTCCGGACGTCCGAAGCCGCCGGCCAGTTCTCCGACGGCCAGGCGGCGGGGCAGTTCCAGCAGGGCCAGCGGGTTGCCGCCGGACTCGGCGACGATGCGTTCGCGCACCCGCTGGTCGAGGGGGCCGGTGACGACCGAGTCGAGGAGTCGCCGGGAGTCGCTCTCGGAGAGTCCGGTGACGGGCAGTTCCGGGAGGCCGCCGAGGGCTTCGGCGGGGCCGGGCTCGCGGACGGCGAGGACGAGCACGACCGATTCGGCGAGCAGTCGGCGGGCGACGAAGGCCAGGGTCTGGGCCGAGACGTGGTCCAGCCACTGGGCGTCGTCGACGAGGCAGACGAGCGGCTGGTCCCCGCCGGCGTCCGCGAGGAGGCTCAGGGTGGCCAGCCCGACCAGGAACCGGTCCGGGGCGGCACCGGCCCTCAGTCCGAAGGCCGTGCCGAGCGCGTCGCGCTGTGGGCCGGGCAGCCGGTCGAGGCCGGCCAGCAGGGGTGCGCAGAGCTGGTGCAGTCCGGCGTAGGAGAGTTCCATCTCGGACTGGACGCCGGCCACGTTGACCGTGCGGCAGCCGTCGGCGCGGTCGAGGAGGAACCGCAGCAGTTCGGTCTTGCCGATGCCCGCCTCACCGCGCAGCACCAGGACGCCGCTGCGGCCGGCCCGGGCGCCCGCGAGCAGGTCGTCGAGAGCCCGGCACTCGTTCTGTCTGCCGAGGAGTCCGGCGTGTGAACCGCTCCTCGCCATGGCCGCTCCCCGGTCTGAACGCTTCGACCGGTATGGTAATACGCCTTTCGATCGCTACGCCCGGGTAGAGGTGAGCCTTCCGGGCAGCAGGGGGGCGTCAGGGCAAGGGGGACCGTCAGGGCAGGGAGGGGTCCGTCGTCGTCGGTGTGCCGTGGTGGGCGCGGACGATGCCGATCACGGTGTCGGTGGTGCGGTCGAGGTAGGTGCGGCCGTCGGGCAGCCGGGTGTCCGGGCTGATGTAGCTGCGCGGACCGAGGTGGGTGGCCGGGTCGAGCCGGTGCACGGTGATCCGGCCCGCGCGGTGGGCGCGGTTCCATCCGCTGCGGCGCAGCAGGGGCCAGCGCTGCGGGAAGATCCAGGTGCCGACCCGCTCGATCCGGTCGCCCGCGCTGGTCAGCTGGTGCACGTGCGCGGCGTGGGTGAGGTCGTTGGCCCCGTTGTGGAACCCGCCGAGGGTGATGACGACGAGCGGCGCGCGCAACTGGGTGTGGAGTTCGTCGATCGCGCCGGTGGCCACCTGCGCGCCCCCGCTGTAGCTGAGGAGCACCACGGGGATGCCGCTGTCGGGCTGATAACCGGCCAGCCGGAGCTGGGTGGCGATCTGGGAGCCGACGGCCCGGTTGTAGAGCGGGCGGTAGCGGTGGTCGGCGGCGACGAAGACCTGCATGACGTTGTGCAGGAACAGCAGCAGCCCGATGTGCCGGCGCAGCCACGCCCACACGGGCCGGTCGGCCAGCGGGTCGGCCAGCGGCGAGTACGGCTGCACCTGCCCCAGCACCCGCAGCTCCGGCGCTCCGGCGAGCACGGCCTTGACGAGCTGGCCGCCGTCCCGGGTGTCACGGAAGCGCCGCTTGCCGATGCCGTCCAGATAGACCAGGTACGCGGCCGGGGGGCTGTCGGGGGCGGCGCCCCTGGCGTAGGGGACGCCGTCGGGGAGTTCGGTGACCGGGTCGCGCCAGCCCGCGCTGTAGGCGAGCACCTCGTAGCGGGCCAGCAGTCCCTCGGCGATCAGGACCGGCCCGAGCGCGCAGATCCAGAGCACGAGGTCGTTCATACGATCACCTCCGGTGTCCGGGTGGCGCTGACCCGTACGACCAGCCGCCGCACGCCCTCCACGGTGACGCCGAGGCCGGTCCCGGCGACGGCGACGCACCCGGCGGCGGTCCACCAGCCGAGCCCGGACGCCGTCGCGAGCGAGCCCGCGAGACCGGCCCCGACGCCGACGAAGAGCAGCATGTGCAGCAGGGGTCCGAGCAGCGGGAAGGCGAGGACGGCGGAGAGCAGCAGCGGGACCAGCAGGTTCGGCGTCCACGACAGTCCGCTCTCCGGCGGCGGGGAGGACTGGAGCAGTTCGGCGAGGGTCCAGGCGGTCAGCGGCCACAGCGCGAGGACGGCGCCCTCGACGAGACCGGCGGCCACCAGCAGCCCGGCCACGAAGGTCCGCGACATGCCGGGGCGACGCGACACCAGGGGCACGATGCGTCCGGCGGCCTCCGAGAGACCGGCGCACACCAGCAGCAGGACGACGGCGGTGGACATCGCTCAGCCCCGCCGTGACGGGTCGACGGGGACCTGCGGCCGGGGCGCCCCGGCCGCGCGCAGGCACCCCTCCAGCTCGTCGGCGGCCCGCAGAGCGCCACCCGCCTCGTGCTGGGCGACCCGCAGCCCGGCCGCGGCCGTGCGGAACCCGGGCTCGTGGAGCAGCCGCCGGGCCAGGCTCCGCACGGTGCCCCGGGCGACGTCCTCGGTGCGCATCGACAGGCCCGCGCCGAGTTCGACGACCCGCCGGGCCACCATCGGCTGGTCGGCGCCCTGTGGCACCACCAGCAGCGGCACACCGGCGTACATGGCCTCGTTGACACTGTTCATCCCGCCGTGGGTGACGAACAGCGCGGCCCGGGCCAGTACCTCCGGCTGCGGTACGAAGCGGTACGGCAGCACGTTTGCCGGCAGCGGCCCCAGCGCGTCGGGGTCGGTCTGACCGGTGGACACGAGCACGGTGCCGCCGAGCGGGGCGAGCGCGGTGGCGAAGGTCCGCAGCAGCTGGGGGTCGGCGTTGAACACCGTGCCCAGCGAGGCGTACAGCACCGGGTCCTGGAGCCGGTCGAGCGGGAACGACGGGTCGGCCGGGCGGGCGCCGATGCTCGGGCCGACGAAACGGTAGGACCCGTCGAACTCCTCCACGGCGGGCTGGAACTCCCGCGAGGTGTAGACCAGGTTGAGCGGCTGGCGGATGTTGGCCACGTCGAGCAGGGGCAGCCCGCTCGCGGTGAAGCGCCGGTGCAGCTCCCAGCGGGACCGCAGATAGCGCCACAGGCTGCGGGGCCGGGCCCGGGCCGCCGCCAGCAGCTCCCAGGAGCCGTGGGTGGGGCTGGGCACCTGCCGGCCGAAGGCGAACGTGGTGAACGACGAGACCGCCGGCACCCCCAGTTCACGGGCGGCGACCGCGCCCCACAGACAGGCGCTGTCGTGGACGATCAGGTCCGGCGGGTCGCGGCGGAGGTCGGCGAGCACCCCGGGCAGCCAGCGGACGGCGGTCTCCGCGAGCGCCTCCATCCACGTCAGCGGTGTCGGCGGGTCCGGGAACGGCGGGTTGCCGCCCGGGTAGTCGCGCACGGTCGCGCCGACGGCCTCGATCTCCGCGCGGAACTCGGGCGAGGCGTGATAGGTGACGGTGTGGCCGCGCCGCACCAGCTCCGCCACCACCGGCAGCGTCGGATTGATGTGCCCGTGCATGCTGATGTTGAGGAACGCGATGGTGCTCACAGCCCTGCCTCCACGGTCGAGGAAGTCGGTGCCCCGCCCGGACGGGCGGGCGCGGTGGGAACAGTGGGGACGCCCGGACGGGCGGGCGCGGTGGGAACGCCGGGGTCGGCGGGCGCGGACGGAACGCCGGGATCCACGGGCACGGCCGGGACGCCGGGATCCTCGGGCACGGCCCGGACGCCGGGGTCGGCGGGCGCGGACAGAACGCCCGGACGAGCGGGCACGGCCCGGACGCCGGCATCCGCGGGCACGGCCCGGACGCCGGGATCGGCGGGCGTGGTGGGACCGGTGGGGGCGCCGGGCGTGGCCCGTCCGGCGGGGGCGGCCGGGCCGGGGGGCGCCATCGGCGGGCCGTCGACGCGGTACAGGCCGGGTCCGCTGATGCGCAGGTCGTCGAGGAAGCGGCCCGCCGTGCGGGCGGCGGTGCCGATCAGCCGCTGGGTGTGGCCGAAGTCCCAGGGGGCGGGCCAGGCCTCGATACCGGTGGGCAGCACCACGGTCGGGATGTGCCGGGACACCTCGTGCAGATCGCGCTCGATCTGGTGGCGCAACAGCAACAGCCCGGCCCGGGAGGCGATCGCACCGGCCCGCGCACCCGGTTCGACGGGGCGCAGCGGCGAGCTCTCCGGGCCGGTCGACAGCACCACCACACTGGCCGCGCCGGCCTGCAGCGCCGCCAGCACCGGCACATAGGCGACCACCCCGCCGTCGACCAGCGTCCGGCCGCCGCGGGCCACCGGCGGCAGCACCCCGGGGATGGCCGCGCTCGCCAGGAGCGCCGACTCCAGGTCCCCGTGGTCGAGCGCCACCGGGACACCGGTCACCAGATCCATCGCGACGGCGGTGAACGGGATCGCCAACTGCTCGATCCGCGACGGCAGTTCGGCCCGCGCGATCAACCGGCGCAGGCCGCGGTCGGTGAAGAGGCTGGTCCGGGACGACAGATAGCCGAGCGGATACACCTCGCGGCGGCGCAGCCGGGTCCACACATGGTCCAGCCAGGGCGCGGCCCGGTCGGGGTGGGCGGCGGCGATGGCCCCGTTCAGGGCTCCCACCGACGTACCGATGATCATGTCCGGGGTGAACGCGCGCCGCTCCAGCGCGTACCCGACCCCCACATGGGCCGCTCCGAGCACACCGCCGGCACCCACCACCGCGGCCACGGGACGGGGCAGGCCCCGCAGACCCACCGAGGAGTCGCTCATGTCGACCTGCCTTTCTCAGTCGCCGTGCAGGGCGGTGCGCAGGGCGCGGACGGCCTGTTCCGTCGCGACCCTGGCCGCCTGGGTGGTCCGGAGGGGGTTGAGCACCATGAAGTCGTGCAAGGCGCCGTTGACCCGGATGCTCGTGGTGGGGACGTCGGCCTGGGTCAGCCTGCGGGCGTACGCCTCGCCCTCGTCCCGCAGCACATCGCTGTCGTCGACGATGACGAGCGCGGGCGGCAGCCCCTGCAGTTCCTCCAGGCTCGCCCGCAGCGGTGAGACGGTGGGCTCCGCCCGCTGGGCCGGGTCGGTGGTGTAGCAGTCCCAGAACCAGGCCATGGCCTTCGCCGTGAGGTAGGGGCCGTCCGCGAACTCCCGGTAGCTGTCGGTGTCCTGGGCCGCGTCCGTGACGGGGTAGTACAGCGACTGGTGCACGAAGGTCACGTCGCCGCGGCGCTTGGCCAGCAGGGTCAGCGCCGCGGTCATGTTGCCGCCGGCGGAGTCCCCGGCCACGGCGAGCCGGGACGCGTCCAGGCCCGCCTCGGCACCGCTGTCGGTGATCCACCGGGCCGTCGCGTAGACCTGTTCGACGGCGACCGGGTACCTGGCCTCCGGGGCGCGGTCGTACTCCACGAAGGCGACGGCGGCGTCCGCCCCGACGGCCAGCTCCCGCACCAGCCGGTCGTGCGTGCCGGCGTTGCCGACGACCCAGCCGCCGCCGTGCGTGTAGAGGACGACGGGCAGCGGGCCTCGGCTGCCGACGGGCTTCACGATGCGGACCGGCACCTCGCCCGCCTCGGCGGGCACCGTGATCCACCGCTCGTCGACGTCCGGCTTCTCCACCGGCCGCGCCTGCAGTTCGTCGAGGAATTTCCGGGCACCCTCCGGACCCAGCTCGTACAGGAAGGGCGGCACGGACGCCGTGTCCGCCAGTTCCTGAGCCGCGGTCTCAAGAACGTGCTTCGTCATCGCTGCACTCCTCGGATCGGCGGGCCACCGCCCGCTGTCACCTCTATGACCGGACACCCGCCGACGGTGTGACACGCACGGGACACCGTGTGGGAGGCGGTGGGCTCCGCCGCCCGGCCACGCGGCACCCCCGGGGTACGACCACGGGGGTGCCCACGGGGTCCCAGGGGCGCGGCCGGGCGCTCACCGGCGCGAGGTTGGGGGCGACAGCCTGCCCAGCCGGTGGGCGCGGAGCAGAGGAGCCGGTCGTGGACACGTATCTGGCCCGAGCCGGGCACGAGAGGGACTCCAGCGGTGAGCTGGAGGTGGCGGTGGCGGTGTTCGTGCGGGCCAGACCCGGACTGCTGAGGACCGCCCAGCGGATCCTGGGGAACACGAACGAGGCCGAGGACGTGCTCCAGGAGGCGTGGCTGCGCTGGCAGGGCACCGACCGCACGCTCGTCGTGAACCCGTCGGCGCTGCTGCGGACGACCACCGCCCGGCTCGCGATCAATGTCGTGCAGTCGGCCTGGCGGCGCCGGGAGTCCTGCGCCAGTCCCTGGCTCCCGGAGTTCATGGACGAACGCGCGACCCCGGAGGCCCTGGTCGAGCGGCGGGACGCCGTGGAGCGGGCGGTCCTGCTGCTGATGGAGGCGCTGACGCCGAGGCAGCGGGCGGTCTACGTCCTGCGCGAGGGTTTCGGCTGCTCCTACGGCCGGATCGCCGGGCTGCTGGGTCTCACCGCCGCCAACGCCAGACAGCAGGTCGTCCGCGCCCAGCAGCGCCTCGCGGCGGGGCATCGCGGGCAGCCGGTGGACTCCGTGGCGCACCGGCGGCTGGTCGAGGCGTTCCTCACGGCAGCTCACCGCGGTGACCTGGACCGTCTGGAGCGGGTTCTGTGTGCGGACGCCGGCTGTACTCCTGCTCGGTCGGCTTGATGATCTGGGCGCCCTCGCCGTAGAGGCCCCGGCTGAGCCTGGCCCGCAGGCGCTCGGCGGGACGGGGTGCGCCGTCGGGGCCCCCGCCGTTCACGGACGGGCGGGCGGCGACCGGTGTGTACTGCTCGTGCTGGGTGAGCCGGTGCAGTTCCGCCGGGCCGAGCGGCTCGTGCACCTCGACGTACTCACCGTGCGGCAGGCGCTTGACGATGCCGGTCTCCCGGCCGTGCAGCACCTTGTCCCGGTCCCGGCGCTGCAGCCCGAGCGCCCACCGCTTCGCCAGGACGTAGGCCGCGACGGGGACGACGAACAGGCCGATGCGCACCGCCCAGGTCACCGCGTTGACCGAGACATGGAGGCGGATGGCGATGATGTCGTTGGCGGCGCCGACCAGGGCCACTCCGTAGAAGCTGAGCCAGGCGACGCCGAGTGCCGTGCGCACCGGGCGGTTGCGCGGGCGGTCGAGGAGGTGCTGTTCCCGGTCGTCGCCGGTCACCCACGCCTCGACGAACGGGTACGCGGCCAGGGCGAGGAAGAAACCGACGCCGGCCAGTAGCGGGATGAGGTTGTCCAGAGCCAGGGTGTGGCCCCACAGCACGACCTCCCAGCCCGGCATGACCCGCAGCAGGCCGTCGGCGATGCCCATGTACCAGTCCGGCTGCGAGCCGGCCGAGACCTGGTCGGCACGGTAGGGGCCGTAGAGCCAGACGGGGTTGATCTGCGCGACGGCGGCCATGACGAAGATGACACCGGAGACCAGGAAGAAGAATCCGGCGGATTTCACGGCCTTCGCCTTGAACGGCAGACCCACGACCTTTCCGTCGCTCCGCCCCGGGCCCGGTTTCTGGGTGTGCCGATGGCGGAGCACGAGCAGCAGATGGAGAACGATCAGTGCCACCATCAGCGCCGGAATGATCAGGACATGGATCGCGTGGAAGCGCGCCACCAGGTCATGGCCGGGGAATTCACCGCCGAAGAGGAACATCGAGAGATAGGTGCCGACGATCGGGACGGAGAGGATCGTTCCGTTCACGACCGCCAGTCCGGTTCCGGAGAGGAGGTCGTCGGGGAGGTCGTAGCCCGTCAGGCCACCGAACATGCCGAGGATCAGCAGCGAGAATCCGAACAGCCAGTTGAGTTCGCGGGGCTTGCGGAAGGCGCCCGTGAAGAAGACCCGCATCATGTGGACGAGCATGGCGGCGACGAAGACCAGTGCCGCCCAGTGGTGGGCCTGCCGGATCAGCAGGCCGCCGCGGACCTCGAAAGAGATGCGCATCGTCGAGTCGAAGGCCTCCGACACCAGTTGCCCGCGCAGGGGCGCGTAGCTGCCCTGGTATTCCACCGTCTCCATCGAGGGGTGGAAATAGAACGTCAGATACACACCCGTGATGACGATGACGACGAAGCTGTAGAGACATATCTCCCCCAGCAGGAAGGACCAGTGGTCCGGGAAGAGTCGCCGGGTCCTTTCCTTGAGCGAGCGGTGAACGCCCAGGCGTACGCCGGCCCATTCGGCGAGCCTTTCGCCTTTTCCACCGGCCGGCGCTTGCTTTCCCCCAGGCCCGTCATCCATGTCCCTGCCGCCAATCGTGAACCGTTCGGAAGTGGCCATGGCGTCTCATCGCGCGGCGTTCGCTCTCCGTCGTGCCGCCCCAGACGCCTTCCACCTGGCCCGCCCGCAGGGCCCAGTCGAGACAGCGCCGCACGACGGGGCAGTGGGCGCAGACCGCCTTGGCCTCGTCGACCTGGACGAGCGTCGGACCGCTCACACCTATGGGGAAGAACAGATCGGGATCGACGCGCAGGCAGGCCGCCCGTTCGCGCCAGTACAGGGCTTCGTCTCCGCGTTCAGCAGCCATGAGAGCGAACCTCCAGAGTCCGGCTGCCAGCTCAGACCGGGCAGCCGGCGCGGGTGTGACACCCGGCCGCGCTCCGGGCCACGGGGCATCCGTGGAGGCCGTGTCACAGGAACCGGGTGTGCCCGGTCAATCGGTCGAGGCGAGGAATCGGCGCGGTGAGAGAGGAAGGCTGCTGCATGGATCACGGTGAGGCGGTGCCGATCGCGGAGCTGGTCGAGGAGCGTCGGTATCTGCTGGATGTCGCCTACTGGATGCTGGGCAGCCCCGGCGAGGCGGAACACGTCGTCGCCGAGACCTACCGGCGCTGGTACGGCCTGTCCGACACCGCACGCCACGCCATCCCCCTCCCCCGCGCCTGGCTCGCCCGCACCGCAGGCACCTTCTGCCTCACCCGACTTGCCACACCGGGTCCGATCTACACCGGGGCCGCGTACGGGGAGGGGGGCGGCGAGGGGGGCGGGGGCGGGACGACCAACGCCGACACCGCGTACCCGAGGGGGGCCGACGAGGGGGGCGGGGCGGCCGAGTGGAGCCAGGGGGCCGGGAGGGGTGACGGGGCCGAGGGACCCGAGTCGGCCGCGGTCCAGGTCAGGGCCTACGGGGCGTCCGGCGCGGACGGACCCGGCAGGGGGCCCGGCGCCGCGGAGCTTGGTGAGACCGACGGCACCGGCGAGCCCGGCCGAGCGCCCCGCACCGACGAACCCCGCAAGTCGCCCAGCGCCGCCGAGCCCGGTGGGACGGACTGCAACGACGGGACCGGCCAAGCGCCCCGCGCCGACGCCCCCGGCCGGGGGCCCGGCATCGGCGAACCCGGCAGGGCCCGCGGCGCCAACGAGCCCGGTGAAATGGACGGCACCGGCCAGACGCCCGGCGCTGATGAACCCGGCAGCGGACCCGGCGTAGACGAACCCCGTAGGAGGCCCGGCGCCGACGAGCATCGTGAGACGGACGGCACCGACGAGCCCGGCCAGGCGTCCCGCGCTGACGAACCCCGCAGGTCGCCCCGCGCTGCCGAGCCCGGTGGGACGGACGGCACCGACAGGGCCGGCCAAGCGCCCCGCACCGACGAACCCGGCAGATCGCCCGGCACCGAAGAGCCCTTCAAGGCGCCCCGCGCCGACGAACCCAACCAGGAGCCCCGCCCCGACACCCCCGGCAGGGCCGACGCGGGGCCCGGCAGCGACAGGGGTGAGGGAGTCGGGCGGGCGGGTGTGCCGGAGGTGGTCAGTCGGGTTGTGCTGCATGCGTTGGAGTGTCTGTCGCCGGACGAGCGGGCGGCGTTCGTGTTGCACGACGTCTTCGGGATGGCCTCCGGCGCGATCGCCGACATCGTGGGACGCACCGAGCCGGAGTGTGCCGAACTCGCCGACCGGGCCCGCCACAGTCTCCGGCGGCGGCGCTCGCGCCCCACCACGCCGGCGCAGCACGACGCCCTCGTCGACGCCGTCCGCCAGGCGTGTGTCACCGAGGATGCCGACCGGCTGGCGTCACTGCTGTGCCCGGACGCCACCGCGTTCTTCGACGGCGGCGGCAAGGTCCGGGCCCTGGCCGGGCCCGTCCACGGCGACCGGCAGGTGGCCCGCAGCCTGCTGACCCTCCTGGCCCACCGTCCGCGCACCACCCTGACCACCCACGCCGTCAACGGCTCCACGGGGCTCGTCGCCCGCTACCACCACCAGGTCGCGGCCGTCATCAGTCTCGACGTCGCCGACCAGCGCGTCGTCCAGGTCTGGGTGGTACTCAACCCCGACAAGCTGCGCACCTGGAACCGGCCCCCCACCACCGACGCGGCGGGCCACCACCACCGTTGAAACACCGTCACCTCCACCTCTATACACACCGTGTATACATAGTGTGTATAGTCCCACCCATGCACATCGGCAACACCTTTTTCTCGTGGGTCCGTGACCTCGGCCTGGGCATACGCTTCGCCGCGGCCGGGGGCCGCGGCAGCTGGGGCAGGACCGTCCTCACCGCCACCGGGGTGGCACTCGGCGTCGCGCTGCTGCTGCTCGCCGCGTCCACCCCGAACGTCCTGTCCGCCCGCACCGAGCGCGGCAACGCCCGTCAGCCCTCCAACGCCGCGTCGGAGACCTCCGTACCACGGTCGGACTCCTCCTTCGTATGGGACTCGGGTGACACCGACTACCGCTCCGACCGCGTCGGCGGCCTGCTGCTGCGCGCCGAGGGCTCCCACGCGCCCGCCCCACCCGGCGTCGCGCGCATCCCCGCCCCGGGCGAGATGGTCGTCTCGCCGGCCCTGCGGGAGCTGCTGGAATCGTCCGAGGGCGCGCTGCTGAAGGAGCGTCTGGACCACCGGATCGTGGGCACCATCGCCCCCTCCGGCCTCCTCGACGCAAAAGAGCTGCGCTACTACGCGGGCACCGACCGCATCAGCGTCGCCGGCGGGTCCGTACGCGCCGACCGCTTCGGGTACGTCCCCCGCCACGATTCCCTCAACGCCCTGCTGTATCTGCTGGTGGTGACGATGTGTGTGGTGCTGCTGGTACCCGTCGGCATCTTCATCGCCACCGCCGTGCGCTTCGGAGGCGACCGCAGGGACCGGCGGCTGGCCGCGCTGCGACTGGTCGGCGCGGACCGGCGGACGGTGGCCAGGATCGCCGCCGGTGAGGCCCTCTTCGGCTCGGTCCTCGGGGTCGTCCTCGGCGCCGGGTTTTTCCTGATGGCCCGTCAGGCGGCGTCGTACGTAAGGCTGTGGGACGTCGGCGCCCACCCCGGCGACATCGTTCCGAGCCCCGCGGGGGCCGTGCTCGTGGCCGTCGCGGTGCCGCTCGCCTCGGTCGTGGTGACGCTCTCCGCGATGCGCTCGGTGTCCGTGGAACCGCTCGGTGTCGTCCGCAGCGCCCGCCCGCGCCGAAGGCGTCTGTGGTGGCGGCTGGTGCCGCCGGTCCTGGGCCTGGCGATCCTGCTGCTCTCCGACCGGGTCACCTCGCGGTCCCAGGAGATCGGCACGATCCCCGTCGCCGCCGGGGTGACGTTGGTCCTGATCGGCCTGGCGGGGCTGCTCCCCTGGCTGGTCGAGGCGGCCGTGGCCCGGCTGGGAGCCGGCCCCGTGCCATGGCAACTCGCCGTGCGCCGACTGCAGTTGTCCAGCGGATCGGCGTCCCGCGCGGTCAGCGGCATCATGGTGGCCACGGCGGGCGCGATCGTGCTGCAGCTGATGTTCGGCGCGATGCAGCAGAGCTTCATGAACCCCTCCGACAGCGGTGCCGGGGGCAGAGGTGGCGGAGGCGGAGGCGCGGCCACCGGTGCCGCCCGGACGCCGGACGTCACCCTCGTGTCCGAGAACGGGTCCGCCGCCACGACCGCGCGGCTGGACGAGGGGCTGCGGCGTACGCCGGGGGTGACGACGGCGTTCGCGTACACCCAGGCGTACGCGAGTGGCTCCGCGCGGGCGGTGACGACCCTGACCGTCGGCGACTGCGCCCAGCTGCGGAAGCTGGCACGGCTGCCCTCGTGCCGCGACGGCGACACCTTCGTCGCACACAACCCCGGTGACACCGTGGGCAGTCGGGCCGTCGACGAGGCGGCCCGGCCCGGCAGGGCCGTCACCCTCGACGACTACGGTTCCGGTACGGCGCGCACGGTCCGCTGGACGCTGCCCGAGGACAGTCCGGTGGTGCCGACCGTGCCCGACCCGCTGGGTGAGCGGCACGACGGGATCCTCGCCACCCCGGGCGCGCTGCCGGACGGTCCCCTGCCCGGGGCCGTCACCTTGGCGGGTGTGATCACCGATCCCCAGGTCACCGACGTGGCGGACGAGATCCGCAACACGGCCGCCGAGGTCGATCCGACCCTCGTGGTGCGGGAGCGGCAGAACCGGCAGCGCGACAAGGACTACCAGTCGGTGCAGACCGGTCTGCTGGTCGGCGGCACGCTGATGCTGGTCCTGATCGCGGCGAGCATGCTGGTCTCGCAGATCGAGCAACTCCGGGAACGCAGACACCTGTTGTCGGTCCTGGTGGCGTTCGGTACCCGGCGCTCCACACTGGCCTGGTCGGTGCTCTGGCAGACGGCCGTCCCGGTCGTCCTCAGCACCCTGCTCGCCTCGGTCGGCGGCCTGGTCCTGGGCCATGTGATGCTCGGGATGCTGGGGAAGGAGACCGGGGACCGGTGGGTCTTCCTGCCCTACGCGGGGGTGGGCGGCGTCCTGGTCCTGCTCGTCACCCTGCTGAGCCTGCCGGCGCTGTGGCGGATGATGCGCCCCGAGGGCCTGCGCACCGAGTGACGACGAGCGTCTTGAACACACCGTGTGTCCATCGAGTCCGTCTCCGGGCCGTCCCGGAGCAACAAACGGTTCCCACTGTGCCACCACTGTCACAAAAACGCTTTCTGCTCGGTCTTGTGGGGCAGACGCGATTGGAGCAGCCGTGACTTTCAGCGGAGACCGCAGGCCGACGGATCCCGAACCGTCCCCCACGACGAGAGATCTCGAAGATGCGGTGGCTGTCTTCGTCCAGCACCGTAGGCGTCTCTTCGGCATCGCCTACCGTGTCCTCGGCAGCGCGGTCGAGGCCGAGGACGTCGTGCAGGAGGTGTGGCTGCGCTGGCAGCGGACCGACCGCTCCGTGGTGATCAGTCCCGTCGCCTTCCTCTCCAGCACGACGACCCGGCTGGCCATCAACGTCGCACAGTCCGCGCGGGTGCGCCGGGAGACCTACATCGGACCGTGGCTGCCCGAGCCCGTCGACACCGGCTCCGACCCGGAGTTGGGCGCGCAGCGCGCGGAAGCGCTCGAAATGGCCATGCTGCTGGTGCTGGAGAGACTCAGCCCCACGGAACGCGCCGCCTACGTGCTGCGCGAGGCGTTCGACTACGCCTATCCCGAGATCGCCGAGATCCTGTGCCTCAGCCTGGTCAACGTACGGAAGATCGTCAGCCGTGCGCGCAAGCATCTGTCGCAGGAGCAGCGCGCGAGCGTGGACACGGCCGAACACCGCCGTCTGCTCAGCGTGTTCGTCGCGGCGGCGCAGACCGGGGACGTGGCGTCGCTGGAGGCGCTGCTCACCCCCGACACCGTCAGCCTGTCCGACGGCAACGGGATGCGGGGCTGCGCCCGTATCCCCGTACGGGGCCGGGCGCGGGTGGCCAAGATGGTGACCTACACCAAGCTCTGGCGGGACGCGGAACCCCGGTTCGTCGACGCCAACGGCGGTACGGGTGTGCTGATCAGCCGGGCCGGCGCACCCATCGCGTTCCTGACCGTCGCCGCGTCGGCCGAGGGCATCCACCAGCTGATGTGGGTGTTCAGCCCCGGCAAGATCGCCGCGTTCCTCGCCTCCGGCACCCGCTCCGCGGGCCCCCACCCTGTGTCCGACGACTGCCTATGATTGCGGGAGTTGCGGATGGAGAGGAACACATGGTTTCTGTTACGGGGCACAGCATCGAGGTCACCGCCGAGAGCCTTCGGGGCGAGCTGGCCCGGCTGCGGATCCAGAAGCAGGCACTGGAACGGGAACTGGCCGCCGTCGTGGCTCACCTCGGCTCGGTGCAGCGGGCCCTCGGTGTCCTCCAGCCCCTCCTGCTCGACGCCCCGGCCACGGCCACTGGCACTTCCACGGCCGCCGCCACCGCGTCGCGGACCGACGGCGCGGCCGTCATGTCCGGGACCGTCATGTCCGGTGCCGCCGAGGCCGCGGGCAACGGCGTAGACACCGATGACACCGACGTCAGCGGCGCCGCCGGGGCCGCTGCCGAGGCCCAGGGGCAGAAGTCGTACGGCAGGCTCACCGAGCAGATCATGGAGTACTTCGCGGGGGTCGGCGATGCCGAGGTTCGGGCGCGCGATGTCGCCGCGGCACTCGGCCGTGACACCGACAGCGGCAGTATCAACGGGGTGCGCAGCACCCTCGACCGGCTGGTCGGCGCCTCCCGGGTACGGCGGGCCGGCCGGGGCCTGTACCGCGCCGCGCGTTCGTAGTCGCACACGGTGTCAGTTCACCGACTCCACGATCACCACGCACAGCCCGACCATGGCGACGGTGATCAGCGTCATGGCGATCATGGTGCCCCTCAGCCAGCGCCCGAGGCGGACGCGGTGCTGTGCGTGTGCCGTGGCGACGCTGTCGGTGATGTGGTCCGTGACCATCCGGGCCACATAGGTCTGTTCGTCGAGGTACCAGCGCTCGATGTCGCTCCTCTGCTCGGGTGTCAGACCGGGCTCCCGGGCGATGAAGGCCGCCACCCGCTGCTGGGCCGCGTGCAGATGGCCCTCCCGGTAGAGCAGGGCCTCGATGTCGGTCAGGCCGCGCGCGGCCTCTTCACTCGCGTCCATGGCGGGCTCCTGAGAGGGGGGCGGTGCGCGGACCGGCGCTGGTGACGAAGGCGTCCCGCGGGTGCTGGACGGAGGCGAGGGAGACGAGGTCCCGGCCGAACACGGCGGCGGTGAGCCAGACGGTGAGCACCCGGATCTTGCGCTCCCAGGTGGGCACGGCCAGGACGTGGTAGCCGCGGTGCATCAGCCAGGCCGGGAAGCCCTTGATGACCAGGCTCCGGTACTGGAAGATGCCGCGTCCCAGCCCTAGCGTCGCCACCACCCCGAGGCTGCCGTGGCGGTAGTCGCGGAGCTTGCGCCCGCGCAGGTCGGCGGCGATGTTCTTGGCGAGGCGCCTGCCCTGGCGGACGGCGTGCTGGGCGTTGGGCACCGTGCGTGCCCCCGGGATCGGCAGCGCCAGGTCGGGGACGGCCGCGTCGTCGCCGGCCGCCCAGACGTCCGGCAGCGGCTCGGTGTCGGTGCCCGCGCGGAGGTCGGGCCGGACCACCAGCAGGCCCCGCTCGTCCACCGGCAGGTCCGTGTGGTTGTGCACGACCGGGTTGGCGGCGTTGCCGGCGGTCCAGACGATCAGCTCCGAGTCGAACTCCTCTCCGGTGGAGAGGACCACGTGCCCGTCCACGGCGGAGACCAGCCGGGTGTCGAGGTGCACCCGCGCGCCCCGGCGTTCCAGGGAGCGCACCACCCACGCCCCTGGCTTGTCGCTCACCTCGGGCAGGATGCGGTCCCGGGCCTCGACCAGGTGGAAGGACAGGTCCTCCGGGCCCAGTTCGGGGTAGTACCTGAGCATCGCGGTGGCCAGCGACAGCAGTTCGCCGAAGCCCTCGACGCCGGAGAACCCGCCGCCCACGAAGGTGACGGTGAGCAGCTTCCGCCGGGCGGCGCCGGGCGGCAGGGACGCCGCCTGGTCGAACGCGGTCAGCAGGCGGTCGCGGATGGCGACCGCCTCCTCCACGTGCTTGAGGCCGATGGCCCGCTCCGCCACCCCGGGGACGGGGAAGGTGCGGGTCACGGCGCCGGCGGTGACGACGAGGACGTCGTAGCGCAGTTCGTAGTCGTTTCCGTCGGCGGGGCGGACCGTGACCGCCCGGTCCCGGTGCCGGATCTCCGTCACGCTCCCCGCGACCAGCCGGGTCCTGCGCAGATGGCGTCGCAGCGACACGGCGGCGTGGCGGGCCTCGACCGACCCGGCCGTCACCTCCGGCAGGAAGGGCTGGTACGTCATGTAGGGGCGCGGGTCGACGACCGTCACCCTGGCCTCGTCCGCCCGCAGCGACTTCTCCAGGCCCCACGCCGTGTAGAAGCCCGCGTAACCGCCGCCGACGATCAGGATCTCACGCATGATTCCCTCGGTTTCTCGTCCCTCGTTCAGCTGGACAGGTCAGTGTGTGACGGTGTGACAACGGTGTTTCTGGTCGGCTTCGCCGACCGTGCGGCGCGCAGGGCGGATTCGGCGAGGAGCACGGTGGATGCGGTGCCCAGGCACAGGGCCCATTGGGCCGCGGTCAGCGGGACGGTGCCGAAGACCGTGCCCGCCCACGGCAGTTGGACGACAGCGACCTGGACGGCGAGGACACCGGCCAGACACAGCCACAGTGCGCGGTTGGTGAGCTGGTAGCGGCCAAGGACCGGCCCCTCGTCGCCGCGGGCGCTGAGCGCGTTGCACAGCTGGAACAGTACGAACGTGGTGAACGCCATGGTCAGGGCGGTGTCCGGGTCGACGTACGCACGGGCGAAGGCGAACAGTGTCACGGTCCCCGCGGCCATGACCGCACCGGCCCAGCCGATGGCGAGGAGCCGGCGGGCGTCCAGGATGCGTTCGCGCGGGTCGCGCGGCGGGTGACGCATCACATCGTCGCGGGCGGGGTCGACGGCCAGGGCCATCGCGGGCGGACCGTCCATGATGATGTTGATCCAGAGCAGTTGGGCCGCCGTGAGCGGGGAGGGCAGTCCGGCGAGTGAGGCGCTGAGCAGGGTCAGGATCGCGCCGATGTTGGTGGCCAGCTGGAAGCGGACGAACTTGACGATGTTGGCGTAGATGGCCCGCCCTTCCTCGACGGCCCGCACGATCGTGGAGAAGTCGTCGTCGGTGAGGACCATGTCGGCGGCTTCCTTGGCCACGTCCGTGCCGGTGACGCCCATGGCCACGCCGATGTGGGCGGTCTTGAGCGCGGCGGCGTCGTTGACACCGTCACCGGTCATGGCGACGACGTGTCCCCGGTCGGTGAGCGCGCGGACGATCACCACCTTGTGTTCGGGGGCGACCCGGGCGAACACACCGATGTCGTCGACGCCTTCGGCGATGTCCCGCTGTGTCATCCGGTCGAGTTCGGCGCCCGTCACGACCCGCCCCGGGATGTCCAGCTCGCGGGCGATCGCCGCCGCCGTGTCGGCGTGGTCACCGGTGATCATCTTGACGGCGACCCCGGCCGTGCGGCACAGCGTGATCGCGTCCCTGGCCTGCGGGCGGGGCGGGTCGGCGATCCCGGCGACCGACACCAGGGTCAGGCCGGGCAGGGTGACCGGGGTGACCGTGCTCGGCGGGCCGTGCAGCAGGGCGGTGGCCGCGCCCAGCACGCGCAGCCCGGCGCCCCCGAACCGCGCCGTCACGGCGAGGACCTCGTCCCGGTGCGCCGCGTCGAGGGCGTGCACGCCGTCCTCGGTGAGCACATCGGTGCACATCCCCAGCAGGACGTCGACCGCGCCCTTCACCTGGACGCGGGTGCGGCCGTCGGGTCCGGTGTGGAAGGTGGCCATGTACTTGGTGGCCCCGTCGAACGGCACCTCGCCCACGCGCGGCAGTTCGGCCCGCACCCGGTCGGCGTCCACCCCGGCCTTGGCCGCCAGCACGACCAGCGCGGCCTCCGTCGGGTCACCGATGAAGTGACCGCCGGTCAGCCGGGCGTCGTTGCACAGCGCGAAGGGGAGCACCGCGTCCCGGAGATCGTCGGCGGCACGGGTGGCGTCGGGGAGGACGAGGTCGCCGGTGAGCGAGGGATCGCCGGCGAGCGCGGGGCCGGCGGTGAGCGAGGGGCCGGCGGTGAGCCGTGGGTCGGCGGCGGAAGACGTACCGTCGCCGGGAGACGAGGCATCCGGGCCGTGGCGGCGAAGGGCGCCCGTCGTCCCGTACCCCTCCCCCGTGACGTCGTAGAACCTGCCCCCGGTCCACAGCGTGCGCGCGGTCATCTCGTTGAGGGTGAGCGTGCCGGTCTTGTCGCTGCACACGACCGTCGCCGCGCCGAGCGACTCCACCGAGGCGAGCCGCTTGACGATGGCGCCGCGGCGGGCCATGCGGTGCACGCCGAGGGCCAGCGTCAGGGCGAGGACGGCGGGCAGTCCCTCGGGGATCGCGGCGACGGCCAGGGCCACGGCCTGCAGCGCGATGTCCGAGAGCGGTTCGCCGCGCACCCAGGCGGTCAGCGCGTAGGCGACGACCGCGGCTCCGCTCAGCAGTGCCAACCGCCGCCCCAGACTGTCCAGTTGGACCTGGAGCGGGCTCGGCGGTTCCGTCCCGGTGCGCAACGCCTCGGCGATGGCGCCCACTTCGGTGCGCATTCCGGTGGCGGTGACCAGCATCTCGGCACGGCCCCGGGTCAGCGCGGTGTTCATGAACAGCATGCTGGTGCGCTCGGCGAGCGGCACGGCGGTGGCGGTCGAGGTGCGCTCGACGGCCGTGACGCTCTTGGTGACCGGCTGGGACTCCCCGGTCAGGGCCGCCTCGTCCACCTCGACCGTCTCGGCGACGGTCAGTCTGCCGTCGGCCGGTACGCGGTCGCCGGCCTCCAGCAGGACGACGTCCCCGGGGACGAGGGACTGGGCCCGCACCACCTGTTCGGTGCCGTCGCGGCGCACCCTCGCCATGGGCACCAGCATCCGGCGCAGCGCCTCCAGGCTGCGTTCGGCTCGTCGCTCCTGCCAGTAGCCGAGGACGGCGTTGACCTGCAGCACGACGGTGATCACCACCGCGTCCCGGAGGTCGCCGACGGCTCCGGCCACCACGGCGGCGATCAGCAGGACGACGATCAGCCAGTTGCGGAACTGGTCCAGGAACTTCAGCCACTCCGGGCGCCGGGCCGGTTCGGACAGCCGGTTGGCGCCCCAGGCCTCCGTACGCCCGGCGACCTCCTCCTCGCCGAGCCCCACCGCCGGGTCGACGCCGAGCCGCTCCGCCACCCGCTCGGGAGCCTGCAGGCAGACCTCCGGATCACCGACGGGCGACCCACCGGCAGGCGGGTCACCGACCGAGGCGTCACCGACCGAGGCATCACTGGCCGAGGCGCCACTGATCGAGGCGTCCGGGGCGTCACCGGCGGGAACGCCGGGGGCGCGGCTCCCGGTGGCGGTGCCCGCGTGCGCGACCTCGCTCGCGGTCTTCCCGTCCGGCGTCGTCATCGCTTCATCCCCTCCCGGAGCGGACCGCCCCGACGGGCCGGCCCTCTGTCTCCCCCCCTAAGACCGGTCGTGCGGCGCGGATGTGACATGCGGGGCGGCGCACGCCCCACACCAGGTGCCCCACGTGGCGATGTTGTCGTGGTCTTGTCAGATCCCTTGTAAAGGTCCGGACCAACCGCTATTCCCTTCTGTTAGGAAAGTTTCCTACCAGTTAGCGAGGAGTCCCCCATGAGACCGGCACGATCCGTTCCGCTCGTCGCCGTGCTGCTCCTTCTCGGCCTCGTCCTGATCCCGGGAACCGCCCAGGCCGGCCCCACGGCCCCGGCGGCGGCCACCCCCGTCGCCGCCAACGGCCAGCTCAAGGTCTGCGGCACCAAGCTCTGCAACCAGCAAGGAAAAACGATCCAGCTCCGTGGGATGAGCACCCACGGACTGCAGTGGTACAGCCAGTGCGTCACAGGCGGCTCGCTCAACGCCCTGGCCACCGACTGGAAGGCCGACGTCCTGCGCGTCTCCATGTACGTCCAGGAGGGCGGCTACGAGACCGATCCGCGCCGCTTCACCGATCTGGTGCACTCCGCCATCGAGCAGGCCACGGCCCGCGGCATGTACGCCATCGTCGACTGGCACATGCTCGACCCAGGCGACCCGCACCAGAACCTCGCCCGCGCCAAGACCTTCTTCTCCGAGATCGCCCAGCGCCACCGCGACAAGAACAACCTGCTGTACGAGATCGCCAACGAGCCCAGCGGCGTGAGCTGGTCCCGTATCAAGAGCTACGCCGAGCAGCTCATCCCCGTCATCCGGGCCAAGGACCCCGACGCCCCGGTCCTGGTCGGCAGCCGCGCCTGGTCCTCGCTCGGTGTGTCGGAGGGCGCGAACGAGTCCGAGGTGGTCGACAACCCGGTGAACGCGGCCAACATCATGTACACCTTCCACTTCTACGCGTACTCGCACCGGGACGAGTACCTCCGCACCCTCTCCCGCGCGGCCGACCGCATCCCCGTCTTCGTGACCGAGTTCGGCACCCAGAACTACGCGGGTGAGGGCGCGAACGACTTCGCCATGTCGCAGCGCTATCTCGATCTGCTCGCGGCCAAGAAGATCAGCTGGGTCAACTGGAACTTCTCCGACGACGAACGCAGCGGTGCCGTCTTCAAGCAGGGGACCTGCGACGGCAACGGCCCGTGGACCGGCACGTCCTCCCTCAAGCCCGCGGGCGTCTGGATCCGCGACCGCATCCGTACACCGGACGACTTCTGACCGACCGGTGACGATCCCCGCGACGGGAGCCGGCCCACGGTGCGCCGGGGGCCGGTTCCCGTCGTGTCGGAGGCGGGCGGAGAGCCGGCCGTGGGGCACTTTGGAGCGATGTGCCCCTCCCTGCGCAACGGTCCGCACGGCTATGGAATCGTCACGAAGACCCTCCACTGGGTGGTGTTCACGGCCCTCGCCGCCCAGTTCGCCGTGGGCTACCTGCTCGACGTCGACGACAGCGGGCACGGCCGGGGGCGGGGCCGTGGGCGAGGAGAGGGTTCGGGCCGAGGGCGCGGCCGTGGCCGGGGCGGGGAGGACGCCTACGACCCCTTCGGCGACGACGCGCTGCTCACCGCGCACGTGGTGCTGGGTGTCACCGTCCTGCTGCTCGGTGCCGCGCGTCTCGCCTGGCGGCTGGCCACACCGCTGCCCCCGTGGGCGCCGACCCTCACCCCGGCGGAACGACGGCTCGCCCACGGCACCGAGACCACCCTGTACGCGGTCACGTTCGCCGTCCCGGTCACGGGTCTGGCCCTCCTGCTCTCCGGCGACGAGCTGCTCGCCCTCCACATCGCGGCCCAGATCGTCCTCTACGCGGCTGTCGCGGTCCATGTCGGCCTGGTGCTCAAACACCAGCTGGTCGACCGCGACCACCTGCTGAACCGCATGCTCTGACGGGGGGCCGAAGAGCACTTCCCGACCTGATTGCCTGGTGAACTCACTTCAAGTATTGACCAGTAGCGCTGCCTCCTGCCAGTCGCACCAAGCATGGACGCGCAAGAGTCATCATGATACAAGTTCAGTTCATGGACGAGATGCTCGGCCGTGAGATCCGGCCGGTCGCCTATCCGCGCGGCGAGGTCCGGGCGTCCGACTTCCGTGTCGTCGAGGCCCGGGTGCGCCGGCCGCGGCCGGGCGAGGTACTGGTCCGCAACACCTGGACGTCCGTGGACGCCGCTCTCCGGCTGCGTCTGCGGGAGCGGGCGCCGGAGGGGTACTTCCCGGCCTTCCCCCTCGGCGAGCCGATGGACGGGATCATGACCGTCGGGGAGGTCGTCGAGTCCCGTGCCGACGGATTCGCGCCGGGCGACACGGTGTCGCACGCCTCCGGCTGGCGCGACTACGCGGTCGTCGAGGCGGGCGGCCGGGCGCTCGGCGGTGTCGGCGCGCTCACGCGGCTCGATGTGCGCGGCACACCGCCGCAGGCCCATCTCGGCGTCCTCGGCGCCACCGGGCTCACCGCCTACGCCGGACTGTTCCGAGTCGCGGAGCTGCGGGACGATGACGTGGTGTGGGTCTCCGCCGCGGCCGGTGCCGTGGGCGGCGTCGTCGCCCAGCTGGCGAAGCTCCACGGGCATCGGGTCATCGGCAGCGCGGGCTCCGCCGAGAAGGTGCGGTACCTCCGGGAGGAACTCGGCCTGGACGCCGCGTTCGACTACAAGGACGGCCCGCTGCCCGGCCTGCTGCGCGAGGCTGCACCGGACGGCATCGACGTGTACTTCGACAACGTCGGCGGTGACCATCTCGAAGCCGCCCTCGGCGCGCTGCGGGCGTCGGGGCGCGTCGCGATCTGCGGGATGATCTCGGAGTACGCGGAGCGGGGGCCGGTGCGGGGTCCCGGCAATCTGATGCTCGCGGTGACGAAGAACCTGACGATCCGCGGCTTCCGAGGCAGCGAGCACGCCTCCCTGCTGCCGGAGGTCAGACAGCGGCTCGGCGGCTGGGTCCGCGAGGGACGGCTCCGGTACCGGGAGACGGTCGTGGACGGGCTGGAGCGGGCACCGGAGGCGCTGGCGGCGCTGTTCCGGGGGGACAACACCGGCAAGACGCTTGTGCGGATCGACGGCGTCGCGCATCGTGAGAACCCCGGCGGCTGACCACACCCGTCGCAACCACACCGTCACTGAACTGAAATGAGTTCAATCTAGAGGCAGGTCATCGCCCGGCCGGAGCCCCCACCCTGCCCGCACCATCGTCGTCCACTCAGGCAAACCGCCGCCGAGCAGGCCTTTTCCGCACCGCGGCACCGCACGTCACCCTCTTCCACCGCCCCGGATCGAGCCCATCCCGTCGCACTCCTCTCCCCTCCCCCACATGCGCGAACTATTGCCTAACTTAGTTCAGTTTGGTAATTTCCCTGAAATCTTGGCCGTCCAGCCACCGTCCGGCGCGCAGTCAGTCCGGGCGGGGTGGTCGGGCCGGGAGCCGGTTTCAGGCAAGGGAGCCGAAATGAGACCAGAACCGCGACGGCGCGGCGCTTTGCTCGTCCTGCTGTCGATCACCGCCCTGCTGGCCACCGCGTGCGGCGGCGGCAGCGACACCAACGCCGAGTCCAAGGTCGTGCCCGCGTCGGCGAGCATGGACGAACTGGTCGCCGCGGCGAAGAAGGAAGGCCAGGTCACCGTCTACTCGGCGCAGGACCTGACCTCGCTCAACAACCTCGCGAAGGCCTTCGAGGCCAAATACCCGGGGATCGACGTCAAGACCGTACGAGGTGTCGACGGCGACCTCGGGGTGAAGGTCGAGACGGAGTTCAACTCCGGCAAGGGCATCGCCGACATGTACGTCAGCGCCAGCCTGTCCTGGGTGGAGCCGCAGGCCGAGGCCGGACGGTTCCTCACCCCCGTCGGTCCCGAGCTGACCGGCAAGGGCGCCTACGACGCCAAGCAGTACGTACATAAAGGCAACTACTTCGAGACCAACTCCGCCGTCCTCACCTTCGGCTGGAACACCAAGCTCCATCCCAAGGGACTCACCGACTACACGGGCCTGCTGGACCCGTCGCTCGCGGGCGGCAAGATCGGTGTCGTCGAGCCGACCGCGCCCTCCCTCGTCGACTTCTACCTGTGGCTGGAGGAGACGTACGGCGCCGACTTCGTGAAGAAGCTGGCCGCCCAGAAACCCCGTATCTACCCCAGCTCCCTGCCGATGGGCGAGGCGCTGCAGTCCGGTGAGATCGCCGCCGGCAGCTTCGTGGCGCCGATCGCGCTCGACCCCGCCAAGAAGAAGGGCGCTCCGATCGAGTACCGCATGCCGCCCAAGGGCGCGTGGGGTGCCCGGTACTACGGCATGGTGCTGAGCACCGCCCCGCACCCCAACGCCGGTCAGCTCTTCGCCAACTTCATGGTCACCGCCAAGGGACAGGAGCTGATCACCCCGTCGGCCGGCTCGGTCCTGCCCGACGTCCCCGGCACCGTGATCACCAACGACAAGGTGCGGATCCAGGACCCGGCGAAGCTCACGCCGGACGCCGTGGCCGCCTACCAGAAGAAGTGGAAGTCCCTGTTCCAGTAGGGGCGGTGGACCGCGTCCGGCAGGACGTGTGCGGAGCAGTGTGGGCACCCACGCCGACGGGTGCCCACTCACCCGATCTTTGGATGTGAGGAGTCCCCCGTGTCCCATGTGCGCATCGAGGGTCTGACGAAGAGGTTCGCCGGCAAACCGCCGGCGGTCGCCGTCGACGATCTGTCGCTGGAGATCGAACCGGGCGAGTTCATCGTCCTGCTCGGCCCGAGCGGCTGCGGGAAGACCACGACCCTGCGCTGTCTGGCCGGACTGGAGACACCCGACGAGGGCCGTATCTCGCTGGGCGACCGGACGGTGCTGGACGTACGCGGGAAGGTCAACCTCCCTCCGAACAAACGCCGGATCGGGATGGTGTTCCAGTCGTACGCGCTGTGGCCCCACATGACGGTGCGCCGCAACATCGGCTATCCGCTCAGGACCCGGCGGGTGCCCCGTGACCAGGCGCGCGAGCGGATCGAGGAGGCGGCCGGACTCGTCGACTGCGCCGCCCTCCTCGACCGTTATCCGGCCCAGCTCAGCGGCGGCCAGCAGCAGCGGGTGGCGCTGGCCCGCGGGCTGGCCGCCCGGCCCGACCTGGTGCTCTTCGACGAGCCGCTGAGCAACCTCGACGCCCGGCTGCGCGACCAGGTCCGCGCCCAGCTGCACGAACTGCACGCACGGCTGGGCTTCACCGCCGTGTTCGTCACCCACGACCAGAGCGAGGCGCTGGCGCTCGGCGACCGGCTGGCGATCATGAAGGCGGGCCGGATCGAGCAACTGGACACCCCGGAAAGGGTCTTCGAGGAACCGGCCACCGAGTACGTCGCCGGGTTCATCGGCATGTCGAACCGGCTGTCGCTCCGGCGGTCCGGCGAGGGCTGGACCCTCGCCGGCGCACCGGGCGCCGACGGCACGGCGGACGCGACGGCCGGGCACGTGATGGGCGAGCTGCCCGTGCCCCGCTCGCACGGCGAGGTCTCCGCCCGGCTGCGCCCGGAGGACCTGCTGCTCTGTCCGGTCGAGGAGAAACCGCCGGGCCACGGCGTCGGCCTCGCGGCGGAGGTCGTGGACGCGCAGTTCGGCGGGCGCCACATGGACGTGGTCGTCACGATCGGCGGCAGCCGACTGCACGCACGCGCGCCCCTGACCGGCACACCGTGGGCCCGCGGTCTGTCACGCGGCCGGCGGGTCACCGCGTGGTTCCCCAAGGACGCGGCGATCTACTACGACGCCGACGGGGTGCGCACGGCCGCCCAGGCACCCGCGGCCCCGGTGGGGGCGTGACGTCATGGCCGCACCCGCCGTATCCGCTCCCGCCCCCACGACGGCGCCGCCCCCGGACCCGTCGCCTACGACGGCGCTGACCCGGGCGCGGCGCCATCTGCCGCGGCTCGGCGCGCTCGTGTTCCTGGCCGCCATCGGCTATCTGGTGATCGCCCCGCTGGTGGGCCTGCAACGGCTGGCCTTCGAGAACGACGCCCGGGGCTACCGGACCGCCTTCGACGCACCGGACATCGGGGAGACCCTGCGCCGGACGGCCGGACTGGCGCTGGGCTCGCTGGCCATCGCGCTCGTCCTCGGCACGTTCCTGGCCTGGGCCGCCACCCGGCTGCCGCCCCGGCTGCGGCTGCTGCGCGTGCTGCCCATCCTGCCCATCGTCGTCCCGGCCGTGGCGGCGGTGACCGGCTGGGCGTTCCTGTTCTCGCCCCGCCCCGGCTACCTCAACGCGGCCCTGCGCAACCTGCCCTGGTGGAACCATCTCGACGAGGGCCCCGTCGACATCTACACCCTGCCGTGGATCGTGATCATCACCGGCTTCGGGCTGACCGCGTTCGTCTACCTGTTCGTCAGCGCGGGCTTCGGCAACATCAACGCGGAGTTGATCGAGGCGGCCCAGGTAAGCGGATCGTCGGCCGCCGGGGTGTTCTTCCGGGTGACCCTGCCGCTGCTGCGCCCGGTGCTGGTGTACGGCGGCTTCGTGGCCCTGCTCCTCGGGCTCGGCCAGTTCACGGGGCCGCTGCTGCTCGGCCGTAACAACGGTATCGACGTCCTCACCACCGACATGTACGCGGCCGTGTCGCAGAGCCCCGTCGACTACGGCCGGGCCGCGGCGATCGGCTCACCGCTGCTGCTCTTCGGCATCGCCGTCGTCTTCTTCCAGAAGGTGATCCTCGGCGACCACAGCCGCTTCGTCACCCACGGCGGCAAGGCGTTCCGCGCCGGGGGCCGCCCGTCCTGGGTCGCGGTCACCGGCATCCTCCTCTACGCCCTGGTGGCGCTCGCCCTGCCGCTGGGCGCGCTGCTGGTGGTGTCGCTCTCCTCCTTCTGGAGCGGGAAGATCGAGCCGAGCGGATTCACGCTCGACAACTTCCGCCGGGTGTTCCAGGAGTCGGGGATCACCGACGCGATCGTCAACAGCCTCACCACCTCGGTCATCTCCGTCGCCATCGCCCTCCCCCTCGGCTTCGTCGCCGCCTCCCTGCTCCTCAAGGGGCGCCGGTTCCGTGTCGTCCGGACCGCCGTCGACTTCATCGTGGCCATGCCCCTGGGCATCCCCGCGGTCGTCTTCGGCGCCGGCTTCCTGCTGACGTACAGCCGGGAGCCGTTCATCCTGTACGGCACGCGCACGGTGATCGTCCTCGTCTACGTCACGCTGATGCTGCCGTTCGCGACCCGGATGCAGCTGTCCGGGATGGTGGCGCTCGGCGACACCTATGTCGAGGCGTCACGGACCAGCGGGGCGGGCGCGCTGCGCACCACCACCGAGATCATGCTGCCGCTGCTGCGCCCCACGCTCGCGGGTGCCGGGGCGCTGATGTTCGTGCTGCTCACCCATGAGTTCACCGCCTCGCTGCTGGTCCGGGCGCCGACGACACAGGTCATGGGCACCATCCTGTTCGACTACTGGACCAACGGCTCCTATCCGCTGGTCGCGGCCATCGCGCTCGTCATGACGCTGGTGACGTCGGCGGGTGTGTTCGTGGCCATGGCGGTGGCGGGCTCCGACATCTTCGAGAAACTGTGACCGGAGGCAGGGGCATGGGCATGGGTGCGCTGGACGGCAGGGCGGTGCTGGTGACGGGCGCCGGTCAGGGCATCGGGCGGGCGATCGCCGTGGAGATGGCGCGCCGGGGCGCGGCGGCGGTCGCGGTCGCCGACCGGAACGCGACGACGGCGGCCGAGACCGCCGGACTCGTCCGGGCCGCCGGGGCCGACGCGGAGCCGATCGTCTGCGATCTGCGCGACCGCGAGCAGATCGAGGCCATGGTGGACCGCACGGCGGAACGGTTCGGCGGGCTCGACGTCCTCGTCAACAACGCCGGGGTGATCGAGTCCGCGCTGGTGGACCGGCCCGGGGACCGCGCGGTCGACACCCTTCCCGAAAACGTCTGGGACACCGTGTACGAGGTCAACCTCAAGGCGGTCTGGCTGGCGACGAAGTTCGCCGCACCCCATCTGCGGCGCTCCGTCCGGGGGCCCGCCATCGTCAACACGGCCTCGGTGGCCGGGCTCACCGGCCGCCCCCTGGCCCCGGTCTACGGCACCACGAAGGCCGCCGTCATCCACCTCACCAAGGTCACCGCCATCGATCTGGCACCCGTGCGCTGCAACTGCTTCTGCCCCGGGATCGTCGAGACGCCACTGGCGCGGGACTTCTTCGAGTCCTCCGGCAAAGGCGACGCCGTGGAGCGGGAGTTGACCGCCCATCAGCTCGTCCCCCGGCTCGGGCGCCCCGAGGAGGTGGCCCGGCTCGCCTGCTTCCTGGCCTCCGACGACGCGGCGTTCATCACCGGAGCCTCGTACGTCATCGACGGCGGCGCACTGGCTTGGCACGGGGTCCGGGAATGAACACCTTTGATCGGAGAGGGGCCGTATGGCCATCGAGTTCGCCATCGATCCGGAAGTCGCCGACCTCGCGCGGCGGACCACCGCGTTCGTCCGGGAGAGCGTGCTGCCTGTCGAGGAGGAGTGCCGCGGTGATGTGCACGCGGGTCCGGAGCCGCTGAGGCGCGCGTTGCAGGAGGCGGCGCGGTCGGCCGGGGTGTTCGCCCCGCATGTGCCGGAGCGGTGGGGCGGGCTGGGGCTGGATCTGCGCGGCCAGGCGGTCGTCTTCGAGGCCGCCGGGTACTCGCTGCTCGGCCCGCTCGCCCTCAACTGCGCGGCGCCGGACGAGGGCAATACGCATCTGCTCGAAGCCGTGGCCACCGAGGCGCAGAAGGCCCGGTTCCTGGCGCCGCTGGCGGCCGGGGAGACGCGGTCGTGTTTCGCGATGACGGAGCCCTCCCCCGGGGCCGGCTCCGATCCGCGGGCGCTGGCCACGACGGCGGTCCGGGTCCCGGGCGGCTGGCGGATCGACGGCCGCAAGTGGTTCATCAGCGGGGCGGACGGGGCCGCGTTCACCATCTGTATGGCGCGCACGGGCGGCGAACCCGGGGACCCGGGCGGGGCGACCATGTTCCTGATCGATGCCGAGAACCCCGGGATGACGACGGTCAGGAACATCGGCACCCTCGACCGGGCCCTGTTCGGCGGACACAGCGAACTCGTCCTCGACGGCTGCGAGGTGCCCGACGACACGGTGCTCGGCGAGGTCCACCGGGGCTTCGAATACGCGCAGGTGTGGCTCGGCCCCGCGCGGCTGACCCACTGCATGCGCTGGCTCGGGGTGGCCCGCCGGGCGCAGGACATCGCCCTCGACCGGGCCTCCCGGCGCCGGGCCTTCGGCGGGCGGCTGGCCGAACTCGGCATGGTGCAGCAGCAGTTGGCGGACTCGGAGATCGACATCGAGACGAGCCGGGCGGTGCTCTGGCGGGCCTGCTGGGAACTCGACCAGGGCGGGCCGGGCGCCCAGCTGACCTCGATCGCGAAGACCTTCGTGTCGGAGGCCGTGGGCCGGGTCGTGGACCGCGCCGTCCAGATCTGCGGGGCCCTCGGCATCTCGGAGGACATCCCGCTGGCCTCGCTCTACCGGGAGGTCCGCCCGTTCCGGATCTACGACGGGCCCTCGGAGACCCACCGCTGGGCCATCGCCAAACGCGCGGTCCGGGCGACGCGGGAGCGCGGGCAGGCGGACCAGGGGCGGGGACTCGTGGATCTGAGGAGTGGGCAGGCGGATCCGGGAAGTGGGCATGGGGAGCAGGGGCGCGAGGCCGTCGCACCCGTGCCCGGGGGTGCGGGATGACGGCCCCGGGCGACGCCACCGTGGCCGGGGTGGACCTGCCCGCGCTCCAGCGCTTCGTCGCACGCGAGGTTCCCGGCCGGACCGGTCCGCTGGACGTCCGCCCGCTGCTCGGCGGGCGGTCCAATCTCACCTACCTCGTGACCGACGGCACACACCGCTGGGTGCTGCGCCGGCCGCCGCTCGGCACGCTCACCCCGACCGCGCACGACATGGACCGTGAGTACCGGGTCATGGCCGCGCTCGCCGCGACGGACGTCCCGGTGCCCCGGACCGTGGTGTCCTGCGCCGACGCGTCGGTGATCGGCGCGCCCTTCACCCTCGTCTCCTTCGTCGAGGGCCCAGTGCTGCGGGACGCCGAACAGGCCGCCCGGCTCCCCGCCGAGGACGCCCGGCGATGCTCCCTGGCGCTGGTCGACCAGTTGGCGGCCCTGCACGCGCTCGACCCTTACGAGGTCGGGCTGAGCGGATTCGGGCGCCCGGCCGGGTACGTGGCACGGCAGGTGCGGCGGTGGCGCGGCCAGTGGGACCGGGTCGCCACCCGCGAGCTGCCCGAACTGGACGCGCTGTACGGAAAGTTGACGAACAGGTTGGCCGTGACGCGGGACGACGGCGGCGAACCGGCGGTCCTGCACGGGGACTTCCGGCTCGACAACGTGATCCTCGACGTCGGCGACCCGGGGCGGATCGCCGCGATCGTCGACTGGGAGATGGCCGCGCTGGGCGATCCGCTCGCCGACCTCGGTCTGCTGCTCGTCTACTGGGACCCGGTGTGCGAGCCGGTCCTCGGCGACGGACATGTCCCGACCGCCAACCCGGGGTTCCTCTCCCCACGGGAGCTGACCGAGCGGTACGCGGAGCGCTCCGGCCAGGACGTCTCCGCGCTGCCGTTCCACCGGGCCCTCGGCTACTTCAAGCTGGCGGTCATCGCGGAGGGCATCCACGCCCGCCATCGCGCCGGGAGCACCGTCGGACCGGGCTTCGACCGGGTCGGGTCGGCGGTCCCGGAACTGCTGCGGTCGGGTTTGTCCGTCGACCCGCCACGTGTCTGAGACGAGAGAAGGAGGTGCGGGAGTGACGATGCGGCTCTCGGAGAAGGTGGCGCTGGTGACCGGTGCCACCGGAGGCATCGGCGAGGCGATCGTACGGCGGCTGGCGGACGAGGGCGCGACCGTCGTGGTCACCGACCTCGACGGCGAGCGGTGCGCGAAACTCGCCGGGGAACTGCCCGGCGGCGCCCTGGGGTTGGCCCTGGACGTCACCGACGAGACGGCCTGGGAGACGGTCGTCGCCGAGGTGAGCGACCGGCTGGGCGGTCTGTCGGTGCTGGTCAACAACGCGGGGATCGCGACGATGGCCACGGTGGAGACCGAGAACCGGGAGGGCTGGGACCGGGTGATCGGGGTGACGCAGACCGGTGTGTGGCTCGGGATGAAGCACGGTGGCCCGGCCATCGAGCGCTCCGGCGGCGGCTCCGTCGTCAACGTCGCCTCGATCTTCGGCACGGTCGGCGGCTTCGGCGCCCAGTTCTCGTACCACGCGGCCAAGGGCGCCGTACGGCTGATGACGAAGAACGCCGCGCTGCACTGGGGCGCGCGCGGGGTGCGGGTCAACTCGCTGCACCCGGGCTTCATCGAGACGCCCCTCTCGCGCGAGCTGTGGAAGGGCACCCCCCGGCTGGCCGCGATGATCGAGGGCACCCCGCTCGGCCGGCTGGGCCGGACCGAGGAGGTGGCCGCCGCCGTGGCGTTCCTCGCCTCGGACGACGCGGGCTTCATGACCGGTTCGGAGCTGTACGTCGACGGGGGCTGGACGGCCCGCTGAGGCGCCCGCCCGCCGACGTGCCCGTGTCGTCGCCGGCGCCGGAGTCACACCGTGTGTACCGGTGCACACCGTCCACCGAGGCGAGGTGGGCCCGGCCGCGGGCCACGAGGACGTCCAGGTGGGCGGCGGTCTCGTTGACGGCGAGCATCTGGTTGAAGGGGTTCAGGTCGTCGAAGGGGACCTGCCGCCGGGTCCAGCCCAGCTCCCGTGCCACGGCGTGGGCGTCGAGGGACCGGGTGCCGAGGACCGCGAGGGTCTCGCCGAGCCGGTCGTCGTGGTGGGCCAGGAGTTCCGCGACCCTGCCGTGGACGCTGTCGCCGACGGGCCCGTGCGCGGGGAGCAGCTGGGCGTCGGCGAGGGTGGTCATGAGCCGCAGCGAGGCGAGGTAGTCGCCCAGCGGCAGCCCGGGGCCGTCGCCCAGTTCGAAGCCGATGGACGGGGTGATGTGCGGCAGCACATGGTCCCCGGAGAACAGCAGCCCCCGTGCCTCGTCGAGGTAGACGACATGACCGCGGGTGTGCCCGGGGGTGGGTACGACCCGCAGGGTGCGGTCCCCGAACCGCAGTTCCTCCGCCTCCAGCCAGCGGTCGGGCGCCTCCCACACGGCGGGGTCGAAGCCGCCGTGGTCCATCGCCTCGATCCGGTCGGCCAGTTCCAGGGCGCCGGCCCGGCGCAGGGTCCGCAGCGATCCGACGGGCTGGTCGGTGCGGAGTTCGCCGAGCAGTTCCAGGCCGCGCCGTTCGCCGGAGCCGAGGTAGACCCGGGAGCCGAGCAGACGGCGCAGCTCCACGGCCTGGGTGTAGTGGTCGCGGTGGATGTGGGTGACCAGGACGTGGGTGATCTCGGCGAGGTCGTGGCCGAGGCCGGCGAGGGCCTCCTCCAGCGCCTTGCGGGACTCGGGGATCGACCACCCGCCGTCGATCAGCACCAGCCCGTCGTCCTCCTCCAGGACGTAGACGTTGACCGCCCGCAGCCCGTCGTCGGGCAGCGGCAGCGGTACGCGGTGCACTCCGGGCCGTACGGTCTGGGCTCCGCTCCGCGCCCACTGTCCTCGGTCGAAACGGGTGGTCATACGTCTCCCATGTGTCGCTGTGCGGGGTGCGTCCCCAAGTGCCGCTCGTACAGGTCGCGTACGAGGTCCCGGGCGCCCCCTCGGTCGAGCTTGCCGACCCTGGTCTGGGGCAGCTCGGGCACGGTGAACGCGAACTCGGGCCACTTCGCCTTGGACAGGCCGGTGCGTTCCAGGTGGGCGGTGATCTCGTCGAGGGGGAGGTCGTCGGAGGTGTCCTCGGGGACGACGAGCACGGCGGGGCGTTCGCCGAGGAGGGGGTCCGGGAGCGGGGCGACGCAGACGCGGGCCACCCGGGGGTGGCTGGCCACGGCGCGTTCGATCTCGGTGATGTCGAGGTTGCGGCCGCCGCGGATGATGACGTCCTTCTCCCGGCCCATGACGGTGACGGTGCCGTCGGCGGCGGTCATGAGCAGGTCGCCGGTGGGCAGGAAGCCGTCGGCGGTGAGGGCGGGCGGCTCGACGGCGCCGTCGCGGGCGTAGCCGAGGAAGAGGGAGGGGCCGCGCACCTGCGCGCGTCCGGTCGCGCCCGGCCCGAGGACGGTCCCGTCCGGGCCGACGCATCTCAGCTCGGTCCCGGGGAAGGGGCGGCCGTCGCGGGCGAGTCGGATCTCCTCGGGGTCGTCGGGGTGCGGCGAGGTGTGGCCGAGGCATTCGGACATGCCGAAGACCCGCAGGATCCGGGTGCCGAGGGAGCGTTCGGCGCGGGCGAGCGCGCCCCGGTCCATGGGGCCGCCGCCGACCGTGATCGAGCGAACCCCTTCGAGGGCCCGGGAGCCCGCGGCCGCCGCGCCCATCTGCAGGGCCATCGTCGGGACGCACATGGTCCACCGGGCGTGGTGCTCGGCCATCCGTTCGACGGCGGCGCCGGGGTCCCAGCGGCCGGTCAGCACCAGCGGTCCGGTGAGCATGAGGGACATGCACACGCCGAAGCAGTACGCGGCGGTGGAGGAGAGCGGCACGATCGCGGCCACCGCGTCACCGGGGCGCAGTCCGTTGATCTCACGGGTGCGGGCGCAGGCGTAGCGCAGGGCGGCCTCCGACTGGACGACGCCCTTGGGGCGCCCGGTGGAGCCGGAGGTGAAGCCGATGACCGTACCGCCGTTCCAGCGGGTGACGTCTCTCGGGGTCCGGTCGCAGAGCACGGTCCAGCCGCCGAGCGCCTCCGCCTTGCCGCCCGCCGGCATGCCCGGTCCGTGCCACTCGCGCAGCGCGGCGGGCTCGGCGACGACGACGTCCGGCCGGATGTCGGCGAGGGCCGACGCGAACTCGGCGGCCGTGGTGTGCCGGTTGACCACGGCGAGCACCCCTCCGGTCATGCCCACGGCCAGGGTGGCGGCGACGGTGCGCCAGGAGTTGTCGGCCTGCACCAGGACCGTGCCGACGGCCGTGCCGTCCGGGGTCATCGCCTCCGCGAGGGTGACGGCGGAGTCGAGGAGGTCGCGCGCGCTGTGGTGGCCGTGGTCGTCGATGACGGCGGTGAAGTCGCGTTCCTCCGCCAGCTGTTGGAACTCCCGTACGGTCTGTCGCATCCGGCCCCTGCCCTTTCGCTCGTCGGGGCGGTCAGCCCGCGTACATCTCCCGCTCGGTGCCCATGACGGCGATCCGGCGGCCCCGCATGTCGCCGACCTGGGCGACGGAGGCCGCCCACTCGGGGCTGTCCAGTGCCGTGCGCAGGTCCTCGGCGGTGTCGAACCCGAGGACCGACAGGCCGTCCCAGCCCTCGGAGCGCGGTTCCAGCGCGGCGTCGATCTCGGTGTGCCGCCAGGACCGCAGTCCGGGCAGCCGGCGGGCCAGTTCGGCGTGGTCGCCACGCCACCAGTCGATGAACCGCTCATGGGTCCAGTCGGGCGGCCGTGCGGCCAGCAGGACGAGGTTGTACATGCCGTCTCCCGGGTGAGTGCGGGTGGGTCGGGCCAAGAGCGTCAGACGCGGAGCGTCGGGCGAAGGGCGTCAGGCGAAGAGCACCGCGGGCGACCGGCCGATGAGCAGGCGGCGGACCTTGCCCGAGGGGTCGAGCCGGGCCGAGGCCACGAAGGTCGCCTCGGGCTCGCCCGAGCGGCGGACCTCGCCGAGGAACAGTTCGTCGGGGCCGTGGGCGCCGGCGGTCAGCAGGTGGTGGGTGCGGGTGCCCTGCTCGCGCTGTGCGAGGTAGCCCTCCATCTCGGCCCGGCCGCCGTGGAAGTCGGTCGCGCCGTCGCCGCCGGTGGAGAAGAGGATGGAGAACGAGAAGTCGTCGCTGATCAGATCGAGGATCCGGGACGCGTCCGGGCTGTCGAGGAGCGCGAACCACGCGCTCAGGAACGGCGCGGGCGCGGACGGCGGGGTCTGGGTCTCGGGCATCCGCTGGGCCTCCTGTTCAGGGCCGGTCGACGAGGTCGAAGGCGGGGGTGAAGAAGGACTGGTAGCGCGCCATCAGACCGGCGGGCGAGACGAGGGCCGCCGACAGGAACGCCCCGGTCGTGGTGCCCTGCTCGACCACGAAGCCGTAGACGGTCTCCAGGTCCCCGTCCACGGAGGAGCGCACGATCTCGTGCACCCGGTCCACGGCGTTCCGGCCGGCGATGTACGCGGCGAAGTCGGCCTTCGACTCACCGGTCCGCTCGCCGCCCGGCAGGGCCATCAGGAAGCGGAACCCTGGCTCCAGCAACTCCAGCGCCTTCTCCGGATCCTGACCGTCCATCCGGGCCATGTACTCGCGAAGCAACATGCTCTGCGCCCTTTCCCTGCCGTGTCCCTCACCATTTTTCAACCTGAGTTCAGTTCAGTTTGAGGATAGGACGGGTGCCCCGCCCACACAAGAGGCGGAGCACTCCCCGGTCGCCGCGCTACTCGCCGACCATCCGCACCACGCATCCCTCGATCAGGTCGCTGATCTCCGACAGCGGGATCGCCCCGGTCGGCCGGTACCACCGCCACACGCTGACGATCGTCCCGAGCACGGACAGGCCGAGCATATGGGCGTCGCGCACCGGGAAGGCGCCCTTCGCCATGCCGCGCACCAGCAGGTTCGTCCAGTCCCGCTCGACCATCTGCACCAGTTGCCGGGCGGCGATCCGCTCGGTCTCCTCGCGCTTGGACTTCCGGGGCGTGGCGAGCAGCGACATGTTGGCCTGGAGCACCCGCATCTGCCGGATCTCCTGCTCGGAGACCGCGAAGGCGGCGCGGACCCCGGCCCGGAGGGCCTCGACGGGGTCCTCCTCCTCGGCCGCCGCCTCGGTGAACATGTCGTGGGAACGCTGCAGTTCCAGCCGCATGATGGTGAGCAGGCAGTGCGCCTTGGACTCGAAGTAGTGGTAGAGCGCGGTCTGCCCGATGCCGACCCGGTCGGCCACGTCCGACCATTTCGTGGTCTCGTAGCCGGTCTCGCCGAAGTACTCGACCGCGGCCTCCAGAATGGCCGCCCGCTTGGACCTGGGCCCCTGGTCCGGATCCACGATCCGCGCCCTCGCCATCGGCTCTCCCTGCGCTCCATGACCGGCGCCGGTCGCCGATCGGATGTCTGAGGGTAGACCTACCTGAACTCGGTTACGAAGTCAGGTGACACGGGAAACGCCGTGGTCCGGCCTCCGCCGGGCCAGGAAGGCCGCCACACCCGCACGCCCCTCGGCCGAGACCGCCGCGTCGGCGAGGTGACGGGCCTCCGCGTCCAGGTGGGCGTCGAGGTCCGTGGAGAGTCCCGCCGCGACGAGTCTGCGGGTGGCGCCGAACGCCCCGGTGGCGCCCCGGGCGAGCGCCGCCGCGGTCTCCCCGGCCGCCTCGGTCAGCCGGCCGGCGTCGACGACCCTGCTGACCAGCCCCATGCCGGCCGCCTCCGCCGCGGTGACCCGCCGGTTGGTCAGCAGCAGGTCCAGGGCCCGTTTCGGGCCGACGAGCCGTGGCAGCGACCAGCTGACCCCGGCGTCCGGGGAGTACCCGATGCCGGTGTAGGCGGCGACGAACGTGGCGTCGGAGGCGGCGATCGTCAGGTCGGCCGCCGCCGCGAGTCCGAGCCCGGCGCCCGCCGCGGCGCCCTGCACGGCCGCCACCAGCGGCGCGTCCAGCGCGGCGAACACCCGCAGCGCGCCGTGCAGCGCGTCCGTGACCCGGCCGAGGTGCGCGGCGAGCCGGTCGCCGGTCAGCTCGGCGAACTCCCGCAGATCGCCCCCGACGCAGAAGGAGCGTCCCCGTCCGGTGAGCAGCACCGCCCGCACCCCGTCCGCCTCGGCGCAGGTCCTGGCGGCGTCGAGGAGTCCCGTCGCCAGGGCCAGGTCGATGGCGTTGCCCGCCTCCGGGCGGCACAGCTCGACACGCGCCACGCCCGTCCCGTCGACGCGGACCGTGACGGCGTTCATCGGGCCGTCCAGCCGCCGTCGACGGTGAGGACCTGGCCGGTGCAGTACGAGGAGGCGTCCGAGGCGAGAAAGAGCAGCGCGCCGTCGAGTTCACCCGGTGTGCCGCCCCTGCCGAGCATGGTGCCCCGTTCGACCCAGCGCCGTGAGCGGTCGTCCGCGAACAGGTCGTCGGTCATCTCCGAGCGGAACCAGCCGGGGGCGAGCGCGTTGACCCGTATCCCGGCCGGTCCCCACTGTCCGGCGAGTTCGCGGGTGAGCCCGATCAGGCCCGCCTTCGAGGCGGCGTACGAGGCGCCGCCCAGCGGGGCGCCGGCGACGAGGCCGAGGACGGAAGAGACGTTCACGACCGACCCGCGGCCGGCGTTCGAGGACTCGGCCATCAGCCGCGCCAGGTGGAACGGCGCGACGAGGTTGACCGCGAGCACCGCCGCGAAGTCGTCGGCGCCCTCGTCCTCGGCCCGTACCGCGCCGGGCGCGCCCGCGTTGTTGACCAGTACGTCGATGCGTCCGCCGGCGGCGAGCACGGTCTCGGCGAGCCGTACGCGGTCCTCGTCGCGGGCGACGTCGCAGGCGACGGGGTGGATGCGGGGGTTGGTGTCGGCGAGTTCCTTCAGCCGGTCCAGGCGTCGGGCCGCGGCGAAGACGGTGGCGCCCGCTTCGGCGAGCACGGTGGCGAACCGGGCGCCGAGGCCCGAGGACGCGCCGGTGACCACGGCGGTGCGGCCGTGCAGGGAGAAGATGTCGGCCGTCACGCGTCCACCCCGATGGGCAGGACCGTGGCGCCGCCGTCCAGGACCAGGGTCTGCCCGGTCATCCAGGAGGAGGCGTCGGACGCCAGGAACAGTGCCGCGTGCGCCACGTCCTCGACCGTGCCCAGTCTGCGCAGCGGGAGTCTCGCGGTGAGGATCGGCTCCCTCGGCTCCCAGACGGCCCGGGCCAGTTCGGTCTTGATCAGGCCTGGCGCGATCGCGTTCACCCGCGCCCTGGGGCCGAGTTCGTAGGCGAGCTGCCGGGTCATATGCAGCATCGCCGCCTTGGTGGCGTTGTACCAGCCGATGTGGGGGTCGACGACGAGGCCGCCGACGGAGGCGATGTTGACCACCGCTCCCCCGTGCTCGGACATCCAGGCCCGCCACGCGTACCGGGTCCAGGCGATCATCCCGTACTGGTTGACCCGTACGGTCTTCTCCGCGCGCGGCATGTCCAGGTCGAGCAGGTCGCCCATGTACGGGTTGGTGGCGGCGTTGTTGACCAGGATGTCGAGGCGGCCGAAGCGGGCCATGGTCTCCTCGACGCACCGCTCGGCCTGGTCGGGCTCCCCGGCGTTGGCGACGACCTCGTGGACGTCGCCGTCGCCCTTGGTCCGCAGCAGTTCCTCGCGCGCGGCGGCGAGCCCGTCCGGTTTGCGGGCGGCGATCACGACATGGGCGCCCGCCTGCCGGTAGGCGGTGGCGATACCGAGGCCGATACCGCGTGAGCCGCCGGTGATCACGGCGACCCGGCCGTGCAGGGCCCCGGGCGCCTGGGGTGCGTGCGGCGCCTGGGGTGTGTGTCCGTTCACGCCTGCTCCTTCCGGTACTTGGCGAGTTCCCGCCGGGCGACGGTGCGCAGATGGACCTCGTCCGGCCCGTCCGCGATCCGCAGCGCGCGGGTGATCGCGTACAGCCGGGCCAGTACGGTGTCGTCGCTGACCCCGGCCGCGCCATGGGCCTGCACGGCCCGGTCCACCACCCGGTGGGCCACCTCCAGGGCCGCCACCTTGATCGCGGCGACCTCGGTGCGGGCGGCGGCGTTGCCCCGGGTGTCCATCAGCCAGGCCGACTTGAGGACCAGCAGCCGGAGCTGTTCGATCTCGATGCGGCTGCGGGCGATCCATTCGCGGACGACACCCTGCTCGGCGAGGGGGCCGCCGAACGCGGTCCGGCTGAGGGTCCGGCGGCACATCAGGTCCAGCGCCCGTTCGGCGAAACCGACGGCGCGCATGGCGTAGTGCATCCGGCCGGGGCCGAGCCGCCCCTGCGCGAGCGCGAAACCCTCCCCCTCCCCCACGAGGAGGTTCCCGACCGGGACACGGACGTCCTCGAGGAGCACGTCGCCGTGGCCGCAGCGGTCGGTGTAGCCGAACATCGGCAGATCACGCAGGACGGTGATGCCGGGCGTGTCGCGCGGGATCAGCAGCATGCTCTGCCGCCGGTAGGTCTCCGCGTCCGGGTCCGTCACCCCCATGAGGACGATCAGCGCGCAGTCGGGGTCGAGGATGCCGGAGGTGTACCACTTGTGGCCGTTGACGACATAGGAGTCGCCGTCGCGGGTGATACGGGTACGGATGTTGCGCGGGTCGGAGCCGGCGACCTCGGGCTCGGTCATGGCGAAGCAGGACCGGATGTCGGCGCTCAGCAGGGGCCGCAGCCAGCGCTCCTGCTGGGCGGGGGTGCCGTAGAGGGCGAGCAGTTCCATGTTCCCGGTGTCGGGGGCGGAGCAGTTGAACACCTCGGGGCCCATGACGGACCGTCCGGCCAGCTCGGCGAGCGGGGCGTAGTCGAGGTTGGTCAGGCCGGCGCCCCAGTCGCCGTGCGCGAGGAACAGGTTCCACAGGCCCTCGGCGCGGGCCTTCTCCTGCAACTCCCGCATGACGGCGGGCTGTCGATGGGGTTCGCCCGATGCGGCGAGCTGCCGGTCGTAGACGGCTTCGGCCGGGAGGACGTACTCCTCCATGAACGCGCTCATGCGCGTGCGCAGTTCCCGTGCTCTCGGGGAGAGTTCGAAGTCCATGCGGGTGTCGCTCCTTCTCCGTCAGCCGAGGATGTCCCGGGCGGTGCGGATCATCGCCGCGATGGTCGGGGGCAGTCGTTCCTGGTCCGGGTCGTGGTGCTTGCCCTCGCGGTGGCGGCGCAGGTTGTGGCCCATGATCGCGGCCATCTTGGTGCGGGCCAGGGCGCGGAACCAGTCGAGGGCGGGCGGGGCCGGGCGGCCGTCGAGGTAGGCGGCCAGCAGCTCGTTCTCGGTGGGCAGGCCGGGGATCTCGTGGCCCAGCCGGGGGAAGTGGCGGTGGTCGGTGAAGAGCAGGAACCAGCCGAGGTCGGTGCGGGGGTCGCCGTGGGCCCAGATCTCCCAGTCGATGACGGCCACGGGGGTCTCGCCCGCACAGAGCGCGTTGCCCAGCCGGAAGTCGCCGTGAGTGAGGACCGGCGGCAGGCCGGCGGGAACGCTCGCGGCGAGGCGTTCGAGCAACTCCTCCGCGCCGACCCGGAGTTCGGGCGGTACGGCCCGCATGGTACGGCTCCACCGGTCGAGTTCGGCGGCCGGGTCGAGGGGGTCCGACCGCTCCAGGCCCGGCACTTCGGTCAGGTGCAGCTCGCGCAGGACGCCCGCCAGCGCCAGCATCCTCGTCCGGCAGAGCGCGGGGTCGAGCCGGTGGTCGTCGAGGACGGGTTCGATCGCCTCGCCGGACACGAACTCCATGGCGAACCAGGCCGGTTCGCGTTCGTCCAGGGCGACGACGGCCGGTACGGGGACCGCGCCGGTGAGGGCGCGCAGGGCGCGGGCCTGGCGCAGGACGTCGTTCCGGCCGACCGGCCGCTGCCCGGGAGGGACGGCCTTGACGACGTACGCGTGGGGGCCGGCGGTGACGGAGTAGGTGAGGCCCGAGTGGCCGCCGGGCAGGGTCTCCAGGGCGCCGAGCGCTTGGCCGGGGTGGAGTGCGGCGAGCCATTCGCGCACCCGTCCGGCGAGTTCGGTCACCTCGGCGAGCGTGCTCAACTCGCCACCTCCTTCGGCGTCTTGGTGTGCGGCTCGGCGGGCCTGGGCTCCGCGGGCCTCGGCTCCCTGGGCAGGCCCAGCACGCGTTCCGCGAGGATGGTGCGCTGGATCTCGTCGCTGCCGCCCGCGATGCTGTAGCCGGGGGCGCCGAGCAGGTGTTCGGTCCAGGCGAAGGTGCCCCACTCCCCGGTGTCGGCGGCCAGGCGCGGGCCGAGCAGTTGCTGGACGAGGTCGGTGGTGGCGCGCATGGTCGCGGTGGCGTAGAGCTTGCCGACGGAGGCCTCGGCGCCCGGCTCGCGGCCGGCGACCAGGGCCGCCGTGACCCGCAGTCCGATGAGCCGCTGGACGAAGGTGCGGACGTAGAGGTCGGCGGCCTGCTGCTGTTCGCCGCCGGTGAGCGGCCGGGGCAGGTGCCGGGCGAGGTCGAGGGCGCGGTCGGCGTTGTCCAGGCCGAGGGTGCCGGAGTCCAGCCGTTCGGCGGCGAGGACGGTGAGCGTCACCCGCCAGCCCCCGCCGACCGGGCCGAGCCGGTCGGTGTCGGGGACCCGGACGTCGTCCAGGTAGACCTCGTTGAAGCTGGACCCGCCGGTCATCTGCCGGATCGGGCGCACGGTGACGCCGGGGGCATCCATCCGGACCAGGAAGACCGTGATACCGGCGTGCTTGGGCGCGTCGGGATCGCTGCGGCAGACGGCGACTCCCCAGGTGGCGACGCGGGCGCCGGACGTCCAGACCTTGTGCCCGTTGAGCACCCAGCCGTCGCCGTCGCGGGCCGCCTTGGTGCGGACGGCGGCCAGGTCGGAGCCGGCCTCGGTCTCGGAGAAGAGCTGGCAGGCGAGTTCGTCGGTGCGGAGCAGGGGCCGCAGCCAGCGGCGCTTCTGCTCCTCGGTGCCCCAGACATGGATCGCGGGGGCGACCAGCTGTTGGGTGACGGGGAAGATCTCGGGGCGCCGGGGTACGTCGAAGGCGGCCTCCTCGGCGCGGTACAACTGCTCGTAGTACGCGGGCAGTTCGCGTCCGCCGTACTCCTCGGGCCAGCCGAGGGCGCCCCAGCCCTGGTCGTGGCGGAGGCGTTCCCAGGCGCGGACGCGTGCGGTGTGCGCACGCTCCTCGTCCTCGGTCCAGTTCTCGAACACGGCCACGGAGTCGTCGCCGTGACCCCACTCCCGCCCCCGGGGGCCCCGCCGCTCCGCCACCTTCGCCAGCCAGCGGCGGGCCTCGGTGCGGAACTCCTCGGGCCCGGGTACGGCTCTCGGCGCCACCTGGGTCACCTCACCTCCCCTCCCTTCCGTTCAGCGGGTCAGTACGGTGCAGGCGCTGACGCCCGGTGCTCCGTAGACATGGGTGAAGCCGGTTCGTGGTTCGCCCGGTACCTGGCGGTCGCCCGCCCGGCCGCGCAGTTGCTGGACGATCTCGTGGACCTGGCGCAGCCCGGAGGCCCCGATGGGCTCGCCGTTGGCGATGCAGCCGCCGTCCGTGTTGACGGGGAGCGCGCCGCCGATCGCGGTCGCGCCCGAGGCGATCAGCCACTTCTGCTCGCCGTGCTCGCAGAAGCCGCACTCGGCCATGTGCATCACCTCGGCGCCGCTCTCGGTGTCCTGGAGCTGGCACACGTCGATGTCCTCCGGGCCCGTCCCGGCCTCCTCGAAGGCGGCGCGGGCCGCGTCCGTGCTGACGGAGGTCGGGGTGCCGCCGGGTGCCCAGGGGCTGAACACCTCGAAGGAGCCGAACCGCCGGGTGCGGACGACGGCCGCGCCGAGGGTGACCGGGGCGGCGGCACCGCCCAGTTCACGGGCGGCCGCGCGGTTGCACAGCACCAGGGCGACCGCGCCCTGCCCGGGTGAGCAGAACATGTAGCGGGTCAGGGGGTCGTTGACCATGCCGGAGGCCAGGATCTCGTCGGCGGTCAGGGGCTCGCGGCGCCAGGCGTGGGGGTTGCGGACTCCGTTGGCGTACGCCTTCTCGGCGACCAGGGCGAGGGTGTGCGGGGTGATGCCGTGGTCGTGCATGTACCGCTGGATCTTCAGGGCGAAGAACTGGGTGGTCACCATGAGGCCGTCGGCGCCGTACGCCTCGTCGAGGCCCCAGTCGGCGGGGCGCGGGTCGAACGCTCCGCGCGGGTGCTTGTCGAAGCCGACGGCGAGCGCCACGTCGGCGGCGCCGGCGCGGAGCGCGTTGACGGCGGACACCAGGGCGCTGCCGCCCGTGGCGCAGCCGTTGCGGACGTTGACGAACGGCACTCCGGTGAGGCCGAGCCGGGTGACCAGGGTGTCGGCGTTGCCGGCGGCGTCACTGCCGCCGAACGCGGCCCGCACCCGGGACCAGGGCAGTCCGGCGTCGGCCAGCGCCGCGTGCACGGCCTCCACCGCGAGGTCCCTCCCCGTGGCCGCCGACCGGCCGAAGGGGGTGATGCCGACACCGCAGACCAGGATGTCCTCGGCGCTCACGTCGGCGCTCCTTCCGGGCCGGTCCACCGGGCACGACCCACGCTCTTCGGGTCGGCCGGCCGGGCACGCGGGACACTGCCCGGGGCCGCCGGCCGGGCACGCGGGACGCCCTCGCCCGCCGTGAGGGTGACCGGCATGTCGATCCTCATCTCCTCGGGGCGTACGCCGTCCAGGACCGCCAGGATCCGTACGCCCTCGGGGAGTTCGACGTAGCCGACCACGAACGGACGGAACCCGTCCTCGGGCGGCACGTACGGCGGCGACTTGGGCGCGTACCGCTGCACGGTCCAGGTCCACACGGTGCCCGTGGTGGAGAGGACCACCGGCTCGGCGGGCCCTCCGCACCTCGGGCAGCCGGGGTCGGCCGGGTGGACGGTCACGGCACAGGCCGCGCAGCGGGAGCCGCGCAAGGCCGGCTCGGGCACGGACCGCGACGCCGGGTGGGCGCCGGGCACGGCCGTCAGCGCCCCTTCCACTTCGGCTCGCGCTTCTCCAGGAAGGCGGAGACGCCTTCGGACGCGTCCTCGGAGTTGAGCATGACGCCGACCGCGAGGTGCTCCATGACCATGAGGGACTGGATGTCGGCGTCAAGGCTCCGGTCGATGGTCATCTTGGTGATCCACATGGTGAACGGGCTCTTGTCCGTGAGCTGTCCGGCGAACTCCTCGACCGTGGCGTCGAGTTTGTCGGCCGGCGCCGAGTCGTTGATCAGGCCGAACTCGGCGGCCTCGACGCCGGTGAGCAGCTTGCCGGTGAGCATCAGCTCCTTGGTCTTGCGGACGCCGATCATGCGGGGGACGCGGTAGATCGGTCCGGCGCCGCCGAAGAGGGCGCGGCGGATGTGGAAGTCGCCGATCAGGGCGTCGTCCGCGGCGATGGCGAAGTCGCAGGAGATCATCAGCTCGAACCCGCCCGCGGTGACATGTCCTTCGAGCACCGCGATCGACGGGGTCCGCATCGAGTAGAGCCGGTCGCAGACCTTCGCCGAGAGCACGGCGACGTCGATGGCGGTGGAGCTGCCGATGAAGTCGGCCTTGAGGCTGTCCAGGTCGAACCCGGAGCAGAAGGTGTTGCCGCGCCCGCGCAGGACCAGCACGCGCAGCTCGGGGTCGGCGTCGACCTCGGTGATGATCTCGTCCAGCCGGTTCAGGATCGGCACGGTGACACAGTTCTTCTTGTGCGGCCGGTTGAGCCAGACACGGGCCACATGGCCGTCCCGCTCGAACTGGATCTCGTCCTCGACTGCCATCCGCTCTCTCCTTCACTTCCCTCAAACTGAACTGAATTCATTTGATTCTCGGGGTCGGTAGGCACCCTGTCAACAGGTCCTGCGGGTGGCCGGCCGAATCAGCCGGCGGAGCGGACTCAGCCCGGCTGCCCGGTGAGGCCGAGGAGTCCGGCCAGTCGTACGCGGTGGTCGTCCGCCGTGCCGAAGAGCGCCTCGTCGGCCCGCGCCCGGCGTACATACAGATGGGCCGGGTGCTCCCAGGTGAAGCCGATCCCCCCGTGGAGCTGCACGTATTCGGCGGCGGCCCGACGGTAGGCGGTGGCGCACACCACCGCCGCGGCGCTCGCCGCCACCCGCGACTCCTCCTCCCGCCCCGCTTCCGGGACCGCGAGACGGACGGCCGCGTACCCGGCCGCCGACCTCGCCGCCTCGACCTCGACCAGCAGATCGGCCAGGCGATGCTTGACGGCCTGGAACGACCCGATCGGGCGACCGAACTGAGTTCGGTGCGACACGTATTTCACGATCGCGTCGAGTGCGTGGCCGCAGCCGCCGACCTGCTCGGCGGCCAGCGCCGTCCGCCCGGCGTCCAGGACGGCGCCGACGATTTCGGAGGCCTGGCCCGCCTCGCCGACCGGTTCGGCGGGTGCGCCCTGGAAGCGGAGCAGGGCCTGACGGCGGGTGGGGTCCAGTACCCGCCGCGCCGTACGGTCGCAGCCCCCGGCGTCCGGCTCGCAGGCGAACAGGCGCGGGCCGTCGGGCGCCTGGGCGACGGCCAGCACGACGTCGGCGCCCTCGCCGTCGAGCACGAAGTCCGCCTCGCCGCGCAGCAGCCAGCCGCCCGGCCCGCGTTCGGCGGTGATCCGCGCCGGGTGCGCGAACCCGGCGACGGTGGCGGTGAGGGCGCCGGAGGCGATCCCCGGCAGCCAGCGAGCGCACGCCGCCCGGTCGCCACCGACCAGCAGGGCGTGCGCGGCGAGCACGACGGTCGGCAGCAGCGGGGCCGGACACAGGACGCGTCCGGTCTCCTCCAGCGCCACGGCGAGGTCGGCGAACGAGCCGCCGGCTCCCCCGTACTCCTCGGGCAGCGCGAGACCGTGCACCCCGATCTCCCCGGCGAGCCGGTCCCACAGCGCCCGGTCGAACCCGCGCGGCCCGGCCGTCTGCCCGCGCACCTCCTCGGGCCCGCACATCCGCGCCAGGAACTCCCGGAGCGCCGTGCGCAGTTGCCGCCGTTCCTCCGTCTCTCCCAGCAGTGCCGGATCCACGTCGAACCGGAACATCAGGCCTCCCGCGTCGCGGTCATGTAGCACGGTCATGTGTGGTCCCCCGGTTCCCGCCTGTGCGCCGGACCGCCGGCTACGCCGTGAAGCGGCCGCCGTTGGCGAGCAGCACCGCGCCGACGAGGTTGGCGGCCTCGTCGCTCGCCAGGAACAGCGCGACGTCGGCGATCTCCTCCGGCGTCGCGTACGGCCGTACGCGCGGGTCGGCGAAGCCCGCGCGCAGCACCGCCGGGGTGTGGGCGGCCATGCCGGTCTCGGTCGGACCGGGGGCCACGGTGTTGACGCGCACGCCGAACGCGATGGCCTCCTTGGCCACGGACTGGCTCAGTGCGTGCACGCCGGCCTTGGAGGCCGCGTAGTGCGGATAGCCGGTGAGTGTGTCGAAGGCCGCGGAGGAACCGAAGGTGACGACGGCTCCCGAGCGGTTCGGCGCCATCACCCGCAGGGCGGCGCGCAGGACGTGGAAGGTGCCGTCCAGGTTGATCCGCAGGACCCGCCGCCAGGCCTCGGTACCGAGGCGCGTGGTCACCTCGGGCGGCCGGCCCGCCAGTACCGCGTCGGCCAGCCACTCCTTCACGGTGGGATCGTCGACGGCCGCCGCGTGCACCACCACGTCCAGTCGGCCGTGCGCCCGTACGGTCGCGTCGACCACGTGGTCGACCTGGTCGGCGTCGACCACGTCCAGGTCCACCGCGTGCCCCGCGGTCAGTTGCCGTGCCACCGTGCCGGCGGCCGGGCCGTCGATGTCCGCCACGACGACGGCCTCGGCGCCCTGGGCGGCCAGTCCGCGCGCGACCGCCCTGCCGATCCCGGAGCCCGCGCCGGTGACCAGTGCGACCCGTCCCGTGAATCGGCCGTGCCCCGTGCTTCTGTCGCCCATCGAGCCACCGTCCTCGCACCGTCGCCGTCTACTCAACCGACTCCTACTGAACTGACTTCATTTTTGCTATGGTGGCGCCCCTGTCAACAGGCTGCGCCGGGAGGACGGAATGCGAGCGGTCCGGCTGACGCGCTGGGGCGGCCAACCGGTGGTCACCGAGGTGGAACGCCCCGCGCCGAGTGGCGAGGAGGTGCTGCTGCGGGTCGAGGCGGCCGGGCTGTGCGGCTCCGACCTGCACGTCCTCGCCGCGCGACCCGGCGCCCTGCCGTACGAGCCGCCCTTCACTCTCGGGCACGAGGTGGCCGGCCGGGTGGTCGAGCGGGGTCCGGACGCCGTAGGGCCCGGGGCAGGGGAGCGGGTGGTCGTGTACGGCCCCTGGGGTTGCGGCCGGTGCGGGCGCTGCGCGGCGGGCGCGGAGAACTACTGCGACCGCCGCGCCGCCCTGGACGCGACCCGTACCGGGACCGGGGCGGGACTCGGGCGCGACGGCGGCCTGGCCGACTTCCTGCTCGTCCCGTCCGGACGCCTGCTGGTACCGGTGGGCGACCTTGACCCGGCCCAGGCCGCGCCGCTGTCCGACGCTGGGCTCACGTCGTACCACGCGGTGGCGGGACTGCGGCCGACGCTCGGCGACGGGGAGCACGGGGGTGTGGATCCCGGCGTCGGCGCGAGCGTGCTCGTCGTCGGCGTCGGCGGGCTGGGGCATCTGGCGGTGCAGATCCTCCGCGCCACCACGGCCGCCCGGGTGCTCGCGGTGGACGTACGGGAGGAGGCGATCGCCCTCGCCGAGGAGTGCGGGGCGCACTTCGGGACGGTCGTGCGGGCGGACACGGCCGAGGTGCTGCGGAAGCGGACCGGTGGCGCGGGGGCCGACGCCGTTCTCGACTTCGTCGGCACGTCCGCCACGCTCGGGTTGGGGCTGAGCGTGCTGCGGGCGGGCGGTGCCCTCTCCCTCGTCGGCAGCGGTGGCGGGGAACTGACGGTCCGCAAGCCCGGGGCTCTCCCTCCGGGCTTGCGGATCTCCCTGCCGTTCTGGGGCACCCGGCCCGACCTGGAGCAGGTCGTGGCGCTCGCCCGCGCCGGCGCCGTCAGGGTCGCGACGGAGCGGTTCCCGCTGTCGCGGGCCCCGGAGGCGATCGACGCGCTCCGTTCGGGCCGGGTACGGGGGCGTGCCGTACTGATCCCCGACTGACGCGGACGACCTCCGGTACCGAATTGAACTCAGCTTTTCCGGCCGGGTCCCTCCGTTGCCTATCGGGCCGTGGGCGACGTGCCGTTGAAGCGGTACGAGCCCGCCTGTGCCCGGTAGACCTTGTAGGCGCGCCGCCGGAGGTGGTGTCACCGACGAAGGTCACTCCCTACCGGCAAGCGTGTCGCGTGTGAACACGAGTGTCGTACGTGAACGGGCGGGGAGCCGTCGCCGTGCATGTCGTTCGTGACCGTGCGTTCACCGTATGCGTACGATCCCGAGCTGTTCAGAGTTGGCATGCACGCGAAATAGTGCGGGAACGGAGCGCTATGGGGCGGAAACGGGGGCGCTGTGAGCCTGGAATACCGACTGCTCGGGCCGGTCGAGGTCTGGTCCGGCGGCCGTCGTCTCTCGCTCGGCGGGCCCAAACCCCGGGCGCTGCTGGCCGCGTTGCTGCTGCGGCCGGGGCGGGTGGTCGCGGCCGAGGCGCTGATCGACACGATCTGGGGTGACGAACCGCCGGACTCGGCACGGGCGTTGATCCAGACGTACGTCTCGGGACTCCGGCGCGCGCTGCCCACCGGGGCCGACGGGATCGAGACCCGTCCGCCCGGCTATCTGCTGCGCGTGGACGGCGACGAGGGCGGCGGTGGCGACCGGATCGACCTCGGGGAGTTCGAGCGGCTCACGGTGGCGGGGCGGGGCCGGGCGGCCGCCGGCGACCGTGCCGAGGCCTCCCGACTCCTGCGTGCGGCACTGGAGTTGTGGCACGGGCCTGCCCTCGGGGGGATCGGGGACGCACTGCGTGTCGAGGCCGAGCGGCTGGAGGAGGCGCGGCAGGCCGCCCTGGAGGACCGTATCTCGGCCGACCTCGCCGTGCCCGGCCATGAGCAGAGCCTCGTCGCCGAACTGACCGCGCTGGTCGGCACCCACCCCACCCGGGAAGGGCTGCGCGGACATCTGATGCTCGCCCTCTACCGCCTGGGCCGACAGGCCGACGCCCTCACGACATACGCCGAGGGCCGCGCCGTCCTCGCCGACGAACTGGGCATCGATCCCGGCCCGGGGTTACGCCAGCTGCACGCGGCGATCCTGCGCTCGGACCCGGAGCTGATGCACGGGGCCGGTTCCGAGGCTAGGTACGGGTCTGAGGCAGGGACCGGGCCCAAGTCGGGGCCCGGGGCCGGGTCTGAGCCCGAGGCCCGGGCCGGTGCCGGGGCCGGGTCTGAGGCCGGGTTCAGTTCGTGGCCCGGGGCCGGGGCCGGATCTCCCGGAGCCCAGGCCAGGTCTGAGGCCGGGGCCGGGGCCGGGGCCGGGGCCGCCAATCGTCAGGAGGCCGCTCACCGTTCGGGCTCCCTCCACGGGATGGACTCCACCCACCGGCCGGCCCCCGACCGCCTCTCGGACCCCGCTCACCCCTCGGACCCCGCTCACCACTCAGGCCCCGCGAGCCCCTCGGACCCCAACCGCCCGTCCGAGCCCACCCCGCGGCCCGCCCCCTCCGTGGTGGGCGATGGGGACGGCGCCCCCGTGGGCCCGGCGCGCGGGCCGGACGAGGCGTGGGCGTCGTATGAAGCGTTGCTGCGCAGGGACGCGCTGCCGCGCACCGACGGGTTGCCGCGGGCCGCTCTGTTGCCGCCTGCCATCGGGGACTTCACGGGGCGTGAGCGGCAGCTCGGGGAGGTGTCGGCGTTGTTGACCGGGGCGCGGGAGGCGATGCCGGTGGCGGTGGTGTCGGGGCCCGGCGGGGTCGGGAAGTCCGCGTTCGCCGTGCAGGTCGCGCACCGGGTCGCCGCCGACTACCCGGACGGCCAGCTCTACGCCGAACTGCACGGCTTCAGCGATCCGGTGCCGCCCGCCGAGGTGCTGGCCCGGCTGCTGCGCGCGCTGGGCACCGAACCGCCCGACGGCCCCGCCGAACGCGGCGACCTCTTCCGCAGCCTGCTCGCCCGCCGCCGGGTGCTGCTCGTCCTCGACGACGCGGGCAGCGAGGCGCAGGTACGGCCCCTGCTGCCGGGCAGCGCCAGCTGTGGCGTGCTGATCACCTCCCGCGCCCGGCTGGCGGGGCTCGGCGGCGCGGCCCGTACCGGACTCGACGTGCTGGACGACGAGTTGGGGATCGATCTGCTCGCCCGGATCGCCGGTGACGGGCAGGTCCGGAGCGACGCGGAGGCGGCCCGCCGTATCGTCGCCCTGTGCGGCGGGCTGCCGCTGGCCCTGCGGATCGCCGGGGCCCGCCTCGCGACCCGCCGGCACTGGACGCCGCGGATGCTCGCCGACCGCCTCGCCGACGAACGCCGCCGTCTCGACGAACTCACCGTCGGCGACCTGGAGGTCCGCACCGGCCTCGGTCTCAGCTACGACGCCCTCGACCCGCTCTGCCGTACCGCCCTGCGGCGCCTCGGTCTGCTCGGCGCGCCGGACGTGGCCGCCTGGACGGTGGCCGCGCTGCTGGACCTGCCGGATCCCGAGGACGCCGAGGACGTCGTGGACCGGCTCGTCGACGCGCAGCTGCTGCACTTCACCGGTGTCGACCCGGCCGGGCAGGCGCGGTTCGGACTGCACGACCTGGTCCGGGTGTACGCGGCCGAGCGGGCCGAGACGGAGGAACCGCGCGCCGAGCGGGCCGCCGCCCTCGGGCGCGCGCTCGGCGCCTGGCTGTGGCTCACCGCCCGGGCGACCGCCGCCGGGCCGTCCGGTGAGGTGGTGCTCCAGGACCCCAGCACCCTGTGGCCGGTCGGTGATCGGGCCGCCCGGCAGGTGCTGGCGGACCCGACCGCGTGGTTCGAGGCGGAGGCCGGGGCGATCGCCACCGCCGTCGAGCGGGCCGCCGCGATGGACCTGCACGCGCTCGCCCGCGAGGCCGCCGTCACCCTGTGCTCGTCGGCGTACATCGTCAACAACCGCTTCGACTCGTGGTCGCGTACCCATGAGGCCGCGCTCGCCGCCGTACGCCGAGCCGAGGACCGTACCGGGGAGGCCCTGCTGCTCATCGGCCTCGGGCAACTCCGGTACGAGCAGGACGACTTCACCGAGTCAGTGGACCACTACCGGCAGGCGGTCCGGCTGTGCGCCGATCTCGGCGACACCCGGGGACACGCGGCGGCCCTGGCGGGACTGGGCGGCACCTACCGGGAGCAGGGCCGGCTGCGGGACTCCGCGCGTGAACTCACCCGTGCCATCGAGGACTTCAGACGGCTCGACGACACGGCGGGCCTCGGCCTCGCCTGCCGTCTCGCCGGCTCGGTCCACCTCGAAGTCGGCGAGTACGCCACCGCCCGCGTCCTCCTCGACGAGTCCCTGGCCGCCTACCGCCGGCTCGGCAGCCGGCGCGGCGAGGCGCTGGCCCTGCGGTCGTACGGGCTGCTGCACCGCGCCCTCGGCGAGTACACGGCGGCGGAGGAACTGTCCGGGCGGGCGCTGACGATTCTCCAGGAGTTCGGCGACCGGCTGATGAGCGCGTACGCCGCCCAGGCGCGCGCGAAGGCCCGGCTGAGGCTGGGGCGGACCCGGGAGGCGGCGGCGGATTTGGCCGGTCTGCTCGATGTGTGCCGGACGTACGGCGACCGGTGGGGCGAGGCGCTGGTCCGGCGCACGCTCGGCGAATGCGCCCTCGCCGCAGGGGAGTTGGCGGAGGCGGAGACGCATCTCACCGAGTCCGTCGCACTCTGGGACACGCTACGGCTCCCTCTGCCCCGGGCCCGTACGCTGCGCTCCCTCGCGGAGTTGCGAGACCGCCTCGGCGACGAGAAGGGGGCTCTCGCGCTGCGGGAGGAAGCGGGCGAGGTGTTCACCGCGTACGAGGCGCATGAGGCACGGGAGTCGTAGTAGACGAAGTGAAGAGGACCTGAAGGGAAGTTGTAGCGGGCCCCGCGAAGCTTCTCGGTGTCGGAGGGGAACGGGCAGCAACCCGAACTCCCCCGGCACCAACGGGGATTCAACGGGGAAAGGACTTCCGATGTCCAGCACCACCAAGCACGGCACCACCAAGCACGGCACCGCCACCACCCTCCTGCTGATCGCGGCCCTCGCGGGCGGCACGCTCACCGCGGGGGCGGCGTCGGCCACCACGGAGTCGCCGCGCTCGGCCTCCGCGGCGGCGGCGGTCTCGCTCCAGTCGGCCATCAAGAGCAAGGCGCAGCAGCAGGTGAACCTGTCGCCGCGCAACCGCGAGAAGGCCGGTAACTGCAACTACTACAGCGCCGTCGCCACCAGCCCGAAGAGCGGTGTCGTCGGCAACTGCAAGAAGGTCGGCGGACTCCAGTGGCGCACGAACAACTGGTGCGCCGACTTCGTCCGCTACGTCTGGAAGAACTCCGGCGCGCGCACCAAGAACACCGACGCCTTCGCCGGCTCGTTCTACCGGGCCCGCAACTCCATCGGCACCTGGCACGCCCGGGGTTCCTACGTCCCGAAGATCGGTGACGCGGTGCTCTACGACTGGGACGGCAGCACGCCCGGCCTCGGGACCAACGGCTGGGACGTCGACCACATCGGCATCGTCATCGGCTACAACGCCAAGACCAAGGCCCTCACCACCATCGAGGGCAACACCACCAAGACCGGCAACGGTGGCACCGAGGGCGTGTACCAGCGCACCCGGTACAACACCAAGGCCGGTGACGTCGTCGGCTATGTGACGCCCAAGAAGTAACGAGCGGCGGAAACGAGAGCCAGACACCCACGGGGGAGCCCCCGGTGCCGGTCCCCAAACCGGCCCCGGGGGCATCTCGTGCGTCACGCCACCTCCCACAGGACTGAGATGTCAGAGATCATCCTCATGAACGACCCCCGGGTGGCCGGTGTCCCGGTCCACGAGTCCCGCGAACCCCTGGTGGATCTGCGGGAGTTGTCGTTCCTGCGCGTCGACACCCGGCTCGCCGACCCGGCGGGTGCCTACGCCCTTCTGCGCGAGGGTGTGGCCTGGCGGCTGGCCCGGGCCGCGCGGCTGCTGCCCGACGGGCTGTGTCTGCTGGTCACGGAGGGCTACCGCCCGTTCGCCCTGCAGCAGCGGTACTTCGACCGGTACGAGGCCGAGTTGCGCGCCGCGCATCCCGAGTGGCCGGCGTCGTATCTGCGGGACCGGACGAGCCGTTCCCTGTCGCCGCCGGAGATCGGCCCGCATGTGGCGGGCGCCGCCGTCGATCTGACCCTGTGCACCGCCCGGGGCGCCGAACTGGATCTGGGCACCCCGGTGAACGCGAGCCCCGAGGAGAGCGACGGCGCCTGCTACACGGCGGCCCCGAACATCTCGGCCGCCGCGCGCCGCCATCGCCGTATCCTGTCCGCCGCCCTCACCACGGCCGGCCTCGCCAACTACCCCACGGAGTGGTGGCACTGGTCGTACGGCGACCGCTACTGGGCCCTGCGCACGGGGGCGGCCGCGGCCCGCTACGGGCCGGCCGAGGCCTGACCCCGGCTCCTGGCTCTCTTGTGGTTACTCGGAAACCGTAGGAGAGTGAGCGGTGACCTGGAAGAACGCACTGTACGAAGAAACGCACTGTACGAAGCACGCACTGTGCGATGACCGAGGGACCTGATGGCGACCAAGCACCAGCTCAAGGGCCTGCCCGAGGACGCGGACCTCCGGCGGGCGGACTCCCTGGCACGGGAGATCTTCTCCGACGTCGCCAACAAGTGGGCGCTGCTGATCATCGAGGCGCTGGGCGAGCGCACCCTGCGCTTCAGCGAGCTGCGCGACGAGGTCGAGGGGGTCAGTCACAAGATGCTGACCCAGAACCTGCGGATGCTGGAGCGCAACGGCCTGGTGGACCGGACGGTGTACCCGACCGTGCCGCCGCGTGTCGAGTACACCCTCACCGAACCGGGCCGGGCCCTGCGCACCACGGTCGACGCCCTGTGTGGCTGGACCCACCGGTATCTCGGCGACATCGAACACGCCCGCGACAGCTTCGCCGGCTGACTCAGCTCGGCGACGGCCGCAGGGTCGCCGGGGTGGGGCCGTCGGGGCGGACGGTGATGCCGTGGACGGCCTTCGCGGGGACGGAGTGGAAGGCCGGGACGTGGACCGGCAGCAGGTGTTCGAGGAGGACGGTCGACTCGCGCAGCGCGAACTGGAGACCGAGGCAGGCGCGGGGGCCGATACCGAAGGGGTAGTAGGCGCCGGGGTGGGAGGGCCGGCCGCCCGGGGTGGTGAAGCGCCGGGGGTCGAAGCGCTCGGGATCCGGCCAGAGTCCGGGGTCGCGGTGGGTGAGGTACGGGCAGACCAGGAGGTCGGTGCCCGCCGCGACGGCGTGTCCGGCGAGGAGGTCGTCCTCGGCGGCGTGGCGGGGCAGGATCCAGGCCGGCGGGTAGAACCGGAGCGTCTCGTGGACCAGCGCCTGGAGGGCCTGACGGCGCTCGGCCGAGCCCTCGGGGCCGGCGGCCAGCGCCTGTTCGCGGGCTTCGGGGTGCCGGTCGAGCAGCAGATACAGCCAGGTCAGAGTGGTGGCGGTGGTCTCGTGTCCGGCCGCGAGCAGGGTGACGAACTCGTCGCGGATCAGTCGGTCGGTGTACTCGGGGTGTTCGGCGGCGGCCTCGGTCAGGACGTGCAGCAGGCCGGGGCCCTCGGGTCCCGCCGCCCCGTCGCGGGCGGCCTCGACCGCGTGCCGGGCCACCGCGTCGATACGGGCGAGATCGGCGGCGACGGCCTCCCGGGCCTCGTCGGCTTCGGTGGGCAGGGTCGGCAGAGCGGCGGCCACGGTCTCCACGGCCGCCAGTTCCCGCTGGGTGTCGTCGTCGAGGGGGTGCCCGGTGAGGGAGCGCCAGATGGTGTCCAGGGCGAAGCGGCGCATCTCCTCGCCGATGTCGACGGTCCGCCCGGTCCGGGCACAGCTGTCCCAGCGGGCCGCGGTGGTCCGGGCGGCGGCGGTGATCCGCTGTTCGTAGCGGCGCATCCCGGTGCCGGTGAACTGGGACTGCAGCAGGCGGCGTTGGCGTTTCCAGGCCGTGCCGGTGGCGGACAGGACACCGTCGCCGACCAGCAGCCGGGCGCGGTGCGAGCGTTTGACGTACCGTTCGGGCCGCCGGGCGAGGACGTGCTGCACCGCCGCCGGGTCCGTGACGAGGATCGTGGGCGTGGGGCCGAGGCGGAACGCCGCGACACCGCCGTGCCGTTCACGTACCTCGGTGAGCAGCGCGACCAGTTCGCCGCGTGCGGAGTGCCACCGCTTCACCAGCTCCGGATCGGCCTCGGGAACCGGCTTGCCCGTGCCGGGAAGGTACGGCTCCTCGGGCGCGGACGGGAGGGAGCCGCGACCGGTTTCGGTGTCCATGTGTCTGTCCCCTGATCGATCGACCGCCGGGCCGGCGACACACCGGCCCTCGCAGCACGGACTGTACGGGCCAGGCACGGTGGGTGACGGGTGATCACGGTACGGGCGGCCCGAACGAGTGCCCTCGGGCGTGAAATCGGCCGCCCCCGTCGTGAGAGGGCAGCCGTGTTCCTGACCCGCTTCGGCGGTTGATCACGATCGTGAAGTACATCGCATCCCCGGGGTTCGGGTTGCGGCCGGGGGTGGTGCGCGTGTTCGGATGAGGTGATGCGCTCCCCCCACCGCACAGATCCGCATCAGCACATCGACGCCCAGGCCGCGGCACCGCACGGCCCCTCCGGGGCACCCCACGGTCCCGCCGCGCCACCCCACGTTCCCGCCGAGGCACCGCGCAACCCGTACGACGAACTCGGCGCCCTCGACGACGGCCCGCTCGAAGTGACCTCGCTGGAGGAGTTCTTCGACGCGGACACCGGCCGGTCCGGGGACGAGGCGGAGCAGGAGCCGGAGTGGACGCCGCCCGTCCATCGCCGGGGCGGCCGGCGGCGGCGTGGCCGTTTCGCCGGGCTGCCGCTCGCGGTGAAGGCGGTGGTGGGTCTGGTGGTCCTCGCCTCCTTCGTGACCCTCGCCGACCGCTGGGCCCTGCTGTACGCGGAGCACAGGGCCGGGGACGCCCTGAAGGACCGGCTGGACCTCGCGGCGGCGCCCGAGGTGGAGATCGGCGGCTTCCCCTTTCTCACCCAACTCGCGGGCAAGCGGCTGGAGTCGGTACGGCTGACCGTGCCGGACGTGGCGGCCGACCGGGTGTCACTGGCGAGGGTGTCGGCGACCGCCCATGACATCCGGCTGGACGCCGACGGTCTCACCTCGGTGCGCGGCGCCCAAGTGCCGCGGCTCGACGGTGACGTCCTGCTGTCGTTCGCCGATCTCAATCGCGAACTCGGCGCCTCCCAGGTGACGTTCACCGGTGACGGCCGGGACCGGGTACGGGCGCGCGGCACTCTGCCGGTGGCCGGGCGCGATCTGCGGCTGCGCGCGGAGGCCACGATCGAGCGGCAGGGCGAGCGGGGCATCGCGACGGAGATCGGCGGGATGCAGCTGGACATCGGGGACCTGGCCACCTACCGTCCCGGCTCGGGCGCCTCGGACGGACTGCATCTGACGCCGAAGGCGTCCGCCGGTCTCGCCCGGGAGACCCGGAAGGCGAAGGCGCTGCTGTCGGTGCCGGCGATCGTGAAGCGGCTGGGCGTGTCCGACGCGACCGCCCGCGAGGCCCTGGGTGACGAGGGCAAACTCGCCGAGCTGACCGGCTCCCCGCGCTTCGCCCGCCAGGCCCAGGACCTCAACCTCATCGACCTGGCCCTGGACAACCCCGACGTGCTGCGCGGGCTGGGCCTCGACCCCGATCTGCTCGACGCCCTGTCCCGGCTGACCCGGCCCGTGCTCGCGGAGCGGCTGTCGCTGTCGTTCGAACTGCCGGAGCCGGAGCGGGGGACCGTACGGCTGCGGGACGTGCGGGTCGAGGAGGACGGCATCCGGGTGCGGCTCACCGGGTCGGAACTGGCCGTGGGCGGCGGCTCGTAGATCCGTCGGCTCTGTGTTCTTGATGAAATTTGGTGTGCAGATGTGTTGACCTCTGTTCGAGATCTCTTTTAGTTTGCGGGAGCCACAGAGCCGCCGGCCTGCACTTCCAGGTTTCGCGGACGCAACCGCCCAGAAAGGGATCCGGTGCCACTCAAGAACCATCGCGGGACGGCCTGCCTCGCGGCGTCGCTGGCCGGCGTCACGGCATTCGGCGGCCTCATCGCCGCCCCGGCGTCCGCCGACTCCGCAGCCGCCTCCCGTCATCACGCCTCGCCGCCTCCGGTCAGCGACTTCCGCGGCGTCAACTGGGCCGACGCCCGCGACAACTACGCCGACGACGCGGTCGTGCCCTCGGGGCTGTCCACCTCGGACGGCTACGCCACGACGTACGCCAAGTCCCGGGCGATCATCGACGGGTTCGCCAAGCTGGGCGCCAACACGGTCCGGCTCCCCGTGAACCCCACGTCCGTGAACGGCCCCTTCTGGAAGTCGTACCGGGCCGCGATCGACGCCGCCTCCGCCAAGGGCTTCAAGGTCATCCTGGGCTACTGGGAGGCCGACAACGCCAAGGACGGCAAGATCGACGACCAGGCGTCCTGGGACCGGATGTGGGCGCGGATCACCACCGCGTACGGCCACAACTCCAAGGTGTACTTCGAGCCGATGAACGAGCCGTTCGGCTACACCGCGCAGGAGTGGCAGGACGTGGCGGCTCGCTGGCTGACCGTCCACCGCTCGATCCCCCGCGACCGGGTTCTGATCGGCGGCTACAAGTACAGCGAGGACGTCAAGCCGATCTGCGCCGACAGCCGGCTGGACGGCACCCGGATCGCCCTGCACAACTACGGTTTCTGGCACACCGACTGGACCAGCGTCGACCAGTGGAAGGCGGACTTCAAGGCGCGCATCGGCGACTGCGCCTCGCGCACCATCCTCGACGAGTTCGGCGCCTCCATGACCACCGGCCTGGACTACAACGGCCCGGTCAACGGCTCCAACGAGGTCGCCTACATCCAGGCCGCGACCGACGTCATCCGGGAGCTGCGCCTCGGCTCGGTCTACTGGCCGGGTCTGCGCAACGGTGACACGTACTCCCTCACCACCCTCCAGGGCACCGGCACCCGCCTCAGCCTGAAGGTCAACAACCAGAGCGGCCTCGACCGCCTGCACTACGCCTGGAAGAAGAAGTAGCAGCAGGACAAGCAGGAGTAGCGGGACAAGCAGGAGCCTCCCGGGTTCGGTGCCTAAGGGCGCCGGGCCCGGGAGTCGTTCCGTCAGGGCGTGCGAGCCCGGCCGCTTCCGCAAAACACCTTCGGCGCACCGCAGTTGACGGCATGCCCGCACCACGCGCTCCGCTATGCTCGGCCCCGTTCGAACGCATGACGACCGACCGAACAGGCGACGACCGGCGGGCACCTCGCTCACCGGGAGGGAACGTGAGCGAGCACGTGATACCGGCAGACGGCGACGACCAGACGGCGACGCGCGCCCAGCGCGGCACGGAACGGCTGATCGCCGGACGGTATCTGCTCCATGAGGTCCTCGGCAGGGGCGGCATGGGCACGGTCTGGCGCGCCCACGACCAGTTGCTGGACCGCCCGGTCGCCGCCAAGGAACTGCATCTCCTCTCCCACGGCGACGACGAGCACCGCGTCCGGATGCGCCGGGCGGTCCGGGAGGCGCGCGCGGTGGCCCGGGTCCCGCACCCGCATGTGGTCGGCGTCCACGACCTGGTCGAGGCGGAGGACCGGCTCTGGATCGTCATGGAACTCGTCGAGGGCCCCTCGCTGGCCCACCGGGTCGCCGAGTCGGGACCGCTCACCCCGCAGCACACGGCGGCGCTCGGGCTGCAGATGCTCGACGCGCTGGAGGCCGTGCACGCGGCCGGCGCGCTGCACCGGGACGTCAAACCCGCCAACGTCCTGCTGCGCCGCGACGGCAACGCCGTGCTCACCGACTTCGGCATCGCGGCCCTGGACGACGGCGAGTTCCTGACCAGCACGGGCCAACTGGTGGGCTCCCTGGAGTACATGGCGCCCGAGCGGGTGACGGGCGCGGAGAGCGGTCCGGCCTCCGACCTGTGGTCGCTGGGCGCGACCCTCGTCTCGGTGAGCTGCGGGCAGTCGCCGTTCCGCAGGCCGGGAGGGCCCGCGACGCTGCACGCGGTGGCGTACGAGGAGCCTGTGCTGCCGGAGCGGCTGGGCCCGCTGCGGCCGGTCGTCGAGGCGCTGCTGCGCAAGTCCCCCGAGGCGCGTCCGTCGGCGGCGGGCGTACGGTCCGCGCTGCGGCTCGTCGCGGCGGGCGAGCCGGGCCCCGGGCCGCTGCCCTCGGCGACCGTGCGCGTCTCCCGGCCGTCGGCGCCGCTCGCCGACGTCGACACCGTGACCAGCGGCCACGAGCGGCCCGTACGGGTCGGGGAGACCGTGCCGACGGCCGGGCACGCCCGGTCGTCCGCGCCCAGGGGGCCGGGCCGGGGGACGGCGCGTCCGGCCGGGCGGAAGCCGCTGTGGTGGGGGCTGGCCGGTACGGCGGTGCTGGCGGCGGGTGCGGTGGGCGGGCTCTTCCTCGCCGGAGTGCTGCCGTTGCAGGGGGAATCCACGGCGACCGTCGCCCATGTCGTCCAGTCGGCCACCGGCTGGCAGCCGGTGAACGGGGTCACCGTGCGGCAGGGCGACCGGGTCACCGTGCGTTTCGTCTCGGGCGAGTGGACGGCCGATCACCGGAACATGCCGATGGCGGGGCCGGCCGGCTACGACGCGGCCACCGACGCGTTGCTGGAGGGCGCGAAGGACTGCAAGGTCAAGGCCGCGGCGCCGTTCGCCTCGCTGCTCGCGGTCCTCACGGGCGACAAGAAGTTCCCCGTGCACACCGTCGGGAAGAAGCTGACCTTCAAGGCCACCGGGGACGGCACGCTTCAGCTCGGCATGAACGACACCGCCGGCGTCTGCTCCGAGGACAACCGGGGCACGCTGAGCGTCAAGGTGACCGTCGTGCACCGGAGTTGACCGCGCCTCCCGGTTGCGGGGCCCCCGGTGAGGGGGGGCACCCGGTGAGGGGGTCAGCGCAGCAGGCCGGCGCGCCGTGCCGCGGTGACCGCCTCGAAGCGGGTGGTGGTGCCGAGCTTGCGCATGGCCGAGCGGAGATAGCCCTTCACGGTCTCCAGACCGATGTCGAGCCGGTCGGAGATGTCGAGGTTGGTGCAGCCCGCGGCGACCGCGGTGAGGACGTCGAGTTCGCGGGGCGACAGCCGCGCCGGCTGCGCGAGGGACGCCCCTTCGGGCTCCTCGGCGCAACAGCCCTGCCCCAGCAGGAGACACACCTCGTGGAAGCGGTCCTTGAGGTGCCCGTCGTCCAGGGTCGCGGTGACGTCCAGCAGTGCGGCGTGGGCCTCGTGGACCCGGCCCAGCGCGGCACCGTCACGCGGCGCGGCGCTGTCGCGCACGGCGCGGGCCTCGGACAGCAGCCTGCCCACCTGTTCGTGGGACGCGAGGAACTGCTCCAGGTCGCGCGCCGCCCGGGTCAGCGCGGTCAGCACCCGGTCGCCGAGCCGTACCGCGTCGCGGGATCCCACGAAGAGGACGGCCCGGACGGTGGTGCCCACGATCACAGGGGCCGCCGCCATCGCCCGTACGCCCTCGGCCGCGACGAAGGAGTCGTACTCGTGGCTGATCTGCCGGGCGGTCCGGTAGTCGCTGACCGCCGCCGGTCTGCCGGTCCTGAGCACCTTGCCGATCAGTCCGGCCCCGGCCGGGACGGACAGTCCCCGGCGGTTGCGTGACCGGACGCCGCTCGTCTCGCTGATCCGCAGCTGCCGGGGGGCGACCACCCAGGCCGCCCCGGCGACGGGCAACCCGCTCTCCCTGCGCAGAGTCAGGACCGCGGCGCGGGCGGCCGCGGCCTCTTCGCTGTCTTCCGCCGGTAACACGACAGGGCCGACTCCTCACCTGACAGACAGTGGGTGACACATCGCTGTGGGCGACTCCCCCGTCGTCAGGAGAAACAGTTCTTCAAGCGCCGCGACCGCGTCAAGAGTGCTCAACGGAAACGTAGTTGACGAAGAGTCAGTCTTCAGAAGAGGTGACACGTGCCCGCGCCGGCGCGGGCCCCCGGCGCCGCGGCGCGTCGAGGTGCCCGAGACGGCTTTCTGATCGGGCGTTCAGTAGCGGTCTCCCCCGCCCCACCCTCAGACGGGGGTAGCTGGACGGCCCGCTTTACCTCATCGTGGTGCGAGCGACAGGCCGCTCCCGGCTCCGGCCGGGCCGGGGGCGAGCCAGCGTGCTCTCTCCCTCCACCGACTCAAGGCCCGCTGGACGCAGGGCCGTTGCGTGCCCCCAGCAGCCCGAGCCTGCGCGCACAGAGAGGCGCCCCATGGATTTCTCGTACTCCCCACGTCTCGCCGACCTCAGAGAAAGCGCTGTCGACCTCGCCCGGAAGATCATGGTCTACGAGGACGAGTGCGAGGCCGGCGACGGTCTGGGCCCGCGAAGCAGAGCCGCGCTCCGGCAGACCGTGCTGGACAGTGGGTTGCAGGCGATGAACGCGCCGGTCGCCTGGGGTGGCGCGGGGCTGACCTGGGTCGAACAGGTCACCGTCGAGGAGGAGTTGGGGGCGCTCACCAACGGTCTGTGGGCCGCCGTGTGGCGGCCGACCGCCGCCGCACTGCTCGCTTCCACCCCGGAGCAGCGCGAGCGGTATCTCCTGCCGGGGAACCGGGGCGAGCGTTTCGGGGCGATGGCGATCACCGAGCCGGACGCGGGGTCGGACCCCCGGCGCCTCGCGACCGTCGCGGAGCGCGCCCTCGACGGGTATCGCATCACCGGTGAGAAGTGGTTCGTCGGCCCGGGGGAGCCGGCGGACCATCTGCTCGTCCTCGCGATCGTCCGGCCCGACGGCGGGCCCACGCTGTTCCTCGTCGACAAGGACACCCCGGGGGTACGGCCGGTCGCCACACCGCGCTACACCCACCACTTCGCCTACGAGCACCCGCAGTTCGCCTTCGACGACGTGCACGTGGGGTACGACGCCGTCCTCGGGGAGGTGGGCGCCGGGCTCGACCTCGTGCGGGCCACCTGCTTGGAGGAGCGGGTCCTCGTCGCGGCGCGCGCCGTGGGCGCCGCGGAGCGGGCGTTGCGGCTGGCCTCGGACTGGGCGCGCGAGCGGGTGGAGGGCGGACAGCCCCTCATCAGGCACCAGTTGGTCCAGGCCATGCTGGCGGACTCCGCGACCGACATCGCCGTCAACCGCATGCTGGTGTACCGGGTCGCGTGGGAGATCGACCGGGGCGGCGACCCCAGGACACTCAACGCGATGGTGGCCATGGCCAAGGTGTCGGCGACCGAGGCCGCCGGGCGGGTCGTCGACCGCGCGGTGCAGATCTTCGGCGGGCGCGGCTGCCTGCGGGACAACCCCGTCGAGCGGCTCTACCGCGAGGCCCGCGTCGACCGGATCTGGATGGGCGCCTCCGAGGTCCAGCGGCTCGTGATCGCCGACGAGATCGACAAGCGGGGGCTGTCGGGGTTGCTGCGGTTCGCCGCGGCACCGGCCGAGGAGAACGAGGGGCGGGATGCCGGGTTGGGTGAGGGGTTGGGTGAGGGGTTGGGTGGCGAGCTGGGTGAGGCGCGGGAGGTGACGACGGACGGTTCGCCGGGTGAGTCGCCCGGGGCGCGGGGCCCGCTCGTGGAAGGGGCGGCCCGGTGAGCGCGCCGGCCGTGGCGCCCCGGACGACCGCACGGGCCCTGCACGACGTCCTGGAGCCGTACCACGCGGTGCTCTACTACGCGCCCCAAGTCCAGGAGGCGTTCGCGGACATCGGGGTGAAGGGCCTGTGGCGCGGCTACTTCGGCGGCCGTGCCGCCCCGCTGGGCCCGGCCCCGGCGGCCGTGGTCACCGCGCTCTTCCATCACTTCGAGCCGGGTCTGGTCGCACGGGCGGTCCCGTCCGTCTGGGAGGCCGCGCCGCCCGACGCCATCCTGGCCGCCCGGCTGACCGGCGTGGACGCGGCGCTGCGCGCTCTGCTGGGCAAGACGGTCGACGGTCCGTGCATCGCCGAGGCCGCGTCCCTCGCCGTCTCGGCCGCCGCCGCGTGCGGCGCGCCCGGCCGTCCGCTCGGCGCCGCGAACGCCGCCCTGCCGCTCCCGGAAGCGCCCCACCTCGCGCTGTGGCAGGCGGCCACGACACTGCGCGAGTACCGGGGGGACGGGCATGTCGCCGCGCTGACGCATGCCGGGTTCGACGGCGTCGAGGCGCTGGTGACGATCACAGCGGCGGGCGGCGAGGTCCGGTCGAGCATCCAGGCCCGCCGGGGCTGGACCGACGAGGAGTGGGCCGAGGGCGAACGGCGGCTGCGCGACCGCCGGCTGCTGGACTCCGCCGGAGAGCTCACCCCGGGGGGCCGTGCGGCCCGGGACACCGTCGAGATACTCACCGACCGCTTCGCCTCGACGCCCTGGGACACGCTCGGCGCCCAGCGAACGCACCGGCTGTGCACCCTCCTCCAGCCCGCCGCCGAACGGATCGCCCAAGGCCTCGGCCTCCCTCTCCCCCTCCCCATCGCCGCGAAGCCCCTGCCCGGCTGACCGACAAACCCGGCGAAGCCCTGACGCGGCCGGCACCCGCGCCGAAGACCCTGCCCGGCCCCGGCCACGGGGCGGCCGACATCCACACTCCGCACCGCCCGCCCGCCCGGCATCGAGTGCTCCCCGAACGGGGAAGCCGCTCCGCCTGAACGACGAGCGACGAGCGACGAGCGGCGGCCGTAGCCACCGTCGGCGGCGAGTCACGAACCCCGCTTTCGCGTATTGATTCACAGCAGACGCACCACAAGCACCATTCCGCACGAAGCCCGCGCACTTGTCGGGCAGGGGGCGCGCTTTGCCCCCGGGCAGATCGAGGTAGCCGTATGACAGTGAAATCACCCCCCGTCCCGGACGAAGACCGCCAGGTGAAACGCGGCATCACCGCGTTACGGGACACGGCCGACGTGGACCTCGCCTTCGGTGGCGTCGTCGTCCGGGGCCGGCACGCACAGCTCACCGAGTTCACGGGCAACTCCACCAACGCCCTGTTCGGTCTGACCCTCGGATTCGGTATGGGCCTCGGCGGCAAGGTGGTGGCCCTGCAACGCCCCGTCGCCGTCAACGACTATGCGAACTCCAGGCAGATCAGCCACCATTACGACCTCATGGTCGCCGCCGAGGGCATCCACGGCGTCGTCGCGGCACCCGTGGTGGTGCACCGCACGGTGCGGGCGGTCATGTACGGCGCGGTCCGCCGGTCCGTGGCCCTGGGCGACCGGACGGTCGACGCGGTCATGCAGGCCGCCCGGAGCCTGGAACAGAACCTCGCCGTCCGGGACGAGGTGCTGCGCCGCCTCGACGCCCTCAACGAGCCCCCGGAGACGGCCGACCGGACGACGGAGCCCACCTCCCCCCGGTGGGAGACGGTCCGCGAGGCGTACGCGGAGCTGCGGATCCTCGCCCAGCAGCTCACCGACGACGAGTTGCGCGACCGGGTCGTCGGGGTGTCCGACGGGCTGGCCACCGCCGCGGCCCCCGCCTCGCACCCTTTCAGCGGCCTCTCGTCGCGGGAACTCGATGTGCTGTCCTGCGTCGCGCTGGGGCGGACCAACGCCGATGTGGCGGACGAACTCGGTCTGCGGGCCGAGACGGTGAAGAGCTATCTGCGCAGCGCCATGCGCCGGCTGGGCTGCCACACCCGGATGGAGACGGTCGTGACCGCCCGCCGCCTGGGACTGCTGCCCTGAACTCCTGCACCAGGCGACACGGCCACATGTCCACACAGCCGCACGGCCGCACGGCCGGGAGAGAACCCGTGCACGGAAGCCGCCCGGCAGGTGCCGGGCGGCTTCGGTCGTGGTTCAGGAGGTGAGGGCTTCCTTGCGGAGGCGTTCGAGGACGGTGAGCCGGTCCTCGCTCTCGATGCGGGCGGTGGCGGTGCGGTCGGGGTAGCAGCGCATGAACATGTTGGTGAAGTGCGTGCCGTAGTGGATGAACTCGTCCTCCCCGCCCCCTTCCAGAGGCCGGGCGACGGCCTGGAAGGACGGCTCGTGGAAGTACGCGATGGTGTACCGCTCACGGTCGGCCAGGCGCACCTTGTGCGGGGTGGAGAGGAGGTTGCCGCCGGTGATGAACTGCATGATGTCGCCGGGGAAGACGGTGAACACCGCGGGCACCGGGGTGACGAACGTCCAGGGCTCCTCGTTCTCGTACCGCCCGGCCATGGACTCGTCGGGCAGCCAGTTGCGGCCACGGGTCTCGCCCTCCACCGGGGGACGGATGTAGAGGCCGCCGACGTCGTCCTGGACCGCGATGACGAGCAGACCGTAGTCGGTGTGGGAGCCGATGCCGCGCTCGGAGGTGGCGTCCGCGCGCGGGAAGCGCAGGACGCGCATGTGGTGCCAGCCGTCCTCGGTGAGCTTGGTGAAGTGGTCCATGTCGTCCAGGCCGAGGCCGAGGGCGACCAGCCGGAGCAGTCGCTCGCCGATGTCGCCGACGGTGCCCATGTAGTCCTTCATGGCGTCGGCGTAGCTCTGGGACGGCCAGGGCGCGGGGCCGTGGCACGGCCATTTCTCGGCGACCCGGGCGTCGTCCTCGTGGATGTCGGGGCAGACGGTGAAGATCTCCGAGCCGTCCTTCTCCCCGGCCGTCTCCTCCTCACCGGACGCGACGTACCCGCTGTAGGTGAGGTCGGACACGTGCCCGGCCTTCTCCTTGAACGGGCGGCCGAAGAAGCCCCTGGAGGCGTCGAGGGCCCGCTCGGTGGCGGCTTCCTGTTCCGGTGTGGCCTGGATCTGGAAGATGCCGTCGGCCTGCCAGGCGGCGATCAGTGCCTGGCCGAGCGCCTGGTCCGTGTCACTGCCGTCAACCGTCGAGGGCAGTACGAAGGTCTGCAGTTCTGTCATGCCTTCACCCTGAACCGGACCGTCTTCTTCCACTACCCCCGACTGAGGGGACCGGCGGCGGGTCAGGGCTCGGTCAGGCCCGTGCGGATGGCGTAGCGGGTGAGTTCGAGGCGGTCCCGCAGGCCCAGTTTGTGGAGGAGGTTGGCGCGGTGGCGTTCGACGGTCTTGGCGCTGATGACGAGGAGGCGGGCGATCTCCTTGGAGGTGTGGCCCTCGGCGACGAGTTTGAGGATCTCCTCCTCCCGTTCGGTGATGGGGCGTTCGGGGAGCCGGTCGCCGGTGCGGGCGCGGTCGAGGTAGGTGCGGATGAGGGTGGTCTCGGCGCCGGGGTAGATGAAGGGTTCGTCGCGCAGGGCGGCGCGGCAGGCCTCGACGAGGTCGCGGTCGGCGACCGACTTGGGGACGTAGCCGGAGGCGCCGGCCTTCAACGCCTCGAAGAAGTACTGCTCGTTGTCGTACATCGTCAGCATCAGCGTGCGTGGTTCGGGCCGCAGCCGGGCCAGTTCGCGGGCCGCCTGCAGTCCGGTCCGGTGGGGCATCGCGATGTCGAGGACGGCCAGGTCGATGCCGCCCTCGCGGGCCCGCGCGACCGCCTCCACACCGTCGGCCGCCTCCGCCACGACCGTCAGATCGGGCTGGGCGTCGAGGATGAGGCGCACGCCCTGGCGTACGAGGGCGTGGTCGTCGGCGAGGAGGATACGGGCCGGGGCCGGTCGGGTCATCGTGCGGTTTCCGGGACGCGGTCGGTGGTGGGGACGAGGTCGGCAGTGTGGGCACTCCCGACGGTGGGGACTCGGTCGGCAGTCGGGGCGAGGTCACCGGTCTTGGCGTGCAGGGTGATCTCCGTGCCTCCTCGGGGGCCGGTGCCGATGGTGAGGTCGGCGCCGATGAGCAGGGCCCGCTCGCGCATGCCGTTGAGACCGGCTCCTTCGGGCGCGGCGGCGATACCGCGGCCGTCGTCCCGTATCAGCAGGGCGGTGCGGCCGTCCGGCAGGGGGCGGAGGTGGATCTCGGCGCGGGTGGCGTCGGCGTGCCGGGCGGTGTTGGTGAGGCCCTCCTGGGCGATGCGGTAGAGGACGAGTTCGGTGTCGGGGTCCAGGCGGGGCAGGCCCGGGGTGATGTGGGCGGTGACCCGCAGCCGTGGGGTGGTGAACTCCGTGGTGAGGGCGCGCAGGGCGCTGTGCAGGCCGAGTTCTTCGAGTACGCCGGGGCGCAGGCGGCGCGCGATGCGGCGTATCTCCTCCAGGCCCGCGCGGGTGGTCTCCTGTGCCTGCCGCAGTTCGGTGCGTACGGCCCGGGGCGCGAGGTCGGCGGCGTGGCTGAGCTGGAGCAGCACGGCGGTCAGGGTCTGCCCGACCTCGTCGTGGAGTTCGCGTGCCAGGCGCCGGCGTTCGGCCTCCTGCGCGGACAGGGCCCGGCCCGAACTCGTGGCCCGCTCCGCTTCGAGGCGGGCCAGCATGGCGTTGAACGACTGGGTGAGTCCGGCGATCTCGACCGGGCCGGTGACCGTGGTGCGGCTACCGGGTCTCAGGAGGTCGGCGGTGGTCATGGCCCGGGTCAGCCGGCCGAGGGGGGCCAGCCCGACCCGCAGCAGGACGGCGTTCGCGATCAGCATCACGACCAGCCCGGCGAGCAGCACGAGGGCCTCGCCGAACAGCACGGGCGTGGACACGGTGACCGGGCCGAGGAGCAGCAGGACCGCGACCATGAGCACGGCCGCGTTGGACAGGAGGATCCGCCAGTACAGCGACATGCCTCCATGCTCCCTCCACGGTTCCGGGCCCACTGCCCCGCCCCACCCTTTCCGCCGGTCACCGGCCCTGTCCATCCGTGCTGACACCCATATCCCCGGCCACTTCGCGGATGGCACCATGGCCCCTCGTCACACGAAGAGTTCCACGCAAGCGCACGCAGAGTTCTACGAAAAGGGGGAGGGGTTGTGCCTGCCGGCCGGATGAGCACCACACCCTTGCCGGGGATCGGTGTCCAGTACGACCTGACCACCCGGGAGCACCGTCATCTGTCGGTGATCGCGCACCGGGACGGCACCAGGACGGTGAACGTCTACCGGGCCGACGACCCGGACGCCTGCGCCCAGGCGCTGCATCTGACGGAACCGGAGACCGCCCTCCTGATCGACGCGCTCGCCCCCGGTCACCACAGCCCGAACCTGCTGTCCACCACCGATCTCGGGCTGGTGGCGGAGCGGATCGAGCTGGCGTCGACCTCGTACTGGAACGGCCGGGTCCTCGGCGACACCCGGATGCGGACCGAGACGGGCGTGTCGATCGTGGCCGTCCTGCGTCGGGCCCAGGCGATCCCGTCCCCCACTCCGGACTTCCGCCTCGCGGGCGGTGACACGCTCATCGTGATCGGCACCCGGGAGGGTGTGGAGTCGGCCGCCGCGATACTCGGGCGGACGTGAGCTGTTCATGTACCTCTCCGCTCAGATAGCCGCCGGGTCGCCGTCGTCCGGGCACTCCTCCGCCGTCTTCCTGATCGAGTTCGGCGCGATCATCCTCGGGCTGGGGCTGCTGGGCCGGCTCGCCGGTCGTCTGAGGTTCTCGCCCATCCCGCTCTATCTGCTGGCCGGTCTCGCCTTCGGGGAGGGCGGGTTGCTGCCGCTGGGCACGAGTGAGGAGTTCGTGGCGATCGGCGCCGAGATCGGCGTGATCCTGCTGCTGCTCATGCTCGGCCTCGAATACACGGCGAGCGATCTGGTCTCCAACCTCAAGACCCAGTACCCGGCCGGCCTCGTCGACGCCGCCCTCAACGCCCTCCCCGGCGCCGCCATGGCGCTGTTGCTCGGCTGGGGCCCTGTGGCCGCCGTCGTCCTCGCCGGGGTCACCTGGATCTCGTCCTCCGGCGTCATCGCCAAGGTCCTCGGCGACCTGGGACGGCTCGGCAACCGCGAGACCCCGGTCATCCTCAGCATCCTGGTGCTCGAAGACCTCTCCATGGCCGTGTACCTGCCGATCCTCACCGCGCTGGTCGCGGGGACGAGCCTGGCCGCGGGCAGTGTCACCCTGGCGATCGCCCTCTCGGCCGCCGGGCTCGTCCTGCTGGTGGCCGTGCGGTACGGGCGGCACATCTCGCGGTTCGTCTCCAGCGACGACCCCGAGAAGCTGCTGCTCGTCGTCCTCGGGCTGACCCTGCTGGTCGCCGGGGTCGCCCAGCAGCTCCAGGTGTCCGCCGCCGTCGGCGCGTTCCTCGTCGGCATCGCGCTCTCCGGTGAGGTCGCCGAGGGCGCGCACGGGCTGCTGGCGCCGCTGCGGGATCTGTTCGCCGCGGTGTTCTTCGTCTTCTTCGGCCTGCACACCGACCCCGCCAGCATCCCGCCCGTGCTGCTGCCCGCGCTCGCCCTCGCCGTCGTCACGGCGGCCACGAAGATCGCCACCGGCTACTGGGCGGCGAAACGGGCGGGCGTGGGGACGAAGGGGCGCTGGCGGGCGGGCGGCACGCTCGTCGCGCGCGGCGAGTTCTCCATCGTCATCGCCGGCCTCGCCGTCACCGCCGGCATCGAACCGTCCCTCGGCCCGCTGGCCACCGCGTACGTCCTCATCCTGGTCGTCGTCGGCCCGCTCACCGCCCGGTACACCGAGCCGGCCGCCGCCTGGTTCATCCGCCGCCGCGCGCCGCGCCCGGAGGCCGCCGCGCCCGCCGAGTGAGCTGTCGCGGACGCCGAGTGAGCTGTCGCGGGCGCATGTCGAGGTCGCGGATCACCATCGTGGGCGGGGGCCCCGGGCAGCAGCAGCGCGGTGATCCGGTCCGCCGGGCCGGAGGTGAAGTGCACATGCCCGCCGGGCAGCGGCACGACCGGAACGCCTCCCGCAACGACACGGGCGACCCCTCTCGGGCGAAGGTCAGCAGCTCGATCTCGTGGCCGTCGCGCCGCAGCCGCTCGGCGGTCGCGGCGGCGTCGGTGACATGGACCGCGAAGTTCGGCGCATCGCGAACTCCGGTGACTCCACAGCCCTAACCGCCCTCAGGCGGCGTCGGCCGCTGTTCGGGCAGCGCCCGCACCCGGTACTCCCGCGGCGAGAGCCCCTGCGTGGTGCGGAAGGCGCGGGTGAAGTCGGAGGCGCGGGGCATGCCCCAGCGGGCGGCGATGACATGGATCGGGGTGGTGCGCAGGGCGGGGTCGGCCAGATCGCGGGCCGCGCCCTCCAGCCGCCGGGCACGGATCCAGGCGGCGACCGTCTCCCCCCGCGTCTGCTGCTGGAAGACGCGGTGCAGATAGCTCAGGGAGATGTGGTGCGCGGCGGCGATCACCGGCGGAGTCAGCTCCGGATCGTGCAGGTTCTTCCTGATGAACGCCCGGATCCGCTGGGTCAGCACGTGCACCCGGGTCTCCGGCGGCAGGGCGGCCTCGGCCTCCAGCGCGTGCGCGAACCAGGCCGACAGCAGATCGAGGACGACCGTGCCCAGCCGGGGCGCGTCCGACGGCCGCAGGAAGTCGGCCTGGCGGTCCAGACCGGTGAGGAAGTCGGCCAGCAGCGCGCCCAGCCCCTCCCGCCCCGACAGCCCCCGCCCCAGCAACTTCCGGACCCGGTCCGGCGGCAGCGGCAGCAGCGCCTTGGGGAAGTCGACGCCCACTCCCCTGATGAGCGCGGCTCCCCGGCCGTCCGCCGACCGGATGTCGTACGGCCGTGAGCTGTCGGCCAGATGCAGGTCGTGCGGCCCGAACGTGTCGTACCGGCCCGCGTGTTCGAGGGCCAGGGCGCCGTCGAGCAGCAGGGTCAGGTGGTACAGCTCGGGGTCGGAGCGGCGCACCATGCGCTGGTCGCGCACGTAGCGGGACGGCGGGCACGACGCCGGCCACACGGTCACCGGGCCCAGCTCCATCAACCGCAACTCCGCCCGGAAGTCCGCGGCGTGGGCGCTGATCGCCTCGCTCGCCCGGGTGGCGCCGAGCAGTTCGCGCCAGAAGTCGAATCTGTCTTCCGCAGGCACGTCCTCGCTACGGAACACGGTCCCGATCATTGCGTCCCATCTCCGATGTCCCCACCCGGTCTTCGCACCGCCATCCTCGCACGCGGCGCCGACCGGGGCCGCGGCGCGTCCGCTCCGGGCGCAAGGGATGAAGGGGCAGGTCCGGGGTCGTCGGCCGTGCCCGGCGGGCGCGCCTACGATCAGCGCATGAGTCGGCGCATGAGTGTGTGGAAGCAGAGCCTGGACGCCGCGGGTGTGCGGGAGCCGGAGGCGCGGCGGGACTACACCGCGCAGCGGGACCTGGTGGCGCGGGTGCGGCGCACCTCGTACGTCGCGGCGCGGCTGCTGTCGCCGCGGCCGTTGCTGCCCCATTTCGTGGCGGCGACGGCGGTGATGCATCACGGGGACGACCTCCTGGACACCGGTCCGAAGCCGCAGCGGATCGCGGCGTGGGCGGCGTGGGAACAAGCGGTGCGCAAGGCGCTGGACACGGGGATCAGCGAGGATCCGCTGATCCGCGCGCTGCTGCACAGCGCGGACGCGCATCCGCGGCTGCGGGTGGCGGTGGAGGAGTATCTGGCCACCGCCACCACCGATCTGGAGTTCACCGGCTTCGCGACCGAGGCCGACTACCAGGCCTATGTGGACGCCTATTCGCTGCCCGCGTTCCTGCTGGTGGCGTGCCTGGTCGGGCCGGAGGGGGACGACGGGCGGCAGGGACGGTTCCGTGCCGCCTGCCGCACGCTCATCGACGGCAGCCAACGGCTGGATTTCGTCAACGACCTGGCCGAGGACCTGCCGGAGGGCCGGCTGGGCATCCCGGTGGAGACCCTGGAACGCTTCTCGGTCTCCGTGGAGGACCTCGTGGCGGGCCGGGAGACGGCGGGTGCACGGGAGTTGGTGGAGGACCAGGTCGAGGCGGCCCGCGTCTGTCTGCGGGCGGCGGCCGAGGAGCCCGTCCTCACGGAGGGCCCCGCCGGAGTGCTGCTGGACGCGGTGATCAGGATCGAACTGCTCACGGCCGACGCGGCGTTCGCGCGCGGCGCCCGGCTGTTGCGCGGCTCCGCGTCCCCGTCGCTGCCGAGCACACTGCGGGTCCTGCTGAACGCCCGCCGGAGAGCGCGCGCGCAACGACGCTGAACGGCCGTGTCACCGGGACGGTCATGCCGGGGGCCGTCTCGAACGCAGGGTGTCCGAGATGGACTTGGTGCCGCCGTGGGCGGTCAGACCGCCGTCGACCGGGATCTCGGCGCCGGTGACGAAGGAGGCGTCGTCGGAGAGGAGGAACACCACGACCGGGGCGACCTCCTCGACATCGGCGGTCCGGCCGAGCGGGGTCTCGCGCACGGTCGCCTCGCGGAACTCCGGGGCCGCGGAGGCGGTCATCTCGGTCTCGATGAAGCCCGGATGGATGATGTTGACGCGGATGCCGCGCGGCCCGAGTTCGGTGGCGGCCGTCTTCGTCAGACCGCGCAGCGCCCATTTGCTGGCCGTGTACGCGACCGGATAGTGGCCGGTGAGGGCGGCGGGCGAGCCGACGTTGACGATCGAGGAGCCGGAGGGCATCAGCGGGGCGAGATGCTGGATGCCGAGGAGGGGCCCGGTGACGTTGACCGCGTGGACGCGGGCGAAGTCCTCGGGGTCGACCTCGCCGAGGCGGGCCCGCCAGGTGATGCCGGCGTTGTTGACCAGGCCGTCGACCCGGCCGTACGACTCCCGCAGTTCGGCGGCGAGTTCGGCCCACTCCGCGTCGCTCGTCACGTCGAGGCGGCGGCAGCCGCCCGTCGGCTGTACATCGGTGGCGACGACCAGGGCGCCCTCCCGGGCGAGCGCTTCCACTTCGGCGGCCCCCTGGCCGCGTGCGGCGCCGGTGACGACCACGACCTTGCCGTGCAGCCGCCCGGCGCGCGGGCCGGTCACGGCCGCTCCCGGGTGCGGCGGCGGGCGGCCGGCAGCGGCACCGGGGCGACGCCCGCGACCACGGTGTTGGAGACGCTGCCGATGCCCTCGACGGTGAGGGTGACGGTGTCGCCGGGCTTGAGCTGCGGCGGGACGCGTTCGCCGCGCAGGCCCCACAGTTCGGCGAGGCAGCCGCCGTTGCCGCAGGTGCCCGAGCCGAGCACGTCGCCGGGGCGGACCGGGGTGCCACGCGAGGCGTAGGCGGTCATCTCCTCGAAGGTCCAGCTCATGTTCGACAGCAGGTCCTCGCCGACGGTCTCGCCGTTCACGGAGGCGGTGAGCGCCAGCCGGAGGAAGCCGTCCGCGTCCCGGTACGGCTCCAGCTCGTCGGCGGTGACCAGGTACGGGCCGAGGGTGGCGGCGGTGTCCTTGCCCTTGCAGGGGCCGAGCCCCACCCGCATCTCGCGGGACTGGAGGTCGCGGGCGGACCAGTCGTTGAGGATCGTGTAGCCGACGATGTGGTCACGGGCCCGCTCGGGGGTGAGGTCGCGGCCCTCGCGGCCGATGACGGCGGCGACCTCCAGTTCGAAGTCGAGGAGTTGGGAGCCCGGGGGCACGGGGACGTCGTCGTGGGGGCCGATGACGGCGTACGGGTTGGTGAAGTAGAACGTCGGCACGTCGTACCAGGCCTCCGGTACCCCGCCCACGCCGTCCACGGACCGGCGTACGCCCTCGACGTGTTCCTCGAAGGTGACGAAGTCCCGGAGCGTGGGCGGCTCCAGGGGCGCGAGCAGCCGTACGTCGGACAGCCGGGGGCCCGCGGGTCCGTCGAGTGCGGCGGCGCCGGCCGCGAGGAGGACGTCGAGGCCCTCGTGACGGCGGATCAGCTCGGTCAGCGAGTCCGTTCCGGGGACGGGGTGGAGGGTGCCGTCCGGTGCGAGGACGGCGACCCGGCGTCGGTGCCGGTGTGCGTAGGAGGCGAAGCGCATGGACCCAATGTGGTGCCCCACCCCGTGATCTGCGAAATCGATTCTCTGGATGCCTGTCATCCACCCACCGAATACACCGAATACCGGGGGTGCGACAGAAGGATGACGCCCCGCTGGTACCGCGGTACCAGCGGGGTGCCGAAGAGTCCCCCGGGGTCCCAGGGCGGCGGGCGGCCCGGCTCGTAGTTTCGATGGCGGAGGCCGCGGGGGAATCGCGGCCCGTCGCGAGGCGAGGAAGGCCCACTGTCATGATCGAAGCGCGTGAGCTGACGAAGCGGTACGGGGACAAGACGGTCGTCGACCACCTGAGCTTCACCGTCAAGGCCGGTGAGGTGACCGGGTTCCTGGGACCCAACGGCGCGGGCAAGTCCACGACCATGCGCATGATCATCGGACTGGACTCCCCCACCGCGGGCACGGTCACCGTCAACGGGCGGTCCTACGCCCGGCACGCGGCGCCGCTGCACGAGATCGGCTCACTGCTGGAGGCCAAGTCGGTCCACCCCGGGCGGACCGCGGTCAACCATCTGATGGCCCTGGCGCACACCCATGGCATCTCGCGCGGCCGGGTGGACGAGGTGATCGAGCTGGCCGGGCTGACCAGCGTGGCCGGGAAGCGGGTGGGCGCCTTCTCCCTCGGGATGGGACAGCGGCTCGGGATCGCCGCCGCGCTGCTCGGCGACCCGGCGGTGGTGATGCTCGACGAGCCGGTCAACGGCCTCGACCCGGAGGGCGTCCTGTGGGTGCGCAACCTCCTGCGCCGACTGGCCGACGAGGGCCGGGCCGTGATGCTCTCCTCGCACCTGATGAGCGAGACCGCGCTGATCGCTGACCATCTGGTGATCATCGGGCGGGGGCGGCTGCTGGCCGACACCACCGTGGACGACTTCGTCCGGGACGCGGGCGGCGGCGGGGTGAAGGTCGCCACCACCGAGCCGCTGAAGCTGCGTTCGCTGCTGGCCGGTCCGGACGTCACCATCAGCTCCTCCGCCACCGAGGAACTGATCGTCGCGGGCCTGGACGCCCGGGAGATCGGCGCGATCGCCGCCGAGCACGGGGTGCCGCTCTACGAACTCACCCCGCAGGCCGTCTCCCTGGAGGAGGCCTTCATGCAACTCACCCATGACGCCGTCGAATACCAGAGCGCTCCCGCCGAGCCCGCGCGAAAGGCCGCCTGATGACCGCCACCGATCTCTCCGTGGTCCCCGCCCGCACCAGAGTGCACAAGGTGACCGGCCTGCGGGTGCTGCGCTCGGAGTGGGCCAAGTTCTGGTCGCTGCGGTCCAGTTGGATCACCCTCGGGGTGGCCCTGGTGCTGCTGATCCTGTTCGGGGCCATCGCCAGCTACACCTACAGCCCCGATGTCGTCGCCGACGGGCCGCCCGGACAGGGGTCCGGCGACAGCGACGCGGTCAGTCTGGCGCTGACCGGGGTGACCTTCGCGTCCCTGGCGGTCGGCGTCCTCGGGGTGCTGCTGTCGGCCGGCGAGTACAGCACCGGCATGATCCGGTCCACGCTCGCCGCGGTGCCGCGCCGGCTGCCGGTGCTGTGGTCCAAGAGCGCCGTGATCGGGGTGATCGCGCTGGTGCTCACCACGGTCGGCGCGCTGGCCGCGTTCCAGCTGGGCGTGCCCGGCCTGGACGGCGAGAAGATCTCCCTCTCGTTGGGCGACGACGGGGTGCTGCGCGGCCTGGCCGGAGCCGGCGTCTATCTCGGCCTGGTCGCCGTGTTCGGGGTGGCCCTGGGCGTCCTGCTGCGCTCCTCCGCCGGAGCCATCGCGGCCCTGGTCGGCATCCTGCTCATCCTCCCCGGGCTCGCCACACTGCTGCCGGACTCCTGGTACGACACGCTCACCCCCTACTTCCCCAGCAACGCCGGGTCGGCGGTCTACGCCCTCACCGAGTCCGCGAACTCCCTCTCGCCCGGACAGGGGCTCGCGGTCTTCGCCGGCTGGGTGGCCCTGGCCCTCGCGGGAGCGGCGTACCGGCTGGCCCGCACGGACGCCTGACCCGGGGCCCCCGGACTGCCCGGCCCCGGCCGGTGGCCCACGGGGCCGGGGCCCAGCCTCCAGGCCCGCCGGCGCCCAGGCTCCAGGCCCGCCGGCCTCCCCGCCCGCCCCGGGCCCCCACCGGCCCACCGGCGCTCAGCCTCCAGGCCCGCCGGCCTCCCCGCTCCGGGCCCCACCGGCACTCCGGCCCCCGACCCCCGGCGCCCGGCGCCCGGCGCCCGGCCCACCGGCTTCCCACCTCCGGGACCACGGACGCCGCCCGACCTGCGAGAGCGAGGACAATGAGGACCATGAGTCCGCACCGCGCGACACCCGGCGCGCAGTCGCCCCCGGGGACGGCTCTCCCGCCGTCCCCGGGGTACGACGCCGCCTGGCACCCGGTCCTGGGTCGGATGCTGCACGGGCAGCGTCGGCGGCGGCAGCTGGACCAGCGGTACCCCTGGCTGCTCGACACGGCGGTGGTGCTGGTCGTGGCCCTGCTCAGCCTGCCCGACCTCCTCATGCGCGACGGGAACGGCGGCCCCTTCGGGGAGATGGAGTACCGCACCGACCTGCCCGCCGCCGTCCCGTTCGTGCTGGCCGCCGCGCTGATCCTCCCGCTGTGGTGGCGGCGCCGGGTGCCCGCCGTCACCTACTTCGTGATCGCGGCGGTCTCCGTCGTCCAGTGGTCGCTGGACATCTGGCAGCAGGCCGGGATCAGCATGCTCGTCGCCCTGTACAGCCTGGCCCTGCACGGCTCGCTGCGGCTGCTGGGCTGGGCCGTGGCGGTGACCGCCGGTGAACTGGTCGCCGTGGTCTGGTTCCTGGGGCGGATCGAGCATCCGCTGCTCGGCCTGTTCTTCCTGCTGGGGACGGCCACGGCGGCCGTCACCCTCGGCCTCACCCTGCGGATCCGCCGGATGTATCTGGCGACCCTGGAGGACCGCGCGACGCGGCTGGATGTCGAGCGCGACCAGCGCGTCCGGCTCACCGCCGCCGCCGAGCGCTCCCGGGTGGCCCGCGAGATGCACGACATCGTCGGCCACAACCTCTCCGTCATGGTGAGCGTCGCCGACGGCGCCGCGGTGCTCGCCGCCCACCGGGGCGAGGAGTCGGCCGACGCCCTGCGCATCCTGGGCGACACCGGCCGCCAGGCGATGGGGGAACTCCGCCGGGTCCTGGGCGTGCTGCGCGAGGGCCAGGACGACGAGCGGCTGCTCGGCCCGCAGCCCGGCATCCGCGATCTGGACCCCCTGCTGGCGCGGGTCCGCGCGGCGGGCCTGCCCGTCACCTTCCGGACCGTCGGCGATCTGGACGCGCTCGGCAGCGGTGTGCAGCTGGCCGTGTACCGCATCGTCCAGGAGGCCCTGACCAACACCCTCAAACACGCCGGTACGGGCGCCGCGGCCGAGGTCGGGGTGAGCGCCGAGTCCGGCACCGTACGCGTCCGGGTCGCCGACACCGGCGTACCGGCGGACCCGCCCGGCCGCGCGGAGCCGGAGCCCGGGGGCGACGACCCGGGGCACGGACTGGTCGGCATCCGGCAGCGGGCCGCCCTGTACGGCGGCACCGTCACCATCGGCCCCCGCGACACCGGCCACGGCTGGATCGTGGACGCCCTGCTCGACGCACCCCCCGCACCCCCCGCGTCCCCGGCGCCACCCGCCCCTCCCACACCCGCCGCGTCCCCGGCACCCCCCGATCCGCCCGCCCGGCCGGCCTCAGGAGACCCTCTGCCATGACCACCGTGCTGATCGCCGACGACCAGCCCCTGCAGCGTCTCGGCTTCCGCATGCTCCTCCAGGGCACCCCCGGCCTCACCCCGGTCGGCGAGGCCGAACACGGCGCCGAGGCCGTCCGCCTCGCCTCACGACTGCGCCCGGACGTCGTCCTCATGGACATCCGTATGCCCGGCATGGACGGTCTGGAGGCCACCCGCCGGATCGTGGCCTCCGGCGGCCGCACCCGCGTCCTCATCGTGACCACCTTCGACCTCGACGAATACGCGTACGAGGGGCTGCGGGCCGGCGCCAGCGGCTTCCTGCTCAAGGACGCCCGCCCCGAGGAACTCGTCGCCGGTATCCACGCGGTCGCCACCGGGGACGCGGTCGTGGCCCCCAGTCTCACCCGGCGGCTCCTCGACGCCTACGCCCACCAAGTACTCGCCCCGACGGGCACCCCGCTGCCGGCCGACCCCCGGCTGGGGACCCTCAGCGACCGCGAGCACGAGGTGCTGGTCGCCATCGGCCAGGGCTGGACCAACGCGGAGATCGCCGAACGGCTCGTCCTCACCGAGTCCACCGTGAAGAAGCACGTCGGCCGGGTCCTCGCCAAGATCGGCGCCCGTGACCGCATCCAGGCCGTGATCATGGCGTACGACGCGGGGCTGGTCAGGGCGAAGCCGTAGCCCCGGGCCCGGCCCGGAGCCGGCGGCGGGGGTGCTCGGCGTACAGGTGCCCGGCGGCGCGTGTGCGAGGCTGACGGCCATGACGGTGCATCAGGTCTCGGAGTTCCTGCAGTTGACGAGCCCCGGGGAGGTCACCCCGGGGCTCAGACGGGAGATCGCCGACTGCTGGGAGGTCGTGGCGAACGCGGGCGGCGCGGTCCTCGCCACCGAGTTCCCCCCGCTGCCGGTGAGCGCGCACGACGTGGTCCCAGTGGTGGACGGGCTCGTGCGGGGCCTGCACCCGGGGCACGGCCGACTCCTCGTCGCCACGGTCGGCGGCGCGCTCGCGGGCTGGCTGATCGTCCGCCGGGAGCCGCACCGGCTCGGCGCGCACTGCGGGACGGTCAACCACGTCCAGACGCATCCCCGCTTCCGGGGCCTGGGGATCGGCGCCGCGCTGATGCACCGCGTCCATGCCGTCGCCCGTGACGAGATGGGCCTGGAGCGGCTCATGCTCTCCACCCGGGGCGGGGTGGGCCTGGAGGACTTCTACCGCAAGGTGGGCTGGGTGGAGGTCGGCCGGTGGCCCGGAGCGCTGCGGATCGCCCCGGGCGACGACCGGGACGCGATCCTGATGAGCCTCCCCCTCCGCGCCGGTTGATTCCCTGAAACCGGCGGCCCCCTCCGCCCTCTCGATTCGTTCATCCCTCAACTCCTCGCCCCTCCCCGACCGGCCGGTTCCAGCCGTCGGACGTCGGGAAACGGCCCCTCCCCCACCGCGCCCGATTTCCCGAGGCCCGGCGGGGGGAGGGTTACGGTCGTCATGACCACCCGCAGGCACCGGTACGTCTTCTTCCTCGGTGGGGAGGAACATCTGGGATGCGCGACGACCCGTTGTACCTGGCACCACGGCTGGAACCGCGCACAGCGGCCCTCCTGGACGCGGCACCCTTCCTGCACACCCTCGTGGACGCCCTCGGCTCCCCGCTGAACGTCCTGCTGCCGGACGAGACGGCCGACAACGTACGGCGCTTCCGTTCGGTCCTCGACCACCACCGGCTCGCCGGGCGGATCTTCTTCGCCCACAAGGCGAACCGTTCCAGCTCCCTGATACGCCGGCTGACCACGACGGACGCGGACATCGACGTCGCGTCGCTCGACGAGCTGCGGCACGCTCTCGGGTCCGGTTTCACGGGGTCCCGGATCATGGCGACCGGTCCGAAGGACCCGGCGTTCCTCTGGCTCGCCGTGCGCGGCGGGGCCTGTCTCAACGCCGACGGCCCGGCCGAGCTGGAGCGGGCGGCGAACCTGGTCCGGACCCATGGACTGCCGCGCGTCCGCGTCCTGTTGCGGCTGTCCGGCTTCGAGGCGCCCGGCGCCAGACGGCTCGTCCGCGAGAGCCGTTTCGGTACGCCGGTGAAGTCCCTGCACCAGCTGCTCGACGTCCTCGCACGGCACCGGGAAGAGCTGGATCCGATCGGCGTCGGCTACCACCTCGACACCACGAGCCCGGACGAGAAGGCGGCGGCCCTCGAAGGCTGTCTGCGGGCCATGGAGGAGTTACGGATCCAGGGCTCCCAGCCGCGCGCCATCGACATCGGCGGCGGTTACGGAGTCAACTACCTGGCGCACGCGGCCCAGTGGGAACGCTGGACCACCGAGCTGACCGGCGCCGTCATGGGCCGCCGCCCGCCGCTGACCCGGGGCGGCCACGGCTACGGTCTCCGGGCCGAGAACGGCACCCTCAAGGGCGCCCTGAGCCTGTACCCGGCCCATCGGCCCACGGCCGGCGCCGCGTATCTGGACGACCTGCTCTCCCTCCCCGCGCCGGGCCTGGGCCGCCCCCTGGGCACCCTGCTCCTGGAGAGCCTGTACGACCTCTACGTCGAGCCCGGCCGGGCCCTGGCCGACAGTTGCGGGCTCACCCTCGGCAGGGTCCTGGAGGTCCGGGCCACGGACACGGGCGAACCCATGGTGCGGCTGGCCATGAACGCGGGGGACGTGGGCCTGGAGGACCACGGGGTGCTGATGGACCCCGTCCTCGTGCCCCGCGCCCCGGCCCCGCCCGACGCGTCGGACCCGGTGGCGGTGCACCTCATGGGCAACCTCTGCCTGGAGGCGGATCTGATCACCCGCCGCACCGTGTACCTGCCCCGGCCGCCGCGCCCCGGCGATCTCCTCGCCTTCGTCAACACGGCCGGCTACTGCATGGACTTCGGCGCCACCCACGCCCAACAGCAGCCCCTGGCACGGAAGGTGGCCGTCCACGAGGAGGCGGGGCGGTGGCGGTGGTGCCTGGACGAGGAGTACTGGCCGTTCGACCGTACGGGGGAACCGCAGGGATGAGGTACGACAGCATCACCGACGCCATCGGCGACACACCGCTGGTCCGGATCGACCCGGCCGTCCACGGGCTGCGCAACATCGACCTCTACGCGAAGCTGGAGATGCTCAACCCGTTCGGCTCGCTGAAGGACCGGGCGGCGTGGAGCATGACCCGGCGGGAGCTGGCCGGCGCCAAGGAGCGCGGCGAGACGATCGTGGAGCTGTCCAGCGGGAACACCGCCAAGGCCCTGGCCCTCATCGCGGGCCTGCACGGGCTGCCGTTCAAGAGTGTCACCAACCGGATGCGGATCCCCGAGATCAAGGACCTGCTCCTGCTGCTCGGCGCCGAGATCGAGGAACTGCCCGGCCGGAGCGAATGTCTCGACCCGACCGACACGGACGATCCGCTGACCCTCTTCCACCAGCGGCTGAACCGCCCCGGCGGCGCCCATCTGCACACGGACCAGTACTTCAACGACCTCAACACCGAGGCCCACGCCACCGGGACGGGCCCGGAGATCATCGCCGACCTCGACGGCCGTGCCCCCGACTGGTTCATCGCCTGTGTGGGCACCGCCGGCTCCTCCACGGGCGTGGCCCGCGCCCTGCGCGCGCACGACCCGGCGGTGCGGGTCGTCGGACTGGTGGGCCGCAAGGCGGACTTCATCCCCGGCATCCGTACCGTCGACGAGGTGCAGGAGGTCGGCATCTTCGACCCGGCGACCTACGACACGCTGGAGGCGGTGAGCGCCGAGGAGGCCATCGACGGGATGCTCACCCTGCTGCGCCGCTGCGGCCTGCTCGCCGGCCCCACCGGAGGGGCGGCGTACTACGGCGGGGTCCGTCATCTGCGTGCCCTGGACGCCGGGTTGACGGAGCGCAGGACGGCGGTGTTCATCGTCTGCGACCGGGTGGAGAGCTATCTCGACTACGTCCGGCAGCGCCGCCCGGATCTGCTGGGCCGCCCGCCCGCGAAGAACTCGGTCACCACGCTGACCGACACCGAGGTCCGCTCGGCGACGGTCATCGACGTCGAGGACGCCCAGAAGTGGATCGCCGCGCAGCGCCCCCTCGTGGTCGACCTGCGCGGCCCCTTCGCGTACGCGGCGCTGCACATCGACGGTTCGGTGAACATCGTCGACGAGCTCTTCGAGGAACTCCTGCGGGGCGGGCTGCCCTTCGGGAAGCGGCAGCCGGTGCTGCTCGCGTGCCCGGTCGGGGAGAAGTCGGCCCGGTACGCGGCCCTGCTGACCCGGATGGGGCACCCCGACGTGCGCAGCCTGGCGGGCGGCATCATCGCCTGGCGGGACGCCGGCGCGCCGCTGGTGCGTGACTGACATGACCGATCCCGTCGCACGACCGGCAGAAGCGGTGGAACCGGCCGAGTGGCAGCGGTCGTTGCGCGCCCAGTTCCCGATCGTCGCCGGGCACCCGGAGCTGGCGTACCTCGACAGCGCGGCCACCAGCCAGAAGCCGCAGCCGGTCCTGGACGCCGTACAGACGTATCTGACGACCTCGAACGCCAACGCCGGGCGGGGTTCGTATCCGTGGGCGAACACCACGACGGGGCTGGTGGAGCACGCCCGCGACCGGGTCAAGGAGTTCCTGGCCGATCCCGAACCGGCGCGGTCCTCGGTGCACTTCACCGGTGGGACCACCGAGGGGCTGCGGAGCGTCGCCCGGGACTGGCTGGCGGAACTGCTCACCGACGGCGACGAGATCGTGGTCCCGTTCGCCGACCACCAGGCGAACCTGTCACCGTGGCTGGAGGCGCGGGACCTGCTCGCCCGACGGGGCGTGCGCGTCCGGGTGCGGGAACTGCCGTACCAGGAGAGTTCGGGCGACTACGACCCCGGGGCGCTCGCCGAGGCCGTCGGCCCGCGCACCCGCTTCGTGGCGGCGACGCACGTGCATCACGTCTACGGCGTCGACATGAACGTGCACCGGATTCGGCGGGTGGTCGGGCCGGAGGTGCCGATCTGTCTGGACGCCGCGCAGAGCGTCGGCCATCTGCCGCTCTCGACAGCGGCGCTCGACGTCGACTTCGTGGTGTTCTCCGGGCACAAGGCGATGGCGCTGCCCGGTACGGGTGCGGTGTGGTCCCGGAATCTGCGGGGGCCGGCCTTCCGGCCCGGTGGCTGGAGCGGCACCCCCAACACGGTCGGCGTCGTCTCGCTGACGGCGGCGCTCGACTGGCTGGACGCCGCCGGAACCGACCGGATCGAGCGCTGGACGGTGGACCTGACCTCCCGGCTCACGGACGGACTGGCCCGGATGGAGGCCTACGAGGTGCTCGGCTGCCGGTCCAGTCTGACGGTCGGCAGCGAGGTGCAGCGGCGCCGCAGTCTCGTCACCTTCCGGCATCGCGCGATCGACTCGCGGGACCTGGGGTTCATCCTGTTCAGCCATGGCTTCATGGTGCGGACGGACGGCCACTGCCAGGCGGGCCGCGAGGCGGCGGACGGGTCGGTCCGGGTGAGTCTGCATGTCTACAACACCCCCCAGGAGATCGACGAGTTGCTCTCCGCCCTCGCTAATCTGCAATGATTTCCATGAGCGGAAGCGAGTCGAGACGGAGGCAGTGCGACCGGCATGGATCTGAGCACGGCGACGGCGGCGCGATGGGTGGAGCGCTGGGAACGTCAGCAGCGGCGGTACGCGGTCGACCGCGAGGAACGGTTCGAGGTCATCGCGGACCTGGTCGAGCATGTGACGCGCGACTGCCCCGCACCCCTCGTCCTCGACCTGGGCAGCGGCCCGGGCTGTCTGGCGGCCCGCCTCGCCGGCCGGCTGCCCACGGCCGAGGTGCTCGCCGTGGACGCGGATCCGCTCCTGCTGGAACTGGGCAGCGCCCACTACGGCAGCGCCCTCAGGTACGTCAGGACCCTGATCGGCGCACCCGGCTGGCTGGACACGCTGGCCCTGGCCCGCCCCGTGGACGCGGTGGTGTCGACCACCGCCCTGCACTACCTGGGCACTGACACCCTGCGCCGGGTCTACCGGGAACTCGCCGGGCTGCTGCGGCCCGGCGGCATCCTGATCAACGGTGACCACATCAGCCCGGACTCGGCAAAGGTGTCCGAACTCGCGCTCGACATCGGACGGCGCCGGGCCGCGCGCAGTGCCGCGCCCCTCGACGAGGACTGGGAGTCCTGGTGGTCGAGCGCGGCCACCGACCCGGAGCTGGCCCCGCTCCTCTCCCGGCCCGACGAGGGCGGCCGTCCCCGCTGCGAGGGCAACGACCTGACCCTGTCCGGCCATGTCGCCCTGCTCCGCGAGGCGGGCTTCGACCATGTCGGCCCGGTCTGGCAGGTGGGCCCGAGCCATGTCCTGGCCGCCGTCCGCTGACCTTCCTCCGAGGACGGCGGCGGTCAGCTGTCGATCACGGGGCGCCCCAGATAGGTCACCGGCCCGGGGTCCGGGACGGCTATCTCGTGGAAGCCGAGGCGGTCGTAGAAGGCGCGGGCGGGAGTGTTGGCGGTGAGCATCGAGAGGTGAACGGACGGGACCCCCGCGGTGTGCAGGGCCCGGAGGAAGGTGTGCGTCAGGGCGCGGCCGTGGCCCCGGCCCTGCCACGGGGGGAGCAGGTCGATGTGCAAGTGGGCGGGGTAGGCCGCGAGTTCGGGCAGGATCATGCGCTCGGGGTGGTGCAGGAGGTGGACGATCTCCTCGTCCGGTGTGGCGGGTGGGCCGGCGGGCGGTGGGAAGCGGTCCTCGACCAGGGGCAGCCACGTGGTGCGGAAGTCCTCTACGAAGGCGGGGGTGTCCGCGGTGCCGAGGATGTAGCCGACGGCCTGCCCGTGACCGTCGTCGAGGACGAAGGTCAGCTCCGGTTCCAGGTGGGCGTACGGTGCGGCGAAGGTGGCCGGGAACACGTCGGGGTCCTTGTAGGCCGTGCGGCTGTCGCCGCCGTTGTGGGCGGTCCGGATACAGATCTCGTGGAGGGCGTCGTGGTCCTCGGGGCGGTACGGGCGTACGACGGGAGGCGAGGTCATCGCAGCATCGTGCGCGGGACGGGACGGCCCCGGCAACCGTCCGGAGCCTCGTGGCGGCACGAACCGGCCCACGCGGGGCCCGGGCGGCGGGCCTACGAGGGGCCCGGGCGACACGAATCGGCCCGTCCCCCGGGCGGCACGAACCGGCCCACACCCCCGGGCGGCACGAACCGGCCCGCGCCTCCCGGGCGCTCCCCCGTCGGTCGGGCCGCCCCGGAGCGCCCCTGTGCGCGAGCCGCCCGTGCCGCCCCTTGCGGTCTCGTTCAGCCGGTGGGTGTGCCGAACCAGCGCGGGAGGTGGGCGAGCAGGTCGCGCTGGTTCTCGCCGGCCCAGGCCACGTGGCCGTCGGGGCGGAGCAGCACCGCGGGCGCGTCCAGTTCCTCGGCGGTGTCGACGACGTGGTCGACGCGGTCCGCCCAGCCCTCCACCGAGAGCCCGCCGGTCCGGTCGAGCAGCAGGCCGCGGCCGTCGTGTGTCAGCTCGTACAGGCGCCCCCGCTTCAGCTGGACGTCCCGCATCCGGCGGCCGAGCAGGTCGTGGCCCTCGCCGAGGTCGTAGCGGACGTCGACGGCGGTGATCATTCCGGTGATGTACCGGTTCACGTCCTCGAAGTCCATCAGCCGCGACAGCAGGTCCCGCAGCGCGGTCGGCCCGGCCTCGGAGCCGAGCAGGGTGATCTGCGCGCGGGTGTTGTCCAGGACCCGGGCGCCCACCGGGTGCCGTTCGGCGTGGTAAGTGTCCAACAGCCCTTCCGGGGCCCAGCCGTTGACCGCGGCGGCCAGCTTCCAGCCCAGGTTGAAGGCGTCCTGCACCCCGAGGTTGAGCCCCTGTCCGCCGGTCGGCGGGTGGATGTGCGCCGCGTCGCCGGCCAGCAGGACCCGGCCGACCCGGTAGCGCTCGGCCTGCCGGGTGGCGTCGCCGAACCGGGAGAGCCAGCGCGGGGAGTGCACCCCGAAGTCGGTGCCCGCGAAGGCCCGCAGCCGCCGCCGGAAGTCGTCGAGGGTCGGCGGGGCCGCACGGTCCTCGGCCACGCCGTCGGCGGGCACGATGACGCGATAGTGCCCGTCCCCCAACGGGGCGAGGCCGAACCGCAGTTGGGTCTTGGCGACCTCCGCGACGGCCGCGGCGATCGTCTCCGGGTCCTCGGTCGCCCGCATGTCCCCCAGCAGGGTCTCGACCCTGGCGGGCTCGCCCGGGAAGCCGACACCGAGCAGCTTGCGCACCGTGCTGCGGCCTCCGTCGCAGCCCACGAGGTAGCGTGCGCCGAGCCGGGTGCCGTCCGCCAGTTCGGCGGTCACGCCGTGCTCGTCCTGGCTCAGACCGATCAGTTCGTGGCCGCGCCTGAGGTCGGCGCCGAGTTCGAGGGCGCGCTCCTGGAGGATGCGCTCGGTGACCGGCTGCGGGGTGGCCACGCCGTACGCGTGGGCCGTGTCCAGGCTCTCCGGCCACGGTTTCATGATGCCGCCGAAGAGCCCGCCGACCTGGAACTTCTTGCTGACCGCGAGGAACCGGTCCAGCAGACCGCGCTGGTCCATCACCTCGACACTGCGCGCGTGCAGGCCCTGCCCCCGGGACTCCCCGGTCGGCTCGGTGAGCCTCTCCAGAACGACCGTCTCGACCCCGGCCAGCCGCAGTTCGCTCGCCAGCATCAGCCCGGTCGGTCCGCCGCCGACGACGATGACGTCGATCATCTCAACCCCCATGTGCGCAGATTCTCGCCTCTTCGAGGCCTCTCGCCTTCTCGGCTTCTCGCCTCGGTCGGCGATTCTGCGGCACGGGCGGGGTCTTGCCGCAAGCCCCCGGGTGCGCTATACGTTGAGAGTGGCAAGGAGCGGCGACCTCCTTGCCTTTGTCTTTTCCGGCGCCGTCCTCCGGCTCCGCCCCCCCCCCCCCGGCGCCAGGGGACGGGAAGTCCACACCCTCCGGTTCGCGTGACGGCACGCGCCGTGCCCACAATGGCGCTGTACCGGGAACGGAGTGTCCGATGGTCTCCCGAACCGTGGCCGGCCCGGGACGGCGGTCAGCCGTCCAGGCGCCGGCGCAGCAGCCGCTTGCCGAGGTCGGCACCCTTGCGGCTGTCGGCCTGCGCCTTGCGGAACAGTTCGACCACCTCGGTGTCCTTCTCCCGCTCCGCGTCCTGGATGTAGGTCTCCAGGCGCAGCGCGTTGTCCAGGCAGGCCTCGACGTACCAGATCAGGTTGTAGTCCTTGTCGGCGGTACCGGTCACACGGCCCGTCTCGGTGCTGCTGGTCACGTTCTCCTCCTCCGTGTCGCGGACAGGGTGCCGTGCGCGTCCGGCACGGCTCCCGAAGCGCCCCACGGGTACCCGGACCGTCCTCGCGTACACGGGTGGGGCACCCGTTCCGCCCGGTGAGGTGTCCCGGCATCGTCCGAGGGCACACGGCAAGTCACCACCCAGCGACCTCACGCGGAAGGGCCGGATGACGTGCGTACCGTCGGAGTCGAAGAGGAACTCCTGCTCGTGGATCCCGAGAGCGGAGAGCCACAGGCGCGGGCCGCCGCGGTGCTCGCCCGGGCCGCGAAGGAGGGCTCGGGGCAGGACGTGTTCGAGAAGGAGCTCCACGACGAGCAGGTGGAGTTCGCCACGCATCCGCAGTCGTCGATGGCCGATCTCGGGGCGGAGATCATCCGCTGCCGCAAGGACGCGGCGCGCCACGCGGAGGGGCTGGGCGGCGCGGTCGTGGCGCTGGCCACGTCGCCGCTGCCGGTGAGCCCGACGATCACCATGAACAGCAGGTACCGGTGGATGGCACGGGAGTTCGGCCTGTCCACCCAGGTGCAGCTGGTCTGCGGCTGCCATGTCCATGTGTCGGTGGAGTCCGACGAGGAGGCGGTCGCGGTCCTGGACCGGATCCGGCCGTGGCTGTCGGTGCTGCGAGCCCTGAGCGCCAACTCGCCCTTCTGGCAGGGCCACGACACCGGGTACGCCAGCTATCGCAGCCAGGTGTGGGACATGTGGCCGATGGCCGGGCCGACGGACGTCCTCGGCTCGGCGGATAGCTATCACCGCTGCGTCGAGGATCTGATCGCCACGGGTGTCGTGCGCGACGAGGGCATGGTCTACTTCGACGCGCGGCTGTCCCAGCGGTATCCGACCGTGGAGATCCGGGTCGCGGACGTCTGTCTGCACCCCGACACCGCGGTCCTCGTCGCGGCCCTCGCCCGGGGGCTGGTGGAGACGGCGGCCCGGGAGTGGCGGGCCGGTGCCGAGCCGCTCGGCCACAGCACGGGGCTGCTGCGGCTGGCCACCTGGCGGGCCTCCCGCTCCGGGATGACGGCGAACCTGCTCGACCCCTCGACGATGCGGCCCCGGCCCGCCGTCGACGTGATCCGCGCGCTCCTCGACCACGTCGACGACGCGCTCGTCGACCACGGGGACGCCGATCTGGTCCGGGAGGCGGTCGCCGCGCTGATGGGGCGCGGCAACGGGGCCCGGGTGCAGCGCGAGGTGCTGGAGCGGACGGGGAGCCTGCGCGAGGTCGTCGCGGCGTGCGTACGGCACACCCAGGCCTGACTCCGGGCACGCACCCGCGGGCCCCGGGCCGTGCGCCCCCGGGTGCGAGCGGTGTCCGGGGCGTCGCCGCGCGTGCCCGGCACCCGGCGGTCCGGAGGGTGCGCGGACAGGTCCCCACCTGCGGGTCGGGACCTTTCGCGCGTAGGTCGCCCGGGACGGGGTAATGCGTGCAGCACGTACGGCGGATCCGTCCGCCGGTACGACCGTGCCGTCCACGACCGGAGCAGGAGGAGCCCGAGCATGAGCGCGTGGAGTCCGGAGAACGCCGAGGGGCAGCCGCCGGGTACGGCCGGGCGGTCGCCGGACGGGCTGCCCGATCTCCTGCACGCCGGCCTGTACGTCGTGGACGACAACGGCACCGTCGTCACGGTGAACGCGCGGGCGGAGGCCCTGCTCGGCCTGTCGGCCGGCGAACTCGTCGGCCGGGACGCGCACGGGCTGCTGCACCGCGACCATCTCGGGCAGACGATGCCCCGGGCGGCGTGCTCGATGATGCGTACCTTCCTCAGCGGCCGTACGGGCGGCGGGGACCGCGAGTGGTTCCGGCGCGGCGACGGCACACTGCTGCCGGTGACCTGGCTGGTCACCCCGTGCCGGCTGGACGGGGGCGGGATCGGCGCGGTGGTCCTCTTCCACGACAGCGCGCCGGGCGGCGGCCCGCCGCTGACCGCCGAGCCGTCGTCCCTGTCCCAGCTGGACCGGCTGGCCCTGCTCGCCGAGACGACGACCCGGCTGACCTCCACGCTGGACGCCGACGAGGCGGTCGCGCGCCTGGTGCGGCTGGTGGTGCCCCGGCTGGCGGACTGGGCGATCGTGGACCTGATCACCGAGAGCGACGACGTGTGGCGGACCACGGTGGCGACCCATCGCGACGGCGCCGTGGTGCGGCGGGAGGAACTGGAGGGTCCGCTGCCGCCGGTGCACGAGGAGTCGCTCATGCCGCTGTCGCGGGCGCTGCGCGGGGCGGCGTCGACACTGGCCGGGCCCGAGACCTACCAGGGGCCGGCGGACTCGGGCATCACGGTCGCCCAGCAGAAGCTGTTCCAGGAGACGGGGCTGCGGTCGGCGGCCATCGCGCCCATCCGGGGGCCGCGCGCGGTGCTCGGCGCCCTCACGCTGGGCCTCAGCGACCGGCCGGGGTCGTTCACCGACTCCGAGCTGTCGCTGCTGGAGGACATCGCCCGCCGGGCCGGGCTGGCCCTGGAGAACGCACGGCTGTACCAGCGGCAGCGGCACATCGCGGAGACCATGCAGCGTCATCTGCTGCCCCAGATGCCGGAGGTGCCGGGTCTGCGGATGGCGGCGCGGTACGAGTCGGCGTCGGAGTCCTCGCAGGTCGGCGGCGACTGGTACGACGTGTTCTCGCTGGCCGACAGGTCCACGGCGGTGGCCATCGGCGACGTCGTCGGGCACAACATCGACGCGGCGGCGGGGATGGCGCAGGTCCGCAACATGCTCCGGGCCTACGCCTGGGCGCTGGAGGAGCCGCCGAGCAAGATCGTGGAGCGGCTGGACCAGGCCGTGGTGAACGTGGCCGAGGCGTCCATGGCCACCCTGATCTTCGGTCGGGTCGAGAAGGGCGCCGAGGGGTGGGCGCTGCGGTGGACCAACGCCGGGCATCCGCCGCCGCTGCTGATCACCCATGACGGGCGGTCCCGGTTCCTGGACGAGGAGCACGACCATCTGCTGGGCACGGGCCTGACACGGGCGCGCACGGACACGCTCACCCCGCTCCCGCCGCTGTCCACGCTCGTGCTGTACACGGACGGTCTGATCGAGTCGCCGGGGCACACGCTCGACCGGGGTCTGGCCCGGCTGCGCCAGCACGCGGCGGCGCTCGCCCACCGGCCGCTGCACGTGTTCTGCGATCTGCTCCTGGAGCGCGCCCGTCCCGTCGACAACGACGACGACGTGGCACTGCTCGTGTTCCGCACCCCGGCCGAGGACGGTGAGACGGGTGACCGGTAGAGCGCCCGCCCCCGCCGGGGGCCCGGAGGGACGGCCGTCTTCTCCAATGCCCCACATTTCCCTACGCTTTCGCACGCGTAGCCGCCGACCTCACGGGAAACACGAGCGTCGGAGGGGAACGCGGCATCGCGTCCGCCTCAAGCAGCCGAACCGGGGACGACGAGATGTCCACAGAGCCATGTAGGGACGACAAACTGACTGCCGAGGAGATCCACGACAGCCACGCCGCCTTCGACGGAGAACTCGGCGACGTGACGGGGGCCCGTACGGCCGCGGAGGGGTTCCTGAGCGCCCTCGCGCGCAGCGAACCGCCGGCCGCCACGGAGCACTGGGACGACATCCTGCTGGTGGTCACGGAACTGGCGGCCAACGCGGTGCAGTACGCGCCGGGGCGCTTCGAGCTGACGCTGCGCCGCACCCTGGACGGAGTCCATGTGACGCTCGGGGACACGAGCAGGACCTCGCCCGCGCCGCGCCCCTTCAGCCCCAGCAAGGGCGGCGGCGGTATCGGCTGGTATCTGATCCAGACGCTCTGCGAGGAGGTCAGCGTGGTGGTGCACGACCACGGCAAGGACGTCCACGTCTTCCTGCCCTGGTGAGGACCCAGGCCCTGGTGAGGGCTCAGGAGGCCAGCGGCACCAGGACGCTGATGGTCTTGCCGCCGGACGTGCGGCGCTCGACGTCGACCTCGCGGGACAGCCGGTTGATCAGGGGCCAGCCGTAGCCGCTGCCCTCGTGGACCCGGGGCAGCACTCCGGGCCCGTGCCGGCCCACGGGCACGGCGGTGCTGTGGTCCCGCACCCTCAGCCGTACGCCCTCGGGGGTGAGGGCGACGTCGAAGCCGGCGATGCCGCCGCCGTGCCGGAGCGCGTTCGTGACCAGTTCGGAGACGACGAGGATGAGGTCGATCATCGACTGCTCGCTCGGCGGTCCGGCCGGGGAACGCCACCGTTTGCCCACGAACTCCCGCACATGGCGGCGGGCGGCCGCGGCGGTGGTGATCGCCGCGGGCGGCCGGGCCGGCCGCCCGGACGGCGTTTGAACGGGACCGGTGTCGTGGTTCATGAGGTCGTGGTCCATGAGCGGGTGACGTTCCATCGGTATCATGGCAGATACGGGGTCGACGACGCGGGACAGCTCGGTTCATCACTGTTCATGAAGCGCCGCATACCCGCTCGGGACCGGACCATGACTCCCGGGAGCGCCCGGGAGCACCACCCGCCTCCCGCACAGCTCGGCGGTCGCGTCCGCCTGCGCGGCGGCGAGCTGCGCGCGTGCCGTCTCCAGGGCCCGGTGGACGTCGCGGGTGCCCGTGGACACGCACAGCGTGTACGCCAGGTCCTGCGCGCGGCGCACCGCCTGGGGGTCGCCCCGCTCGCTCTCGTGGGCTGCGAGCGACTCGTACTCGTCGACGAGTTTGCGCAGGGTCGCGGGATGGGGCGTCAGCATGTGTGGCTCTCCTGGGTGGTCGGGGCGACGGCGTACGGCTCAGGCGGAGGGCGTGGCGCGGCCGAGGGCCTCCTCGCGGACGCGGGCGCAGCTGCGGCTGATGAGGCGGGAGACATGCATCTGGGAGATGCCGAGGCGGTCGGCGATGCGGTTCTGCGTCATGTCCTCGAAGAAGCGCATGTAGAGGATGGCGCGCTCGCGTTCGGGCAGCCGGCGCAGTCCTTCCTTCACCGCTTCCCGGTCCACGACCACGTCGTACGCCGAGTCGGGCGCCCCGAGGGTGTCGGCGAGGCTGTAGCCGTCGTCGCCGGAGGACATCTCGGCGTCCAGCGACAGCGCGCTGAAGCTGTCGAGCGCCTCCATCCCGGCGTTGACCTCCTCCTCGGTGAGCCCGGCGAGGGCGGCGATGTCGGCGATGGAGGGTTCGGCGGAGCCGCCGGAGGTCTGGATCAGTTCGCGGCGCGCCACGCGCACCTTGTTGCGGAGATCCTGGACCCGCCGGGGGACGCGGAGGGTCCACATCCGGTCGCGGAAGTGCCTCTTGATCTCGCCGGTGATGGTGGGCACGGCGTAGCTCTCGAACGCCCCGCGTTCGGGCTCGTAGCGGTCCACCGCCTTGACCAGGCCCATCGCGGCGACCTGGCGCAGGTCCTCCAGCGACTCGCCGCGGTTGCGGAAGCGGCCGGCGATGCGGTGCGCCATGGGCAGCCAGACCCGCACGAGTTCGTCCCGTACGTGGTCGCGTTCGGGTCCCGCGTCCATCGCGGCGAGCCGGGCGAAGGCGGTGGCGGTGTCGGGGGCGTCGTCGTGCGCCCTCCTGTCGGGGGTGCCGGGACGGACGGAAGTTGCTGAACCGGGTGCGGACACATTGACCAGCATGGGAAATCGCTCCTGAACGACGCTTTCAGGGACTCGCGGCGGGAAGCGGTGGGCGGGCGACCAGGGCCCGTACGCGGAACACCGCTCCCGCCGACGTGCCTCCGGTACGGAGGCGTGGAACTTCGGTTGCCCCGCGACCCGGCGGGCAAACAACGGTCCGCGCATCCGGGGTGACGGATCGCCAGGGCCGGGTGATCCCGGTCACCCGGTCCGGCGGTGACTTCCGGCCAGAGTGGGGAGCGCCACGGTCCCTTTCCTGTTTGAGGGGGACTGACTCGCGGGTTGTGGGGCAAGCGTGGGGTGGCGACAAGGCTTCGGGCGAGAGGGGTGGACAGCATGGCAGCCGTGACGGCACGTACTACGGCCACGGCACAGGGGAGGGTCATGGCGGAGGGGGTGGACCTGCCCCTGATCGAGGACCCGTCCCAGGTGAGGCCCAAGGACGCCCGGGAGATGTCCCGGCAGTTCTTCGACCGGCTGGCCATCCTGGACGAGGGCACGCACACGTATCAGTACGTGCGCAACACGCTCATCGAGATGAACCTCTCCCTCGTCCGGTACGCGGCCTCGCGCTTCCGCGGCCGTGAGGACTCCCTGGAGGACATCGTCCAGGTCGGGACCATCGGACTGATCAAGGCCATCGACCGGTTCGAGCTGTCCCGGGAGGTGGAGTTCACCACGTTCGCCGTGCCGTACATCGTCGGCGAGATCAAGCGGTTCTTCCGGGACACCAGCTGGGCGGTGCATGTGCCGCGGCGGCTGCAGGAGGCGCGGGTGGAGCTGGCCCGGGCGACGGACGAGCTGCAGTCCCGGCTGGGCCGGATGCCGACGACGCGTGAGCTGTCGGAGCTGATGTCGCTGTCCGAGGAGGAGGTCATCGAGGCGCGCAAGGCGTCCAACGGCTACAACACCTCCTCGCTCGACGCGGCGCTCACCTCCGACGGCGGTGAGGACGGCGACACCGTGCTGGGCGATCTGATCGGCGAGGAGGACCCGTCGCTGCAACTCGTCGAGGACTTCCACTCGTTGGCGCCGCTGATCGCCGAACTCGACGACCGGGAGCGGCGGATCCTGCATCTGCGGTTCGTGGAGGAGCAGACCCAGTCGCAGATCGCCGAGCAGCTCGGGGTGTCCCAGATGCATGTGTCCCGGCTGATCAGCCGCATCATCAAGCGGCTGCGGGCGGGGCTCCTGGAGCCGGGAGTCGCCTGATCGGGCCTGTGTGTCCGGACGATTCGCGGGTATGCGCACGGGCGCATCGCCGAACGATGCGTCGAATCCGCGGATCGGGGCACCCGCCCCGGTCGGTCAAGCGCCTAGGGAGACTCTCGTGTCCGTTGCCCACAACCCCCTGTCGATCAAGGTCGATCTGCCCCGGGACGACGCCGTGCTGCTCACGATCGAAGGGGAACTGGACATCGACACGGCGACCGAGCTGCAGCATCATCTGGCGAACCAACTGCGCCACGGCCGACGGCACTTCCTGCTGGACGTGTCGGCGGTCCCGTTCATGGACTCGTCCGGCATGAACATCATCCTGCGGACGTATCAGGAGGTGCGGCGGATTCCCGGCGGGGTGTATGTCATCGCCCCGGCACCGGCCGTACGGCGGATACTCGATCTCACCGGTGTCAGCCTCACCGTGGCCACGGTGGACAGCGTGGACGAAGCGCTGGCCGCCGTGGATTCCGGACAGGTGGCCCCGCATCCGGACGAACCTCCGGCGCAGGAGTAGCGGTCGGCAACGCGCCGAAGGAGGACGCGACTTGGCGTGGTCCGTCGGCGCGTGGGGCACGCACATGGGCAACAGTTGTCGTTTGACAACTATGGCCGGAAGGCAACAGAGTGAGCCGGGCGAAGAGTGTGGGAAAGGTCGGGATGAGGCTGTCGAACCGGGATCGGGCCGGCGGCGGTCAGGCGCTCCGCGCGTCCGTGGCGTCGCCCTCGTGGATCTCCGTCGCCGCGGCGGCGCAGAACGCGCCCAGCCCCTCCAGGAGCGCGGTCCGCTGCGTGGCGGGCATCTGCTCCAGCACGGATCGCAGGGCGCGTTCCCGGCGGGCGCGCAGGTCCAGCAAGAAGGACTGTCCGCGCCGGCTCAGCCGCAGACACAGCTCGCGCCTGCTGGCCGTACTGGTGTGGCGCACGACGAAACCCACCGCCTCCAGGCGGTCGCACAGCCGGCTGGTGGAGGGCGGTGTGGAGCCGAGGGCGTCGGCGAGCATCCGCAGGTTGATGCCGTCGTTGTGCTCCAGGATGAACAGCACCCGGAGCTGGGACGCGGACACCGGTGCCGTCGAGGCGCGCCCCCACAGGACCTCCAGCAGCTCGGCCGCCTCGGAGGTCACACGCGCCACCTCGTCCGGCCGCGGGGTGGAGGAGGAAGTCACGGGCCCACTCTTCCAGGCATTTCGAACACTGTCAGCTCTGGCAAGAATGGCGTATCCGACATCGTGAACAGATTCGTGGCGGCCGAACGAGCCCTTCGCTCCGCCGCTCCGCACCACTTGGTGGACGCGTTCCGTGCCGTACTGGCCGACGACTGGGCGGCGCGGGACGTCGAGTTCTACCTGGCCGACTACTCGCTCACCGCGCTGCGGCCCGCGTCCGTCCGCCCCGACCCGCCGGAGCCGCTGCCCGTGCACGACGGTCCGGCCGGCCGGGCGTTCGGGGCGCAGGAACCGTACGTGGAGCGGCTCGGCGACGGCCGGGTGCGGGCGCATCTGCCGGTCAGCGTGCGCGGTGACCGGCTGGGCGTGCTGAGCCTGACCCTGCCGTCCGCCGCGCAGGCCGAGGAGTGCCTCGGCGAACTGGCCGAGCTGGCCGGGGTGCTGGGGCATGAGCTGATCGTCGCGGAGCGCGACACCGATGTGTATGTCCGGGCCCGTCGCTCCAGCCGGCTGACCCTGGCGGCGGAGATGCAGTGGCAGCTGCTGCCGGGGCGGTCCGCCACCCGGCCCGAGTACGCGCTGGGCGGTCAACTGGAGCCCGCGTACGCCATCTTCGGCGACAACTTCGACTGGTCCGCCGACGCGGACCGGCTGATGCTGTACGTCACCAACGGCATGGGCGAGGGCATCGAGGCGTCCCTGCTGACCCAGCTGGGGATCAACGCGCTGCGCAACGCCCGCCGGGCGGGCCTGTCCATCGCCGACCAGGCGGCGCTGGCCGACCAGGCCGTGCACGCCCAGTACGGCGGGGCCTCGCATCTGTCGGTGCTGCTGCTGGATCTGGATCTGCGCACCGGCCGCCTGGAGATCGTCGACGCGGGCTCCCCGCGGATGCTGCTGCTGCGCGACGGGAGCGTCACCGTGGTCGCCCTGGACGCGCAGCTGCCGCTGGGGATGTTCGAGGAGACGGAGTACACCGCGCAGGAGGTGACGGTCGAACCGGGCGACCGGCTGGTCTTCGTCAGCGACGGGGTGTACTCCGTCGTCACGCCCGGCGGCGAGGAGTACGGGGAACGGGCGCTCGCCCGCGCGGTCAACGCCACCCGGCTGCTGCCCGCCGCCGATGTACCCGGCGCGGTGCTCAGGGAACTGTCCGGCCATCGCGGCACGCCCGTGGCGGACGACGACGCGCTCGTGGTCTGTCTCGACTGGTTCGGACCATGGGAGGCCGGCCCGCCCCCTCGATGAACCCGTCCGTCAGCCGTCCACCAGTCGTTTCCCGGAGCGGGGAGGCGCACCACCATGTGAGGAGAGACCCGTGCCGGAACAGGACACGGCAGGCCAGCAGTTGACACCGTCCCAGGAGGTCGCGCGCTTCCTGCGCAACCGCCAGGAACAGATCGCCCAGCGCTGGGCCGACGCCGCGCTGTTCCGTACCGTCTTCACCCACTCCCGGGACGAGGCGGTGGAGGCGGGCCGGGCCGTCGTGGACGCGCTCGCCGCCGTGGCCGCCGCGGACAGTGTCGAGGACGCCGAGTCCGGCGGCTTCCACGTCGTCCGCGAGCAGCTGGCCCGGACGGCGGCCTCCCGGGCGCGGGCCGGTTCCACCGTCACCCAGATCTCCGCCGAGGTGGACGCGCTGCGCCCGCCCGTCACCGAGCTGCTCGTCGCCGAGTTCCCCGCCGCGCCGGCCACACATCTGCGGGAGTGCACCACCACCCTGACGGTGCTGATGGGGACGCTGCGGCTGGTGGTGCTGGAGACGGCGCTCAGCGAGGGCGAGGAGCTGATCCACCGGCAGCGGCTGCAGCTGATGGAGGTGGCCACTCCGGTGATCAAGCTGTGGGAGGGCATCGTCGCCGTCCCCCTGATCGGCACCCTGGACAGCGCCCGCAGCCAGGTGGTGATGGAGCGGCTCCTCGACTCGATCGTGGAGCAGCACGCCCGGTTCGCCATCCTGGACATCACCGGGGTGCCCACCGTGGACTCCCTGGTGGCCCAGCACCTGATGAAGACCGTGGCGGCGGCGCGGCTGATGGGCGCCGAGTGCATCGTCTCCGGCATCCGGCCGCCGATCGCGCAGACCATCGTCCATCTGGGCATCGACCTCAGCTCGGTGCTCACCCGCACGAGCCTCGCGGACGCCCTGGCCTACGCGCTCAGGGAACTGGGCACGGACATCGTGTCCCACGACGGCGCCGGTTCGGGGCGCAGGTGAGCGGCGGTCTCTTCGCCGGATACGGCGGACCGTCCGCGTACGGGGCACCCGTCCCCGTGCTCAAGCTCGGCAATGTGCTGCTGGTGTCGCTCCAGGGCGATCTGCACGACGGCGCGGCCGAGCAGCTCCAGCAGGACATCAGCGACACGGTCGCGCGCAGCGGCGCCACGGGTGTGGTCATCGACCTCTCCGGGGTGGAGATGGTCGACTCGTTCCTGGGCCGGGTGCTCGGTGACATCGCCGCCCAGACGAGTCTGCTCGCCGCCGGGACGGTGGTGGCGGGGATGCGTCCGGCCGTGGCGATCACCCTGGTGGAGCTGGGGCTGACCCTGCCAGGGCTGCGTACCGCGCTCAGCACCGAGGACGCGATGCGGCTCCTCGGTGAATCGGACCCGACCTTCCCCCGCCGAGGGCATGCCCGCCAGGAGAGTCCGTGATGCAGACCGCCGGCGGCATCTCCGCCTGCCTGCCGATCCACTCGGATCTCGATCTGGTGTGGGTACGTCAGCATGTGCGGCAGGCGGCCGCCCAGCTCGGCTTCGGTCTGGTCGACCAGACCAAACTGGTCACCGCGGCCAGCGAACTGGCCCGCAACACCCTGGTCCACGGCGGCGGGGGCCAGATGGAGTGCGAGCCGGTGGACAAGGGCGGCGCACGCGGGCTGCGGCTGACGTTCAGCGACGAGGGGCCCGGCATCCCGGACCTCGACCAGGCCCTGATCGACGGCTACACCTCCGGCGAGGGCCTGGGGATGGGGCTGGGCGGCGCCCGGCGGCTGGTGCACGAGTTCACGATCGACAGCCGCCCCGGGTCCGGCACCACGGTCACGGTGACGTCCTGGCTGGCGGGCACGCCGCGCCCGCGCGAGGAGCGCTGATGCCGCGCGTCTGGGAGGTTCCGGTGCACGACTCGACCCGGGTGCGCGACGCCCGGGTGGCCGCCGAGGCCGCAGCGGCGCGGGCCGGGCTGGACGAGGGCCGCACCGCGGGCTGTGCGCTGGTGGCCACCGAGCTGGCGACCAATCTGCTCAAGCACGCCGGGGGCGGGCTGATACTGCTGGACGTGGTGTCCCGGCCCGCGCCGGAACGGCCGGACGGCGCGGCCCCGATGGTGCAGATCGCGGCGATCGACCACGGTCCGGGGGTCCGCGATGTCGCGGGCGCGCTGCGCGACGGGTTCTCCACGACCGCCTCGCTCGGCGCGGGCCTCGGCACCTGCCGCCGGGTCGCCGACGACTTCGACCTGCACAGCACGGTCGGCCGGGGCACCATCGCCCTGGCCCGGCTCGGCGCCCGGCCCGCACGCCGCGCCACCCCCGCCCCCTCCCCCGCCGAGGCCAAGGCCGGGGCCGCTGCCGTCCGCGCCGGGGGCGTCAACGTGCCCTTCGCCGGCGCGGAGTTCTCCGGCGACGCCTGGGCCTGGGCCCGGTCGGGCGACCTCACCACCCTGATGCTCGCCGACGGCCTGGGCCACGGGATGGCGGCGGCCCGTGCCTCCTCGGCGGCCGTGGAGCAGCTGTACCGGGCGCCCGAACTGCCCCCCGCGCAGCTGCTGCGGCGGCTGGAGGGCGCGCTGCGCGACACCCGGGGCGCGGCCGTCGCCGTCGCCCAACTCGACGTCGCGGCGGGGCGGTTGCTGTTCGCCGGCATCGGCAACATCGGGGCGCGGCTGCGGACCGGCGCGGACTGGCAGCCGTTGCTGTCGCGGCCGGGCATAGTCGGCGCGCACCGGGCCGCGCGTCTCCCGCAGCACGAGACGGCCTGGGGGGACGACTGTCTGCTCGTGCTGCACAGCGACGGTCTGCCCAGCCGCTGGAGTCCGGGCCCCGCCGCCCACAGCCCCACCCTCGACCCCGCTGTGATCGCCGCCGTGATCGTGCGCGACGCGAGCAGCCCCGCCCGGCCGGTACGCGACGACACCACCGTCGCCGTACTGGTCCCCTCCCCGCCGGACCGCCGCCCATGACCCGTACCTGGCATGTCAGTTCCGTCACCGACGCCGCGCGGGCCCGTATCGCGACCGCGCGGCTGGCCGGCGCGCACGGCGTCTCGCCGACCGACCGGGCGCGGCTGGTGTCCGTGCTCACCGCGCAGCTGCGGCAGTGCCTCACCAAGGGCGGCACCTGGCTGCTGACCGCGCGGGCCACGACGGCGCGGCCCGGTGGCTGCCGGTTCCTGGTCGAGGTGACGTCGGAGAACCGGCGGCCGGGCGAGTACCGGCAGCCCTGGCGGCTGACGGTCGCCTGCTCGGAGGAGGGGCGGCTGCCGGACAGCGAGCATGTGGCCGGTGATCCGGCGACGTTCGCGGAGGCCCTGTTCGGGGCGGACGAGGACGCGGCGCTGCTGCTGGAGAGGCTCGACGAGCAGGAGGCGCTGGTCGCGTTCCACCGCGAGGAGCTGCACCAGACCAACCAGGGCGTCCTGGCGCTGCACGCCGAGCTGGACGCGGCCGGGCGGGCGCAGCGCGAGCTGTTCGCCGCCGAGCAGAAGGCCCGCAGGGAGGCCGAGAACGCGCGCGGCCGGCTCACCTTCCTCGCCGACGCCAGCGCCGCGCTGACCGCGTCCCTCAACCCGGACGCGATCGTACGGCTGCTGCCCTCGCTCCTGGTGCCCCGGTACGCCCGCACCGCCGACGTATGGCTGTTCGACGGGGAGGGCGAGGTCGCCGGGGGCGGGCCGAGACCGGCCGCGGCCGTCGTCGCGGCACGCCGGGGGCGCCCCCAGTACGCCGCCGACCACCCCGGCGGGCTGCCCGGGGTCGACGACCAGCCGCCCTCGGCACTGCACCCCGACCGGCCTCTGCTGTGTGTGCCGTTGACGGCGCGGGGCGCGCCGCTGGGTGTGCTGACGCTGTCGCCGCCCGACGACGAACGCTGGGACGCCGACGACGCGTTCATGCTGATCGAGCTGGCCCGGCGGGCCGGGGTCGCCCTGGAGAACGCCCGGCGTTTCGAGCACAACCGCGACATCGCCGAGACCCTGCAACGGGCCCTGCTCACCGAGCTGCCCACCACACCGGGCCTGCGGCTGGCCGCGCGCTATCTGCCGGCCACCCGGGGCATGAACATCGGCGGCGACTGGTACGACGCCTTCCGCCAGCCGGACGGCAGTCTGATCACCGTGATCGGTGACGTCACCGGGCACGGGCTGCACGCCGCGGTGATGATGAGCCAGCTGCGGACCGCGCTGCGCGCCTACGCCGTCGACGGCAAGACGCCCGGCCAGCTCCTCACCCATCTCCATCTGTTCCTGCACCATCTGCAGCCCGACCTGTACGCCACCGCCGTCATCGCCCGATTCCATCCGCGGGAGCCCACCCTCACCTGGGCCGCCGCGGGGCATCCGCCGCCGGTGCTGCGCTCACCCGACGGGCGGGTGCGGATCCTGGACGCCAAGCCCGGCGCGATGCTCGGCATCCCCCTGCGGCAGGAGATCGCCGATCACACCGTCCCGCTGCCGCCCGGCTCGACCCTGGCGCTGTACACGGACGGGCTGGTGGAACGCCGGGCGCAGGGCATCGACCCGGGTATCGAGCGGCTGGCCTCGGCCCTCGGGGGGCTCCCGGCCACCACCCTCGACGACGATCTGGAGGAGTCCGCCGACCGGCTCCTGGAACCCCTGCTGGACGACGAGCACGAGGACGACGTGTGTCTGCTGCTGTGCCATGTGCACAGCGAGGCGGGGCGGGTGACGGCACCGCTCAACTGACGGGGCCGCCGAGGGCCTTGAGTACCTGTTCGACCCGGGCGCGCTCGGCCGCCGGCAGCGCCGCCAGGACGTCGCCGAGCCGCGCCGACAGCCGCTCGGTGACCTCGACGAGGAACCCGAGTCCGCGCTCGGTCACCAGCAGCCGCACCTCGCGCCGGTCGTCGAGGTGGACACAGCGCTGGAGCAGGCCGGCGGCTTCGAGCCGGTCGCAGAGCCGGCTGGCCGTGGGCAGGCCGATGCCGAGCTGCTCCGCCAGGGCGGTCAGGTTCAGCTCGGGCCGACGGCGTATCGCGCGGAGCGCCAGGATCTGTCGCGGGGACAGCCGCGGGACGACGTCCTCGACCGCCGAGAACCAGAGCGGCACCAGGTTCTCCACTGCGTCGAGAACCTGCCGGTCGAGGTCGGCGGGGCCGGTCATGCGGGGGGCCTACCCGAAGTGCTCCGGAGTACACGGCCCTCATCGCACGCTCCCGCATCACCTCCCGCGCCGCCCCGGCCGCCTCCCCGCCGGGCCGGTGCCGCTACGCCTTGTAGGCCACTCCCCCGTACACGTCCGTCGGCTCGGGATCCGTGCCCGGTTCGGCACGCCACAGCGGGCACGAGACGATGCCGGGCTCCAGCAGCTCCAGGCCCTCGTAGTAGGCGTGCAGCTGGCGGGGGCTGCGCAGCACGTACGGGACGGCGCCGGTGTCGTCGTAGCCCTCCTGGGCGCGCTTGAGTTCGGCGTCGGTGTCCGTGCTGTCGTAGTGGACGAAGTAGCTGCCGGACGGCAGGGCGGCCTGGAGGCGGCGGACGATGTCCTGGGCCTCCTCGTAGTCCTGGATGTGGCCGAGGATGCCCATCAGCATCAGCGCGACCGGCTTGTCGAAGTCGAGGATCTTCGCGGCGGCTTCGAGGATGCTGTCCGGGTCGTGCAGGTCGGCGTCGACGTAGTCGGTGACCCCTTCGGGGGTGCTGGTGAGGAGCGCCTGCGCGTGGCGCAGTACCAGCGGGTCGTTGTCGACGTAGACGATGCGGGACTCCGGGGCGACCTTCTGGGCGACCTGGTGGGTGTTGTCGTACGTCGGAAGGCCGGTGCCGATGTCCAGGAACTGGCGGATCCCGCGCTCGCGGGCCACGAAGGTGACCGTGCGAATGAGGTAGACACGGGAGGCGCGGGCCATCGACTCGATATTGGGGGCGATCTCCCGGTAGGCGTCGCCTGCCTCGCGGTCGACCTCGTAGTTGTCCTTGCCGCCCATCCAGTAGTTCCAGATGCGGGCCGAGTGCGGCACCGTGGTGTCGATCTTCGACAGGGCTTCCTGATCGGGAGTGGGGTGGCCTTCTGCCATGGGGACTCTCCTGCCTCACATCGCGTGGTCGTCGCTAACCTATCGTCAACTGCCGCGTGCTACACCAGAGTTGGGACGAGCGGGATGCGGGAGCGCGGATGGGGCCGCCCGGTTCGCCGATGTCGAGGGTCACCACGGGAACGTGCTGGGCCAGGGTGCGGAAGACACGGGCGTACGCGGTGGCGGCCTCGGTGACCTCGGACGTGGTCAGGTGGAGCATGGCCCCGTCGCGTTCGGCGACGGCGTCGGCGAGGTCCAGGGCGTGCATCCAGGTGACCCGGGAGCGGCCCCGGCGCAGCGGTCCGTGCACGAGTTCCGCGATGAGATTGCCGTCGACGGCCAACCGGCCCGGCCCCGCAAGCAGTTCACGGCAGGGCAGGGCCGGGTCCAGGTGGTGCAGGGCGGCCGGCAACCGCCGGACCTCGAACCCGAGGTGCGCCAGCTCGGCGACCAGCCGATCCCGTCCGGGACCTTCGTGCCCCTCGACGATCAGGGTCCGGTACGGCGTCAGCGCGGGCAGGGGTGACGGTGTCGTCCCCACCCCTCGGGAGCGGCCCGGGGCACGAGGCGGCGTACGCATGCCGCTCCCTTCGGGTGGTGCGCGGCGGTCGTCGACCAGTCTGGGCACGGCCGACAGGTGACGGGAGTGCACGCACGGGTTGTCCGGTTGTGCGGGCGTAGTGATCCGCGCGGCGGCTCCGACCGGGATGAGTAGCACGGGGCGCAGCCCCGGCTTCTCAGGGGCGCGGGGAACTGCGCGAGAACCCCCACCGAACCCGCACCCGCCGACGAACCCGAACTCCCGCCCCCTCAGGCGATAAGAAAGTCCGCCTCCCCCGCCTTCGCCCCCTCCAGAAACGCCACCATCTCCTCCCGCGAGTAGACGAGGGCCGGCCCGTCCGGATCGGTGGACTGCCGGAAGGCCACGCGGCCGTCAGGCAGCCGCTTAGCCTCCACACACGAACCACCATTCGTCCCGCTCCACGGCTTACGCCACCCCTCCACGCCGAGCTCGGCCGCGGGCATACCGCTGTGGACGGGTCCGTCGGTTGTCCTTGCCATGTGTCACAACTCCTTGCGTAGTGCCGCCAGGATGTCCCTGGTCCGAGCGACCGGTTCCGCCTGCACGGACATCCGGTCCAGGACCTCCAGATAGGTCACGACGTCCACGGGCTGATCGACGTACTGAGCGCCCGCGAGGCCCTCGGTGTAGACGATGTCGGGGAGTTCGGAGAAACCGAACCGGAAGTAGTGGAACGGGCCGTACGCACCGGGGTGCGGCCCGGCCGCGAACCGCATGATCTGGATCCTGATCTTGGGCTGTTCCGTCGCCTCCGCGAGCCGGTCGAGCTGGGCCCGCATCACCTCCGGGCCGCCCACCGGCCGGCGCAGCACGGTCTCGTCGAGGATGGCCCAGACGGCCGGTGCCTCGGGTTTGGCCAGCAGGTCCTGACGCCTCAGGCGCAGGGCGACGTGCCGTTCGACCTCCTCGGGGCTCGCGTTGGGAAAGCCGACCCGGATGAGGGCGGCGGCGTAGTCGTGGGTCTGCAACAGGCCTGGCACGTACTGGGGTTCGTAGAGGCGGATGACGGCGGCTTCGCTCTCCAGGCTCACGTAGGCGCTGAACCATTCGGGCAGCACATCGCGGAACTTGTGCCACCAGCCGGGCTGGTTGGCCTCGCGGGCCAGGGCGAGGAAGCCCTCGATCTCGGTGCCGGAGACCCCGTAGGTGCGCAGCAGCTCCTTCACGTAGGGGATGCGGAGGCCGACCTCGGCCTTCTCCATCCGGCGGACCGTCAGCGCGGTGACCTCGATGGCGCGGGCGGCCTCGTCGAAGGAGACTCCGGCCCGCTCCCGCAGCTGGCGGAGCCGTTTGCCGAGGACCATGCGCAGGACCGTGGGCGCCGCAGGGGCGCTCCCTCCGACGCGGGTCTCACTCACGTGCAACCTCCCGGGGCGGGATTCACAGCGTGCAGTGTGCCATGCGATCCGTTGACACGGACAGGTCCTCGCGGTTCATTTTGAAATTATCAGAACGCCGGTTGCGGGCTGAGTTGTTCGGCCACCATAGTGATCGAGTGACCTGCCGCACACCGTGCGCAGCGTCCCTCGAACTCCTCCGGCCCGCCCAGGAGTTGGCGCCACGGCGGGCAGGGGCCGATTCGCGCGCCGACACGATGCGAGACCTGGATGGCCGCCGTGACGAACGGATTACCTAGGAACCCGGCCAAGGGGGCCGTCGGGCCCAACAAGCCGCTGGCGGCGGCGTTGAAGGAGGCCGGCTGCTCGTACGCCTCCCTCGCCCTGCGGGTCAACGATCTGGGCCGCTGCCAAGGCGCGGAGACCAACTACGACAAGGCCTCCGTCACCCGCTGGCTCCAGGGCCAGCAACCACGGGGAAACACACCGGAGTTGATCGCCGCGGTGCTCGGCGAACGGCTGGGCCGCGCGCTCACTCCGGCCGACCTCGGTTTTCCGCTCGATCGCGGACGGCCGGTGACGGGACGGGCGTTGATGTTCGTCGAGAACGTGTCGGAGACCCTGCACACCCTGGCGGAGCTGGGCTCCACCGACATCTCCCGGCGCAGCCTGCTCGGTTCGGTGCCGTTCGTGCCGGGTGCCCTGACGAACCCTCAGCGGGCCTGGCTGCTCTGGCTGGTGGAGAGCCGGGACGCCCCGAGGCTCGCGCCGGTGTCGGGCGGCGGGCCGGTGGAGCAGGTGCACGCGATGCTCCGCATGTTCGACGAGATGGACAACCACTACGGGGGCGGCGGCATCCGCACGAGCATCGTGCAGTACCTCACCACCGAGGTCATCCCGCTGCTCCAGCAGCGCGGTCTGCCGCCGCACCACCGGCGCGAGCTGTTCGCCGCCGCCGCCCGGCTGGCCGCGATGGCGGGCTGGAGCTCGTACGACGCCGGGGAGTACGGCCTGGCCCAGCGGTACATGACGCAGGGGCTGCGGCTCTGCGCGGAGGGCCGTGACCATGTGCTGGGCGGCCAGATCCTGGCCGGGCTGTCCCATCTGGCGACCAGCCTCGGCCGCCCCGACGAGGGGGTGGCGCTGGCGCGGGCCGGGGTCGCCACCGCCAAGGACTCGGGCAGCCCGCTGGGGCTGATGCGGCTGCACGCGATGTCCGCGCGCGGGCACGCGGCGCTGGGCCGGCCCCGGGAGACCGCCGAGGCGCTGCGCGCCGCCGAGAGGCAGCTCGACGCGAGCCGGGGCGCGGCGCAGGAGTCGCCCTGGGTGCGGTTCCTCGACCACCACTACCTCCAGGCGGAGTCCGCGGTCTGCTTCCGGGACCTGGGCCTGGCCGCGCAGGCGGAGCACACCGCGAGCGAGTCGGTGCGCGCCCACGCCGACCGCCGCCGCCGTCAGGCCATCAGCCGGTCCGTCCTCGCGACGGCCCACCTCCAGCAGAACCGTCTGGACGAGGCCATCGCCACGGCCGACGACGCCCTCGAAGCGCTCAGCGGGGTGCACAGCGAACGCTCCATCCAGGCCCTCCGCGACTTCCGGGGCCGCCTGTCCTCCCGCCGCCACGAGCCCGTCGTCCAGGACTTCGAACGCCGCTCGCGGGTGGTGCTGGGGGCGGCCGCCTGACGGCGGCGCCCTGAGGTGACGGAGCGTCAATAGCCGTACGGCGAGGGCGCGTTCTGGGCCCGGTCCACGGGCAGGTGGGCGCCGGAGACACCCGTGGCCCAGTCGGAGAGCAGGAACACCACCGTGCGGGCGACCTCGTGCGGGGTGACGGGGGCGCCGGTCGGCAGCTCCGCCCCGGCGAAGGCCTCGTACGCCGTGGGGTCCTCGCGGCGCATACGGTCCCAGCGGCGGCCCGGGATCAGCATCGAGCCCGGCGAGACGGTGTTGACGCGGATGTGGTCCGGGCCCAGTTCGCGGGCCAGGGAGGCGGCCAGCTGGATCAGGGCGCTCTTCGCCACGCCGTACTGGGCGGGCGGTCCCGGTTTCCAGCCCGAGATCGAGCCGATCAGCACGACCGAGCCGCCGCCGGCCGTACGCAGATGCGGGAGGGCCGCGCGGACGAGGCGGGCGGTGTGTCCGACGTTCAGTTCCCAGGTGGCCGTCCAGTCGGCGCTGTCGGCCAGTTCGAACGCGCCGCCACGGGAGCCGCCGACACAGGCGACGACGCCGTCGAGACCGCCCGGGTGCGGCGGGACCCGGGCGGGACCGCCCTCGTACGGCGGGACCCCCTCGGAGGCGAAACGTTTCGCCGCAGCTGTGACGAAGTCCTCCAGGCGTCCGGGTTCGGTGACGTCGAGCGCGTCGGTGAAGAGCCTCTCCCGCTCCTCCCCGGTCAAGGAGGCGGCCAGCGCCCGCAGCCCCGCCCGCTCCCGCGCGCAGGTCGCCACCCGGGCACCCTCGGCGAGCAGCAGCCGTACGACACTCTCGCCCAGACCCCGGCTGCCGCCGGTGACCACCACTGCCCTGCCGCGCACGTTCACCATGGTCGGGAACCTACACAGCGGGCGCCACTACCCGCCCGCAACTGCACAACCCCTCCACCACCTGGTCTTTTGTGTGGCCGGTGCTGTTGTCTTCGACAACAGCACCCCCCAAGAATCCGGAGGAGAACCGATGACGGCAGTCAGTGTCGGCCCGCCCCGCCGACGGACCCCTGCCGCGGCAGCGCACGACCCCGGCTGGAGCGTCCATGACGCGCCGTCCGCCGCGGTGGACGGGGACCGGTCGCCGGGCGCGGACGGGTCGCCGGGCGCGGTGAGGCTGCCTTGATCGCGATCGAGCGGTCCCGCCTCTTCCGGATGGCGGTACCCGCACACCCCTCGTGCGCCGCCCGGGTGCGGCGCACGATGGCGGCGCACCTCACCCGGTGGGAACTCTCCGCGCTCCTCGACGACGCGGTCCTCGCCACCGACGAACTCTTCGCCAACGCGGTCCGGCACGCGAGCGCCGATCCGGACGACACCATCGGCGTCGTCGTCGAATGGTCCGGGCAGGCCCTGCGGGTGACGCTCGCCGACCCCTCGCCCGCGCCGCCCCGCCCCCGGGCGGTCAGCGCGTTCGCCGAGTCGGGCCGCGGACTGTCGATCGTCGCCGCGCTGGCCGACGACTGGGGCACCGATCCGCCGGAACCGGGTGACGCGGGCAAGAGAGTGTGGTTCTCGCTCGCCGTCCGGGAGCCGGTGTGAAGGGCGCCCCGGCCATGGAACCCACCTCGCGACCCGTCCCACCCCGCGCACCGGAGCCCGTCACCCCCTCGGCTCCGGAGCCGGCGTACGACGCCGCTCCGCCCCGGAGGCGGGGCCTCGCCGCCGAGTTGATCCGCAGGGCCGAGGACGAACGGCGGCTGGCCCACGAGGCCCGGTCCGCGCCCACCGCGCGGGCCCGCGCCCGGATCGCCGAGTGCCAGGCCGGCAACGGGGACGCCCTGCGCTCGATCGTCGCCCGCCATGGCTGGCCCACCGCCGCGTCGGTCGGCGAACCCGCCTCCACGGCGGCCCTGATGCTTCTGCTGCACGCCCCCGACCTCGGCTTCCAGCTCACCTGCCGCGACCTGATCGCCGAGGCGGTCGCCGACGGCCGCTGCCCCGCCGTGCACCACGCCTATATCGCCGACCACTGCGCGGTGGCCCTCGGCCAGCCCCAGTTCTACGGCACCCGCATCAACCCCGGCACCCTCTTCCCCTACCCCGTCCGCCACCCCGAGACAGTCGACGAACGCCGCCACGACGTGGGCCTCGGCCCCCTCACCGAACACCTCCGGGCGGTACGCAGCGGGTTGGGGCCGAGCGGCGGTCTGTGACCAACAGACCGTCGAGGCCGGGGTGTTGGTACGGACCGGAGCGCCCCGGCGCCTGGTGGGGTCAGCTCGCCGCCCAGCCCGCGTAGAACAGGCCGAGGCCGGCGATCACGCAGATGCCCTGGATGGTCCAGAAACGGACGACGACGAGGACTTCGGACCAGCCCTTGAGTTCGAAGTGGTGCTGCAGCGGGGCCATGCGGAAGACGCGCTTGCCGGTCAGTTTGAACGAGCCGACCTGGATGACGACCGACATGGTGATGAGGACGAACAGCCCGCCGAGGACGGCCAGCAGCAGTTCGGTGCGGGAGCAGATCGCGAGGCCGGCGAGGGCACCGCCGAGGGCGAGGGACCCCGTGTCGCCCATGAAGATCTTGGCGGGCGAGGTGTTCCACCACAGGAACCCGAAGCAGGCACCCATCAACGCGGCGGCGACCACGGCGAGATCGAGCGGATCGCGTACCTCTATGCAGGAGGCGGGGTCGGTCAGTTCCATGGCGTTGGCGCACGAGTTCTGGAACTGCCACAGCCCGATGAAGGTGTAGCCGCCGAACACCATGACCGACGCGCCGGTGGCGAGACCGTCCAGACCGTCGGTCAGGTTCACCCCGTTCGACATGGCCAGAATCATGAACAGGGCCCAGACGACGAACAGCACCGGCCCGATCGTCCAGCCGAAGTCCGTGACGAACGACAGCTTCAGCGAGGCCGGCGTCTGCCCCCGCTCGTCCGCGAACCGGATGGCGAGCAGCGCGAACACGATCCCGACGATCAGCTGCCCGGCCATCTTCGCCCCGGCCCGCAGCCCCAGCGAACGCCGCTTCACGATCTTGATGTAGTCGTCGAGGAACCCGACCACACCCATGCCCGCCATCAGGAACAGCACCAGGAACCCCGGGTACGTCGGGCTCTCCCCGGTGATGACCTTGGTCGCGCCGTAGGCGACGACGGTGGCCAGGATGAAGGCGATGCCGCCCATCGTGGGGGTACCGCGCTTGCCCGCGTGGCCGCGTGGCCCGTCGTCCCGGATGTACTGCCCGTAGCCCTTCCGGGCCAGCAGCTTGATCAGCAGCGGGGTGCCGATCAGCGTCAGGAACAGGCCGATGGCCCCGGCGTACAGGATCTGGTTCATCGGACGGCGGTCTCCCCCTCGGTCGCGCTCTGACACGCGACGGCCTCACCGGTTTCGCGGGTGCCACAGGTGTCACAGGTGTCGCTGGTTCTCACGGGCCCCACCCTATGCAGTCACATGATCTTCGTATTGCGGTGGGTAGTTGGCGAGCGCGGGGGCGGGCGGGGGCGATGGGTGGTCGGGGGCGGTGGGTGGTTCGGGACGGAACGGGGCGACACAATGGCCGTCATGGTCACCCGCCCCGATCCAGCCGAGCTGTATCCCGATGTCGCGGCTCACGGCAGCCTCGCCGCGGCCCTCCGCGGCGCCCTGGGAGAGGGCCTCTTCTCCGCGCCGGTGGAGTCCGCGGGCTCTCAGCCCGTGATGCACGCCGCTGTCGACAGCATCCTGCCGCACCGCAACGCGCTGAGCGTCAGTGCGTGGGTGGTCGAGCGACAGTGGTCGATCCGGGGCGAGGAGTCCTACCAGGGCATGGCCCTCATCAAGGGCGACACCGACGACCTGGCACAGATCGCCGCAGCCGCGCAGGCATGGCACGACGGCCTGGCGCTGGACGACATCCGCCGGGCGGCCCCGTTCGTGCAACCGACCGGCCGTTTCGAGGTGCCCGACGACGATCCCGCGCTGCTGACGGAGTCGGAGTGGTGGCATCTGCGTACCGAGGCTCGCACGGTGGAGTATCCCGGGGACGCCTACCGCGCGCTGATCGAGGCGGCGTACGCCGAACCCGCGCTGCGCGCCCTCTACCCCTTCACCAGCCACTGGGCGCTGCGCTTCTCGACCACCACCCGTCGCGATCTGACCGTCGTCGGTCCGATCGTGACGGCACTCGACATCGACCGGTTCACGCTGTCGGAGGACCTCACGGGCGAGTCCGTCCTCGCCCGCGCGACCACCGCGGCGGAGGCGGTGGCGATCGCCGTACGCCACCTGCCGTCGGACCTGGGCCCGGTCACGCTCGGGGTGAAAGCGGATCAGCTCGGGGACTGAGGCGAACTCGTCGAACTCGTCGAACTCCGCGAACTCCGCGAACTCCCGGGTGAGTCGGCCACCGGACCGGCCGCCGGACCGGCCATCGCACCGTCCTCCGGCCCGGCCATCGCACCGTCTTCCGGCCCGGCCTCCTGTCGTGGGCCGGCCCCGTCCCGTCGGGCCCTCCGTCCGGGGCGGCCCAGGACGACGCCGACCAGGACCAGGAGCAGCCCGCACAGTTGCCGGACCGTCAGGCTCTCCCCGGCGACGGCCGTGCCGAGGAGGACGCCGGTGACGGGGTTGAGAAGGCCGATCAGACCCACGGTGCCGGCGGGCAGATGGCGCAGCCCGGTGAACCAGGCCACGAAGGCGAGGGCGGTGGCGACGAGGGAGACGTAGGCGAAGGCGAGGAGGGCTCCCGGGGAGAGCGCGGGCGGCGGGCCCTCCACTGCGGCGGCGACCGGGAGCAGGAGCAGGCCCCCGGCGGTGAGCTGCCAGGCGGTGGAGGCGAGGACGTCGGTGCCGGCGTTCCAGCGTTTGGCGAGGATGTGGCCGAAGGACGAGACGAGCATGGCGGCGACCGAGGCGAGAACGCCGGGGAGGCCCGCGCCCGCCGTCCCGGCGAGCAGCATCAGACAGACCCCGCCGAGCCCGATCGCGGCGCCCGCCAGATGCGCGCGGCCGGGCCGTTCGGCGACCAGTGGCCAGGCGACCAGCATCATCGTCAGCGGGGCGGCGGCCATGACGGTCGAGGCGACGCTCGTCGGCAGCAGCTGGGAGGCGGCGTAGACGAGCACGAAGAACACGCTCACGTTGAGCAGCCCCAGCAGCGCGGCCCTCCCCCACCAGGCGCCACGCGGCAGCCGCCGGCACAGGGCCAGCAGGACGAGGCCGGCGGGGAGGGCCCGCAGGGCGGCGCCGTAGAGCGGGCTGTCCGCCGGGAGGTACTCGTGCGTGACGAAGTAGTTGGCGCCCCAGGCCACCGGCGCGACCGCGGTCAGCGCCACCCATCGCGCATTGGCTTCCATGGAAGCCAATATAACTTCCCGGGAAGCTATCATGGGGGCATGGAGGCGAAGGCGAACCAAGCACCGCAGGACCGCGTGGCCCGTATCCAGGCCGACTGGCGCCGTGAGCGGCCCGACCTCGACGTCGGCCCGCAGGGGGTGATCGGCCGGCTGCACCGCCTGGCGGACCGGCTCACCGAGGAGCTGTGTCTCGTCTACGGCCGTTACGGGCTGAGCGAGGGCGAGTTCGATGTGCTGGCCACCCTTCGCCGGGCCGGGGCGCCGTTCGAACGGGCGCCCGGGGAACTCGCCGCGCACACCATGGTGACCACCGGCGCGATGACGAAGCGGATCGACCGTCTGGAGCGGGCCGGGCTGGTCACCCGCCGCCGCGCCGAGGACGACCAGCGCGGCCGGATCGTCGCGCTCACCCGGCCGGGGCGCGAACTGATCGACGAGGCGTTCACCGAGCACATGCACAATGAGCGCCGCCTGCTGGATCTGCTGACGGAGGCCGAGGCCGGGTCACTCGAAACGGTGCTCACGTCATGGCTCTCCCGCGTGGACCGTCCGGGGCCCTCCAGCAGCGGGTGACGCGTCGCGGGCAGGCACAGACCGACCGTCCGGCACGGACCACATCGCCCCTCCCCCCACCCCTCCCCACCGGCCCACCGCCCGCGCACCCCTCCCGGGCTGAGACACTGCACGTCATGGCCTCCTTCACTCCCGCGCGCGCACTGATGATGCTGACCACCGGGCTGACCTGTCTGCTGATGGCGGGCGGCGCCCTGATCGGCGCGGTGATCGGCGGCGGTGTCGTCGCCCTGGGGGCGGCGCTGTGCGCCGGGCTCGTCGGCATGGTGGGCTCGCTCATCGTGCGGCGGCGGGCCATGGCGCACTTCACCATGGCCCAGCGGCAGGCCGGGCAGCGGGGCTACGCCGAGGGCATCGCGCACGGCGTGCTCATCCATGTCACCGCCTACGAGGCCGCCGTCTTCCCCCGCACCGGCCCGAACGGCGTCAGCGCCGAGGAGCGCGCGGCCCGCCGCACCATCGCCTACCGCATGGCCGCGCTGGACGAGGTACCCCAGCGAGTCCGCGTCGCCGCCGCCGACGCCCTCGCCCTCCTCGACAAAACCGACCGCGAGGGCGCCGAAGAGGCCCTGACCCGCCTCGCCACCACAGTCCGCCTGGAGTACACCCGCTTGTGAGCCCCGCGCTCCTGAAGCGGGTGGCGCGGGTTCGAATCGGCCTCGGGCTTCATGTCCGTTTGCGTGGACGGATCAGCGCCGTTGGGAACGGATCCGTGTCGGTGCCCTCCGCCCCGGCGCGTTCGGGCTCCGCTTCGGCTAGGTCTCCCGGTCGGTACAGCGAGAGCGGCCGGGTCTGGTGCGTCGCTCTGCCGGGAAACCGGCCATGGCGGTGCTTCTGCAGACAGACACCCGGCACACGCGGCCCCTGCCGCCCCGAGTCGCCCGTAGCTCTGAGGTTTCGACTTGTTTTCCAGCGCCGCGGAGGCATATTCGGCCGTACCGGTCGGGACGGCCGATTGAACGTGGTGGCAGTAGCGCTACCGCTCTGCATAGCGAAGGAACTGCCACCCCAGTACTGCCAGGGCAAGCGTCTGCGCGAGGGAGACGATCACGAGTAGTGGCTGGACTGCGGCAGAGCACCAGAATGCGGTCACGCAGATCATCGGCAAAGCCACGTACATGAACAGATCCACAGCGGTCTGTAGCCGCTTGCGCGTGGTGCGGCTCGCATCGTCGCGGTGGTAGATCTCCCAGCCGAACACTGCGCCGTGAGCGCCGCTGAGTTCGGCCAGCCGCGGTCCCAGTTGATCGCGGATGTAGCGACCGACCGCCGAGATCTTCTCGTCGTTGACCAGGTAGGTCCAGCCCAGGACCAGGCAGATCACAGGGATGGCGAGCAGCAGTTGAGCCTGACTGCTCTGGACGGTGAGCGCCAGGACCGCAGTGGACGCGGCGAGCGTGAAGTAGAGCAGGTTGTCGCGAAATCCTATCCGGGTTTTTTGCTCCTCCTTGATGCGGTCGTACTCGGCCAGCAGCAGTTTGCTCTCGGTGAGGTCTTCTGGGGCGGCCATGGCCATTCCTGGGCTGGGGTTCCGGCTGAGCTGATGAGTAGGCGGGTAGGGCTCCGGTCGCTGCCTGTCCCGAGGACCCGGAAGCGTCAGTCGGCAGCACGGAAGGGTGGCAGGTTATTTGGATTGTTTCGTTCGAGCCAACCCTTTCCGTCCGCCGCGATTCCTTCCAAGAGGCGGAAGGTATGGGTGAAACCAGCCGAAGCAAGGTTGATCTCGGAGATTTCCCGGGCGTTTTCGTCCGGTGCCAGTTGATGGGTGTCGGCGTCCTTGACACGAATGTGTCTGGCCGGCCCGTTGGAGAGAATGAGCTCCAGGTCGTAGCCGACATCGGCGCGTTCCGTGATCTGCACGGAGGAAAAAGCGTCGAACCTGTAGTTGCTTCGCTGCTCTTTCTCGCGTCTCGCATCGGTGAAATCAAATTCCGTACTGATTTCACGAACGCCATCCTGAGTGACCAGGAAAAGACGGAAGTTGTAGCGCGAGTAGCGCCAGGGGCCACCCTTCACCCGCCCTCGCTTGTAGGGGCGTGCGGGTGTCATCAGAATGGCGTGGGTGATCAGATCGCGCCAGGTGAGCTGGTGGTGGCGGAGTGCTTCGTCGACGAACAACGTCTTGTCGCGGGTGAGCCAGTTCTCCATTTCCGGCTCGCTGGGTCGCGTGGTGTCCAGAAACGACTTCCAGTTCTGGTACGCGACTTGCCGCGCGGTCAACTGCTCTTGATATTTCTGTGTTTCCTCGGCCATTCGGCGCTCTTCGCCTCGGGCCTCCAGCCACGAGAAAGCGGCCGCGCGTCCGGACCAGACCGCACCGACTAAGGCCAGGACAGCCAGCGCCAGCGACTCGCCGGACCCTGCGGCCACTGTCCCGAGCAGGCCTAGAGTGGTGACGCCGAGAGCTGTAAGGGCAATCACGCACAGCCCTTGTGCCACCGCAGCCGTCTGGTTCTGGTGGCGTTGGTCGAACAGAGTTCCTCTGTTGTAGCGGTCTCGGGCATCCTCAGCGAGATGACGGATCAGCCAGTTGACCCGATCCACACTGATTCGGCTCTCGCGGTAGAGGAGCGCGATCTCGGCGACGAGGCTGTTGCGGATGTGGACCGTATGTCCGAGCCATTCCTGCGGGGCGAATCCATGGGGCGCGCGGACACTGAAGTAATGGTCGAACGAATGACGAACACGGTTGGTGAACCCGTCCCCGGGAGAGGCGGGATCGCGTGTGTGCGGGATGTGGGGCTGAGCGTTCTTGGCCTTCAGTTGATGTTCCTGGTACCACCATCGGCTGCCGAAGAGAGCCGCAGCCAGGCCCGCGCCGAGTGCCACCAGCAACTCGATGACGGCCGCGGCCGGATTCGCGATCAGCGCCAGGATCCAGAGGCATGCGCTGCTGACGGCGAACAGTCCGGCTCGGACCGGGAGGGCTGCTCGGGCAGCAGCGGCGGTGCTCGGACGGGGCGGCATGGCGCGTGCCCCGATCGGATCGGGTTCGAAATAGGCCCAGACCCGTTTGACCCGTTCGTTGGCGAAGCGATCTGTCTCTGCCCGCTCGCGGTTCTCGGCCCACAGGCCGTCCTTCAGCCCTCCGGTGAGTACGAGGTCGAAGTGGCGGAGGATCGCGTCACGCCGACGAGGTGACAGGGCCCGCAGCCGCTCCAGTACGCGTCTTGTGTCGCCATCCGCGGTGCTGAGCATCGCCAGCAGTTCGAAAGCGATGCGCAGAGCGTCTTTCCACTCTCCGTCAGCGTAGTTCCGTACGAGCCCCGAAGCATGGTGCAGCCGATGGAGTTCTTCGGTGCTGAGGTCGTGGTAGGCGCGTCCACTGAGCATGGCGAGCACCCAGTGGAAACGGACCTCCGCGTTGTCGTATCCGTGGGCGATCGCGTCACTGATCATGTCGCGGGCACGGCTGGGGATGCCATCCTCCAGGAACCGCACACCGACGCTGCACTTCTCGTGAGGCGACGCATCAGGATGGACGAAGTAGATGCTGGAATCATGTACGGTCTCGGCCTGGATTCCGACGGTGGAGTAGCTGGCCGAATTGTGCGTGACACCGCTGCCGTCGATCATGACAAGTCACCCGCCGCGACAACCAGTGGTGCCAGCTTGGCCACCAGCTCGGGCAACTCCGCGATCAGACCGCGTAACCTCTTGAGTGCCATGCTCGCCCTCTTGGACGATTCGGGCGTATTCTCCCTTGCCGCCCGGCGGGCAAAGCTCAGTTCGGCCAGTGCCTCCCGGTAGGTGTCGTCGTCGGGGGCGCCCTCGGCGTGGTGAAGCTTCAGATGCTCCCGAAATCTGTCCAGTTCCGCGACCAAGTCCGCCGGACCGGTAATCTTCGGGTCCACGTTCAAATAGACGCTGCTCCCGGTGACCGAGCCGGCCATGATGCCAACGGTGCTGCTGTGCGCGGTATTGCTGACGTGCTCCTTGAGTCCGTCGGCCGTACGGGCCCTGTCTGCCTTGGACATCGCGATCTGCTCCTGTTCCCTCACCAGTTCCACGGCCAGCTGTGTGGCGAATGCCGCCGCGCTCGCTGCCGCCCGTGGCTGCCAATTACGGTCGTCCGCGCTGCCCTTCGTGCCGTCCGCTCGGTCGCTGATCCCCCGGATGATGGCCACTGGTGCCCCGTTGAGATGCCCGGCCTGCGCCACACCGGCGGCCTCCATCTCGATCGCGAGCGCGTCGTTGTAGTGCTGCCGGATCCACCGCGCCTCGGCCGAGATCGTCGAGTTCTGCACGACCTCGCCGGCGGCGATCGCACCAAAGTGCACTTGCGGCGCGCGTCCATGACCGGGTGTGTAGTCGGCCCAGTCGTTCACGCGAGCCAGATGCGAGGCGAGTTGGCTGATACCGTGCGCCGTCTCCCACACCCGAGGACGGGCCTTGAGGCCGTCGTCCTCGCTGGTCCCGCCGTGGTAGGCGTACACGTGCGTCGCCATCACCACGTCGCCCAGCCTGGCGGTGTCCCACAGGGCACCTGCGACGCCGACGAACAACACGGCCACGGGCGAAAACTCCTGAATCGCACGCTCAGCGATCACTGCTGCGGAATGATTCCCCTTGTTCGCCAGACCGAGCGCGACACGACATGAAGTGCCCTGCACGGTTCCCACCTCGAACCGCGTTCCACGCTCATGACGGTGAAGCTGTGGACCGGCCAATTTCCTGCGCACAGCCTCGTACTCGAGATTGAGGGCGGTGAGAATCACCACCAGGTCATTCGACATCTATTCCCCTTCCTCTCCCGTGTCCTCTTCCATCCCAGACGGCACAGGGCGGATCAGCGGTGGGGACAACACCGTCTTCGATCCGGCCCGGTACAACCGCGCGGGCCGTCCTCCCGTGGTCCTGCGTCCCGATCCGGCGGGGACGATGAATCCCTTTACAGCCTGGACTTTCCGATAGAAATTACGGGTGTCAAGTTCGGTGCCCCAAACCGCCTCGTACACCTTCTGCAACTCGGCTATGGTGAAGATCCCTCCGCAGAATGCCGTGGCCAGCGCCGAGAATTCGAGCTTGGTGCGAGCGCGTTCGATTCCGTCCGTCACAATCCGACGGTGATCGAAGGCCAGTTCCACCTCACCGGACAGAACGGCTTCCGCTGGAACCCACGCAGCATCCACGGCATCCGTTCCCGCCACCGGTTCAGGGAGTCCCGGTGCGATCGCCAAGTGGGCCACGGAAACGACTCGCCCCCGTGGATCACGGGCTGCATCCCCGTAGATGGCCAACTGCTCAAGATGCACCGACCCGGCACCCAGAGCGGTTTCCTCACTCAACTCACGGTGGGCGGCGTCCAGGATCTCCTCACCAGCGTGACTGAGAAATCCGCCAGGCAGAGCCTGCATGCCCTGAAAAGGATCTTCACCCCGCTCCACGAGCAGGACGCACAGGCGCCCCTCACGCAGCGTCAGGATCACGAGATCGACCGTCAGCAGTACGGGTGTAGGTGACCACACGTCAACTTGCATACTGCTTAAGCTACTTCAATTCCTGTCACTATGACAAGAAGGGGAGCGCAGAGGCCCGCTGATGCTGTAGGGCGCAGGCGCTCCGCGCGCTCGACTCGGCGTCCGCCCTGCGGCCCGGCGCGGGGCGACCGTGGCCTGCTGGTTCGGTGTCGCGTCGAAGCAGCTCGGGGACGAGTACTTGCGTTCCTGGAGAGGTGTTGAGGGCTGAACGGGTGTGGGTGGAGACGTTTACGGGACTGCGGATGACCCAGTTCGCGCGGCTACTGAAGGCGATGCGCGAGTGGGGCAGCAATAACACCCTGCAGGGTCGGCTGTTGAGTCTGCCGCTGGCCGAGCGGGTGCTTGTCGTTGCGGTGCACTACCGGAGACGAACCTGACCATGCGGCAACTGGACCCGATCACGCCAGCCACGGAGAGGATCAACTCTCTCAGCAAGATCGTCGAGAGTCTGATGTCAGTCGACCAGCAGTTCGTCGAGTCGTTGCACGGACGTCGGGGTCTCCATCTCTGTGGCCAGCGCCACCAGTCGAGCGTGGTACTCCCGGGTGAGGGGCAGAGCGTCCTCATAGATCCACGAGCACATCGTGTCGAACGCCAACGCCTCTTCACCATGCGAGCCCAGGTCGCGCTCATCCGCGATGACAGCCTCCGAGGTCAGCGGAGAGTCCCCCAGAAGCGCAGCCACACGCGCTCGATACGACAGGCTCACGAGCTGCCCCTCGGCTATAGCTACGAGCATCAAGGACACGCTCCCGCGACCACTACTTCCTGGGCACCGTGGCGCAGTGGCTGTACGAGAACGTGGCCGGGCTGCGCCCCGGGGACGCCGGCTACCGCACCTTCTCCGTACGCCCCGACGCCCGTACTGGAGTGAACTGGGCCCGTACGTCGATCCGTACGGTGCGCGGCGAGGCCGCCGTGTCCTGGTCGCGGCTGGGCCGGGAACTGCGGCTCTCGGTACGGGTGCCGGTGGGCTCGACGGCCGAGGTGCACGTACCGGGAAGGGCACGCGACCAGGTGACCGCGCCGAAGGGCGCGCAGTTCCTGCGCGGCGACCCGGCGTTCGCCGTCTTCCGTGTCGGGCACGGGGAATGGACTTTCACCGGCCCGGCATGACCGACCCGCCGACACCCCCGCGCGGTGCTCCCACGCGGGGGGGGCGCCCGAAGCCGAACGCGGCCTTGGTCTCAGTGGCCGCTGATCCCCCGAGGCGTGTACGGCCGCTCCAGTTCCTCTGTCTCCTTCTCCGTCAAGGTGACGTCGAGGGAGGCCACCGCGTCGGCGAGGTGGTGGGGCTTGGTGGCGCCGACGATGGGGGCGGTCACGGTGGGGCGGTTCAGCAGCCAGGCGAGGGCGATGCGGGCGCGGGGGACGTCGTGTTCCGCGGCGATGCGGGTGACGGTGTCGACGATCTCGCGGTCGCCCTCCTGGTAGAGGGTCCTGCCGAAGTTGTCGGTCTCGGTGCGTGCGGTGACGGTGTCCCAGTCGCGGGTGAGGCGGCCCCGGGCGAGCGGGCTCCAGGGCAGGGTGGCGACGCTCTGGTCCGCGCAGAGCGGGAGCATCTCGCGCTCCTCCTCGCGGTAGAGGAGGTTGTAGTGGTTCTGCATGGACACGAACCGCGTCCAGCCGTTCGACCGGGCCGCGTGCTGCATCTTGGCGAACTGCCAGGCGTACATCGAACTCGCCCCGAGATAGCGGGCCTTGCCCGCCTTCACCACGTCGTGCAGGGCCTCCATCGTCTCCTCGACCGGAGTGTGCGGGTCGAAGCGGTGGATCTGGTAGAGGTCGACGTAGTCGGTACCGAGGCGCCGCAGACTGTTGTCGATCTCGGTCATGATCGCCTTGCGGGAGAGGCCCGCGGCGTTCGGGCCCTGGTGCATGGCGCCGTTCACCTTGGTCGCGAGGACGATCTCCTCGCGGCGCGCGAACTCCGCGAGGGCGCGGCCGACGATCTCCTCGCTGGTGCCGTCGGAGTAGATGTTCGCCGTGTCGAAGAAGTTGATCCCGGCGTCCAGCGCCTGCCGGATGAGGGGGCGGGAGGCCTCCTCGTCCAGGGTCCACTCGTGCGTGCCTCGGTCGGGGAGGCCGAAACTCATGCATCCGACACAGATCCGGGACACGTCCAGACCCGTCGAGCCGAGCTTCACGTACTGCATCGTTGCGACTCCTGTCTGCGGGGTGTGCGGCTGACCAAGCTTAGGGAGGAGCGGGCGTACCCGTCGGTCGGGCGAGGGCGGAGGTGCCGGTCGGGCGAGGGCGGAGGTGCCGGTCGGTCAGATCCGGTACCGCCGCAGGGCCGGGGTCACCGTCGCCAGGAGCAGTACGGCGACGATGACGAGCAGTCCGCCGCCGACGACGGCCGTACGGGCGCCCAAGGCCGCCCCGGCGGTGCCGTGCAGGACGTCGGCGAGGCGGGGACCGCCGGCCACGACCACGGTGAAGACGCCCTGCATCCGGCCGCGCATCTCGTCGGTGGCGGCGGACAGCAGGATGGCCCCGCGGAAGACCATGGAGACCATGTCGGCGACCCCGGCGGCGGCGAGGAACAGCACGGCGAACCAGAGACTGCTGCTCAGCCCGAAGCCCGTGATCGCCGCGCCCCAGGCCAGTACGGCCGCGATGACCATGAGGCCGTGCCGGTTCGAGCGGGAGAAGGTGCCCGACATGAGGCCGCCGACGACCGCGCCGATGGGGATCGCGGCGAACAGCAGGCCGAGGGCGAGGCCTTCGCCGTAGGGCGCGTACGTGGTGGCGGCGAGCTGAGGGAAGAGGGCGCGGGGCATGCCCAGGACCATCGCGATGATGTCGGCGAGGAAGGACAGCAGGAGCACCTTGTGCAGGGCGATGTAGCGGAAGCCGGCGAGGACCTCGCGCCAGCCCGCCCGCCGGGGCGTCGCCGTGTCCAGGGGTGGCAGGGAGGGGAGCTTGTAGACCGCCCAGAGGGTGATGCAGAGGGCGAGGGCGTCGATCAGATACAGCTCGGCCAGGCCGATCACCGGGATGAGGGCGCCGGCGAGCAACGGGCCGGCCACCAGGCCGAGTTGCATCACGGTCGAGCCGAGGGCCGCGGCGGCGGCCAGTTCACCGGCGGGGACCAGTCGGGCGATGGAGGCGTTGCGGGCGGGTGAGTTGAGGCCGAAGAAGGCCTGCTGGAGGGCGAGCAGGGCCATCAGCGCCCAGACGGATTCGAGCCCGGTGACGGCCTGCACCCAGAAGAGCACCGAGGTGACGGCGATACCGGTGTTGGTGACGAGCAGCAGGGTGCGGCGGTCCACGCTGTCGGCGACCGCGCCGCCCCACAGCGCGAACACCACCAGGGGCAGCAGTCCGGCGAGGCTGGCGTAGCCGACCCAGGCGGAGGAGCCCGTGATGTCGTAGATCTGCTTGGGCACGGCGACGGCCGTGAGCTGGCTGCCGACGGCCGTGACGATGGTCGAGGACCACAGGCGCCGGTAGGCGGGGCGGCGCAGCGGGCGGGTGTCCATCGCCCAGCGGCGCCAGCCCCGACGGGGCGGTGGCGGCGCCCCGTCCCCCGGTGCCGTGTCGTCGTCCTCCGGTGCGGTGTCGTCGCCGGCGCTGCTCTTGGTGGTGTCCACGGGCATCCTGATGCTCGATACATCTTTCGATACGGGCACCACTATCGCGGAGATCACCACCGCCGGGACAGGCGATTACGCGGCCGTCTCACATGCTGTCGCCGTCCGCACCCATCACGCCGGCTCACGCTCCGGCGATCAGCATCCCGCCGAGCACGAGCATCGTCACCGCGACCAGGCCGTCGACGACGCGCCAGGCCGAGGGGCGGGCCAGGTGGCGGCTGAGCAGCCGGGCGCCGAAGCCGAGGGCGGCGAACCAGCACAGGCTGGCGAGGCCGGCGCCCAGGCCGAAGGTCCAGCGCAGGGAGCCGTGGTCGGAGGCGAGGGAGCCCAGCAGGAACACGGTGTCCAGGTAGACGTGCGGGTTGAGCCAGGTCAGCGCGAGGCAGGTGAGGACGGCCCGGCGCCGGGTGCCCGCCGACCCGTTCTCGGTGCGCAGCGCGTCGTCGCCGGGCCGCAGGACGCGCCGGGCGGCCAGGGCGCCGTAGACCAGGAGGAAGCCGCCGCCGACCAGGGCGACGGCCTTCAGTGCGCCGGGCCAGGCGACGACCACCGCGCCGACGCCGGCGATGCCGAGGGCGATCAGCAGTGCGTCGGAGAGGGCGCAGATCGCGACGACCGGGAGGACGGCGTCGCGATGCAGGCCTTGGCGCAGGACGAAGGCGTTCTGGGCGCCGATGGCGACGATCAGGGACAGGCCGGTGCCGAATCCGGCCGCGAGGGCGGTCATTTCGCTGAACACAGCCACGACGCTAGGAAACCCTGGGCCATGCGTACAGCTAAAGATTCTTACGTATCATTAGCGCTTGTGATGTCTCAGCTTCCGCTCGATCTGGTGCGCACCCTGCTCGCGGTGGTGGACGAAGGTACGTTCGACGCGGCGGCCGGTGCCCTGCATGTGACGCCGTCGGCGGTCAGCCAGCGGGTCAAGGCGCTGGAGCAGCGGGTCGGCCGGGTGCTGCTGATCCGGGAGAAGCCGGTACGGCCGACCGAGTCCGGTGAGGTGATCGTGCGGTTCGCGCGGCAGCTGGCCCGCCTCGAACACGACGCGCACGCCGCGCTCGGTATGACCGGCGGCGGGGAGACCGCGACCACGCGCGTGTCGATCGCGGTGAACGCGGACTCGCTGGCCACCTGGTTCCTGCCCGCCCTGATCCGGGTGCCGGAGGGGCTGCGGCCCTGCTACGAGCTGCTCCGCGAGGACGAGCAGCACACCGCCCGACTGCTGCGCGAGGGGCTGGTGATGGCGGCGGTCACCTCGGCTCCGGACGCCGTGGCGGGCTGCTCGGTGCGGCCGCTCGGCCGGATGCGGTACGTGCCCTGTGCGGCGCCCGCGTTCGCGGAGCGGTGGCTCGGCGCCGGGTCGGGGGTGCCGCTGAAGGACGTGATCGTGGACGCGCCGGTGGTGTTCTTCGACCGGCGCGACGAGTTCCAGGACGCCTTCGTACGGCGGCTGACGCGGGGCCGCCCGGCCGGTGCGCGACGGCACTATGTGCCGACCTCGGAGGGTTTCGTGGACGCCGTGGTCACCGGGATGGGCTGGGGCATGGTGCCCGCCGTGCAGGCCGAGCCGCTGCTCGACGCGGGCCGCCTCGTCAATCTGGCACCGGAACGGACCATGGACGCCCCGCTGTTCTGGCAGCAGTGGAAGCTCGACTCCCCCGCGCTGACAGCCGTGGCGGAGGCGGTCGCGGCGGAGGCCGCCGAGGCGCTGGAGAGCGTCTGACGACCACCGGGACGGGAGAGCGTCTGACGGCGACGGCAACGGCCGCGGTCGCGCCGGTCAGCGCTGGAACGGCCCCTCCAGCGCCGCCCATTGGAGCAGCATGATGGTCTTGGCGTCGGCGATCTCGCCGGTGCGGATCATCTCCAGGGCCCGGCGGAAGGGCAGTTCGACGAGTTCGATGTCCTCGCCCTCCTCGTCGAGGCCGCCGCCCTCGTGCGTGCGGGTCGAGGGGCCGTACGGGGCGGCGTAGAAGCTGACGCGTTCGGTGACCGAGCCGGGGCTCATGTAGATGTCGAAGACGTGCTGGATCTCGCCGATGGTGTGGCCGGTCTCCTCGACGACCTCGCGCCGCACGGCGACCTCGGGATGCTCGTCCTCCTCGTCCAGCAGCCCGCCCGGTGTCTCGACCAGCATCCCGTCGGGGTGGCCGTTGACATACACCGGGTAGCGGAACTGCCGGGTGAGCAGCACGGTTTCGCGGTCGGTGTCGTAGAGGAGGACGGTGGCGCCGTTGCCCCGGTCGTGCGTCTCGCGCTCCTGGGTGCTCCAGGTGCCGTCGGCGTGCTGGAAGTCGAAGGTCGTGGTGCGCTCCACGTACCAGTGGCTGGAGAGCAGTTGGACGTCCCGCACCTTGACGCGCGGGTTGCCGGTGAGGTCCCGGCCGGTGCGGTCGAGCCCGGTACGGCCCCGGCGGTCCGGGGTGTCGACGCCGACGGTCTTGTTGGTCATGTGTCCGCTTCTACCATTCCGGTCGAGACGTTGTCAGGCCGCTCAATTCGCTTGATGCGCGCGTCGCTTGGCGGAACCGGGCACTCCGGGACAGCATGCCCGTATGAAGAGCGATCTTTTCTCCAACGAGAACATGGTCCAGCCCGCCTACGCGCCGGGCATGACCGTCCAAAACGCCAAGTCGATCAAGTACGCCGTCAACGGTGAGATGCTCGCCCGGCAGGGCGCGATGATCGCCTTCCGGGGGAACCTCCAGTTCGAACGCAAGGGCCAGGGCGTGGGCGGCATGCTCAAGCGCGCGGTCACCGGGGAGGGGCTGCCGCTGATGGCGGTGCGCGGTCAGGGCGAGGCCTGGTTCGCGCACGAGGCGCAGAACTGTTTCATCGTCGACATCGAGCCGGGTGACGTCTTCACCGTCAACGGTCGCAACGTGCTCTGTTTCGACGCCTCGCTGGCGTACGAGATCAAGACCGTGAAGGGTGCCGGCATGACCGGCGGCGGCCTGTTCAACAGCGTGTTCACGGGGCAGGGCAAGCTGGGCCTCGTCTGTGACGGCAACCCGCTGGTCATCCCGGTCTCGCCGCAGCTGCCGGTGTTCGTCGACACGGACGCGGTCGTGGGCTGGACCGCCCACCTCAACACCTCGCTGCACCGCTCGCAGTCCTTCGGCTCGATGATCCGCGGCGGCTCCGGCGAGGCCGTGCAGCTGAAGCTGGAGGGCGAGGGCTTCGTGGTCGTACGGCCGAGCGAGGTGACCCCGCAGGCGCAGCAGCACTGAGCCGGAGGGCGAAGAGGGGGCCCGCGTCCAGCAGCGATGCGGCCCACCCCGACCAGCGAACGAACAGATTTTCGAATCTCGGAGTACGCTGCGGGTATGGCCACGCACTTCCAGGGCTCCCTCTTCGACCAGTCCGACGACCTCCGCCTCGGCCCCCTCGACGGGCTGCGCCGGCGTGAGCTGGGCGCCGGGGCCTGGGTCGATGTGCTGCCCGGATGGCTCGGCGGGGCCGACGCTCTGTTCTCACGGCTCGCCCGGGAGGTGCCCTGGAAGGCGGAGCGACGGCAGATGTACGAGCAGGTCGTGGACGTACCCCGGCTGCTCGCCTACTACGGCGCCGAGGACACCCTCCCGGACCCCGTCCTGGACGAGGCCCGCGCGGCGCTCTCCGCGCACTACGGCGCCGAGCTGGGCGAGCCGTTCGCCACGGCCGGGCTCTGCTACTACCGCGACGGCCGGGACAGCGTGGCCTGGCACGGCGACCGGATCGGGCGGGGCGCCCGGGAGGACACGATGGTGGCCATCCTGTCCGTGGGCGACCCCCGCGATCTGGCCCTGCGCCCGCACGGCGGCGGCCCGACCCTGCGGTTCCCGCAGGGGCACGGCGATCTGATCGTGATGGGCGGCTCCTGCCAGCGCACCTGGGACCACGCGATCCCCAAGTCCACGCGGGCGGTGGGGCCGCGCATCAGCATCCAGTTCCGGCCGCACGGAGTGCGTTAGGGGCGTCCACCCGGCAGAGGGCGTGCGCCCGGCGTCCGCTACTTGCGGCCGGCGAGCGCGCGGGACTGCGAGGTGCGGGCCAGCTTCGGGCCCAGCCAGCGCTTGAGGCGGCGCAGCGCCTCCAGGCGGCCGGCGGCCCGGTCGAGGCGGTAGTAGAGCTGCGGCGGCACATACGGCAGCAGCGGGGAGTGCCGCTGGCCGAGGAGCGCGAACATCTGCTCCGGCGGCAGATCGATGTACCGCTGGATGTTCTCGTACCACTGGGCGCTGTGCCGGGCCGCGCTCTGCAGCCGCAGCAGCTCGGACTTGCGCCGGCGCTCGTACGCGGCGAGCGCCGCCTCCGTCTCCGGATGCGCGCCGAGGGCGTCGGCCAGGCAGATGGCGTCCTCCAGGGCGAGGGTGGTGCCGGCGCCGATGGAGTAGTGCGTGGTGTGGGCGGCGTCGCCGAGCAGGACCAGGTTGCCGTGCCGCCAGGTGCGGTTGGTCAGGGTACGGAAGCTGAGCCACTGGGCGGTGCCGTCGTCCTGGGCGCGGCCCAGCAGCGGATGGCCGTCCAGGATGTCGGCGAACAGCTTCTCCAGCAGGGCCAGGCCGTCCGCCTCGCCCATGCGGTCCAGCCCGAGGCCGCTCAGCGTGCGCGGGGAGCACTCGATGACGCAGGTGCTCTGCTCGTCGCTGAACGGGTAGGCGTAGGCCCAGATCCAGCCGTGGTCGGTCTCCTGGAAGGAGAAGGTGAAGGCGTCGTGGACCTTCGTGGTGCCGAGCCAGATGTAGGTGTTGCGGCCGAGGGTGATGTCGCTGCCGAAGCGGTCGGCGTGCCGCTCACGCACCGCGCTGTTGACGCCGTCGCCCGCGACGACTAGATCGGCGTCCGGCAGATCGTCGGCCTTGACCTCGTCCTCGTACGCGACACGGACCCCGAGGGCCCGCGCCCGTTCGGCGAGCAGCTCGAGCAGGCGACGGCGGCCGATGCCGAAGCCGTCGTCGCCGGGCTGGACGGTCGTCCGGTCGCGGACGTGGGCCACGCCGCTGTTCCAGCTGACGGAGTTCTCGCTGATGGCGAGGGCCGTCTCGGGGTCCTTCTCGCGGAGCTTGTCCAGCAGTTCGGACCAGTAGGTGACGCCCCAGCCGTAGGTCGATCCGGCCGGGTTCCGCTCATGGACGGTGATGTCGTGGGACGGGTCCTGCCGCTTCATCAGGATCGAGAAGTAGAGGCTTGCGGGTCCGCCGCCGACGCACGCGATCTTCACGCGAACTCCCATTTCGCTGCGTAAAGCGATCAATTGACCACGAAGAGTAGCAGCGTACGCGCGCTCCGGATTCACGTCACTTCGCCCGCGTGACCCCGGCCACGCGATCCGGCACGATGCCGCAAGATCATCGGTGCGACCGCCCCCACCGGGCGGAATATCCCCCTCCACCCGCACCCGCGAGGCCTCCACAGCAAGATCATCTTTGTTCAACCTTGCACGACATATGAGGGATTGTCCGGATCGGAGCCAACCGACTTCCTGGGATTTCTCCCGTTCCCCACCGGATCGATAGGCATGACGGGACATCAACCCCCGCTCTCCCAGGAGGCTTTCGCATGCCCGACCTCACCCGCCGCCACGTCCTCGGCGGCGCCGCCGCGCTCGCCGCGACCGCCGGCGCCCCGCTCACCGCCGCGGTCGCGGACGACCACGGCGGTCACCAGGACGACCCGCAGGCCTTCGACGAGGTCTACCGGGGCCGCCGGATACAGGGCCACGCCACCGAGGGCGGCGGTCACCACCACGGCGCCGGGTACGCCGTGTTCGTGGACGGGGCCGAGCTGCATGTGATGCGGAACGCCGACGGCAGCTGGATCAGCGTCGTCAGCCACTACGCCCCCGTACCGACCCCGCGCGCCGCCGCCCGCGCCGCCGTCGACGAACTCCAGGGCGCCCGTCTCGTCCCCTTCAACTGACCCGCGTCACCCGCACCACCTGAACCGCCCGAACCACCGCAAGGAGCCGCAGACCCATGACCGTACGCAAGAACCAGGCGACCCTGACCGCCGCCGAGAAGCGGCGCTTCGTCGACGCGCTGATCGCGCTGAAGCGCTCCGGCCGCTACGACGAGTTCGTCACGACGCACAACGCCTTCATCCTGGGCGACACCGACAACGGCGAACGGACGGGCCACCGTTCACCGTCCTTCCTGCCCTGGCACCGCAGATTCCTGCTGGAGTTCGAACGGGCCCTGCAGTCCGTGGACTCCACCGTCGCGCTCCCCTACTGGGACTGGACGGCCGACCGCACCGCCCGCTCGTCCCTGTGGGCGCCCGACTTCCTGGGCGGCACCGGCCGCAGCCGCGACGGGCGGGTGATGGACGGGCCGTTCGCCGCGTCCACCGGGAACTGGCCGATCACCGTACGCATCGACGGCCGCACGTATCTGCGGCGCTCCCTCGGCGGAGCGGTACGGCAGTTGCCGACCCGGGCCGAGGTGGACTCGGTGCTCGCGATGTCCACGTACGACATGGCGCCCTGGAACAGCGCCTCGGACGGTTTCCGTAACCATCTGGAGGGGTGGCGCGGTGTGAACCTGCACAACAGGGTGCATGTCTGGGTGGGCGGCCAGATGGGCACCGGGGTCTCCCCCAACGACCCGGTCTTCTGGCTGCACCACGCGTTCGTCGACCGGCTGTGGGCCGACTGGCAGCGGCTGCACCCGGACTCGGCGTACGTACCGGGCGCCGGGACGCCGAACGTGGTCGACCTGAACGAGACCATGAAACCGTGGAACGACTCGTCACCGGCCGCGCTCCTGGACCACACCGCGCACTACACGTTCGACGCGGTCTGACCGGCGCTCACGGCGTCCCGGCGGCCGCCGTACGGCACTCCGGGTGGCCCCAGCCCTGGTCGTTCTTGGCGATCTGCTCACCGGCGGCGTAGGGACGGCCGCACAGGCAGCGGCCGGGGAACTTCGCCTTGATGGTGCGGGCTGAGCCCGACGACGAGGACGAGGACGAGCCGTTCCGGGTGCCGGACCTGCCGGACTTCCCGGCCTTCGCGGATTTCGCGGACTTCTTCGCCGCGCTCCAACGGGATGGGACAGGGTCGGGGGCGGCCGGGGGTTCCGGGGAGCCCAGCTCGGTGCCGGCGGGTTCCTGGACGACCGCCGCCTGGCTGGCCGCGCGGTCGGCGAAGTCGTTCAGGCGGTCGCCGTCGACCTGGTGGGCGGGGACGTAGCGGAACTCCACGGCGCGGCCGGTGAGCAACTCGTCGATACGAACGACGAGTTCCTGGTTGGCGACCGGCTTGCCGGCGGCCGTGCGCCAGCCGTTGCGCTTCCAGCCGGGCAGCCAGGTGGTGACCGCCTTCATCGCGTACTGGGAGTCCATCCGGATCTCGATCGGGACGGCCGGGTCGGTGGCGGCCAACAGCCGCTCCAGCGCGGTGAGTTCGGCGATGTTGTTGGTGGCCCTGCCCAGAGGGCCGGCCTCCCAGCGCGAGGGGATCTCGTCGTTCTCGGCGACCACCCAGGCCCAGCCCGCTGGTCCGGGGTTTCCCTTGGAGGCTCCGTCGCAGGCGGCCACAACACGTTCCGGCATGCGCTCGATCATGCCATGCGCGGGGGCGTGGGACCGTCCACGGGTCCCACGCCCCCGCGCACGCCACCCTCCCCGTCCGCTCGGTCCCCGTACGCTCGGTCCCCGTCCGCTCAGCTCACGTCCGTCAGCGTCGGCATCTCGCCCTGGGCGTTGCTGACGTCGATGACCGAGAACGACGCGCCCTGCGGATCGCTGAGCGCGGCGAAGCGGCCGAAGGGGGTGTCCATCGGGCCGAAGCGCAGGACGCCGCCCAGCTTGGTGGCCTTGGCGACCGCGTCGTCGCAGTCGGGGACGGTGAAGTACACGTTGATGAACGAGGGCACCTCGGGCGGGAAGTCCTCCGCGGTCATCTCCATCCGGCCGAGGAGCGGCTCCTCCCCCAGGTCGTAGACCCGGAAGTTCATGTGCGGGTTGTCCGGGTCCTCCATCTGCTTGACCTGGAACGGGAAGACGGCCGGGAAGAACGCGTCCGACTTCTCGGGCTCACGGGTGAAGACCTCGGCCCAGATGTAGGCGCCGGGCACGCCCATGGTCTCGAAGCCCTCGTGGACGCCGGCCTGCCAGACGCCGAAGACGACACCGTCCGGGGAGCGGGCCAGCAGCATGGAGCCGAACTCGCCGACCCGCATCGGCTCCATCAGCACCTCGCCGCCCTTCTCCCGGACCCTGGCGGCGGTGGCGTTCACGTCGGGTGAGGCGAGGTACAGGCACCAGGCGGACTGGCCCTCCTGGCCGGGCATCGGCGGGACGACCGCGGCCACCGCCTTGCCGTCCGCGTACGCCTGGGTGTAGTTGCCGTACTCGGTGGACGACTCGCCGAACGTCCAGCCCAGTACGTCGCCGTAGAAACTCTTCGCCGCCTCGACGTCGCTGAACATCGCGTCGGCCCAACAGGGCGTTCCCTCGGGACGTGCGGCCATGGCTGCCACTCTCCTCGGTGTTCGACGGGTGGTTTCCCCGGCTCTCACGCTAGCCAGGACCGGCCTGGGACGCGCGCCGAACGGGACGGACCACGTGAAACCGGCACGGGATCCGTGGGACGGGACCACGGCTGTGCGTCGTCTGATAATTTCAGCGGCGCTCGCACTCCCGTTCGCCTCGACTAGTGAGGTGTCACCATGTCCGGCAGGCCGTTCAGTCCCGCGGTGCTGCCGTGCGCCCGGGGCCGGTCGTGGCGTCTGCTGCTCGTGGTGTCGCTGACCCTCTCCACGTTCTTGTTGTTCTGCGCCGGTTCACCGCCCGGTGAGGCTCCGGCGCCGCGCCCGCATTCGGTGTCGGCGGATCTGCCGGTGGAGCGGCCGGACGGCGCGCGGGCGGGTCAGGTGGAGCGCGACCCCTGTGACCACAGCCCCGGCGGGCACGACTGCCACGCCGCCGACCCGGCCGCCGTGCTGGGCCAGCTGTCGCTGCCCGGTGCCGACCACGCCGCCGGGCCCTGGCAGCCCGCGACGGAACCGGCCCCGGTCGTGTCCGGCCGCTCCCGGGAACCGGGGCGGGCCCGTCCTCCCGATCTCCACGAACTGCAGTTGCTCCGCGTCTAGACCGGCCCGGCCCGTACGGCAGAACACCCGTACGACGGGCCCACCGACGACTCGCGTTTCAGGACCGCCGTGCCCGTGCGGACACGGCAGGGAGCAGAAGGACGATCCCCATGGCTTCATCCAAGTCGAAGGCCAAGAACAACGGGCCCAAGGGCAAGAACACCAGCCCCAAGGCCCGGGAGGCGGCGCGGCGGGCCCGCGTCGAGGAGATACGCAAGGCCGAGCAGTCCCGGGAGCGGCGTATGCGGCTGCTCACGCTCGGGGTCACCGGTGTGATCCTGGCCGGGCTGGTGGGCGGTGGCTGGTACCTGATCGACGCCGCGCAGGAGAAGGAGGAGGCGAAGGCGGCACCGGTCGACGGGGTGAAGAGCTGGTCGAAGCTCACCCAGAACCATGTCACCGAGCCCGTCACTTACAAGATGAGCCCGCCCGTCGGCGGCGACCACAACCAGGTGTGGGTCAACTGCGACAAGCAGGTGTACACCAAGGTCGTGCCGAACGAGAACGCGGTGCACGCGCTGGAGCACGGCGCGGTCTGGATCACGTACAACGACAAGGCGGCGAAGGCCGACGTCACGTCGCTGACCGACCTCGTGAAGAAGACGACGTACACCTTCATGAGCCCCTACGAGGACCAGTCCTCGCCCATCGTGCTGAGCGCCTGGGAGCACCAGTTGAAGGTGGACAAGGCGTCCGACCCGCGGGTGCAAAAGTTCCTCGACAAGTATGTGCAGGGCGAGCAGACGCCGGAGCCGGGGGCCGCGTGCTCCGGCGGCATGACGCCGTGACCTGAGCGGGCGGAGGCGTCCGGTGCGTTCCGTGCCGGGCGCCTCATGGCCGACACAGGTCTTCCGCCCCGCCCCGGGCTGTGCTTGCCTGGGGAACCGTTTCGACGCCGGGGCGGGAGTCGCCGTATGCGCAAGCCGTGGATCGTGGGAGTGGCCGGGGCGGTGCTCGCCGCGCTGCTGCTCGGCGCGTGCGGGGATCCGGCGTCCGGGCCGGACGAGGCCCCGCCGTCGGCCGCGGCACCGGACCCGTCGTCGACCACACGTCAGCGGGCCGCCACGGGCGCCCCCGCCGAAGAGACCGACCCGGCGAAGCCCGCACCCGAGGTGCTCTACCTCGGGGACTCGCTGGCCACGGAGAACCAGAAGGTCCTGGGCACATTACTGAAGGACGGCCTGGACGCGCGCTACACGAGCGCCCCGTACTCGGGCACCACCCTGTGCGACTACCTGGAGGGCACCGCCGACCGGTCGCTGGTCCCGCCGCGGGACAAGGCCGCCGCGCTGGTACGGCGGCTGCGCCCGGACTATGTGGTCCTGCAGTTCTGGGGGAACGCCTGGGACTACACGCCCTGCATGGACGGCGTCACCTACGACAAGGCGCGCGCCGAGTACTTCCGGCGGTACACGGCCGCCGCCGAGCGGCTCACCGAGCAGATCGCGAACGCCGGTGGCACACACCGGCCAACGATCGTGTGGGTGCTGCAGGGCCCGGACCCGATGACACCGGACCGGATCCGCCGGGTGAACGCGCTGTACGAGAAGCAGGCCGAGGCCTCCGGTGATCTGGTCGCCGACGCCGGCAAGGCGGTGAGCCCGGCCACCGACCGCTACACGTGGGCCCAGTACCTGCCGTGCACGGCTTACGAGCGCGAGCACGACGGCTACTGCACCCAGCCCGGCCGGTCCCGCACCGCCCTCCACCACGACGAGGACTTCCTGCACTTCTGTCTCGCCCCGACGACCTCCAAGCCACGGCCCTGCCCGGTCCTGTCCCCCGGGATCACGCGGATGGCCCGGGAGATCACCCGGGCCATCGCCGACGCGAGCCGTCCGTAGACCCCGCCCAGACCCTGCTCAGACCCGCTCCGACGTGGGCTCGTCGTCGCCCGCGTCCGCCGCCGCCCCGGCCGCCGCCGCTTCCGCCTCCTGCTGCTTCTTCGACGCCCACAGGCTCGTCACGGTCGTGACGGCGAGGACCAGGACGATGAAGCCCAGGGAGAAGGGGATGGAGATCTCCGGGACGTGGACACCGGACTCGTGCAGGGCGTGCAGCACCAGCTTGACGCCGATGAAGCCGAGGATGATCGACAGGCCGTAGGAGAGGTGGACGAGCTTCTTCAGCAGGCCGCCGATGAGGAAGTACAGCTGGCGCAGGCCCATCAGGGCGAAGGCGTTGGCGGTGAAGACGATGTACGGGTCCTGGGTGAGGCCGTAGATCGCCGGGATGGAGTCGAGGGCGAAGAGGACGTCGGTGGAGCCGATCGCGAGCATCACGACCAGCATCGGCGTCATGACGCGCTTGCCGTTCTCCTCGATCCACAGCTTGGTGCCGTGGTACCGGTCGGCCACTCCGAATCGTTTCTCCACGGCCTTGAGGAGCTTGTTCTCCTCGTACTCCTCCTCGTGGCTCCCCTTGCGGGCGTCCTCCACCAGCTTCCAGGCGGTGTAGATCAGGAACGCGCCGAAGATGTAGAAGACCCAGGAGAAGGTGGAGATGATCGCCGCGCCGGCGGCGATGAAGATCGCCCGGAGGACCAGCGCCATCAGCACGCCGACCATGAGCACGCGCTGCTGGTACTGCGAGGGCACCGAGAACTTCGCCATGATCAGGACGAAGACGAAGAGGTTGTCGACGCTCAGGGACTTCTCGGTGATGAAGCCCGCGAAGAACTCGCCCGCGGGCTTGCCCCCGCCGACGGCCAGGAGGACCAGGCCGAACGCGATCGCCAGGGCGACCCAGACGGCCGACCAGATCCCCGCCTCCTTGATCGACACATCGTGGGGTTTGCGGCCGATGAAGAAGTCGACCCCCACCAGCACGCACAGGGCGACGACGGTGAGCAGCCAGGTGGTCAGGGTGACGTTCAAGGTTCCTCCGGGTAACAGCTGGTGCACAGGAAAGCCTCACCGGAGACCTTTGCATCCGCTACCCGGATCGGGTAAAGAATGGCCGAAATCCTCGTGCGCGCCCTGGTGGGGGCCCTGTCGCGGGGACCGCCCACCAGGGTGACGAGGAGTTGCGCGGGCGGCTACTCCCCCGCGTACGCCTTCCGCAGGGCGGCCAGGTCGAACTTGCCCATCGCCATGAACGCCGCGGTCGCGCGGGCCGCCGCCTGCGGGTCGGGGTCGCTGATCATGTCGATGAGTTCGGCGGGGAACACCTGCCAGGACACTCCGAACCGGTCCTTGAGCCAGCCGCAGGGGCCGGGCTCGCCGCCCTCGGTGAGGCTGTTCCAGTAGTAGTCGATCTCGTCCTGGTCGGCGCAGAGGATCTGGAAGGAGATGGCCTCGGTGAACTTGAACATCGGGCCGCCGTTCAGCGCCACGAACCGCTGGCCGTTGGCCACGAAGTCCACGGTGAGCACGGAACCGGCCGGCTGGGGCGCGCCCTCGCCGACGTGGGTGACACGGCCGAGCCGGGAGTCCTTGAAGACCGAGACGTAGAAGGCGGCCGCCTCCTCGGCCTGGCCGTCGAACCACAGGCAGGTGGTGAATCCGTCGCTGGACATGGGTGCCTCCTCCGGCGGGGGCTGTCGTCGCCCCTGGGTGTGTGTCATCCGTATCGACCGATCCTGGTCCGGAAACTCATCGGTGACGCGGACATCCGGTGCGGCGGACGGGTGCGGGGCGGGACGGGTACCGGGGGCTCTGCTGTCGGCGAATCTGCCGTGGGCAGAGAAAGGCCTGGTGGGGGCCGGTTCACGGGGAGGGTGGAAGCAGCGGCCCGCACGGTCGCTTCCGTCCACCGTCCCTGAGGAGGAACCGTGACTCCCCCGTTCACCGGCCGGGCCCCCGCGCTCGCCCCGCACGCGCAGGAGGGCGACACACCGCCGTCCCGCTTCGACGACCATCTCGCCGCGCAGCTGCTCGCCCAGCGGATCGTCTTCCTCGGCAACCAGGTCGACGAGGTCTCCGCGAACCGGGTCTGCGCCCAGTTGTTGCTGCTGTCGGCGGAGGACCCGCGCACCGACATCAGCCTCTACATCAACAGCCCGGGGGGATCGGTCACGGCCGGGCTCGCCATCTACGACACGATGCGGCTGATCCCGAACGACGTCGCCACCCTGGCGATGGGCTTCGCGGCGAGCATGGGCCAGTTCCTGCTGAGCGTGGGCACCCACGGCAAGCGGTTCGCGCTGCCCAACGCGCGGATCATGATGCACCAGCCGTCGGCGGGGATCGGCGGCACCACCGCCGACATCGAGATCCAGGCGGAGAACCTGGACTTCACCAAGCGGGCCATCGAGCGGATCACCGCGGAGCACACCGGCCAGACCGAGGAGACGATCTCCCGGGACGGCGACCGCGACCGCTGGTTCACGGCCGCGCAGGCCAAGGAGTACGGGATGGTCGACCGGGTCGTCGAGTCGCTCGACGACGTACGGCCGGCCTCCTCGCGCCGACGGATGGGACTGCAGTGATGGGGACCTACACCATTCCGAACGTGGTCGAGCGGACCGCGCAGGGCGAGCGGTCGTACGACGTGTTCAGCCGGCTGCTGTCCGAGCGGATCATCTTCCTCGGCACGGAGATCGACGACGGGGTGGCCAACGTCGTCATCGCGCAGCTCCTCCATCTGGAGGCGGCGGTGCCGGACCGCGAGATCTCGGTGTACATCAACTCGCCCGGGGGATCGTTCACTTCGCTGATGGCGATCTACGACACGATGACCTTCGTACGGGCGCCGATCTCGACGCTCTGTGTGGGGCAGGCGGCCTCGACGGCGGCGGTACTGCTGGCGGGCGGGGACCCGGGGCGGCGGTTCGTGCTGGAGCACGCGCGGGTGCTGCTGGGGCAGCCGGCGAGCGGGGGCCGTCAGGGCACGGTGTCCGATCTCGCGCTCCAGGCCAAGGAGATGGTGCGGATCCGGGCCCAGGTGGAGGGGGTGCTGGCGCGGCACACCGGACGTGAGGCGCGGGAGCTGCGGGCCGACATGGACCGGGACAAGGTGTTCACGGCCGAGGAGGCGGTGGTGTACGGGCTGGCGGACGAGGTGTTGAGCCGACGCCCCTGACGGGGCGCGGCACGGCGATCCCCTGTCAGGCCACGAGGCACAGGCCGTTGTAGGGGGCCCTGGACGCCCTGGGTGCCCTGGGTGTGCCGCGGGTCAGTTCGGTCCGGGCCAGGGAGAGCAGGTCGCCCAGGCTCAGGCCCAGCGCCTGGGCGGCTGCCGCGAGGACCTCGGAGGAGGCCTCCTTGCGGCCCCGTTCCACCTCGGACAGGTACGGCATCGAGATGCGGGCCTCGTCGGCGACGTCCTTCAACGTGCGTTCCTGGGCGAGGCGTTCGCGGCGCAGGACGTCACCGACGAGGTCGCGCCAGAGGGGTTCCTTGGCGGGCGGGCCGGCCGGAGGGGCCGTCGCCGGGCGGGGCCGGGCCGCCGCCGGGCGCAGGGGGATGACTCGGGCTTCGTTCGACGCTTGTCGGCTCACCCCCTCAGCCTAGGAACTCGGGGCGGGAGGGGAAGAGGGCGGCGTTCCGCCCTGAGGGAAATCGTCGGGAGCCAGAACTCACAACCCGTCACCCGCTCCGGGCGTCACTGGCCTATGCGGCCGTCGATGCGTTCGCGCAGGAGGTCGGCGTGGCCGTTGTGGCGGGCGTACTCCTCGATCAGGTGGACCAGGACTTCGCGCAGGGCGATGGGCTCGCCGTCGTGGCGTCCGGTGACGGCGAGGTCCGGGGCCCCGGCCACTAGGCGTTCCGCGAAGGCGACCTCGGAGCGCCAGGTGCGCCAGGCGTCGGCTACGGCCTCCGGGTCGGCCACGGCGTCGTTGAAGTCGCCGTCGGGGTCGTCGCCGGCCCGGTAGTGGCGCGGGGCCGGCTCGCCCGCCAACGCCTCGCGGAACCAGTACTGTTCCACGCCGGCCAGGTGGCGTACGAGGCCGAGCAGCGACATGTTCGAGGGCGGTACCGAGCGGCGGGCCAGGGCCTCGGCGTCGAGGCCCGCGCACTTCAGCTCCAGGGTGAGGCGCTGGTTGCGCAGATAGCCGACGAGGGTGGCCCGCTCGCCCTCGAAGCCCCCTTCGCCGCGTGGATCCCCCTCGGGGCCGACGAAGCGGTCGCCCCAGCCGGGTTTCCGCTCCGGCAGGGGCGGTTCGTCGGGCCGTGTCTCCAAGCTGTCACTCATGCCGAGGATCATGGGCTCTCGCCGCCCCGGTCCGCCACCGCATTCCGTTCGTCACCCCTTCCGGCTGCCCTTGGAGGGCATCAACTGCTCACGCAGCACCGTCAGTTGGTGGGAGGTGTCCACGGCCCGGGTCTCGTCCAGGGTGGTCAGGGCGAGGAGCAGGACGTCGGCGACGACGAGCGGGGTGAGGGCCTCCGAGGTGATGCCCGTGGGGGTGTGCGGGGCGGTCAGGACGGCGTCGACGCGGTCGCCGAACTCCTCGCCGAGTTCGTCGGTGACGAGGACGACCCGGGCGCCGACCGCCCGCGCGCGCTCGACGAGGACGGTCAACTCGTGCAGGGCGCGGCCCGGTTGAAAGATCACCACGGCGTCGCCCTGGCGCAGGGCGAGGAGATGGTCGGCGAGGGCGAACCCGGTGGCGTTGACGAAGCGTGAGCGGCGGTCGATCCGGCCGAGCGCCAGGGAGAGGTGGCGGGCGGCCGGTTCGCAGGCGGCGATCCCGAAGCAGTGGATCTCGACGGCGTCGGCGAGTGCGGTCACGGCGGCGCGCAGGGCGTCCGGTTCGGTCAGCCGGCGGGTCTGGTCGATGCGCTCCTGGGCCTCGTCGAGCACATCGGTCCAGATGCCGTCCAGGTCGGGGCCGACATGCGCGATGCGCTGCCTGAGCCGCACCTCGGGGGCCACGGCCGCGGTGAAGCCGGAGGCCAGCTCGCGCTTGAGGGCGGGCAGCCCGGCGTAGCCGAGGCGCTGGAGGGCGCGGACCACGGTGGCGTTGCTGGTGCCGCTGGCCGCGCCGAGTTCCTGGGCGCCGGCGAAGAGCAGCTGCTCGACGGGGGCGCTGGCCAGGTACTGGGCGACCGCCCGCTCGGACGCGGAGAGGCTCTCCCAGTGGTCGCGGACCGCAGCCCGGAGCCGCGCCAGGCCCGCGCCGGGATCGCCGGGATCCCCGAGATCTCCGCGGTCGTCACGATCCTCGTGATCTGAAACTTTCATTACAGACATTGACTTCCTTGTGACGGGCGTTACTCTCCTGGACAACGCATTCCAAGAGGAAAGCTTCTCGTAACCGACGTTACAGCACCGCGTCATCCACGGGCAGCTCTCCGTCGCGAGGAGAAGAATGGCATCCCGCTCCCTCCCCCTGATCGAGATCTCCGGCTCCCCGCTGGAGCGCGGACGGCAGTACGGCGAGGCCGTACGGCCCCGACTGCACACGGCGCTCGCCTACTACGAGGAGGCGTTCGGCCACGCCGCCGGACTGACCTGGGAGCAGGTCACCGCCCGCGCCGCCCGCTGGCGGGAGCCGGTCGCCTCGTACGCCCCGCAGCTGCTGGAGGAGATGCGCGGCATCGCCGACGGCGCCGGTGTGACCCTGCTGGACGTGCTCGCGCTCAACGCCCGCGGCGAGGTCCTCTACGACCAGTCGTTCGCCCGGATGGCCACGCCCGAGCCGGAGCCGGAGACCGTCGCCGAGGAGCGGGTCGAGGGCTGCACCTCGTTCGCCCTGTACGGGCCCGCCAGCGGCGACGGCCATGTGTGGGCCGGGCAGAACTGGGACTGGCGGGCGGGCGCCGCCGACACGGTCGTCATGCTGCGGATCGTGCAGCCGCCCGCACCGACCCTGATCATGCAGGTCGAGGCCGGTCAGGTCGGCCGCCAGGGCGCCAACTCGGCGGGCATCGCGCTCAACGCCAACGGTCTGGGCGGCCGGTTCGACGACACGGTGGGCCTGCCGCAGACCGTCGTCCGCCGCGCTGTCCTGAACCAGGCGTCCATCACGGACGCCCTCGACGTCCTGTGCAGAACCCGGGCGCACATCGCCTCCAACGCCCTGCTGACCGTCCGCGAGGGCTTCGCCGTCGACCTGGAGACCACGCCCGCCGGGCACGGCTGGCTGCACCCCGAGGACGGTCTGCTGGTGCACGGCAACCACTACCAGGCGGGTGTCCCTGCGGCCATCGCGGCCGGCTACCGCCCGCTGTCCGCCGACTCGCTGGTGCGCGTACCCCGCGCCGAGCAGGGGCTGCGGGCGCTGCGCGGCTCCACCGGGCCCGACGAGTCCCGCAAGCTCATCAAGCAGGCCATGTCCGACCACCTCGGACTGCCCGAGTCGCTGTGCACCCACCCCGACACCCGCCGCCCCGCCGTGGAGCACTGGACCACGCTCGTCTCCTCCTGTGTGGACCTGACCAGCGGGGACTACCACGTGACCGCGGGCACCCCGTGCGACCGCGACTACCAGCACCTGCCCTGGAACCTCTACGACGGCCCGCACGGCACCCCCTCCCCCTCCACCGACCGCCCCAGCTGAGAGCACAGGAGTTCATCCGATGGCGATGACGAGGACGAAGACCACGAAGACGACCGGCACCCGGAGAGCGGTGACCGCCGGGCTGGCCGCGGCGGGCCTGCTCACGGCCGTCGGCTGCAGCGGCGCCGACACGGCCGCGACCGGTGGCTCGGCGGCCGACGCCGCGAAGCTGAAGCTCACCGCCACCACGCCCGCCGCCCAGGGCGCCGTGGCGAAGGTGGACTGGCTGCTGGAGGACGAGCCGGACTCCCTGGACCTCGACACCCAGGGCAGCAGCGCCGGGCGCGTCGTCCTCACCAACGTCTGCGAGCGGCTCTACCAGTTGCAGCCGGACATGACGATCAAGCCCTTCCTCGCCGAGAAGGCCACCACCCCCGACGACAGGACGCTCGTCCTGACCGTCCGGGACGGTGTCACCTTCCACGACGGCTCGAAGCTGACCGCCGACGACGTGCTGTGGAGTCTGAAGCGGCACGCCGACCCGGACATGGAGCAGAGCGACGAGTTCCCCAACGTCTCCTCGATGGAGAAGACCGGGGACCGCGAGATCACCATCCGCTTCAAGAAGCCGGACGCCCTGTTCACCAAGGCGCTCGCGGGTGACGCCGGGATCGTCTGGAACAAGGAGCAGGTGGTGAAGGCCGGCGAGGACTTCGGCACACCGGGGCAGACCGACGCCTGCTCGGGCCCGTACGAGCTGAGCGGCTGGAAGTCCGGGGACTCGATCACCATCCGGGCGTACGACGGCTACTGGGGCGAGAAGCCGCTCACGCGGGAGGTCGTCTTCCGCTGGGCCGCCGACAGCGCCCTGGTCAACGCGCTCAAGACCGGTGCCGCCGACGGTACGTTCGCCGAGTCGCCCAACACGGCCTCCGCCCTGCGCGGGGTCAAGGGGCTCGCCCAGTACTACGGGCCGTCCACCGCGACCCTCGACCTCATCCCCACCGAGCGCGGCGGTCTGAAGGACCCGAGGATCCGCAAGGCGCTGTCGCTGGCGCTCGACCGGGCGGGCATCGCCAAGTCCGGTTACGGCGGCTTCGTCGAGCCGTGGGCCAGCCCGGTGGGCTCCGGCTCCTGGGGGTACGCCAAGGACGAGTTCGCCGCCGCGCAGAAGGAGCTGGCGGCCACCGCGCCCGCCTCCCCGGACGCCGACGACATCGCCGAGGCCAAGGCCTTGGTCAAGGAGGCGGGGACGCCCTCCGAGCCGATCGTCATCGGCACGGACGCCACCCAGGGCCGTACCGTCGTCGCCAACGCCGTACGGGCCGCGCTGCAGCGGATCGGGCTCAAGGGCACCATCAAGACCGTACCGACCGCGCAGTTCGAGGAGTTCTACAGCGATCCGCAGGCCCGCGCCGAGATCGATGTGCTGGTCGCGGACTGGTACATCTCCAAGTCCGACCCGATGGGCTTCTACGACAACGGGTTGTCCGACTCGTCCAACAACTGGGTCGGCTACAAGGACGCCTCATACGACGAGAAGGTGAACCGGGCGCTCGGCACCCTCGACGACACCGAGCGGGCGGCCCTCGCCGTCGAGGTGCAGAAGCTCTTCGCGGACGCCGCCGTGTGGATCCCCGTCGCCCAGATGCCCTCGGTGCTGGTGCTGAGCGACGAACTGACCGGGGCACCCGCCTCGCAGGCCTACCTCTACTACCCGTGGGCGGCCGGGCTCGGCGCCGAGAAGGGCTGACCGCGCGTGCCCGCCCGTGTCGCGCGGCGGCTGGCCGGATTCCTGGCCACGCTCTTCGCCGCCTCGTTCGTCATCTTCGCCGCCGTGTACGCGGCGCCCGGAGACCCCGCCGTGTTCCTGGCCGGCGGCCGCGACAAGCTCACCCCCGAGCGGCTCGCGGCCGTCCGGGCCCAGTACCACCTGGACGAGCCGCTGGTCGTGCAGTACGGCCGCTGGCTGTGGGACTGCCTCCATCTCGACCTCGGCCGCTCCTTCAAGTACAGCGACCAGGTGTCCGACCTGGTCGCGGCCCGGCTGCCCACCACCCTCGGCCTGGTCGCCTACGCCACGCTGCTGTTCGTCGTGCTCGGCGTGGGCGCGGGCATTCTGGCGGCCGTGAAGCGGTCCACGTGGGTGGACTCGGCGGTGGTGGGCGGCACGACGCTCGCCGCGTCCGTGCCGTCCTTCGTCGCCGCGATCGCGCTCGTGTCGGTCTTCGGGGTACGACTCGGCTGGTTCCCGGTGACGGGCAGCGGCAGCGGCCTCGCCGGTACCGTGCACCATCTGACGCTGCCCGCACTGTCGTTGGCGCTCGGCGCGCTCGCCCTGATCAGCCGGGTCACCCGGCAGGCCATGGCGGAGGCCGCCGCCTCCGACCACGTCGAGGCGGCCCGCGCCTCCGGCATCCCGGAACGCGACATCGTCCGCCGCCATGTGCTGCGCAACGCGCTCGGCCCGATCATCACCATGTGCGGTCTGGTCATGGCGGGGATGCTCGCCGGGACGGTCGTCGTGGAGACCGCGTTCGGGATGAGCGGCATCGGTTCACTGCTCGTCGGCGCCATCAACACCCATGACTTCCCCGTCGCCCAGGCCGTCCTGCTGCTGATGGTCACCGGCTACATCGCCGTCACCACCGTCGTGGACCTGGTCCATCCGCTGCTCGACCCGCGCGTCCGCGAGGAGGCCCGCACCGCATGACCACCCTCACCCTCACCCCCGTCGGGATCCGGTCCCGCCGGCCCGTGGGCGTCACGATCGCCGCCGGGTTCCTGGCCCTGGTCGTCCTCGCCGCCGCGCTGGCCCCGCTGCTCGCGCCGTACGCACCCGACGCGATCGACCTGTCCGCCTCCCTCGCCGGCACCAGCGGCGACCACCTCCTGGGCACCGACGCCTCCGGGCAGGATCTGCTCTCCCGGGTCCTGCACGGCGCCCGCACCAGCCTGATCGCCCCGCTGCTGCTGCTCGCGGTGGCCGCGCTGCTCGGCGTCACCCTCGGGGTGCTCGCCGCGTGGCGCGGCGGCTGGGTCGACTCCTTCGTCTCCCGGGTCACGGACGTCATGTACGCCTTCCCCGGGCTGCTGTTCACCGTCCTGATCATCGCGGTCTTCGGCACCGGCATGACCACCTCCGTGCTGGCCCTCGGCCTCGCCTACACCCCGACCGTCGCCAAGTACACGCGGTCCCTGGCCCTGTCCGAGGCCCGCAAGCCGTACGTGGACGCCTACCGGGTGCAGGGCATGGGCGGCGCCCGGATCTGCGCCTTCCATCTGGTGCCCAACCTCGGCCGGGCGGTGACCGGCTATCTGGTGGTGCTCTTCGGCGAGGCCCTGATGTCGCTCGCGACCCTCTCCTATCTGGGCTTCGGCGCCCAACCACCCAGCTCCGACTGGGGGTTGATGGTGCAGGAGGGGCAGGCGGCCGTCGTCCAGGGCGCGTTGCTGCCCGCTCTCGTCCCCGGCACGGCCATCGCCGCCGTCGTCGTCTCCTTCAACGTGGTCGGCGTCTGGGCGGCCGACCGGCTCGGAAGGCAGGCCTGATGCTGCTCACCATCGATCGTCTGACCGTCGGGATCCCGGGTGCCGCCCGCCCGGTCCTCGACGACGTCTCCCTGCGGGTCGCCCCCGGCGAGGTCGTCGGCCTGGTCGGCGAGTCCGGCTCCGGCAAGTCGACGACCGCGAAGGCCGCGCTCGGACTGCTGCCCGGCGGGGCCGGGGTCTCCGGCACGGTACGGGTGGACGACACCGACGTCCTGTCCCTCACCGGCGAGGAACTGCGCCGCCACCGCGCCCGCACCGTCGCGATGATCCACCAGGATCCACGGGCCGCCCTCAACCCCGTACGCCGGATCGGCGACTTCCTCCGGGAGCGGGGCGCGGACCGCAAGGCGGCCGTCGAACTCCTCGCCGCCGTGGGCCTGTCCGACCCGGAACGCCGGCTGCGGCAGCGTCCGCACGAACTCTCCGGCGGCATGCTCCAGCGGGTCGTCATCGCCGGGGCGCTCGCCGCGCGGCCCCGGCTGCTGCTCGCCGACGAGGCCACCAGCGCGCTCGACGTCACCACCCAGGCCGAGATCCTCGCCCAACTGCGCGTGCTGCGGGCCGAGACGGGGGCCGGGCTGCTCTTCATCACCCACGATCTGCATCTGGCCGCCGCGTACTGCGACCGCGTCTACGTCATGTACGCGGGCCGGGTGGCCGAGGAGCGCACCGCCGGGGCCCTGTTCTCCGACCCCACGCACCCCTACACCCGCGGCCTGCTCTCCTGCTCACCCACACTGGGCGAGACACCCCGCGCCCTGCTGCCGATCCCGGGCCGGCCGCCGTCCCTCGGCGACACCTTCCCGGGCTGCCCGTTCGCACCCCGCTGCCCCGACGCCGAGCCCGACTGCGAGACCTGGCAGCCGCAGGCGATGCCCCTGCCGGACGGCGGGACGGCCGCGTGCCGACGGGTGCCGGGGGCCGCTTCCTCCTCCCTGCCCGTCGCGGCGGCCTCGGTGGAAAGGACCACCACGTCATGACCGACCACTCCCGGGCCACGCACCCGGCGGGCGGCGACGCCCTGCTCGTCGTCGACCGGCTCCGCAAGACCTACCCCCTGCCGGGGCGCGGCCGGCTGACCGCCGCCGAGGCGGTGTCGTTCACGGTGGCCCGGGGCGGCTCCCTCGGCATCGTCGGGGAGTCCGGGTCGGGCAAGACGACCGTGGCCCGGATGCTCGTGGGGCTGGTGCGCCCGGACTCGGGCACGGTCGCGGTCGACGGCCGCCCCCGGGAAGCCCGTACCCCGAGGCGCCGGGACGCCCGGCTGGCCCGGGCCCGCGAGATCCAGATGGTCTTCCAGGACCCGTACATCTCGCTCGACCCACGGCTGACGGCCGGACAGTGTCTGCGCACCGCGCTGCGGCTGCACGGCCGGGACGAGGGGCTCGCCGCCGAACTGCTCGACCAGGTCGGGCTGGGCGCGCGGGAGTCCGAGGCACGGCCCCGGCAGCTGTCCGGCGGGCAGCGGCAGCGGCTGGCCATCGCCCGCGCGCTCGCCGTCCGGCCCCGGGTGCTGGTACTGGACGAGGCGGTCGCCGCGCTCGACGTGTCGATCCAGGCGCAGATCCTCCACCTCCTCGACGAGATCCGCCGGGACACCGGTGTCGCCCTCGTCTTCGTCAGCCATGACCTCGCCGTGGTCCAGCACATCACCGACGACGTCCTGGTCATGCGGCGCGGACAGGTCGTCGAACAGGGGCCGACGCGGCGGGTGCTCGGTGAACCGGCCGACCCGTACACGCGGTTGCTGCTGGCCGCCGTGCCGGGAGAGGGCTGGGATCCGGACGACGCGGTCGCGGCAAGGGCGGCGCTCGCCGGGCAGGAGTAGGGGCGGTATGAGGGGCCTCATCCGGAAGAAAGGCCTCCTCAAGTGGGGTGCGTTCCCGTGCAACCCTCGCGTCCCGTCCGCCGTCAAACAGGACGCCGGACAAGGAACGGGCCCTTTCCGGACACCCCCGCGCTGCCCGGCCGTTCTTACACATCGGAGCCGTACATGCGCAAGAACCGTTCGGCCGCCCTCGCGGCGGCCGCCTTTCTTCTCGTCTCCGGCGCGGCGATCGTCGCCGCCCCGACCGCGTACGCGGGGGTGCCCGGCAGTACGCAGGCCAGTGACCGCAACAGCGACTTCAACGGCGACGGATACGAGGACGTGCTGATCGGGGCGCCGGGGGCCACGGTCAGCGGCGCGAGCGGGGCCGGGCTGGTCACCGTGCAGTACGGCTCGGCCAGAGGCATCGACACGAGCGACAAGGCCCTCTTCAGCCAGTCGACCTCGGGGATCGCGGGCGCGGCCGAGGTGGGCGACGGCTTCGGCGGGTCGGTGGCCACCGGGGACCTGAACGGCGACGGGTTCGACGACGCGATCGTCGGCATCCCCGGCGAGGACCTCGACACCAAGAAGGACGCGGGCGGCGTCGCCATCCTCTGGGGCTCGAAGGCGGGGCTCAAAGGCGCCGCGAGCGACTGGCTGGAGACCCAGGAACCCGCCGCCGACGAGCGGTTCGGCCTCGGCCTCGCCGCCGCGCGCTTCACCGCCGAGACCGAGGGCGACCAACTCGCCGTCCTCGACGGGTACGACGTGGAGCTGTTCTCGTTCGGCGGCGCGGCGAGCACCTCGGCGCGCCCGGAGGCCACCCGGCGGCTCGACGCGAACTCCGCCGAGGCCCGGCAGATCGCCGCCAAGTCCCTGACCACCGGCGACTACGACAAGAACGGCTTCGCCGATCTGATCGTGTCGGGCCTCAGCGTCGGTGACGAGCCCGGTCACGGCTGGTCCACGTATCTGTCGGGGAACGAGGACGGGCTGAAGTACGAGCGTGATCTGCGCGGCGGTCCGGTCGCGGCGTCCGGGGACCTCAACAACGACGGCTACGACGATCTGGTGACCGGCGAGCCCGCCTCCCCGGACGACAACCCCGGCGAGACGATGACCGGCGGTCTGGTCGGGGTGCGTCTCGGCGGTCCGGACGGGCCGGCGGCGGAGCCGCGGTGGTGGGTGCAGGACTCCCCCGGGGTGCCCGGTGTCGCCGAGGCCGGTGACGGCTGGGGCTCGGACCTGTCGGTCGCGGACACCGACGGGGACGGGTACGCGGACGTGGCGATCGGCGCCACGGGCGAGGACATCGGCACGGTCGCGGACGCGGGCGCGGTGTGGGTGCTGCGCGGCGCGGCCTCCGGGTTGACCGCGACCGGCGCGAGGTCCTGGGACCAGAACTCCGCGGACGTGCCGGGCGCCGCCGAGAAGGGCGACAAGTGGGGCGCCCAGGTCCGGCTGACCGACCCGAACAGCGACGGCCGCTTCGGGCTGTTGGCCGCCGCGCCGGGCGAGAACGCCGGCGACGGCCATGTCTGGGTGCTGTCGGCGGGCGCGGGCGGTATCACGGCGTCGGGGTCGTGGACGTACAACGCCGCCTCGCTCGGGGCGCCGCATGTGGGCGCGCGGTTCGGGTCGGCGATCGACGAGTGAGCCGGGCGGCAGCCGGGTCGTGGTCGGCGTGGACGACCCGGCCGCCGGTCGCGGGGCCTGTCGACCGGAAGATCCGGCGGGCCCCGGGGCCGCTCGGTGAGCCGGTCGGCCGGTCAGGACTCCGGGGTGAGCGACTCCGGGGCGCCGAGGGACTCCGTCTCGGTCGTCGGGGTGTCGTCCGGCAGCGAGTCGGCCGTCTCGGGGCTCTCGGGTTCCGTCGTGGGCTCGGAGGTCTCCGGCTCGGGTTCCGGTTCCGAAGGGGTGGTCGGGGGCACCGAGGACGAGGACGGGCAGGGGCTCTCGGTCTTCCCGTCCCCGGTGGCGCCGCGCGGGGTCGGGCGGCACGGCTCGGGCTTCTTGGTGGGCGGTTCCTCGGTGAACGAGGTCGACACCGACGGGGAGGGCCGGTCGACGGGCGGGTCGGTCTTCTTGTCCTTGCCGCCGGTGTCGCCGCGCGGCCGGGTGAACCAGTCGTCGTGCTCGGCGTCGTAGAGGACGAAGACCTTGACGATCGTCGTCGAGCGCTCGATGACCACCACGTTCTGCGGCCGGTACGACGGCCAGGAGTCACCCCTGGGCTCGGGGGTGGTCTGCAGCGCGATCGGCGGCTTCAGCGGGTTGCCGCAGGCGCAGCGCACCCGGGGCACCCCCCGGTCGTCGACGAGGACGGCGGTGCCGGCCTGGAGGACGGCCTGGTAGCTGGTGGCGGCCCCGTCGCGGTAGCCGTGGTTGGTGACGCGGGTGTCCATGCGCAGCTGCACCGGGGTGAGCGCGCGCAGATAGGCGGGGACCCGCGCGGACTCGACGCCGGCGACGGAGGCGAACGCGTCGTTCTTGGCGGGGTCGGCCCCGAGCGCCTCGACCTGCTTCTCGACGTCGCAGCTGGCGACGTTCCGGGTTCCGCCGTAGAGGCCGGGGGAGGCGCCGTCCACGGCGCGGGTCACATTGCCGGGTTCCGAGCTGCCCGGTGTCGTCTCGGGGGTCTCGGGCGGGGTGGAGCTGTCCGTGGCCGTCGACTCGGTGAACGGGTCGGGGCCGGACTTGCCCGCGGCCTGGAGGAACACCTCGCCGCCGGCCGAGTCGCCCGAGTCGTCGGAGCGGGTGAGGACGATGATCAGGACCGCGGCGACGACGGCCGCGGTGACCATGAGGGCGATCCGGGGCGCGGACCGCCACCAGGGGTGACCGGGGGTTCCGGGCCCCTGCCCGGAGTCACCGGATCCGCCGGAGCCGCCTGAGCCGCCGCCTGAGCCGCCGGGCCCGCCGGGGCCCTCTGGTCCGCCCCCGCCGCCCCCGCCGTCCGTGCCGCTCGGCCGGGTCGGGCTCGGCGGGGCGGGGCTGGGTTGCGTCGGCCCGGAGAGCGGGCCGGAGGGGGGTCCGGTCGGACGGCCGGAGGACGGTTGCTCGGAGCTCACGGGGCTTCTCCCGCCATAGAGATGCTGCGCCACAGAGATGCCGCGCCACAGAGATGCCGCGGCGATGTGCAGGTTGTGTACAGGTTCAGGCGTTTACCTGCCTTTACCACCGCTTTATTCCACAACAGGCCCATTGTGTGCCCTGGTCCCGTGCCACCCGCAAGCCGAGCGGGCCCGGGCCTCCCGGCGCGCGGAGTGCCTCCCGCGTGCTTAGCGTGGCAAGAGTGAGTCCCCGGACGCTGAGTCCCCAGGAGACGACCGCACCCGAGCGGGCGGTCGCCCGGCACGGCTGGCTCCAGGCCCTGGCCGTCGTACTGGCCGGGCTGATCGCGATGATCGTGACGGCGTCCCTGGGGCTGTGGGCGGCGGGTGCGGCGGACCTCCCGGACGGCGCGTTCCCCCGGGTCGTGGCGGCCACCGTGGTGACGGCGGTCGGCGGCACGATCGAACTGTCCGGCGACGCCGGGGCCTTCGCCGAGACCCAGGCCGGTCTGACGGTCGTCCCGCTGTCGGTGACCCTGGTGGGCGCGCTGGTCATGGCCGCCGGGTTCCTGCGGCCGCTGCGGCACCGGGCGGTGGCGGGGGCGGCCGAACTCGCGGGCTGGGCGGCCCGGATCGCCGTCCTGTGGCTGGCGGCGCTGATCGGTCTCGCGCTCGCGGCCCGGCAGACCTTCGACATCTCCCTCGGTGACGTGGGCGACTTCCTCGGGACCTCCGCCGGCGTCGGCTTCGAGGCGGCCGTGGTGCCGACGGTGTTCTTCGGGCTGCTGTGGCTCGCCGGGGTCCTCGTCCTGGCGCTGCTGGTGTCGCGGGGGGCGCCCCTGCCGGCGCGGCTGCTGCGGTTCCAGGAGTCGGTACGCCCGGCCGCGTACGCCATGGTCGGGCTGCTGCTGGCGTATGTCGGGATCGGGCTGGTGATCGCGGTCGTGGTGGCGGCGACCCGTGGGCATGCCGCCGAGACGGCCGCGGTGATCCTGCTGGGGCTGCCGAACGTGGTGTGGCTGGTTTTCACCGTCGGGCTGGGCGCCACCTGGGACAGCCAGGTGGAGGGGCCCTTCGGGCTGCCGATGCCGAAGATCCTGGACGAGGTCGTGCGCGGACCCGATGTGTCGACCCTGAACCTGGGCTCGCTCGCCGAGTACGACGGCCGGGTCTGGTGGCTCCTGGTGGTGAACGCCGTGCTGCTGGTCGCCGCCGCGTTCGTGATGGCGGCGCGCTCACCGGCCCGGGTACGGCTGTGGCAGCACGCCGTGCACATGGCCGCGGCGCTCGTGCTCACCGTTCTGGCGGTCTGTCTGGTGGGCCGGATCTCCGCGCACTACGGGCTGTCGGTCCTCGGCATCGGCGACCTTGGCGGTGACCTGGGCGGGGAGTTGTACCTGCGGCCCCATCTGTGGTCCGCGCTCGGCCTGGCCGTCCTGTGGGGGCTGGTGACCGGGTTCCTGGGCGGGGCGCTGGCGAAGGGGGTGCGACGGCGGGGTGCGGTCGACGCGGACGCCGGCCACACCCGGTAGTGGGGCGGGCGCCGACCGCACCCCGTACGCGGGCGGACGCCGGCCGCACCCCGTACGCGGGCGGGCACCGTTCGGCGCCCGCCCGGTGTCGGTCGCTCAGCCCTCCGCGGTCGCCATGCCTGCCGCGCGGCGGGCCACCAGGGAGGCGCAGATTTCCCCGGCCCGTACGGCGGTGGTGGACAGCAGGGTCGAGGTGAGGCCGTGGGTGTGCTCGGTGCCGCCCTGGAGGTAGATGTCGGCGGTGACATCGGGCACGGTGGCCACCCGGTGGTCACGGCCGACGCGGAGGGCGTCCTCCTCGTCGCGCAGGCAGAGCTTGCCGATCTCGCCCAGGTTGTCGCCGACGCCCTGCGGCTGGTAGCCGGTGGCGTAGACGAGGAGGTCGGCGGAGAGGACCTCGCGCTCCCCCGTGGGCAGGAACTCCACGGTCACCTTGACGTCGTCGGTGCCCGCGTCCACCTCGCGCAGCCGGGAGACGTTCATCATCCGCAGCCGCTCGTGGCCCTGGACCTTCTCCTGGTACATGGTCCGGGACAGGGCCTCGATCAGATCCATGTCCACCACGGAGTAGTTGGTGCTGCGGTGGTAGTCGAAGAGCGACTGCTTCACCTCGCGGGGCGAGTCGTAGTACAGGTCTACGGCCTCGGGATCGAAGATCTTGTTGGCGAAGGGGCTGTCGTCGGCGGGCGTGTAGCCGTACTTGGCGAAGACCGAGCAGATCTCGGCCTCGGGGAAGTTGCGGTGGAGGTAGTCCACGGCCTCCGCCGCGCTCTGTCCGGCGCCGAGGACGACGGCCCGGCGTATCGGCTGTCCCGACGCCCGGACCTTCTCGACCCGGGGCAGCAACTGGCTGTTGTGCCACACCCGTTCGGAGAGGGAGGCACCCTGCGGAAGCCGCGGTTCGAGGCCGGTGGCGACGCAGACGCTGCGGGCGCGGCGGACGGTCAGACTGTCCGGGTCGCCGGGCACCCGGCTGGTGACGTCGAACCAGCGCACCACGCCGTCCCGGGTGACGGGACGCACCGAGACGACCTCGGACGAGTACTCGACGAGGTGCGCGACGCGGGCGGCGGCCCACTCGAAGTAGTCGTGGAACTCGATGCGCAGGGGGAACAGGGTCTTGAGGTTGAGGAAGTCGACGAGTCGGCCCCGGTCGCGCAGGTAGCACAGGAAGCTGAAGTCGCTGGTGGGATCACGCATCGTCACCAGGTCCTTCAGGAAGGACACCTGCATGGTGGCGTCGTCGATGAGCATCCCGCGGTGCCATCCGAACCGGGGTTGTCTCTCCAGGAACCCGACCTTCAGCCCGCCCTCCGGACCGGCGTCGACGGACTGTTCGTGCAGTGCGATGGCGAGTGCGAGATTCGATGGGCCGAATCCGATACCCAGTACGTCGTAGATGGAATCCGGCCCGGTGTGCAGCGTTGTCACCGCATCGCCTTTCATAGAGCGGGTCACAGAGTTTCTCAAGCAGGAACACAGCCTCCCCCAAGCAGGGACATATTAGATAAGGTTAGCCTTACCTAGCAACGGCTGAGGAGGGCTCATATGCGGGTCGTTATGTTCGGGTACCAGACCTGGGGACACCGGACGCTGCAGGCACTGCTGGATTCCGGCCACGAGGTGGTCCTGGCTGTCACCCATCCGAAGAGCGACCACGCGTACGAGAAGATCTGGAGCGACTCGGTCGCGGATCTCGCCGAACAGCACGGTGTGCCCGTGCTGTTGCGCAATCGCCCGGACGACGACGAGCTGCTGCGCGCGCTCAAGGAGGCCGAACCGGACCTCATCGTGGCCAACAACTGGCGTACCTGGCTGCCGCCGGAGATCTTCGATCTGCCACCCCACGGCACGCTCAACATCCACGACTCCCTGCTCCCCACGTACGCGGGCTTCTCGCCGCTCATCTGGGCGCTCATCAACGGCGAGCCGGAGGTCGGTGTCACGGCGCACCGCATGGACGCCGAACTCGACATGGGCGATGTGCTGTTGCAGCGTTCGGTGCGGGTCGGACCGCGGGACACGGCGACGGACCTGTTCCACCGCACGGTCGACCTGATCGGTCCACTGGTCACCGAGTCGCTCGAACTCATCGCGTCCGGCAAGGCCGTGTGGACACCGCAGGACCGTTCCCGGTCGAGCTTCTTCCACAAGCGGTCCCTGGAGGACAGCCGGATCGACTGGACCTGGCCCGCGGAGGATCTGGAGCGGTTCGTACGGGCCCAGTCCGACCCGTATCCCAACGCGTTCACCCACCACCGGGGCGAGCGGATCCGGATCGTCTCGGCCGGTGTCTCCGAGGGGCGGTACGGCGGTACGCCGGGCCGGATCTTCATCCGCGAGGGCGACGGTGTCGTCATCGTCGCCGGTGCGCAGGCCCGTTCCGGGCGGCTGCCGGGGCTGCTGGTCAAGCGGGTGCGGACGGAGGACGGCAAGGAGCTGGCGGCGACGGAGTACTTCCGCACGATGGGCGGTTATCTGACGGCTCGTCCGTGAACCCGCGCGGATGACGGGCGGCGGGCCCGTCCGGTGAACGTGAACCCACCGGACGGGCCGTCCGTGCTCCCTCAGGGGGTGACCGCCCGTCCCGTGGCCACTCACGGGCCCGTTGCCGTTGCGGGTCCGTGAGGCCGAGGGCACCGTCGGCCGCGCGTCAGTCGCGCGTCAGCCGGCGGTGCCCGCCACGGACACCGCGTCCGCGTCGTCCGGTTCCCGTCCCGTGCCCTCGTGGTGACGGCCCATCGGGATGACCATGGGCGTACGGCTGACGGGGTCCTCGCGCACGACGCAGCGCAGACCGAAGACGTCCTCGACCATCGTGGCGGTGATCACGTCGGCGGGGGTGCCCTCGCCGGCGATGCGCCCGCCCTTCATGGCGATGATGTGGTCGGCGTACCGGCACGCCTGGTTGAGGTCGTGCAGGACCATGACGACGGTGCGGCCCTGGTGCCGGTTGAGGTCGGTGACCAGGTCGAGGACGTCGATCTGGTGGGCGAGGTCGAGATACGTCGTCGGCTCGTCCAGCAGCATCACGGGGGTGCCCTGGGCCACGGCCATGGCGATCCAGGCGCGTTGCCGCTGTCCGCCGGAGAGTTCGTCGACGGGCCGGTGGGCGAGGTCGGTCATAGCGGTCGCGCGGAGCGCCTCGTGGACGGCCTCCTCGTCGCCCTTCGACCACTGGCGCCACCACGTCTGGTGCGGTGAACGCCCGCGCCCCACCAGGTCGATGACCGTCAGGCCCTCGGGTGCGACCGGGGTCTGCGGGAGGATGCCGAGCTGCTGGGCGAGGGTGCGGGTCGGGATGGAGTGCACCGAGCGGCCGTCCAGATGGACGGCCCCCGCCTTGGGCGTGAGCAGCCGGGCCAGGGCCCGCAACAGGGTCGATTTCCCACAGGCGTTGGCCCCGACGATCGCCGTGACCCGCCCCGTCGGGATCACCAGGTCGAGATCCTCGACGACGACCCGATCGTCATAGGCGAGGCGAAGCCCCTGGGCACGCAGCTCGGGCCCACGGACGCGGGGGCCGGCGTGGTGACCGGGGCGGGGATCCGAGTGCGGGTTGGGGTGCGAGTCGGTGGGGGTGTCGGGGCGGGAGTTGGTGGGAGCGCCTACGCCGGGGCCGTCAGCGGGGCCGGGGCGGTTGCCGGGGCGGGAATCCGAGCCTGCACCGGGGTGCGAACCGGCGCGGGAGCCGCCACCGAGGACGGGGCGGGGATCCGAGTGCGGGTCGGGGTGGGTGCCAGCCCGGGCTTCGGCATCGGTGTCCGTCGGGAGACCGGGACGGGAGCCTGGCGGCGCTTCGGCGGCGGAGCCGGTCGGGGCATCCGGACGGGCACCGGACGGGACTTCGGGACCGGCACCGGGCGAGGTCGCCGCGCGGGAGTCGGCCGGGACGTCAGCGCCGGCGTCTGCCGGGACACCGGCACGAGGGCTCCCCTCCGTCTCGGCACCGGAACCGGCCGAGGCGTCGGCACGGGAGCCGACCCGGACTTCGACGCCGCTGTCGCCCGGGACACCGGCACGGAAGCCTCCCGACGCGTCACCACCGGGACCGGTCGGGGCCTCGGCGCGCGAGCCGACCCGGACTTCGACGCCGCTGTCGGCCGGGGCACCGGCACGGAAGCCTCCCGACGCATCGCCACCGGGACCGCCCGGGGCATCGGCGCGCGAGCCGACCCGGACTTCGACACCGCTGTCGCCCGGGGCACCGGCACGGAAGCCTCCCGGCACATCGCCACCGGGACCGCCCGGGGCATCGGCGCGCGAGCCGACCCGGACTTCGACACCGCTGTCGCCCGGGACACCGGCACGGAAGCCTCCCGGCACATCACCACCGGAACCGCCCGAGGCATCGGCGCGCGAGCCGACCCGGACTTCGACACCGCTGTCGCCCGGGGCATCGGCGCGGAAGCCTCCCGGCGCGTCACCATCGGGACCGGTTGGGGCATCCGGACCGGAACCGGGCGGGGCTTCGGCGCCGGAACCGGTCGAGGTGGCCGCGGGGGAATCAGCCTGGGCATCAGGGCGGGCGCCTGCTGAGGCACCGGCACCGACGCCTCCCTTGTTCTCGCCACCGGAACCGGCCAGAGCTTCGGCAGCGGGGCCGATCCGGGCCTCGGTGCCGTTGTCGGCCATGTGACCGGCACGGGCGCCTCCCTGGGCTTCGGCAGCGGGGCCGGCCGGGGCGGCAGCGGGGTTCGCATGGGCTTCGCCCTTCGTGGCCGGTTCGTACTTCGATGACACGTCTTCAGCCTCCTGAACCGGCGCGGTTGGCGCGGATGAGCAGCCACAGCAGGACGGGGGCGCCGAGCACCCCGGTGACGACCCCGACCGGGAGTTCCGTGTCCGGGATGACCTTCCGTGCGGCGAGGTCGGACACCAGCACCATCACGGCACCGGTGAGCCCCGCCGCGACGGGCGGCGGGAACGGGGTGCCGGCCAGGCGCTGGGCGACCTGGGGCGCGGCGAGCGCCACGAAGGCGACCGGCCCGGCGGTGGCCGTGCCGAAGGCGACGAGGCCGACCGTGATGAGCAGGACGGCGACCCGGACGATGTGGACCTTGGTGCCGAGCCCCTTGGCGACGTCGTCCCCGAGCTGGAGGACCCGGATCTGCCGGCCGAGGAGCACCGCCGCCGGCACCAGCACGGCCATGGTCACGGCGAGCGGCTGGATCTGTTCCCAGGTACGGCCGTTGAGGTTGCCGACGAGCCAGCCGAGGGCGGCCTGCGCCTGGAAGCGCTGGCCGCGGGCGATGAGGTAGTCGGTGATGCTGGTGCAGATCCAGGCGATGCCGATGCCGACGAGGACGATGCGGTAGCCGGTGGTGCCGCGTTTCCAGGCCAGGGCATACACCAGCAGTCCGGCGGTCAACGCGCCCAGCAGGCCGAGGGCCTGGGTGCCGAGGCCGCCGTCCCAGCCGAGGACGATCCCGGCGACGACCACCGCGCCGGCGCCCTGGGTGATGCCCATCATGTCGGGGCTGGCCAGCGGGTTGAGCGTCACGGTCTGGAGCAGGGCCCCGGAGATGCCGAACGCGATGCCGACGAGCAGCCCGGCCAGCGCGCGCGGCAGCCGCAGCTCCCGCACGATCAGTTCGGTGCCGGGGTCGCCCGTTCCGACGAGGGCCTTCAGCACGTCGGTGAGCGGCAGATGGATGTCGCCGACGGAGGTCTCCACGGCGAACGCCAGGAACGCGGCGGCCGCGAGCAGCAGACAGACGGCGAGCAGCCGGGGGCGTACGACACCGGAGACGGGCGGCGCGGGGAGCCGGAAGGCCAGGCGGTCGGCCGTACGCCGTCTCGGAGTCGGGTCCGCGGCGCCCTTCGGGGGCGGCGCGGAGGTGAGTTCGGTGGTCATCGGCTCACAGCTCCACGGGTTCTGTCGTCATGGGCCACGGGCACCACGGTTTCGAAGGCCAAGGCTCGTCGAGCACAGGCCCGTGCCCGCCCGTTCGAGAGGTCATGTCACAGCTCCGCGAGGCGTCGGCGGCGGACCAGTGCGATGAAGAAGGGGCCGCCGATGAAGGCGACGAGGATGCCGGCCTGGATCTCGGTGGGGCGGGCGATCAGTCGGCCGGCGATGTCGGCGGTCAGGAGGAGGCAGGGGGCGAGGACCGCCGACAGCGGCAGCAGCCAGCGGTGGTCGGGGCCGAGTCCGGCGAGTTGGGCCAGGACACGGGCGATGTGCGGCACGACCAGGCCGACGAAGACGACGGGGCCGATGACGGCGACCGCTCCCCCGGTGAGCAGGGTGACGGCGATGACGCCCTGGACGCGGATCAGTCCGAGCTTGAGGCCGAGGGACTTGGCCACGTCGTCGCCGAGCGCGAGGCTGTTGAGGGCCGGGGCGCAGGCCAGGGCGAGAAGCGCGCCGACGGCGAGGAACGGCAGGACGCGCAGGAGCACCGCCTCGTCCTGGTTGGCGAGCGAGCCCGCGCTCCAGAAGCGGTAGCGGTTGAGGGCGTCCGGGTCGGTCAGGGCTATCGCGCTGGTGAGGGAGAAGAGCAGGGAGGTCACGGCGACGCCGGCCAGGGCGAGTTTGACCGGGGTGGAGCCGGATCGGCCGAGCCCGCCGAGGACGTACACGAGGACGCTGGCGGTGAACGCGCCGCCGAAGGCGAACCAGATGTACCCGTACACCGAGGAGATGCCGAGCACTCCGACCGACAGGACGACCGCGAAGGCGGCGCCCGCGCTGACGCCGAGGATGCCGGGGTCGGCGAGCGGGTTGCGGGTCAGTGCCTGCATCAGCGCGCCCGCGAGTCCGAGGGCGGCGCCGGTGGCGAGTCCGAGGGCGGTGCGGGGCAGCCGTACCGACCAGATGACGGTGTCGACACGGGTGTTGGGAGGGTCGCCGAGGAGGGTGTGCCACACCTGGTCGAGGGGGACACCGAGCGCGCCGAACGCCATCGACAGGGCGCACAGTGTGATCAGGGCCACGCCCGAGAGCGTCAGCAGCAGTACCGCGCGGGGGCCTTTCGCCGCCCGGACCGTCGAGGTCCCCACGTCTTCAACTTTCTTTGATGAGGCTTGCCTTAACTGTAGGGCGAGCGCCCGTTGAACTGTAGGTCTTCCTTCCCCGCCGATTGCCGCTGTTGGGACAACTCTCACTATGTGCACCCTGTGAATTAGGTAACCCTTACCTTAGTATGTCCGCGACCCGGCTCAGAACCGGATCCCGAACTGGTGGGAAGGCTCACTGCTGTGTGCGGTACCGAGGAAGTCCTGGCCTATTGGCGTCGGCTGCTGACATCGCTGCCGCTCGAGATCTCACTGCCCGCCGATCGGCCCCATCCGCCGCAGCCGCTCACCGAGCGGGACACGCGCGTCACGACCGATGTCCCGGACGCCTCCGACGCCGAACGACTCGCGGCGTTCGTCGCCCTGTTGCACCGTTACACCGGGGCGACGGATCTGACCGTGGGCCATGACGGGCTCCCGCTGCGGGTGTCCGTCGAGCACGAGCCGACCTTCGCCGAGCTGACGCGCCGGGTGGCGCAGGCGTACGAGGAGGCGGAGACCCACCGGGTGCCGATCGGGCTCCTGGTCGAGGAGCTGCGGCCCCGGCCCGCGCGCGGCGGCGGTCTGTTCTTCAACACGGCGTTCGCCACGGCCGCGCGGCCCGTCGGCGACCTGCCCGCCCCGGTCGACGTCCTGCTGGAGGTGGACGGGGATACGGCGCGGGCCGCGTACCACCCCGGGGTCTTCGACGGGACGACGATCGAGCGGCTGCTCGGCCACTACCGCACGCTGCTGGCCGACGCGTTGGCCCGGCCGGAGACTCCGGTGGCCCGGCTGGAGCTGATGAGCCCGGAGGAGTACCGGCAGGTCGTCCTGGACTGGAACGACACCGGGCATTCGGTGCCGGCGGATACCTGGCCCGCGATGTTCGCCGCCCAGGTGCGGCAGCGGCCGGACGCGGTGGCGCTGGTCTTCGAGGACGAGGAACTCACCTACGCCGAGCTGGACGAGCGCGCCAACCGCCTGGCGCACGCGCTGATCGCGCGGGGGGCCGGTCCCGAGCGGATCGTGGCCCTGGCGCTGCCGCGTTCCGCCGAGCTGATCGTGGCGGAGGTGGCCGTCATGAAGGCGGGCGCCGCCTATCTGCCGATCGACCACGACTATCCGGCGGACCGGATCGCGTACATGCTGGGCGACGCGCGGCCCGTCTGCATGGTGACCACCGGCGAGACCGCCCGGGACCTGCCCGACGCGGACGGGGGCATGACGGTCCTGGAGCTGGACTCGCCCGCCGCCGCCGCCGAGTTGGCCGAGCGGCCGGTCCACGATCCCACCGACGCGGACCGCGGGGGTCCGCTCACCGTGCTGAACGCCGCCTATGTGATCTACACCTCGGGCTCGACCGGCCGCCCCAAGGGCGTCGCCCTCGCGCACGGCGGTGTGGCGAAGCTGGTGGCCACGCAGAGCGAGCGGTTCGGCATCGGCCCGCACAGCCGGGTGCTGCAGTTCGCCTCGCCGAGCTTCGACGTCGCCTTCTGGGACCTGTGCCTCGGCCTGCTGTCCGGCGGCCGGCTCGTCGTCGTCCCCGCGGAGCTGCGGGTGCCTGGTGCGCCGCTCGCCGACTACGCGAACGCGCACGGCATCACCTTCATGATCCTGCCGCCCGCGCTGCTCGCCGCCATGCCGGACGACGTGCAACTGCCGCCGACCGCCACGCTGTTGGCGGGCACCGAGCGGGTCTCCCCCGAGCTGGTGGGGCGGTACGCGCGCGGGCGGATGATGTTCAACGCCTACGGCCCGACCGAGGCGACCACCAACTCCACGCTGGGCCTGTGCGATCCGGACATCCCGGCCGGGGCGATCGTCCCCATCGGTGTGCCCGACCCGGGAACCCGGGCGTACGTCCTGGACGCCTTCCTGCGACCCGTCCCCGCCGGGGTCACGGGTGAGCTGTACCTCGGGGGCGCGGGTCTGGCCCGCGGCTACCTCGGGCGGCCGGATCTGACCGCCGAGCGGTTCGTCGCCGACCCGTTCGGGGAGCCCGGTGAGCGGCTCTACCGCACCGGTGACCTGGTGCGCTGGCGGGCCGACGGACGGCTGGAGTTCCTGGGGCGCGCCGACGCCCAGGTCAAGATCCGCGGCTTCCGCATCGAGCCGGGCGAGATCGAGTCGGTGCTGCGCGGCCACCCGGCCGTCGACCAGGTCACCGTGGTCGTCCGCGAGGACCGGCCCGGCGACCGCCGTCTCGCCGCCTATGTCGTCCCCGCCCTCGACGCGCCGCGCGACGCGGACCCGGACGAGCGGGTCGAGGAGTGGAAGGAGCTGCACGAACTCCTCTACGGGGCCGCCGGTTCCGAGGACACCACCGGTTCCGGAGACACCGCCGACTCCGGTGACGCCACGGCCGCCCGTGACGGCTCCGGCTTCCGCGAGAACTTCGCGGGCTGGAACAGCATGTACGACGGCACCCCGATCCCCGTCGAGGAGATGCGCGAGTGGCGGGCCGCGACCGTCGAGCGCATCCGTGAACTCGGCACCGGGCAGCGGGTGCTGGAGATCGGTGTCGGCAGCGGGCTGATCCTGTCCCTGGTCGCGCCCGAGTGCGATGCGTACTGGGGCACCGATCTCTCCCCGGCGGCCGTCGCGGCGCTCCGCGCCCAGGTCGACGCCGATCCGGAACTGGCCGCCAAGGTCGAACTGCGGGCCCAGCCCGCCCATGACACCGACGGGCTGCCCGCCGGGTACTTCGACACGGTCGTCATCAACTCGGTCGCCCAGTACTTCCCCAGCGGGGAGTACCTGGTCGACGTACTGCGTCAGGTGGCGGGGCTGCTGGCCCCCGGCGGCCGGATCTTCGTCGGCGACGTCCGCAATCTGCGGCTGCTGCGTACGCTGCGCGCGGCCGTGGAGACCCGGCGGGCCACCGGTGGCGACGGGGAGGACGCTGACAAGAGCGCGCTGCGGGCGGCCGTGGAGCGGTCGGTGCGCTGGGAGGGCGAACTCCTCCTCGACCCGGACTTCTTCGCCGCCCTCGACGGCTTCGACGCGGAGATCCGGATCAAGCGGGCCACCCACCACAACGAGCTGAGCCGCTACCGGTACGACGTCGTCCTGCGCCCGGGGGCCCCGGCGGCCGTCCGGGAGCTGCCGGACATCGACTGGGCGACGCTCGGCGGACTCGGCGGGCTGGCCGAGCTGCTGGCCGGGCAGCCCGAGGGGCTCCGGGTCACCGGTGTGCCCAACGCGCGCCTCGTGGAGGACCTGGCGGACCTGCGGCGGCTGGAGGGCAGCAGCCGGGAGGCGGCGTCCGGCGCCGACCCCGAGGACCTGTACGCGCTGGCGGCGGAGCACGGCTACCGGGCGGCGCTCACCTGGAACGGCAACGCCGACGACGGCGCGTTCGACGCCGTCCTCGTCCTCGACGGGCCCTTCGGCCCCCTGTACCGGACGGCCGACGCCTACCCGCGCGCCAACCGGCCGGCGCCGTTCCGTGACGTGGCCGCGCTGATGCGGACCCTGCGCGCGCACGCCGCCGAGTGGCTGCCCGACTACATGGTCCCCTCGGCGTTCGTCCCGCTGCACGCCCTGCCGGTCACACCCAGCGGCAAGATCGACGCGCGGGCGCTGCCCGCCCCCGACTACGCGGCGATGAGCTCCGGCCGCGCCCCGCGCACCCCCCGCGAACGGCTGCTGTGCGCGCTGTTCGCGGAGGTGCTGGGCCTGGACTCCGTGACGGCAGAGGACGACTTCCTCGCGCTCGGCGGCGACAGCATCACCGCCATCCAACTCCTCATCCGCGCCCGGGAGTCGGGCCTCAAGCTGACCACCCGTGAGGTGTTCCGGCACCGTACGGTCGAGGCGCTGGCGCAGGCCGCCGTCGAGCGGGGCGACGAGGCCGGCGCCGACGAGCGCACCGCCGCCGAGCCGCTGGTGGCCGTCGACGAGGCCGAACTGGCCGAGATCCAGGGCACGCACCCGCTGCGGGTCGAGGAACTGCTGCCGCTGACCCCGCTCCAGCAGGGCTTCTTCTTCCACGCCCTCACCCGCGGCGACGGGGACACCTATGTCGTCCAGCAGGTGCTGGACCTGGCCGGGCCGGTGGACGGCGAGGTGCTGCGGCGGGCCGCCCAGGGCCTCCTGGACCGGCACGCGCCGCTGCGGGCCGCCTTCCGGCAGCGCGCGGACGGCACCCCCGTACAGATCATCACGCGGGACGCCGAACTGCCGTGGCGGGAGGTCGACCTGTCCTCGCAGGACAGCGAGGTCCGCGAGTCGCTCGGCGACGCGGTGGCCGCCGACGAGCGCGCCCGGGGCTTCGACCTGGCCGCGCCGCCGCTGCTGCGCTGCGCCCTGATCCGGCTGGGCGGCGAACGCAGCCAGCTTGTCCTGACGTTCCATCACATCGTGGCGGACGGCTGGTCGTTGCCGGTGCTGCATCGCGAACTGATGGCGTTCTACGGCACCGACACACCCGCGCTGCCCGAAGTCGCCCCCTACCGTGGCTTCCTGCGGCGTCTCGCCGAGCAGGACCGTGACGCGGCCCGTGACGCCTGGCTGGACGCGCTCGCCGGTCTTGACGAGCCGACGCGGCTGGTCGGCGACCCGGCCGACACGGCACCCGTGCGCCCGGAGCACGTCCGTGTGGAGCTGTCCGAGCGGACCACCGCGCGGCTCGCCGAGCGGGCCCGTGAGCAGGGGGTCACCCTCGGCACGGTCGTCCAGGGCGCCTGGGGTCTGCTGCTCGGCGGGCTGACCGGCCGGAACGACGTGGTGTTCGGTACGACGGTCTCCGGGCGCGACGGCGAGGTCGAGGGCATCGCCTCCATGGTGGGCCTGTTCATCAACACCCTGCCGACGCGCTTCCGTTGGACCCCCCGCGAGTCCCTGTGCACCCTGCTCGTCCGGCTCCAGGAGGAGCAGGCCCGGCTGCTGGACCACCAGCACCTGGGCCTCGCCGAGATCCAGCGGCTCACCGGACACGCGGGCTCCGGTGAACTCTTCGACACCCTCGTGGTGTTCGAGAACTACCCCGCCGAGACCGACCTCCGGGACGCCTCCGGCACCGTCCGCATCACCGGCGACGCCTTCCACGACGCCGTGCACTACCCCCTGGCCCTCGTCGTCAAGCCCGGCCGACGGCTCGACCTGCGGCTCAAGCACCACGCGGAACGCCTCGACGGCGACACCGTCCGCGCGCTGGGCGACCGGCTGGTCCGCGTCCTGGAGGCCATCGCCGAGGCACCGGATCGCAGGGCCGCCTCCGTCGACCTGCTCTCCCCCGACGAGGCCCTGAACGCCCACCCCGCCGGCGAGGAGCGCCTCGTACCGGAGACCACCCTCGCCGAGGGCTTCGCCGCGCAGGTCGCCCGGACGCCGGACGCGACAGCCGTCGTCTTCGAGGGCGAGCGGCTGAGCTATGCCGAACTGGACGCCCGTGCCGAGGAGTTGGCCGGGCGTCTGCGGGGCCGGGGTGCCCGGCCGGGCACCTTCGTGGCGGTCGCCGTGCCGCGTTCGGCGGAGCTGATGGTGGCGCTGCTGGGCGTGCTGAAGTCGGGCGCCGCGTATCTGCCGGTCGACCTGGACTACCCGGCCGACCGGGTGACGCACATGCTCACCGACTCGGGCGCGACGACGGTGGTCACACTGTCGGCGACGGCGGACCGGCTGCCCCAACCCCAGCCCCAGTCGCAGTCCCAGCCGTCCGAGCGGAACGTTCCTGCAGCGCCTTCCGTCCTGCTGCTGGACGCCCCGGACGACGAGACCGCCGCAAGCCCAGCCCACACCAGCACCCCCGCCCCCGCCCACCCCGACGACCCCGCCTACCTCATCTACACCTCCGGCTCCACCGGCCTCCCCAAGGGCGTCGTCGTCACCCACCGGGCGATCGTGAACCGTCTCGCGTGGACGCAGGGCGAGTACGGGCTCGGCGCGGACGACCGGGTGCTGCAGAAGACGCCGTCGAGCTTCGACGTGTCCGTGTGGGAGTTCTTCTGGCCGCTCCTCGAAGGCGCGACCGTGGTGCTGGCCCGCCCGGACGGCCACCGCGATCCCGCCTACCTGGCCGGACTCGTCCGTGAACAGGCCGTCACCACCATGCACTTCGTGCCCTCGATGCTGGAGGCGTTCCTCCAGCACGACGAGGTCACCGGTGACCCCACCTGGTCGGCGTCGCTGCGCCGGGTGCTGAGCAGCGGCGAGGCGCTCCCGGTCACCGCGGCCAGCCGCTGGCACGCGCTGACGGGCGTACCGCTGCACAACCTGTACGGCCCGACCGAGGCGGCCGTCGACGTCACGTACCACCCGTACGCCTCCGACGAGGAGCAGGCGCCCGGCGCGTCCGTGCCCATCGGGCGTCCCGTGTGGAACACCGGCCTCCGGGTCCTGGACGCCTGTCTGCGGCCCGTCCCCGACGGAGTCCCCGGCGAGCTGTATCTGACCGGTGTCCAGCTGGCCCGGGGCTACCACGCGCGTCCGGGGCTGACCGCCGAACGGTTCACCGCGGACCCGTACGGGCAGCCCGGCAGCCGGATGTACCGCACCGGTGACCTGGTCAGACGGCGCCCGGACGGGGTGATCGAGTATCTGGGCCGCACGGACCGGCAGGTCAAGCTGCGCGGCAACCGGATCGAACTCGGTGAGATCGAGGCCGCCCTCGTCCGGCTGCCGCAGGTCGCGCAGGCCGCCGTGACGGTCCGGGACGACGCGCTCGTCGCCTACATCGTGCCCGTCGCGGGCGCCGCCGAGGTCGGCGACCTCCGTGAGGCCATCGCCGACTCGCTCCCCGCCCCCATGGTGCCGAGCGCCTGGGTGGTGCTCGAAGCCCTGCCGCTCACCCCGAGCGGCAAGCTGGACCGCGCCGCGCTGCCCGCCCCGCAGGCCGTACGCGGCACCGTCACCCGTGCCCCGGGCAGCCCCCGGGAGCAGGTGCTCGTGGAGATCTTCGCGGCGGTGCTGAAGCTCGACGAGGTCGGGGTCGACGACGACTTCTTCCTGCTCGGCGGTGACAGCATCAGCTCGATCGCCGTGTCCAGCCGGGCCCGTCGCGCGGGGCTGGCGATCGGCCCGCGCGAGGTGTTCGAGCACCGCACCCCGGCGGCGCTCGCCGCCACGGCCGCCCTGGACGAGACGGCCACGGGCGACACGGACACCCCTGCCGTGTCCGCGTTCACGCTGACCGAGGAGGAGCGGGAGCGGGTCGAGCGGCTCGCTCCGGGCCGGATCGAGGACGTGTGGCCCCTCGCCCCGCTCCAGGAGGGCCTGTTCTTCCACTCGAACTTCGACGACAGCTCCCTCGACGTCTACACCGTCCACGAGTCCTTCGACTTCGCCGACCGCGTGGACGCCGAGCGGCTGTCGGCGGCCATGCGCACCCTGCTGGCCCGCAACCCCAGCCTGCGGGCCGGGTTCACCAGTGAGGGGCTGCGCCAGCCGGTGCAGTTCATCGTGCGGGACGCCGAGATCCCGCTGACCGAGGTGGATCTCGCGGGGCTCCCGGCAGCCGAACAGGACCTGCGGATGCGGGAGTTGCTGGAGGAGTCGCGGGCCCAGCGCTTCGACCTCACCCGGCCCCTGCTCTTCCGGATGCTGCTCGTCCGGCTCGGTGAGGAGCGCGGCGACCGGCTGATCGTCGGCCGTCATCTGATCCTCTGGGACGGCTGGTCGGCCTGGCTGTTCCTGGACCAGCTGTTCGCGCTGTACGAGAGCGGCGGCGACCCGGCGGGGCTGGACCGTCCCGGCTCGTACCGCGACTATCTGACCTGGCTGGAGCGGCAGGACGACACCGAGGCCACCCGGGCATGGCGCGCGGCCCTGTCCGGTTTCGAGGAGCCCACGCTGCTGGTGCCGGCCGCCTCCGAGCGGGGCCAGGAGCCGGTGATCCCGGAGCAGTTGGACGCCGTGCTGGACGCGCCGGTCGCCGAGCGGCTGCGCGACACCGCCCGCGCCCACGGTCTGACCATGAACACGGTGCTCAACGCGGCCTGGGGTCTGGTCCTGGCCGGTGCGACGGGCCGTACCGACATCGCGTTCGGTACGACGGTCGCCGGGCGGCCCAGCGAGGTGCCGGACGTAGAGAACGTCATCGGCATGTTCCTCAACACCGTGCCCGCGCGCATCGCCTTCGACCCGCGTGAGCCGGTCGTCGAGCTGCTGCGCCGTATCCAAGGCGAGCGCCTTGAGGTCATGCCGTTCGAGCACCTGGGCCTGGGTGTGCTCCAGGCCGAGTCGGGTCACCGACGGCTGTTCGACACACTGTTCGTGCTGCGCAACGCCGACACCGACGAGCGGCTCGCCGAGCTGCGCGAGCGGCACGGCGCGACGGCCGTGGCCAACGTGGACGCCACGCACTACCCGGCCAACCTGGTCGTCACACCCGGCGAGACGGTCAGGGCGACCCTCGCCTACCGGCCCGACCTGCTGGACGGCGCCCAGGCGCGGCGCCTGCTGGACCGTTTCGTGCTGCTGGTGGGCCGTCTGGTGGCCGACCCGCACGCCCCGGTCGGCTCGCTGGACTCCCTGCTGCCCGCCGAGGCCGCCGCGCTCGCCCGCGAGGAGGCCGGGCAGCGGCAGCCCGTACCGCACGAGACGGTCGCGGACATGCTGGCCGCGCAGGCCGCCCGTACCCCGGACGAGACCGCGCTGGTCTTCGGCACGCAGACCCTGACGTACGCCGAACTCGACGCGCGCTGCAACCGGATGGCCCGGCTGCTGATCGCGCGCGGCGCCGGTCCCGAGCGGGTGATCGCGCTCGGGCTGCCCCGATCGATCGACATGGTGGTGGCGCTGTTCGCGGTGCTGCGCACGGGGTCGGCGTATCTGCCGCTGGAGCTGGACCACCCGGCCGACCGGCTGTCGCTGATGCTCGCCGACGCCCGCCCGCTGCTCCTCCTCTCCACGGACGGCGTGTCGGCGACGCTGACGGGCGACACACCGCGTGTGCTGCTCGACGACCCGGCGGTGGCCGCCGAACTGGCGGACCTCCCGGCCGACCCGGTGTCGGTGACCTTCAGCCTGGACCACCCGGCGTACGTCATCTACACCTCGGGCTCCACCGGTCGCCCCAAGGGTGTCGTCACGCCGTACCTCGGTCTGACGAACATGCAGCTCAACCACCAGAAGGAGATCTTCGCCCCGGCGATCGCGTCGGCGGGCGGGCGGCGGCTGCGGATCGCGCACACCGTGTCGTTCGCGTTCGACATGTCCTGGGAGGAGCTGCTGTGGCTCGTCGAGGGGCATGAAGTACACGTCTGCGACGAGGAGTTGCGGCGGGACGCGACCGCGCTGGTGGCGTACTGCGAGGAACACCGCGTCGATGTCGTCAACGTGACCCCGACCTACGCCCATCTCCTGCTGGAGGAGGGCCTGTTGGACGGGCACCGGCCGCCGCTGGTGCTGCTCGGCGGCGAGGCCGTCACCGAGACGGTGTGGAACACGCTGCGGGACACGGAGGGGACGTACGGCTACAACCTGTACGGCCCGACCGAGTACACGATCAATACGCTCGGCGGTGGCACGGAGGACAGTGCCACCCCGACCGTCGGCAAGCCCATCCGCGCCACCCGCGCCCGCATCCTCGACACCTGGCTGCGGCCGGTGCCGGACGGCGTGGCGGGCGAGCTGTACATCGCGGGCGTCGGTCTGGCACGCGGCTACCTCGACCGGCCCGGTCTGACCGCCGAGCGGTTCGTGGCCGACCCGTACGGGCAGCCGGGCGAGCGCATGTACCGTACCGGTGACCTCGTACGCCGCCGTCCGGACGGCAACCTGGACTTCCTGGGCCGTACCGACGACCAGGTCAAGATCCGGGGTTACCGGGTGGAGCTGGGCGAGATCGAGACCGCGCTCGTGCAGCACCCCGAGGTGTCCCGGGCCGCCGTCATCGCCCGCGACGACACGTCCGCGCCGGGCACCAAGCGGCTCGTCGGCTATGTCGTCCCGGCCGAAGCCGACGCCGAGGCACGGGAGTCGGCCGAGCGGGAGCAGATCGGTGAGTGGCAGGAGATCTACTCCGCCGAGTACACCGAGATCGGCACCGCCCTGTTCACCGAGGACTTCGCGGGCTGGGACAGCTCCTACGACGGCACCCCCATCCCCGTGGAGGGCATGCGGGAGTGGCGCGAGGCCACCGTGGAGCGCATCCGTGAGCTCAAGCCCCGGCACATCCTGGAGATCGGCGTCGGCTCGGGCCTGCTGCTGTCGAAGCTCGCGCCGGACGCCGAGGCGTACTGGGCGACCGACTTCGCCGCGCCCGTGATCCGCAAGCTCACCGAGGGCGTCAAGAGCGACCCCGTGCTGGCGGGCAAGGTCGAACTGCGCTGCCAGCCCGCCGAGGTGACCGAAGGGCTGCCCACCGGCTACTTCGACACGATCGTCATCAACTCCGTCATCCAGTACTTCCCTAGCCTGGACCACCTCCACCAGGTGATCCGGGGCGCGCTGGACCTGCTCGCGCCCGGCGGCGCCCTGTTCCTCGGTGACATCCGCGACCTGCGGCAGGCCCGGGTGTTCCAGGCCGGCATCCAGGCCGCCCGCGCCGACGCGGACACCGAGCCCGACAGCCTGCGCCGGGCCGTGGAGCGCGGTCTCGCCCTGGAGAAGGAACTCCTGGTCGACCCGGACTGGTTCACCACCCTCGGCGTCGGCGTCGACCTGCGCACCAAGGCGGGCCGCCACCACAACGAGCTGACCCGCTACCGGTACGACGTGGTGCTGTACGAGGGCGAAGCCGAGCTCTCGCTGGACGGAGTCCCGGCCGTCGACTGGACCGGACGGGACGCGCTCCTCGCCCGCCTCGACGGCACCGCACCACTGCGGGTGCGGGGCGTCCCGGACGCCCGTACGGCCGGTGACCTCGCCGGGCTGCGCGCCCTGGACACCGGCCGCCCGTCGGCCGTGGTCGCGACGGGAGTGGAACCGGAGGACCTGCGGGAGACCGCCGGGGCACACGGCTACCGGCTGCTCACCACCTGGTCCGCCGAACCGGGCGCCTACGAGGCCGTGTTCGTGCCCGACGCCCAGATGCCTGGCACCGACACCGGGACCGACACAGAAACCGGCACCGGCACCGGCACGCTCCGTACGGCGGGCCTGTACCGGCCGCGCGCCGACCGCGACGCCGACGCCCCGTTCGCCAACACCCCGGCGGCCGGACGCGGCCACACCGCACTGATCCGGCGGCTCCGCGACGACCTCGGGCAACGGCTGCCCGGCTACATGGTGCCCGCGGCGTTCGTGGTCCTGCCCGGACTGCCGATGAACGACAACGGCAAGCTCGACGTCCGCGCCCTGCCCGACGCCGAGCCCGCGGTCGCCCTGTCGGCCGGGCGCGGCCCGCGCACCCCCGTCGAGGAGGTGCTGTGCCGGCTCTTCGCCGAGGTGCTGGGCCTGCCCCGCACGGGCGCGGAGGACAACTTCTTCGACCTGGGCGGCCATTCGCTGCTGGCGACCCGGCTGATCAGCCGCGCCCGCACCGAACTGGGCGCCGAACTGGCCATCCGTGACCTGTTCGAGGCACCCACCCCCGAGCAGCTGGCGCTGCGCGCGGAGGCCGGGCGGCCCGCCCGGCCCGTGCTGCGGCCGGCGTCCGAGCGGCCCGCCCGTATCCCGCTGTCGGCGGCCCAGCGGCGGCTGTGGCTGGTGGAGCGCATCACCGGCGGCGTGGCCTACAACTTCCCGCTCGTCTTCCGGCTCCGCGGCGAGCTGGACCTCGACGCGCTGCGGGCGGCGCTGGGTGATGTGACCGACCGTCATGAAGCCCTGCGGACCCGGTTCCTGGAGGAGGACGGGGAGCCGTACCAGTGGATCGTGCCGCCGGGCGCGGCCCGGCCCGACTTCCGGGTGTCCGACGTCGGCGCCGACGAGCTGACGGCACGGATCACGGAGGCGCAGCGGCGCCCGTTCGACCTGAGCACCGAACTCCCGGTCCGGGCCGAGGTGTTGAGGCTGGGTCCCGATGACCGTGTGGTGGCGCTGATGCTGCATCACATCACCACCGACGAGTGGTCGGACCGGCCGTTCCTCGCCGATCTCACCACCGCCTACCGGGCCCGCGTCGAGGGCCGGGAGCCGAAGTGGACGGCGCTGCCGGTCCAGTACGCCGACTACACCCTGTGGCAGGACACCCTGCTCGGTCAGGTCGGCGAGGCCCAGCGCGCCCACTGGACCGAGGCCCTGCGGGAGCTGCCGGAGGAACTGTCGCTGCCGCTGGACCGGCCCCGGCCGGCGGAGCCCACCGGGCGTGGCGGCAAGGTCCGCCAGGAGCTGTCCCCCGCCACCGGAAGGGCCCTGCGGGACCTGTCCGGCGCCACGAACAGCAGTATGTTCATGGTGTTCCAGGCGGCCACGGCGGCACTGCTGCACCGGCTCGGCGCCGGGGACGACATTCCGCTGGGGGCACCCATCGCGGGCCGTACCGACGACGCGCTGGACGACCTGGTCGGGTTCTTCGTCAACACGCTGGTGCTGCGCACCGATCTGTCGGACGCGGAGTCCGGTCTGACGTTCGCCCAACTCCTGGGCCGGGTCCGGGAGTCGGCCCTGGAGGCGTTCGGGAACCAGGATCTCCCCTTCGACCATGTCGTCGAGGCCGTGAACCCGCCCCGGGTGGCGGGCCGCAACCCGCTCTTCCAGGTCATGCTCGGCTACCACTACCGGCCCGACGGTGACCCCGAGGTGCTCGGCCTGGACACCGAGTGGTTCGACATGGACACCGGCATGGCCAAGTTCGACCTCCACTTCACCTTCGTCGACGAGGTGGGCGCCGACCGTCTGACGCTGCTGCTGGAGTACGCGCACGACCGGTGCGACGAGGCGACGGCACGGCGGCTCGCCGGGCTGCTGGCGCGGCTCCTCGACCAGGTGGCCGCCGCACCCGACCTTCCCGTACGGGATGTGGAGGTCCTGTCGGAGGCCGACCGGGAGGCGGTGCTCGTCCGGTGGAACGACACCGCGCACGAGGTACCCGCGACGACCCTGCCGGAGCTGTTCCGTGCGCAGGTCGCGCGGACACCGGACGCGCTCGCCCTCGTCGACGGTGAACACCGGTACAGCTACGCCGAATTGGACGCGAAGGTCGAGCGGACGGCCCGGGTCCTGGCCGGGATGGGGGTGGGCCCCGAGCGTACGGTGGCGGTGGCGTTGCCGCGTTCGGCTGAGCTGGTCGTGGTGCTGCTGGCGGTGCAGCGGGCGGGCGGCGCCTATCTGCCGCTGGACGCCGACCAGCCCCGGGAGCGGATCGCGTTGATGCTGGCGGAGGCCCGGCCGGTGTGCGTCGTCGAGGACGCGCTGCCGCAGGGCCCGGAGGGTGAACTGCCCACGTCCTACGATCCGTCGAGCCCGGCCTATGTGATCTACACCTCCGGTTCGACCGGCCGCCCCAAGGGTGTCGTCGTGCCGCACGAGGGCATCGTGAACCGGCTGCTGTGGATGCAGGACGCCTACGGACTGCGCCCCGACGACCGGGTGCTGCAGAAGACGCCGTCCGGCTTCGACGTGTCGGTGTGGGAGTTCTTCTGGCCGCTGATCACCGGGGCCGCCCTGGTGGTCGCCCGGCCGGAGGGCCACAAGGACCCGGCGTACCTGGCGGAGCTGATCCGCGAACAGGGCGTCACCACCACGCACTTCGTGCCGTCGATGCTCCAGGTGTTCCTGGAGGAGCCGGCCGCCGCGCGCTGCACGGGTCTGCGCCGGGTGCTGTGCAGCGGCGAGGCGCTGCCGGCGCCGGTGGCCGCGCGCTTCCACGAGGTGCTGTCGGCCGAACTGCACAACCTGTACGGGCCGACGGAGGCCTCGGTCGACGTGACGGCCGGCCAGGTGGAGCCCGGGGCCGGGCGGGTGGTGATCGGGCGTCCCGTCTGGAACACCCGGGCCTATGTCCTGGACGCGGCGCTGCGGCCGGTGCCGCCGGGTGTGGCCGGTGAGCTGTATCTGGCGGGCGTCCAGCTCGCACGCGGCTACCTCGACCGTCCCGGTCTCACGGCCGAGCGGTTCGTCGCGGACCCGTACGGCGGCCCCGGTGCCCGGATGTACCGCACGGGCGACCTGGCCCGCTGGCTGCCGGACGGCACGCTCGACTTCCTGGGCCGCACCGACCACCAGGTCAAGATCCGTGGTGTGCGTATCGAGCCCGGTGAGATCGAGGCCGTGCTCGCCCGGCACGAGTCGGTGGCCCACGCGGTCGTCGTCCCGTACGAGCAGCGGCTCGTCGGTTACGTCGTCCCCGACGCCGGGGCGGTCGCCGATCCGGCGGTCCTGCGCGGCCACACCGCCGGGTTCCTGCCCGAGCACATGGTGCCCGCTGCCGTCGTCGTCCTCGACGCGCTGCCGCTGACGCCGAACGGCAAGCTGGATCGCCGGGCGCTGCCCGTGCCCGACTTCGCGGCGGGCGGCGGTACGGGCGGCCGGGCCCGTGATCCGCGTGAGGAGATCCTCTGCGGTCTGTTCACGGACGTGCTGGGCGTGGACGGGGTCGGTGTCGACGACGACTTCTTCGCCCTCGGCGGCCATTCGCTGCTCGCGATGCGGCTGGTGGCCGGTGTCCGGGCGGCGTTCGGAGCGGAGGTGTCGCTCCGTACGGTCTTCGACGCCCCGACGGTGGCCCGGCTCGCCCGGCGCCTCGCCGACACCACCGACGCGACGGGCACCACCCGCCCTGCGCTGACGGTCCGGGAGCGTCCCGAGCGGCTGCCGCTGTCCTCCGCCCAGCAGCGCCTGTGGGTGCTGTTCCAGGTGGAGGGCCCGAGCGCCACGTACAACATCCCCTCGGCCTGGCGGCTGACGGGCGCGCTGGACGTCGAGGCGTTGCGGGCCGCCGTCCACGACGTCGTCGTGCGCCACGAGACGCTGCGGACGGTCTTCCCCGACGACGAGGGCCGGGCCCACCAGCTGGTGCTGGCGCCCGACGAGGCCCGGGTCCCGTTCGAGGTCGTCGACACCGACGGGGACCTGCTGCCGGAGCTGCTGGCGGAGGCCGGCGCGTACGGCTTCGCGCTGGACCGTGAACTGCCGCTGCGGGTCCATGTGTTCCGCACGGGAGAGGAGGAGTGGACGGTCCTGCTGCTCATGCACCACATCGCGGGCGACGAGTGGTCGGAGGGCCCGTTCAACCGGGACCTCGGGCTCGCCTACGCCGCCCGTACGGCCGGACGCGCCCCCGAGTGGGAGCCGCTGCCCGTGCAGTACGCCGACTACACGCTCTGGCAGCGGGACGTCCTCGGCGACGAGAAGGACGCGGGCAGCCTCGCGGCCCGCCAGATCGCGTACTGGAAGCAGGCGCTGGCCGGGCTGCCCGAGGAGCTGGCGCTGCCCGTGGACCGGGCCCGTCCGCTGGAGTCCACCTATCGGGGCGGTTCCGCCGATCTGTCGCTGGACGCCGAACTCGCCGCCGCCCTGCACGGGTTGGCGCGCGACAACGGGGTCAGCGTGTTCATGGTGCTCCAGTCGGCCGTGGCCGCGCTGCTGTCCCGGCTCGGCGCGGGGCACGACATCCCGATCGGCAGCCCGATCTCCGGGCGCACCGACGCCGGCCTGGACGAGCTGGTCGGGTTCTTCCTCAACACGCTGGTGCTGCGCACCGACACCTCCGGGGACCCGACGTTCCGGGAGCTGCTCGGCCGCGTCCGGGAGGCCGACCTGGCGGCGTTCGACCACCAGGACGTGCCGTTCGAGCGGCTGGTGGAGGCGCTCAACCCGGCCCGGTCGCTGGCCCGTCACCCGCTGTTCCAGGTGATGGTCGTGTATCTGGCGGCCGGTGAGGACGACACCGGGCTGCCCGGACTGGCCGCCCGCCGGGACGACGTGGCGCAGACGACCGCCAAGTTCGACCTGTCCTTCGACTTCGTCGAGCGCGGTGACGGCAGCGGGGTGGACGGCGTCCTGGAGTACAGCGCCGATCTGTTCGACCACGCCACCGCCGAGGCGTTCGCCGCCCGGCTGCTGCGTGTCCTGCGTGCCGTGGCCGCCGACCCGGACATCGCCCTCGCCGGGATCGACATCCTCGGCGCGGACGAGCGGGCCCGGCTCCTCGACGGCTGGCACAGCAGGCCCGCCGCGGGGGCGCCGACCACCACCCCCGCCCTCTTCGAGGAGCGGGCGCGTCTGCACGGCGATCTGCCGGCCGCCGCGTCCGACGGGGTCGAGCTGACGTTCGCCGAACTCAACGCGGACGCCAACCGGTTGGCCCGGCTGCTCGTCGAGGCCGGTGCCGGGCCGGAGCGGTTCGTGGCGCTCGCGCTGCCCCGCACCGCGCACTTCCTCACGGCCGTCCTGGCCGTCCACAAGGCGGGCGCGGGCTATCTGCCGCTCGACCCGGACGCCCCGGTGGAGCGCACGGCCGACGTCCTGGCCGACGCCCGGCCGGTGCTGACCCTGACCACCCGCGCCCTGGCCGCCACCCTGCCGCCCGGGACCGAACCACTGGTCCTGGACGACGAGGCCACACGGACGCGGCTCTCGGCGCAGGACACCACCGACCTCACCGACGCCGACCGCACGGCCCCGCTGACGCCCCACCACCCGGCGTACGTCATCTACACCTCGGGCTCCACCGGCCGCCCCAAGGGCGTGGTGATCACCCACGAGACCCTGGGCAACCTCTTCCACAGCCACCGGGAGACGCTGTACGGGCCCGCGATCGAGGCGGCCGGGCGGCGGCATCTGCGGGTCGGGCACGCCTGGTCGTTCTTCTTCGACGCGTCCTGGCAGCCGCAGCTGTGGCTGCTGGACGGGCACTGCGTGCATGTGCTGTCCGAAGAAGTCCGGCGCGACCCCGAGCTGGTCACCGAGGCCGTGCTGCGGCACCGCTTCGACTTCCTGGAGGTCACCCCGTCGTTCTTCACGCAGATGGCCGACAGCGGTCTGCTGCGGGACGGCGACTGCCCGCTCGCGGTGGTCGGCGTCGGCGGCGAGGCGGTCCCCGTCGCCCTGTGGAAGCGGCTCGCGGAGCTGCCCGGCACCGAGGCGTTCAACCTGTACGGTCCGACCGAGTCGACCGTGGACGCCCTCGTGGGCCGGGTCCGCGACAGCGAACGGCCGCTCGTGGGACGGCCGGTGGCCGGCACCCGGGCGTACGTCCTCGACGACCGGCTGCGGCCGGTGCCGCCCGGGGTCCCCGGTGAGCTGTACCTCGCCGGTGGCGGTCTCGCCCGGGGCTACCTGGGCAGCCCGGCCCTGACGGCCGAGCGGTTCGTGGCCGACCCGTTCGGTCCGGCCGGATCGCGGCTGTACCGCACGGGCGACCTGGCCCGCTGGACCGCCGACGGCCGGATCGACTACCTGGGCCGCGCCGACGACCAGGTCAAGATCCGGGGCTTCCGGATCGAGCCCGCCGAGATCGAGGCCGCGCTCACCACCCACCCGGAGGTCGGCCAGGCCCTGGTGACCGTCCACCAGGACGGCCCCCGCAAGCTGCTCGTGGCCTATGTCGTACCGGTCCCGGACACCACGCCCGACCCGGCGCTGCTGCGGGCCCATGTCGCCGGCCGGCTCCCGGACCACATGGTCCCGGCGGCCGTCGTCGCCCTGGAGCGGTTCCCGCAACTCGCCAACGGCAAGCTGGACCGGTCCGCGCTGCCCGCGCCGGACTTCACCGCCCTGTCCTCGGGCCGGGCACCCGCGACGCCCGTGGAGGAACTGCTCTGCACGGTGTTCGCGGAGGTGCTGGGCCTCGAACGGGTCGGTGTCGACGACGACTTCTTCGCCCTCGGCGGAGACAGCATCGTCGCCATGCAGCTCGTGGGCCGGGCCCGTGCGGCGGGCCTCAGGATCAGCCCGAGGCTGGTGTTCCGGCACCGTACGGTCGCCGCGCTGGGCACGGTCGCCGAGGCGGCCGACGTCTTGGCGCCGCGCCCGGTGGACGACGGCACCGGCAGCGTGCCGCTCACCCCGGTCATGCACTGGCTGCGCGAACTGGGCGGCCCCTTCGCCTCGTACCACCAGGCGGCCCTGGTCCGCACCCCGGCGGCGCTGGACCTGCCCGGTCTGACGACCGTGCTGCAGGCGCTCGCCGACCGCCACGACCTGCTGCGCGCCACCCTGGTCCGGCCCTCCCTCGACGACACCGAGGAGTGGTCGCTGCACGTGCCGCCCGTCGGTACGGTCGACGCGGTGAGCTGGATCGAGCGGGTCGACGTGTCCGGGTTGGACGCGACCGCGCTGGGCGAGACCGTACGGGAACACACCACGGCGGCACGGGACTTGCTCGACCCGGACGCGGGGATCATGGTCAGGGCGGTGTGGTTCGACGCGGGCGACGCCCCGGGCCGGCTGCTGCTGCTGGGCCACCACCTCGTGGTGGACGGTGTGTCCTGGCGGGTGCTGCTGCCGGACCTCGAAGCGGCCTGGCGGGACGTCTCCGCCGGGCGGCCGGTCGCGCTGCTGCCCGTCGAGACGTCGTTCGCCCGCTGGTCCCGGCTGCTCACCGAGCTGGCCCAGTCGCCGGAGCGGGAGGCCGAACTCCCCCTGTGGGAGGCAGTCCTGCACGGCGGCGCGGAGTCCCTGCCGCTCACCCGGGAGCGGGACCCGGACCGCGACACCGCCGCCACGCGGCGCGAGGTCGTGCTGCGGCTGCCCGCCGAGCACACCGGGCCCCTGCTGTCGGCCGTCCCGGCCGCGTTCGGCGCGCAGGTCAACGACGTCCTGCTGGCCGGGCTCGCCCTCGCCTTCGCCGACCGGCGGCGCCGGACCGGTGGTTCGGACACCTCGGTCCTGGTCGACCTCGAAGGCCACGGCCGCGAGGAGGAGTTGGGCGGCGACGGGGTCGATCTGTCCCGTACGGTCGGCTGGTTCACCAGCGTCTACCCGGTCCGGCTCGACCCGGGACCGGTGGACACGGGCGAGGCGTTCGCGGGCGGGCAGGCCGCCGAGGAGGCCGTACGGCGGGTGCGCGAGCATCTGGCGGACCTGCCCGCGAACGGCGTCGGGTACGGGCTGCTGCGGCACCTCAACCCCCGGACCCGCGCGGTGCTCTCGGCCTACGAGCCGCCGCGCGTCGAGTTCAACTACCTGGGCCGGTTCGGCATCCCGGAGGAGACGGACTGGTCGTACGCGCCGGAGGAGGACGCGGCGGACATCGGGGCGGAGGGCTCGATGCGGGAGGGTCACGCGCTGGAGATCAACGTGGTGACCGAGGACCGGGCGGACGGGCCGGTACTGGCCGCGCACTGGTCGTATCTGGAAGGACTGCTGCCGCGCGAGATGGTCCAGGATCTCTCCGAGACCTGGTTCCGGGCCCTGCGAGGGCTCGTCGCGTGGGCGGAGCGGAACCCGAAGTGACACAGAAGCGAGAAAGAGGAACGCGATGAGCAACCCGTTCGAGGACCCCGAGGGCACCTACCTCGTCCTGGTCAACGACGAGAACCAGCACAGCCTGTGGCCGGACTTCGTGGACGTGCCGGCCGGCTGGCGGGTGGTCCACGGACCCGGGTCGCGGCAGTCCTGCCTGGACCACGTCGAGGCGAACTGGACCGACATGCGGCCGCGCAGCCTGGCCGAGTCGATGGACGGCTGACCCGGGCCTCCGGGCATACGGGCCAACGGGCATACGGAAGGGGGGGCCGGTCGGTGACCGGCCCCCCCTTCCCCGTGCTCCCCGCCGCGTCAGGACGCGGGCTGCTCCACCTTGGTGTCCGTCTTGCCGTCGACGGCCGCCGCCAGCTGCGGCACCAGCCGCTCGATCACGTACGGAAGGCTGAGGACGGTGCCCATGGACAGGGCGTTGCCGTAGTCGCTGGTCTCGTTGACGTAGACCTCGCGGCCCTCCTTGACCACCTTCAGGTCCTTGTAGGAGGCGTCCTTGTGCAGCTTGGCGGCGTCCTTCGTGACATCGCCGACCTGCCAGACGATGGCGCTCTGGTCGAGGAGGTCGGTGCGCTCCTTGCTGATGTTCGCGCCGAACTGGTCGCCGATCACCTTGTCGAGGTCCTTGGGCAGCGAGAAGCCCAGGTCACCCAGGAGGTGCGAGCGCGGGTCCTGGCTGCCGAAGACGAACATGCCCTCGTACGGGGTGGCCATGACTGCCGTGGCGCCCTTGAAGTCGGGGTGCTCCGCGGCGGCGGCCTTGATCTTCTCCTCGGTGTCCGCGACCGCCTTCGCGGCCTCCTCGGACTTGCCGAGCGCCTTGCCGATCGTCTCGGTCTGCTCCTGCCACGGCACGCCGTAGTCGTTGTACGCCTTCGGCTGGGCGACCACGGGCGCGAACTTGGACAGCGACTCGTACTGCTCCTTGGTGAGTCCGCCGTACACCGCGAGGATCAGATCGGGCTTGAGCGCGGCGATCTTCTCCACCTGCGGGCCGGTGCCGGTGTCCTTGAGGACGGTCGGCGCCTCGGCGGAGCCGAGCTTGTCCGCGGCCCAGGGGCCGATGGCGCCCTTGTAGCCGCCGAGCCACTCGGTGGTGCCGACGGGGACCTTGCCGAGGGCGAGGACCGAGTCCTGGTCGGTGAGGCCGACGGTGACGATCCGCTTGGGCTCGGCCTCGATCGTGGTGCTGCCGTACTTGTGGGCGACGGAGACCGGGAAGGCGGACTCGCCGGAGGAGGTGCTCGCCTCCGCGCCGGCGCCCGACGCGTCGTCGGAGTCGGAGTCGCCGCCGCACGCGGTGGCGAGGAGCAGGGTGGCGGAGGCGAGCACGACGGCGAGTCGTGGCGCTCTGCGGGAGCGGAACATCAGAGGTCCTTCGGTTCGGGTTCCTGTGGAGCGATGCGTGTGGGGGTCTCGGGGACCGGCCGGGGGCCGGTGTCGCGGGCGTCCGACCACGCCGACCAGAGGGCGGCGTAGGGGCCCCGCGCGGCGCGGAGTTCGTCGTGGGTGCCGCTCTCGACGACCCGGCCGGCCTCCATGACGACGACACGGTCGGCGGTGGCGGCCTGGCTGAGGCGGTGGGCGACGATCAGCGCGGTCCGGCCGTCTATGGCGCGGGCGACCGCCTTCTCCAGGGTGCGCGCGCCGGCGCTGCCCGCCTCGGCGGTGGCCTCGTCGAGGATCACCAGGGGCGGGTCGGCGAGGATCAGCCGGGCCAGCGCGAGGGCCTGGGTGCGCTCGCCGCTGAGGCGGTGGCCGCCGTCGCCGACGACCGTGGCGAGCCCGTCGGGCAGGGCCTCGGCCCAGCCGAGGGCGTCGACGCGGTCGAGCGCGGCGCGCAGTTCGTCGTCGGTGGCGTCGGGCCGGGCGAGCCGCAGGTCGTCGGCGAGGGGGCCCGCGAAGACATGGGTCTCCTGGGTGATCAGGGCGATCGTGCGGGAGGCGGCGGAGCCGAGTTCGGTGGGCGGGATCCCGCCCACCAGGACACTGCCGGTGGTGGGCGGCTGGATGCCCGCGACCACCTTGGCCAGCGTGGTCTTGCCCGCTCCGCTGGCGCCGACCAGGGCCACGCGTTCGCCGTGCCGGACCGTCAGGTCGATGTCGTGCAGCACGGGGTGGCCGGTCCGGTAGGCGTGGCTCAGTCCGCGGACGGTGACGTCGACGCCGCCGGTCTCGACGGAGTGCGTCGGCGCCGGGGGTACCGGTTCGTCCGTGACGCCGACGAGCCGGGCGAGGCCCGCGGTGGCGGACTGGGCGTCGTCGAGGAGGGCGAGGGCCGCGTTGACGGGACCGAACAGATTGTGGAAATACAGGGCGGCGGCGGTCGCCGTACCGATGGTGGCGGAGCCGTCGCGGACCAGCCAGTAGCCGGTGACGAGGACGGCGGTCAGTCCGATGTACTCGGCGATGTGCAGTCGGCTGTAGAAGCCGAGGACGAGCCGGACGCCGCGCATGGTGAGCGCCACCACGGACCGGGACCGGTCGGTGACCCGTTCGGTGTGCTCCCGGCCCAGACGGAACGACCGGACGGTGGAGCTGCCGCCGATGGTGTCGAGCATCTGCTGCTGCTGGGCGCCCGCGGCCACCCGCTGCTCCGCGTAGAGCGGGATGGCGCGGGCGACGTACCAGCGGGCGGTGGCGATCTGCACGGGGACCGCGAGCAGCGCGGCGAGCAGGAACCGCCAGTCGAGCAGCGCCATGGCGCCGAGCGTCAGGAAGATGGTGAGCAGGGAGTGCCCCAGCGCGGGCAGCGCGTTGCGGACGGCGTCGGCGATGAGGGAGACATCGGCGGTGACCCGGGCGGTCAGGTCACCGGCGCCGGCCTTCTCGACCCGCTCCAGTGGGAGGGCCAGGGCGCGTTCGACGAAGCGTTCGCGCAGCCGGGCGAGGGTCGTCTCGCCGAGCCGGGCGATCTGCGAGAGCCCGAACCCGGCGGTGACGCCCTGGACCACGGCGGCGGCCACCAGCAGGGCCGCGGTGACCGTGATGGCGTCGGCGGAGCCCCGGTCGGCGGCCAGGTCGACGATCCGGCCCAGCAGGGGCTGCACCAGCAGGCCCACGGCGGTGGAACCCACCATGACGGTGAAGGCCGACAGCGCCAACCGCCGCTGCGGGCGCAGCAGTTCGGCGACCGCCGCCCGGGTGCGGGCGGGGGTGGCGACGGGCAGCAGCTCGGGTCCGGGGCGGTTGGCGCCACGGGGCTCGGCCTCGGCCGTGGTGTCGGCGCCGGGTCGCTCGGTCATGTCAGAACCGCCGTACGGTAGTCGGCGCACTCGTGGACGAGGCGCTCGTGGTCGCCGGTCGCGGTGACCCGGCCGTCGTGGAGGAGGACGGCCCGGTCGGTGACGGCGAGCAGGGCCGGGCTGTTGGTGATCAGGAGGGTGGTGCGTCCGCCGCGTACGTCCCTGATCCCGGCGGCGATACGGCTCTCGGTGACGGCGTCGACGGCGGTGGCGGGCTCGTGCACGACGAGGACGGGCGCGTCGGCGGCCAGGGCCCGGGCCAGGGCGACCCGTTGCCGCTGTCCGCCGGAGAGCGAACGGCCGCGCGCGGTGACGGGCGTGTCGACGCCGTCGGGCAGCGCGCGGGCCACCTCGTCGGTGCCGGAGGCGGCCATGGCGGCGGCGACTCCGACCGGAACCGCCGACGTGGTGGTGGCGACCGACGTAGTGGTGGCGACCGCCGCCGTGACGTTCTCCAGGACCGTGCCCTCGAACAGGTCCGCGTCGTGCTCGGCGACGAGGATCGCGGCGCGTACGTCGTCCAGGGCGAGCGTGGTCAGTGCCGTGCCGTCCAGTTCCACGGCCCCCTCGTCGGGGTCGGCCCGGCGGCCGAGGCAGCGCAGCAGGGCGGTGGCGTCGGCGGGGTCGGTGGTGGCGACGCCGACGGTCTCGCCGGGGGCGATGTCGAGGTCGAGGCCGCGCAGGGTGCCGTGGGTGAGGGCGCGCAGCGTCAGCCGCCCCTCGACGGCGTCCCCGCTGGAGCCGTCCGCGGAGGGGGCGTCGGACACGTCGCCGGGGGCGTCGAGCACCTCCGCGATCCGGGCGGCGGAGGCGCGGCCCTGCGCCAACTCGGCGTTGACCCAGGCGAACTCGCCGAGCGGGCCGACGATGAACAGGGCGAGCCCGACGGAGGAGACGAGTTCACCGAGGCCGATGTCGCCGCGGGCGGCGAGGTGGCCGCCGACGAGGGCGACCACGGCGATGAAGGCGCCGGTGAGGATGGTGACGACGCCGTTCTGCCAGGCCTCCGCGCGGGCGGCGCGCAGGGTCGCGGCGAGGGAGTCCTGGCTGACGCGCCGGTAGCGGGCGACGGCCGCCGTCTCGGCGCCGATGCCCTTGAGGACGCGCAGCCCGGCCACCAGGTCGGCGGCGACGCCGGAGGCCTGCGCGGCACGCTCCTGCTCGGTCTCGCTGCGCCGTTCCAGGGGCTTGCTCAGCAGGTGTCCCAGCCACAGCAGCAGCGGGGTGCCGAGGAGGACGAGCAGGCCCAGGACGACGGAGACCCGCAGCAGGGCGACCGCGCTGACCACCAGTCCGGCGGTGGCCGCGACGGCGACGATGAGGGCCATGGCGACGGCGCCGACCCGTTTGGCGTCCTCGGTGGCGATGTTGGTCAGTTCGCCCGGCAGCCGCCCCTCCTCGGCGCCGCCCTCGGGCGCGAGGACCCGGCCGACGAGTTCGGCCCTGAGGTGGTGGGCGGCGGTGACGGAGGCCCGCTCACCGGCGCGCGCGCTGAAGCGGAAGCTGAAGGAGAGTCCGACGTACAGGACGGCCAGGACGGCGAGCCAGAGCAGCAGTCCGGGGGCGTCGCCGTCCACGACTCCGCGTTCGATGGCCAGTCCGATGAGCACCGGCACCAGTGCCTCGCCCGTCTGGTGCCCCATCCCCAGAACCGCGCCGAACACGACGTCCCGACGCTGTCCGCCGACCGCGCGCCACAGGACGTTCCGTCCCGGTGGGTCCGCTCTTCTCACGCAACACTCCGGACCGGTTTCGCCAACACAGGATATGTACAAGAAAACTTAGGTAAGGCTAACTAGATTTGTCTCCCTGGACCAGCCCCGAAACCTGTTCGAGATCTAGGGGGTGATTCGACATCCCCCTGACCGGCTGCCTCCGCGCCATGACGAGATGTCACCGGGCCACCGCCCCGACCGGAAGGACCTGTTCGTGCTCAGCACCAGGATCACCAACGCCCACATCGTCACCATGGATCCGGACCGCCCGGCCGCCCGGGAACTCGGGATCTGGCGAGGACGGATCGTCGGCCTGGACGAGGACGTGGCGGGCCTTCCGGCACGGCGGACGCTGGACCTGGACGGCGCCACCGTGCTGCCGGGCTTCATCGACGCCCATGTGCACCTGGCGTGGGCGGGCCTGAAGGCGAAGGCGCCCAGCGTCGCGCCGAGCCGCAGCGCGGACGACGTGCTCCGCGTGGTCGCGGACGCGGTGGCGCAGGCGCCCGCCGGCGGCTGGGTCGACTTCGGCGGCTACGACCAGCGCACCCTGGACCGCCCCCTCACGGCGGCCGACCTCGACGCCGTCAGCGCCGGGCGCAAGGTGTACCTGGGCCATCTCTCCGGGCACGCCTGCCTGGTCAACTCGGCGGTGCTCGCCGGGCTCCCGGCGGAGGTGGCCCGGCCGGACGGTTTCCTCGCCGAGGGCGCCATGGGGGCCGCGTTGCAGTCCCGGCCGCCGCACTCGCTCACCGAGCTGGCCTCGGCGATCGAGCACGCCGCCCGGGTCTGCCGGTCCGAGGGCATCACCGGGGTCGCCGAGGCGGGCGTCGGAGCCCGGCTCTTCGGGCACAGCCCCATCGAGGGCGCCGCGTACCAGCTCGCCCACGAGTCCGGCCGACTGCCGCTGCGGGTACGGCTGATGGTGGCCGCCGACGCGCTGCGGCCGGTCGGCGCGGACCCCGGGGACAACACGAGCCGGGCGATCGACCTCGGGCTGCGCACCGGCTTCGGCGAGGGCGCGCTCTCCCTCGGCGCGCTCAAGATATTCACCGACGGCGGCATGATGGCCCGTACGGCGGCCCTCACCAGCCCCTACCTGAGCCCCGACGGCTCGGGTGCCCCCGGCGGCTCCGGTCAGCTCATGCACGAGCCCGAGGTGCTGGAGAGCACGATCGTCGAGGGCCATCTCGCGGGCTGGCAGCTCGCCGTGCACGCGATCGGCGACCGGGCCCTCGACGTCGCCCTGGACGCGTTGGAGAAGGCCCAGAAGCTGCTGCCGCGCCCGGAGGCCCGGCATCGCGTCGAACACGCGGGCCTGGTCCGCCCCGACCAGCTCCCCCGGCTGGCCGCGCTCGGCGTCACCGTCGTCATCCAGCCCAGCTTCCTGCGCTACTACGGCGACGACTACGCCACGATCATGGGCGAGGACCGGGCGGGCTGGCTCTACCGGGGCCGGGGCTTCCTCGACCACGGCGTCCGGGTGGCCGGCAGCTCGGACCGCCCGGTGGCGAACGGCGCCCCGCTGCGGGCGATCCAGTTCATGGTGGAACGGGCCTCGGAGTCCGGCCGTCTCATCGGCCCCGCCGAGACGGTCACCGTGGACGAGGCGCTGCGCGCGTACACCGTCGAGGCCGCCCGCGCCTGCCACTGGGAGACCGACGCCGGCAGCCTCACCCCCGGCAGCCGGGCCGACCTTGTGGTGCTCGGCGACGACCCCCGCCGGGTCGACGTGTCGCGCATCGGCGACATCGAGGTGGTGCGGACGTTCGTCGAGGGGGAGGACGACTACTGACGGACCGGGAGCGGGGTCAGAGCGGCGCGGCGCCCGGTCAGACCGGCGGGCGCCGGGCCGGGATCGTGCGCAGGAAGTCCGCCGACGGCACGAAGAACATCGTTCCGGTCACGGCCCGGGAGAAGTCCAGGATCGGGTCGTGGCCGGTCGGCGGTTCGCCGAGGAACATCCTCCGCAGCATGGTCTCGGGGACCTCGGGGTCGCGGGCGTAGGCGATGAAGTACGTGCCGAACTCGCCCTGTCCGGGCCTGCCGAAGGGCATGGCGGCGCGCAGTATGCGCTGCTCGGTGCCGTCCGGTCCGACGAGGGTGTTGACGTCGACGTGCGAACCCTCCACGTCCAGCTCCAGGTTGGTCAGTTTGGTGCGGCCGATGACCTTCTCCTGTGCCTCGACGGGAAGCTTCTCCCAGGCGTCCACGTCGTGCAGGTACTTCTGTACGAGCACATAGCTGCCGCCCCGGAAGCCGGGGTCCTCGTCACCGACGAGGACCGTCTCCGCGGCCACGCGCCCGACCGGGTTCTCGGTGCCGTCGACGAAGCCGAGGAGGTTGCGGGAGTCGAAGTACGCGAAGGCCTGCACCTCGTCCTCCAGGGTGGCCGCGCCGCGCAGTTGCCGCATGATCTCGGCGGCCAGCGCGAAGCACAGGTCGACGCGCGTCGCCCGGATGTGGAAGAGCAGGTCGCCCGGTGTGGAGACGGCCCGGTGCCGGGGTCCCTGCACTTCCGGGAAGGGGTGCAGGGCGGCGGGCCGGGGCGCGCCGAAGAGCCGGTCCCAGGCCTCCGCGCCGATCCCGGCGACACAGCCCAGGGCGCCTTCGGGGCTGGAGAAGCCCACCGCCCGCTCCAGCCCGGCGAGTCCGGCGAGCACCCCGCGGGCCGTCGACTCGCCGCCGGGGTCGACGGTGACGACCAGGAAGACCGCGGCGGGGGTCGACGGACCCAGCATCGGCTGCGACAGAACGTCCTCGGACACGACCGGCAGCGCCATGACTCCCCCTCTTCTGCGGGCACGTTCCGCCCCCCTCACCATGCCCGGTCGGGACGAGGACGATACACACCGGTTCCGTCCACCCCGCAAACAATGATGAACGACACAATCTCGCAGGTCACAAGGGTGGTTACGGAAGTGCGGGTCCATGTTGTATACGCGGGGACCGGGACGCCCAATACTGTGCGCAGACGTCACCAGGGGGGCACTCGATGAAGTGGTTTCAGCGCGACCGGGCGAAGCAACGGCCCACCGCGATACCGGAGTTCGGAGTCGGCAAGAGCGACGAGCCGCCCCGGCAGGCACCCCCGCCGCTCACCGCCGGCGGCCCGGCGCTCCAGCGGCTCGCCGGGGACGGTGACGAGGTCGGCCGGCTGACCACCGGGACCGGGCCGGTCATCCTCGACATCACCCACCAGGGGGCCGGGCACTTCGTGGTGGACGCCCTGGACGGGCGGCTGCACTCCCAGAGCCAACTCGTCTACACCGACGGGCCGTTCTCGTGCCGTGCCCTGGTGAACGCCGACGACCGGCCGGTGCGGGCGCTGCGCGTCCAGGCGGACGGGCCGTGGACGGTCGACGTGAGCCCGGTGTCGAGCGCCCTGCCCTGCGAGGGCACCACGCGGCGCCCGGCCTCGGACGTGCTGGGCCACACCGGCGGCCTCGCGATCGCGACCCTCCGGTACGAGGGCGACCCCCGGTCCGACGACGGCGGCTACTTCCTCGTCGACACCTTCGAACCGGACGGCACCGGCTTCCTCGACGAGCTGGCCCATCACGTCGGCCCCTGGCACGGCGAGGCCGCGCTCACCGGCCCCTGTCTCGTCTACGCCCGCTCCGACGGCCCCTGGTCCCTCACCGTCCGCCCCCTGACATAAACGGATGACCCTCTCTTATTTCTGTAGGGTTGCCCCGAGGCTCCCTGTGACCGATGCGCGCCCGGGGACGTGGGACCGTACGCGGAGGGGGAACCGCACTCATGACCGCAGTGCCCGTACCGGGGGCCGGAGATCCCCTGGTGGCACGGGAGGCCGAACTCGCCCGGCTCTCGGGGATCGTGGAGGCGCTGGGGAACGGCCGGGGGGCGGTGGTGGAGATCACCGGGGACCCCGGTATCGGCAAGACCCGTCTCGCCCTGGCCCTCGTGGAGTTCGCCGCGCGCCGCGGCCTGCCGGTCGCCCGGGCGCACGCCGTACGCGGTGGCTCCGCCCCCTTCCAGGTGTTCCGCGACGCCTGGGAGGCCCGGCGGGGCTTCCCCCGGACCGTCGGCGCCCGGACGCCGCCGTTCGCCGAGGTCCGTGACCGGCCCGCCCGGTGGGCCGCGGGCGGGGTGCTGGTGCTGGACGACGTCCACTGGTGCGACGCCGAGTCCACGGCGACGCTGGTCCGGCTGGTCCGTTCCGTGGTGTCCCACCCGTTCGTGCTCGCCCTGGCCCACCGCCCCCGGCAGACCCCGCCCGAGCTGCGGGAGGCACTGGAGGACGGGGTGCGGGCGGGCACGGTGACCCGGATCGAACCGGGTCCCCTGGACACGGAGGCGGTCGCGTCCCTCCTCGTCGGCCGGGGCGCGGACCCGGCCCGGCACGGCCGATCCCCCGCCGAACGCCGGGAGGCCGAAGGCCGGGAGGCCGAAGGCCGGGAGGCCGAAGGCCGGGAGGCCGGACGCCGGGAGGCCGAACGCCGAAAGTTCGCCGACCGGTTGGCAGGCGCGGCCGGGGGCAATCCGCGTCATCTGCGGCTGCTCCTAGCGGCCGACTGGGACCCCGGCCTGTGGCCCGACCGTCCGGGAACGGACCCCGACGGGCTGCTCCGCGAGGCCAAGCCCCTCGTCGCCGAACTCGACGCGCTGACCCCGCCGGCGTCGACGGCGATGTCGGCGGCGGCCGTCCTCGGCTCCCCGTTCCGGCCGCAGGACGTGGCCCAGGTCTCCGGGCTGGGCCTGGACGGCACCCTCGACGTGCTCGCCGAACTGGAGCGGTCGGACCTGGTACGCCCGGCCGCCGGCGGCGGTCTGCGCTTCCGGCACCCCGTCCTCGGCCATGTCGCGTACGAGCGGGCCGGGCTGTCCTTCCGGCTGCGCGCCCACCGTCGTGCCCTGGAACTGGTCGCGGCCCGGGGCGGCCGGGCCGCCGAACGCGCCCGGCACGCCGAGCACCTGCTCGGCACGGACGCGGCCGGCGCCGCGCGCACCCTGGCCGAGGGAGCCGCGGAGATCGTCGGCCGGTCACCGGCGACCGCGGCGCGCTGGTACCGCCTGGCCCTGGACGCACTGCCCGACCGGGGCGGGGACCCGGCCGCCCGGACCGCGCTGGAACTCGCCTGCTGCCGCGCCCTGAACGCCTCCGGGCGGCCGGAGGAGGCCCGCGCCCGCGCGCACGAGCTGCTCGGGGATCCGCGGGCGGACCTCACCGAGAGCCAGTCGCTCCAGGCGCACACCGTCTGGGCCGACGCCGAACGGCGGCTCGGCCGGTACAAGGAGGCGACGGCCGTCGTCGGCGCCGCCCTCGGCCTGCTGCCCCGGCCGCTGCCCGATCCGCTGCCGCCCGAGGCCGTCCGGCTCGCCATCGAGTACGGACTGGTCCATGTGGTCCGCGGTACGCACGACGAGGCGCGCACCCTGCTCCGCGAGGCCGCGCTCGCGGCGGGCGCGGCCGATCGCGGGGACCGCACGGTGCTGCGCGTCCTGTCCGCCCTCTGCGCCGTCCACGCGGGCGACGTCGACGAGGCCGGCCCCGAGATCACACGGTGCGCGCGGCTGCTGGACGCGCTGCCCGACCCGATCGCCGGCCGGACCCCGGAGACCCTGGCCCTGCTCGGCTGCGCCGAGTTGTACCTGGAGCGGTTCGCGGACGCGGCCCGTCATCTGGGCCGGGGGCTGGAGACCGCCGACTCGGACGCCCAGCGGCCGATCCTGATGCACCGGCTGCTGGCCCTCGCCATGGTCGAGCAGTGGACCGGCCGGCTGGAGGCCTCCGAGCGGCGGGCCCGGGAGGTCGAGACCGTGGCGGGCGCGCTCGGCGCCGAGGGCGCGGTCACCCTGGCGCGGGCGATGCGGACGACGGCGCTCGTCTGGTCCCGTGGCCGGGAGTACGCGGCCGAGGCCGTCGCACTGGTCGAGGAGGCGACGACGGTCACCCCGCCCGGCCGGAGCTGGTGGGCCACCTCGGCGACGGGCCTGCTGGCGCAGGCGCGGCTGCTGGCCGGGGACGCCGCCGGCTGCCGGCGGACGCTGCTGGAGGGCGTGGGCGGGGAGGGACTGCCGCTGGTGCGCCCGTTCACCCGGCCGTTCCTGCTCGCCCTGCTGGCGACGGCCACGCTGGAGTGCGGTGACCGCGAGCGGGCCGAGCACCTGGTCCGGGCCGCCGAGACGGCGGCCGGCCGGCTCGGGCTCCCGGTCCAGGAGGCGTACGTCCAGGAGGCCCGCGCCCGGCTCCATCAGGCCGACGGGGAACACGACGTGGCGGCCAAGCTGTTCGTCCTGGCCGCCCAGGCGTTCCGGGCCGCCGACATGCCGGTGCGGTACGCCTGGGCGCTGGCCGTCGCCGCGCCCTCGCTCGCCGCGGCCGAGGGCCGGGCCGAGGCGCTGCGCCACCTGGACGTGGCCGAGACGGTCGCCCGTTCCTGCGGGGCGCGGCTGGTGCGGGAGCGGGTGGCCGACCTGCGCACTGCCCTGGCCGAGAGCGACCCGGCCGCGCACGCGCTCGGCACGCTCAGCGACCGCGAACGCGAGATAGCCGACCTCGCCGCGCAGGGGCTGCGCACCCGCGACATCGCCGAGCGGCTCTTCCTCAGTCCGCGCACGGTGGAGACCCATCTGTTCCGCGTCTACCGCAAGCTCGGCGTCTCGTCCCGTCTCACCCTGTCCGCGCTGCTGCGCCGGACCGGTTAGGCGCGGACGGGGACGGGGGGCCGAAGCGGCTCACTCCCCCGCCCGTCCGCGCCGGGCTCCACTAGGCGGCGGAGGCCGGTGCCTCCACCGTGCTCGGCTCCCGCTCGTCGGGGTCGGCGTCGCTCTCGGCCGCCCGCGCGGCGGGGATGAACACGGCGACCGCGGCGGCGACCAGCGCGGCGCCGCAGCCGATCATCAGGCCGGTGCGGAAGCCTGCCTCCGAGGGCAGGCTGAAGCCGCCGAGTGTGGTGGTCATCTGGGCGAGCACCACACCGACCACGGCGGCGGCGGTGGAGGTGCCGAGCGCGCGCATGAGCGTGTTGAAGCTGTTGGCGGAGGCCGTCTCGGAGAGCGGGACGGTGCTCATGATCAGCGCGGGCATGGCGCCGTAGGCGAGGCCGACACCGGAGCTGACGACGAGGGACACGATCAGCAGCCCCCAGGTGGTGCCCATCAGCACCAGCGCCAGGCCGTAGCCGACGCCGATCACCAGGGAGCCGGTGACCAGGGTGAACTTGGGGCCGCGGGCGTTGGTGAGCTTTCCGCCGAGCGGGGAGAGCGCCATCATCATCAGCCCGGCCGGGGCCATCCACAGCGCCATGCCCAGCATCGACTGGCCCAGACCGTAGCCGGTGGCCTCAGGCAACCTCAGGAGCTGCGGAGTGATCAGCGACTGCGCGTACATGCCGAAGCCGACAAGAACCGAGGCCACGTTGGTGAGCAGCACGCGCGGGTGGGCGGTGGTGCGCAGGTCGACCAGCGGCTCGCGGGTGCGCAGTTCCCAGAAGCCCCAGGACAGCAGCAGGACGGCGGCGCCGGCGAAGAGGCCGAGGGTGGTGGCCGAACCCCAGCCCCAGTCCGCGCCCTTGGACACGGCGAGCAGCAGGCACACCACTCCGCCGCCGAGGCCGAGGGCGCCGACGTAGTCGAAGCGCTGCCCCTTGGCGCCGGCCGGGGTCTCGGGGACGAGGAACCAGATCATGGCGGTAACGGCGACGGCCAGGCCCGCGGCGCCCCAGAACAGCACCCGCCAGCTGGCGTACTGGGCGACGGCGGCGGCGATCGGCAGGCCGAGGCCGGCGCCGATGCCGAGGGAGGCGCTGACCAGGGCGATGGAGCCGCTGAGCTTCTCCGGCGCGATGACGTCGCGCAGCAGGCTGATGCCGAGCGGGACGACGCCCATGCCGATGCCCTGGAGGCCCCGGCCGACGATCATCGGCACGACGGTCGAGGACAGGGCGCACACCACCGAGCCGATGATCAGCGGGGCGCAGCAGACCAGCAGCATGCGGCGCTTGCCGTGGAGGTCGCCGAGGCGTCCGCCGATGGGACCGAAGACCGCGCCCGTCAGCAGCGTGGCGGTGATCACCCAGGTGGCGTTCGCCGCGCTGGTGTCGAGGATCGTGGGCAGGTCGGTGAGCAGCGGGGTCACCAGTGTCTGCATGATCGCGGCGACGATGCCCGCGAGCGCCAGGGTCGCGATGACACCACCCGGGCGGGTGGCGGGCGGTGGGGTGGCCGTCAAGGGGGTTCCTCCGTGCGATGTGACCGGTGACGGGGCATACGTCATGCACCTGGCGTGCAGCATACCTGCACCATGCATCGCACACTCTTCATGCATGATGCACATTACGGGTACGCTGCCTGGCTCGGTGGGCGGGGCGGGCCCGCCGGGATGGAAGGATCGCCCTGGCGGTGTCCGCAACGAGGAGGTAGGCGACCGTGGAAGATCCGACGCGCCGGGTCGAGTACGAGAACATGCTGCTCGGGCGTTACCAGCATCTGAGCCAGAGCAAGGGGCGCCGCAAGGACTCCACGCTGGAGCGCAGCGCGTACATCCTCCTCAGCCGGATCCGTGTCGAGGGACCGATGTCGATCGGCGAGCTGAGCGACGCCTTCGGTCTGGACGCCTCCACGCTGCGCCGGCAGACCGCCGCCGCGCTGAAGGCCGGGCTGGTCGAGCACACGCTCGACCCGGAGGGCGGGGTGGCCCGGAAGTTCCGTATCACCGAGGAGGGCGAGCGTCGGCTGGACGAGGAGCGGGAGGGCAATGTCCGCAGCCTCGGCACGGTGCTGGAGGGCTGGTCCGAGGAGGACATCACCGGCTTCGCGGACTACCTGGAACGCTTCAACACCAGCATCGAGCGGCTCCACGGCAAGACCTGGCCGCGGCCCTGACGGGTGTCGAGCGGGCCCGGTAGCCTCGGGGGCATGCGGATCTCTGTCTCCTCGGACATGGACGAGCCCGTCGCCCGCTTCCTCCTCACGGAGTTGCGGGGCCGGGGCCACGAAGTGGTGACGTACGGCGCGCTGCGCGCCGGGGACGACGCCCGGTGGGCGGTCTGTTCGGAGGCGGCGGCGCGCGAGGTCGCCTCCGGCGCGGCGGACCAGGCCGTCGTGTGCTGCTGGACGGGCACCGGCGCGTCGATCGCCGCGAACAAGGTGCCCGGCGTACGGGCCGCCCTGTGCACGGACGCCTACACGGCGGACGGCGCCCGCCGCTGGAACGACGCCAACGTCCTGGCGATCGGGCTGCGGCTGACCTCCGAGCCGCTGCTCAAGGAGATCCTGGACGCCTGGTTCGCCGCCGAGGCGAGTGGCGACACCGAGGACCGGGACAACGTGGCGCACGTGGAACGGCTCGACGTCAGCCGGGGTACCGGCCGGGCCGGATGAAGACGGGCTCCGCCCACGGCGGTGGCTCCGGCGGCGCCTCGGGCGGCCCGGACGCCTTCGGCGCGGCGGCCCGGGTCGGCGTGTGCCCCGGTGGGACGCCGTGCCCCGTGTCCACCGCCCGGAGCGCGGCCACGAAGGACAGACAGGAGTCGTAGCGGTCGTCCGGCGACTTGGCCAGCGCCGTCGCCATGACCTGGTCCACGGCCGGGGACAGGTCGGGCCGCCCGCCGGTGAGCGGGGGCGGCTCGTCGTACTGGTGGGCCCACAACAGGGCCATGTCGTCGTCCCGTTGGAAGGGTGGCCGGCCCGCGAGGGTCTCGTGGACGACACAGGCGAGGCTGTACACGTCGCAGCGGCCGTCGACGGGCTTGCCCGAGATCTGCTCCGGGGCCACGTAGTCGAGCGTCCCCACGAACTGGCCGACGCTGGTGAACCCGGTCAGCGACAGCGACTTCTTCGTCAGACCGAAGTCGGTGAGGTAGACGTGCTCGGGGTGGTCGCTGTCGGTGCCCTGCGCGACCAGGATGTTGCCGGGTTTCACGTCCCGGTGCACCAGCCCGTGGTCGTGCGCGGCGTCCAGCGCGGAGGCGACCTGGGCGGCGATCCGGGTGGCGGTCGTCACCGGCAACGGGCCCTCCCGGTCCAGGAGATGCCGTAGATCGCTGCCGGCGACGTACCGCATCGCGATGTAGAGGACGCCGTCCGTCTCGCCCGCCTCGAAGACGGGCACGATGTGCGGGTGGTCGATGGCGGCGGCCACCCGTGACTCATGGGTGAAGCGGCGCCGGAAGGTGTCGTTGCGGGCGAGTTCCGGGGCGAGCAGCTTCAGTGCGACGGTCCGTTCCAGCCGCAGGTCCAGCGCCTGGTAGACGACGGCCATACCGCCGCGGCCGATCTCGCGTTCGATGCGATAGCCCGCGATCTGCCGCCCGACCAGCTCCGAGGGACGTCCCGCGTACGGCTGGGTGTCACTCATCGCGGGTCACCGGCGGCACCAGCCGGGTGGGTTCGTCGTCGCTCGCCCTGTGCGGGGCCGCCCGCCGCTCGGTCGGCGGGTGCCCGGCCGGTGCGCGTTCGGGTTCCTGTACGACACGGGTCGGCTCCGGGGTGGACTCCGGTGCCGGAGCCGGGGCCGGGGCCGCGACCGGCGGTACCTTCGGGCCAGCCGGGGTCTCGTGCGGTGTCTGGCGCGGTGTCTCCTGCGGTCGCTCCCCCACCGCGAACGTGCTCAGCCGGTTCCCGTCGCAGTACACCCACCGCTCGTGCGCGGCGTCGAACAGCCACAGCGACTCGCCGTCGACGACGAGCCCGATCCGCAGCCCCTTCGTCCGCTCCCGGAAGGCCTCCCCGTCGCGGTGCCCGGCGGCCAGCGCCTCCGCCTCGGTGCGGTAGCGGGTCAGGGCCTCCTCCGCACGGGCGAGCAGCGGGCGCGGGTCGGCGGTCCGGGCGGCGTCCGCGCCGGCGGCGGGCGGGTCCTGCGGTACGGCGACGAGGAGACGGCCGTCGACCCACGCGGACCAGCCGTTGGCGCACAGGACCCGGCCCCAGTCGCCGCGCCGTTCCAGGAGCTGGACCGGCAGCAGCGCGTCGAGGGCCACGGTGGGGTAGGAGGGGTCGGGGGCGTCCCAGGCGGACAGACCGCCCGGCGGGACGACATGGGTGGGGAGGAAGCCGGGGGTCGTCATCGCGGCTACTTCCGCATCACCGCGGGTTCGCGGCGGCGCAGCAGCCGGGCGACGAGCCAGCCGCAGAGCAGCGAGAGGACGACGAGCATCCCCAGGTCGAGCAGCCACACGCCCGCCGAGTGCGCGAACAGCGGGTCCGAGGTGTCGGGGACGATCCGTTCGAGGTCGATCGTGCCGGCCATCGCGGCGAACGCCCACCGCGACGGAACCAGCCACGCCAGCTGTTCGAGGACGATCGTGCCCCGCACATCCAGCAGGGCGCCGCAGAACACCACCTGGACGATGGCGAGGAGCACCAGCAGCGGCATGGTGACCTCCTCCTTGCGGACCAGCGCGGAGACGAGCAGGCCGAGCATCATCGCGGTGAACGCGAGCAGCGCCACGGCGATCGTGATCTCGGCCAGCGGTGGCAGCAACACGCCTTCGCCGCCGGGGGCGTTGAGGTCGACGCCGAGCAGGGCGACCAAGGTGAGGACGACGGCCTGGAGGACGGTGACGGTGCCGAGGACGACGACCTTGGACATCAGATACGCGGATCTGGACAGCCCTACGGCCCGTTCGCGCTGGTAGATCACCCGTTCCTTGACCAGTTCGCGCACGGCGTTCGCCGCGCCCGTCAGCACTCCGCCGACGCACAGGATGAGCAGCGCGTTCATGGCGGTCTCCCGGTCCAGGGTGCTGCCCGCGAGGGCCCTGGCCATCGCGCCCATCACGAACGGCAGCGCGATCATGATGGCGAGGAAGGTGCGGTCGGCGCCGAGCGCGGCCGTGTACCGGCGGACCAGGGTGCCCAGTTGGGCGCCCCAGCTCTGCGGTTTGGGCGGCGGCGCCACCGCGACCGGTTCGCCGTCGTCCCCGCCGTCCTCGTCGAACAGATGCAGATACGGCTGTTCCATGGCGGCGGTGACGTACTGCCGCCGGAACGGCGAGTCGCGGTACTCCCCCGCCCAGTCCCGGTCCCGGTCCCGTTCGAAGGCCTCGAAGGCCTCCGGCCACTGCTCGAAGCCGAAGAAGGCGAGGCTGTCGTCCGGCGGCCCGTAGTAGGCGACCCTGCCGCCGGGCGCGAGGACGAGGAGGCGGTCGCAGACGTCGAGGCTGAGGACGCTGTGGGTGACGACGATGACGGTACGGCCGTCGTCGGCGAGGCCGCGCAGCATGTGCATCACCGAGCGGTCCATGCCGGGGTCGAGGCCGGAGGTCGGTTCGTCGAGGAACAGCAGGGAGGGTTTCGTCAGCAGTTCCAGGGCGACGCTGACGCGTTTGCGCTGGCCGCCGGAGAGGCTGTGGATGGGCTGGTTTGCGCGCTGTTCGAGGCCCAGTTCGCGGATCACCTCGTCGACCCGGGCCTGCCGCTCGGCCTTCGCGGTGTCCTGCGGGAAGCGGAGTTCGGCGGCGTAGGAGAGGGCTCTGCGGACGGTGAGCTGGGCGTGCAGGATGTCGTCCTGCGGGACCAGGCCGATGCGCTGGCGCAGCTCGGCGTAGTCGCGGTACAGGTCGCGGCCGTCGTAGAGGACCGCGCCGCTGTCGGCGGGGCGCTGCCCGGTGAGGGCGTTCAGGAGGGTGGATTTTCCGGCGCCGCTCGGCCCGACCACGGCGAGGAGGCATTTCTCGCCGACCGGAAACGACACCCCGTCCAGCAGCGTCTTCCGGCCGCGGTCGACGGCGACGGTGAGTTCCTGGACATCGAGGGACACCTCGCCCGTGTCGACGTACTCCTGGAGTTCGTCGCCGACCAGGCAGAACGCGGAGTGTCCGATGCCGACGATGTCACCGGGAGTGACCGGCGCCCGGTCGACGGGCGTGCCGTTGAGGAAGGTGCCGTTGTGGCTGCCAAGGTCGACGATCTCGTACGTGCCCTCGGGTCCCTCGGGCCGTGCCCGCAGCTCGGCGTGCCGGCGGGAGACGACGAGGTCGTCGATGACGAGGTCGTTGTCGGAGGCGCGGCCGATGCGGACGGTCCGCTCGGGGAGCGGGCGGACGCTGGTGGGCTGCCGGAAGGTGCCGGTGGAGGCGGGGCGGAGGATGCCGGAGGGGCGCTCGGGGGCGCGGCCGGTGAGGACCGCGCGGGGGCCGTCGGGGAGGCTCCCGAAGTGGATGACGGTGCCGGGGCCGACGTCCCACTCGTGGACGCGGTGGCCGTCGGCGTACGTGCCGTTGGTGCTGTTCTCGTCCTCGATGGTCCAGTGGTCCGTCTCGGCCCGCAGTACCGCGTGGTGCCAGGAGACCCGGTCGTCGTCGAGGACGACGTCGCTGCGCGGGTCGCGGCCCACGTGGTAGGCGTGGGACGGGGTCATCACGGTGGAGCCCGACTCGGTCTCCAACACGAGCTCGGGCGCAGTCGGTGCGATCGACCGCTCTGCCATGCCGAAAATTCTACCGATCCGTCCGGATTTGCGCGCCCGGCCGGGTCGGGGGCGCGGTCAGGCGGCGGGGGCGGCGATTCTCTGGGCGATGCGCTGCATGCGGACGGCGTCGACGGACTCCGCGAGCAGCTCGTACTCCGTGGTGTCGTCGTTGGTGGCGATGCGGACCAGGTTTCCGGCGGCCAACTCCTCGGCGACCAGGTCCTGTTGACCGTCGTCGGTGGTCCAGGCGCGCAGCTGGCTCGGTACGTCGGGTACGGTGTCGGCGACCGGAACGACCGCGTTCGGGGGGAAGTTGGGGTTCTCGGGTCGCGGGTCGAGGCGTTCGGCGATCCATAACGCGCGGTCGCGCATCCACCACAGCGCGAGCGCGAGTGTGGGGGCGCGGTAGGTACCGAGGGGCACACCGACGCGTCGGCCGTCGCACCAGCCGTACGCGGTGACATGGCACAGGAATTCGTCGTGCACGTTTCGCTCCCCCGATCGTTACGCACAGTGACATGGTGAACGCGCACGGGTGCGCGTTCGTTCACGACTCAATCGCCCTGCCTGTCGAGTATCGACACTCCTGACCCTCTGTCACCATGCCAATTCAGCCAGTCTCCTGGCATATGCGAGGGCGTGCCTGGCCGAAACACGGCGAAGGGCCCGCTGAGCGGGCGTTTCTGGCGTCACCGGCAGCGCGGGGGCGGCTACCGGACCCGATCGTCTCCGTCCCATACGCAGGACATCGGCGGAGCGTTCAACGGGCCGGGCGCCCCTGAACAGCACGGGGCGTAGCCCGTGCTGTTCAGGGGCGCGGGGAACTGCGCGAGAAGCCCCACCGGGCCGCAGGTGGCCCGAGGCCGGACGGGAGACTAGGCCTTGCCCTCGATGATCGCGTCGATGCGGGTCAGCTCGTCCGCCTCGAAGTCGAGGTTGGCGATGGCACCCACACTGTCCTCGATCTGCCGCGCACTGCTCGCGCCGACGAGCGCGGAGGTGACCCGGCCACCCCGCAGCGTCCAGGCCAGGGCGAGCTGGGCCAGGGTCTGGCCGCGGGACTTGGCGACCTCGTCCAGCGCGCGCAGCCGACCCACCAGGTCCTCGGTGACGGCCTCCGACTTCAGGAACGGGCTGTCGCTCGCCGCGCGGGAACCCTCCGGGATGCCGTCGAGGTAGCGCGAGGTCAGCAGCCCCTGCTCCAGCGGGGAGAAGACGATGGAGCCGACCTGGAGTTCGTCGAGGGCGTCGAGCAGACCCTCGCTCTCGGGGCGCCGGTCGAGCATCGAGTAGCGCGGCTGGTGGATGAGGAGCGGGGTACCCAGCTCGCCCAGGATGCGCGCGGCCTCCCGGGTCTGCTCCGCCGAGTAGTTGGAGACACCGACGTACAGCGCCTTGCCCTGCTGGACCGCCGAGTGCAGCGCGCCCATCGTCTCCTCCAGCGGAGTCTCCGGGTCCGGGCGGTGCGAGTAGAAGATGTCGACGTAGTCCAGGCCCATGCGCTCCAGGCTCCGGTCGAGCGAGGAGAGCACGTACTTCCGGGAGCCCCACTCGCCGTACGGGCCCGGCCACATCAGATAGCCGGCCTTGGTGGAGATGACCAGCTCGTCGCGGTACGGCGCGAAGTCGGCCTTGAGGGCCTCGCCGAGGGCGGACTCGGCGGAGCCGGGCGGCGGGCCGTAGTTGTTGGCCAGGTCGAAGTGGGTGACGCCCAGGTCGAAGGCGCGGCGCAGGATCGCGCGCTGCGTCTCGACGGAACGGTCGGGGCCGAAGTTGTGCCACAGGCCGAGTGAGAGCGCGGGAAGTTTCAGACCGCTGCGTCCGGTGCGCCGGTAGGGCATGTCCGCGTAGCGGTCGGGGTGTGCGGTGTACAACGCGACTCCAGAGAGGTTGGCACGGGAGGACCGAAGTCCCTGAGAACCGGTGTCCACTCTTTCGCGACCTGGGGGCATTGGTCCAACAGAAGAATCCGATGGGATTCAGCGCCTACGCTTCTCAGTCATGGAACTCCGCCATCTCCAGCACTTCGTCGCGGTCGCCGAGGAGGAGCACTTCACCCGGGCCGCCGAACGGCTGCTGGTCTCCCAGTCGGGTCTGTCCGCCTCCGTCCGGGCCCTGGAGCGCGAGCTGCAGACCCCGCTGTTCGTACGGACGACCCGCAGGGTGATGCTCACCCCGGCCGGGCGGGCGCTGCTGACCGAGGCGGAGCGGATCCTCGCCCAGGTGCGGACGGCCCGGGAGGCGGTGGCCGCCGTGCAGGGCGTGCTGCGCGGGATGCTCGCGCTGGGGTCCGAGCAGTGTCTGGCCGGGCTGCGTGTGGCCGGGCTGCTGGCGACGTTCCGGCGGCGGCACCCGGATGTGGAGATCTGTCTGCGGCAGGCGGGCTCGGGCGCGCTCGCGGAGGAGGTCGCGAGCGGGCGGCTCGATCTGGCGTTCGCCGTGCGGACGGCCCAGGAGGACACAGACCAGCTGCGCGTCGTACCGCTGTCCAGCGAGCCGATGACCGTCCTGTGCCATCCGAGCCACCGGCTCGCGGCGGCCGGGGCCGGCGCCGCGGTGACCCCGGAGGAGCTGGGCGGCGAGGTCTTCGTCGACTTCCACCCGGACTGGGGTCCGCGCCGCGCCACCGACGCGGTCTTCGCGGCGGCGGGCGTCCGCCGGGCCGTCGCCCTGGAGGTCAACGATGTGCACAGCCTCCTCGAACTCGTCGACGAGAACCTCGGCATAGCCGTCGTCCCCCGCCACTTCCGGCACAAGCGCGACTCCCTCACCGCGCTCGCCGTCAAGGGCACGAGCGAGAACGTGTACGAGACGGTCGCCCTGCTGCCGCCCCCACAGGCCACCAGCCCGGCGGCGCGTGCCCTGATGGGGCTGCTCGACCCGCCGGCCGGGTGCTCCGAGGTCAGTCGGTAGGGGAGTACCACCGGCGGTTCAGGGTGTCGTACTCGTAGCGCGGCAGCCCCTTGATCGCGGTCGTACGGAACGGGCGGCCCGCGTCGTCGATCCGGACCGTGCCGGTGCGGCCCTCGGAGGACCAGTCCAGTTCCAGGTACCAGCTGCAGTCGCAGGTCTCGGTGTCGGCGGAGATCATCAGCACCTCCGGGTCCTCGGCCGACACACGGTACGGAAAACTCACGGCCGGGATCTTCACGTCCAGGTCGGCGCCGTCGACCGGGCGGACGATCGGCCGGTCCTTGTCCAGATCCACGTCGAAGTACCGGGGCGTGACCCGTCCTCCGCAGCCCTGGTCCATCCCGTAGGCGTTGCCCCCGGCCGGAGCCGCGCGTCCCACGACCCGCACCCGCATCGCCGTCAGCACGACGGCGGTGGACTTCCGCCCCTGCACGGTGATCTCCACGATCGTGTTCCGGCCGTGCACTGCCTTCTGGGTCGCGGCCCAGACGCCCGCGTCCTGCGGCGCGGGCGGCGGGGGCACCTCGCCGGGCGGCTTGGCGACGACGTAGTCATGACCGCAGCCGAGCGCCCAGGCCTGTGAGTTGGCCGTCCAGGTGAGGGGCACGCCGGTGGCCGGGGGCCGGCGCTCCCCGGTGTCGTCGTCCTTCGTGGGGCTGGGCTCGGGCTCGTCGCTCGGAGTGGGCGTGGGTGAGGGGCTCTTCGTGCCGCTGCCGTCCCGTGACGGGGACGGGGACGGGCTCGTGGGCGCGGTCGACGGGCGCTGGGCCGCCGAGCCCGTACGCGAGGGGGGCGGCGCGCCGCCCCCTACGCTGCCGTCCGCCGAAGACCCGCCGGACGGCAGCACGGTCAGGCTGCCCAGCGTCGCGACGAGCACCGCGGCGACGGCCGCGCTGACGAGGGTGCGCCGACGGCGATGCCAGGGGCGGCGCACCGGGGGCACCGACGCGGGCACGGCGACCGGGTCGACCGGACCTGTGGATTCGACCGGTTCTACGGGCCCGACCGGCTCTGCGGGCTCGACCAGCTCTGCGGGCTCGACCAGCTCTGCGGGCTCGACCAGCTCTGCGGGCTCGACCGACCCGGCGGCCTCGGCGGACTCCGCGGGCGGCTCGGCGGGCGCGGCCGACTCCAAGGGATCGGCGGAATCGACGGCCTCGGCGGGCCGGACCGTCGCGGCCGACCCGGCCGGTGCCGGTGCCGGTTCCGGTGCGGCCGCCCCTCCCCCACCCGTCCGCGCCCGCTGCCGCGCCGCGACCGCCGGCAGCCACAGCCGGTGCAGTTCGAGCCGTTCCTCCGCCGTCGCCCCGCAGAGCGCGGCGAACCGCTCGACGGGCGCGAAGTCGAGCGGAACCGTGTCGCCCGCGCAGTAGCGGTGCAGCGTCGAGGTGTTCATGTTGAGGCGGCGGGCCAACTGCCCGTAACTGCGGTCCGTGCGTTCCTTGAGCCGTGTGAGCGACGCCGCGAACTCCCGCACGTCGTCCGGTACTGCCGACACTGTTCTCCACGTCCTCCCCGTCCCGGGACGGCATCCCAGGCACTCCCCGTACAGGCACGTCAGAAGGGCTGGGATGGTTCCATGGCCGCTGATCGGCCGCCCGCCGTTGCGCTCACGCCCGGTGACGGCCGATGCTTCTGGTGTCGCCCCGACCAGGGCCGGACGGACCATCCGGCGTCGGGCGGCGAGGAACCACCACTCACTCATCCACGGGGGACAACCATGCCCAAGCGCACCCGAGCCCGCACACTGGCCGCACTCGTCGTGGCGGGCCTCGCCGCCGGCTCCGCACTCGCCGCCGGCGCCGTACCGGCCGCCGCCGCGAAGGCGAGCACGCCGAAGTACCTGTCGGCGTCCGAACTCCCGCCGCACCCCTCGTCCTCCTGGACGGCGGGCAAGATCGAGGACGGCGTCCCCGAGGAGCTGGAGTACTGCCTGGGCGACGCGTTCCTGGCCTACGACGTCAACCACCGCTCCTTCCGGACGGACCTGGAGACCAGCGCCCGGCAGGTCGTCGTCGTCACGGGCAGCGACAGCAAGGCCAAGGCACTCGCCACGCGGCTGAACAAGGACTTTCAGGACTGTGTCAGCGACTCCTCCGACCCGGACGTCGAGGCCGAGTACCGGGACCTCGGGACGCTGCCCGTGGAGGAGGGCGCCCGTGTCCACGGGGTGGCCACCGTGACGTCCTGGGGGGCCATGGACATCCGGCTCCTGTCCGTGGGCCGGGACGGCCGGACCGTCACCGTCGTGGACTGGGGGCAGATGGGCGGCTTCAAGGACGCGCCCGTGAAGGCCTTCAAGAAGACGACGACCACCGCCGTCGACAAGCTCCACCGACCGACCACCGACCGCACCGCGAACCACACCGCCGCAAGCTGACAGGTGTCCCGCAGCGCCGGATCGGGGGACCGGCGCTGCAGGGCGAGGGGGGTGGGCCGGGGGCGGTGCGGGCGCGGGCCGGATGCCCGATGGTGGACGTATGGATGTGCAGGACGTTCTCATCGACGCGTACGGCCGGATCAAGGAGGAGGTCCACGCCGCCGTGGACGGGCTCTCCCCGGCGGACCTCCACGCCCGCCCCGCCCCCGACGCCAACTCCGTCGCCTGGCTGGTCTGGCATCTCACCCGGATCCAGGACGACCATGTCGCCGACGCCTCCGGGGCGGACCAGGTCTGGCCGTGCCAGGGCTGGGACAAGCGGTTCGGGCTCGCGCTGCCGTCCCGCGACACCGGGTTCGGACACAGCCCGGCCCAGGTGGCGAAGGTGCGGGTGGACTCGGGTGACCTGCTCACCGGTTACTTCGACGCCGTGCACACGCGGACGCTGGAGTTCCTGCACGGCCTCCGCCCCGGCGACCTCGACCGGATCGTGGACGAGCGCTGGACCCCGGCCGTCACCCTCGGCGTACGCCTGATCAGCGTCCTGGCCGACGATCTCCAGCATGTCGGCCAGGCCGCGTACGTACGGGGACTGGTACTGAGCGAGGGGTCCTAGGCGGCGGACGCGTAGCCGGGCAGGACCACGTCCTCGATGAGGGCGTTGCGCTCGTCGAAGGGGAGGAAGGCGCTCTTGAGGGCGTTGACGGTGACCGTGCGCAGGTCGTCGAGGGTCCAGCCGGCCTCGTCGACGAGCAGGGTCATCTCGCGGGTCATGGTGGTGCCCGAGACGAGCCGGTTGTCGGTGTTGAGGGTGACGCGGAAGCCGAGGTCCTTCAGCGCCGTGATGGGGTGCTCGGCGATCGAGCCGGCCGCGCCGGTCTGGAGGTTGGATGTGGGGCACATCTCCAGGGCGATACGGCGGTCGCGCACCCAGGAGGCGAGACGGCCGAGCTTGCCGCCCGCGAGGTCGGGGATGTCCTCGGTGATCCGGACGCCGTGGCCGATGCGCTGCGCGCCGCAGACCTGGAGGGCCTGGTGGATGCTGGGCAGCCCGTGGGCCTCACCGGCGTGGATGGTGAAGGGCACGCTCTCCCGGCGCAGGTGCTCGAAGGCGGCCAGGTGGTCGGCGGGCGGGAAGCCGTCCTCGGCGCCCGCGATGTCGAAGCCGACGACACCGGCGTCCCGGAAGGCCACGGCCAGGTCGGCGGCCTCACGGACCCGGTCGAACATCCGCATCCCGCACAGCAGCGTGCCGACGCGGACCGGGGTGCCCTGGGCCGCCGCCTTGGCCATACCGGCGGCCAGGCCCTCCTGCACGGTCTCGACGACCTCGCTCATCGTGAGCCCGCCCCGCGTGTTCAGCTCCGGCGCGTAGCGCACCTCGCCGTACACCACACCGTCGGCGGCCAGGTCGAGCACATACTCCTCGGCGGTGCGCAGCAGGCCCTCGCGGGTCTGCAGCACGGCGAGGGTGTGCTCGAAGGTGGCTATGTAGCGCACCAGGTCACCGGAGTTGGCCGCCTCGTAGAACCAGGCCGCGAGGCCCTCCGGGTCGGTCTCCGGGAGGGTGTGGCCGACCTCCGCCGCGAGTTCCACGAGCGTGGCGGGGCGCAGACCGCCGTCGAGGTGGTCGTGCAGGACGGCCTTGGGCAGGCGGCGGATCACTTCGGCGTCTATGCGCGTAGCAGACATGGCGTTCGTTCCTCGGCAGGTGGTGCGGTGGGGTGGAGTGGAGGCGTGATTACGGGGTGGCGGGCTGGAGGAGGTCCCAGCGGTTGCCGTACAGGTCCTCGAAGACGGCGACGGAGCCGTACGGCTCGTGGCGCGGCTCCTCCAGGAACCTGACGCCCGCGGCCCGCATCCGGGTGTGGTCGCGGGCGAAGTCGTCGGTGTGCAGGAAGAACCCCACACGGCCCCCGGTCTGGTCGCCGACCCGGGCGCGCTGCGCTTCGTCCTTGGCGCGCGCCAGCAACAGGCCGCCGCCCTGCCCCTGTCCGCCGCTCTCCGGCTCGACGACGACCCAGCGGCTGCCGTCGGGCCTCGGTTCGTCCTCGACGAGCGTGAAGCCGAGCGCCTGCGTGTAGAAGCGGATCGCCTCGTCGTAGTCGTCGACCACCAGGGTGACCAGGGCAATGCGTCTCATCGGGGCCTCTCCGGCGGCTCGGGGTTCCCGGGAGGTTATACGTAACACGCGCCGGACGCAAATGGCATTTCGCGGTACCGGTCCGAGGGTGACCCAGGGCACGGCGGAGGGCATGGCGAAGGCCCCCTGCACGGCAGGGGGCCTCGGGGTCGGAGCGGGCCGGAGCTCTGGTCACGGCCCTGGTCGCGGCCCTGGTCGCCGGGGAGGGCCGGAGCCCGGGGTCACTCGCCCGGGGAGGCCTTGCGGAGGGCGGCGATGCAGGTGTGGAGGGCCTGCTGCAGCTCCTCCAGGCGCTCCAGCATGTCGTCCTCGTAGATCGCGTCGAGGTCGACGGCGTCGTCGAGGGTCAGTTCCTCGAAGACCTTGGTCGCCTTCTGGAGGCTGCTGTAGAACTTCGTCCGGCGCTCCTGGACCCGCAGTTCGGGGTCGGCCTGCACGGTCTGGACGACGAGTTCCTTGACGGTGTCGTACGCCTCCGTCGCCCACTCGCCGGTGTCCTCGTCGTCGTCCAGCTCGTCGATGAGGGACAGGTGCCGCTCGGCCTCGGCGCGCAGTTCGGCGGTGGCGTCGATGACCTGCCCGGCCGGGGTCTTGACCTGCCCGTTCTCGACGATCTGCCGGACGTACCCGATCCGGCTGGCCGCCTGGGTCTCGTTGGCGACGGCCTTCTTCAGCTCGTCGGTGCGGGCGATGTCCCGGGCCAGCTCGGTCTGGAGGGAGGGGTCCTCCTTGAGACGGTCCAGGAGGGCGGTGCGGGCCGCCTGGGCGGTGGAGGGGTCGGCGAGGATCGCGGCGCGCAGCGCGGTGGGGTTCTCGGCGACCTCCAGCGCCTTGGTCGGGCGGATACCCTCGGCCTCGGCGGCCGCCGTGATCGCGGTGCCCCGGTCGGAGGTCGCGCTGGACCGGGAGCTGTAGTACGTCAGCCAGACGTCGGAGTCGGGGAGGTCGATCTCCGCGCCGGGGGCCAGCGCCTCGAAGTGCGGCACCATGCCGTCGTCGGCCGCCTTGTCCCACGCCTTGTAGTACCGCATGACCCGCTCCGGGGAGCACCCGGCGAGTTCGGCGAACCGCTTCGCCGACACCTTGGGCGTCTCGCCGGGCGCCTCCCCGCCGGGCCGCACACTCCGCGCCACCTTCAGCGCGAACGCCCAGCCGCCGGTGCGCGCGTACACCCCGAACTTCCGGGCATCGCGGGCGACTTGCTCGTCCACGACATCCGCGGTGTCCCCGGCGTCCCCAGTGTCCCCGGCGTCCGCAAGGTCTGCGGTGTCCGACGTGTCCGCGGGGGTGGCGTCGCCGGAGGGCTGCGCCGGCACCTCGGCAGCGGACACGTCCTCCCGGACCGGCTGCTCCTCGACCTGCGCCTGCTCCTCGACCTGCGCCTGCTCCTCGACCTGCGCCTGTTCCTCGACCTGCGCCTGCCCCTCGGCCGCGCCCGGTTCGACCCAGAATCCCTCGTCCTGCGGCGGAATTCCCCCGGTGGCCTCCGGTGTGGCGGGCGTCTCGTCGGCGGGCGGTACGGCCGATGCGGAGTGGGCGGTGGCTACGCTCACGGGTGACTCTCCCGGGTGGTGACGAACGGCTGGGACAGAACAGGCAGCCTATATGAACCCGTTGGTGCTGCTTTGCCCCGACGCCTCGCCCCGGTGCACGGCGTCCAGCCGGGCCATCTCCTCCGCCGTGAGCCGGAGGGCACCGGCGGCGATGTTCTCGGCCAGGTGGTCCGGATTCCCCGTGCCGGGGATGGCGAGGACGTGCGGCCCCTGGTGGAGGGTCCAGGCGAGCCGGATCTGCGCGGGGGTGGCGTCGTGGGCCCGGGCGACCGCGAGCAGTTCCTCGTCGTGCGCGATGCTCGCACCCTCGGGGCCCGCGTCACCGGCGATCGCGTAGAACGGGACGAAGGCGATGCCCTGTTCGCCGCAGAGGCGGAGCATCTCGTCGTCGGCGGCGGGGTCGTCCGTGCCGCTCAGCCCGTACCGGTTCTGCACACAGACCACCGGGGCGATCGCGCGCGCCTCGGCGAGGTGCCGGGGTTCGACGGCGGAGATCCCGAGGTGCCGGACGAGCCCGGCCTCCCGCAGCTCGGCCAGCGCGCCGAAGTGCTCGGCGATGGAGTCCTGCCGCATCCGGCGCAGATTGACCACGTCGAGGTGGTCGCGGCCCAACTGCCGCAGGTTCTCCTCGACCTGGCCGCGCAACTGGTCGGGGCGGGCGGCCGTGCCCCACTCCCCCGAGTACTCACGGTGCGGTCCGACCTTGGTGACGAGGACCAGGTCGTCCGGACAGGGCCCGCCGAGCGCGCTGTTGATCAGTTCGTTGGCGGAGCGCAGGGAGGAGAAGTAGAACGCGGCGGTGTCGATGTGGTTGACGCCCAGCTCGACCGCGCGGCGCAGCACGGCGATCGACGCCTCGCGCCCTCTCGGTGTCCCGAGGTGGAACGCGGCGCTGCCCGTCAGCCGCATCGCGCCGAAGCCGACACGGTTGACGGGCAGATCACCCAGCGTCCAGGTACCCGCGGCGCTCGCGGTGGTCACGGCGGTCGTCTCCGAGGTCACCGCCGCAGTCTCGCACGCGCCGGGCGCGGCGCCCGCCGGGTTCCGCGGAACGTCGTACGGACGCGGCTCAGCAGTACAGGTTGCCGCCCGCCGATGTGCCGAGGATCTGGACGAACCGCTGATAGGCACTCACCCGGCTCTGCACCTGTGCCGGGTTCTTTCCGTCGCACTCCAGCGAGCCGTTGATGCTGCGGATCGTGTGCCCGAACCCGGCGCTGTTGACCATGGCGTTGTGGCCGGTCATGGTGCCGGGGCCCTTCTGGGTGTTCCAGTACCACAGGGCGGTCTTCCAGGCGACGGCCGCGTCGTTCTGCACCAGCCAGGGGTTGCCCAGCAGGTTCAGGCCGAGCGCGTCGCCGGCCGCCTTGTAGTTGAAGTTCCAGCTGAGCTGGATGGGGCCGCGCCCGTAGTAGGCCGCCTGTCCGGCCGGGCAGCCGTACGACTGGCTCCAGTCGCAGTAGGTGGGGTAGTTGGCGGTGTTCTGCTCGACGATGTGGACGAGTCCGCCGGTCTCGTGGTTGACGTTGGCGAGGAAGGCGGCGGCCTCCTGCTTCTTGATCGTGTCGCTGCCGGTGGTGGCGAACGCCGGGTACGCGCTCATGGCCGCCCGCAGCCCGCTGTACGAGTAGAACGAGTTCCGGTTCGGGAACATCTGGTTGAACTGCGCCTCGCTCACCACGAATCCGGAGGGGTTGGAGGGGCCGTTCTCACAGGCGTACGGCTCCCAGTACCAGGTGCTGATGGTGGGGTCGTAGCCCGGGTTGTCGTGTTCCGCTATGTACGCCCTGCCGTCGGTGTAGCGGACGATGTTGCCGGTGACGTAGGACCTGCCGGCCACCCAGTTCGGATAGCTCGAACAGGGGGCGGCGGACGCGGTCTGGGCGGGCAGGAGGAGAGGGGTGGAACCGCCGATGACCAGCGCGGTCAGTACGGCGGCGATACGGCGCCTCGACACGGGACCAACTCCTTAGTGGAGCACGGCCGAACCCGGGCAAGGACCCGAAGGGCATGACGGGACTGAACCTCGCGCGCACGCGCCGGCGGGGCCGGCCACGGCGTGGGGGCGGCCGTGGTGGGGGGTGGTGGCCACACTCAACCGCGTTGGTATGTACCAGTCAAGGGTGTAGACCAGTCAACTCGGATGACGCCAGGTCAGGACGGTGATCGGGGTGGTCGTCCGGTGGTCTCCGGACGGTTGTCGGGTCAATCGTCGGGGCAGCCGAGCCAGTAGCCGAAGCCGCGCCGGGTGTGGATCAGCGCGGGTTCCTCCTGGTCGGTCTTGCGGCGGAGGCGGGCCACCAGCTTCTCGATCGCACCGTGGGCGCGGTACTCGCCCCAGACGTGCCGGCTGATCTGCTCCTTGGACAGCACCCGTTCCGCGTTCGCCAGCAGATGGCGCAGCAGCCGGTACTCGGCGGGCGTGAGGCGCAGCGGCCGGGAACCGCGCCGCGCCTCGCAGGCGGCGTCGTCCAGGACGAGGTCGCCGTAGCAGGGCATCCCCTCGGGCCGTTCGGGTCCACCCCGGCCGCGCAGCAACGCGCGGGCCCGGTCGAGGACTTCGGCGATCCGGACGGGCTTGACGACATAGTCCTCGTCGCCGGGACGCAGGCCGGGGACCAGGTCGTGGAGGGTGTCACAGGTGGCCAGGAAGAGCAGCGGGGGCCGGTCCGCGGGTGTGCCGTAGCGGCTGCGCACGAAGCGCTCCAGGTGGGGCAGTGCGGCGTCCCAGACGATCAGGTCGTAGCTGTCCCGGGCGATCCGGGTCGTCCCGCCGGCGTCCGGGACGGGCGAGGCGACCCGGTATCCGGCCAACTCCAGGGTGGTGGTGAGGAGTTCGGTGACAACGGGGTCGTCCGCCACGACGAGGATGTGCTGTGCGCCGTCACCGCGCGGCGGCGAGGGCTTCTCGGTGAGCAGAGTGCGCATGACAGGACCGTTCGGCTAGGGCTCACATGGAGGGATCGCGCCGGCCACGCCGTCAGCCGGCGGGCGGGAGGCCGCGGGACCCGGAGCCGCCGGGCCCGGAGCCGCCGGGCCGGGCTTCAGTGGTCCGGGGGCCGGCGGTCGGGGGCGAACGGCTCGGGGGTCGAGGGCCTGGTCGTCGTCGACCTGGGCGTCATCGGTCCGGGGGTCGGCGGTCCGGGGGCCGGCGGTCCGGGGGCCGGCGGTCCGGCGGCCGAAGGCCTGGCCGTCGTCGGTCCGGGGGCCGGCGCCCCAGGGGCCGACGGCTCGGGGGGCGACGTCCAGCTCGGCGTGTTGGACGAAGTCGTCGGCCAACCGGCCGAAGAGATCGGCGAGTCGGCGCCGGTCCTCGGGCGACCAGTCGCTCAGCACCCCCTCGATCCCCCGGCGGCCGGCCTCTCGGACGCGCTCGAACGCCGCGAGCCCGGCGTCGGTGATCTGGACGCGCTGCGCCCTGCGGTCCTCCGGGTCCGGGACGCGGACCACATAGCCGTCGCTCTCCAACTGCCGCAACTGCCGGGTGACATGGGAGGCCTCGACGGACAGCCGGACCGCGAGCACCCCCGGGCGCAGCGGCTCGCTCTCGGCGATGTGCCGCAGGATCGACACGGAGGCGCGGTCCAGGGACAGACCACTGTCGGACATCAGCCGCTCGTGCCGGCGGGCGCGTCCGGCCAGATACGCGACGCGGGTGAGAAGCCGCTCGATCTCGGCCACGTCCGCCAGGGAGGCCGCTTCGATGGGGCGCGGTGTGGGCATGCGGCAACCGTAGCAGAAGTTTGCCTAAGTCAAGCAATATTTCGCGGGCCCCGGTACCCCCGGGAGGGCCGCCCTCACACACAAGCGCCCCGGACGGGACCTCACCGTCCGGGGCACCGACCTGCAGGCGCAGCGCAGCGCCGCGCCTCAGCCCAGCTTCACCTGGTCCGTGCCGTGCCCGATGTGCGCGACGACCAGTCCGGCGCCGGACACCTCCGCGTACTCGGCGGTGTGGTGGCGGAAGACGGCGCCCGCCTCGGGCCCCCGGCGGGCCTCGACCGTCCAGCGCAGCTCGTGGAAGAAGAACCAGTCGTCGAAGTGCCGCTGGACGACGTCGATCTCCCGGACCTCGTAGTGGGCGTAGAACTCCTGGAGGTGGGACCTCAGTTCGTCCCTGGTGTGCAGTTCGACCAGGGTGCCGCCGCCCGCCGCGTAGTCCCGGACGCCCGTCTGGACCTCGGGGTGGGCCCGTTCGACGATGGCGTCCACATCGCCCTCGCGGTAGGCGTCGAGGAGCGCGTCGTGCACCTTCGCCACGGCGAACCGGCCGGCCAGCGCCCCGTCGGCCGGGTCGCCCGGCAGCGTCTCCCGCTGCGTACGGCCCCAGAACAGCTCACCGGTGATGCCCTCGGAGCCCATCGTCGGGAACAGCACGATGATGGGGCGCTCGCTCTCGGCACCGGTGTTCTTGTCACGCCCCCGGCCCGAACCGCTGACGAACGTGTACCAGGAGGCGTTGATCTCCGCCACGGGCCGGATCCCGACCACGGCGGCGAACCGGTGCATGTTGCGATAGCTGCTCTCGATGGCCTCGTACGTGTCGACGATCCGCTGCGTCGGGATCTCCTTGCCCTCTTCGAGCATGGGCACGACGGTGTACGCGTACGGCCCGCTCGGCGCCAGCGTCGCGAGGATGTCCTCGACGACGTCGACGTACTCGGCCCTGACGTGCTTCCAGGCGACCGCCGAGGTCCGCACCTGGAGGTCCGACGCGACGAGGAGCTCCTCGACCCCGGCCCGGTCTTTCATGGTCCCGTCCTGCATGGTCCTGTCCCGCATGGTCCTGTCCTGCATGGCCTTTTCTCCTTACGGGGCGGCGTGGCCCCGGTGGGGGTGGAGCACCCCCATGCAAGCGCAGCGGCCTGACCGGTTGCGGCCGCCTGCCTGACAGCGGGCCGACGTGGCACAGGTCACATCCACTCCTCTGTGGAGAAGATGTGATCTTCCGGCCCGAAAGATGTGATCTTCGGGGCCGGAGGCGGGGAGAATCACCCCATGACCACGTCACCACACCCCCTCGTCGTCCAGGCGCGCAGGCTCGCCACCGAGGTGCTCGCGCCTCAGGCGGAGCGCGTCGACCAGGAGGGGGTGCCCGCGAGCAGCATCCAGGCGATCAAACGGTCGGGGCTGCTCGGGGTGAGCGCGCCGGTGGCGTACGGCGGGTCGGGCGCGCCCAACTCCGTGGCCCGGGAGACCGCCGAGATCCTGGCCGGTGCCTGTTGCTCCACCTGGTTCGTGCAGACCCAGCACTACACGCCCGTACTGACCCTGATGAAGAGCGAACTGCCCGCCCGGGAGCGCATGTTGGGGAAGCTGGCCGGTGGCGAGCTGCTGTCCGGCGTGGCGTACGCGCATCTGCGCCGGTATCCGCGGGTGCCGGTGCGGGCGGTGCCGAAGCGGGGTGGCTGGCGGTTCCACGGCACGGTTCCCTGGTACACGGGGTGGGGGCTCAACGATGTGATGCTGCTGGCCGGGGTGACGGACGCGGACGAGGTGGTGTTCGCCTTCACCGAGGCCAGGCAGCAGTCCGGCCTCAAGGCCTCCGCGCCCATGCGGCTGGCGGCGCTCACGGCCGCCCGTACGGTCTCGCTCGACCTCGACGGGCTGTGGATCCCGGACGACGCGGTGGCCCTGCACGCGCCGTACGAGTCCTGGGCCGCGACCGACCGCCCCAAGCCCACGAACGCCTCACCGGCGGTCTTCGGGGTCGCCGAGTCGGCCCTCGCGCTGCTGGACCAGGACGATCCGACGACGAAAGGCCTGCGGCTGCGGCTGGACAAGGTGCGGCGGCAGGCGTACGCCCTCGCCGACCATCCGGCGCCCCATGAGCACATGGCGGAGCGGCTGGCGCTCAAGACGAAGGCGTTCGACCTGATGCGCACGGCGACCACCGCCGCGATCGTCGCCGGCGGCGGCCGCTCCCTCACCCTCGACCACCGCGCCCAACGCCTGGCCCGCGAGGCCCTGTTCCTCCTGGTCCAGGGCCAGACGGCGGAGGTACGCCAGGCCCATCTGGGGTCACTGTCGGCCGCGTACTAGCGCAGAATGGCGTGATGGATCATCAGTTCGTCGGCATACCGGAGTTGACCGGTGTCCCGCGCGTCGCGGTCGTCATCGATGTCATGCGGGCTTTCACCGTGGCCGCCTGGGCCTTCTCGCGGGGAGTGGAGAGGATCGTCCTGGCCTCCACCCTGGGCGAGGCGCTCGCGTTGAAGGAGAGTCACCCGGATTGGCTGGCCCTGAAGGACGGGGCTCCGGCGGCCGGGTTCGACGCGGTGAACTCGCCGGGGCTGCTGCGGTCGCGGGACTTCGCCGGTCGCACGCTGGTGCAGAAGACGACGGCGGGGACCGTGGGCGCGCTGGCCGTGGCGGACGCGCCGCTGGTGCTGTGCGCGAGCTTCGTCGTGGCGGGCCCGACCGCACGGTTGCTGCGGGCGGAGGGCGACGGTCCGGTGACGTTCGTCGTGACCGGCGAGGACGGCCGGGCCGACGAGGACCTGGCCTGCGCCGAGTACCTCGCCCGGTGCGTGGACGGGGACGAGCCCGAGGCTGCCCCGTATCTGAGTCGCGGAAGGAATTCCCGTGCCGCCGCCGACCTCGCCGCCGGGCTGCGGAGCGGCCACCACCCGGACGACGTCGAACTCTGCCTGGAACTCGACCGGTTCCCCTTCGCGATGGTGGCACGCCAGGAGGACTACCTGACGGTGCTCCGCCCCGTCGACGTACCGGAGCCAGGCCGCTAGGCCCTGCCAGGCCTAGCTCGCGAACGGCACCGGGGCCGGCGTGGCCGTCGGCCCCGCGGACGGGTGCCGCCACAGGCCCCGTGCGGCGAGGCGGGGCAGGACGCCCTCGCCGAACCAGTACGCCTCCTCCAGGTGGGGGTAGCCGGAGAGGACGAACTCGTCGATGCCGAGGGCGTGGTACTCCTCGATCCGCTCGGCGACCTCGTCGTGGCTGCCGACCAGGGCGGTGCCCGCCCCGCCGCGCACCAGGCCGATTCCGGCCCAGAGGTTGGGGTGGATCTCCAACTCGGCGCGGCTGCCGCCGTGCAGGGCGAGCATCCGCCGCTGGCCCTCCGATTCGCTGCGGGCGAGTCCGGCCTGCACGGACCGTACGGTCTCCGGGTCGAAGCCGTCGAGCAGCCGGTTCGCCTCCGCCCAGGCCTGCTCGGCGGTGTCGCGGGTGATGACGTGCAGCCGGATGCCGAAGCGGAGGGTGCGGCCCTGCTTCGCCGCCAGCCCCCTGATCCAGGCGATCTTCTCGGCGACCTCGGCCGGCGGCTCGCCCCAGGTGAGATAGACGTCGGCGTGCCGGGCGGCGATCTGTCCGGCGAGGGGCGAGGAGCCGCCGAAGTACACCTCGGGCACCGGGTCGGGCAGCCGGGCCAGCCGCGCGTCCTCGACCCGGAGGTGCTCACCGTCCAGGTCGACGGTCTTGCCGTCCCACAACCCCTTGACGACCTCCAGGAATTCACCGGTACGGCGGTACCGGTCGTCCTTGTCGAGGAAGTCGCCGTAGGCCCGCTGCTCATGGCTCTCGCCGCCGGTGACGACATTGAGGAGGAGCCGTCCGCCGCTGTGCCGCTGGAAGGTGGACGCCATCTGCGCGGCGAGCGTGGGCGAGACGAAGCCGGGGCGGAAGGCGACCAGGAACTTCAGGCGCTCGGTGTGCCGGCTGACCATCGCGGTGGTCAGCCAGGCGTCCTCGCACCAGGCACCGGTGGGGGTGAGCGCGCCGACGAAGCCGAGGTCCTCGGCGGCGCGGGCGATCTGGCTCAGATAGCCGACCGTCGGGGGCCGGTCCCGGCCGGACGCGGTGGCGGGGGTGCCGTGGCCGCCGCCGACGACATGCCGGCTGTCGCCGTTGGTGGGCAGGAACCAGTGGAAGGTGAGGGACACGTCGAGGTCTCCTGTCGAAACTGCCGGTGCGGATGAAGGGAGTTGAGCACCGCCCGGTATCGGGTCGCCGGGTAGCCGCCCGCCAGTTCGGCGGTCAGCTCGCGGCGGCCAGCACCGGCGTGGGGCCGAGCGCGGTGAGGAACTGCTCCACGACCTGGCCGAGGGCCTCGGCGGTGGCGGGGGCGATGGTGATCTTGCCGTCCTCCCCCACGGTGATGTCCTTGTCGAGGGTGAACCAGCCGGGGACGATGTGCCGGGCGCCCATGGAGCTGAGCACCGGCCGCAGGGCGTAGTCGATGGCGAGGACATGGGCGGTGGAGCCGCCGGTGGCGAGCGGCAGCACGGTCTTGCCGGTGAGGGCGTACTGCGGGAGCAGGTCGAGCAGGGCCTTGAGGACTCCGGAGTACGCGGCCTTGTAGACGGGGGTGGCGATGACGATGCCGTCGGCCCGCTCGACGAGTTCGGCGGCGTCGACGATCGCCGGGTGCCTGAAGTCCGCGCCGAGCAGGGCCTCGGCGGGGATGGTGCGGATGTCGAGCGGCACGACCTCATGGCCCTGGGCGACCAGCCGGGCGTCCAGGTGGCGTACGAGCTTGGCGGTACGGGAGGAGACGGAGGGGCTGCCGGAGACGGACAGGACGGTGGCCATGGGCCCTCTTTCTGGGAGCGGTCGGGAGTACCGCCCCGGAGGAGGATTCCGGGGGCGCGGCAGGCATGCGGAACTCCTGTTGCGGAATGTCTTCGGACCCGCCGAATTCAGGCAGAGAGGCACCCGGGCACGTCAAGACGCGCGCGGGCACAGGGAATTCGGACAGGGAAAGGACAACGAAAAGAGAAAAGCGCGGCGGATCGCAGAGGGTTGATCAGGCCGCGGCGCGACAGGAGGCGCTGGAGACGCGCGCGAGATCGACATGACGTCGTCGCGTGAGGTCCAGTCGCATCTTCATGCCGTTGATCGTGGCAGCCGTCGGCGACGACAGTCAAGGAGATCCCGACCGGTCTCGTATCGCGGACCATGGAATTTCACGGCCGTACCGCGGGTCGCACGTGCCCCGCTCCCCCTCCCCGCTCCCCCTCCGGATGAATGGCCCGCCCGCCGCATCCGAATTGGTGCGCCACGTGGAAGTGACCAGTGGGGGGTCTGATACGGAGGTGTGCCCATGAACGTCTCGGTCGTCCTGTTCACCGCCGACCTGCGGCTGCACGACCATCCGCCGCTGCGCGCGGCCCTGGACGGCTCCCGGCAGGTCGTACCGCTGTTCGTGCGTGATCCGGCGGTGGACCGGGCCGGTTTCGCCGTGCCCAACCGGCTGGCGTTCCTCGCCGACTGTCTGCGGGACCTGGACGCGGGGCTGCGCGAGCGCGGTGGACGGCTGGTGGTGCGGTCGGGCGACGTGGTGGAGCAGGTCGTGAAGGTGGCGGCCGAGGCGGACGCCGACGAGGTGCACATGGCGGCGGACGTCAGCGCGCACGCCCACCGGCGGGAGGAGCGGCTGCGCCGCGAGCTGGAGGGACAGGGCGTGCGGCTGCATGTGCACGACACGGTGACCACGGCGGTCCCGCCGGGCGCCGTGACTCCCGCGGGGTCCGACCACTTCGCCGTGTTCACGCCGTACCACCGGCAGTGGTCCCGGCAGCGGCTGCGCGACGCGGTGGACGCGCCCCGGGCCGTGCGGGTCCCGGACGGGGTCGGCTCCGAACGGCTGCCGTCCCGCACGAGCCTCACCGGGCTGTCCGCCGGGCTCGCGGACGGCGGTGAGGCGGAGGGCCGACGGCGGCTCACGGCCTGGCTGCGGTCCGGTGTCGCCGCGTACGAGGACCGGCACGACGATCTGGCGGGCGACGCGACCTCGCGGCTCTCGCCGCATCTGCACTTCGGCACCCTCTCCCCCGTCGAGCTGGTCCACCGGGCCCGCCGGGCGGGCGGTCCGGGCGCCGAGGCGTTCGTACGGCAGCTCGCGTGGCGGGACTTCAACCGCCAGGTGCTGGCCGCGCGGCCGGCCGTCGCGGCCGTGGACTACCGGGCCAGGCACGACCGTTGGCGGTCCGCGCCGGACGAGGTCCAGGCGTGGCGGGAGGGCCGCACCGGGTATCCGGTGGTCGACGCGGCCATGCGGCAGCTGAGCCACGAGGGCTGGATGCACAACCGCGGCCGGCTGCTGACCGCGAGCTTCCTCACCAAGACGCTGTACGTCGACTGGCGGGTCGGCGCCCGGCACTTCCTGGACCTCCTCGTCGACGGCGACGTGGCCAACAACCAGCTCAACTGGCAGTGGGTCGCGGGCACCGGCACGGACACCCGCCCCAACCGGATCCTCAACCCCACCACCCAGGCGAAGCGGTACGACCCGGACGGCGCGTATGTACGGCGCTGGGTGCCGGAGTTGGCGGACGTCATGGGACCGGCGGTGCACGAACCGTGGAAGCTGGACGGGCTGGACAGTGTCACGCTCGACTATCCGGACCCGATCGTCGACCTGTCTGAGGGCCGGGAACGCTTCCTGCGCGGACGCAGGCCGTAGCCGACCCGGACCACCGCGTCCGCCCCCCGCCGCCGCTCCCGCCCTCGCCCTAGCCCTAGCCCTCGCCCTCGCCCTCGCCCCGACGGACCGAACCGCCCGGCCCCGCCCAGCCGCTCACACCGTCCCGTCCGCCCCGTCCGTCCCTCCGTAGAGACCGGCCAGCACCTCCACCGCCTCGTCCAGCGCGGTCGGCCGGACCATTCCCGAGGTGGGGCGGCCGTGCCAGCCGGGGCCGCCGAGGAGGACGAGGGCCTGGCGGCGGGCGCCCTTCACGCCCCAGCGCATGTCGGCGACATGGCGGGCCAGGGGGAGGCTCGCCGTGGAGCGGGCCTGGGCCCAGAGGACCACGGCCGCCGGGCCGAGCCGTTCGACCGCCGCGGTGAGCGCCTCGGCGGGCACGGCGGCGCCGAACATCCTGGTGGGCAGGCCGAGTTCACCGAGGGCGGCGTTGAGGGCCTCCAGCGGGAGGGTGTGCTGTTCGCCGGGCACACAGGCGAGGACGACCGGGCCGGGGGCGGTGGCGTCGGGGCGGGGAACGGGTGGCCGGGGGCGGCGGCGCAGGGTGGTGGAGACATGCCAGGACAGCAGATGCTCGACCTCGACGTAACGGTCCCCGGACGACGCCCACTTGCGGCCCACCGCGTGCAGCGTCGGCACCATCACCTCCTGCCAGGCCACCGTGAGCCCGTGCCGCGCGACGGCCCCGGCCAGCTGGTCCTCGACGGCCGGAGCGTCCAGGCGTACGGCGGCACGGGAGAGGCCCCGGCACTCCGTGCGGACGTCCCCCGGAGGCGGCGGGCCGGGCACGGCTGACCCCCGCGCCGCCTGGTCCAGGTTCAGGTCCAGGTTCAGGTTCACGACGTGCGCTCCCCCGGCGCTCTCCCTCGCCGCGCGGGCCGCCTCCGCCGGGGGCAGCCCGGCGGACGTCAGCCGGCACATCGCCTCGACCATCGCCACGTCCCGCGGGGTCCAGCGCCGGTGCCGGCCGTCGGGGCGGACCGCGGGTCCGATGCCGTAGCGGCGGTCCCAGGAGCGCAGCGTCGTGGGCGACACCCCCAGCCGCCGGGCCAGCGCACCGCTGGTGAGCCCCGGATCGGCGGGGCTTTCCTCCCCGTTCGCACCCATGGGGGCGACTATACGATGCAGAAACGATGCGAGTGGCCGCACGGCTTCGCGGGCTCACACGATGGCGGCATGCGCACCGCCCCACGTGAGGAGCCGCCCGCATGAGACCTGGGTGTCCGAGCGTGCGCCCGCACACGTCCGCGGGTGCCGTACCCGCCGACGAGGAACTGGCGCGTGGCCTGCTCGCGGGCGACGACGACTCGCTGGCCGCCGTCTACCACCGCTGGTCGGCGCTGGTGCACGCGCTCGCGCGACGCGGTCTCGGCGACACGGGCGAGGCCGAGGACGTGACCCAGCAGGTGTTCCTGGGCGTGTGGCGCGGCCGGCACGGCTACCGGTCCGAGCGCGGCGCGATGGGGGCCTGGATCGTCGGGATCGCCCGGCGCCGGATCGCCGACGCCCTGTCCGCGCGGAGCCGCCGGGCGGACCTGGTGGTCTCGGCGGGCGCCGCGCTCGCCCTCGCCGAGAGCCCCGGCCACGCCGACCCCGAGGCCGCCCTCGACCGCGTCCTGATCCGCGCCGAACTCGGCCGACTGCCCGCACCCCAGCGGCAGGTCCTCCACCTGACCTTCTACGAGGACCTCACCCAGACCCAGATCGCGGAACGCACCGGTCTGCCGCTGGGCACGGTCAAGAGCCACACCCGGCGTGCGCTGCACCGGCTGCACGGCCGCCTGGACGGAACCCGCCCCCGGTGACCCGGCGCGGCCGCGTCACCGCCCTCTACACATAAAGGCAAAATAAGCGCAGAATGAACGTACGCGGCGCTTACCGCAAACCCCACCAGACGCGGTCAGGCCTGCACAGTTCAAAGGAGTCGAGTCATGGCCAACGTCTCACACAGGAGTGACATCTCCAGTCACCCCGACGCACCCGAAATGCAGGCGCGGTTCGCCCGCATGCTCGGTGGTCGCGATGTGGCGCTCGTGGACGGACCGGTGTTCCTGCTCGGTCTGTACTGCGCCGTGTCCCCGTGGATTCTCCACTACACGACGAGCCAGCCCTCGCTGGTGCCCCACAACCTCATCGTGGGCATCGCGATCGGTCTGCTGGCCCTCGGCTTCACCGCCGCACCGGAGAGGATGTACGGCCTGAGCTGGGCCATGTGCGCGCTGGGAGTCTGGATGATCATCTCGGCGTGGATCGTGGGCGACAGCCCGGACGCCGGTGTCGTGGTCAACAACATCATCATCGGCTGCCTGGCACTCCTGCTGGGACTGATGTGCGCCGGCGCCGCGACCAAGGGCACCACGCGCGGGGGCCACACGCCACCGATGTAGCCGCACCGGTGGAGAGCCGCACCGAGGTAGGGCCGCACCTAGGTAGGGCCCCGCACCATGGGTGCGAACCGAACGCCCGCGAGGGGTGACGGCGGCCGATCCGCTCCGGCGGACCGGCCGCCGACCCGCGCACCCCACTCCGCACCGACGTCATCCCTTGCGCGGCACCTCCCACGGCTCCTGCGGCAGCACACGGCCGGTCTCCAGCAGCGACTTGAGGTTGGACAGCACCGCGGGCCAGCCGAAGGACACCTCGGAGAGCGCGCTCTCGTCCTCCAGGTCCTCATGAGTCACGGTGAGCCGAACGATGTCGGCGTGCCGCTCGATGTCGAAGGTGACCCGGGAGTACGTCTGCTCCTTCCCCTCGTTCTCGGGCGAGGTCCAGGTGGTGACCAGCCGGGTCGGGGGCTCGCTCTCCACGACCGTGCCGACGACGTCCTCGACGCCGGAACCGTCGGTGCGGACATGGGCCCAGCGTGAGCCCCGCCGCCAGTCCGACACATTCCGGTGTCCCCAGTAGGCGGCGGTCAGATCGGCGCTGGTGAGCGCCTCCCAGACCTTCTCGGGCGTACTCGCGATGTAGGTGACGTACACAAAGGTCGGCTTGTCGGTCATGGCTTCCTCGGCTCGTCGTTTCACGGCACCGAGCGCTCTCAGCCGGGGGCGCTCGAACTTGTCGATCCACCGCTCCTGCATCTCGTGGAGCGGGACCGGATTGAGGTAGTGCAGCTTCTCCCGCCCCCGCCGCACCGTGCTGATCAGGTTGGCGGCCTCCAGAACGGCCAGGTGCTGCGTCACGGACTGCCGGGCCATGTCGATCCGCTCGCACAGCTCGCCCAGCGTCTGCCCGTTCTGCTCGTGGAGCCGGTCCAGCAGCCTTCTGCGTGTCTCGTCGGCCAGCGCCTTGAAGACCTTGTCCATGCCCGGGTCGCCCTCTGATCGCACACTTGACGTTATGCAGGCAATTACCTGCATGTCAAGCGAGGCGCGGCACCTCAGACTGTCGCCGTGAGCCGAACCGTGAGCGCGTGGGTGACATCGGGCGGGGACTTCCTCGGGGTCACCGGCCCTTTTCCCGTCGACATCCCGTGGTGGGCCGAGGCCGAGTCCGTGGTGGAGCGGGTGGAGCGGGCGCTCGGGGTGCCCGTGCTCGTGCTGCGGCTGCTGACCGTGGAGGGCGGCGAGGGCGCGCGAGACGGGCATGCGACCTACCACGTGGAGGCGCTGGAGCGTCCCGGGCCCGGAGCGCTGGAGCAACGGCCGGTCGACCGGGCGCTGTTGGACACGGACGACGACACGGACGACGCTCTTCGCCCGCCCTGGGCCCGGGCGGACGGGCTGCGGGAGCTCCTGGACTGGGCCTCGCGGACGCTCGCCGCACTGGGGCGGCCGGTGACGGGACCGGTCGAGCAGCGGCGGACCTGGAACCTGGCGGGCCTCTTCCGGCTGCCCACCGCGCGGGGACCGGTCTGGCTCAAGGCGACACCGCGCTTCGCCACGGACGAGCCCACGGTCATCGCCGCGTTCGCCCGGGTCGACGCCGGCCTCGTGCCGACGGTCCTCGCCGCCGGTGAACGGCGCATGCTGCTGGAGCATCTCCCCGGCGAGGACTGCTGGTCGGCCGACGCCACGACGGTCGAGTCCGGCATACGCCGCTTCACCGCCGCGCAGGCCGCACTGGCCGCCTCGGCCGCGCGGGGCGAGGGACGGCCGCCGGGACTCCGCGACCGCCGGGACCGCGTCCTCGGCGAGAAGGTCCGCGAACTCCTCGACGGACCCGCCGAGTTGGGCATCTCCGAGCAAGAGCGGGCGGCGGTACGGCGGTTGACGGACCGCTGGGAGCGGCTCGCCGACTGCGGGCTCCCCGACACGCTCGTCCACGCCGACTTCCACCCGGGCAACTGGCGCCGCGACGACGGCCCGCCGGTCGTGGTGGACTTCGCCGACGCCCACTGGGGCAACCCCGTCCTGGACTGTCTGCGCCTGTACGACTTCCTCCCCGAGGCGGTACGCCCCACGGCCCTCCGGGTCTGGACCGACTCCTGGAAGACCCACGCCCCGGCGAGCGATCCCGCCCGCGCGCTGGCCCTGGCCGAGCCGCTGGCGCACCTCGCGTACGCCGTGCGCTATCAGGAGTTCCTCGACGGCATCGAGACGTCCGAGCGGCCGTACCACGAAGGGGACCCGGCGGCGGAGATCCGGCGGGCGCTGCGGTGCGCGGCGCACCCGGGTCTCGGCCCCCTGGAGGTGGCGGGAGAGGTGACGGGAGAGGTGGTGGGCTAGATGGACCGCTCCGAAGTACTGCTGATCGGCGGGCGGGCCGGGGTCGGCAAGTCGACCGTGGGCTGGGAGATCTCCGACCGGCTACGGGTGGCCGAGGTCGCGCACGCCGTCGTCGAGGGCGACTTCATGGGGCAGGTGCATCCGGCGCCCGAGGAAGATCCACACCGCGCCGCGATCACCGAACGCAACCTCACGGCCGTCTGGGGCAACTACGCCGCCCTGGGCCACCGGCGGCTCGTCTACACCAACACCCTGAGCGTGCTGACCGAGACGGCGATCGGCTCCGAGCCGGCACGGGAGCCGGCCGGGAGCGCCCGCAAGGCACGCCTGCTGGACGAGCGGGCGCCGGCCGACACCGTCCGGGTCCCGACCGACGGGCGCACGGTCATGGACATCGCGGCGGAGGTGCCGGCCGTCACGGGATGGGTGCCGGACCGGTGAAGAACTTGAAACGTGGGCGGACTGCACTCGCGTTCGAAGGGCACTCGCAGGGTTGCGGGGATCCCGACGACAAGGGGCGGAGTTCAGATGGAGATCGACGGCATCATCAGTGCCATCGTCATCGGCATTGTCATAGGCGTGCTCGGCCGGCTCGTCGTGCCGGGTCGGCAGCGCGTCGGCATCCTGCTGACGATCCTCGTCGGCTTCGTCGCCGCGCTGATCGGCACGGCGATCGCCGCGGGCGTCGGCGTGGCCGACACCGATGGCGTCGACTGGGCCGAGTGGCTCATCCAGATCGCCCTGGCGGCCCTGGGCATCGCGGCACTGGACCGCACACGGGCACGACGCTGAGGGAACTCCGGGCGAGGGTCGGCGAGCGTCCTCGCGGCGGGCCGTAATCGCGTTGCGGGTGAGCATGCCCGGCGGCTAGCGTCGCCGGGCCTCGTCCTGTCTCCGCCGACCAGCCCCGGAGTCCCCTTGCCCTCGCGTGTCACCCGGATCACCCCGCTCACCGATCCCACCGCCGGCCCGTCGAGCCACCGTACGGCCTGGCTGGCGTCCGGGGCGGACGGCGTCCCTCTCGGTACCGCCTTCCTGCGGCTGTTCACCAAGGAGGGGCAGACGCATCTCGCGGAGCTGGACGTCACCGTGCACCCGGCCGAGCGGCGGCAGGGCGTCGGCTCCGCGCTGCTGGACGCGGCGGTCGGCGCGGCGCGTGCGGACGGGCGCCGCGCGGTCGTCGCCCAGACCGAACAGGGCGCCCCCGGCGACGCGTTCCTCACGGCCCACGGCTTCCGCCGCGTGCTGACCCTGACGTACGCCCGGCTCGACCTCGCCGGAGCGGACCCCGACCACTTCACGCGGATCCTCGAACAGCCCCGCCCCGGCTACCACTTGACCGCCTGGACGGGGGTCGTGCCGGCCGAACTCGCGGGCAACTACGCCGCGTCGCGCCGGGCGATGGACGACATGCCGATGGGCGACACCGACTACGGGACGGTGGTCTGGGACGTCGAGCGGGTCGTCGCCGCCGCCGAAGCGGTCGCGCGGCGCGGCGACTCGCTGCACACCGTGGCCGCCGTGCACACGGCGAGCGGCACGATCGTCGGCTTCTCGGAGCTGGTCCTGCCGGGCGACCGCGACGGCACCGACGAGGGCGGGGGCGACGGGCAGCACTACGGCACCGCCGTGCTGCCCGAGCACCGGGGGCACGGACTCGGGCTCTGGATGAAGGCGCGGGCGATCCTCCACGCCCACCGCACGGACCCGGATCTCGCGCTGCTCACCGACACCGCGTCGGAGAACATCCCGATGCGCCAGGTCAACGACGCGCTCGGCTACCGGCCCACGCACACGGCAGTCGAGTACCAGCTCGACCTGTGACACACCCCGCGCGCAGACGGGCAGACGGGCAGACGGGCGGGGGCCTACGGGGCGACGACGTACTCGTACGGCGTGGTCGTCGTGAGCGGTTCGAAGCCCAGACGGGCCAGGATCGGGCGGCTGGTGGCCAGCGCGTCGACCTGGACGTAGCGGTAGCCGCGGTCGGCGGCGACGCGGGCGCGGTGGGCGACCAGGGCCCGGTAGACACCCCGTCCGCGCCAGCCCTCGACGGTGCCACCACCCCACAGTCCGGCGAAACGCGTGCCGGGCAGCAGCTCCATCCGGGCGGCGCTCACCGGTTCGTCGCCGGCGAGGGCCACGACGGCCACGACCGACTCGCTGTCCCCGGTGAGCTGGGCGAGGAGCTGGTGGCGCATCCGGGTGCTGTCCGTGCCGAAGGCCTTCTCATGGACGTCGGCCACCAGGTCCACCCCCGCGCGGTCGGTGACCGGGAGCAGCCGTACGCCCTCCGGGGGCTCGACGTCGAGGGTCAGGTCGGCGACCTCCGCGATCATCAGCGTCTCCTCCGGCGCGGCCGTGAACCCGGCGTCGCGCAGGCGCTGCCCCAGGTCGACGGGGAGATCGTGGCCGTACAGCTTCCACTCGAAGTCGCGCCCGAGACCCGAGAAGTACCGGATCTGCTCGGCGATCGCCGCGTCGGCGCCCGCCTCGTCGAGGTCGGACCAGACGACGCCGCTCCAGCCGTTCTCGAAACCGACCTGGCGCACCACCCCGCCCACGCGCTCGATCCGGGCCCCGGGCCCGTCGGGGCGGGCGCCCTCCCGCATGTCCCGGTCGAACAGTGCCAGCACAGCAGCGTGATCCATGCCGCTCACTCCATCATCAGTCGTTCGCCCTGGCAACGGAATTCACCCGCTTCTCCGCATCGGGAGGTATTCGGGAGCGATTCGGGACCGATTCGGACGACGTAAGGTGCACGTCGCGGAGCGCGGTCGGGCGGTCCCCGAGGAGTTCCAAGGAGGGTGCGGACGGACATGGTGGACGATTCCGAACTGGTGTACCTGCGGCGGTGTGTGGAGCTGGCGACCGAGGCGCTGGAGTCCGGGGACGAGCCGTTCGGTTCGGTCCTGGTCGGCGGGGACGGCACGGTGCTGGCCGAGGACCACAACCGGGTGGCGGGCGGCGACCGCACCCGTCACCCGGAATTCGAACTGGCCCGCTGGTCGGCCGCCCGGCTCGGTCCCGAGGAGCGCGCGGCAGCCACCGTGTACACCTCGGGCGAGCACTGTCCGATGTGCGCGGCCGCCCACGCCTGGGTGGGTCTGGGCCGTATCGTGTACGTCGCCTCCTCCGAGCAACTCGCGTCCTGGCTGGGCGAGTTGGGGGTGCCCGCGCCGCCGGTGCGGACACTGCCCGTGCGGGAGATCGCGCCGGGGGTGACGGTCGAGGGGCCGGTGCCGGAGCTGGTCGGGGAGGTACGGGCGCTGCACCGGCGGTTCCACGCCAAAACCGTCGGCGATGCCGTCGACGACGACTGAGACGGGCGTGTCGGGGCAGGCGGTCCGGGTTCCGTCGTCGCTGCTGTCCGGAGAACTCTCACCGATGTCCGAAGACGTGGTCCAGCACACCCGCCCCGCCCCCGCGGCCCCGCCCGACGGGGAGCGGCCACGGCCGCGGCGGAGCTCGCGGGACCCGTACTTCGACAACGCGAAGTATCTGACCATCGTCCTGGTGGCCTGCGGGCACGCCTGGGAGCCGCTGACGTACGGCAGCCGGGCGGCGACGGCCGCGTATCTGACCGTGTACGCGTTCCACATGCCGGCCTTCGCCTTGATCTCGGGGTACTTCTCGCGGAGCTTCGACATGGCGCCGGGGCGGCTGAAGCGGCTGATGACGGGGGTGGTGCTGCCCTATGTCGTGTTCGAGACGGCGTACACGCTGTTCTACCGGTGGGCGCAGGACGATCCGGGGTATCCGCTGAGCCTGCTGGATCCCTGGTACGTGATGTGGTTCCTGGTCGCGCTGTTCATCTGGCGGCTGACCACGCCGCTGTGGCTGATGCTGCGTCATCCGCTGCCGGTCGCGCTGGGGCTGGCGATGCTGGCGGCGGTCTCACCGGATCTCGGCGGCGATGTCTCCATTCAGCGGGTGCTGGGCTTCCTGCCGTTCTTCGTGCTGGGGCTGACGCTGCGGGGCGAGCACTTCGAGCGGCTGCGCACCCGCCGGGTACGGCTGGGGCTGCTTCCGGTCGGGCTCGGGGCGGTCGGGGCGGCGTACTGGGTGGCGCCGTGGTTCGACGCGGGCTGGTTCTACCACCGGGGCAGCGTCACCGGTCAGGGCGTCTCCCGCTGGGTGGGGCTGCTGACCACGCCCGCCCTGTTCTGTCTGGCCGTGCTGCTGACGGCCTGCTTCCTGGCCTGGGTGCCGCGCCGTCAGCTGTGGTTCACGGCGCTGGGCGCGGGCACGATGTACGGCTATCTACTGCACGGCTTCGTGATCAAGTGGGCGCGGTTCCGGGACTGGTACGCCGCCGAGTGGCTGCACACCCCGCTCGGGCAGCTGGCGGTCACCGCCCTCGCGGTCGGCGGCATCACCCTGCTGTGCACCTCCCCCGTACGGTCCGCGCTCCGCTGTGTCGTCGAGCCGCGCATGGAGTGGGCGTTCAGGAAGGGTGACACCGCCCCGGCCGCCAGGAAGGGAGACAGCCGCGCCCCGGCCGCCGGGACGGGGGACGGTCGCGCCCCGGCCGCCGGGACGGGGGACGGTCGCGCCCCGGCCGCTAGCCGAGCTCCAGAGTCGTGACCCCGAAGACGCGCTCCTCGGCGTACGGCCGGATCGGGCCGGTGTACATCCGGGCCGTCTCGAAGGAGGGCGTCAGCCCGTACTCCTCGGTCAGCGCCACGGCGGTCGTGTTCGGCTCCGGCACGTCGATCGCCAGCTCGCGGCCCGCGGCCTCGGCGGCCAGCCCCGCGAGGAGCGCGCGGGCGTCGGCGGCGGTGTCGGCGAACAGCGGCCCGATCCGCAGGGCGTCCCGGCCCGGACGGATCACCCCGTAGCCGGTGAGCCGCCCGTCGACGATCCGCGCGAGCGCCCGGTGTCCGTCGGCGGTCAGCCAGCGCTCCAGGAAACGGGGCCGGTCGGCCGGGTGGCAGGCACTGTCGTACGCCGCGAGGGCCCCGGCGTCGGCGAGGGGTCGCACACCGTCGGGGACCGCCGTCACGGGGACGACGCCCGAGTACCGGAACGTGCGGTGCGCGGGCTCGAAACCGGACTGCCGGTAGTTGTCCTGCTGTGCGACCACCCCGTCGAGGCCGACCGTGCGGGCGCCGGCGTGCGCGAGCGCGGTCTTCCAGGTGGCGAGGCCGTGGCCCCGGCCGCGCAGCTCGGGGCGGACCAGGTAGAAGCCGAGGAAGGCGTAGGCGTCGCCGTAGGTGACGACGGAGACGGACGAGACGGGTTCGCCGTCGAGCCGGCCGACGAAGAAGCCCTCGGGGTCCTGGGCGAAGAAGCACGCCGGGTCCGAGAGCCCCGGGTTCCAGCCCTCCTCCCCCGCCCATCGGGCGACCACCGCCCAGTCGTCGGGCGTGGCCCGGGTGACGACGAGGTCCTGAGCCCCCGGAGAGGTCATCTCTGCGCTCCTTCACTGAGGTCGCGAGTGCACGGCCGTCGACCGACCGCGGGCACGGTGGTCGGCCGCACCCCGCAGCATCCTCGCCGAACCCCGAGCGCTCCCGCGACGCCGGAAACAGCCGGGAGCAGCCGGAAACGACCGGCACGGGCGGGCGAGGGGGCGCCTGCGGGACGGGCCGGGTGTCGAGCCTGCGGGACGGGCCGGGCGTCGAGCCTGCCCGCCGCCCCGCTCACCGCGTACGGACGAGGCATGCCGACGCCCGGCTCACCGCGTGCGGACGGGGCCCGCTGACACCCCGCTCACCGCGTGCGGACGGAGCCCCGCCGACGCCACACTTCCCGCGTCCGGACGAGGCCCGCCGACACCCCCGCTCACCGCGTACGGACGAGGCCCGCCAACACCCCGCTCGCCGCGTCGGACGGGGTCCCTCCGACGGCCCGCGCCCCGCGTGGGGCCGGTTCGCTCCGGCCGCCCGGTTCACGCGTACGAGGGACACGGCCGCGGACGCTGTACGGCTTACGGCGACGGCGCGGCCACGGACGGGGGCCGGCGTCGGCACCGCAGAGGGTGCGGACGGCGGCCGGCGGCGCGGCGTAGGTTACGGCAGTTCCGGGTGGGGCGCCCGCCCGCGGGCGGGGCCGTGAGGGGCCGCCTATGGTGATCCGGGGGTCGTCGCCGGCCGCCCCGGCCGGGCGTCCCTGGAGGCACGCATGCGGTCCACGCACAGACGGCGCCCGCTCGCCGGAGCCGCGGTCGCGGTGCTGGCCCTGCTGGGGGCCGGGTTGCCGGCCACGGTGGCCGGCGCCGACGGCGACAAGGACGACAGGCAGCCCGACCTGAGCCGCTTCCACCGGCAGACGATCAAGTGGTCGAAGTGCGAGGGCCTGGAGACGCCCAGGGATGTGCGCTGCGGCAAGGTCACCGTGCCGCTCGACTACTCCCGGCCCGAGGCCGGCACCCTCGACCTGGCGGTGGCCCGCGTCCGCGGCACCGGCGACCCGCGCGGCTCGCTGCTGCTGAACTTCGGCGGCCCCGGTGGCCCCGGCGTCCCCGAACTCGCCTACGACGGCGCCGACTTCATGGACCTCACCAAGGGCTACGACCTCGTCTCCTTCGATCCGCGCGGGGTGGGCCGCTCCTCCCCCGTCAGCTGCGGCGACGGCACCGGGGCCGCCCTGGAGGCGACCGACGACGGGGACGACGCGCACGACCCGCGGACCGCGCTGCGGCAGCTGCGGCGGGCCGCCGCCGCGTGCGAGAAGAACTCCGGCCCCGTGCTGCCGCACATCGGCACCCGCGACTCCGCCCGCGACCTGGACGTGCTGCGCGCCGCCCTCGGCGACAAGAAGCTCAACTATCTCGGCTTCTCCTACGGCACCCGGCTGGGCGCGGTGTACGCGGCGCAGTTCCCCGACAAGGTGGGCCGGATGGTCCTCGACGGCGTGGACACCCTGTCCGAGCCGCTGACCGAACAGGGTCTGGTCGGTGCGGCGGGCCAGCAGAGGGCGCTGGAGGACTACCTCGACGCGTGCACCGAGGAGCTGACGTGCCCCTTCGGGCAGGACTCCCGGTCGGCCCGTGAGCAGGTCGTGGCGCTGGTCGACTCCCTCGACGAGTACCCCGTGCCCTCCGACTTCGGGCCGGACTTCACGGGCCAGGACCTGGTGGGCGCCATCGGTCACGCCCTCTACAGCGAACAGATGTGGCCCCTGCTCACCCAGGCGCTCAACATGCTCGTCCACGACGGCGACACCCGGGGCGTCATGGCCCTCAGCGGCGGCGGCTTCGCACCGACGGCCACCCCGTACCGCTCCCCCCTACCGGCCCGTCCGCACGAGCCGTCCGAGCCGTCCGAGCCGTCCGAGCCCACCGCGTCCGGCACGCCGACCCCGCACGCCGGACTCGCCGACGTCGAGGAGATCCCGCCGGACAACTACCCCGCCGCGCTCATGGCGATCAACTGCGCCGACGACCCGGACCGGCCCACCGCCGCGGAGATCACCGAGAACCTGGAGGATCTGCGCGCGACCTACGAGGACGCCTCCCCCGTGTTCGGCCCGTACCGGCTCACCCACGTCCTGATGTGCTACGGCCGGCCCGCGGGCACCGACTTCATCCGCGAGGAGGTCCGGGACCTCGACACCCCGAAGATGCTGCTGGTGGGCACCCGGGGCGACCCGGCCACCCCGTACCGGTGGACCGTGGAGACGGCGAAGCGGCTCGGCTCCTCGGCGGTCGTCCTCGACAACAAGGGCAAGGGGCACACCGGGTACGGCTCGTCGAAGTGCGTGCACGACAAGGTCGACGAGTTCCTGCTGTTCGGGACGCTGCCGGACGACGGAAGTTCCTGCGGCGCCGACGATTGAGCATCAGGCGTGCAACACGGACGCATTCGGTACAACCCCGTACGCATCCCGCTCGTCACATTGGGCAGGCGTCACCTTTGTGCCCGCCGTACCCGTACGTGACCAAAGCTGGGGGATTCCACCGATGCGTATCCGTTCCTTCCTCACCGTCTCGACCGCGGCGACCGCCGGTGCCGCGCTGCTCCTCGCCGCCGCCCCGCAGGGGCTGGCCGCCCAGCCCGCCGCGCAGGCGAAGACCCCGGTCTGCAAGGCCAAGGTCCTCAAGCTGGGCGCCAAGCAGGCGAAGGACACCCGGGTCGTGCACATCAGTGTCAAGAACACCGGTACCCGCACCTGCACGATCGACCGCCTTCCCGTGGTCACCTTCGGCGACCTCGACGGCGCGGCGTTGCCGGTGCCCTCGGGCGAGAGCGGGCCGTACAAGGTCGGCGCGGGGAAGACGGTGTACGCGGCGGTCCGGACGATCGCCGACCTCAAGGACCCCGAGGCCCGTCGCGTCGGCACGATCACCGTGTCCGCCAACCCCAACCTCAACGGGCGTACGTTCAGCGTGAAGCAGCTGGGCGCGACCAAGAAGGTCAAGGTCTGGGAGCCGGTGACGACCTGGTGGAAGCCGTCCAAGGCCGCCGCCGACAAGGCGCTGAAGAAGGAAGTCGGCTGATCTTCAAGGAAGTCGGCTGATCTTCGCGGAGATCACACGGAATCGCGCGCCGGATTACCCCAAATGCCCGGCGCGCGATTCGGTCCTATCGTGAAGTCATGGAGCATGCCCTCAGTCCCGCGACCCTCACCGAACTGCGCCGTCCGCGGCCCTACCCCGCGGTGTCGGTGCTGACGCCGACCCACCGCCGGGAGCCCGAGAACTCCCAGGATCCGGTCCGGCTGCGCAATGTGGTGGCCGAGGCGAAGAAGCGGCTGGAACAGGATCCCGCCGTCACCCGGGAGCGGCGTGCCGACGTCGTCGCCCAGCTGGACCAGGCGCTCGCCGAGGTCGACCTGACGCACGCCGAGGACGGTCTGGTGATCTTCGCGGCGCCCGGCGAGCACCAGGTCTGGTCGCTGGCCCGTCCGGTGCCGGAGCGGGTGGTGCTCGCGGACACCTTCCTCACCCGGAACCTGGTGGCCGCGCGGGCCGCCGAGCGGACGTTCTGGGTGCTCTCGGTCTCCCCCGACCGGGCCACCCTGTGGAGCGGCGGCGCCGGCCGCGTCACCGAGGCGCGCACCGGTGGTTTCCCGCTGACCAGGGAGCGCGGGAACTTCGACGCCGAGCGGCAGGAGCGGATCGGCGACCAGCCGTCCGCCTTCCGCGACGAGGACACCCGGCACTTCCTGCGCGACGCCGACACCGCGCTGGCCCGGGTGCTGCGCGCCCAGCGGCGGCCCCTGTACGTCACCGGGGAGACGGCCGCGCTGTCCCTGCTCGACGAGATCGGCACCGTCACCAGGGACGCCACCCACGTCGCGCACGGCGGGCTCGCGCACGGCACGCCGGACGCCGTGTGGCAGGCGGTCGGGCCGCTGGTCGCCGCCGAGGACCGCAGGAACGCCGACACGGTGGCACGGCGGCTCGAAACGGCACGTGGCCACAAGGCGTTCGCGGCCAGCGTCGACGAGATCTGGCAGAACGCGCAGCAGGGCCGCGTCCAGCTGCTGGCCGTCGAGGAGAACTACCGGACGACCGTCCGCGCCCACGGTGACGGCGCGGGGGCCGGTGCCGGGGCCGGCGGGGGTCACCTCGTCCCGGCGGAGAGCGGTGATCTGGACGTCCGCGAGGACATCGTGGACGAGATCGTCGAGCGCTGCCTGGACACCGGCGCCGAGGTCCGCTTCGTCCCCGACGGCACGCTCGGCGACGCCCGGGGCATCGCGGGGGTCCTGCGGTACTGACTGCCGACCCGATGTCCCGCGCCGTGACGCCGGCCCCGGCTCAGACGTTCCCGAGCAGGGACGTCAGCCCCCGGTCGAGCGCGGGCCCCACGTCCTCTCTCCCGGACGCGACGACGGCGTAGCTGCGCAGCAGGAACCGCTGGAGCGCCGCCTTGTCGAACTTGAGCAGGGCCATGCCGTACGGGGAGTGCAGCTCCACCACCGTGCGGAAGCGGCCGCAGGGCCAGATGTGCACGTCACCGGCTCCCGCCGGGGCGCACACCCCCTCCTCCAGCAGTCCGCGCGAGAAGGTCCACGTCACCATGTCACCGTTCAGCGAGATGTCGGCCGGGAAGTCGAGGTGCACGGCCAGCGGATCGTCGGAGGAATAGCGCAGGCTCGCGGGCACCGGGACCTCCTGGTCCTCGGCGGTGATGAGGAGAGCGCGGGCGGGCTGTTCCAGCGTGACGGTCATCAACGGTCTCCGTTTCGGTGAAGCTCTTCCGAGGGCTTTCGCGCGACGCGGCTCCTTGGATTCACCTCTGTGACCCATGTCACCCGATGGGATTTACATATGCCGCTCTGTGTAATCGCGGAGGCTCGCACATACGCCCCTCGAACAGGGGAATGCTTGACGTGTGGATGGGGTCCGCAGTCCGTCAAGTCACGTACGATTCCTACGACTTGGGCTTTCAGGGCGCGTATCGACTTGCCGGGGAGAACCCCCACAGCGAGGACTCTGGCATATGCCAGAAGCACCGCCGTATCGTGTCTTGCCAAATCCCTTACAGCGCGTCGCGGGCTGTGCAACAGTCGTAATCGGCCCTTACGTCAGCGTTGGTCGTACCGTCCCCCATCGGAGTACGTGATGCCGTCCCCTCTCTCTGCGGATCGTCCCGCCGCCCAGCCGCCCCGACGCGGCACGGTCGACGCGCTCATCTCGCAGACGCGGCGGCTGCTGGGCGACGTGGACGCCGTACGGCGGGACGCACCGGCCGACGGAGCGGACCCCGAGACCCGCTGGCAGCGCGCGCTCTACGACCTGGCCCTGCATCAACTGAGCGATCTGGACGACCACTTGGCCCAGCTGCGGGACGGACCGGCACCGCCGCCGGCCCCCGCGCCCCCGGCCGGCCTCCCCGTCGCCCCGCCCCCCGCCCCCCGGCGCGCCTCCCTGCTCAGCCGGGTCGGCAGCGCCGAGTGGAACCTGCTGACGGACGAGGCCAGCTGGTCCGGCGAGCTGTACCAGATCCTCGGCCGCGACCCCGCCGCTCCCCCGCTCACCCTCGACGAACTGCCGTCGCTGGTGCTCGACGAGGACCGGCCGAAGCTGACGGCGATGGTCACGGACTGTCTGATCGACGCCCAGCGCATCGACGGCGAGTTCCGGATCCTGCTCCCCGACGGCGGGGTGCGCACCGTGCACATGATGGGCGAGCCCGTGCTCGACGACGACGGCGGTACGGCCTCGATGTGGGCCGTCCTGCGGGACGTCAGCGAACTGCGGCGCAGCCAGCGGGCGGAGAGCGAGACCCGTGACTCGCTGCACCGCCAACGGCATGTCGCGCAGACCGAGCACCGGCTCGCGGTCGAGCTGCAGGAAGCCGTGCTGCCGCCGTGGCGCGGCTCCCTGCGGCTCCCGCGACAGGGCCCCGCGAGGCTGGACCTCGCGGCCCACTATCTGCCCTGTTCGACGAGCGCGCTGATCGGCGGCGACTGGTACGACGCCCTCGAACTGCCGGGCGGCGAGAGCCTGTTGAGCGTGGGCGACCTCACCGGGCACGGGGTGACCGTCACCTCGGGCATGGCGATGCTGATCGGCGCGCTGCGCGGCATGGCGACGGCGGGCACCGAACCGGCCCGGCTGATGGCCTGCCTCAACCAGCTGCTGGACGCCACCGTGCAACCGGCCCTGGGCAGCGCCGTCTGCTGCCGCTACCGGCCGGCGACCCGCACCCTCGTGTGGGCGCAGGCGGGACACCCCGCCCCGCTGCTGTTCCGCGACGGGACGGGGCGCGCGCTGACACCGCCGGACGGCGTCCTGCTCGGAGCGACCTCGGGTGCCGTCTACGGGCAGGCCGAAGTCACACTCGAACCGGACGATCTGCTGCTCCTGCACACCGATGGACTGGTCCCCCGGCGCGGCGGAGAGGCAGCCGTGCAGCGGCTGTTGGACCTGGCCCCACGGTTCGGTGAAGCGCGTACGGCCCAGGAATGTGTACGGACGGTGGTGGAGACGTTCGGCGAGACCGAGCGTGCGGACGACGCCTGTGTGCTCGTCGCCAGGGTCAGCGCCTGAGGAACCGCCCCGCCGCCGTCACGCCGGTGCGATGTCGCCCCTGCTCCTCGGCAACTTCGGCATCTTCGGCAGCGGGGACTTCGACTGGGGCTTGGGCAGAGAGAGTTGGATCTCCTCTCGCAGATCCTGGATCTTCGGATAGCCGGCGTACTGACCGGTGAGTCGGTACATCTCACGCAGCCGGTCCCAGGTCCGGTGGGAGGAGTTGGAGCCCATGGCGGCCAGCGCCAGACGGGCGTAGCTCGCCGCCTGCTCCGGGTCGTCGGCGATGAAGGAGGCCGAGGCCATCGACAGATAGTCGAAGATCCTTGACCTCTCCTGCTTGTCGGTCCTGAGGTCCAGCGCCTTCTCCGCGTAGTGCCGGGCGTGCTGGGCCGCCGCCGGTTCATGTTCCGCGAGGGTGCGGTAGGCCAGGGCCTGCATGCCGTACAGATCCGCCTCGTTGAACATCTGCATCCAGCTGGGCGGCGGCACATCGGCCCGGTCGGAGACGAACAGGTCCTCCGCCTGGCCCAGGGTGCGGCGCATGGCCTGCCCCTTGCCCAGGGAGGCCTGCGCCCAGGCCTCGACGGTGTGGAGCATGGCCTTGGTGCGCGGCAGCACCTGCTCGCCCGAGCCGGACTGGGCCAGCTTCATCAGGTCGAGCGCCTCGTCGGGCTTGCCGAGATGCACCAGTTGTCGGGCCGCCCGGGAGAGGGCCTCGCCGGCGCGGGGCCGGTCACCGCCCTCCCGGGCGGCGTGGGCGGCGATGATGAAGTACTTCTGGGCGGTGGGTTCGAGGCCGATGTCGTGCGACATCCAGCCGGCCAGGACGGCGAGGTTGGCGGCGACGCCCCACAGGCGCCGCTGGATACGGTCGGGATGGCGGTAGGAGAGCATGCCTCCCACCTCGTTGAGCTGTCCCACGACAGCCTTGCGTTGCAGCCCGCCGCCGCGGGCCGCGTCCCAGGCCCGGAACACCTCGACCGAGCGCTCCAGTTCCTCGATCTCCTGCGACCCGATGGGGGCGGCCTCGTACCGGTCGAACCCAGCGGGGTCGGCGTGCAGGGGATTGTCGAGGTCGGGGGCGTCGGCCGCGAGGGCCGGATCGGTGTGCAGCCAGTCGTGCATGGCACTGCTGAGTGCGGAGCCCGCGGTGAGCGCGACGCCCGCACCCACCAAGCCGCGTCGGTTGAGCATGAGGTCCATTCCCGTGAATTCGGTGAGGACCGCGGCAGTCCGTTCGGGCGCCCACGGCACGCCGTCGGGATGTTCCACACTCCCGCCGCGTGGCCGTTTCCCCGTACGCCCGTGCCGGACCAGACCGAGGTCCTCGATGGTCACGACACGGCCGAGACGCTCGGTGAACAGCGCCGCCAGCACCCGCGGCACGGGATCGCGCGGGATCTCTCCCATGTCGATCCACCGCCGCACCCGTGAGGTGTCGGTCGCCAGCTGCGGGTGGCCCATGGCCGCCGCCTGCCGGTTGACCAGCCTCGCGAGCTCGCCCTTCGACCAGCCGGCCAGGCCGAACAGGTCTGCGAGTCGGGTGTTGGGTTGTCCGCTCACGTCAAGTCCCCAGGTTCTCGGCTGAGTTGAATGTAGCCCGCTGTCAGTTGCACGGGGACTATTCGCCAGGCTTCGCCAGGGTGCGCTACATGGTGTGCCACGGCCCATCCGGTGTCAGGTAGGAAAGCGCCACCCCGACCCGGTCGCCCCGACGGGCACTCCCCAGGGTGTTCCCGGTACGGCCGGGGCGGGAGGCGCGTGACCTCGTCGGCACACGAAGGGATCTGTCCTCCCCCATGTACGCAGCATCGTCCTCCGTGTCCGCCCCTCCCCGGTCGCTGCACCCCCGCCAGCCGGGCGGCGGCCCCTACCTCGACCCCACGCGTACGGCGGCCCCGGTGCTCAGCGGCCGGACGCGGCGCGTGCCGGGTCTCGGCACCCAACCGCTCAGCGGGAGACTCGACTTGTCCGGCCCCCAGGGCGCCCAACTGCGCACGGCGATCGCCTCGGTGCACCGCATCTGTCCGGAATTCACGCCGGTCCAGGTGCTGCGCCGCAGCGGCCGCTCGGTGCTGCTCGTCGGCACCACAGGGCGAAGTACCGCCGTCGCCAAGTGTTTACTGGATCATTCCTCCATCTGGGAGGACCGGCTGCGGCACGAAATAGCCGCATACCGCTCGTTCGTCCGGCACCGCCCCCCCGTGCGGGCGCCGAGGCTGATCGCGGCGGACCCGGACAACTGCACCCTGGTCATCGAGCGGATGCCGGGCCGGGTGGCCGCCCTGCAGCGGCATCCGGTGGAGGCGCCGCCGCGCGCCGACATCCGGGCGGCGCTCGGCGCGATCTGCCGGCTGAACGCGTGGCGGCCACCGGCCGGCACGTTCGACGCCCCGCTGGACTACGCGGAGCGGATCTCCCGCTTCCATGAGCTGGGCCTGCTCACCGACCGGGACCTGGGCGATCTGCAGAAGCTGCTGCACGGCATCGCCCACGCCGCGGGCCGTCAGGGCATGGGCCAGTTCTGCCACGGCGACGCCCTCCTGTCGAACATCCTGCTCTCACCGGCCGGTCCAGTGCTGGTGGACTGGGAGCACGCGGGCTGGTATCTGCCGGGGTACGACCTGGCGACGCTGTGGGCGGTGCTCGGGGACGCCCCCGTGGCCCGGCGGCAGATCAGCCAGCTGGCGCAGTCGGCGGGCCCGGCCTCGCGGGACGCGTTCCTGGTGAACCTGATGCTCGTCCTGACCCGGGAGATCCGTACCTACGAGACGGCCGTGCAGCGTTCGATGCACGACGCGACCCCAGCGGCACCGGGCCCGGCCCACCCGGCCGCCGCGCCGTCCGGCGAGGAACAGCGACTGCTGCTCAGGCGGCTGCACGACGACTGCCAGTTGGCCCGCAAGGCCGTCCGGGCGGCGGTCGGCACTCGCTGAGGGGAGACGGAGGTCCGCGGCGCGCCCTGGACAGGGGCGCACCGCGGGCCTCCGTCATGTCGGCGGGCAGGTGTCCGGTTGCGGGCAGGACGGCGGGCAGGGCGGGCAATCCCTGGGGAAGCGGCCTTCCCCGGGCATGATTGACGGATCGTCGGCCGGCCGATAGCACTGAGGCACGTCCGGCCCCGCACGCCCCCCGACGCCCCACCGTTCCAGGAGGCCGCCTTGCGAGGATCCCCCACCGACCGCAGATCCACCCCGCACCCCAGACCGCTGCGCAGGTCGGCGTTGGCCGCGGCGCCCGCCGTCCTGCTGCTGCCCCTGCTGGGCGCGGCCCCGCCCGTCCAGGCGCCGGCCCTCTCCTCGGCCCGGCTGCAGGGCGCCTTCACCGCGGCCGCCGCCGAGTACGGCGTACCGCGCGGCGTTCTGCTCGGCGTCTCCTATCTCCAGTCCCGCTGGGACGCCCACGGCGGCGCGCCGAGCGTCACCGGCGGCTACGGGCCCATGCATCTCACCGACGCCCGCACGGCCCTGGCCGAGGCCCCGCACCACAGCGAGGGCGCGGAGGATCCGCGCGGCGACGACTCCCGGGCGCCCCTGAAGCCCGAGGCGAGGCTGCCCGAGAACAGCGAACTCCCGGCCCGGCTGCGGACATTGACGAGGGCGGCCGAGCTGACCGGTCTGCCCGAGGAGGCTCTGCGTACGGACGCGGAGGCCAATGTCGCGGGCGGTGCCGCGCTGCTCGCCGCCGCGCAGCGCGAGCTCGGCGCCCGGCCGAGCGCCGATCCGGCGGACTGGTACGGGGCGGTGGCGCGCTTCTCGGGCGCCGACGACCGGGCCACGGCCGCGACCTACGCGAACGAGGTGTTCGCGGTGATCCGTGACGGCGCCCACCGGGTCACGGACGCCGGTCAGCGGGTGGTCCTGGCCGCCGACCCGGGCCTCGCGCCCGACACCGGGCAGCTGTCCCGGGCCGGGCTGCGCAGGTCGGCCGCGGCCGGGACGGAGTGCCCGACCACGGTGGCCTGCGAGTGGATCCCGGCGCCGTACGCGGAGTTCGGCGACAACGACTACGGCAACCACGACCTGGCGGACCGGCCGAACTCGCAGCCCATCCGGTACATCGTCGTCCATGACACCGAGGGCTACTGGGACACCACCCTGGAGCTGGTCCAGGACCCGACGTATGTGTCGTGGCAGTACTCGCTGCGCTCCACGGACGGGCACATCGCCCAGCACATCAAGGCCAAGGACGTCGCCTGGCACGCCGGCAACTGGTACGTCAACGCGGGGTCGATCGGTCTGGAGCACGAGGGGTTCCTCGCCGCGCCGGACGCCTGGTACACGGAGGCGATGTACCGGTCGTCGGCGCGGCTGGTGAGGTACCTCGCCGACCAGCACGGCATCCCGCTGGACCGGCAGCACATCCTGGGCCATGACACCGTGCCCGGCCCGACGACGGCGACGATTCCGGGGATGCACACCGATCCGGGCCCGTACTGGGACTGGCGGCACTACTTCGAGCTGCTGGGCAAGCCGCTCGGTGCGACGTCCGGCAGCGACAGCACCATGGTCACGATCCTGCCGGACTACGCCGACAATCGGCCCACGTTCACCGGCTGCGGCTCCGGTGGCGCGACCTGCGCGGTGCACGGCTCCAGCGCGGTGCGGCTGTACAGCAGGCCCGACGCGACCTCGCCGCTGATCAAGGACATCGGGCTGCGGCCGGACGGCAGCGCCTCGACGACCGGGGTGAACGACCTCGGGTCGCGGGTCTCCACCGGGCAGCAGTACGCGGTCGCCGAGCGGCAGGGTGACTGGACGGCGATCTGGTACCTGGGCCAGAAGGCCTGGTTCCGCAACCCGGCGGACAAGCCGACGGCGGTCGGCGCGGCCGGGCTGGTCGTGACGCCCCGGGACGGTCTGGCGGACATCCCGGTGTACGGCCGCGCCTACCCGGAGGCCGCGGCCTACCCGGCGGGGGTGCCCGTGCAGGCGGTGTCCCCGTGGCCGTACAAGCTGCTCAAGGACCAGAAGTACGTCACCGGGGGCCGGGTGCCCGGCGAGTACTACTACGCGGTCACCTTCGACACCAGCGGGCACCGGGTCGTGGTCGGCAAGGACCTCTACTACGAGATCCAGTTCGGTCACCGGGTGGCGTTCGTGCGGGCGGCGGATGTGCGGGTGCTGCCGGCGGCGTGAGCCCGACGCCGTGCGCACGACGAAGGGCCGGGTGTGCGCACCCGGCCCTTCTCCCGTGCTCGTGCTCCGCCGCTCTCAGCCCTGCTGGAACAGCTCCGCCGGGAGCGGCTTGAGCAGCGCGTACAGGTCGTCGGTGATGGGGCGGTCCCAGGCGGCGATGGTCACCAGGACGTTGTCGCTGCGGTCGAACTGGACGCAGGCGATCCGGGACTCGGAGAGCTTGAGGCGCCGGACGATCAGCAGGTTGTCGCCCTGCATCACGGGCATGTCCTCGGTGTCGACGACGGTGATGTCCTCGTCGTTCTCCAGCGCGATCAGCAGCTGGGCCACCTCGAAGGGGACCTCGCCGTCGGAGATCTCGCGCGCCGGGGAGCCCTCCGGGAGGTTGCCGATGATCATCGCGGGGCCGCGGCCGCCGTAGAGGTCGTAGCGCAGGAAGACGCCCTGGCAGCTGCCGTCGGGGGCGGGCAGCAGACCGGCACCGAGATTGCCCGGCCAGTCGCCCGGGTCCATGGCCAGTACGTCGAAGTCGGGCCCGGCGGGGGTGGCGCTGCGGCGGCGGAGGAAGGACATGTCGCCATGGTACGGCGTGCCGTACGGCGGTGGGGCCGAGGGAGCGTCGGGGGCGGGGGCGTTCCGCGGGGTGGGAGTCAGCCCGCGGTCCTCTTGTGCCGTTCGTGGTGGCGGGCGACGCGGGCGCGGTTGCCGCAGGAGGGCCTGCACCACTCCTGGCGGGGGTGTTCCTTGAGGAAGTAGCGCACACAGCGGGGGGCGTGGCAGGCGCGGAGCCGCTGTCGTTCGGGGCTCGCGAGGAAGGCGAGGGCGGCGCGGGCGAGGGCGGCGGTGAGCGGGTCCTCGCCGGTGGCGGGCCGGTGGTGGACGACGGGTTCGGTGCCGGGGCCCCAGCTGAGGACCGGGACGGTGGGGGTGCGGGCGGCGGCCTCGTTGACCCGGGCCAGTGCCTCGGGGACGGACAGCAGTCGGGTGGCGTCGGCGGGGCTGGGTTCGCCGGGGCTGACGGCTCGGGCGAACAGGGCGCGGACGGCGGCGCGGAGGTCGCGTACGGCGGTGAGCGCCGCCTCGTCGGGGGTGGGGCTCTCGGCGGCCGACAGGACGTCCGCGTGCGCCCGGACCCAGGTGGCGAGCCCGGCCGTGTCGGTCAGATCGTCGGCGACACCGCCGCCGCCGTCGTGGCGGACGGTCAGGGCGAGGTCCAGGGCGAGCCGTGCGTCCGCGCTGATCGAGTACTCCATGGGGCTAATGATAGGGGAGCCGCCATCCATTAGTTCAGGTCGGGCGGCCGCTTGAATTGTGGACAATTGCGGGTGAATTTTGGCACGGTGAGGCGAAGCGGCCCGCAAATCGAACGCGTGGCCGATTCCTTGGGGGTCCCCTCATGCCACCGGTCCACCTCGCACCGGATGTCGCCGGCTTCTACGCCGCACAGAGCACCTTCACCGACCCGGGCGACCTCGCCCCGCTCTACGCCGGCCTGCCCCGCGATCCGGCCCGACTCGCCCGGGTGGCCCGGGATCTGATGATCCATCGAGGACCGGTTCGTCGGGGTGTGCCGCGACTTCTCGCTGCTGCACTGCTCCCTGCTGCGCCACTTCGGCGTGCCCGCACGGCTGCGGTCGGGGTTCGCCACCTACTTCGGGGAGAACGGCTTCCACTGCGACCACGTGGTCACCGAGTACTGGGACCCGGCGCGGGGCTGGCTGCTGGCCGACGCCCAGCTCACGGACCCGTTGGTCATCGAGACCTGGAGGATCGACTTCGATCCGATGGACGTACCCCGCGACCGTTTCCTCGTCGCGGCCAAGGCCTGGCGGGCGATTCGGGAGGGCGGGGCGGACCCGCTGACGTTCGGGCTGCATCCGCCGGAGGAGGGGCCGCTCAACGGGGAGTGGTTCGTGGCCGGGAACGTCCGGCTCGATCTCGCGGACCTCAACAAGGTCGAGACGCTGCTGTGGGACATCTGGGGCACCGAGGCCGAGGCCGACGTCGGCCAGGAACTCACCGACCCGGTCCGCGCGCTGTACGACGAGGTCGCCCCGGTGGTGGGCGACGCGGTGGACTTCGCCGCGGCGCGTGAGCTGTTCACGGGTCACGAGGGACTGCGGACACCGCGGACCGTGCTGTCGCTGGCGCCCTACAACGGCCCGCGCGAGGTCACCCTGCGCTGACCCGCCGGTGGTGGGCGGTCCGGGCCGCCCACCACGCGGCGGGTACGCCCGCTCAGGTCAGGTCGAACTCGCCCTCACGGGCACCCGACACGAAGGCGCCCCACTCGGCGGGGGTGAAGATCAGCGAGGGGCTCTCGGGGCTGCCGCTGTTGCGCATGGCGATGAAGCCCTCGACAAAGGCGATCTGGACATCTCCCCGCCCCTGGCTGCTCGACCGCCAGTCCGCGTCGGTCAGGTCCAGTTCCGCCGGCTTGTGCCAGCCGTCGAGGGATCGCTGCTGCATGGTGGTCTCGGCCACGTCCGTGCTCCTCCCGGTTCGTCGTCCGCCCGCCAGACTAGCGATCGGCCCCCACCGCCGACAGGCCACGTGAGGGGCGGGTTCAGGAGGTGGGGGGTTCGGCGCCCACGAGCCACATCGAGAAGAACTGCGACCCGCCGCCGTAGGCGTGCCCGAGCACCCGCCGGGCGCCCTCCACCTGGTGTTCTCCCGCGAGCCCCCGCACCTGGAGCGCGGCCTCCGCGAAACGGATCATGCCGGAGGCGCCGATGGGATTGGTGGAGAGCACCCCGCCGGACATGTCGACCGGAAGATCGCCGTCCAGTTCGGTGACGCCGGACTCGGTGAGCTTCCAGCCCTCTCCCTCGGCGGCGAAACCGAGGTTCTCCAGCCACATCGGCTCGTACCAGGAGAACGGCACGTACATCTCCACCGCGTCGATCTCCCGGCGCGGATCGGCGATCCCCGCCTGCCGGTACACATCGGCCGCGCAGTCCCGTCCCGCACGCGGCGACACACTGTCCTTGCCCGCGAACAGCGTCGGCTCGCTGCGCATCGCGCCGCCGTGCATCCACGCGACGGGCCGGGGCGCACGGGCCGCGCCCGCCCGGTCGGTGAGCACCATCGCCACCGCCCCGTCCGACGAGGGGCAGGTCTCCGAGTAGCGGATCGGGTCCCAGAGCATGGGCGAGGCCTGGACCTTCTCCAGCGTGATGTCGTGCTCGTGGAGATGGGCGTAGGGGTTCTTCAGCGCGTTGCGGCGGTTCTTGTACGCCACCAGGGAGCCGACGGTGTCGGGGGCGCCGCTGCGCCGCATGTACGCCCGGACGTGCGGGGCGAAGAAGCCGCCGGCGCCTGCCAGCAGGGGCTGCTGGAACGGGATCGGCAGCGACAGCCCCCACATGGCGTTGGATTCGGACTGTTTCTCGAAGGCGAGGGTGAGGACCGTGCCGTGGACGCGGGCGGCGACGAGGCTCGCGGCGACCAGCGCGGTCGAGCCGCCGACCGAGCCGGCCGTGTGCACCCGCATCATCGGCTTGCCCACCGCGCCGAGCGCGTCGGCGAGATACAGCTCGGGCATCATGACGCCCTCGAAGAAGTCGGGCGCCTTCCCGATGACGACGGCCTCGACATCCGCCCAGGTCAACTCGGCGTCGTCCAGGGCCCGTCGGGCGGCCTCGCGGACCAGCCCGGCGATCGACACGTCCCGGCGCGCCGCCACATGCTTGGTCTGGCCGACGCCTACGACGGCCACGGGCTCCTTGCTCATCGGGGATCCCCTTCGAGTACGGCGACCAGGTTCTGTTGCAGACAGGGGCCGGAGGTGGCGTGTGCCAACGCCCGGTCGGACTCGCCCCGGTGGATGCGCGCGGCGGCCTCGCCGATGCGGATGAGCCCGGCGGCCATGATCGGGTTGGCGGCCAGGGCCCCGCCCGACGGGTTGACGTTCACGCTGTCGTCGAGGCCCAGCACCTCGCGCAGGATCACCTCCTGGGAGCTGAACGGGGCGTGCAACTCGGCGCTGTCCACGGGCCGTTCGAACACCCCGGCCCGCTCGGCGGCGAGGCGGGTGGACGGCGAGTCGGTCAGATCGCGTACGCCGATGCCGTGCGCCTCGATGCGGTGGTCGATGCCCCGGATCCAGGCGGGCCGTGCGCACAGCTCCCGGGCCCGCTCCCCCGCCGCGAGGACCACGGCGGCGGCCCCGTCGCCGATGGGCGGGCAGTCCCCGGTGCGCAACGGCCGTACGAGGTAGTCGCCCTGGGGCACCGAACCCCGCAGCTGGGCATGGGAGTTGGCGGCGGCGTCGGCACGGCTGCGGGCCCCGACCGCCGCGAGCGCCGGTTCGTCGGTGGTGCCCGCGTCGATGAGGGCCTGGGCCTGGAGTGCGGCGAGGGCGACGGAGTCGGGCCACAGCGGGGCCACGTAGTACGGGTCCAGCTGCCGGGTGAGGACGTCCCGGACGGAGCCCGGCGAGGACTTGCCGTACGAGTAGACGAGCGCGGTGTCCGCGTCGCCCGTCCGGAGTTTCACCCACGCCTCGTACAGCGCCCAGGCCCCGTCCATCTCGACGTGCGACTCGGAGATCGGCGGCCAGGCGCCCACGCCGTCGAGGGCGAGGGTGAAGGAGAAGGCGCGGCCGGCGAGGTAGTCGCTGGAGCCGGAGCAGGTGAAGCCGATGTCGGCGGTCTTCAACCCGGTCTGTTCCAGGACCCTGTGGAGCACCGGCATGAGCATCTCCACCTCGGAGACGTCGTCGCTGGTACGCCGGTGGTCGGTCTGGGCGAAGGCGACGACGGCGATGTCCCGGTTCACAGCAGCTCCTTGAACGTGTCGTACTCGGCGTCCGGCTCGCCGGTGGGCCGGTAGTGATCGGGATAGCGGGCGCCTTCCGTCCACACGGGTTCGACGCGCAGACCGATCCGCACCTGGTCGTAGGGGATGCCCGCGATCCGGCCGTGCAGGGCGAGGTCGGCGCCGTCGAGGGCGATGTGCCCGTAGACGTACGGGACTTCGATGTCGAGGTTCTTCGCCTTGATGTTGACGATGCAGAACGTGGTCACCGTGCCGCCCGGCCCGACCTCCACCTGCTCGGCCGTGGCCACCCCGCAGGTCGGACAGGCGCCCCTCGGCGGGACGTACACCTTGCGGCAGGAGGGGCAGCGTTCGCCGACGTTGCGGCGCTCGGCGAGGGCGTTGATGTAGCCGGTCTGGGCCCGGCCGGGCGCGTAGGTGTAGTCGAGGCGGGCGGGGGCGACGATCCCGGTGATCGCGTCCTCGAACTCGCCGCTGTGGGCGGCCGGTTCACCCTGCTCCCCCGGTTCACCGTCGTACGGTTCGAAGCAGGCGATGTCCGTGATGGCCCCGGACCGCTCCTCGGCCCACCGGACACGGACCCGCATTCCGGTGCGTACGGCGTCGGGTCCGGGCGCGTCCAGGGCGTGCAGCAGGCCGGTGTCGGCGCCGTCGAGCCTCACCAGCACCCAGGCGAAGGGCGCGTCGAGGGGCTGCCCGCGACGGGGCTCGTGGTTCCAGGCCCAGGTGGTGACGGTCCCGGTGGACGCGACCTCGACGAGATCGCGGATCTCCTCGGCGGTGACGGGGTCGTACTCGACGGGCGGGACGAGAACCCTGCCGTCGCCGGTACGCACTCCGAGGACAACCCGCTCCCGCAGCCCGCTGAGAAAGGCACTCTGCACGGGCCCGAGGGAACGGGTGAACGGGAACTCGACGGTGAGAGGTGCTCTGAGGATCGCGGACATCGAACCTTGCCTCCTTCGAAAGGGGGGCGACAGGCGCGCCCCAAGGGGCGCGGGGAACTGCGCGACCAGCCACGGACGGCCCGCAGTCGACGAACGAACTGCCTCAGTGCGCCTACGCCCGCTTGTAGACAGGCGCCCGCCTCTCGGCGAAGGCACGAGCCCCTTCCTTCGCATCGGCCGTGTCGAAGACCGGCCACCCCCGCTTGAGCTCGGCGGCCAGCCCCTCCGCTTCGGTCATCGAGGCCGTCTCGTACACCGACGCCTTCACCGCCTCCACGGCGAGCGGCCCGCACGCGTTGATCTGTTCGGCGATCTCCAACGCCTTGGCCAGGGCGGTCCCGTCGGGCACGACATGCCCGATCAGACCGACCGCGGCGGCCTCGCGCGCGCTGTACGGCCGCCCGGTGAGCAGCATCTCCAGGGCGTGCGTCCGGGGGATCTGCCGCTGGAGGCGGACCGTGGAGCCGCCGATCGGGAAGAGCCCGCGCTTGACCTCGAAGAGGCCGAACGTCGCCGACTCCCCCGCGACACGGATGTCCGTGCCCTGGAGGATCTCCGTGCCGCCGGCGACGCAGTGGCCCTCGACGGCCGCGATCACCGGTTTGCGGGGCCGGTGGTGGCGGAGCATGGCCTTCCAGTGCAGATCGGGGTCGGCCTTGAGCCGGTCCCGATACTGCTGCCCCTCCATCCCCTTGCCCGCGAGGGCCTTGAGGTCCATCCCGGCGCAGAAGGCGCCGCCGGCGCCGGTGAGGACGATCGAGCGGATCTCCTCGTCCTCGTCGGCCTCGATCCAGCCGTCGTGGAGGCCGACGAGCATCGGCAGGGAGAGCGCGTTCTTGGCCTCGGGCCTGTTGAGCGTGAGCACCAATGTGGCGCCTTCGCGCCGCACGGCGAGGTGTTCGGTGCCGCTCATCCGGAGTCCTCCGTCCGCAGGAAACGAGAACAGGTTGCAGGAGGCGGGTCGGCACTTCAAGGGTTTTCTGACACTCAGTCAGATTTCTGCGCGCGGACCCTTCACAGTTGTGCCGCCCTTTGCTCTGATGACCGGCAACCGAGGGCAACGAGATCAGGAGGAGCGCGGTGGAGTTCAACCTTGCCGACCTGTTCGAGTCGGTCGTCGATGTGGTGCCCGACCGGGCGGCTCTCGTGTGTCTCGACATTCCCGGGACGGGGGCGGAGCGGCGGCTCACCTACGCGGAGCTGGACGCGGCGGCGAACCGGATCGGTCACCATCTGCTGGACAGCGGGATCGAGCCCGGGGAGCATGTCGGCCTGCACCTCTACAACGGCATCGAGTATCTGCAGACCGCGCTCGGCTGCCTCAAGGCGCGGATCGTGCCGGTCAATGTCAACTACCGCTATGTGGAAGAGGAGTTGGTCTACCTCTACCGGGACGCGGATCTGGCGGGGCTGGTCTTCGACGCGGAGTTCACGGGGCGGGTGGCGGCGGCGCTGCCGCGGACGGAGAAGCTGCGGCATCTGGTGCGGGTGGGGACCCCCGCGCCGGACGCGCCCGCGCTCGGTGCCACTCTCGGCGCCTCTCTCGACGCCGTCGACTTCGCCGAGGCCGAGGCGGCCGCGTCCGCCGGGCGGGGTTTCCCGGCACGCTCGGGCGACGACCAGTTCATCATCTACACCGGCGGTACGACGGGCATGCCCAAGGGGGTGATGTGGCGTCAGGAGGACCTGTTCTTCTCGGGGTTGGGCGGGGGTGCCCCGACCGGGGAGCCGGTGAAGTCGCCGGAGGAGCTGGCGGAGCGGGTGGCGGCCGGAGGTGACGGGATCACGTTCTTCCCGACGGCCCCGCTGATGCACGGCACCTCGACCCTGACCGCGTTCATCGGGTTCAACTTCGGCCAACGGGTGGTGATCCACCGCAAGTTCGTCCCGGAGGAGGCCCTGCGGACGATCGAGCAGGAGAAGGTGACCAGTGTGTCGCTGGTCGGCGACGCGATGCTGCGTCCGCTGATCGACGCGCTGAAGGGCCCGATGAAGGGCACGGACTGCTCGGCCCTGTTCAGTGTGTCGTCGTCCGGGGCGATCATGTCGGAGACGGTCCGGCAGCAGTTCCAGGAGCTGGTGCCGAACGCGATGCTGCTGAACAACTTCGGTTCCTCGGAGTCCGGTTTCAACGGCACGGCCACGCAGGACTCGGGCGCGGGCGACGGTTTCCGTATCCGCGTGCACTCCCGTACCCGGGTCGTGGACCCGGCGACGTACGAGCCGGTGCCGGTCGGCGTGCCGGGGCGGGTCGCGCAGCGCGGGCATGTCCCGCTCGGCTACTACAACGACCCTCGCAAGACGGCCGAGACCTTCTTCGAGCGCGACGGTGAGCGCTGGGTGCTCCTCGGTGACATGGCGACCGTGGACGAGGAGGGGGTCGTCACGGTCCTCGGCCGGGGCTCGCAGTGCATCAACACCGGGGGCGAGAAGGTGTATCCGGAGGAGGTCGAGCAGGCCCTCAAGGCGCACCCCGATGTGTACGACGCGCTGGTGGCGGGGGTGCCGGACGCGCGCTGGGGCAACCATGTCGCCGCCGTGGTGCAGCTCCGCGAGGGCGCGGCCCACCCCTCCCTGGAGGACATCCAGACCCACTGCCGTACCCGCCTCGCCGGCTACAAGATCCCCCGCCAGCTGGTCCTCACGGATGCCATCCAGCGCTCCCCCAGCGGCAAGGCGGACTACCGCTGGGCGCGGTCCGTGGCGGCGGACGCGGACCGGTGAGCCGTCGTCTCAGCGGCGGTCGGGGAGAGCGAGGAAGTCGACGACCCGGCGTACGAACCACTCCGGGTCGTCGAGCCAGGGGAAGTGACCGCCGCCGGGCTGGACCGTGAACCGGGCGTCCGGGAAGAGGCCCGCCGCGCGGTGGGCCAGGTCGGGGGTCGGGCCGGTGTCGAGTGCACCGGCGAGGACGAGGACCGGGGCGGACAGTCCGGCGAGGGCGGCCCGGGTGGCGGGCGGGTCGTAGGCACCGGCCGAGCCGTAGACGCCGGCCGCCTCGTCGTTGGTCTGGTCCTCCTCGGCGGCCATGTGGGCGCGGGCGGTCTCGTCCCAGCGGCCGTAGAAGAACGGCATCATCGCGTCGTCGAACGGGCCCCGTCCGGTCCAGGCCGCCTCGAACGCCGGGTACGCCTCGGCGAACCACGGCTCCCCCTCCCGCAGCCGGGCGGCGGCGAGCCGGTCCTCCACGGTCACCGGCAGCCCCACCGCCCACGGCGTCGCGGCGATCAGAGCCAGCCGGGACACCCGCTCCGGGTACCGCGCCGCGTACAGCATGGCCAGATTCCCGCCGGCCGAGTGCGCGAGCAGCTCCACCCGCTCCAGCCCCAGGCGCATCCGAAGCGCCTCGACGTCCTCGACCTGCCGGTCGCACCGGTACGTCGCCGGGTCGGCCGGGACCGCCGAGTCCCCCGTGCCCCTGAGATCCAGCAGCACCAGCCGCCGGTGAGCGGACAGCCCACCCAGGTCCCCCAGGTAGGCGGAGGCCCGCATGGCACCGCCCGGCAGGACGATCAACGGCTCCCCCTCACCCCGCAGGTGGTAGGCGAGTTCGGTTCCGTCCGGTGCGGTGAAGGTAGGCATGGTGTCGATCTTCTCAGCCCTCGGCGAAGCGGTCCCGCAGCTCCCGCTTGAGGATCTTTCCGCTGGCGTTGCGGGGGAGTTCGTCGACGAAGAAGACCCTCTTCGGGGCCTTGAAGTGGGGGAGTTCCTCGCGGGCGTGGGCGATGAGTTCGGCCTCCGAGGCCTCTCCGCGGGTGACGACGATCGCGGTGACGGCCTCGATCCAGTGGTCGTCGGGGAGGCCGATCACCGCCGCCTCGGCGACCTGCTCATGGGTGTAGAGGGCGTCCTCGACCTGGCGGGAGGCGATGAGGACGCCGCCGGAGTTGATGACGTCCTTGACGCGGTCGACGACGGTGAAGAAGCCGTGGGCGTCGCGTACGGCGAGGTCGCCGGAGTGGAACCAGCCGTCGCGGAAGGCCTCGGCGGTCTCCTCCGGCTTGTTCCAGTAGCCCTCGCAGAGTTGCTTCGACTGGTAGACGATCTCGCCTGGGGTGCCGTCGGGCACCTCCTCGCCGTCCTCGTCGACGACCTTGGCCTCGACGAACATGACGGGGCGCCCGCAGGAGTCCATGCGGCCCTTGTGTTCGTACGGGCCGAGGACCATGGAGAGTGGACCGATCTCGCTCTGGCCGAAGCAGTTGTGGAAGGCGAGTTCGGGCAGGCGTTCCTTGAGGCGTTCGAGGACGGGCACCGGCATGATCGACGCGCCGTAGTAGGCCTTGCGCAGTCCGGTGAGGTCGCGGGTGGCGAAGTCGGGGCGGTTGGACAGGGCGATCCACACCGTGGGCGGGGCGAAGAGGCTGTCGGCGCGGCCCTCCTCCACGAGGTCGAGGATCCGGTCGCCGTCCGGCGCGTCGAGGATCGTGTTGGTGGCCCCGACCGCGAGATACGGCACCAGGAACACATGCATCTGCGCGGAGTGGTAGAGCGGCAGGGAGTGCACGGGCAGGTCGCCCGCCTGGAGATCGAGGGCGGCGATCGCGCTCAGGTACTCGTGGACGAGGGCGCGGTGCGTCATCATCGCGCCCTTGGGGAGCGCGGTGGTGCCCGAGGTGTAGAGCAGCTGGACGAGGTCCTCGGCGCGGGGCTCCTCGCCGTCGTACGGCTCGGTGGTGGCGAGACGTGCGAGGAGCGAGTCGTCCGCGTCGCGCAGCGGCAGCGTGCGGGTGCCCTCGGGGAGGTTCCCGGCGAGGTCCGGGTCGGTGAGCACGAGGGTGCTGCCGGACTGGTCGAGGAGGTAGGAGAGGTCGTCGCCGGTGAGGTTCTGATTGACGGGGACATGGACCAGTCCGGCGCGGGCGGCGCCCAGGAAGGCGATGAGGTAGGCGTCCGAGTTGTGGCCGTAGGCGGCCACCCGGTCGCCCCGTTCCAGGCCGGTGTCGCGCAGGGCGCGGGCCGCCCGGGAGACGGCGTCGTCCAACTCGGCGTAGGTCCAGGACCGTTCGCCGTAGTGGATCGCGACGCGGGCGGGAATCCGCCCGGCGGTGCGCCGCAGCGTCCCGTCGACCGTCACACTGCGGCCAGCCGTCATGTCCCGTGCTCCTTCGTCCAGGTTCTGCGGTGATCCTCGTTGCGTCGTACGAGCGAGGTCAAGCGCACCACCCGCACGACCGTAATCCGGCACACATGGCGGGAAGTCGCTCAACTTCGGCCATCGAGCGGCGAGTCACTTCGAGGGAAGATCCCTCACCCGTACGGACTACGTGGACACGTGTCGACACGCTCAATCGTCCTTTCCCTCAACGATGTTGGGAGCCGCCATGCGCACCCGCCTGAGACAGTTGGTGGTCTCGGCCGTCGCCCTGCTCACCGCCTCGGCCGTCCTGCCCTCCGCCACCGCGGCCACCTCGGCCGCTGATGACGCGCGAGCCCAGGAACAACGCACCTCCCACGGCGGCCTGTCCGCCGTGATCCGCTACACCGAGTACGGCGTCCCGCACATCGTCGCCAAGGACTACGCGAACCTCGGCTTCGGCACCGGCTGGGCGCAGGCCGCCGACCAGGTGTGTGTGCTCGCCGACGGGTTCGTCACCGTGAAGGGCGAGCGCTCCCGCTGGTTCGGGCCCGACGCCGCCCCCGACTTCTCCCTCTCCTCCGCCACCAGGAACCTCACCAGCGACCTGTACTTCCAGGGCGTCCGGGAGGCGGGCACCGTCGAGCGGCTGCTGGAGAAGCCCGAACCGCTGGGGCCGAGCCGCGCGGTCGAGGATCTGATGCGGGGGTGGGCGGCCGGCTACAACGCGTGGCTGAAGAAGAACCGGATCACCGACCCCGCCTGCGAGGGCGCCGCCTGGGTGCGGCCGGTCTCCACGCTCGACGTGTTCTCCCGCGCGTACGCCCTCGCCGTCCTCGGCGGTGAGGGGCGGCTCGTGGACGCGATCACCACCGCGCAGCCGCCCGCCACCGGTACGACGGACACGGGACGCCGGGGCGATACCGCCGCCACCCTGGACACGAAGGCCGCCGCCCGCGCCGCGAGTCAGCTGTTCGACGCCGCGAACGCGGACATGGGCTCGAACGCCGTCGCGTTCGGCGGGGACGCCACGGCGAACGGCCGGGGTCTGCTGCTGGGCAACCCGCACTACCCGTGGGCCGGTGGCCGCCGCTTCTGGCAGGCGCAGCAGACGATCCCCGGTGAGCTGAACGTCTCCGGCGGCTCGCTGCTGGGCTCGCCGATCACCCAGATCGGGTTCAACGCGAAGGTCGCGTGGAGCCACACCGTGGCCACCGGCGTCCCCATGAACGTCCATCAGCTGACGCTGGACCCGGCCGACCCGACCACGTATCTCGTGGACGGGAAACCGGAGCGGATGACGAAGCGGACGGTCACCGTCGGCGTCAAGGACGGTGCCCCGGTCACCCGGGTCCAGTGGTGGACGCGGTACGGCCCGGTGGTCACCTCGCTCGGTGCCGACCTCCCGCTGCCATGGACGGGCGGCACCGCGTACGCCGTCAACGACCCCAACGCGGCGAACCTCCGCTTCACCGACACCTCGCTGGGCTTCGCCAAGGCCCGCGGCACCGCGGACGTGCTGAAGTCCCTCGCCCGGCATCAGGGCCTGCCCTGGGTGAACACCGTGGCCGCCGACTCCGCCGGGCACACCCTGTTCACCCAGTCGCAGACACTCCCCCGGATCACCGACGAGCTGGCGGCCCGCTGTTCGACGCCGCTGGGCAGGGCCACGTATCCGGCGTCGGGGGTCGCGGTCCTGGACGGCTCGCGGTCCGACTGCGCGCTCGGCAGCGACGCCGACGCCGTGCAGCCGGGGATCTTCGGGCCCGCGAGGATGCCGACGCTGAAGGACGCGGCGTACGCGGAGAACTCCAACGACAGCGCGTGGCTGGCCAACGCGGACCAGCCGCTGACCGGGTACGAGCGGGTGTTCGGCACCATCGGCACCCAGCGGTCGCTGCGGACGCGGGGCGCGGTCGAGGACGTGGCGGCGATGGCCGAGCGGGGCGATCTGACCGTACGGGACCTCCAGCGGCAGCAGTTCGCGAACCGGGTACCCGCGGCCGATCTCACCGGCGACGACGTGGCGCGGGCGTGTGCCGCGCTGCCGGGCGGTACGGCGACGGGCAGTGACGGCACGGTCGTCGACGTGTCCGAGGCGTGCGGGGTGTTCGAGGCGTGGGACCGGACCGTGAACACCGACAGCCGGGGCGCGCTGCTCTTCGACCGGTTCTGGCGGCGGCTGACCGCCGTGGTGCCGCGTGGGCAGTTCTGGAAGGTGCCCTTCTCCGCGGCGGACCCCGTCAACACACCGCACACGCTCAACACGGACGTGCCCGGCTTCGCCACCGCCCTCGCCGACACGGTGCGGGATCTGCGGGCGGCGAACGTGGCGCTGGACGCGAAGCTCGGCGACCACCAGTTCGTCGTACGGGGCGGTGAGCGCATCGCGGTGTCCGGCGGTACGGAGGGGCTGGGGGTGTGGAACAAGATCGAGGCGCCGTGGCGGGCGGCCGAGGGTGTCTACCCGGAGGTCTCGTCGGGTTCCAGCCACATTCAGGCGGTCGGCTGGGACGGCGGCCGGTGCCCGGTGGCCCGCACCCTGCTGACGTACTCGCAGTCGTCGAACCCGAATTCGCCCCATTATGTGGACCAGACGCGGCTGTTCTCGGCGGAGAAGTGGGTGACGTCCCGCTTCTGCGAGAAGGACATCCTGTCCTCGCCGAAGCTGAAGGTGGTCCGGGTCGGTCAGTGAGCCCCTGAGTCAATGAGCCATTGACCGAAGGGATATGGTGCCGTCCCGCTCGGGGCGGCACCATTCTTCTGTCAGCACCTTGCCATGGGCATATCGCCCTGTGACCGTTCCCCCTTGAGGAGGCCGCCCGGTGGCGCAGGACTCGTTACGTCCGGAGACGGATTCGGCGACCATGATCGACACGACGGTGCCGCACTCGGCCCGGATCTGGAACTACTGGCTGGGCGGCAAGGACAACTACCCGGTCGACCACGCGGCGGGCGACGCCTTCCGCGCGGTGTTCCCCGGCATCACCGACCTGGCCCGTGACTCCCGGGCCTTCCTGGGCCGCGCGGTCACCTTCCTCGCCGCCGAGGCGGGCATACGTCAGTTCCTCGACATCGGCACCGGTCTGCCGACGGCGGACAACACGCACGAGATCGCGCAGCGGGCGGCCCCTCAGGCGCGGGTCGTCTATGTGGACAACGACCCGCTGGTCCTGACCCACGCACGGGCACTGCTCACCAGTACGCCCGCGGGAGCGACCGACTACATCGACTCCGATCTGCACGACCCGCAGACCGTGCTGCGGGAGGCGGCCAGGACACTGGATCTCTCCCAGCCGGTCGGGCTGACGATGATGCAGGTCAGCGGGCATATCGCCGACTACGCCGAGGCGCGGGCCATCATCGGCACGCTGATGTCCGCCCTGCCGTCCGGGAGTTACCTCGCGTTCAACGACAGCGTCGACACGAACAAGGCCAACGCCGAGGCCACCCGCGGCTACAACGAGAGCGGCGCGGTCCCCTACTACCTGCGCAGCCCGGCCCAACTCGCCGGGTTCTTCGAGGGGTTGGAGCTGCTGGAGCCCGGGGTCGTGCCGTTGAACGACTGGCGGCCGGATCCGGGGGCGTCCGCCGCCGGTGGCTCCGAGGAGGTCATCGCGGTGGGCGGGGTGGCGCGCAAGCGGTGAGGTCCGGCGCCGCCCGTGGTCACGGGCGGCGCGGAGTCCGGCATCGGCGGGGTCCGGTCAGACGGTCTTCTGCCGGCCCTCCCAGTACGGCTCCCGCAACCGCCGTTTGTAGAGCTTGCCGTTGGGGTCGCGGGGCATCGCCTCGGTGAAGTCGACGCTCTTCGGGCGTTTGTACCCGGCGAGTTGCCGGGCGCAGTGAGCGAGGATCTCCTCGGCCAGGGCCGGCCCCGGGGTGAAGCCGGGGGCGGGCTCGACCACGGCCTTGACCTCCTCGCCCCAGTCGTCGTGCGGGATGCCGAACGCGGCGGCGTCGGCGACGGCGGGATGGGTGAGGAGGGCGGCCTCGATCTCGGCGGGGTAGATGTTGACGCCACCGGAGATGATCAGGTCGATCTTGCGGTCCCGGAGGAAGAGATAGCCCTCGTCGTCGATGAGTCCGAGGTCGCCGACGGTGAAGAAGTCGCCGATACGGTTCTTCCGTGTCTTGCCCTCGTCCTTGTGGTACGAGAAGCCGCCGGTGCTCATCTTCATGTAGACGGTGCCGAGTTCACCGGCGGGCAGGCGGTTGCCGTCGTCGTCGAAGACCGCGAGTTCACTGATGGGCCACGCCTTGCCGACCGTACCGGGCTTCTTCAGCCAGTCCTCGGCGGTGGCGAAGGCGCCGCCGCCCTCACTGGCCGCGTAGTACTCCTCCACGCTCTCGCCCCACCACTCGATCATGGCCCGCTTCACATGGTCGGGGCAGGGCGCGGCCCCGTGGATGGCGTGCCGCATGGACGACACGTCGTAGCGGGCGCGCACCTCGGCGGGGAGGGCGAGGAGCCGGTGGAACTGGGTGGGCACCATGTGGGTGTGGGTGCAGCGGTGGGCGTCGATGACGCGGAGCATCTCCTCCGGCGTCCACTTGTCCATCAGCACCAGCCGGTGCCCGATGTGCAGGGACGCGCCCGCGAACTGCAGTACGGCCGTGTGGTAGAGCGGCGAGCAGACCAGGTGCACGTTGTCGTCGAACGGCCGGATGCCGAAGATGCCGAGGAAACCGCCGAGGTAGGACTCCTCCGGGAGCTTGCCGGGCAGCGGACGGCGGATGCCCCGGGGGCGGCCGGTGGTGCCGGAGGTGTAGTTCATGACCCAGCCGAGGGTGCGGTCGCCGGGCGCCGACTCGGGCTGTCCGTCGAGGAGTTCAGCGTACGGGCGGAAGCCCTCGACCGTGCCCACCGCGTACCGGTGGTCGGCGGGCAGCCCGGCCTCGTCGGCGGCGGCGCGTGCCGTGTCGGCGAACCGCTCGTGCGCGATGAGCACCTTGGCGCCGGAGTCGGAGACGATCCAGGCGATCTCGGGGCCGACGAGGTGGTGGTTGACGGGGACGAGATAGAAACCGGCCTGGGTGGCGGCGAGGTAGGCGACGAAGAACTCGACGCCGTTGGGCAGGACGACCGCGAAGGCGTCGCCGCGTTCGAGTCCGGCCGCGCGCAGGCCGTGCACCAGGCGGTTGGTAGCGGCGTGCAGCCGTCCGGCGGTCCACTCCTCCCCGTCCGGGGCGATGAGCACCCTACGGTCGGGGTCGGCGGCGGCCTGCGCCCAGAAGCCCTGCGGTGGTTGGGCCGGGGAAGGCCGGCCTTGGGGGGCTCGGTTCATCGTTCCGCGCTCCTTCCGGCGATCCGGTTGATCCGGTCCACGGCACGCTCGAAGCCTCGGGTGAGGTCGTCGAAGACGGCCTGGACGCTGCGTTCGCTGTTCATCCGGCCGACGATCTGCCCGACCGGAGTGCCGAGCAGCGGCTCGACCTCGTACTTCTGGATCCGGGACACCGCCTCGGCGACGAGCAGCCCCTGCAGGGGCATGGGGAGGGTGCCGGGTCCGGCCGGGTCGTCCCAGGCGTCGGTCCATTCGGTACGGAGCTGGCGCGCGGGTTTGCCGGTGAGGGCGCGGGAGCGGACGGTGTCGCCGGAGCCGGCGGCGAGCAGCTTCTCGATCAGCCGGGGCGAGGGCAGTTCGGCCTCGGTGGTGGTCAGCCAGAGCGAGCCGAGCCAGACGCCCTGGGCGCCGAGGGCGAGGGCGGCGGCCACCTGCTGACCGCTGCCGATGCCTCCGGCGGCGAGCACCGGCAACGGGTCGACGGCCTCGACGACCTCGGGGGTCAGCACCATGGAGGCGATGTCGCCGGTGTGGCCGCCGGCCTCGTAGCCCTGGGCCACGACGATGTCGATGCCCGCGTCGGCGTGCTTACGGGCGTGCCGGGCGCTGCCGGCGAGCGCGGCGACGAGGACGTCCTGTTCATGGGCGCGGTCGATGACGTCGGCGGGTGGGGACCCGAGCGCGTTGGCGAGCAGCTTGATCGGGTAGTCGAAGGCGACGTCGAGCTGGCTGCGGGCGACCTGTTCCATCCAGCCGGTGATGCGCCACCCGGAAGCCTCGCCCTCGGCGAGTTCGGGGACGCCGTACTTGGCGAGGGTGTCCTTGACGAACTGCCGGTGGGACTCGGGGATCATCGCCTCGACGTCGGCCTCCGTGACGCCCTCGACCTTCTTGGCCGGCATGACGACGTCCAGGCCGTACGGCATGCCGTCGACGTGGGCCTCGATCCAGTCGAGGTCGCGTTTCAGGTCGTCGGGGGCCGTGTAGCGGACCGCGCCGAGCACCCCGAAGCCGCCGGCGCGGCTGATGGCGGCCGCGACCGCGGGGAACGGGGTGAAGCCGAAGACGGCGTACTGGACTCCGAGGGTGTTGCTCAGCTCCGTCTGCATGGTGCGCAGAATGCCGTAGTCCTCCGGAGGAGGGAAGGGGTTTTCTGATGCACCGTCAGATTTGCGTGAGCATCGGGGGTGTGGGGGTGGGCGCGTGAGGGGTGGGGTGGGGTGGGGTGGGTCGGTTGGTTGGCGGTGCGGGTTGGTGGGGGCTGGTCGCGCAGTTCCCCGCGCCCCTGACTGCCTACGGCAAGTCGTCCATGCCGTCCGCCTCCAGCAGTGCCATCGCCGCGTTGTGGCCGGGGACTCCGCTCACACCGCCGCCTCGTACCGCGCCCGCGCCGCACAGGAAGATGTTGTCGTGGTGGGTCTCGACTCCCCAGCGGCCCGTGTCGGTCTGGGCGTAGGGCCAGGTGAGGTCGCGGTGGAAGATGTTGCCGCCGGGGAGGCCGAGGTCGTGGTCCAGGTCGAGGGGGGTTCTGGCCTCGATGCAGGGGCGGCCGTCGGCGTCGGTGGCCAGGCAGTCGGTGAGGGGCTCGGCGAGGTGGGCGTCCAGCTGGGCGAGGGTGGACTTGAGGAGTTCCTCGCGTACGGCGTCGTTGTCGGACTCGAACAGCCGCGCGGGGGTGTGCAGGCCGAAGAGGGTGAGCGTCTGGTAGCCCTGCTCGACCAGGTCCGGGCCGAGGATGGTCGGGTCGGTGAGCGAGTGGCAGTAGATCTCGGAGGGCGGGGCCTCGGGCAGGGTGCCGGAGGCGGCCTGGGCGTAGGCGGTGGCCAGTTGGTCGTATCCCTCGGCGATGTGGAAGGTCCCGGCGAAGGCCTCGTGGGGGTCGACGGACTCGTCGCGGAGCCTGGGGAGCCGGGTAAGCAGCATGTTCACCTTGAGCTGCGCGCCCTCGGCGGGGGTAGGGGGTGTGTCGCCGGTCAGGGCGGCCAGTTCGCGCGGCGAGGCGTTGACCAGGACGTGGCGTGCGGTGACGGTGCCCTCGGTGTCGGCCGTCCGGTAGGTGATCTCGGCGGACCGGCCGTCGGTCTCGATCCGGCGGGCCTCGTGGCCCGTGGCGAGGACGGCGCCCGCGTCGCGCGCGGCCCTGGCCAGTGCGTCGGTGAGCGCGCCCATGCCACCGACGGGCACGTCCCAGGCGCCGGTGCCGCCGCCGATCACGTGGTAGAGGAAGCAGCGGTTCTGGCGGAGGGAGGGGTCGTGGGCGTCCGCGAAGGTGCCGATGAGCGCGTCGGTGAGGACGACACCGCGGACCAGGTCGTCGGTGAAGGACGACTCGACGGCCGTGCCGATCGGTTCCTCGAAGAGGGTGCGCCAGGCCTCCTCGTCGTCGATACGGTCGCGCAGGGCGTCGCGGGTGGGCAGGGGCTCGGTGAGGGTCGGGAACACCCGTTCGGCGACGTGGGCCGTCATGCCGTAGAAGCGCTGCCAGGCCTCGTACTCGCGGTCCGCGCCCGTGAGCCGCGCGAACGCCTCCCGGGTGCGGCGCTCGCCCCCGCCGACGAGCAGGCCGGTGGGGCGTCCGTCGCGTTCGACGGGGGTGTACGAGGAGATGGTGCGGCCCCGGACGCGGAAGTCCAGGTCGAGGTCCCGCACGATCTTCCGGGGCAGCAGGCTGACCAGGTACGAGTACCGCGACAGCCGGGCGTCGACCCCGGCGAAGGGCCGTGTCGACACGGCGGCCCCACCGGTGTGGTCCAGCCGCTCCAGCACCAGCACGGAGCGCCCGGCCCGGGCGAGGTACGCGGCGGCGACCAGCCCGTTGTGCCCACCGCCGACGATCACGGCGTCGTACGAGCCGTGCGGCCGAGGCCCGACCGGACGTCCGGGCCGGGTTGCGGGTACGGATGCGGGCGCGGGGGTGGGGGTGGCAGGCATGGCTCTTGGTAACACGCGGCGCTCGGGGTCGGCCAGGGGGGTGGGGCAGGTGGATCAACGGGGGGGGGCGGGCCTGGGCGGTGCGACCGGGGAGCCGGGGCTGGGCGCGGCCGGTCGGCGGGCCGGTGAGCCGACGCTCGACTCGGCGCTGTCGGCCACCGTCGGGGCCCGGGGGCCGGGGGCCCGGACTCGACGGCCGGCCGGGACGTCGGCGGGCCCCCGGGGGGCTGGCTCGGGCGCGGTCCGTCGGCGGGCACCTGGGGGGCCGGGCTCGGCGCGGCCCGTCGGCGGCCAGAGGGCCGGACGGTGTGGCGGGGGTCGGCGCGAGCCCGGCGGTCGGCGGTCGGCGGTCGGCGGTCGGCGGTCGGCGGTCGGCGGTCGGCGGTCGGCGGTCGGCGGTCGGCGGTCGGGGGAGCCGACGCCCCACTCGACGCTGTCGGCCACCGTCGGGCCCGGGAGCCGCCCGGACCCGACGCGGCAGACCGGGACCTCGGCGCGCACCCGGAGGTCCTGGCTCGGCGCGGTCCGTCGACGGCCAGAGGGCCGGGCGCTGCGGCGGGCCCGGCGCGAGCCCGGCGACCGCGCTGCAGTCCCCGTGGCCCAGCGGCCCTCGGCTCCACCAACCACCCGGCCGTCCAACGGCCCCAGCAACCGCCCGGCAGTCGGCGGCACCGGTGGTCGCCCGGCCGTCCTCGGTCCCGCAACCGACCCGCCGTCCGCAGGCCCAGCAACCACACAGCCCCTCCCCAGTCCCCCTGACCGCCCGGCAGTCGGCGGCACCGGTGACCGCCCGGCCGTCCTCGATCCCGCAACCGACCCACCGTCCACAGGCCCAGCAACCACACAGCCCCTCCCCAGTCCCCCTGACCGCCCGGCAGTCGGCGGCACCGGTGACCGCCCGGCTGTCCTCGGTCCCGCAACCGACCCGCCGTCCGCAGGCCCAGCAACCACACAGCCCGCCCCCAGTCCCCCTGACCGCCCGGCGGTCGGCGGCACCGGTGACCGCCCGGCTGTCCGGTGTCCCAGCAACCACCCAGCCGTCCGCAGTCCCCGTGACCGCCCGGCCGCCCCCTGCCCCAGCACCATCTGGCCGTCCCCTGCCCCAGCAACCACCCGACCGTCCACAGTCCCCGTGACCGCCCGGCGGTCCCCTGCCCCAGCCATCACCCGGCCCGTCGGCGGTGTCAGTGGCCGTCTGTTGACCGTTGCTGGCGTAACGCCGCCACTCGGCGGTACAGCTCGACCGCTTCCTGGGTGCGGCCGAGTTGTTCTAGGCAGTGGGCCTCGTCGTTGCGGCTGGTGAGGGCGTCGGGGTGGGTGGGGCCGAGGATGTGTTCGCGGGCGTCGGCTACGTGGCGGTATTCGGTGAGGGCGTCGGCCCAGCGGCCGAGCCAGCCGAGGCCGACGGCGACCTCGCGGCGGCTGATGAGGGTGTCGGGGTGGTCCGGGCCGAGGACGCGCTCGCGCAGGGCGCACACGTCGCGGGACTCGGCGAGGGCCTCCTCCCAGCGGCCGAGGCGCCCGAGGTTGACACCGAGGCCGTGGCGGGCGCGCAGGGTCTCGGTGTCGGCGGGGCCGTGGACGCGGGTGCGGTCGTCGACCAGGGCGCGGTAGAGGGTGAGCGCGTCGGTGCTGCGGCCGAGCCGGCCGAGGCTGATGCCGACCTCGTGGCGGGCGGCGAGGGTGTCGGGGTGGTCGGGGCCGAGGGCCTGGGCACGGGTCTCGGCGACCTCGCGGTAGGTCTCCAGGGCCTCGGGCCAGCGTCCCAACTGGCCGAGGGCGTAGCCGACTTCGTACCGGGTGACGAGAGTGTCGGGGTGGTTGGCGCCGAGCACCCGGGCGCGGGCGGCGGCCACCTCGCTCGCCATGCGGTACGAGTCCTCCAGCCGGCCGAGCCTGCTGAGGTTGAAGGCGAGGTTGTGGCGGCAGCGCAGGGTGTCCGGGTGGTCCGGCCCGGCGAGGCGTTCCCGGGCGGCGAGGACCCCCGTATAGGCCTGGTGGGCTTCGAAGTGGCGGCCCAACTGGCCCAGCACGTACGCCATTTCCTGCCGGGCGGCGAGTGTGTCGGGATGGTCGGGCCCGAGGACGTGCTCGCGGACCCGGGCGACGTGGGCGAACTCGCGCAGCGCGTCGGCGGGGCGGCCGGTGCGGCTGAGGGTGAAGCCGACCTCGAAACGGCTGGCGAGGGTGTCGGGGTGGTCCGGGCCGAGGGCGTGCTCGCGTTCGGCGGCCACCGCGCGGTGCACCTCGCCCGCCTCCGTCCAGCGGCCCAGCCGCCCCAGGCTGAGGCCCGCGTTGTGCCGCCCGGTGAGGGTGGTGATCAACTCCGGTGACGGGGTGGGCCGTTCGGGGCGTACGGGCCGTTCGACGCGGCCGGTGGCGGGGCGGGCGATCCACTCGCCGGTGAGCCCGGCAGAGGCGTCCGGCGGGGTGAGACCGCCCGGTCCGGTGCCGGTGGCCTTGTGGCCGGTGGTCATCCCGCGGGTCCAGGACGGCAACCGGGGTTCCCGCGACGGCGGTTGCTCCGGGCGCGCCCAGAGGCCGGGCGGGCCGGGGGCGGCTTCGGGGAGGACGGGGCGTGCCACGGCGGCCGGCACCTGGGCGCGGCCCGGGCCCGGGGCGGTGGCCGCCCGCCCCTCCCCGACCCTGCGGCCCAACTCGCGTGCGTCGTGCGGTCGTTCCTCCGGCTCCTTGGCGAGCAGGTCCAGGATGACGCGGTCGAGGTACTCGGGGATCTCGTCGCGGTGGTGGCGCGGGGGCGTCGGGGCGGTGTCGCGGTGGCCCATCAGGACCGCCCAGGCGTCGTCGAGGTCGAACGGCGGTACCCCGGTGACGATCTCGTAGAGCACACAGCCGAACGAGTAGAGGTCGCTGCGCTGGTCGACCTCGTCGCCGCTGATCTGTTCCGGTGACATGTAGTGCGGGGTGCCCATGGCGATACCGGTGCCGGTGAGCCGGGAGGTGAAGGTGACGTCGCGGCCGAGGCGGGCGATGCCGAAGTCGCAGATCTTCACGGTGCCGTCGGTGAGCAGCATGATGTTGGCGGGCTTCAGGTCGCGGTGCACGATGCCCTGCCGGTGGGTGTAGTCGAGGGCGGCGGCCACCTGCCCGGCGATCTCGACGACCTCCGGGACGGCCAGCGGATGGTGTCTGTTGTCCTCCAGGAGCTGGCTGAGGTTGCGGCCGTCCAGTAACTCCATGACGAGGAACAGCACCCCGTCGGACTCACCGAAGTCATGGACGACGGTGACCCCCCGGTGCTGGAGGGCGGCCGCGACGCGTGCCTCGCGCCGGAAGCGTTCGCGCAGGACACGGGTGAACGACTGGTCGGGCTGGGTGTTGACGGGCTTGAGGCACTTGACCGCGACCAGCCGCCCCAGCGACTCGTCCCTCGCACGCCAGACCTCGCCCATCCCCCCGCGCCCGATCAGATCGAGCAGCCGGTACCGGCCCTGGATCAGCCTGGTGTCCCCCATCGCCGACGATCGCCCCCGTATCCGGCCCCGCATCCCCCTGGCCCGTCCAGTATGGCGGTCTATCTGCCGACTTTGTACGGTGCCGGGCGGGAGCCGGGGCCGAGCCGTGCCATGGCGCGGAGGATGTGTTTGGGCGGGAGTTGCCGGCGCAGACGGGCGGGAACACAGCGCAGGAAGGTTCCGGCGAGCCGCAGGCGGCGGGTGACCACGGCCGGTGCGGGACCCGGCCTGCCGTACAACTCGTGGGCGTACGGCGGCAGGGAGGCGTACGCCAGGTCGGCCACGCGCCGCCAGAGTGCTTCACGTGCCGGTGAGTGGCGGTGTCCGGCGCAACCTGGAACGTTGCAGGTACACCCTGGGCCGGAAGCTCCGCAGACTGCCACGTGAGCTTCGGCGACGGAGCGTGGGTCACGAAGTCGTCTTGCTCTCTGCCGTTCACAACACTGCTCGTAGGGGGAATCACCATGCGTCACTTCAAGAAAAAGGCTGTGTCCGCTGTGCTCGGCGGTGTCATGGCCGGAGGGCTCCTCGTCGCGGGAGGGTCACCGGCTGCCGCGGCCTCCTGCCATGTCACGGCCGGCAATGTGCTGAAGACCGGGCCCGGCCAGGTCACCGGATACGGTGCCTGGGCCGGCAGCGGCTGCGGTGACATGAAGCTCAAGGTTCAGCGCAAGGTCCTGGGGATCTGGTACACCGCGAACAGCGACGGCTGGGACGCCAGCGACGAGAGCTCCGGCAACATTTCCCTGCCGACCAGGTGCAGTGGTACGTACACCTGGCGGGTGTGGCTGGACGGGGAGAAGACCGACAGCAGGACCGGCCCCACCAAGTCGATCACCTGCAGCTAACGCCGTACACGGGGCATCCCCAGGCCGATCCACGAGATGATCTCGCGCTGGATCTCGTTGTTGCCGCCGCCGAAGGTGAAGATCACGGCCGAGCGGTAGCCGCGTTCGAGTTCGCCGTGCAGGACCGCGCCCGCGGAGCCCTCCTTGAGGGCGCCGGCGGTGGCGACGACCTCCATCAGCCAGGCGTAGGCGTCGCGGCGGGCCTCGGAGCCGTAGACCTTGACGGCGGAGGCGTCCTGGGGGGTGAGGGTGCCCTCCTGGAGGGCGCTGACCATGCGCCAGTTGAGGAGCCTGAGGGCGTCGAGTTTGGTGTGGGTCTGCGCGAGGCGGCGGCGGACCCAGGGCAGGTCGATGACGCGGCGGCCGTCGGCGAGTTTGGTCTCCATGGCCCAGCGCTGGACGTTGTGCAGGGAGCGGATGGCCATGGTGCCGTGGGCGGCGAGGGTGACGCGTTCGTGGTTGAGCTGGTTGGTGATCAGCCGCCAGCCCTTGTTCTCCTCGCCGACGCGGCGGGAGACGGGGACGCGGATGTTCTCGTAGTAGCTGGCGGTGGTGTCGTGGGAGGCGAGCGTGTTGATGAGGGTGCAGGAGTAGCCGGGTTCCGTGGTCGGGACGAGGAGCATGGTGATGCCCTTGTGGGGCGGGGCGTCGGGGTCGGTGCGGACCGCGAGCCAGACCCAGTCGGCCGTGTCGCCGTTGGTGGTCCAGATCTTCTGCCCGTTGACCGTGTAATGGCCGGTGGCCTCGTCGCCGTCTCGCACCGCGCGCGTTTTCAGTGACGCCAGGTCCGTGCCGGCGTCCGGCTCGCTGTAGCCGATGGCGAAGTCGATCTCGCCGGAGAGAACGCGGGGCAGGAAGTACGCCTTCTGTTCCTCGGTGCCGAACTGCATGATCGTCGGGCCGACGGTGTTGAGCGCCATCAGCGGCAGCGGTACGCCGGCCTGCGCGGCCTCGTCGAAGAAGACGAACTGTTCGACGGCGGTCAGGCCACGTCCGCCGTACTCCTTGGGCCAGCCCACTCCGAGCCAGCCGTCGGCGCCGAGGCGACGGATGGTCTCGCGGTAGAACCGCTTCTGCGCCGCCGGGTCGGCGTGCCGGGCGTAGGCGCCCTCCGGGACCAACTCGGCGAAGTAGGCGCGCAGTTCGGTGCGCAGCCGCTGCTGCTCGGGCGTGTATTCGAGGTGCACGGCGCCTCCAGGCTCCCCAAGGCCGACCTGACGGCGCACACGCTAGAACGTGTTCCAGTAATTGGGAACAGCCAGACAGAGGGCAACACGGAGGAACGGGCGGGAGCGACACCCGTCCCGTCGCCGGTTCAGCGGAGGGTGGCGAGGAAGTCCGTGCAGGCCTGGGCGCAGGCGCGGCAGGCCTTGGCGCCGTCCTCGGCACCGGGGGAATCGTCGAAGGTGCGCGCGCACTCCAGGGCCACGGTGCGGCACCACTCCACCTGGAGGCGGATACCGGCCTCGTCGAGGCCCGCCTCCTCGGAAAGCACCCTGCACGTGGCGTCGCACACCTCCGCGCACATGATGCCCTTACGCCGCATCTGTTCCTGGCTCTCGGGTCCGTCCGGGTCGGCGAGGCTGGCCCGCAGCGCGCAGGCCCGCGCACATTCGGTGCAGGCCTGCGCACATGCGAAGCGGTCCTCAAGGAACCGGATGAGTTCCTGTTGGGAAGTCGTCGTCGAGGTCACCACGGGCGGGTAGCCGGAGGCGATGCGGCCAAACACGGCGGGCGCGATCGGGCGTCGCCGCGGGCGGTCCGCCGGGTTCCGTTTCCGACCCGCGCGACAGGGCACCCGGGGACGAGCCGTGCGAAGCGGTCCGGTTCGTACACGGACCGGTCTGGGCCGGTCTGGACCGGTCCGGTCCGGACTCGGATCGGTTCACTCGAACGATTGGGGGTATTCATCCCTTATGAACATGGAATGGACTGATATAGCCGCAGAACGTAGCGTGCTGGGCGGTATCGCACCGTTCCTGGCCGGCGTCGTCGTGGTGGCCATGCTGATCGGCGCCCTCTGGCTGGGTGCCCGCGTGCGCGCCCGTGAGCCGCGCCGGCCGCGCCCGGACGAGCAGCCCCGGATCCCCGAGGGCGGACCCGTCCGCGAGGAGCAGCTGAACCGGGAGCCCGACGAGATCCCCAAGAGCGACTACCGGCTGACACCGTACGAGGTGCACGGCAACCAGGGGACACGGCCCAGCCCGGAGAAGAAGCGGCGGCGCTGGAGCAACAACAGCAGCGGCGGCTTCGGCAGCGGCGGTCTCGGCGCCCACTGACACCGAAGCCGGCTAGGACCCGCCGTCCAGCGGCAGCCCCGTGTAGTTCTCGGCCAGCTCGGCCGCGGCGTGACGTGAGGTCGCGACGCGGTCGAGCTGCGAGAGCTGGAGTTTCGTCTCGAACGGGGACTGGGCCGGGTCGGCGTGCAGGGTCGTGGTCATGAAGTAGGAGAAGTGCTCGGCCCGCCAGACCCGGCGCAGACAGGTGTCGGAGTAGCTGTCGAGCAGCTCGGTCGAGCCGGTCTCCCTGAGCCGGGCGAAGGCGCGGGCCAGCACGATGACGTCGGTGGCGGCCAGATTGAGCCCCTTGGCACCGGTGGGCGGCACGATGTGGGCGGCGTCGCCGGCCAGGAAGACCCGGCCGTACCGCATCGGCTCGGTGACGTGGCTGCGCATCGGCAGGACGGCCTTGGCGGTGACGGGCCCGCGTTCGAGCCGCCAGCCGGGGTTGGCGGTGAGCGCGAACCGGGCGTCCAGCTCGTCCCAGATCCGCTCGTCGGACCAGTCGGCCGGGTCGGTGCCGTTCGGGACCTGAAGGTAGAGACGGCTCACGGACGGCGACCGCATGCTCGCCAGCGCGAAGCCGCGCTCGGAGTGGGCGTAGATCAGCTCGTCGTAGACGGGCGGGGCGTCGGCGAGGATGCCCAGCCAGGAGTAGGGGTAGGTCCGCTCGTACGTCGTGCGCACCCCGTCCGGGACGGCATCCCGGGCCACGCCGTGGAAGCCGTCGCAGCCCACCACGTAGTCGCAGGTCAGGGTCTGTTCGCGGCCTTCGTGGGTGTAGCGGATCACGGGCCGGTCGGTGTCCGCGCCGTCCACCCCGTGCACCTCGGCCTCGAACAGCAGCGGGCCGCCGCCGGTGAGCTGGAGGGCGATCAGGTCCTTGACGACCTCGGTCTGCGCGTACACCCACACCCGGCGGCCGCCGGTCAGCTCGGGGAAGCCGACGCGGTGGGCGCGGCCGTCGAAGCGCAGTTCGATGCCGTCGTGCGGAATTCCCTCGGCGTCCAGCCGGGCGCCCGCGCCCGCGGAGCGCAGCACGTCGACGGTGGCCTGTTCCAGGATTCCGGCGCGCTGACGCTGCTCGACATAGGCACGGTCCTTGCGTTCCAGAACCACACTGTCGATTCCCGCGTTGTGCAGCAGACGGGCCAGCAGCAGCCCCGCCGGGCCGCCGCCGATGATGCCGACAGTGGTGTGCATGTGAGTACTCCGACCGTGTTCGCGTGTCACCGTGTTCGCCAGGTGAAATTCACTTCACTCTCTTGTGCGCATGAGTCTGCGCCCGGCCGGCCCGCCTGTCAACGGTCACACCCCGAAGAGGGCCGGGCGGGCGGTCGGGTTCCGGCGGGAAGCGGTCAGTCGAGGAAGTGGAAGCCGGGGCGGGGATGCATCAGGAAGTCGTGGTGCGAGATGTTCCAGGCGTACGCGCCCGCGAGGCCGAACACCACCCGGTCCCCCGCCCGCAGCCCCGGGACGGGGGCGCCACGGGCGAGGAGGTCCTTCGGGGTGCAGAGCTGGCCGGTGAGGCTGACGCGCTCCCCCTCGGCCGCCGGGCGCGGCCAGGGGTACGGCCACTCCTCCACCGGCAGGACCGAGCACGGCTGGTCGTGGCCCTTGGTCGCGGGGGTGCGCAGATGGTGGGTGCCGCCCCGGACCACCGCGAACTCCTCGCCGTGGCTGTGCTTCACGTCCAGCACCTCGGTGGCGTACCAGCCGCAGTAGGCGGTGAGGGCGCGACCGGGTTCGATACGCAGCGTCAGTTCGGGGTGCACGTCCGCGAGTTGGGCGAGACCCTCGCCGTACGTCTTCCAGTCGAAGCGGCTGTCGGGGCGGGTGTAGTCGACGGCCATGCCGCCGCCGACGTTCACCTCCGCGAGTGGGACGCCCAGGCCGGTCGCCCACTCCACGATCGAGCGGGCGACGGAGAGTTGTTCGGGGGCGTCGAGTCCGCTCGCCAAGTGGGCGTGGACGCCGAGGAGTTGGAGGTGCGGGTGGGTGCCGTCCGTGAGGGGACGGCGTACGTCCGGTGCCTGGGCCGGGTCCAGGCCGAACGGGGTGGGACGGCCGCCCATCGCGAGGGAGCTGCCGGTGAGCGAGCCGTCCGCCACCGCGAGGTTGAAGCGGAGGAGTACCCCGACGCGGGTGGCGGGTGCGACCTCGCGTGCCAGTGCGCCGAGCATGCGCAGGTCGTGCGCGCTCTCGACGTGGAAGCGCTCGACGCCGGCCTCCAGGGCGACCCGGATCTCGGCCGGGGTCTTGCCGGGGCCGCCGAAGGCCAGCGGGCGGCCCGGGACGGCGCGGGCGACGTGGGCGAGTTCGCCACCGGAGGACACCTCGTAGCCGTCGACGTACGGGCCCAGCGCGGCCAGGATCTCCGGCTCGGGATTCGCCTTGGCCGCGTAGTACAGCTCGACCCGTTCGGGGAGGGCAGCGCGTACCTGGGCGGCGTGGTCACGCAGGGCCGCCAAGTCGTAGACGTACGCGGGGAGTTCGGCGGGTGGGAGGGAGTGGACGCGGTCGCGTACGGCGGGTGTGGGAAGGGTCATCGGGGGCTCCTGGCTCGTCGGAGGACTCTGGGGCGCCGGGGCGGTGCGAGTGCGGGCGGCGTGGGTGCGCGGCAGCGTGGGTGCGCGGCGGCTCATCGGGGGCTTATCGGGTGCTCCAGCGCAGGACGTCCTCGGCGAGGGGTGAGGGCAGCCGGACGTAGCCCGCCTCGCGGTCGGCCTTGCGTTCCCAGCGGGTGAGGAGGTTGGTCTTGGCGGGGAGCGGGACTCCGGCGAGCAGGGCGGAGAGGCGGGGCGGGCAGCCCTCCTCGTCGGCGTACGTCCGGATCGTCGCGCGGACCGCCGCCCAGAGGTCGGCCTCGGTCTCGGGGTGCAGGTCGGCGAGGGCGGCGAGCAGCTCGGCGACGTGGTTGACGAGCAGGCAGTACACGACGCGGTCCCAGCCCCGCTGGGCGTCGTACGCCATCGGGCCGGCGACCTCGGGCGGGAGGGCGGTGAGGGTGTCGGCGTGGTGGTCGGGGACGAGCTTGGTGCCCTCCAGGTCGCGGAAGAGGACCTGGGCGGGCATGCCGTCGGTGTCGACGCAGATCAGGACGTTCTGGAGGTGGGGCTCCAGGACGAGGCCATGGTCGAAGTAGGCGGAGAGGACGGGCGGGAGGAGCAGGCTGAGGTAGGCCTTCCACCAGGTCAGGGCGGTCTCGGGGCCCGTGCCGGCGAGGAGGCGGGAGATGTGGGCGGCGCTGGTCGGGTACTCGTCGGCGACGGCGGCGGCGAGCAGCGGGGTGGTGCCGGGCAGCAGCCGCCGGGACAGGCCCTCGCGGACGATCACACCGAAGCCTTCGAGGAGGGCACGGTCGGGGGTGCCGTCGGGGCCGGGGACGGCGAGGCTGCGGTAGGCGGGTTCGCGGAGCATCGCGCTGCCCGGGAAGCGGGTCTCCAGGTCGGCGAGGGCCGGGGCGAGGACGCGGGTGAGGGCGACGGCGCCGGAGAGTTCGTAACTGGCGTTCTTGCGCAGGCAGTTGGTGATGCGGACGTTGAGGCTGAACTTCAGGAAGGCGTCGCCGTCGAAGAGGGTGCGGACGGAGGCGGTGGCCGCGTACTCCCGGCCGCCGGGGCCGAGGTCCAGGATGTCGCCGCGGCCCAACGCCTCGCGCAGCAGCGGGTGTTCGCGGAGCATCTCGTACTGCCATGGGTGGGCGGGCAGCAGCCGGTACCCCTCGGGGACGTCGCCCCGGTCCCCGTCGAGCACGGCGGTGGCGCCCGGCTCGGCGCACTCCTCGGCGATCAGGTGGTCCCGGACGGCGAGGTAGCGCAGCTGGAAACGGGCGCCGGCCTCGGGGGCGTACGACTGCCAGGCGTCCGCGTCCCCCGTGCGGGCCTTGGGGGTGGGGTGGAAGCGGTGGCCGAAGAGGAGGGACTGCTCGGAGGCGAGGTAGTCCGGGAGACCGGACGGGCCGCTGTCATGGGTGGTGTGCGCGTCGGCCGCGCGGGCGGCGAGCGCGGTGGCGAGGGTGCGGTGGCTGGAGTCGATCTGGTGCAGGAACTCGTCGTTGCGGACGCCGGTGCGCAGCGACAGCTCGTCGTGCGTGTACTCGGCGAGGCGGCGCCAGTCGAGTGTGCGCCAGCCGGTGTCGGACTGCTCCGTGACCGGGCCCGTGAAGCGGTGGGCGCCCAGCAGGGACGTACGGCGGAGGGCCACCCGCAGGAGGAGGCCGCGGCGGGGCAGGCGCAGCAGGAGGTGGCCGTCGATGACGGCGGTCTGGTGTTCGGGGCCGGACACCTCGCGCAGCAGGCAGTTGAGGAGGGTGTGGGCCACGGCGTCGTCGGCCGTGGGGAGGGCGGGGGCCGGGGCGGGGGCCGGGGCGGGGGCCGGCGCCTCGTCGGCGGTGGGGAGGGGGGTGGTGGTACCGAGCGACTCGGTGAGCGGGGGCATTCAGTGGCTCCAGCGGGTACGCGGATGTGGGGGCAGGAGGGTCGCGAGGACGGAGAGGGCGGCTATGCCGCCGCCTATCAGCACCGGCGCGGCGGGACCGAACCGGGCGCTGCCCGCGGCGGCGGTCACCCCGGCGGCGACGGCGCCGGCCTTGGAGAAGAACTCCAGGGAGCCGAACATCCCGCCGGGCGCGCGGCCCCGGGCGCAGTCGGCGGCCAGGACCGACAGGCCGACCATGCCGAGGGTGAGGCCGAGGCCGAGCAGCAGGCGTACGGCGACGAGCGCGGGCAGGGTGTCGGCGACGCCGTGGCCGGCGAGGCCGAGGGCGATCAGCGCGAAGCCGAGGGCGATGCCGAGCCGGGGGCGCGTCGCCGTCACCCGGTGGACCGCCATCGCCGTGACCAGGTAGCAGAGGTGCGGCAGGGCGAAGAGCAGCCCGGAGAGGGCGGCGGAGGCTCCGGGGAGGCGTTCCTCGACGAGGGAGATCAGATAGGGGAAGGAGATGACGGTGGAGAACACGAAGGCGAACTCCAGTGCGTAGAGCCTGCGCAGCGCGGCCCGGGGAGCGATGCCGGGGGCGTCCGTCCGGTCCGCGTCCGCCGCGTCCGCCGCGTCCGCCGCGTTCGCGGTGCCCGCCGCGCTTGGGGTGTCCGGCCCGGCGGTCTCGGCCGGTTCGGGCAGGGCGGCCAGCAGCAGGGCGGCGGCGAGCGGGAGCAGTGCGAGGAGGGCGTACTGGCGGTGCGGGGACAGCCACGGGGACAGCGTGCCGACGGCGATCGGCGCGAAGACCAGGGCGGCCCGTGCGCTGCCCTGCATGAGGGTCAGCGCCTTCGACAGTCGCGGCCCCTCCAGTGCGGCGCCCAGATAGCCGTTGGAGGCCGCGAACGTGCCGCCCAGGATGCCCTGGAGCATCAGGGCCACCGTGAACATGGTGAGCGAGTCGGCCCAGCCCGCCAGGACGAAGGAGACGGCGAGGCCCAACTGGGCCCGCAGCAGCAGCCGTTTTCGTCCGAAGCGGTCGGCGAGCCGCCCCCACAGGGGTGCCGCGAGCGCGCTGAACACCGTGGGCACCACGTACAAAACCCCGGCCCAGCGGGCCGCGCGGTCGCCCAGCCCGGGCAGGATCTCCGTGAAGTACGGCGGCAGCCCCAGCGCGGCGAACGACGCCACGAAGTAGCAGGCGGCCACGGCGTGCACCTGCCGTCGCCCGAACGCGGGGCGCGGCATCGGGAGAGCCTCGGCGGTCATGCCGAACCACCCTCCCGCAGCAGGTAGTTGGGCCCGGTGGTGTAGTGCTTGTTGATGTCGGCGGCGCCCGAGCGCTCCTTGCTGAGCAGGGTCCCGGCGGTCACCATCGCCTTCACCGGCAGCTCGGGCGCGTTCAGCACCCGCTCGCGCAGGACGGCCGCCGCGCTGCCGCCGAGCCGGTCGACGGCCTCGGCGAGCCGGTCCCGTACGAGGTCCAGCATCTGCGGCAGCGGGGCGCGGCCGTGCCGGGCGAGGCCGAACGCGTAGGCACCGGCGCACAGATGGACGGTGATGGTGGTGAAGACATCGGCCACCGCGCGGTCGCCGGTGGTGAAGGTGCGGGGGTCGTCGAAGCCCCAAGTGCCGCCGTCCTGGCCGAACTTGGCGGTCAGCCGGGTGCGGTTGACGCGCGGCCCGTCGTTGTCCTTCAGCAGCAGCCGCAGGTCGCCGGGTGCGGGGCCGAGGACCAGGGAGACGTTCTGCTGGTGCGACTCCAGGGCGATGCCGTAGCCGAAGAGGGTCGTCTGCCAGTCGAACAGCAGGGTGAGCACGGCGTCGAGCAGGGCCCTCGGGTCGCCGTCGTGGAAGCGGTCGGCGAGATGGTCGACGACCAGGCGTCCGCCGGGTGCCTCGGCGAGGAGGGCGGCCAGGGGGACGACCACGCAGTCGTCGAGGTCCGTGGGGTAGCGGCGGCACAGGACGGCGAGGAGTTCGTGTCCGGCGTGTGCGTACACCGTCTCGTCGGCGTGCAGCACCCGGCCCTCGAAGCGGGGCTCGCGGTCGATCACCGCCGCCAGCAGCCGCTGTCCTGCGGCACCGTCGACGAGGGTGCCGGGCTTGATGGACCGCTTGTTGCGCAGTCCCAACGTGGCAGTCGCCAGAGGGAGTTTGAGGTGGAGGGAGGGGGCGGCGGCCGGGGCGACCGTACGCATCGACAGGGTCGGTACGACGGAGAGGTACGCCCGGTCGGCGAGCACGGCACGGTCCGCGAGCCCCGCCTCGCGCAGGGCCGCGTCCAGGGGTGCCCCGACGGTCAAGGGGTGGACGGGCAGGGCGACATGGGTGTGGTCGAGGTCCGCGAGGCCGAGCCCGGAGGGGGTGGGCCAGCCGTCCGGCAGAGCACCGCTGACGGTGACGGACTCGCGGGGCAGGGCGAGCCACCGGAGGGCGAAGGAGGGGTGAAACTCCGGTGCGTATCCGCGCAGTTGGGCCTCGTCGAGGCCGGAGCGGCCGCGTGCGGTCGGGTAGACCGGGTGGTCGAGACGTGCGGCGAGGGTCTCGAACGCGAGGCCGCCGTGCAGGCCGGTCCAGTCGGCGAGATCGGTGCCGTACAGGTCGGTGAGCCCGGCGGCGATCTCCTCCCCCGTCGCCTCGTGCAGCCGCATCGTGGCGAGGGTCTGGCGGCACTCCTCAGTGAAGGCGTCGAAGCCGTCCCGGTCGGCGGGGTCGGCGAGGGCGCGCAGCGCGGTGAGGACGGTGGCGCAGGTGGTGAGGTGGGCTGCGTCCGACTCCCGTACGAGCAGGGGCAGTCGGGCGGCGTACGGGTGCTGGTAGCCGTCCTCGGTGACGGGGAGGAGGAGGGCGTCGGCCCCGGCCTCGGCGTCGGCGTCGGCCTCGGCGTCGGTGTCGGCGTCCGGATCGCCGTCGTGGGTGGGGAGGCGGAGCCAGGGGCCGTCGGGGTGGTGGACGAGGGTGCTGCGGGAGCGCAGGCCGACGACGTCCTCGCGGAGGAGGGCGCCGAGGACGCGGGTGAGGAGGCCGGCTTCGGTGGGGTCGGGGGGAGCGGGCGCACCGACGGAGGCGGGCGTGATGACGGGGTTGGTGGCGACGGCGGTCACGGCTGGATCTCCCAGTGCCGCGCGGCGAGGAAGTCCGCCACCACGCGATCGACGGTGTCCTGGTCGGTCCCGATGGCGCGGAGGATGCCGAGGTAGTCGCGGTTGGTCCGGTACAGCGGGTGGTGCTCGCCGGGTTCGCGGAGCGGACGGTACGTCAGATGCACGCCGTCCACGGTGAGTTCGGCGGCGGCGGGGGCGGTGACGAGGGTGCCGGCCCGGTCGGCGTACGGATACTCCAGGCGGGCCGCGCCGTCGCGGCGGAGGCCCAGGTCGGTGGGGAGCGGCTCGCCGAGGTGGGTGCGGAGGATGTGCTCGAAGAGCGGGAGGTCGAGGAGGCGGGCGAGCAGCAGATCGCACTGGTCGCCGATGGCACGGTAGTTGACCTCGATGATGCGGGCCCGGCCGTCGTGCACGACGAACTCGGTGTGGCAGGCGCCGAACCCGACGCCCAGCGCGTCGAGTTGGGCGAGGACCTGCGCGACGACCGGCTCGGGGTGCGCCGGCACGAAGGTCAGCCGCTCCTCGATGAAGTAGGGCGGCGGGGACACCTCGGTGTGGAAGCCGCCGAGGATGTGGCGGACCCGGCCGTCGCCGAGGGTCTCCAGGGTGTACAGCTCGCCCGGCAGATACTCCTCGACGACGAGGCCGGCCCCGGCGCGGCGGGCCAGGATCTCCTTGCCCCGCGCGGCAAGGTCCTCGGGGCCGGTGACGAGGACGACGTCCTCGCTGGCGACGCCCTCCCGGGGCTTGACGACACAGGGGTACGGGGCGTCGGCGACGCGGGGCCCGGTGAGGTCGGCCGGGGTGCCGATCTCGGCGGACCAGACGGTGTCCACGCCGGCGGCGGCGAGATGGCGGCGCATCTCGGCCTTGTCCTTGCCGCGCAGGGTGGCCCGCCAGTCCTTGCCGGGGAGGTCGAAGTAGTGGGCGGCGAGGGCGGCCTGGGTCTGGAGGTGGTCGCTGTTGGTGAAGACCGCGTCGGGCCGGTGGTGGGTGGAGATCCGGGTGACGACGGCACGGTGGTCGCGTACGTCGCAGTCGAGGATCTCGATCGCGGGATGCTCCGGGTACGCGGCGCGGTGGGCGTCGGGCTGGTCGGTGAGGAGCGTGACGTCCAGGCCGAGGCGGGCGGCGGCGGGCAGGAAGCCCTCCGTGACGGAGTCGGTCGGGTTGAGGGCGAGCAGATACAGACGCATGGGGTTCGTGCACAACTTCCGCTGGCGAGTGAGGGGTTCGGCGGGGCGGGGCGGGCCCGTCTCGTGGTGGGGCCCGCCCCGGCTACCTCGGGAGTTACGCCTTCGGGAGGTCGACGCCGGTGGCCTTCGCGATGTCGGCGAGCATCTCCTCGGCGGCCTGGACGCCGATGCCGGACATCCAGGTCTCGTCCGGGACCTCGAAGACCTTGCCGTCCTTGACGGCGGGCAGGTCCTTCCAGACGGGGTTGGAGGTGACCTGGCTCTGGGTCTTGTCGTCGGCGTCGGCGGAGGTGACGAAGATCAGGTCGGCGTCGGCCTGGTCGATCTCCTCCGGGCTGACGTCCTTCATGGTGACGGCCGGGTCGTCGGACACCTGCGACTTCGGGCGCGGGAAGCCCACGTCGTTCAGGACGACCCCGCTGTAGGAGTTGGAGGCGTACAGGCGCGTCGGGCCGGCGACGAAGCGGACCACGGAGACGGTCGGCAGGGCGCCGTCCTTCTTCTCGACGGCCGCGCCGAGCGCCTTGGCCCGGGCCTCGTACTCCGTCAGCTTCGTCTCGGCCTTGTCCTCCAGCCCCAGCGCCTCGGCGTGGACCTTGAGGTTCTCCTTCCAGACACCGCCGGTGGTCTCGGTGAACACGGTCGGGGCGATGGCGCTGAGTTTGTCGTAGACCTTCTCGTGCCGGACCTTGGAGGACAGGATCAGGTCGGGCTTGAGGGAGGCGATCTTCTCCAGGTTCGGCTCCAGGAGCGGGCCGACGTCCGTGGTGTTCTTCAGGTCGCCTTCGAGGTACGTCGGGAAGCCGCCCTCGGTCTTGAAGTGCGGGGCGACGGCGCCGACCGGGTCGATGCCGAGCAGGGTGACGTCGTCCAGCTCGCCGGTGTCGAGGACGACGACCTTCTTCGGCTGCGCCGGGATCTCGACGTCACCCATCACGGTCTTGAGGGTGCGGGGGAAGGCGGCGCTGTCGGCGCCGGCCTGGGCGGTGTCGCCGGTCTTCGTCGTGTCGGCGTCGCCGCAGGCGGCCAGGAGGCCCGTGCCGAGCACGACGGTGAGCAGCGCGGTGGCGGGGCGGCCGAATCCGCGCAGGGGGAAGCGCTTGAGCATGAGGGATGGTCTTTCTCGGAGGATGAGTCGATGAAGGAATGAATGGATGAATAGATGAATGGATTGATGGATGAGGCGATGAGTGGTCAGGTGGTCGCGGATGCGGTGGTGTGCCGGGCCGCGCCGCTCTTCGGGACGACCAGCGGGGTGCCGGTCTCCGGGTCGGGGACGACTCGGCAGTCCACGTCGAAGACGGACTTGACCAGGTCCGCGTCGAGTACGTCGGCCGGTGGGCCGGCGGCGGCGAGGCGGCCGTCCTTGAGCACGACCATGTGGTCGGCGTAGCGGGCGGCCTGTCCGAGGTCATGCAGCACCATCACCACGGTGCGGCCGGCCTCGGCGTGCAGGGCGGCGACCAGGTCGAGGACGTCGAGCTGGTGCCGGAGGTCGAGGAAGGTGGTCGGTTCGTCGAGCAGGAGCAGTTCGGTGTCCTGCGCCAACGCCAGGGCGATCCACGCGCGTTGGCGCTGTCCGCCGGAGAGCGTGTCGACGGGGCGGTCCCGCAATGCGGCCGTCCCGGTGCGGTCCAGCGCCTCGTCCACGGCCCGCTGGTCGGTGGCGGACCAGGGGCTCAGCAGCCGTTGGTGCGGGAAGCGGCCGAGCCGTACGAGTGACTCGACGGTGATCGCCTCCGGGGTGACCGGCTGTTGCGGCAGCAGGCCCATCCGGAGGGCCAGGGCGCGGGCCGGCATGCGGTGGATGTCGGAGCCGTCGAGGGTGACCGTCCCGGCGGTGGGTGCGAGCAGTCTGCTCAGCCCTCTCAACAGGGTTGATTTACCGCAGGCGTTGGGGCCGACGATCGCGGTCACGGCCCCGCCGGGCAGGGTCAGGTCGAGCCCGCCGAGTCCGCCGACGACGGTTCGGTCGCCGTAGCGCAGGTCGAGGCGGTGGGTGGAGAGCTGGTTGGTGGGGGGCATGGGGGCTCCTGGGGGCGAGCGGCGGGGTTTGAACGGGTAGGGACTTCGGGTGCGGGTCCGGTGGGGCTTCTCGCGCAGTTCCCCGCGCCCCTGAAAAGCCAGGCCCCCGCGGCCCTGAACGGCAACGGTGGTGGGCTTGAAAAGCGCAGGGCGCAGCCCGTGCTTTTCAGGGGCGCGGGGAACTGCGCGACCAGCCCCCACCGGGCCCGCGCCCGACAACGCACCCCACTCACACCCCTCTCCCCCGCACCGGCGCGCTCTGCCGGAACATGAGCATCAGCAGCCAGGGCGCCCCGAGCGTCGCCGTCGCGGCGCCCACCGGGAGTCCCTCGACCGGAAGCAGATGCTGGACGACGAGATCCGCGGCCAGCAGCAGCACCGCTCCGGTGAGCGCGGCCAGTGCGAGCGTCGCCGCGGTGGGCGGGCCGGTGAGGAAGCGGACGATGTGGGGGACGGCGAGGGCGACGAAGGTGACCGGGCCGGCGAGCGCGGCGGCCAGCGAGGCCAACGTGACGGCGACGAGGAGGAGTTGGAGGCGGGCGGCGGAGGTGTTGAGGCCGAGCGCCCCGGCCGAGTCGTCGCCCAGGTCGAGCACGGCGAGACGGCGGTGCGTGGCCTGCGCGGCGGCCAGGGCGAGCAGGACGGCGGCGCCCGCGCCCCAGACCTCCGTCCACGTCCGGCCGTACACCGATCCGGTGGCCCACTGGAGCGCCGAGCCCGCCAGCTCGGCCGGGAAGCGCACGATCATCAGGTTGACCGCGGCGGCCAGGCCCGCCTGGACGGCGAGGCCGGTGAGGACGAGCCGGGTGACGGCGAGCCCCGACCGCCAGGCGAACACACCCAGCAGCAGGGCGGCGAGCAGACCTCCGGCCAACGCGCCGACGGGGATGAGGAGTTGGGAGGCTCCGGCGGCCAGCAACGCGACCGCGCCGAGCGAGGCGCCGCCCGTCACGCCCATCACGTCCGGGGAGGCGAGCGGGTTGCGGAACAGCCGTTGCAGGACACAGCCCGCGGCGCCCAGTGCGGCACCGGCCACGAGGGCGGCGACGGCACGCGGCGCCCGGAACTCCTGTACCACCAACACATCACCGGGGTCGCCGAGCCCGACCAGCGCGCGGAGCGCCGTGGAGGCGGGCATGCTCATCTCCCCCGTGGAGACGGCGAGGGTGAGCAGCGTGAGCAGGGCGAGGAGGCCGGTCGCACCGTAAGCGAGGAGGCGGCCGCGGCCGGGCGGGCGGCGCATGTCGTGGCGTACGGCCGCCGTGCGGGTCGGCGTCATCGGGCGACCTTCCGGGCGAGCAGGGCCAGCAGGGGCGCGCCGAGGAAGGCGGTGACGATGCCGACCTCCAGTTCCGCGGGGCGGACGACCAGGCGGCCGAGGATGTCGGCCGTGAGGAGGAGCAGGGGGCCGGCGAGCAGGCAGCCGGGGATCAGGAGTCGGTGGTCGCCGCCGAGGAGGGGGCGGACGAGGTGGGGTGCGGCGAGTCCGATGAAGGCGACCGGGCCCGCCACGGCGACGGCCGATCCGGCGAGCAGGACGACCGCGATACCGCCGGCGAGCCGGACCCGGGTGACGGGAACGCCGAGTGCCTGGGCCGAGTCGTCGCCGAGGGCGAGGGCGTTGAGGGCGGGTGCGACGGCCCCGGCGAGCAGCAGACCGAGTACGAGGGTCGGCAGGACCGGCCAGAGGGTGTCGAGTGGGCGTCCGGCGATCGAGCCGGCGAGCCAGAAGCGCGCCTCGTCGAGGGTGCGTTGGCTGGCCAGCATGACCGCCGACGTCCAGGACAGCAGCACCAGTTGGAGCACGGTGCCGCCGAGGGCTAGCCGTACGGGGTCGATGTCCCCGGCGCGGCGGGACAGCGCCTGGGCGAGGACCGCCGCTCCGGCGGCGCCGGCGAAGGCGAACCACACATACTCGACGGGGTCGGTGAGCTTCAGCGCGAAGATGGCGACGACGACCGCGAAGCCCGCACCGGCGTTGATTCCCAGGGTGGTCGGGGAGGCGAGCGGGTTGCGGGTGATGCCCTGGGCGACGGCGCCCGCGACGCCGAGGGCGGCGCCGACCGCGAGGCCGATGACCGTGCGCGGCAGCCGAAGGCCCGTCACCACCAGGGCGTCCCGGCCTTCCCCGTGTCCCGTCAGCGCGTCGAGGACGGTGGGCAGGGGAACGGAGCGGGCTCCGAGGGCGAGGCTCAGCGCGGCGCACAGCGCCAAGGCGCCGATTCCGCCGAGGAACAGGGGCAGGTGCCTCAGGGCACGCGGGGGCACGCCGGTCGGCGCAACCCGTTCGGTCGCAGTCACGAAACGTGAGCTTAGGTTAGGCATGCTTTAGTTTTCAACAGCTGTGGGGGCACTGTGATCCACACCGCTCTTGATCAACCCGTAAGTAACTTCGCTGGTCAGCGACGCACACGACTGCTTCACACTTCCCTTGGTCATCGGCGCGCGATCTTGCAGCTAAGGTAAGCCTTACCTCCCTCGCTCGCCAAACCTCTTCACGCTATGGAGTTACCGATGACCGTGGCCCACCTGGAAACCGCCCAGGCCGACACCGCCACGTCCGTCCCGGAACTCCTCGCCGCCGCCTACCACCGCCTGGACGCGCGGTGCGAGGCGCTGTCCGTACGGGTCGCTCCCCAAGTGCCAGGTCCCGCAGTTGGATTGATGGACGGTCAGGCCGGTGTCGAGGCCTTCGTCGAGGCGGAGGTCGCCCGGATCCAGGACCGCTACGCCCACTCCGCGCCCCGGCACGTCGCCGCCTCCCGTGCCCTGCACGACTACGCCTGGTCGGTCGGCCTGCTGATGAGCGGTGTCTGGTACCTGGAGCGGCGCGTGCCCCGCGTCGCACCGGGCGACATACGGATCGACCTCGCGACCGGCACATTCGAGATCACCCCCGGGTCCGACCTCGTCTGCCTCCCCGACGACCCGGCGGCCGCTCTGCCCGGCGCCCGCGCGGTCGCCCATCAGGAGGCGCTGCGCGCCGAGTTGAGGGCCGCCGTCGCGGACCACATGGGCCCGGTGCTGGACGCGCTCGGCCCGTACGCCCGCCGGGGATCCCGCGCGCTGTGGGGTCTGGTCTCCGACGACCTGGTCTCCGGCCTCTGGTATCTGGGCCGGATGCGGGGCGACGAGGCCGCCGGTGTCCGGGCCGCGTCGGCGGTCCTCCCCAGCGCGCACGCGCCCTTCCCCGGCGGCGCCGACTTCCGTTCGCTCCGGACGCGCGACGGCCACGAACACCCGACCCGCACCCGCATGGGCTGCTGCCTCTACTACACGATCCGCCCCGCCGAGGCCTGCTCCACCTGCCCCCGCACCTGCGACGCGGAACGGCTGCGACGCCTGGAGGGCTGACCACGCGGGCGCGGCCGGTGCCCCCTACTCGATCAGCACGCCGGCGCCGGCACCGGCTCGGGTTCGGGTTCGGGTGGCCGACAGCCTCCGGTGGCCGCATGCCCACCGAGCCGAACTCAGGCCGCCGGGTAGGCGTAGAAGCCCTGGCCCGACTTCCGGCCGAGCCGGCCGGCGGCGACCATGCGGCGGAGCAGGGGTGGCGGCGCGTACAGGGGTTCGGCGTGTTCCTCGTAGAGGGACTCGGCGATGGCCTGGGCCGTGTCGAGGCCGATCAGGTCGAGGAGCCGGAGCGGGCCCATGGGATGGGCACAGCCGAGTTCCATGCCGTGGTCGATGTCCTCGGCGGTCGCGGTGCCCGACTGGACCATGCGCACGGCGGAGAGCAGATACGGCAGCAGCAGGGCGTTGACGATGAACCCCGCCCGGTCCGGGGCCTGCACGGCGGTCTTGCCCAGCTGCTCGACGGCGAAGCGACGGACCCGGTCGACGGTGTCGGCGCTCGTGGTGAGCGCGGGGATGATCTCCACCAGGGCCTGTACGGGGACGGGGTTGAAGAAGTGCAGCCCCACCACACGGTCCGGCCGGCCGGTGACGGTGGCCAGGTCCGTCAGCGGGATGGACGAGGTGTTGCTGGCGAGGATCGCGTCGCCGTCACCGAGCGCCTTGTCCACGTCCCTGAAGAGGGCGCACTTGAGGTCGCGGTCCTCCACGGCGGCCTCGATGACGAGGTCACGGTCGGCGAGGTCGCCGACGTCCGTGGAGAAGGACAGCCGGGTGAGAGCGCGGTCGCGTGTGTCGTCCGTGAGCCTGCCCCGGCGTACGGCCCTGCCGAGGGAGTCCTCGACACGGCGCCGCCCGGCCGCGACCGCCGACGGGCCGACCTCGACGACCAGCACGTCCAGCCCGCCGCGGGCCACCGTCTCGGCAATACCGGAGCCCATGAGTCCGCAGCCGAGAACGCCCACGCGTGAGACAGCGGTGACGGCGGTGGCAGGAGTGACAGCGGTGGTGGCAGCGGTCATGCCAGTGCCCTCCGTTCCGGATCGTTGGCCCGTGCCAGATGGCCGCGCAGGCTGAAGCCGGGCTCGGCGGCGTCCTCGGGGGTCACCGTGACGCGTGCGGCCAGCAGGCGTCGGGCCGCCATGTGGTCGGCGGGGCGGTTGACGGACTCGACGGCGATCAGGGCGGAGTCACGGAAGCACAGCACCGAGAAGCCGGTGGCCGCACCCGCACCCGCACCCGCACCCGCACCCGCACCCGCACCCAGTACAACCGTTCGATCGTGGCCGGTCGACAGTCCGGCGATCTGGAGCCTGAGATCGCCCTGGTAGCTCCAGAACCAGGGCAGCGCGTCGTAGGGGCGCGGCGCCCCGGTGAGCCGGGCGGCCAGACAGCGGGCCTGGTCGGCGGCGTTCTGGACCGACTCCAGCCGCACCCGGCGCCGCGTGGCGTGGGCATCGCCATGGGGATCGCCCCGAGGATCGTCCTGCGGGTCGGGGAAGGCCGCGCAGTCGCCGATGGCCGAGATGTGCGGGTCCGCCGTGGCGAGGTGGGCGTCCACGACGATCCCGTTGTCGGTCTCCAGGCCCGTCAGGGTGGCGAGTTCGGTGTTGGGGAGGACACCGATGCCGGTGACCACCAGGTCGGCGGGGATCGTCGCCCCGTCCGCCGTACGGACGCCGGTCACCCGGCCGTCCGAGCCGACGATCTCGACCGGTGCGGTGCCCATCAGGAGCCGGGTGCCCTGGTCCCGGTGCCGCTGGGCGAAGTGGGCGGCGGTGGGTGCGGAGACGGCACGGCCCATGACCTGCTCGGCGATGTCGAGCACGACCGGGCGGAGGCCGGCGGCCCGGCAGGCGGCGGCGAACTCCAGGCCGATGAACCCGGCGCCGATCACCACCACGTTCCCTACCTCGCCCAGCCGCCGGCGCAGCTCGTCGGCCTCGGCACGCGTCCGCAGACCGATCACGCCGGCGAGTCCGGTGCCGGGCAGCGGCAGCGGCCGGGGCCGGGAGCCGGTGGCCAACACGAGGTGCGCGTACGGGAGTTCACTGTCGTCGTCGAGTGTCACCCGCCGCCGGGCCCGGTCCACCTCCACGACCCGGCGGCCGACGACCAGGCCGATGCCGCGCTCGGCGTAGAACCGGTCGGCGCGGAGGGCGAGTTCGCCTTCCGGGAGTTTCCCGGCGAGGTACTCCTTCGACAACGGCGGTCGCTGGTACGGCGGTTCGGCTTCGTCACCGATGATCGTGACCGGACCGGTGAAGCCCGCGTCGCGCAGGGACTCGGCGGCCTGGACGCCCGCCTGTCCGGCGCCGACGATCACGATCCCGGGTTCCGTGACCGCCGTCCCCGTGCTCACTTCAGGCATGGCCGTGCTTCCTCTCGCATGGCGGTGCTTTCTCTCAGGCCACCGGGCTGACGATGAAGTTGCTGAAACCGCCGTTGCGCCGGGCCGTGCCGCTGATCGCGTCGTTGACCTGCTCCAGCGGGAACACCTGGTGTTCGAGGGGGCTGAGGTCGAGCAGTCCGGCGGCGACCAGGTCGGCCATCGCCTGGCCCTCCCCGGAGGTGAACCAGGCCGAGCCGATCAGCCGGAGCTGCTGGTCCATCATGCGGTGGACGTCGACCGGTACGTCACCGGCGATGGCGCCGATGTTGACGGCGACACCGCCGCGCGCCATGGCCCGCATGCCCGCGAGGAACGTCTCGTGCGGGGCGCCCGGGCCGAGCGCGTCGATGTAGATGTCCGCGCCGTAACCGTCGGTCTGCTCGCGGACCCACTCGTCGAGCGGGCCGTCGTCGAGGGAGTGCAGCCGGAAGCGGCCCGGGGCCAGCTTGTCGACCTGTTCCAGCAGGTTCCGGTCGCGTCCGGTGCCGTAGACATGGGTCAGTCCGAGGGCGGGCGCGAGCAGCGCGGCGGCGATACCGAGGGTGCCGCTGATGCCGTTGACCAGGACCGTCTTGCCGGGGCCGGCGTCGGCCTTGCGCAGCGCCGAGTACATGGTGCCGATGTAGCCGAAGCGGGCGGCGGCCTCGAAGGAGAGCTGGTCGGGGAGTTTCACCAGGGCGTACGCAGGGGCGACCATGTACTCGGCGAGGCCGCCCTGGTAGCGGTCGAGGAGGCCGAGCGCGGACGGGGAGAAGCCGAAGTAGCCGGCGAACGCGTAACTGGCGCAGTTGATGGAGTCGTTGTTGCGGCAGGAGCGGCAGGAGCCGCAGCTGCGGCCCGGGTTGACGTACACCCGGTCGCCGACCTCGAAGCCCTCCACGCCCTCGCCGACGGCCTCGATGACACCGGCCGGGTCCAGGCCGAAGATGGCCGGGAGGGTCGGCAGGGGGCTGTGCGGGAACCAAGTGGTCCACATCGTCAGGATGTTGGCGAGGTTGGGCACGATGTTCACGGCGTGCACGGCCACCCGTACGTCGCCGGGACCGGGCACCGGGACGGGGACCCGCTCGATCCGCATGGGCTCGCCGACGTCGTGCATCCGTGCTGCGCGCATGGTCTCGGTCATGGTCTCTCCTGGGTGTGCGGCTCTGATGTGGTGGTGTCGCCAGTCGTCGTGAGGTCGTGCAAGGCGTTGCGCCGGAGCTTTCCGGTGGCTCCGCGGGGCAGGGCCGGGACGACGTGGAGCCGCCGCGGCCATTTGTGCCGGGCCAGCCGGCCTTCGAGGTGGTCCCGGACGTCGTCGAGTGTCGGCTCGGGCGCGCCGGTCACCAGGTACGCGGTGACGAGTTCGCCCCAGAGGGGGTCAGGAGTGCCGCCGACGGCGACTTCGAGGACACCCGGCAGGTCGACGAGCGCGTTCTCGACCTCGGCCGGGTCGACGTTCTCGCCGCCCGTGATGATCAGTTCCTTGGCCCGCCCGACGACTTCCAGCCGCCCCCGCTCGTCGAACCGGCCGCGGTCCCCGGTGTGGAACCATCCGTCGGCGTCCGTGACGGGCAGCGGTCCCGCGCTCGTCCGGTACGCGGCCGCCACGGACGGTCCGCGCAGCCGGATCTCCCCGACGCTGTCGACGGAGGCGGGTGAGCCCTTGTCGTCCACGACGATCAGTTCGACGTGCGGTACGGGCCGTCCGGCGGAGGCCGGCCGGTCGGCGACCTCGTCGAGCGCGGCGTAGGTGACGCCGGCGCTGGACTCCGTCAGGCCGTACGAGTTGACGACCTTGACGCCGCGGTCCAGGAGCCGGGTGGTGGTCGACGACAGGGCCGGTGAGCCGCCCGCCAGGACCCAGCGCAGCGAGTCGAGGTCGGGGGCGTCGAAGCGGGCGTGCCGGATGAGCAGGGACAGCATGGCGGGTACGGCGAAGGCGGCGGTCACGCCGTGGTCGCGGACCAGGTCGATGAAGAGGCCGCCGTCGAACCTCGGCGCCAGGACGACGGTGCCGCGCTCGGCCCAGGTGTACTGCGGCAGTCCGCCGAGGACCGCCACATGGGCGAGCGGGGTGGCCACGAGGACCACGTCGTCCTCGGTCACGGGCAGCCGGGCCATGCCGTTGACCATGCTCCAGTGCAGGTTGTCGTGGGTGAGCTGGGCGCCCTTGGGCCGGCCCGAGGTCCCGGAGGTGAAGGCGATGATCGCGACGTCGGAACCGGCGGGCGGGGCGTCGGCCTCCGCCGGAGGCGCGTCGGGGTCGCCGATCTCCTCCCAGGTCAGCCGGAGTTCGGGCCCGTCCGGAAGCGTCGCCAGGAACCCTTCGTCGGCGACGATCGCTCGCGGTTCGGTCTCCGCGCGGACGACGTCCAGTTCACGGCCGGTCAGCTGGGGGTGGACGGGGACGAGGACCGCGCCCATCCGCGTCACGGCGAACATCGTGACGACGGCCTCGGGCCGGGCCTCGCCCCGCATGACGACCCGGTCGCCCCGGCGTACGCCCCGCTCGGCGAGGCGGCCCAGGCTGCGGCGGACGGCGAGATCCAGTTCCGCGTACGTCCAGGTCCGGTCCTCGAAGACGAGGGCGGTACGGGAGCCCGCGTCGGCCGCGTGGGCGGCGAGCCGGGCGCCGAACCAGGCACCCGCCCGGACGTCGGCCTCGGGGTCGTCGGCCTGGCGAGTGTCGGCATGCCGAGCGTCTGCCTTCGGGGCGGCGCCGCCGTTCGGGGCGGCGCTGATGTTCTCGGACAACGTCGCTCCTAGTGGTTCCGGCGCTTCCAACGGACGGGCAGGTTCAGCACTCCGCGGAAGACCCAGCCGCCGACCCGTACGGGCTGCTCCGGGGCGAGTTCGAGACCGGGCAGCCGCCGGAAGAGGGTGGGCCAGGCGATCTCGCCGACCTCGTGGCGGGCGACCCAGGTGCCCATGCAGAAGTGGGGTCCGCCACCGAAGGCGAGATGGCCCCGCTGTTCACGGTCGATGTCGAAGCGGTCGGGCTCCGGGAAGACGGTCTCGTCCCGGTTGGCCGCGCCGATCACCAGGGCGACCCGGGAACCGGCCGGGATGCGGACACCGGACAGTTCGACGGCGTCGGTGGTCTGGCGGGGGTACATGCCGATCGGGGAGATCCAGCGGACGGTCTCCTCGAAGACGTGCCGCCACCTGACCGGTTCCGCCTCCACGGCCGCGCGCTGCTCGGGGTGGGTGAGCAGGGCCCAGACTCCGGCGGTCAGCACATCGCGGGGCTCGTTGATGCCGCCGCCGATGATGACCTTGACGTTGTTCTTGATCTGCTGGAGCGTGGGCGGGTCCTCGGCGTACAGCATCGAGGAGATCACCGAGCCGTCGGGCTCGTCGCGCAGTCGCCGTACGGCCTCGTCGACGGCCTCCTCGACGGCGCCGGCCGCCGCGAGGGCGCGGTCCCAGACCTCGGGGACGTCGGCGTAGTTGCTGTTGCCGTCCATCATGTCCTGCGACCAGCGGATCATGTCCGCCGCCGGGACCTGGGGAATCCCCAGCAGATGGGCCAGGTTGGTGGCGGCGAAGGGTCCGGCGAAGTCGGTGAAGAGGTCGGCCTCGCCCTTGTCGGCGAAGGAGTCGATCAGCTCGTCGGCGGTGCGCTGGAAAATCGGGCTCCAGTCGGTCTTCACCCGCCGGGGCCGGGCCGGCGGCTCGGCCGCCGCGCGCAGCTTGCGGTGCTCGGGGTCGTCCTCGCGGAGCATGTTGGCGCCCATGACCTTCAGGACCAGGGAGTCCTTCTCGCGGGAGCTGAAGAGTTCCGGGTGCTGTTCGGCGAAGACGACGTCCTCGTGCCGGGTGATCAGATAGCGGCCGGCGGCGGGGACCCAGGCCACGGGAGCCTCGTGGTGCAGCCTGCGGTAGAGGGGATAGGGGTCGTCCCAGAGCTCCTGGAGGCTGATGCCCTGGACGAAGTCGTTCACGTGGTCGTTGACGTGCTCGTGGTCGTGCTCGTGGTCGTGCTCGTGCGGTGCGTGTGGCGTCACGACGCTCGCCTCCCGTGGTCCGGGGTCCTAGCGGTATGCCGGGAGGCCCGTGACGGACTCTCCGACGACGAGGGTGTGGATCTCCTCGGTGCCCTCGTAGGTGAGGACCGTCTCCAGGTTGTTGGCGTGCCGGAGCACCGGGTACTCGGTGGTGATGCCGTTGGCGCCGAGGACGGTGCGGGCCGAGCGGGCGATGTCCAGGGCGGCGCGCACATTGGCGAGCTTGCCGAGGCTGACCTGCTCGGGGCGGAGCTTCCCGGCGTCCTTGAGCTTGCTCAGCCGCAGGGCCAGCAACTGCGAGCGGACCAACTCGACCTGCATCGCGGCGAGTTTGCCCTGGGTGAGCTGGAAGCCGCCGATCCGCCGCCCGAACTGCTCGCGGGTGGTGGAGTATTCGAGCGCGGAGAGGTAGCAGGTGCGGGCGGCGCCGACGACTCCGCAGAGGATGCCGAAGCGGGCCTCCGACAGACACGACAGCGGTCCGCGCAGTCCGGTCGCTCCCGGGAGCACCGCGTCGCCCGGCAGCCGGACGTCCTCCAGGTGCAGCTCGGCGGTGACCGAGGCGCGCAGGGAAAGCTTGCGGTGGATCTCGCTGCTGGTGAAGCCGGGGGTGCCCTTGGGGACGAGGAAGCCGCGGATGCCGTCCTCGGTGCGGGCCCAGACGACCGCGATGTCGGCGATGGACCCGTTGGTGATCCACATCTTGGTGCCGTTGAGGACCCAGTCGTCCCCGTCGCGCTTGGCCTGGGTGCGCATGCCACCGGGGTCGGAGCCCTGGTCGGGTTCGGTGAGCCCGAAGCAGCCGATCGCCTCACCGGAGGCCAGCCTCGGCAGCCACTCCCGCTTCTGCTCCTCGGAGCCGTAGCGGTGGATCGGGAACATCACCAGGGAGCCCTGCACGGACACGAAGCTGCGCAGCCCCGAGTCGGCGGCCTCCAGCTCGCGGCAGGCCACGCCGTACGCGGTGGCACTGGCGCCGGCACAGCCGTAGCCCTCCAGATGCATGCCCAGCAGGCCCAACTTGCCGATCTCCGGGCCGAGTTCGGCGGTCGGGAAGGTGCCCGCCTCGAACCAGTCGGCGACGTGGTCGGTGACCTTGTCCTTGACGAACGCGGCGACGGTGTCCCGGATGAGCCGTTCGACCTCGTCGAGTTCGGAGTCGAGGTCCAGGGCGTCGGTGGGGTCGAGGTGCGGCATCAGTTGGTCCTCCGTGCGCCGATGAGGACGAAGAGCGCGACGGCGGGGGCGTCGGAGCGGTTGCGCCAGGCGTGCCGGGTGCCGTTCTGGATGACGATGTCGCCGGGGGCGAGGGTGGTCTCGTTGCCCGCGTCGAGTTCGAGGACGATCTCGCCCTGGAGGAGGACGCCGTAGTCGACGGTGTCGGTGGTGTGCATCCCGGGCGCGTCCGGCTCGAACAGCTCGGCCAGACCGGGGCTGGTCTCCAGCCGCTCGGCGGCGGCAGCGGCGAAGTCGAAGCCCTCGGTCGCGTAGACCGTGTCCGGCGGGATCACGAGGTGGATCAGCCGGGTCTCACCGGGCGCCGGCACGTACGAGGCCACGGCCGGAGTCGGATCGGCCCCGGCGAAGGGGACGACCGGCTCGGCTGCCGTCGACCACACGAGCGAGTTGGCGAAGCCCGGCGTGTGCTTCAGCTCGTAGGTACGCGGCGCGGGCCCGTCCTGCACGACGGCGGCCTGCCCGTCCTCGTTCAGGCCGGTGACGATTCTGCGGGGCATGGTCGTACTCCTCGTGGTGCGAGATGGAACGAAGAGATGGAACGAAGAAGGGAGAAGCGAGAGAAGGGGGGAATCAGGGCGAGAGTCGCGGAGAACGTAAACGTCCGGGTTCTAATCGTCAAGGGTCTTACAACTTCACGCGATGGCTCTCCCGGGAGCCGCCGAAAGACGGACCGCTCCGGCTACTCCGGGTGCTTCTGGTTGACCATCTTGCCCAGCAGGGTGACCAGCTGGGAGATCTCCTGGTCCTCCAGTACACCCATCCAGGCGTGCTCGCGCTCGGTCTGTCCCTCGATGGCCTTGTGCAGCATCGTGAGGCCGGGTTCGGTGAGCGAGACCCGGACGAGCCGCCGGTCGCCCTGCTCGCGGCGCCGCTCGACGAGACCGCGCTCTTCGAGCGTGTTGAGGGCACTGGAGACGCTGGCCCGCGAGGTGCCGGAGATACGGGCGATCTCGCGCTGTTCCATGTCCCCGAAGACCCAGAGGGTGTTCATGATCCGGAAGCCGGCCCAGGTCATCCCGAGCGGCCGGTGCACGGAGGCCTCGAAGTCCTGCACGAGGCGGGCGACGAGCCGGGTGAGCTGGGTGACCAGTGCGACACCGTCCAGCTGGCGGTCCGTGTGGCCCATCTCCTGGTGGCGGTTGCGCACCTTGTCGAAGAACTCGCGGGAGCGCGGATGGTCGACGGCGCCGACCGTGTCGCCTACGTGATCGTCCGACACGTGAGGGCTCCCTTCCTCCGGACCGCTCGCATCGTAACAGCGCGTTTCGATCTTCCCGGCTGGTCGGCTGTCACCGACTGGCCGGCTGTCACCGGCCGATCGGACGTCACCGGCTGATCGGATTGCGCATCGTACCGACACCGGGAAGTTCGGTGGTCAGTGTCATTCCGGGCTCCAGGTACAGCCGGGGGACGCGGCGGACTCCGCAGCCGGCGGGGGTGCCGGTGAAGACCAGGTCGCCCGGTTGCAGGGTCACATGGCGGGAGAGCCAGGAGACCAGCTCCGGGACGGGGAAGATCAGGTCGGAGGTCCGGCCGCGCTGGACCTCCAGGTCGTCGACGTGTCCGACGATCTCGATGTCGTCGGGGTCCTCGAACTCGTCGACGGTGGCCATCAGCGGCCCGGTCGGGCTGTAGGTGTCGTAGGACTTGGCGAGGGTGAACTGGTTCAGCGGCTTGCGCCACTGCTCGCGACGGTCGGTGATGTCCTGTCCGGCGGTCACCCCGGCGATGCCGTCCCAGACCGCGCCGGGTTCCACCGCGCGCATGGTGCGGCCGATGACGACCACGACCTCGGCCTCGAAGTCGCACTTGTCGATGCCCTCGGCCACGATCACCGGATCGTAGGGGCCGGTCAGTGAGCTGCTGAACTTGCCGAAGACCGTGGGCTGTTCGGGGATCGGCATGTCCGACTCCTCGGCGTGGCCCCGGTAGTTGAGCGCGACGGCGAGGATCTTCGGGGCGCGCGGGGAGACCGGGCCGAGCAGCTTCTCGTCGTACTCGGCGAGGTCGGCGTCGCCCGCCGCCGCGGCGAGCCGGCGCAGTGCGTCGTGGTGCGCGAGGTCGTAGAGGACGGCCGGGTCGGGGCCGAGCGCCCCGTTGCTGGCCTTCTCCACGTCGAGGGCGCGGTCGCCGACGATGACGGTGGCCCGGCCGGCGAGGTTGGCGAGCTTCATGAGGACTCTCCTACGGGGTACGGCGGAGTGGTGGGCGCGGGCAGCGGGAGTTCCGCGCGGAGGGCGGCGATGTCCGGCTCCGGCTGGACGCGGAAGGCGTTGATGGCCATCGCGACGGTCTGGTACTGGCCGACCGTGTAGACGAGGTCGATGAGCTGCTCGGTGCCGAGCCGGTCCCGTAGCCGTTTCCAGGCGTCGTCGTCGAGGTCGGCGACGCCGACCAGCTGGTCGGTGGCGAGGAGCAGGACCTGATCGGTCTCGTCGAAGCCGGCCGGTGCGGGGGTGCCGAGGGCCCTGATCTCGTCGTCGGACACCCCGGCCCGGCGGGCGATCCGCACGTGCTGCAGCCACTCGTACTCGGCCTGGGTGAGCCAGGCGACGCGCAGGATCACCAGCTCGCGGGACCGGACGGGCAGCGTGTTCTTGCCCAGGACGTGGTTGCCGAAGACGAGGAAGCGGCGGAGCGCGTCCGGGTGCGCGGCGAGCGTCGCCCAGATCGCGTAGATGTCACCGCCGGCCTCGGCGTTGCGGTACGGCTCCAGGGCCGTCAGCGCCTTCTCCGGAATGTCCGTCTCCGCCACGGGGAACAGCCGCGGCTCAGCTACAGGCATGGGATCGCCCTTCGTGACGGCCGGCGCCGTGAGGACGGGCGGCCGACGTCGTCGTGACGGCCGTGGAGCCGTCGTCGGATGCCCAGACCGTAGATAGATAGAACTCTGACAGTCAAGAGTCTTGCGAACCTTGTCCGGAGATTCGTCAGAGTCTTGATAATTAGAACCCTGACAACTAGCTTCGGGGAGCGGGCGGCCCATCGCGCTTTCACGGGCGGGGCCCCGACCAGTGGAGGTTCCGATGAGTATTCGCAGCCTGGGCTATCTCGGCATCGGCACACCCGACCCGGACGGCTGGGTCGCGTACGCCGGTGACGTGATCGGCACCATGCCGGCCGGCCCGCCCGGCTCCCCCGGGGCGCGGCTGCTGCGCCTGGACGAGCACCCCTACCGGTTCGCCGTCGAACCCGCCGAGTCCGGCGGTGTGACGTACATCGGCTGGGAGGCCGGCGACCGGGCGGGCCTGGACCGGGTGGTGGAGCGGCTGCGCGCGCACGGCGTCGAGGTGCACGACGGTACGGCCGAGGAGTGCGCCGAGCGGCAGGTGGACCGCATGCTGTGGTTCGACGGGCCCTGCGCGGTACGGACGGAAGTGTTCACCGGGCGCCGGGTCGCCGCGACCCCCTTCGTCTCCCCGCTCGGCGTCGGCTTCGTCACCGGCGACCAGGGCATGGGCCATGTGGTCCTCAAGTCCCCGCGGGCCCTGGCGGCGGTGGACTTCTACCGGGACGTCATGGGCTTCCGGCTCAGCGACGTGACCCATCTGCCGCTCGGCGGGACCTTCTACTTCATGGGCTGCAACCCGCGCCACCACAGCATCGCCTTCGTCGAGTCCCGCAGGCGCGAGGGCACCCACCATGTGCTGTGCGAGGTCGCGGACATGGACGAGGTCGGGCGCGCCCACGACCGGGCCCGCGCGCACAAGGTCCCGCTGATGGCGACACTGGGCCGGCACTCCAACGACGGAATGTTCTCCTTCTACATGCGCTCCCCCGCCGGTTTCGGCATCGAGGTGGGCGCCGAGGGCCGCCGGGTCGACGACGCGACCTGGGTGAGCCGCGTCTACACGGCCGACATCTGGGGCCACCACGCCGTCGCGGACGGCGACGACGGATACGCCGGCACGGTCGCGGCCGTCCGGACACCTGCGACGGACGGGACCGAGGCATGAGCGCGCTGCGCAGCTACGTACAGGACCGGTGGCACACCCCCACCGAGGCGGGGACACCCGTCCACCACGCCGTCACCGGCGAGGTGGTCGCCCATGTCTCCTCGGCCGGCGTCGACATGGCCGCCGCGCTCCACCACGCCCGCACGGTCGGCGGCCCCGCACTGCGCGCCCTCTCCTTCCACCGGCGTGCCCGGCTCCTCGCCGACCTGGCGGCCCATCTGCGGGGCCACCGCGAGGAGTTGTACGCGCTGTCCGCCACCACGGGTGCCACACTCTTCGACTCGAAGTACGACATCGACGGCGGACTCCGGGTCGTCCAGTACTACGCGGCCCTGGGCGAGCGTGAACTGCCGGGCGGCGACGAGGGGTTGGTGTACGTCGAGGGTGAGCGCGAGAGTCTGAGCCGGGACGGGACCTTCCTCGGCGGGCACATCGCCACTCCCCTGCGGGGCGCGGCCGTCCAGATCAACGCGTACAACTTCCCCGTCTGGGCGCCCCTGGAGAAGCTCGCCCCGGCGGTGCTGGCCGGTGTGCCGAGCCTCGTCAAGCCCGCGACCCAGACCGCCCAGCTCACCAGCCGGCTGGTCGAACTCGTCGTGGAGTCGGGCCTGTTGCCGCCGGGCAGTCTGCAGTTCGTGTGCGGCGGAGCGGGCGATCTGCTCGACCATGTCACCGAACAGGACCTGGTGTCGTTCACCGGCTCGGCGGCCACGGCGGAGCGGCTGCGGACGCACCCGGCGGTCGTCCGGCAGGCCGTGCGCTTCAACGCCGAGGCCGACTCGGTCAACTGCTCGGTCCTCGGCCCCGACGCCACCCCCGGCACCCCCGAATTCGACCTGTACGTCGATCAGTTGGTGACCGAGATGACGGTGAAGGCCGGGCAGAAGTGCACCGCGATCCGCCGCGCCCTCGTACCGGCCGAGCTGATGGACGCGGTGAGCGAGGCCGCCGCCGCCCGACTGGCCGGGGTGGTCGTGGGCGACCCGGCCGACCCTGCCGTGCGCATGGGCGCGCTGGCGAGCCTCGGGCAGCGCGAGGAGGTACGGCGCTGTGTGAAGACGCTGCTGGACTCGGCACGGCTGGTCTCGGGCGACCCGGACCGCAGGGAGTTCACCGGGGCCGACGGCGAGCGCGGTGCGTTCCTCACGCCCCTGCTGCTGCGCTGCGACGACCCCGGGGCCACCGCCCCGCACGAGGTGGAGGCGTTCGGCCCGGTCAGCACGCTCATCCCGTACACCTCGCCGGACCATGCCGTCTTCCTCGCCGCCCGGGGTCGGGGCAGCCTCGCCGCGTCCGTGGTCACCGGGGACGCGGACTTCGCCCGCCGTACGGTCGTCGGGCTCGCCCCCTGGCACGGCCGGGTCCTCGTCCTGGACGCCGAGTCCGCGAAGTCGTCCACCGGCCACGGCGCGCCGCTGCCCGCGCTGATCCACGGCGGCCCCGGCCGGGCCGGGGGCGGTGAGGAGATGGGCGGGATGCGCGGCGTCCTCCACCACATGCGGCGCACGGCCGTGCAGGGCGGCCCCCGGATGCTGACGGCGCTCACCGGGCGCGCGTAGCCACCGTCCCACCCGCGATGCCGTACCCCGCTCGAACGACGGAGATCCTTCCCATGACCTTTTCCCTGGCCACCCTGCGCGTCGACGGCAGGCCCACGCCCGTGCTGTCCCTCGACGGCCGTCACTGGGCGCTGGCGGACGTCGCCCCCGAGGCACTGCACCCGGAGCCGGTACGCGGCCTGATGAACGTCTTCGACCACTGGGAGCGGACCGAGCCGATCCTCGTCGAGGCGGCCGAGCGGCTCGCCGACGGCACGGACACCACCGCGCCGCTGCCCGCCCCGGCCGCGCCGGAGGACGTCCTCACGCCTCTCCAGTTCCCCCGCAAGGTCGTGATGACCGGCGCCAACTACTACGACCACATGGAGAAGGACGGCGGTCACACCGACTGGGAGAAGGACAAGAAGATCCCCCTGTTCTTCTTCAAGCCGCCGACCACCTCGCTGGTGGGGCCGGGGAAGACCGTGCGCTACCCCGAGCAGACGGAGAAGTTCGACTACGAGCTCGAACTCGCCGTCGTCATCGGCAGGCGGGGGCGTCGGCTGACGCTGGAGAACGCGATGGAGCATGTGGCCGGATACACGATCGCGATCGACCTCTCCGCCCGGGACTGGCAGCGGCATCCCCGACACCTGGTGAAGTTCGACCTGTTCGGCGGCAAGGCCTTCGACGACAGCTGCCCGCTCGGACCGGCGATCGTCCCGGCCCGGTACGTCGACGAGAACGACCTGCGCCTGCGGTTCTGGCTCAACGGCGAGCCCCGGCAGGACGCCAACACCCGGGACATGATCTGGTCCATTCCCGAGCAGTTGGTGAAGATCACCGAGCATCTGACGCTGGAGCCGGGAGACGTGGTCTCCACCGGCACCCCGGCCGGTGTCGGCCTCGGCACCGGGCGGTGGATGAAGGTCGGCGACCTGCTGGAGGGCGAGATCACCGGCCTCGGCCGCCTCACCGTCGAGATCGTCGAGGGAACCGCCGTATGAACCGACCGGGGAGTCCCAGCAAGTGACCCTTGACGCCACTCGCCGCAGATAGCAACACTTCTCGACGAGTTTCCAACAGGAAGCGTCAAAAGGTCGCAGTGCTGGAGCCCTGGAGGTCGGCTTGCAGGAGTACGCCGGATACGTCTTCGTCTACTTCACCGGCGAGGGCAGCCCGGACGGCGAGCAGATCAGGTTCGCGCTCAGCCGGGGCGACGACCCGTTGCGCTGGCGTGAGCTGAACGGCGGTGCGCCGGTGCTCACCTCGGACCTCGGCACGCGCGGACTGCGTGATCCGTTCCTCGTCCGCGCCCCGGAGGGCGACCGGTTCTTCCTGATCGCCACCGACCTCAGGATGCACGGCGAACCGGACGGCGACTGGGACCGGGTGCAGCGCACCGGCAGCACCTCCCTCATGGTCTGGGAGAGCACCGACCTGGTGCACTGGACCGACCGCCGCCTGGTGCGCGTCGCCCCCGGCACCGCCGGGAACGTCTGGGCCCCCGAGGCCTGTCACGACCCCGACCTCGGCGCGTACGTCGTCTTCTGGGCGTCGAAGCTGTACGCGGAGGACGACCCGGACCACACCGCCGACACCCACAACCGCATGCTGTCCGCGACCACCCAGGACTTCCGCGTCTTCAGCGAGCCCCAGGTCTGGAACGACCCCGGCCACTCGGTCATCGACTCGACCGTCGTCCGGCACGACGGCACCTACTACCGCTTCACCAAGGACGAGCGGGCCAACTCCCCCGCCGCCCCCGGCGGAAAGTTCCTCACCGCCGAGAAGTCGACCGGGCTGCGCGCCCCCGCGTACACCTTCGTGGCCGACCGGATCGGGCAGGGGGCGATCGAGCAGGGTGAGGGGCCGATCGTCTTCCGGTCCAACGCCGACGACCACAAGTGGTACCTGTTCATCGACGAGTTCAGCGGACGCGGCTACGTCCCCTTCGAGACCGCCGATCCGGACTCCGGCACGTGGACGCCGTGCGAGGAGCACGCGCTGCCGCCGGGCGCCCGGCACGGCGCGGTGCTGCCGGTGACGCGCGCCGAGTACGACCGGCTGCTCGCCGCGTGGGCGCCGAAGGCGTCCGTGGTCGACGCCACCGTCCCGGCGGACGGACTGAAGGCGTACGCACTCGTCGACGACGCCGCCTCCAAGGTCGTCCTGCCCCTGCACCCGGGCATCGAACTCGACGGTCTCGCCCCGGAGTTCGACCTGTCGGCGGATGCCCGGATCGAACCGCCGTCCGGCACCCCGCGCGACTTCCGCGCCCCGCGGCGGTACACCGTCACCACCGCCGACGGGACCGCCCGCACCTGGACGGTCGAGGCCGTTCCCATGCGCAGCCCCCTCCTGCCGGGGCTGCACGCCGACCCCAACATCCAGGAGTTCCACGGCCGTTACTACCTCTACCCGACGACGGACGGCTTCGAGGGCTGGGGCGGCACCCGGTTCCAGGTGTACTCCTCCGACGACCTGGTCACCTGGCAGGACCACGGGGTCGCCCTCGACCTGGAGTCGGACGTGAGCTGGGCGGACCGCTACGCCTGGGCGCCGGCCGCCGGGGAGCGCGACGGGTCGTACTACTTCTACTTCTGCGCGAACCAGCAGATCGGGGTGGCCGTCGCGGACAGCCCGACCGGCCCGTTCCGGGACGCCCTGGACCGGCCGCTCATCGGGCGCGACGACTACGAGGGCCAGATGATCGACCCGGCCGTCTTCCAGGACGACGACGGCACGGCGTACCTCTACTGGGGCAACTGCGAGGCGTACGGGGTGCCGCTCGGCGAGGACATGGTGTCCTTCGATCCGGCGCTGGTACGGCGGTTCACCCCGGACGGCTTCCGGGAGGGCGCCTTCGTCATCAAACGGCGGGGCGTCTACTACTTCATGTGGTCGGAGGACGACACCCGCAGCGAGGACTACCGCGTCGCCTATGCCACCGGCCCCTCCCCGCTGGGCCCGTGGACCAAGAAGGGGGTGATCCTGCGAAAGCGCCCGGAGTACGGGATCCTCGCCACCGGCCACCACACGGTCGTCAACGTCCCCGGCACCGACGACTGGTTCATCTGCTACCACCGGTTCGCCATCCCCGGCCCCGGTACTCCGCGCGGCGACGGCACGCACCGCGAATCCACCCTGGACCGGCTGGTGTTCGCGGCGGACGGCTCGATCGAGGAGGTCGTACCGACGCTGGAGTCCATCGGACCGGTCTGAGAGCGCTCAGGTCCGGCCCAGGACGATCCGGGCGGCGACCGGCAGATGGTCGCTGCCGGTCGCGGGGAGGGTGCGGATGTCGGTGACGGTCGCCGAGCGGGCCATGACCTGGTCGATCCGGGTGAGCGGGAAGCCGGCGGGATAGCTGAAGGCGAAGCCCCGCTCGGCCGTGTTCAGCCGTGCGGTCAGGGGCGCCAGCCCGCGGTCGTCGACCGTGCCGTTGAGGTCGCCGAGCAGGATCACGGGGTCGCGGCTCTCGGCGGCGACGGCCCGGCCCAGCAGCGCGGCGCTCTCGTCACGCCGCTGGGAGGCGAGTCCGCCCAACCCCACGCGGACGGAGGGCAGATGGGCGACGTACGCGGCGATGTCGCCGTGCGGGGTGCGGACCACCGCGCGCAGCCCGCGATTCCACTCCTCCACGATGCCCCGCGGCTTGATGTCCAGCAGCCGCGCCTCGGTGAGGGGGTGCTTCGACCAGAGGCCGACGGTGCCCCGGACCGCGTGGTGCGGGTAGTCCGGGGCGAGGGCCCTCTCGTAGACCGGGAGCGCCGTGGGCACCAGTTCCTCCAGCGCGATGAGGTCGGGGCCCGCGTCCGCGAGGGCACGGGCCGTGCCCGCCGGGTCGGTGTTCTCGTCGCCGACGTTGTGCTGCACCACGACCAGATCGCGCGCGCCGGGCCCAGCGCCGGGCAGCAGCAGCCCGCCGAAGGTGTACGTCCAGGCCGCCACCGGCAGCAGGAGGGCCAGCAGCGCGACGGCCGAACGGTACAGCAGGCCCAGGCCGAGCAAGGCCACGACGACCAGGCCGAGCCAGGGCAGGAAGGCCTCCAGCAGACTGCCCGCGCGGCCCACCCAGTTGGGGACCGCGCCGGGGAAGAACAGCAGCCCCGCCGTCAGCACCGCCACCACGGCGAGCACCCGTCCCGGGCCGGGGCGGTCCGGCCTCACGCGGTCGCCGTCGTGTGCAGGGTCTTGCGGGCGTACTGGGCGAAGGCGCGGGCTCTGCGGGTGGGAGTGACGCTCGCGGCGTGGGCGATCACGACCCTGACCTCCTCCAGCGGGTCGCTGATGGGTACCGACGCCAGGGGCAGGCCCTCGAAGCTGGTGTCGGTCGGCCAGCGCTGGATCAGCAGGGAGTAGCCGAGGCCCCGGGCGACCAGGCCGCGGACGGCCTCGATGGAGGAGGTGCGGTAGCGGATGTTCGGTTTGACGCCGACGCCGTGCATCCAGCGGTCGGCGTTGGCCGGGGCGGGCGGCGCCGCGTAGAGGATCAGGGGCTCGTCGGCGAGTTCGGTCAGGGAGACGGCGTCCCGCCCGGCCAGGGGGTGGCCCGGCGGGAGGATCACGTACGGCCTGTTGGCCCGCACGGTGGCGCACGTCAGGCCCGTCTCGGCGCCGGTCTCGTACAGCAGGCCCAGATCGCAGGCGCCGTCCAGGAGGGCCTGCCGGATCTCCTCCTGGGAGCCGTCGACGAAGCGCAGGTCGACGCCGGGGTGGAGCCGGGTGAAGCCGTCGACGAGGGGTGGGACCAGGAACGGGGAGAGGGTGGTGTAGCAGCCGATCGTCAGACGGCCGGCGAGCTGCCCCTCCTCGGCCCTGGCGTCGGCCTTGAGGTCCTCGGCGCGGGCGAGGACGGCCTGGGCGTGGGCCAGGACCCGGGTGCCGGCCTCGGTGAGGAAGACGCCCTTGGCCCGCCGCCGGACCAGGAGTTGTACGCCGAGCCGGCGTTCGAGGTCGGCGATCGCGGTGGAGATACCGGCCTGGGAGGCATGGCAGCGCACGGCGGCGGCGCTCATCGAGCCCGTGTCCGCCACGGCCACGAAGTACTCCAGCTGTCTGAGCGAGAAGTCAGCGGTCATGAGCCGTCCTCAGTCGTGCGGTGCCTGGCCGCTGACCCGGTGGTCCGCGTGGCTGAGCGCCTCCACGACCAGGCGCCGCAAGTGCCCGTCGCCGAGGCGGTAGTAGATGTGCCGGCCCTCCCGGCGGGTGTCCACGAGTCCGGCGAGCCGCAGCTTGGCGAGGTGCTGGCTGACGGCCGTGCGGGACGCCTCGCAGCGCTCGGCCAGGGAGCCGACGTCCGACTCGCCCTGCGCGAGCAGCCACAGCAGATGCAGCCGGGTGACGTCGGAGAGCATCGCGAACACTCCGGTCGCCTCGATGAGCCGTGCGCTGTCGGGGGCACGCAGATGCGCACCGGACGCAGGTGAGACGGCATGGCGTTCAGGCATGTGCCCAGCGTAGGCGCTCCGCTGGGGGTGCGGAGGGGGTCGGCTTTCGGCTGCGGGTCGAGTGTGGCTGGTCGCGCAGTTCCCCGCGCCCCTTCGGGGGCGCGTCGGCGTGCGCACCGTCTGCCTTCATGTGCGCAGGTGCGCACATGAGAGTTATGATCTGCTCATGCTTGTCGTTCTGCGTCAGCGTGTTTATCGGCGGCTGTTTGTCGCTCAGGTCGTGGCACTCGTGGGGACGGGGCTGGCGACCGTCGCGCTGGGGCTGCTGGCCTACGATCTCGCGGGGGCCGACGCCGGAGCCGTGCTCGGTACGGCGCTGGCGATCAAGATGGTGGCGTACGTGGTGATCGCGCCGGCCGTCGGTGCGGTCGCCGACCGGGTGCCGCGACGGGCGCTGATGGTGTCGGCGGACCTGGTGCGCGCGGGGATCGCCGTGTCGCTGCCGTTCGTCGGCGAGGTCTGGCAGGTGTACGTCCTGGTGTTCCTCCTGCAGTCCGCGTCGGCCGCCTTCACGCCCACGTTCCAGGCCGTCATCCCCGAGGTGCTGCCCGAGGAGCGCGACTACACGCGGGCGCTGTCGATGTCACGGCTCGCGTACGACCTGGAGAGCCTCTTCTCCCCCGCGCTCGCGGCCGCCCTGTTGTCGGTCATGACCTACGACTGGTTGTTCAGCGGCACGGTCGTCGGCTTTCTCGCCTCCGCCGCGCTGGTCGTCTCGACCGCCCTGCCCGCGCGGGCCGCCGAATCCGTGCCGCGCACGGGCGGTGTGTACGCCAGGGCCACGGCCGGGACGCGTCTGTTCCTCGGCGCCCCCGGGCTGCGGTCCCTGCTCGCCCTGAACCTCGCGGTCGCGGCGGCCGGGGCCATGGTGACGGTCAACTCCGTCGTCTACGTCCGTGACGTACTGGGCCTGTCGGCGGGCGCCGTCGCGCTGGCGCTGGGGGCGTACGGGGCCGGGTCGATGGCCGTGGCCCTGGTACTGCCGCGTGTGCTGGACAAGGTGCCGGACCGGGCGGTGATGCTGCCGGGCGCGCTGTCCCTGGCCGTCGTCTTCGCCGGGCTCGGGGTCGTCACGGCCGCGCGGGACGGGAGTTGGCGGCTGCCCGCGCTGCTCGTGCTCTGGGCCGCGTTCGGTGCCGCGTCCTCGGCGGTGCTCACCCCCACCGGGCGCCTGATCCGTCGCGCGGTGCCGCCCGGGGAGCGTACGGCCGCGTTCGCCGCGCAGTTCTCCCTCTCGCACGGCTGCTGGCTGCTGACGTATCCGCTCGCCGGGTGGCTGGGGGCGGCCGCCGGGCTGGGCTGGGCGGTGCTCGCGCTGGGGACGATCGCCCTGGGCGCGGCACTGCTGGCCGTACGGCTGTGGCCGGCGCGGGCGGCGGCCGGCACGCGCCCGGCGCCCGCGCCGGCCGCCCACGCGCACCCGGGCCACGTGCGCGCGGCCCGGGTGCGCGCGGCCCGGCTGCGGGTGACCCATGTGCACACGGACCTGCCCCTCGGCCATCCCCATCTGGCGGGCGCCCTGCGGGTGCCGACGGGCTGGCGGCACCGTCACTCCGGGGGGCACTGAGCCGATCACGCGCCCGTCGCACGCCGGTTCGTCACCCGCGGTTCGTCACACGCTGAGCGCCGCGCAGACCATCACACGCTGAGCGCCGCGCGGACCGTCTGCTCGGAGCCCGTGCCGCCCTCGCCCGACGAGGTGACCCGGCCCGCCTCCAGCACGTAGTACCGCCCGGCCGCGCGCATGGCGAAGCCGACGTGCTGTTCGACGAGGAGGACGGAGAGGCCGCCCCGGCGGGTCAGGGCGAGGATCGTCTCCTCGATCTCGGCGACGACGGAGGGCTGGATGCCCTCGGTCGGCTCGTCGAGGAGGAGGAGCCGGGGGCGGGTGATCAGGGCGCGGGCCAGGGCGAGTTGCTGGCGCTGGCCGCCGGAGAGGAGACCGGCCCGGCGGCCGGACAGTTCCCGCAGGACGGGGAAGAGGTCCAGGGCCTCCGCGGTCGCCTCCTTGCCGTCCGGGCGGCCGTCGGCGACCAGTCGCAGGTTCTCGGCGGTGGTGAGGTGCGGGAAGGACTGCTGGCCCTGGGGGACGTAGGCCATGCCCCGGGCCACCCGCTGGTGCGGGGCGAGGTGGGTGATGTCCTCGCCGTCCAGCCGCACGGTCCCGCCCTTCGGCCTGATGAGGCCCATGGCGGCGCGCAGCAGGGTGCTCTTGCCGGCGCCGTTGTGGCCGAGGACGGCACCGACGCCGTCCTTCGGGACGGAGAGGGTCACACCGTGCAGCACGGTCGTCCGGTCGTAGCCGGCCCGGACGGAGTCGATCTCCAGCATGGGCGTCATGCCTCCTCGGCGGCGGGGACGGGGACGGGCGGGGGCGGGGTCGCGGCGGGCTCCTCGGTGGCGGGCTCCTCGGTGGCGGGCTCGGACGCGCGGCCGAGGTAGACCTCCTGGACCCTGGCGTCGGCCTGGACCTCGGTCACGGAGCCCTCGCTGAGCACCTGGCCGGCGTGCAGGACGGTGACGGTGCGGGCGAAGGAGCGCATGAAGTCCATGTCGTGCTCGATGACGACGACCGTGTGGTCCTCGGCGACGCGCCTGAGCAGCTCGCCCGTGGCCTCCCGTTCGTCGTGGCTCATCCCGGCCACCGGCTCGTCCAGCAGGAGCAGCTTCACGTCCTGGACGAGGAGCATGCCGATCTCCAGCCACTGCTTCTGGCCGTGCGCCAGGACCCCCGCCGGGCGGTCGCGCAGGTGGGTCAGGCCCGTGGTCTCCAGGGCCCGGGTCACCGCCTCCGGCACGCCTTTGCGGCGGCGGAGCAGCGTCAGCGGGCCGCGTCCGGCGCCGGCCGCGATGTCGAGGTTCTGCAGGACGGTGAGTTGCTCGAAGACGGTGGCCGTCTGGAACGTCCGGCCGATGCCGAGGCGGGCGATCCGATGCACCGGCTTGCCGATGAGTTCCTCGCCGCCGAAGCGGACCGATCCGGTGGACTTCACGAGGCCGGTGACGGCGTCCACGAGGGTCGTCTTGCCGGCGCCGTTCGGGCCGATGAGGAAGCGCAGGTCACCGGGGCGGATGTCGAGGTCCACGCCGTCGACGGCGTGGAAACCGTCGAACGTCACCCGGAGATCGCGGATCGTCAGTCCCTCGCCGCTCATGCCGTTCCTCCTGTCGGGGCCGGGGCCGTGGTGATCGTCCTGGGGGTACGGCGTCGGCGCGCCACGCCCGCCAGGGACGCCAGGCCGCCGGGCAGGAAGCCGACGGCGAGGACGAACAGCAGGCCCTGGAGGTAGGTCCAGGCGGCGGGGAAGGCGTCGGAGAGGGTGCTCTGCGCCCAGGCGACCGCGATCGCGCCGAGCACGGCACCCACCAGGGAGGCCCGGCCGCCCACCGCCGCGCCGATGACGAAGCCGATGGAGGGGACGATGCCGATCAGGGCCGGGGAGATGATGCCGACCGCCGGGACGAAGAGGGCACCGGCGAGACCGGCCATGCCCGCCGCCACGACGTACGCGACGAGCTTGACGGTGGCGGGGTCGTAGCCGAGGAACCGGACGCGCTCCTCGGAGTCCCGTACGGCGACGAGGAGTTCGCCGTAGCGGCTGACGAACAGCTGGCGGGCGGCGGCCATCAGCAGCAGGAGCACGGCGGCGATGATGAAGTACACCATCTTCTGGTTGACCGGGTCGTTGAGGTCGTAGCCGAAGAAGCCCTGGATGTCGGTGAGGCCGTTGGTGCCGCCGGTGGTGGCCTGCTGGCCGACCAGCCAGATGGCGAGGGCGGCTGCCAGCGCCTGGCTGAGGATCGCGAAGTAGGCGCCCTTGACCCGGCGGCGGAAGACGAGGAAGCCGAGCAGCGCGGCGACCGCCATCGGCAGCAGCACGGTCATGGCGAGGGCGAACAGCGGATTGGCGAACGGCTGCCACCACCACGGCAGGGTGTCGCCGGTGCCGTAGAGCTGCATGAAGTCGGGCAGCGTCTGACCGGTGTCGGCGGCGTCGGCGAGCTTGAGGTGCATGGCCATGGCGTAGCCGCCGAGACCGAAGAAGACACCCTGGCCGAGGACGAGCAGTCCGCCGCGGCCCCAGGCGAGGCTGACGCCGACCGCGACGATCGCGTAACACAGGTATTTGGCGAGGAGGTTGAGCCGGAAGTCGGAGAGGGCGAGCGGGGCGACACCGAGCAGCAGGACGGCGCCGAGGAGGAACGCGCCGGGGACGCGGAAGCGGTCGAGGAGGGAGGGTGCGGGCTCCGCCGGGTCGGGAACGGTCTTCTCGGGAACGGGAGTTGTCGTCGTCATGCGAGGCTCCGGGTGCGCAGTGTGTACAGGCCCTGGGGTCGCCACTGCAGGAAGGCGACGATCGCCACGAGCACGACGACCTTGGCGACACTGACCGTCGTCGAGTATTCGAGGACCGACTGCAGGACGCCGAGCGCGAAGGCCGTGATGACACTGCCCTTGAGCTGGGCGACGCCACCGACGACCACGACCAGGAAGGCGTCGACGATGTAGTTGGTGCCCATCGTCGGACCGATCGGGCCGACCAGGGTCAGCGCGACACCGGCCACGCCCGCGAGGCCCGAGCCGATGAAGAAGGTCGTACGGTCCACGCGTTCGGTCGCGATACCGGACACCTCGGCGAGGTCCCGGTTCTGCACCACGGCCCGGATACGGCGGCCCAGCGGGGTCAGCCGCAGGATCAGGGTGAGGCCGAGGACGCAGAGCAGGGCGAGGCCGAGGATGAACAGCCGGTTGTTGGCGAAGGAGACGCCGCCGGCCGAGATGTTGCCGGTGAGGAGGTCGGGTGCGGCCGTCTGCACGTTCGGGGCGCCGAAGATGTCCCGGGCCAGCTGCTGGAGCATCAGGGAGACGCCCCAGGTGACCAGCAGGGTGTCCAGGGGTCTGGTGTACAGACGGCGGATGAGCAGCCATTCGAGCAGCGCGCCCATCGCTCCGGCGACGAGGAAGGCGGCGGGGAGGGCGACGAGGAGGGAGGTGCCGGCGCCGCTGATGGACTTCTGCAGGACGTACGTGGTGTACGCGCCGGCCATGATGAACTCGCCGTGCGCCATGTTGATCACGCCCATCTGACCGAAGGTGAGGGTCAGGCCGAGGGCGATGAGGAGGAGGACGGCGCCGATGCTGATGCCGGTGAACGATTGATTGAGGATGACCGTCATGACGCGGCTCCGGGTCGGGGGGTGGGGGTGCGTTGGCGGGTGCGGGTCCGGTGGGGGTTGCTCGCGCAGTTCCCCGCGCCCCTGAAAAGCGCGGGCTGCGCCCGCTGCTTTATGCTTTCAGGGGTGCGGGTCCGCGGACTCACGACAGACCGGTGGCCCAGTCGTACCCCTTCAGATACGGGTCCGGCGCAATCGGCTTGCCGGAGTTCCAGATCTCCTCGATCAGGCCGTCCGAGCCGATCTTTCCGATGCGGGCCGTCTTGTAGACGTGCTGGGTCGCCCCGTCGACGGTGACCTTGCCCTCGGGGGCGTCGAGTTCGATGCCGCCCGCCGCCTTCTTCACCTTGGTCACGTCGAAGGACCCGGCCTTCTCGACCATCTCCTTCCAGAGGTACACGGAGATGTACGCGGCCTCCATGGGGTCGCTGGTCGGCTTGTCCTTGCCGTAGGCGGCCTGGTAGGCGGCCACGAACTTGGTGTTGGCGGCGCCCGGTGTGGTCTCGTAGTAGTTCCAGGCGGTCAACTGGCCCTCCAGGTACTGCGTGCCGATGCTCTTGACCTCCTCCTCGGCGATCGACACCGAAAGCACCGGCAGGCTCTTCGCGGTGAGCCCGGCGGACTTGTACTCCTTGAAGAAGGCCACGTTGCTGTCACCGTTGAGGGTGTTGAACACGGCGTCCGCGCCCGCGTCCTTGACCTTGTTGACGATGGTGCCGAACTCCGTGGAGCCGAGCGGCGCGTAATCCTCGCCGACCACCTTCAGGCCCTGGGCCTCCGCGTACGCCTTGATGATCTTGTTGGCGGTGCGCGGGAAGACGTAGTCGCTGCCCACCAGGTACAGCCGGGTCAGGCCCTGCTTCTTGAGGTAGTCGAGGGCGGGCACGATCTGCTGGTTGGTGGTGGCGCCGATGTAGAAGATGTACGGCGACTGCTCCAGGCCCTCGTACTGGACGGGGTAGAACAGGAGCGACTTGTAGCGCTCGAAGACGGGTTTGACGGCCTTGCGGCTGGCGGAGGTCCAGCAGCCGAAGGTGGCGGCCACCTTGTCGTCGGTGATCAGGGCCTCCGCCTTCTCCGCGAAGGTCGGCCAGTCGGAGGCGCCGTCCTGGCTGATGGGCTTGAGCTTCTTGCCGAGGACACCGCCGGCGGCGTTGATCTCCTTCACCGCGAGCAGCAGCGCGTTGTGGACGGTGACCTCGCTGATGGCCATGGTGCCGGAGAGCGAGTTCAACAGTCCCACCTTGACGGTGTCGCCGGAGGTGTCCGCCTGTGCTCCGGCGTTCGACGAGGTGCCGCTGCCGGTCTTGGCCCCGCACGCGCTGAGGGCGGCGGTCGTACCGAGCGCCGACGCGCCCGCGAGGATGCCGCGTCTGCTGATGCCGATCCCGGACATGCCTTACCTCCTAGGTCGCTGAAGTGCGACCACAGCCTGCGAGGCGACTGTTTCCCTTGCGTTTCGGGGCAATTGAAGAACAGTTTCCTCAGGAAGTATTTTTCTGAGGCCGCGGAGGATTTGTTACTTCCCACAGAAAGGATGTACTCCTGGTTTTTTGTCAGGAGCGGGGTCGGCGAAGGTAAGCTCCCGGCATCACGTCGCGGGGGCGGGTGCAGGCGAGTTGAGGAGTGCGATGGCGAAGCGGCCCGAGGAACTGCTCCATCTGCTGACCCGTGCCGAGCGTCTGTCCGTGCGCCGAGTCCAGTCCGTGCTGGACGAGTTCGACTGTTCCGTGGAGGCCTGGCGGGTCCTCGACCTGCTCTCCGACGGACAGGGGCACAACATGTCGGCGCTCGCCTCGCACGCCTTCCTGCCGGCGCCGAGCCTGACCAAACTGATCGACCAACTCGTCGACCAGAACCTGGTGTTCCGTCGTGTCGACCCCGTCGACCGGCGCCGTGTCCTCGCCCATCTCACCCCGCGCGGCCTGGAGCGATGGCAGCTGCTCGCCCGTGAAGTCCGCGTCGACTGGACCGAGTCGGAGCCGCTGACCGACGAGGACGGCAAGCATCTGCACCTGCTGCTGGACCGGCTGGCGCGGACCCTGGAGAGCGGTGGCGGCACCGACGGCCGGGGCGGGGTCAGCGCAGGTCGTGCGGAGCGGACAGCTGGGCGAGGACGTTGAAGTCGTAGCCGTCGGCCTGCGCAAGGTAGATGCGCTGGCGCACATGCCGCCCGTCCAGACCGAGCAGGCCGCGCGGTCCCTCGTACGAGACGGTGTCGGCGGCCGCCCCGATCGCGGTGACGTCCAGGGCGCGGGCCCGCTCGACGAGGGCGGCGAGCAGCAGGACACCCTCGTAGCAGGACTCGCCGAGGCTGCCCGGGAGCGGTGCCTGGAGGCCGAAGCGGCCGGCGTACTGGCCGTGGAAGTCCAGGGTGTTCTGGTCGGCGAGCGAGGCGAAGAACCCGGCCGTGCTGTACAGGTCGAGGGTGGCCTCGGGGCCGCTGCCCAGCAGCATGTTCTCGTCCATCAGCGTGCTCAGTCTGAGGCACCGCCGGTCGAGGCCGGAGGCGGCGAAGGCGCGGTTGAAGCGGACCGCGTCGCTGCCGACCAGGAGCATCAGGACCCCGTCGGCGTCGGCCCGCTCGATGCGCCGCAGGACGGCCTCGAAGTCCTCGGTGCCGAGCGGCAGATACGCCTCGCCGCGGACCCGGCCCCGGCAGGCGCGGGCGTAGCCCCGGGCCGCCCGTGCGGTGTGGCGGGGCCATACGTAGTTGTTGCCGACGACGAACCAGCGGCGCACCCCGCGTGACTCGGCGAGCAGCCGCATCGCGGGCAGCAGTTGCCAGGAGGGCGTCTCGCTCGTCATGAAGACGCCCTCGGTGCGCTCCCCGCCCTCGTACAGGGCCGTGTACACGTACGGCACCCGGTGGGCGACGCGCGGCGCCACCGCCTGCCGGACCGAGGAGATGTGCCAGCCGGTGACGCCCTGCACCGCGCCCGAGACGACGAGGGCCTCCACCTCCTCCGCGACCCGCCACGGCTCGGCCCCGCCGTCCACCTCGATCAGCCGCAGCTCCCTGCCCAGCACTCCCCCGGCCTTGTTGACCTCCTCGGCGGCCAGCCGCGCGCACGCCCCGCAGGCCGGGCCGAAGATCCCGGCGGGCCCCTGCATGGGGTAGACGAGGGCCACGTTCAGCGTCGAGGCGTCGGCCGTCACCCAGTCGGGAGTGTGCAGGCGCGACAGTGGCCGATTCATGGGCTCATGATGGCGTGATCACCAACAGCGCCCCAGACGGTGTCACGGATCGAGACCGATTCGTAGGCCGGTACCGGGGGCGGGGGCGGGCGCGAGGTCGGGTGCGGTGCCGGGGTCGGGGGCGGGGCTGGGGTTCAAGCCTGCGCTCGCGTGAACCCGTGGCTCCGCTCCACCTTCGCGACATGCAGGGTGTTGAGCCAGCAGATCCGGCGGCTGGAGGAGAAGGTCGGCCATCCGCTGTTCAGCCGCGGGCCGGGGCCCGTCGCCCTCGCCCCGGCGGGCCGGGAACTCCTGCCCGCCGCCCGGCAGGCCCTCGGCGGACTCGCGGACGGCCTCGCCGCGGCCCGGGACGCCGGCGCCAGCCGGGCAGGCCGGCTGCGGATCGGCTTCGCCGCCTCGCTCGCGCTGACCCTGCTGCCCGGGCTGCTGCGGACCTTCCGGGAGCGGTTTCCCGCCGTGGCGCTGGACATCCAGGAGATGACCACGACGCCCCAACTGGCCGCGCTGCGCGAGCGGACGATCGACATCGGTCTGCTGCGCGAACCGCCCGCCGACGAGACGGAGATCGCCTTCGCGACCGTGCTGACCGAGCCGTTCGTGGCCGTCCTGCCGTCCACGCACCCGCTCGCGGCGCAACGCGTCGTCCGCGTCGGGCAGTTGGCGGACTGCCCCTTCGTGCTGCTGCCGCGTGCCGTCGGCCCGCCGCTGTACGACCGGATCACCGGCGTGTGCGTCGCGGCGGGCTTCACACCCCGGGTGACGCAGCACGCCGTGGAGTGGCAGACCGTCTGCGCCCTGGTGGGAGCCGGGCTGGGCGTGTCCCTGGCCCCGGAGAGCATCCGCCGCATCCGCCTCAAGGGCGTCGCCTTCCGCGGGATCGGGCCCGGCTCCCCGCGCACCCGGGTCGCCGTCGCCTGGCGCAGGGACGACTCGAACCCGCTGGTCCCCCGCCTGCCGGCCACGCTCGACCAGGGGTTCAGCCCGTCGTCCACCTCTCCTCGATCCGGGCGAACCGCCACACCAGCAGCGCGACCGCCCAGGTGACGACGAACAGGCCGACGACGACATAGCCGATGACGTTGAGGTCGAGGCCGGCGACCCAGTCCCAGAACAGGCCGTGCAGATGCGCCTTCTCGGCGACGAGGCCGAGCAGTTCGACCGTGCCGATGAGCAGGGCGACGGCCACCGAGAGGCCGGTGATCGTGAGGTTGTAGTAGACCTTGCGGACCGGCCTGGAGAACGTCCAGCCGTAGGCGAAGTTCATGAACGAGCCGTCGATCGTGTCCAGGAGGGACATCCCGGCCGCGAACAGCACCGGCAGGCACAGGATCGCGTACCAGGGCAGCCCGGAGGCCGCGCCCGAACCGGCCAGGACCAGGAGCGCGACCTCGGTCGCCGTGTCGAAGCCGAGGCCGAAGAGCAGGCCCAGCGGGAACATCTGCCACGGCTTGGTGATCGACCTCATCAGGCGTCCGAGGAGGCGGTTCATGAAGCCCCGGCTGTTCAGCCGCTCCTCCAGGGCGGCCTCGTCGAAGGTGCCCGAGCGCATCTCGCGGAACACCTTCCAGATGCCCACCATGATCACCAGGTTGATGATCGCGATGACGTAGAGGAAGGTGCCGGAGACGGTGGTGCCGACCCAGCCGGTGATGTCGTGCAGGGCGGAGTCGTCGTCGCGGACCGGTCCAGCGAGCGCCTTGACGCCGAGGGTGAGCAGGAAGGTGAGGGCGAAGACGACCGAGGAGTGACCGAGGGAGAACCAGAAGCCGACCGACAGCGGGCGTTGCCCCTCGCCCATGAGTTTGCGGGTGGTGTTGTCGATGGCGGCGATGTGGTCGGCGTCGAACGCGTGCCGCATGCCCAGGGTGTAGGCGGTGACGCCCATGCCGATGCCGAAGGTCTTGCTGCCGACGCTGTAGTGCTCGGGGGCGACGATCACGACCAGCGTGAACCAGCCGATGACATGCAGCGCCAGGATGAAGCCGGCCATCCCGCCGAGGCTCGCCCACTCCTTGCGTGACATCGAGGCGCGGACGCGGCGCCAGGAGAAGCCGCCGTGGTCGGTGGGGGCGGTGGAGGGGGCGGTCTCGGTCGCAGGGGTCATGGTGCGCGTGCCTTACTCGTCGTGCCGCTTGCGTAGGTGGGTCCGGCCCCCACAGCCTTGTGCGGTGACTTGGTAGCTGCAAGAAGGTCGCAGTAAAGCTCGTGCCACGTTTCGGTCAGGGCTTCGGTACGGACTTCGGTCAAGGCTTCCGTCAGGTCAGGCTCTCCCAGTGGACCGTGCGGTCGCACCAGCGGCGGAGGAGGACGCGGTCGTGGCCGACGGCCAGCAGGCCCGCGCCGGTGGCCGTCCGGTACTCCTCCACCACGGCGACCAGCGCGGCGGTCGTGGAGGCGTCGAGCATGGCGGTCATCTCGTCGCAGATCAGCCAGCGGGGGCGCAGCACCAACGCGCGGGCGAGGCAGGCCCGTTGGAGCTGGCCGTCGCTGACCTCGTGGGGGCGTCGGGTCAGCAGGTCCGGGGTGAGGCCGACCGTGGACGCCAGTTCGGTGACCCGGTCCGGTGCCTCCGCCCGGCGGCCGGTGGCGCGCAGGGGCTCGGCGATGAGGTCGGCGAGCCGCAGCCGGGGGTCCGCCGACAGCCGGGGCTGCTGGAAGACGACGCCGAACGCGGTGCGTTGCCCGCGCGGGGCGCGGTGCCGCCATCGCCGTACGGGCGTGCCGTCGAGGGTGAGGGTTCCGGCGTCGGGGCGGTGCAGCAGGGCCGCCACCCGGGCGAGGGTGGACTTGCCGCAGCCGCTGGGGCCGAGCAGTCCGACGGCCTCGCCGGGGGCGACGGTCAGGGAGACGTCCCGTACGACGGGGGCGCGCCGGTCGTACCCGGCGGTGACGGCACGCAGGTCAAGCACGGATGTCCTCCGGGGCGGGCGGGGTCGGGGTCGGGAGGGGGGCCGGGTCGTGCGGGTGGTGGCAGGCCGGACCGTCCGTGGTCGGCGGCGGGGTGGCGCAGAGGGCGGTGGCGCGGTCGCAGCGGGCGGCGAAGGCGCAGCCGTCCGGGAGGTCGCCGAGTTCGGGGGGCATACCCGGGATGGGGGTGAAGGCGCGGTCGGGGAGGGCGTCGAGGAGGCCCCGGCTGTAGGGGTGGCGGGGGCCGGGGGTGCCGAAGAAGGCGGTGGCGTGGGTGAGTTCGACGATGCGGCCCGCGTACATGACGGCGACCCGGTCGGCGATGCGTGCGGCGGCGGCCAGGTCGTGGGTGATGACCAGCAGGGCGCGGCCCGTGCGGGTGTCGACGTGGCGGCGCAGTTCGTCGACCGTGCGGTCCACGAGGTCGCGGTCGAGTCCGGTGGTGGGTTCGTCGGCGAGCAGCAGGGGCGCGTCGCCGACGAGGGCGAGTGCGGTGGCGGCGCGTTGGGCGAGGCCGCCGGAGAGTTCGTGCGGATGCCGGTCGAGGTGGTCGGCGGGGAACGCGGCGCGCTCGGCCGCCGCCTCGGCCGCCTCGCGTACGGCCGTGCGCCCGCGTACGCCGGTGAGGGCGGCGACCGTCTCCTCCAGCTGCGAGCGGATCCTGCGGACGGGGGTGAGGTGTGCCGCGGGGCTCTGGGGCACCAGCCCGATCAGCCGGCCCCGGACCGTCCGGGCGAGCGTCCGCTCGTCGGCCCCGAGCAGCTCCAGGTCACCGAGCCGGGCCTCGCCCCTGGTCTGCGCGTTGCCCGGCAACAGCCCGAGCAGCGCCGAGGCCAGCACCGACTTGCCGCACCCGCTCTCCCCGATCAGCACCAGACACTCCCCGGCCCCGACGTCGAACCGCGCGTCGGAGACGGCGGCGACACGGCGCCCGCCGGGCATCAGGAACCGCACGGAGAGCCCGCGCACGGACAGGACGACGGGGCGTTCGGGGCCGGGGGCGCGCCCGCCTCCGGCCCCCGCGTCGAACTCGGTGGCCGGCACGGCGGTTCGACGAACCCCGGCCGCCTGGGCGTCGGGGCCTGGGGCGATCGCCTCGGCCGCGACGGCTCCGGCGGCCTCCCCTCGCGCTCCGCCGGCCCGCGCCTCGGCAGCGGCGGCGCGGTCGAGCCGGTCAAGCCGGGCGGCCTTCGTACCAGCCCCGGCAGCCGCCCCATCACCCCCGGCAGCCGCCCCCTGGCCCTCGGCACCCGTCCCCTGGACCCCGGCGGTCGCCGCATCCGCCCCGTCCGTCGTCGCCTCGGATCCCGTGGTCACAGTGTCAGCTCCGATCGGTGGCGGGGGTTGAGGCGTTCGCGCCAGGCTCCGGTGAGGCCGGCGAGGGCGAGGGTGGGGACGATGATGAAGAGGCCGGGGAAGAGGGTGGGCCACCACTGGCCGGCGAGGAGGGAGCCCCGGGCGCTCTGGACGAGGGTGCCGAGGCTGGCCGTGTGGGTGGGCAGCCCGAGTCCGAGGAAGGACAGGGCGGACTCGTGCCACATGGCGTGCGGCACCATCAGCACGGCGGCGAGCGCGGCCTGCGGCAGCACCCCGGGCAGCAGATGCCGTACGGTCACCCGCCACCGGGAGGCACCGCCGGAGACCGCCGCGTCGATGTAGGGGCGGGAGCGCAGGGACAGCACCTCGGCGCGGACGATCCGGGCGGTCGACAGCCAGTGGGTGAGGGCGACCGAGACCACCACCGGCCAGACGCCCGGCCGGAACAGGGCGACGATGAAGATGCCGAGCAGCAGATGCGGCACGGACGACACCGTGTCGACCAGCCGCATGACGAGCCGGTCGGCCCGGCCGCCGAGCGCCCCGGCGGTGGCCCCTACGGCCGTGCCGATCACGGTCGCGGTGAGGGCGGCGGCGAGACCCACGAGCAACGAGACGCGCAGGCCGTAGACACAGCGCAGGAGCAGGTCACGGCCGACGTCGTCGGTGCCGAACGGGTGGGCCCAGGAGGGCGGTCGCAGCTTGGCGGCCAGGTCGACCGCCTGCTGGTCGAGTTGGACCAGCGGCGGTACGAGGAGGACGGCCAGGACGGTCACCGCGACCAGTGCGGCGGAGGTGCGCACCCGGAGGGTGTGCGTCGAGCGGCGGTTCGGGCCGCGCGACCGCCACGCGGACCCGGGCGGCGGCGCCGCGACTGCCCTGTCAGTCATGAACATCGTGGACATCGTGGGCTTCACCGTCACAGTTCACTCAGCTTCACTCTCGGGTCGATCAGGCCGTACAGGAGGTCCGCCAGCAGGTTCCCGATGAGGACGGCGACCGTGGCGAGCGTGGTGAGCGCGGCGAGCAGCGGGAAGTCGACGGCGGTGGCCGCCTCCACCGTGGCCGCCGCGATACCGGGCCAGCTGAAGACGCTCTCCACGAGCAGGGCACCAGTGATGAGTTCGGGCACGCGGGAGCCGATCAGGGTGAGGACCGGCAGCAGTCCGGAGCGCAGTGCGTGGTGCAGGAGCACCGTGCGTTCGGCGATGCCCCGGGCACGGGCGCCCCGTACCGGGTCCTCGGCCAACGCGTCGCCGACGCCCTGCCGTACGTACAGGGTGAACCAGGGTAGTTGGGAGAGGGCGAGCACCCCGGCGGGCAGGACGAGGTGGTGTGCGACCTGGCCGGCCGTGACCTGTTCGCCGGCGGTGTCGGTGAGGCCGCCCGCCGGGAGGACGCCCAGCTGGAGGGCGAAGAGCCAGACGGCGAGCAGAGCGACCCAGAAGACGGGCGCGGCTTCGAGGCCGTACGCGGCGGAGGTGACGGCCCGGTCGAGCCATCCTCCCGGGCGGCGGGCGGCGAGCACGCCCAGCGTGGTCCCCAGCAGGACCGCGGCGGCGAAGGCGACCGCGCACAGGAGCGTCGACCAGACGAGGCGTTCGCCGATGACCTGGGCCACCGGCTGGCGCAGCACGCCGGACTCGCCGAGGTCGCCCGTGAGCGCGGACGTCAGCCAGCGCCACCAGCGCACGGCGAACGGCTGGTCCACGCCGAGGTTGGCGCGCAGCCGGTCCAGGGTCTCCTGGTCGGCGCCGAGGGCGGCGGTGCCCGCGTACGCCTTGACGGGGTCGAAGGGGGAGGCGGCGGCGATCGCGAACACGCCGAAGGTGACGACGAGGACGACGGGGACGGCGAACAGGGCCCGGCGTCCCGTCAGTCGTGCCATCGCTCCCCAGGGGAGTCGGGTCACGTCCGCGGCTGCCAGTCCTCGATGTTCCACCACGGTCCGGAGGCGAAGCCGTGCTCGTGCGGCTCGACCTGGGTGGTCAGGCCGTCCCAGCGGTCGGCGAGGACGTAGACGTGGTCGATGTGGGTGAGGAAGGTGTAGCCGGGGTCCTTCACCAGCTCGCGCTGGAGCGTGTCGTACGCGGCCTTGCGGGCGGCGTCGTCCCGGCCGCGGCGGCCGGTGTCGAGGGCTTCGTCCACGGCCGGGTTGGCGTAGCGGCCCATGTTGTTGAAGCCGTCCCCGGCGAGGGAGGAGTGCAGCATCGTGTACAGGCCGAAGTCGGGGTCGCCGGTGGAGCCGAAGCCGGCGAGGACGGCGGTGTCCTTCATCCTCGGCTCGATGACCTCCCAGGTGGCGCTCTCCACCGTCACGTCGATGCCGGCCTTCTTGGCGTCGGAGGCGTAGGCGAGGGCGTGGTCCTGGCGGACCTTGTCGCCGGAGGGGTAGAGCAGGGTGAAGGCCGCCTTCGTGCCCGCCTTGGCGCGGATGCCGTCCGCGCCGGTCCGCCAGCCCGCCTCGTCCAGGACACGTGCGGCCTTGGCGAGGTCCTGGGGGCGTTCGATGCCCCGGGCGAACCAGGGGTCGTCGCTGGGCAGCGGCCCGTACGCCGGGCGGCCGGCGCCGTCGAGGATCTGGTCGACCATGGCCTCGCGGTCCACAGCCGCGTCGAGGGCCTGCCGGATCGCCCGGTCGCCGGTGACCTCGTTGTCGGTGGGGAGGGTGACGGTGCGATAGTCGTAGGACTTGGCGCCGTACCTCTTCCGGCCGCCGTCGTTCTCGAAAGTGGCGGCAAGGTTGGGTGGCAGGATCGCGCCGTCGAGGTCGCCGGAGCGCAGCCGGGTGGCGCGTACGTCGTCGTCCTCGACGATCGCCATGGTGAACTTCTCCACCTCCGGCGCGCCGCCCCAGTAGCGCGGGTTGGCCTTGAAGGTGAGTTTCTCGCCCCGGCTCCAGGCGGACAGGACGTACGGACCGGTGCCGACCGGCTCGGTGTTGAAGGAGCCGGTGTTGGGGTCCTGCTTCCCCGCGATGTGCTCCGGGACGATCGGCAGGACCGTACGGCCGGCGAAGGGCGCGTAGGGGTAGTCGAGGGTGAAAACGACCCTGTCGTCGCCGTCCGCCCGCACCGACTTGATGGCGTCCAGTTCGCTGCGGGCGGTGTTGTTGGTCTTGGCGTCCAGCACCGTCCGGTAGGTGAAGACCACATCGGCGGAGGTCAGGGGCTCGCCGTCGCTGAACTCCACGCCCTCGCGGAGGGTGTAGGTGTACGTCCGGCCGTCGTCGGCGATCCGGGGCAGCGCCTTGGCCAGGGCGGGTCTCAGCTCCAGGTCGGCGTCCCGGGCCAGCAGTCCGTCGAAGATCTTCGAGTTGCCGTTCTTGCCGTAGCCGAGGAGCGGGCTGAGGGTGTCCGGCTCGGACGCCACCCCGATCACGACGGAGTCGGCCGGGCCGCCGCCGTCGGCGCCACCGCCGGGCGCGGAGCACGCGGTGACGCCGAGGGCCACCGCCGCCGCGACGGCGGCACCTCGTATCGGTCGGGACGTCATGAGCCTCACACCCTTGCTGCGCCATAAGTGCTGTTGCACATTGATTGCAAGTAAGGGCTACCCCGGTGGGTCGCACATCAGTCCAGCGATGTGACCTGCGGGTTTCTGCTCAGGTGGCGGCGGACGTGCGGCCGGGGCTGATCAGGTGGTGGTGCCGCCGCGGCGGGACCGGAACCACCACGCGCCGCCGCCGAGTGCGAGCAGGACCACCGCGCCGATGCCGAGGGGTACGGCCAGGGAGCCGCCGTCGTCGCCGTCGGTGCTGTCCGCCGCGGCCTGTGCCGACGGTGTGGAGGCGTCGGCGCTCTTGTCGGCCGAGGGGGTGGGCGTGGCCGTCGTGGGGTCTGTCGAGGGGGTGGGGCTCACGAGCTTCGCGCCGGGTGCGGCGGCCTTGAGGTCCAGGCGGGGTGCCGGGTGGCCGTGGCCGTGGCCGTCGCCCTCGGCTTCCTCCTCCAGTTCGATCCAGCGGTCCACCTTGCCGTCGCTGTACGACTGGAGGGTCTTGAAGACCAGCGACTTGGTGTCGGGCAACTGTCGTACGGTGACGACGTATTCGACGTCCTCCCCGACCGCGAGCTTGGCGCCGGACACCGTGTAGCCGCGGTCGGTGGGGGCGAACTTCCAGCCGTCCGGGCCCTCCTTGTAGGTGAGGTCGGCGGGGACCAGGCCCTTGGGCAGGATCACTTCCAGCTTGGTGATGCCGGCGGAGGCGGACTCCGACTCGGCGGAGAAGGTGAGGTCGACGTTCTGGTCGAGGGCGCGGGCGCCCTCCGCCTCGACCTCCGCGTGGGCCGCGGCCGGCCCCGCGGTGGCGACGGCGACCGCGAGCGCGGCTGCGGTGAGAACGCCGAGACGGCGCGAACGGCGTACCAAGGTCGGGCGATGCACTGCGGACTCCCTGTGACGACGGTGTGAAGGCGTGAAGGCGTGAAGGCGTGAAGGCGTGAAGGCTGAATTCAAGCGCAGGGCGAGACCCGTGGCCAAGGGCGACCAGGTGTGCGAGCGGTTCCGGCCAACTGCCGTCGCCGCACAGGCGCTCGTGTGCGGCGTGGGGAGGGTGGGGCGTGCGCCGTGGTGTGAGCTGTTCCACGGCGCCCGCGCGCCCCTCGTCTCCGCTTGTCAGCGTCCTTGTCCGGGCACTACTGTCACCACGCCTTGGTGAACGGGAAATCCGGTGTCATGCCGGTGCGGCCCTCGCCACTGTGATCGGGAAGTCCGGCTCCGGTCCTCACGGACAGCCACTGGGTCTTCGGACCCGGGAAGGCGGAGCATGGGCGGTGTCACCCGTAAGCCAGGAGACCGGCCAAGGCGCGTCAACCATCCACGAGGTGCTGGAGAGGGTCTGCTGAGCCATGCACATAGCCGAGGGTTTCCTTCCTCCGGCGCACGCGATCGCCTGGGGCGTCGCGTCCGCGCCATTCGTCGTCCACGGAGTCAGGGCACTCACCCGTGAGGTCAAGGAGCACCCCGAGAGCACGCTGCTGCTCGGTGCCTCGGGTGCCTTCACCTTCGTCCTGTCCGCGCTGAAGCTGCCGTCGGTCACCGGGAGTTGCTCCCACCCCACCGGCACCGGCCTCGGCGCCATCCTGTTCCGGCCACCGATCATGGCCGTCCTGGGCACCATCACCCTGCTCTTCCAGGCGCTGCTGCTCGCGCACGGCGGGCTGACCACGCTCGGCGCCAACGTCTTCTCGATGGCGATCGCCGGCCCCTGGGCGGGGTACGGCATCTACCGGCTGCTGCGGCGCTTCGGCGTGCCGCTGATGGTCACGGTGTTCTTCGGCGCGTTCGTCGCCGACCTGGTCACCTACTGCGTCACCAGCGTGCAGTTGGCGCTCGCGTTCCCCGACCCGAGCAGCGGCTTCCTGGGCGCGCTCGGCAAGTTCGGCTCCATCTTCGCCGTCACGCAGATCCCGCTGGCGATCAGCGAGGGCCTGCTCACCGTGCTGGTGATGCGGCTGCTGGTGCAGTCGAGCAAGGGCGAACTGACCCGGCTCGGCGTGCTCCTGACCGGCGGGCGCGACCGCGCCGGGCGCGCGAACGAGACCGACGACGCGAACGGGACCGAGGCGGTGGCCCGATGACCAGGACGGCCAAGAAGATGAGCCGGAACACGAAGATCAACGCCCTGCTGCTGCTCGTCGTGGCCGCGCTCGCCGTGCTGCCGCTGGCCCTCGGCCTCGGCGACCACAAGGAGGAGCCGTTCGCGGGCGCCGACGCGGAGGCGGAGACCGCGATCACGGAGATCGAGCCGGACTACGAGCCGTGGTTCTCCCCGCTGTACGAGCCGCCGTCCGGGGAGATCGAGTCGGCGCTGTTCGCCCTTCAGGCCGCGATCGGCGCGGGCGTCCTCGCGTACTACTTCGGCATCCACCGGGGGCGGCGTCAGGGCGAGGCGCGGGCGCGGGCGCAGCTCGACGGCGCCGGGGACGCCCCCACGGCCGGTACCGGTACGGCGAAGGCCGAGGCGGTCGCGGCCGGTGCGACGGCCTCGCGGTCGGCCTCGCGGTCGGCCTCGCGGTCGGTCTCCGGCGACGAGGGCTCGTCCGGTGGCAGCGGTGACTCCCCCGCTGGACGGGTCTGACGCCACGTGCTGCCGATCGACGCGGCGGCGCACAGCAGTCGCTGGCGCCGCCGCCATCCCGTGGACAAGGCCGTGCTCGGGCTCGGCCTCACGGTGCTCGCGATCTCCCTGCCGCCCTGGCCGGGCGCGGCTCTGGTCCTGCTGACCGCGCTCGTGGTGCTGCTGGGCCCGGCCGGGGTGCCCGGCCGCCGGCTGTGGCGTGCCTACCGGGTGCCGCTGGGTTTCTGTGTGACCGGCGCGCTGCCGCTGCTCGTCCAGGTCGGCGGATCCGACGGGTTCGTCACCCTGGCCGACGGCGGCCCGGTCCGCGCCGGGGAGCTGCTGCTGCGCACCTCGGCCGCCTCCCTCGGTGTCCTGCTGTTCGCGTTCACCACACCCATGTCGGACCTGCTGCCCCGGCTGGTGAAGGCCGGGGTGCCCGCGCCGGTCGTGGACGTGGCGCTGGTGACGTACCGCATGAGCTTCCTCCTGCTGGACTCCGTGCGCCGGATCCGGGAGGCGCAGGCGGCCCGGCTGGGCCACACCACCCGGGCCGCCACCTGGCGTTCGCTCGCCGGTCTCGGCGCCACCGCCTTCGTCCGGGCCTTCGACCGCGCGGCCCGGCTGCAGACCGGTCTCGCCGGGCGCGGCTACGACGGCACCCTGCGCGTCCTGGTCCCCGAGGCCCGGGTCTCGGCCCGGTTCACGGCGGCCAGCGTCGCCCTGCTCGGGGCCGTGGCCGCCCTCACCCTCGTACTGGATTCGTCCTGGAAAGGCCGCTGACATGAGCGAGCACATGAGCGAGCACATGAGCGAGCCCGTGCTGGTCTCCCTGCGGGGCGCGTCGTTCGCGTACGAGGACGGGCCGCCCGTGCTCAGCGACCTGGACTTCGAGGTGCTGGAGGGGCGGGCGCTCGCCCTGCTGGGCCGCAACGGCAGTGGCAAGACGACGCTCATGCGGCTGCTCAGCGGTGGACTGCGGCCCCGGAGTGGCGAGTTGGCGGTCGAGGGGCGGACGGTGACGTACGACCGCAAGGGGCTGACCCGGCTGCGGACGACGGTGCAGCTGGTCGTGCAGGACCCCGACGACCAGCTGTTCGCGGCCTCCGTCGCGCAGGACGTGTCGTTCGGGCCGCTGAACCTCGGGCTGCCCGACGCCGAGGTACGGGCCCGGGTGGACGAGGCGCTCGGCGCGCTCGGGATCGCCGCGCTCGCCGACCGGCCCACCCATCTGCTCTCCTACGGCCAGCGCAAACGGACCGCCATCGCGGGAGCGGTCGCGATGCGGCCCCGGGTGCTGATCCTGGACGAGCCGACCGCCGGACTCGACCCGGACGGGCAGGAGCGGCTGCTCGCCACCCTGGACGACCTGCGCCGGTCCGGCACCACCGTCGTGATGGCCACCCATGACGTCGACCTCGCCCTGCGCTGGGCCGACGACGCGGCGCTGCTCACCCCGTCCGGCGCGCGCACCGGCCCGGTGGCCGCGATGCTCGCCCGAACGGATCTCCTTGAGCAGGCGGGGCTGCGACTGCCCTGGGGCATCGCGGTCGCTCAACACCTGCGGGAACAGGGGCTGTTGGGCGAGGAGGAGGCTGGTCCGCGGACGCCGGAGGAGCTGGCCGCCGCGGCTCAGGTCCGCAGACCGTAGACGCGGGTGGCGGTGCCCGCGAAGACCTCGTGGTGTTCGGCCGGGCTCAGTCCGGACGTCAACGAGCGGGCGGCGTCGAGGACTTGGGCGTAGTCGGCGGCGAGTCGGCAGACGGGCCAGTCGGAGCCGAACATCAGCCGGCCGGGGCCGAAGGCGTCCAGCACGGTGTCGGCGTACGGGGCGAGGTCGGCGACGGACCAGGTCTTCCAGTCCGCCTCCGTGACCAGGCCGGAGAGCTTGCAGACGGTGTTCGGCAGCGCGGCCAGCCTCCGTACCTCCCCCGCCCACGGCTCCAGTTCACCGGAGGCGATGGGCGGCTTCGCCACGTGGTCGAGGACGAAGGTGAGTTCGGGGAGTCGGGCCGCCGCCTCCACGGCGGCCGGGAGCTGGTGGGGCTGGACGAGGAGGTCGTAGGCGAGTCCCTCGTCGGCGACGGCGGACAGGCCGCGCAGCACGTCCGGGCGGACCAGCCAGCGGGGGTCGGGTTCGCCCTGCACCTGGTGGCGGATGCCCGCCAGGTGCTCGCCGCCGGGGCCTTCGCGCAGTGCGGCGAGGGTCTCGGCGACGGCGGGCGAGGTGAGGTCGGTCCAGCCGACGACCCCGGTGACCAGGTCGCTGCCGGCGGCCAGGGCCAGGAACTCGGGGGTCTCCTCGGGCACGGTGATCGTCTGCACCAGGACCGTGGCGGTGACACCGGCGGCCCGCGCCTCGGGTTCCAGCTCGCGGAGGGTGAAGTCGCGGCGCAGCGGGGCGAGTTCGGGGCCGGTGATCCAGTCCTGGTCGCGGACGGAGAGGTCCCAGACGTGGTGGTGGGCGTCGACGATCCCGGAGCCGACGGGGGTGCCGGTCACAGTTCCCACACCACGGGCAGGCCCGCGTCGGAGCCGTCCGCCGAGTAGTCGTGGACGACGTCGAGGAGGTCGGCCATCCGGGCCTGCCAGGCGATGTTGACCGGCAGCTTCTCCAGCTCCGCGATCATCGCCGCGTAGTCCTCGACCTCCAGCAGATGGAAGAGGTCGGTGCCGCTGCGCCAGATCGTCCACTCGCTCACCCCGGCGGCGCGGATGGCGGTGGTCAGTTCCTCGGGGACCTCGCGGTGGGCCGCCTCGTACTCCTCGACGCGGTCGGCGCGGACCTTGGTGTGCAGGGCGACCCTCACGACGGCTCCTTCACGACAGTTTCCTCGGCTAAGGCTGCTTGGGCGGCGGGACGGGGGTGTTCGGGTGCAGCAGCCCCTCGGCGCGCAGGTCGTCCCAGAGGGCGGGCGGGATCGGGTGGCCGAGCAGGTCGACCGCGTCGCGCACCTCCTCGGCGGAGCGGGCACCGGTCAGTACGGACGCCACCGCAGGGTGCGCGGAGGGGAACGCCAGGGCGGCGCCGCGCAGCGGTACGCCGTGGCGTTCGGTGACGGCCTTCAGCCGCAGGGCGCGGTCGAGCACGGGGCTCGGGGCGGGGGCGTAGTCGTAGGTGACGCCGGGTTTCGGGTCGATCAGCAGCCCGGAGTTGAACGCACCGCCGATCAGCACGCTCCGGCCCCGCGCGGCGGCCTCGGGGAGCAGGTCGTCCAGGCCCTCCTGTTCGAGGAGGGTGTAGCGGCCGGCCAGCAGCACCACGTCGATGTCGGTCTCGCGCAGGAAGCGGGCGGGTACGGGGCACTGGTTCATGCCGACGCCGATGGCTCCCACGACGCCCTCGGCGCGCAGCCGCTCCAGGGCCGGGTAGGCCTCGCGCAGGGCCTGTTCGACGTGGTCGTCGGGGTCGTGGAGGAGGACGGTGTCCACGCGGTCGAGGCCGAGCCGTTCCAGGCTGGCCTCCAGGGAGCGCAGCACTCCGTCGGCGGAGAAGTCCCAGACCCGGCGGTGGGTCGCCGGGACCGCGAAGCCGTCTGCCAGGTCGTCGCCGTCCCCATCGGCGGGCACCAGCAGCCGGCCGACCTTGGTGGAGATCGTGTACGACTCCCGGGGCCGGCCCCGGAGCGCGGCGCCGAGGCGGCGTTCGGAGAGGCCGAGGCCGTAGTGGGGCGCCGTGTCGAAGGTGCGGATCCCAGCGTCCCAGGCGGCGTCGATCGCGGCGGCGGCCTCCTCGTCGGACACCGGGCGGAAGAGGTTGCCGATGCCCGCGGCGCCGTAGGCCAGTTCGGTGACGCGGACCTCGGTGCGGCCGAGGGCCCTGGTCCTCATGAGCCGGCCGGGCGGAGCCGGAGGCCCTGCATTCCGCCGTCGACCGCGAGGGCCGTGCCGGTGACGGAGGCGGCGGCGGGGCTCGCCAGGTAGACGATGGCGGCGGCGACCTCGTCGGCGTGGACCAGCCGGCCCATGGGCTGGCGGGCGTTGAGGGCGGCGCGCTCGGCCTCGGGGTCGTCGGCGGCGTCGAGGAGCCGGCCGACCCAGGGGGTGTCGGCGGTGCCGGGGTTGACGCAGTTGACGCGGACGCCCTCGCGGACGTGGTCGGCGGCCATGGCGAGGGTCAGCGAGAGGACCGCACCCTTGCTTGCCGAGTACAGGGCGCGCTGCGGCAGTCCGGCGGTGGCGGCGATGGAACAGGTGTTGACGATCGCCGCGTGGGAGGAGTTCCGCAGATGGGGCAGGGCGGCGCGGCTGGTGCGGACCATGCCGAGGACGTTGACGTCGAGGACGCGCTGCCACTGGAGGTCGGGGTTGTCCTCGACGGTGCCCTGGGCGCCGATGCCCGCGTTGTTGACAAGGATGTCGAGACCGCCGAGCCGCTCGACGGCCTCCGCGACGGCGGCCCGTACGGAGGCGTCGTCGGAGACGTCGGCCTTGAGGCCGAGCAGCGGGGCCGAGGCGCCGGAGGGGTCGAGGTCGAGGACGGCGACCCCGGCGCCCCGGGCGGCGAGCAGCCGGGCGGTGGCGAGCCCGATGCCGGAGGCGCCTCCGGTGACGATCGCGCGGAGGCCGTTCAGCTCACCTGTCGGTTCACCTGTCGTTCCGGTCATGCGACTTCCTCTCGTCCGGCGAGGTCGGCGGCCCAGAACGCGCCGTCCGGGTAACGGTATTCGGCGAGCGACCCGGGGTGCATGGTGGCGGAGAAGCCGGGGGTCAGCGGGGCGACGTAGTGGCCCTCGCGCATCACCACGGGGTCGGTGAAGTGCTCGTGGAGGTGGTCGACGTACTCGATGACGCGGTCGTCGGTGGTGCCGGAGAGGGCCAGGTAGTCGAACATCGACAGATGCTGGACCAGTTCGCACAGGCCGACGCCGCCTGCGTGCGGGCAGACGGGGACGCCGAACTTCGCGGCGAGCAGCAGGATCGCCAGGTTCTCGTTGACGCCGCCGACGCGGGCCGCGTCGATCTGGAGGACGTCGAGGGCCTCGGCCTGGAGGAGCTGTTTGAAGACGATGCGGTTCTGGACGTGTTCGCCGGTGGCGACCTTCACGGGGGCGACGCCCCGGCGGACGGCGGCGTGGCCGAGGATGTCGTCGGGGCTGGTGGGTTCCTCGATCCAGTAGGGGTCGAAGTCGGCGAGGGCCCGGGTCCATTCGACGGCCTCGGCGATGTTCCAGCGCTGGTTGGCGTCGATGGCGATGCGTACGCCGTCGCCGACGGCGGCGCGGGCGGTGCGCATCCGGCGCAGGTCGTCGGCGAGGTCGGCGCCGACCTTCAGCTTGATCTGGGTGAAGCCGTCGGCGACGGCCTGCTTGGCCAGCCGGGTGAGCTTCTCGTCGGAGTAGCCGAGCCAGCCCGGTGAGGTGGTGTAGCCGGGGTAGCCGCGCGCCAGCAGCCTGCTCTCGCGCTCGGCGAGCCCGGTACGGCCCCGGCGGAGCAGGTCCAGCGCGTCGTCGGGGGTGAGGGCGTCGGCGATGTAGCGGAAGTCGACCTGGGAGACCAGCCACTCGGGGTCGGCGTGCGCGAGCAGCCGCCACAGGGGCTGTCCGGCGCGTTTGGCGGCCAGGTCCCAGACGGCGTTGACGACGGCGCCGATCGCCATGTGCATCACGCCCTTCTCGGGGCCGAGCCAGCGCAGCTGGCTGTCGCCGATCAGGTCGCGGTTGACCGAGCCGGGGTCGGCGCACAGCTCCTCGACCGAGCGGCCGAGGAGGTGCGGGCGCAGGGCGCCGATGGCGGCGACCTGGACGTCGTTGCCGCGGCCGATGGTGAAGGTGAAGCCATGGCCCTCGTGCCCGTCGCCGGCGTCGGTGCGCAGCACGACATAGGCGGCGGAGTAGTCGGGGTCCGGGTTCATGGCGTCCGACCCGTCCAGCTCCCGCGAGGTGGGGAACCGGATGTCGTAGGTGTCGACCGCGGTGATCCGGGCGGGGGATGCAGTCACGGGGGTGCTCAAGGGGGTGCCTTTCACGCTTGGCCGAAGGTCTGGCGCTGGCTCCCGAGCCCGTCGATCTCTAGCTCGACGGTGTCACCGGGGCGGAGATAGGGGGTGCCGGGCAGGCCGAGGGCGACGCCCGCGGGTGTACCGGTGTTGATCACGTCGCCGGGCTCCAGAACCATGTACCGGCTGAGGTACGCCACGATCTCGTGGACCGGGAAGATCATGTCGCGGGTGTGCCCGTGCTGGCGTTTGACGCCGTTGACGCTGAGCCGCAGCCCGAGGTCCTGCGGGTCGCCGGTCTCGTCGGCGGTCACCAGCCAGGGGCCCATGGGGTTGAAGGTCTCGCAGGACTTGCCGAGGTCCCACTGCGAGGAGTACTCCAGCTGGAACTCCCGCTCGGAGACGTCGTGGCTGACCACATAGCCGGCGATCACCTCGGCGGCGTCCTCGGGTCCCTCCAGGTAGCGGGCCCGGCGTCCGACGACGACGCCCAGCTCGACCTCCCAGTCGGTCTTGGCCGAGCCGCGCGGGATCAGCACCTCGTCGTAGGGGCCGACGACCGTGCCCGGGTCCTTCAGGAAGACGACCGGGCGGGGCGGGATCGCGGCGCCGGTCTCGGCGGCGTGGTCGCGGTAGTTCAGCCCTACGCAGACGACCTTGCCGGGGCGGGCGACGGGGGCGCCGATCCGCAGTCCGGCGGTGTCCAGCTCGGGCAGTCCGCCCGCCTCGACCGCCGCTCGGGCCCGGTCGACTCCCCCGGAGGCGAGGAAGGCGCCGTCGATGTCGGGGACCACGGAGGACAGGTCCAGCAGCCGGCCGTCGTCGGTTCGGACGGCGGGCCGCTCCTCTCCCGGGGCGCCGACGCGTAGCAGTTTCACTGGGCAGCTCCCTTGCCATGGGATCGGTCGGCCATCGGTCGGCCATCGGTCGGCCATCGATCAGCCGTCGTCGTCCATCGTCATTCATCGGAGGAATGGCGCACCGCGACTTTAAGGGCAGTTCGGCGCCCTGACAACGCATTCCTCGGATGTATTTGATCGACGCCCACTTCTCCCCAGGGTGACGAATTAGTGATGAGTGCCCCCTTGTCTTCCCCGGCAATGCCGTCGTAACGTCCTCGACGTCCGAGATACATCGGAGGAATCGCTGCAAGAGCCACACCTAGATCGTGGCCTCCCCAACTCCGCTGCTCGTTCATCCGGTTGACCCTCTATCCCTCCCCTCCGACGGTTCACGCATGCCTGTACCGGAGGGCGGCCTCCCTGTCCTGGCTAAGGAGAACCCGGCCATGAAGCTCGCTCGCACCCGCTCCACCGCCGCAGCGGCCTGCGCCCTCGCGGCCCTCACCCTCCTCACCGCGTGCAACCGTGACAGCTCCTCCGGGTCGGCCGGCTCGGGCGGTGACAAGCCCGCCATCGGTATCGACCTGCCGCGTTCCGACTCGGACTTCTGGAACTCCTACGCCGAGTACCTGAAGAAGGACGTCAAGTCCGAGGACATCAACGCGCTCCCGCTCAGCAACTCGCAGAACGACATCACCAAGCTCGTCGCCAACGTCCAGGTGTTCCAGAACACCGGCGCCAAGGCCGTCGTCATGGCCCCGCAGGACACCGGCGCCATCGCCTCCACCCTCGACACCCTCGCGTCGAAGAAGATCCCCGTGGTCAGCGTCGACACCCGCCCCGACAAGGGCGACGTCTACATGGTGGTCCGCGCCGACAACCGGGCGTACGGCACCAAGGCCTGCGAGTTCCTGGGTGAACAGCTCGGCGGCAAGGGCAAGGTCGCCGAGTTGCAGGGCGCGCTGGACTCGATCAACGGGCGGGACCGCTCCGAGGCGTTCGCGGAGTGCATGAAGACGAAGTTCCCGGACATCAAGGTGTTCGAGCTGCCCACCGACTGGAAGGGCGACGTGGCCTCCGCCAAGCTCCAGTCGCTGCTGGCCCAGCACCCCGACCTCAACGGCATCTACATGCAGGCCGGCGGTGTCTTCCTGCAGCCGACCCTGGCCCTGCTGGAGCAGAAGGGCCTGCTGAAGCCCGCCGGGGAGAAGGGCCACATCTCGATCATCTCCAACGACGGCATCCCGCAGGAGTTCGAGGCGATCCGCAAGGGCCAGATCGACGCCACCGTCTCCCAGCCCGCCGACCTGTACGCCAAGTACGCGCTGTACTACGCCGAGGCGGCGGCCGAGGGCAAGACCTTCAAGCCGGGCAAGACCGACCACGACTCTACGATCATCGAGATCCCCAACGGCCTGGAGGACCAGCTCCCCGCGCCGCTGGTGACCAAGGAGAACGTGGACGACAAGACCCTGTGGGGCAACAACGTCGGCTGACCCCGCCCCGGCCGACCGCACTCCCTCGCATCCCCCACGCCTCGTATCCACCCCACGAAGGACGGTATCCACCATGGCGGACACCGCGACCGCCGCGGCGAACGGCGGCGGCCTCCCCGCCGCCGGGAGTCGCACCCCGGTGGCCGAGGCCACCGGCATCAGCAAGAGGTTCGGGGCCACCGTCGCGCTGCGCGACGCCCGGATCACCATCGCGCCGGGCGAGTCGCACGCGCTGGTCGGCCGGAACGGCGCCGGCAAGTCGACCCTGGTGTCCATCCTGACCGGGCTGCGGCACGCCGACACCGGCACCCTGCGCTTCTCCGGCGAGGCGGCGCCACCCGTCGGGGACATCGACGCCTGGCGGTCCAGGGTCGCCTGCGTCTACCAGAAGTCCACGATCATCCAGGACCTGACCGTCGCCGAGAACCTCTTCCTCAACCGGCAGAGCGACGGCGCGCTGCGGCCCATCCGCTGGAAGCAACTGCGGGCGCGGGCCGAGGAGTTGCTCGCCGGGTACGGCGTGGACGTGAAGGCCGACGCGCGGGCGCGGGACCTCACCGTCGAGCAGCGGCAGTTCGTGGAGATCGCGCGGGCGCTGTCCTTCGGCGCCCGGTTCATCATCCTCGACGAGCCGACCGCCAAGCTCGACGCCCGCGGCATCAACCGGCTCTTCGACAAACTCCGCGACCTCCAGCGCCAGGGCGTCGCTTTCCTCTTCATCTCGCACCACCTCCAAGAGGTCTACGACCTCTGCACCACCGTCACCGTCTACCGCGACGCGGCCCACATCCTGACCGCGCCCGTCGCCGAACTCGACCACCGGCAGCTGGTGGAGGCCATGACCGGGGAGACCACCGTCACGGCGGCGGAGACCGTCGAGAACCGCCCCCCGGTACGGTCCGACGCCCCCGAGCTGCTGGCGGTCGAGCACCTCACCCTGCCCGGCGCCTGCGAGGACCTGTCGCTGTCGGTGCGCGCGGGCGAGGTCGTCGGCCTCGCCGGGGCGGCGGCCAGCGGCAATGTGCGGGTGGGCGAGACCGTCGCCGGACTGCACCGGGTCGAGGAGGGCACGATCTCGGTCCGGGGGCGGCGGGTGCGCGGCGGCAGTGTGCCCTCGGCGCTCGCCGTGGGTGTCGGGCTCGTCCCGGAGGACCGGCATCTGCAAGGGCTGGTCAACAACCGCAGCGTGGCGGAGAACGCGACGCTCACCGTCACCGACCAGCTCGGCCCGTACGGCACCGTGCTGCCCTCCCGGACCAGGGTCTTCGCCCAGCGCATGATCCGGGACCTCGACATCAAGACCCCGGGCGGCGCCACCCCTGTGTCGGCGCTCTCCGGCGGCAACCAGCAGAAGGTCGTCGTCGCCCGCGCCCTGGCCACCGACCCGCATGTGCTGGTGGCGATCCGCCCGACCAACGGCGTGGACGTCAAGTCCAAGGAGTTCCTGCTGCGCCGGATCCGGCAGATCGCCGACGGCGGGAAGGCCGCGCTGATCGTCTCCGACGAACTGGACGACCTGCGGGTGTGCGACCGGGTCGCCGTGATGTTCCACGGGCGGGTGGTCGCCGAGTTCGACCGCGGCTGGCGGGACGAGGACCTGGTCGCCGCCATCGAGGGCGTCCCCGACGCTCCCGCCTCCGACGCCCTGTCCTCCGACGCTCCTTCCTCCGGCACCCCCGCGTCCGACACCCCCGCCTCCGACACCCCCGAAGAGCACGGAAGGTAGTCATGTCCGCCACCACTGATGTCACCGACCCCGCCACGAACGTGGCGCGGGAGACCGACGGAGACACCCGCCGCGGGCTCGACCTCGGTCGCTTCCGTGAACTGTCCCTGGTCCCGGCGATCCTCGTGCTGGGCCTGATCGGGTTCATCGTCTCGCCGGCCTTTCTGACCGCCGACAACCTCATCGGTGTGGCCCAGCAGTCCACCGAGCTGAGCCTGCTGGTGCTGGCCACCGCGCTCATCCTGATCTGCGGCCGGATGGACCTGTCCCTGGAGTCCACGATCGGCGTGGCGCCCGTCATCGCGGTCTGGCTGGTACTGCCGACCAGCGGCGCCCGGTTCACCGGCCTCGGGCTGCTGCCCGAGTGGACGGCCGTACCGCTGTGTCTGCTGGTGGGCGTGGTGATCGGCGCCGTCAACGGGTTCCTGATCCTGAAGCTGCGCCTCAACGGCTTCATCGTCACCCTCGGCATGCTGACCATGCTGCGCGGTCTCCAGGTGGCGCTCTCCGAGGGCCAGTCCATCGTGGAACTGCCGTCCTCCTTCACCTACTTGGGGAAGGCCTCGTGGCTGGGGGTGCCGGCCGCGATCTGGATCTGCGTGGTGCTGTTCGCCCTCGGCGGCAGCGCGCTGGCCTGGCTGCGGCACGGGCGGGCGCTGTACGCGATCGGCGGCAACGCGGAGGCGGCCCGCACGGCCGGTGTCCGGGTGGACCGGATCGTGTGGGCGGTGCTGATCCTCGGCAGTGTGCTGGCCGCGTTCGCCGGCATCCTCTACAGCGGTCACTACGGCTCGATCTCCGCGACCCAGGGCAGCGGCTGGATCTTCCAGGTGTTCGCCGCGACCGTCATCGGCGGGGTCAGCCTCAACGGCGGCAAGGGCTCGGTGTTCGGCGCGCTCACCGGTGTGCTGACGCTCCAACTCGTCGTGAACGTCATGACGTTGGCCGGAGTGCCACCGCTGTGGAACCAGTTCCTCAACGGCGCGATCATCATCGTCGCCCTGATCATCTCCCGCTTCGCCTCGGGCGAGAAGCAGGAGTGACCCCGGCGGACCGGGCGGAGGGAGACACCTCGTGGCACTCACGGACGAGGCGATGGACAAGATCAAGGCGATGATCGTGGCCGGTGAGCTGGCGCCGGGCTCCCGCCTTCCCAAGGAGGAGATCCTCGCCGCCCAGCTCGGGCTGTCCCGCAGTTCGCTGCGGGAGGCGGTACGGGCGCTGACCGCGATGAGGATCCTGGTCACCCGGCAGGGCGACGGCACGTATGTGTCCAGTCTGGAGCCGCATCTGCTGCTGGAGTCGCTCTCCTTCGCGTCGGACGTCTCCCAGGGGCAGACGGCCCTGCAACTGCTCCAGGTACGGCGGCTGCTGGAACCCCACGCCACCGGGGCGGCGGCGGCCCTGCTCACCGCCGGGGACCTGGACGAGCTGGGCGCCATCCTGGAGCGGTCGCGGGCGGCCGCCACGGTGGAGGAGTTCGTCGGCCACGACATCGCCTTCCATCTGCGGATCGTGGAGGCGGTCGGCAACCCGGTGCTGTCGATGCTGCTGCGGGTGCTCTCCACCCGCACGCAGCGGGCCCGGATCGTCCGGGGCACCCGCACCGAGCGGTCCGTGGAGCACGCGCACCGGGAGCACGAGGAGATCCTCCGCGCGCTGCGCGCCCGTGACGCCGCGCTGGCGGTGTCGGCGGCGACGGTCCATGTCGCCGCCGTGGAGCAGTGGATGGCGCACGGGCTCGTCGAGGAGGATCCCCTCTGCGTGGCCGAGGGCTGACCGCGCTCACCTGTCGGTGCCCACCTGTCGTCGGCCACATGTCGGCGTTCACATGTCGGTGGCGTCCACCAGTTCACCGAGGTCGACGAACTTGAAGCCGGTGCCCGTGCGGGTGCCGCCCTCGCCGTCCGGGGCCCCGGGGGTCTCCTGGCCGTCCTGGACGACGAGCAGACCGCGCGGATAGCGGTGGCCCAGCGGGGCGTTGAGGACGGCCGCGCCGTCACACTCCTCCACACTGTCCAGGGTCGGCGAGGCGGCACCGATCCGGAAGCCGCCCTCGTACTCGTTGCCCTCGCCCACCTCCCGGTCGTACAGGGCGAAGGTGTTGTCCCCTTGGCTGGAGGCGAGCAAGTAGCCGTCTCCGTCCCGCTCCTGATAGATCGTCAGGCCCTCGACGTCGGCCGACAACCGTTTGCCGCCATAGCCGGGGTCGGTGCCCGGCGCGCACTCCTCGGTCTCCTCGTCATAGGTGCCGGGGACGCCGTACTCCCTGGTCCGGTCGACCAGGACCGGCTTGCCGGTGAGGTCGGCGCGCAGCCGCCAGATGCCGATGTCCTCCTGGCCGGCGTAGAGGGTGCCGGTGGCGGGGTCGACGACCATGCCCTCGACCTGCGGGAGTTCACCGGATTCGCCGCAGGGGCTCCAGGTGCTGCCGTCGGGCAGGCGGAAGGAGGACGGCAGGTCGAGGGTGCGGATCGTGCGGTAGCCGACCTTGCCGTGGGCCGCCGGGAGGAGTTCGAGCAGGGCGAGCCGGGTGCGCTCGCGCCTGCTGACCAGGGCGTAGGTGCGGCCGGTGGCCTTGTCGGTCCAGGTGGCGAGGCCGTACGCGGTGCGCTGGTCGTTGATCTCGGCCTGGTCGGCGGAGAACACGGGCGCGGCGGCCGGGTCGGTGATGTCGGTGAGGGGTCCGCCGCGGCGGGCGGGATCGATGCGGTAGATCCGCAGCCGGTCGTTGCCCCGGTCGCTCACCACCGCCACATCGGCCCGGCCCGCCGAGGTGCGCAGACCGGTGACCAGGTCGACGTTGTTGTAGCGGCCGGGGGCGTCGTCGTCCGTGGGCGGCTTCGGCGCGGCCAGTGTCTGCACGAGGCGGGCGTCCAGGTCGTAGACGCGCAGGCCGCCCTCCTTCGCGGTGGCGACGACGAGGCTGCGGCCCGGGTCGGCGGGGTTCCGCCAGATCGCCGGGTCGTCGGCGTCGGCGTTGCCGCCGGCCTCGTCGTCGTGGAGCGCGGCCGACTCGCTCGTGGCGGTCACCGTCGGCAGGACGGGCGTACCCGCTCCCGCCGGGGAGACCGCCAGGACGGTGGTCAGCGCGGTGCCCGTGGCGAGGAGGGCGGCTCTTCGAGCAGTGCGGGGCGTTCTCACACGCGCTCCCTTGATGGGTCGTCGATGGTGTCGATGGTCGGGTCATGCAGATGGTGCGGAGTGAAGCTTGCGCGGAGACGGACGGGGTCTGTCCATGCGGGCATGGTGAAGTGGCCGCAGATTGGCCGAAGTTCGCGTGATCGTCACCTGATGAGGCGCGCCGGGCGGGTGCAGACGTGCAGCACATGCTCCAGCGGTCCTCGGCGGAAGAAGCGGGTCCAGGCGGTGGCGAGCACCAGGGCGACCAGGAGGTAGACGGCGAGGTCGACGAGCGCGGGCCCGGTCTCCTCCTCCATGCCGAACTCGCGGATGGCGAGGATGTGCAGGACGTACGCGGTCAGGGCCGTCATCCCGACGGCGCACACGGGGGTGGCGAGGCGGGCGAGGCGCGGCAGCCGGTCCATGGCCGTCACGCACCCCACCACGACCAGCAGCGCGACCCCGGTGTTGCCGAGGACGGAGAACGTCGTCTGGCTGTGCGGCGCGCCCACCAGGAGCCAGGCCGCCGGGGTGTCGTCGACGAGGTAGCCGACGGTGTCGGACCACCAGGCCGAGGCCGCGCCGTCGCCGTCCGCGGCGGCGGCGACGGTGGCCCGCGCGTGCGGGACGAGACGCAGGGCCAGCCAGGAGCCACCGTAGCCGAAGACCGTCAACGCGGCGCCCGCCAGCGCGAGTTGGGAGCGGTTCGCGCTCCGGGTGAGGTCGAGCCGGGCGACCGCCATCCCGGCCAGCATGAACGACGCCCAGGTGAGCACGGGGTATTCACCGGTGAACAGCAGCTCCAGGAAGCCGTCCGTGTCACTGACCCGGGCCAGCGGGTCGGCGGCGGTGATCGCGTCCGCCCAGTCGCCGTTCTCGATCGACAGCCGTACCCCGTACAGGACTTGGGGCATGACGAGCGCGCCGACGGCGGCCAGGAGCGCGAGCGTGCGGGCCCGCAGCCGGCACAGCGGGAGGACGGCGAGGAAGGTCAGCCCGTAGAAGGCGAGGATCACGTCGACGTCGGTGTCGAGGGCGGTCAGGGCGAGCCCGAGGGCGATCAGGACGAGGGAGCGGATCACCATCCGGGCCACGGCCTGCCGTCCGGCGCGGCCGGTGCGCGGGTGCGGGCGGCCGGTGATCAGGACGAGGGTGAAGCCGGCCAGCAGCGCGAACAGCGCGGAGGAGCGGCCCCGCGCCAGCTCCATCACGAAGCCCAGCGGCCCGCCGCCCGCCGGGTCGGGGCCGACATGGGCGGCGTACATGCCGAACACCGCGAGCCCACGGGCGAGATCGATGCCGACCAACCGTCCGGTGACGCGCCTGGCGCGCCTCTCGGCGTCGGTGGCGGCCGTGGGGGCGGGGGTGCGGGCGGGCGGGGTGGCCGGCTCGGCCGACAGGTCGGACGACGTGTCTGGTGTCATGGCTTTCAGCGTCGGGGGCGCGGGGGGCGCGTCACCATCCGGCGGATGGCTGGACCGTCCCCGCCGGTCAGCCGGAGTCACCCCCGCCAGGTGACCGTAAACCGGGAGAAAGGGGAACCCGGCGGCGACTTCGGACGTCGTAGGGGTTCGAAAGAAGTCCAGTGGTGGTCCGACGACGAGCGGGGCACGGGTGATCCGGGTACTGGTGGTCGACGACGAAGCCCTGATCCGTACGGGCTTCGAGCACATCCTCAACTCCGCGGACGACCTCGACGTGGTGGCGGCGGTCCCCGGCGGCCGGGCCGTCCAGGCCGTACGGGAACTGCGCCCCGAGGTCGTCCTGCTGGACATCCGCATGCCGGACGTGGACGGGTTGACCGTCCTCGCCGAGCTGAGAAGACTCCCCCGCCCTCCCGTGGTGGCCATGCTCACCACCTTCGACATGGACGAGTACGTGGCCGCCGCCCTGCGCTCGGGAGCCGCCGGTTTCCTCCTCAAGGACACCGATCCGGAGCAACTGCCGTATCTCGTACGGACTTTGGCGGCGGGCGGGGTCGTCCTGTCGTCCGGGGTGACCCGGACCGTGGTCGACGGGTACCTGGACAACGGGCCCCGGGCGGCCGCCGTACGGCTCGTGGACCGGCTGACCGAACGGGAGCGGGACGTCCTGGTCCTGATCACGGAGGGGCTGTCCAACACCGACATCGCCGAGCGGATGCATCTGGGCACGGGCACGGTGAAGGACCATGTGAGCGCGCTCCTCACCAAGTTGGAGGTGGGCAGCCGGGTGCAGGCGGCGCTGCTGGCGGAACGGGCGGGGCTGCTCAGGCCGTCGCGCCCGCTCGGCGGCGGGCGGGAGAGCGCGTGAGGTCGCCCTCCCGCACCCCGCACGGACCGGTGACGGACGCCCTGCTCGTCGCGGCCTCGCTGCTGGACGTCTGGATCCACGATGTGGGCACCCATCACCCGGGGGAGCTGGCCGCCGCCCTGCTCGCCGCCTGTGCGCTGCTGGCGCGTCGCCGTCTCCCCCTGCCGGCCTTCCTGCTCACGCTGCCGACGGCCCTGTTCACGGACGCGGTGTTCGCCACGCTGGTGGCGCTGTACACGCTCGCCTCGCGCACCCACCACCGGGTGCCGCTGGCCGTGTGCGCGCTGGCGTTCGCCGTCTGCGACCTGACCTGGTGGTCGTGGCCGTCACCGGAGTTCACCGATCTCGACGACCGCCAGGGCCTGATCCCGCTCTCGTACAGCGTGGCGCAGGCGACCGCGCCCCTCTTCCTCGGGCAGCTCGTCCAGGCCCGCCGGGAGCTGTCGCTGCGGCTGGTGGAGGTCTCCGAGGTGAAGGAGCACGAGCGGCTGCTGGTCGCGCAGGGTGTCCTGGCGAAGGAGCGCGCCCAGCTCGCCCGGGAGATGCACGACGCCGTCTCCCACCAGGTCAGTCTGATCGCCGTGCGCGCCGGCGCCCTCCAGGTCGGCAGCCGGGACCCGGAGGCGAAGGAGGCGGCGGCCACGATACGGCTGCTGAGTGTGCAGACCCTGGACGAGCTGCGGCACATGGTGGGCATACTGCGGGCCTCCGGCAGCCGCCCCACCGAACTGACCCCGCAGCCCTCCCTGGCCGACCTCGAACGGCTCGTCACCGGCAGCGGCATCGACACCGATCTGCGCACGGACCTGCCCGCCGACCTTCCGCCACCGGTCCAGCGCGCGGTCTACCGCACCGTGCAGGAGGCCCTCACCAACATCCGCAAGCACGCCCCCGGCGCCACCGCCACCATCCGCCTCCGGCAGCACGGCGGCACCCTCCGCGCCACCGTCACCAACACCGCTCCCAGCCGCCCGGCACTCTCCCTCCCGGGCGCCCACCACGGCCTCATCGGCCTGCGCCAGCGCGCCGAACTCCTCGGCGGAACCGTGACGTCCAGGCATCTGCGGGACGGCGGCTACGAGCTGTGTCTGGAGCTGCCGTCCGACGCCGCACAGTGAAGTGCCCCGGACCGAACCCGGCCCGGGGCACACACTCACGCGGTCACCCGCTCACGCGGTCATCCGCCCACGCGGTCACCCGCCCAAGCGCTACGCGACGCCGACGGGCTGGGCCCGGACCCCGCTGTGCCCCGTCAAACGGAACGTTTCCTCCAGCCGGTCGAACCGCTCCGCCCGGTCCAGCAGATCCGTCCGTAGCGCGAGGATGCCCGCGCGGAGGGCGGTCACGATGAGGTGGGTGCGGTTCTTCGCGGCCAGCTTCTCCCGCAGGCTGCGCATGTGGGAGGCCACCGTGCGGGGTGAGATCGACAGCCGCCTGGACATGTCCGCGTCCGACAGACCGTGGGCTGCCAGAAGGAGGATCTCCAGTTCCCGGGCGCTGAGTCGGCCGTAGCTGTCCACTGCCATGGGGTGCCTGCCTTGTTCGGAGGGGGTCGGGGACCCGTGTGTCGTCCGTGTGCTGCGCTGTGACTCTTCCGTGACAGCCGGGCCCCGGCCATCGACCGTTCGACCGATACCCGGCGGTAGACATCGGCCGATCGGCCTCGGTCCATCCGCCCGACGCGGATCTTTCGCCGGGAACGCGCCAACCGCCCGATTCGGCACGGCTGTTCGACGGCCGACTTCCGCGGTCCACCGGACCGGCCACGTGATCCATGGCATGCTCGGCCGCGTGAGCAGCACCCCCACACGCGTGATGATTGCCGACGATCAGGATCTGGTCCGGGCCGGTTTCCGACTCATCCTCGACGCCCAGGAGGGCATCGAGGTGGTCGGGGAGGCCCCCGACGGGCTCGCGTGCGTGGAGTTGGCGCGCGCGTTGCGGCCGGACGTGTGCCTGGTGGACGTCCGGATGCCGAAGCTGGACGGGCTGGAGGTGACCCGGCTGCTGGCCGGACCGGGAGCCACCCACCCGACCCAGGTCGTCGTGGTCACCAGCTTCGACCAGGACGACTACCTCAACATCGCGTTGCGCAACGGCGCTTGCGGTTTCCTGCTGAAGGACGCCGCGCCCGCGCTGCTGATCGAGGCGGTCCGGGCGGCGGCGCGCGGTGACGCGCTGGTCTCGCCCGGGGTGACGGTCCGGCTGCTGAAGCAGTTGGAGGAGCGGGCGTCGGCACCGGCGGACGGCACCGGTGCACCCGAATCGTCGCTCAGCAGCCGGGAGTTGGACGTCGCCCGGCTGGTCGCGGTGGGCCGCACCAACCAGGAGATCAGCGACGAGCTGTGTCTGTCCCTGTCCACCGTGAAGACGCATCTGGGCCACATCCACCACAAGCTCGGCGTCCGCAACCGCGTCGAGGTCGCCGCCTGGGCCTGGGCCAACGGGACGGTCCGCACCGCGCGTTGACGGTGACTCCATGAACATCTCATGGTCGATCTGTGTCACTCCCCACAGAACGACGCACCACCTGCCAGCGAAGCATGTCCATGCCTAACCTGCACTTCCATGACACCTTCGTCACTCGCGGCACTCTCGGCACGAGCGACCCAGCCACACCACCGCGGCCGCCCCCGGTCACCCGTGCATCGGCTGAGCCACCAGGCCCTGTACCCGGCCCTGGGCGTGCTGTGGCTGCTCGACGTGGGCATCATCGTGTCGCAGCAGCGGGGCCCCCTCGACTGGCTGCCGCTGGTGACCGGCCCGGTCGCCCTCGCGCTGGTGCTCGTGCCCGACGCACGGCTGAGCATCAAGTGGCGTACGGGGGTGTGCGCGGCCCTGTCGACGGCGGTGACGCTGGGCACCTCCCTGATGGGGTGGGCCATGCCCGAGTGGGGGCTGCTGGAGACGGCGTGCATGCTGGTCCTGCTCGCCCGCACCTGCCGCAATGTGGCCCGGCCCCGCGTCGCCCTCGCCCTGGCCGCCGCGATGGGGGCCAGCGTCATCGACGAACCGCTGCGCACCGGGGGCACGGGGGTCACCCTCACCTACCCGTTCCTGCTGACGTTCGCGGTCGGCGGGGCTGTCGGGGCGGGCTGCTATCTACGCACGCTGGACGCCCGCCGCCGCCGTACGATCGCCGCCGTACGGCTCGCCGAGCGGATCCAACTCGCCCGGGAACTGCATGACTTCGTCGCCCATCATGTGACGGGCATCATCGCGCAGGCACACGCCGCCGGCGTGATCCACGAGAGCGCGCCACAGCAGGTCGGCCCCATCCTGTCCAACATCGCCGAGGCCGGGCAGCGGACCATGGACTCCATGCGCCGGCTGATCCGGGTGCTGCGCGAGGACGGCGACCAGACCGTCATCGAGCGGCCCGAGGAGCCGTACGCCGAACTCACCAAGCTGGTCTCGGCGTTCAGCGGCCAGGGCGACGGTTCAAGCGCCCAGCTGGAGATCACCGGAGCCGCCCGGCACAGCGTTCTGCAACCCGAGGTGGGCTCCGCGGTGCATCGCGTGGTGCAGGAGGCGCTGACCAACGTACGGCGGCACGCGCCGGGCAGACAGGCGACGGTACGCGTCCATCGCACCCGCGACGACCTGCTGCGGGTCGATGTGTACAACGACGGGCCGGAGCGGCGGGTCGCGCGGCCCACGGGAGGCCGCGGCGGGTACGGCCTGATCGGGCTGCGCGAGCGGGCGGAGGCGGTGGGCGGCTCGCTGGCGGCGGGCCCGGCCGACGACGGCGGCTGGTGGCTCATCGCGCATTTCCCGGTCCGCACGGAGGCCGCGCTCGAAAACGCCGAGGAATCCGCCGGACCGGGCTCGTCGGCCTCGCCGGCCCGTCGGCCGTCCGGTCGGCACGCCAAGCCGCACGCGCACACGGAGCCCGAACCGGATATGAGTTGGGACGCGGGATGACCACGGCTCGGCCGCGGTTCGGCGAGGGCCGGGGGCCCGGCCCGAGAATTAGGCAATTCTGCGAATCGCGCCGGAACGGACCACCCTCTAATGTCGGAGTCCCAAGGCGCCGGGACGGCCTTCCCTCGTCCCGCAGAGTGGTGAATCGGCGCGGACCGGGCCCTTTCCGGGGCCCGTTCCACCGTTTTCCCGTTCGCCGCCCGAGAGACGCAGGAGCCTTATGAGTACGGCCGTCGTGGTGGGCAGCGGTCCGAACGGTCTCGCGGCCGCCGTGTTCCTCGCCCGGGAGGGCCTGGAGGTCACCGTGCTGGAGGCCGCCGACACCATCGGCGGCGGCACCCGCACCAGCGAACTGACCCCGGGTCTGCTGCACGACCACTGCTCCGCCACACACCCCATGGCCGTCGGCTCGCCGTTCCTGCGGAGCCTCGACCTCGGCCGGCACGGCCTCACCTGGCACCTGCCGGACATCGACTGCGTCCATCCGCTGGACTCCGGCGCGGCCGGGGTCCTGCACCGGTCGGTGCGGGAGACCGCCGACGGCCTCGGTGACGGCGACGGCCGCAGATGGCGACGGGTCTTCGGGCCGCTCGCGGACGGCTACGACGCCCTGGCCGAGGATCTGATGAGGCCGCTCGCGCATGTGCCGCGCCATCCGCTGCGGCTGGCGTCCTTCGGCCCGCGGGCCCTGCTGCCGGCCGCCGTGATGGCCCGGCGGTGGCGTTCCGAAGAGGCCCGCGCCCTGTTCGCCGGGGTCGCCGCGCACGCGTTCCGCCCGTTCGACCGGCCGGCGAGCGCCGCGATCGGTCTGACGATCATCGCCGCCGGTCACCGGCACGGCTGGCCGGTGGCGGCGGGCGGCTCCCGGGCGATCGCCGACGCGCTCGCGGCTCAACTCGCGGAGTTCGGCGGCCGGATCGAGACCGGGGTGCGGGTGCGGTCCGAGGCCGATCTGCCGCCGGCCGACGTGGTCATGTTCGACCTCGCCCCGCGTGCGGTCGCCGACATCCTCGGCGACCGGCTGCCGGGGCGGGTGGCCCGCGCCTACCGCCGCTACCGGTACGGTCCCGGCGCGTTCAAGGTGGACTTCGCCGTCCAGGGTGGTGTGCCCTGGACCAACGAGGCGGCCCGCCGGGCCGGCACCGTCCACCTCGGCGGCACCTACGCGGAGGTCGCCGCCGGCGAGCGGGCGATCCACCGAGGGCGTATGCCGGACCGGCCGTTCGTCCTCGTCGGGCAGCAGTATCTGGCCGACCCCCAGCGCTCGAAGGGCGACGTCCACCCGGTCTGGACGTACGCGCACGTCCCGCACGGCTACGACGGCGACGCCACGGAGGCGGTCGTCGCACAGATCGAGCGCTTCGCCCCCGGGTTCCGCGAACGGGTCCTGGACCTGGCCGTCCGCCCGCCCGCCGGCTTCGAGGAGTACAACGCGAACTACGTCGGCGGTGACATCGTCGCCGGCGCGAACACCGCCTTCCAGCTCGTCCTGCGCCCGCGTGCCGCGCTCGACCCCTACAGCACGGGCGTACCGGGCAGGTACATCTGCTCGGCGGCGACCCCGCCGGGAGCCGGCGCCCACGGTATGTGCGGGGCGAACGCGGCGGCGTCGGCATTGCGCCGGATTCGTCGCTGATTTCTCTTTCCAGAGAGTTCCAGAAAGGCCCGGACCGCACGGTCCGGGCCTTTCTGCGTGCCGCCCGGCGTTCACCGGAACCATGTGAAGCCCGTCACTCCGGAATTCGTCAATTTTCTGGATGTGAAGCCCCTGAGGGCCCCCGTAATGTTCTTTCTCGAAGGGCACGGAAAAAAGGTTCTCCGAAGCCCTCGAAACGAAAGGGAAAAGCGAATGAGCAGCATTGCGAAGGCGATGGACCGTCTGGACCTCCCCGTGGAGGGTGTCATCCTCGCGTCCGCTCGTCCGACCCTCGGTACCCCGCGCATCGGCCGGGTCAGCGGCGCCAACGCCCTGAACGCGCTGGGCGGTCTGGCGGACCTGGCTCAGGCCGCCGGCGGTGTCGCCCAGGTGGTCGGCGCCGCGAGCGCGGTGGAGGCGAACAACGCGGCGGTGGACGCCAACCAGGCCGTCGCCAACGCCGCGAACGCGCAGGCCGCGGCCGTCGGCGGCGCCGTCTGATCCGCTTGACCGATCGACGCAGCACATGAGAACTGCCGGGCCAGAGGTGTGTTCTGGCCCGGCAGTGTGCCTTGAGGCAAAGAACCTTGAGGCAGAAAAATCGCAACCAGAGGCTACCACGAAAGAGGAGCCCGTGAAATTCAGCGGAAAAATCCCTCCCGTCATTCCGGGGCGGATCACCTCTGCGGTCTTCGGACCGGCTCCGGTCGGCAGGGACCGTGCCCTCGGCATCTCCGAGCGACTGGCCGCGGTGTCCAGCCTGCAGTCCTCCCTGGAGTATCTGAGCCAGCGCAAGGACATCGAGAAGGGCGGAATGAACGACTGGGAGGTCGCCCGGCAGAACCTGGCCGGGGCCGGCCCCCTGACGCGCCGTCTGGTCGACGGGGTCAGCGGAGTGCGGACCACGACCGCCCTGCACGTCGCCCGCTCCGCCGTGGCCCTCGCCATGCTGCTGCCCGGCGACTCCCGCTGGCGGGGCGCCGGCAGCCTCTTCCTCGGTGCCTCGTCCGCGGTGCTCTCCCCCCGCCACCACTACGGCGGCGACGGCTCCGACCAGGTCGCCACCCTGGTGCAACTGGCCACCGGCGCCGCCCGGGTGGTGCCCTCCCCGGCCGCCAAGGACGCGCTGCTCTGGTACGCCGCGCTGCAGGCCAACATGGCCTACGCGATATCCGGCTGGGTCAAGCTGTTCGGCAAGCCCTGGCGGGACGCCACCGCGCTCGGCGGCGTGATGCGCACCCGCACCTACGGGCACGAGGGCATGCACCGCTGGACCGTGGAACACCCGAAGACCGCCAAGGTGCTCACCCACAGCGTGCTGGCCCTGGAGTGCCTCTTCCCGCTGGTCTACGCCCGGGGCGGCAAGCTGACCCGCTCCATGATCACGAGTGCCGCCGCGTTCCATGTGGCCAACGGCTACTTCATGGGCCTCAGCCGGTTCGTCCCCGCCTTCCCCGCCTTCCACCCCCTCGTCGCCTACACCAGCACCCCGCGCTCCCACCCGATCGGCGCCGCCCGCGACGACCGGGCCCGGACCGTCGCCGCCGTCGCGCTCGCGGGCGGCGCCGCCGCGGCCGCCGTCACCGCCGTACGCCGCCGGCTGCGCACCACCGAGGGCTGGCACACCTCCCGCACCCTGACCACCCGGCACGGCAACCAACTCCAGTACGAGGAGTACTCACCGGGACAACCCGACCGGCCGGTGATCGTGCTGGCCAGCGGACTGCTCTCGACCAGCGAGCACTACGCGTGGATCGCCGAACGCCTGTGCCACGAGACCCGGTACGGGGTCGTCACCTACGCCCGCGCCGGTTACGCCGGCAGCCGACGCCGGGCCACCACCGCGTTCCGGCTGTCGGAGTCCGTCCATGACCTCGTCGACCTCGTCAACGGCGCCGTCGCCCCGCACCGCAAGGTGATCCTCGTCGGCCACTCCATCGGCGGCGAACTCGCCCGCCGTGCCGCCCGGCAGCTGGGCGACCGGCTCCAGGGCATCGTCTACCTCGACTCCTCCCACCCCGGCCAGTTCACCAGCGGGCTGGGCACGATCGAGCGGGGCCTGTCGGGCAACTTCGCCTCCGTCAGCCGGGCGCTGCGGCTCGGCTCGGGTCTGCTCCTCACCCGCCCGGTGTGGATCAGCGAACTGCCGTACGCCTACCGGAAGAAGGTGTTCGCGCAGTACGCGGACGCCCGGATGTGGGAGGCCGCGCGCCGCGAATGGAAGGGGATCCGCGAGGACTTCGGCTCGTTCACCGGTGCCCTCGCCCGCATCGAGGGCGTCCCCGCGCTGGTGGTCTCCGCCCAGCGGACCGTGGACCGCAGCCCCGAACAACTGCTGCTGCACAGGGAACTCGCCGAGGCCCATGTCGGCGCGCCCGCCGAGACCGTGGTCATCGAGGGCGCCACCCACGAGAGCATGCTGATCAACAGCCGCCACGCGAACCAGGTCACGGACCGCATCCTCGCGTTCTTCGACGGCCTCGACCACCACTCCCCCGCAGGCCGTAGCGCCGCTTCGGACTCCTCCTCCGCTTCCGCCGGCCGCCCCACCCGTCCCGCCACGCGGAAGGAGAGCGCGCGATGAGGTCGCTGACCCGTACGTACCTGAAGAAGGCCCTCACCGGCGAGGGCGCCCCCTGGCGGATCGCCGGAGCCGCGATGCTCCTGCTCACCCTCGCCGGCCAGCACCCCCACCACGACTTCAGCCGGGTCCGGTCCCGGGACCACTTCTCGCTCCTGCCGAACTGGCGGTTCTTCGCCCCGCACCCGGCCATGTTCGACTACCACTTCCTGTACCGCACGGTGAGCGGCGACGGTTCGGCGTCCACCTGGCGCGACGCCAGCGGCATCGTCGACCGCAAGCCGATGCACCTGGTGTGGTTCCCGACCCGCCGCGCCGACAAGGCCGTCTTCGACGCCTGTCAGGAGATCCTGCCGCGTCTGGAGCAGGGCTTCGCCGCAGCCACCAGCACCCCCGGCTGCCGGCTGATCACCGAGCATGTCCGCACCCGTATCGCGGCCGAGGAGACACCGGCCGACGACATCCGGGGCTTCCAGTTCGCACTGGCCTCCGGCACCGGCTACGACATGCGCCAGGACCCCCGGCTCATGTTCGTCTCCCCGTTCATCCCGCTCGACCCCTACGCGCCGAGGACCCCGCTCACCCCCTCCGCTCCGGCCGCCTCGGCCAAGACCGAAGTGAGGGCCTGACCATGAGCCTCGACAATCCCTTCTTCATCAGCGGCCTCGCCCTGGTCGGAATCGGCTTCATCAAGGCGGCCCTGCTCTACGTCCAGGTGGTGCGCGAGCGCAAGCACGACGGGAGTGACTCCGAGTGAGCCCCCTCGGCACGCGGCCCCCGGCCAGGCCGCGGGCCGTCCACCGGGCGGTCCCGCAGCTCCATCTGCATCTGCTGTGGGGCAAGGGGGCCAAGCCGTGGCGGGCGCTCGGCCGGCATCGCGGGCTGATCGGACTCGGCATCCTGCTGGGCCTGTTGGGCGCCGCCGCCTCCCTGGCGCAGCCCGCGGTCATCGGCGCGCTGGTCGCCACCGTCGAGCAGGGGCAGCCGGTGACCGAGCCCATCATGATCGCCGCGGCCCTGTTCCTCGCCGACGCCGTCCTCGGCGCCCTCCACTCGTACGTCATCGGGCTGGCCGGGGAGAACATCGTCTACGACATCCGCAGCAGCCTCGCCTCCCGGCTGCTGCGGTCCCGGTTCCGGGCGTACAGCGGCTGGAAGCAGGGCGATGTGTTCGCCCGGATGGTCAGCGACACGCTCCTCGCCCGGACCACGATGACGCACGCGATCGACAGCATCATCCAGAACGGGTTCCTGGTCGTCGGCGGTATCGCGCTGATGGCCTGGGTGGACGAGGTCCTGCTGCTGGCCACCCTGGGCTGTCTCGGCGTCACCAGCGTCATCTCGCTGTGGCTGGCGCGCGGCGTACGGAAGGTGTCGATCACCAACCAGACCGACACCGGCAACTTCGGCTCCGCGCTGATGCGGGTGCTCGGCGCGATGCCCACCGTGAAGGCGTCCCGCGCCGAGACCCGCGAGGCGGAGGGCATCGCGGACATCGCCAAGCAGGCCCGCAAGTCGGGGATCAAGGTGACGGTCCTGTCGTCGCTGCTCGACCCCACGATGAGCATCGGCACGCAGCTCGCCCTGACCGTCGTCATCGCCCTGGGCGCGGCCCGCAGCGCGACGGGCCAGATGAGCGCCGCCGACCTGACCGCGTTCATCCTCTATCTGTTCTATCTGGTGGCCCCGCTGCTGACGCTGTTCACCTCCATCGCCCAGTTCCAGGTCGGCCGGGCCTCGATCGACCGTCTCGCCGAGCTGGGGAAGATCGAGGTGGAGGGCGACCGGGCGACGGAACCCCCCGTCGAGCGCAAGCGCGGCCCCCGTTCCTCCAGGGGCGCGTACGACAGCGGTCTCGTCTTCGACAAGGTGACGTTCGCCTATCCCGGCACCGACAAGATCGTCCTCGACGACGTCTCGTTCAAGGTCCCGGCCACCGGGCTGACCGCCGTGGTGGGCCCGTCCGGCGCCGGCAAGTCCACCGTCTTCCAGCTGATCGAGCGGCTCTTCGACCCGGTGTCGGGGGCGATCCGCATCGACGGCACGGACATCACCGACATGCCGCTGAACAAGCTCCGGTCCGTCGTCGGCTACGTCGACCAGGACCACACCCTGCTGCGCGGCACCGTCCGCGAGAACCTCACCTACAGCGCGCCGGACGCCGGGGACAAGGACGTCGCCGAGGCGCTGCGCATGGCCAACCTGACCGAGGTGATCGCCGCGCTTCCGCACGGCCTCGACACCGAACTGGGCGACCGGGGCGCGGGGTTGTCGGGCGGTCAGCGCCAACGTCTCGCCATCGCCCGTACGTTGCTGCAGGCGCCCCGGATCCTGCTGCTGGACGAGGCCACCGCCAACCTCGACAGCGAGTCGGAGAACGCGCTGCGCGACAGCATCGCCATGATCTCCGACTTCTGCGCGGTCATCGCCATCGCCCACCGGCTGTCCACCGTCACCGAGGCCCAGCGGATCGTCGTGCTCGACCGGGGCGAGATCCACGCGATCGGCACCCACGACGAACTCCACCAGCACAGCGACCTCTACCGCCGGCTCGCCCGCATCCAGTCGCTCACCGACGTGGCGTCCTGAACCAAGTACCCGACAACAGAACAGAGTTACCGAAGTCATCTGCGTTATCGGAGTTATCGGAGTTACCGACTGGAGAGTGTGATGAACGATTTCCTGCTGATCCCGTTCGTGGTGGCCCTCGGCATCGTCGGCTTCCTGATCACCACCCGGGCCGTCAGCACCCCCGCCGTCCTCGGCGTCGCCCTGGTGGTGCTGCTCGGCGCCTGCGCCCAGGCCAGACGGAGCACCCATCCGAGGCCCACCCCGCCCAAGAAACGGAGGCACCACCCATGAGCACCCCGACCAAGCCCGCCACGTCCACCGGCTCCACCACGGGCGGCATCATCGACGACATCGGCTACGGCCGGCAGTTCGACGACTGGTACCACCGGCTCTTCCCCGACGACGCGTCCGTCGTCGCCGAGGTCGACCGTCTGGTCTCCCTCCACCCGGACCCGGCCTCGGGCACCGTCGAGTTCGGCGTCGGCAACGGACGCGTCGCGCTCCCGCTGTCCCGCCGCGTCGGCCCGGTCACCGGCGTCGACTGCTCGCCCGAGATGCTCGGCCTGCTGCGCCGCGACCGCACCGACGAGACGCCCGTAGACGCCGTGCACGGCGACATCCGCACCTACACCGCCGACCGCACCGTGGGGCTCGTGTACGCCATCTGCGCCACCCTGTCGATGCTGCTGACCCCGGAGGAGCAGCAGCAGGCCGTGCAGCGTGCCGCCGATCTCCTGGCTCCCGGCGGGCGGTTCGTCGTGGAGACCCACAACAAGCCGGCCATCCTCGCCCTGCACGAAGGCCGGGCCCGCACCACGTACTTCACGCCGTACCCGGAGCCCGGCACGGGGCTGCAGAGCCACTCGCTGCTGCTGCCCGAGGGGTCGCTCTGGCACCTCTCGCACGTCTGGTTCGAGTCCGACGGCACCAGCCGCGTCGGCACCGAGGTCTCCCGGCTGACCTCCCCCGACGAGTTCGACACCTACGCCCGCACCGCCGGCCTCGTCCCCGAATCCCGCTTCGGCGACTGGCCCCCCGACGCGGCCCCCTACTCCCCCCACTCCCCCCTGGCCATCTGCACCTACGTCAAGCCTTGACCGCCCCGGGCATGAGGGGGCCGGGGACACCTCCCCGGTCCCCTCGGTGGGCCTTGCCCCGACCAGCGCTGAGTCCGCGCCCAGTTTTCCGAACCGCATGGCACGGTGGCCGTATGAATCTGGCCCCTGCCCTCCTGGCTGACCTGCACGCCCCTGACGCCCGGGATCGCGATGCCGCCGCTGAGCAGCTCGGTGATCTCCTGCGTGGGTCGAGCCTGACGCAGGACGAGACGGAAACGGCTGTCGCGTGCTTGCTCACCACTGCCGTGAAGGACCCGGACGACGCTGTCCGTGAGAGTGCTCTCAACGCCATCGGTAACGCCTCTGAACGCCGAGACCTGCCGCTCCGGCTGGTCGCCGGACTGGCGCCGTGCCTCCCCACGATGACCGCCCCTCTCCTGGAGCACGCCCTCGGCATTCTCGGCTCCACCCGTGCCCCTGACGCCCGCCCGATGATCGAGCCCTATCGGCACCACCCCGTGGACTACGTCCGCGAGGCCGCGGCCATGGCGCTCGCAGAGCTGCCCGGAGGGAAGCCGTCTCGTGGCTGAGCGGTCTTGAGCCCATGCAAGGATCGGACCATGGATGAAGTACGTTTCTGGGCCCTCATCGCATCGTTCGACTGGGAACGGGCCGGTGACGACGAGGCGGTGCTCGCTCCCGCCTCGCAGGTGCTTCAGGCACTGCCGTCGCGGGACATCGTCGCGTTCGAGGACCTGCTTGCCACCAAGCTTTTCGCTCTGGATACGCGAGAGCACGCCCGTTGGTGCTATCGGGGAGAGGCGGACCCGGACGACGGAGACGATTACATTTCCGCCGACGACTTCCTGTACGCGCGTTGTGTCGTGGTGGCGAACGGAAGGGAGTTCTACGAGGAGGTACTCGCGGATCCCTCGCGTTTCCCGACCGGGATGGAATTCGAGTCTCTCCTGTACCTCGCCGCCAACGCGTACGAGGCCCAGACCGGAGCGCCGCACGACCAGCGCACGAGCGTGTCCTGGGAGAGCTTCAGCAATACCGCCGGATGGCAGCCCACCCGCGGCACGAAGGGGGGACGCTACACCGGGCCTGAGGTACCGCCGTTGAACCGACGGCCCGCATAGGGCCGGTTTCCGGGGCGCGGGTCGCCGACCGAGTCGGCGAGAAGGCCGGGCTTCCGGCCCCAGCGGTACGCACTGACCGACGGTCCCCGCCCCCGCGCTCACAGGGCGATCAGACCCGCCGTCGTCTCCTTGAAGCCGCAGGTGTCGAAGTAGAACGGCCGCAGGTGCTCCTCGAAGTCGACGTGCAGCCACTCGCACCCCGCGGCGCGGGCTTCTCCGGCCGCGGTCGCGATCAGCGCGGCGCCGATCCCTCGGGTGCGGCGGTGCCGTGCCACCACCGTGTCGAGGACGAAGGCGTGGACTCCGCCGTCCCAGGCGAGGTTGACGAAGCCGATCAACGCCCCGTCCTCCCGCGCGCAGACCCAGCCGAGACTGTGCCGTTCGAGTCGTTCCCGCCACGCGGTCCGGCCTACGGGGTGTCCGAAGCAGTCGGCGTGCAGCGCGTTGAGGTCGGCGTCGGCGAAGTCGCCCCGCCACTCGTATGCGATGTCGATGCTCACTCCCCGATCATAGGCACCGCCCCCATTAATTGAACATGTTCAAAAGGAGAGGGTACGCTGGTGACGAGCGAAGCCGAGGGGGTTCGATGAAGGTAGTGCTGCCCGGGGGAACCGGACAGGTGGGTGCGTTGCTCGATCGCGCGCTGACGGCGGCCGGGCATGAGGTGACGGTGCTGACCAGGCGTCCCACGCGGGCGCGTCACCGCGGCTGGGACGGGTCCACGCTCGGCCCCTGGGCCGAGGCGATCGACGGCAGCGATGTCGTGGTCAACCTGGCGGGGCGCAGCGTCTCCTGTCGTTACACCGCCGAGAACATGCGGGCCATGATGGACTCCCGGGTCGATTCGACACGCGTGGTCGGCGAGGCGATCGCCGCCGCCGCACGTCCCCCACGTGTCTGGCTGCAGATGAGTACGGCGACGATCTACGCCCACCGCTTCGACGCCGCGCACGACGAGGCGACCGGCGTCATCGGCGGCTCCGAGTCCGGGGTGCCGGACTACTGGGCGTACAGCGTGGAGATCGCGAGGAACTGGGAGCGGGCGCAGACCGAGGCGCCGACGCCCGCGACCCGCAAGGTGGCACTGCGCGCGGCGATGGTCATGAGCCCGGACCGGGGCGGGGTGTTCCACATCCTGTCGCGGATGGCGCGCCTCGGGCTGGGCGGTCCGGTGGCCGGCGGCGCGCAGTACGTCTCCTGGATCCACGGCGAGGACTTCGTACGGGCGGTGGAGTTCCTGATCGCCCGGGACGACCTCGACGGCCCGGTGAACCTCTCCTCGCCCGGCCCCCTGCCGCACCGCGACTTCATGCGGACGCTGCGCGGGGCCTGGGGCGTTCCGGTGGGTCTGCCGGCGACCCGCTGGATGGCCGAGCTGGGGGCCTTCGCCCTGCGCTCGGACACCGAACTGCTGCTCAAGAGCCGCCGGGTGACGCCGGGTCGGCTGCGCGCGGCCGGGTTCGACTTCGCGTATCCGGACTGGGAGGGGGCCGCCGCGTCCCTCGTACGAAGTGCCGGACGGAAGTCCACGGGCGTCGCGTCCGACGCCAGCGGCCCACCCGGCGGGGTGAGAAATTCGGTGGGGTGACGGGAACGAACCTGCCACGATCGTCGGATGGGCGCGTTGGATGCGGTGGCGGGCAGGGTCGCGGGCGGGGAGACCGTGGAGTTCCGGCCCAGCGGATTTTCGATGGTTCCGCTGATACGCAGTCGGCAGCGGGTGGTCGTCGCTCCGGTCGATCCGGCGAAGGTGGCGGTGGGTGACATCGTCCTCGCCCGTGTCGCGGGCACGGTCTATCTGCACCTGGTGTCCGCCGTGGACCCCGCCAGGAAGCGGGTGCAGATCAGCAACAACCGTGGCCACGTCAACGGTTGGACCGGTCACGACCGTGTCTTCGGCATCTGTGTCGCGGTCGAGGGCGTGGCCCGGCCGACGGCCGCGGGCAAGACACGCACACCGGACGCGGACGAGAAGTAGACGCCGCGGGCGGCACGCTGGACGGATCCGTCCGGGAGCATGTGGCTCCCGCCGCCCCCACCGGCCCAACCGACCCCACCGCCGCCACCGCCGCCACCGCCCCCGAGTCGGGCTCTACTTGTCCCAGATCTTGCGGTACGCCTGACGGTAGCCCTCCGAGTCCCAGGACAGTGCGCCGCCGCTGTTGTCGGCGGTGGTGATGTGGACGGGTGCGACGTAACGGCTGGCGGGCTCGCCCGCGAAGGCGCGGTTGAACTCGTCGACGATCTGCCAGCCCTGTTCGGACAGGGGCTCGGGAACGGTCGCGGCCTGGAACTGCTTGCCGTTGATCCGCTCGAAGGCCGAGGGATCGCCGTCACCGGCGCCGATGTTGAACGGGGCGCCGTCGCCCTGGTGACCGGCGGCGCGCAGTGCGGGTGCCGCGTGGTCGAAGTACAGGTCGTTGATGGCGGCGGAGTAGGTCCATCGGTCGCCGAAGCGGGACTGGAGGGAGGAGACCTTGTCGACGGTACGGCTGTTGGCCTCCGGGATGGGGATGTCCTCGTGGCTCAGCAGCTCGACGTCGGCGCAGGTGGCGAGTTGCTTCTCGATGAGGTCCGACTTCCGTTTCGCGAACGGTATGGAGGCGTCGGTGAAGAGCACCACGCCCGCGCGACCGCCGGAGCGGGCGATGATCCAGTCGGCGCTGATCTCCGCGACGTCCTCGACCTTGGTGGTGACGTTGGTGAAGAGTTTCGGATCGGTGCTGGGGCCGGGGGCGGCGGTGGCGTGCCAGCCGATGAGCGGGATGCCCGCGGCGTTCGCCCGTGCGACCTGCTCGGTCACGGACCCGGGGTCGAAGCCGCCGACGACGATGCCGGAGGGCTTGAGGGCGAGGGCCTCGGCGAAGGCGGCCCGGATGCCCTCGGGCGTGCCCTGCCCGTCGATGGTGCGCACATCCCAGCCGATGACCTTCGCCGCTTCCTGGACACCTCTGGCGACGCCTGAGACACCGGGGTTGGTCATGGTCTGGGCGACATAGGCGAGGGTCCGGTCGGGGACGGCATCGGGTCCGGTGGTGGGGCCGCTCCAGGGGGCGTTGATGTCCTCGGCCTCCTTGACGGCCCGCTTCGCCTCGGCGAGGACGGCGGGGCAACCCGGCTTCGGCGCACCGACCGTGGACGCGTCGCCGGCCGAACCGCTGTCGCAGCCGGCGACGGTCGTGGCGAGAACCAGGAACGTGACGGCTGCCGCGGTCGCTCTGCGGGTGGGATGCACGGGGTCTCCTCAACGGGGCACGAGGGGGCAGGGGTTGCGTGGGGGGAGGAGAACGACCCGGCGGACGGCCGGAATCGGAGCACGCCGGCGCCACGACGGCAGCGCAACGGCAGCACGACGGCCGCACCTCGGGCTGCGGCCCGGCGGGTTGTCGCGGTGGGAATGTAGCAGGGCCCCGACCCGTCCCTCCACGGGCGGCCTTACCGCTCAGTAGGCGCGTGCGAACAATTCGTAATCAATTCTTGATTACACACAGGCTCAAAGCGATCACACAGGCGATAGTCTCCACCGGCCGGATCCGGACACATGACGGGATCTCGCCCCCACCCGAACATCGAAGGAGGCCAGCGTGCCCACGAACACAGTGGAGCCGCCGCCCGGACCCAAGGACCGGACTCCTCCGTTCCGCCGGAGGGCGGGGTCCGTTCTCGCCCGGTGGCCGTTCCGGCGGAAGCTCAACGTGCTCGTCGTCGCGCCCATCGCGGTCGTCGGCGTCCTGCTGGGCATCGGCGTCACCGGCCAGATCGAGCAGGTCCGCGAGACCGACCGCATCGCCGAGATGGTGCGCGACAGCGAGCAGGTCGCCGCGCTCATCAACGACATCCAGGCCGAACACCGGCTGGCACTCCTGCTGTCCGTGCAGTACGAGGCGGGCCGCCCCGGAGCGGCCCGGCCGTCGACCACCGCCTACCGCGAGGCGCAGCGAACCACCGATGAGCGGGTCGCGGCCGTACGGTCCGCGTTCGGGTCGAGCCTCCCGGCCGAGGAGGCACAGGCACTGCAGTACATCGCCGGCCTCGACGCCCTGCGGGAGAAGCTCGGCCGGGACTACGTCCCCGCCGCCAACATCGACCCCGCCTACGCCGCCGCGGTCGGCTATCTCATCGACGGCATCGGACTCGACCGCTTCGCGGCGACCTCGCAGTCCTCGGTCACCAATCTGCTGGACGCGGCGCTGCGCGCGGACGCGGCCCACGCGGCGTTCGAGAGCGCCGTGTTCTCCGCGCAGACCCGGGACGCCAACGCCCTCACCGAGTACACCCGCGCGGCCGGCGCCCACGAGCTGTACACCTACCAGGCGGACCGCTTCGGCCGTATCGCCACGCCGCAGCAGGTCCTGGCCATGAACGGCATCGAGCGCGGCGCCGAACAGAACGACATCACCTCGCAGTTCGCGGAACTGCAGGTCGATCCGGCCTCCCTGCAGTCGCAGTCCACACGGGAGTTGCGCGAGAAGATCGCCGCCGGAGAACGACAGGCCGACACCCGTCTCGGCATCACCCGGACGCTGATCGACCAGACCGCCGCCCAGGCCGACTCGCTGTCCGCGAACGCCCTGTACAAAGCGTGGCTGATGCTCGGTGCCGCGCTGCTCGGCTTCGCCGCGTGGCTCGGGTTCTGTGTCCTGGTCCGTCGCTCGGTCGTCCGTCCCCTCATGGCCCTGACCGGTGCCGCCCAGCAGGTGGTCGAGGCCGCGGACGAGGAGCTCGCCCGGGTCGCCGACGACGAGTCCCCCGACGCCGCCCCGTTCCGGCCGCAGGCCATCCCCGTGCCGGTCCGCGACGACATCGGCGTACTCGCCGAGGCGTTCAACCATGTGCAGGTCACCGCCGCCGCGCTGCTGGAGCGGCAGGTGCTGAGCCGCCGCAACGTCGCCGAGATGTTCGGCAACGTGGGGCGCCGGGTCAGCAATCTGACCACCCGCCAGCTGTCGTTGATCGACGCCGTGGAACGCGAGGAGACCGACCCCGACCTCCTCGAACGGCTATACCGCATCGACCACATCGCCGTACGGCTCCAGCGCAACGCCGACAGTCTGATGCTGCTCGCCGGCATCCGGGAGACCGATGTCGAGGCCCGGCCGACCATCCTGGCCGACGTCATCCGCTCCGGCCTCGGCCGGATCGAGGGCTATCAGCGGGTGTCCCTGCGGTCCGAGACGGACATCACCATCGGGCCCGACATCGTCGGCGATCTGACGCTGCTGCTCGCCGAACTGCTGGAGAACGCGGTCTCGTTCTCCCCGTCCCACACCTCCGTCGAGGTGGTCGTACGGCCCGGCACCGATGTCACCAAGGACGGCGGGGCCCTGATCGAGGTCATCGACCACGGCCTCGGCATGAGCGCGGAACGGCTCGACGAGGAGAACGCCCGCCTCGTCCGCCGGGAACGGCTCGACCTCGTACCGACGAAGGTGCTGGGCCTCTTCGTGGTCGGCAGCCTGGCCCGCCACCTCGGACTGCGCGTCACCCTGAGCCGTACCCCGGGCGGGGGCGTCACCGGCACCGTCTGGATCCCCTCCACGCTGCTGCTGACGATGAGTCCGGTGGACGGCACACCGGCCGGGGCGGCGCCTACGACGAGACCCGAGGCGGCGACAGTCGTACCCGCACCGGCCGTCGTACCCGCACCGGCGGTCGCGACCGTTGCCGAACGGCGGCCGACGGTCGTGTCACCCCCCGGCGACCTGCCCCGACGCATCCCGTCCCGCCCCGGCGCGGGACGGGCACCAACTCCCGAGGGGCCTTCACCGACGGCCACCGCCCGGCCGCTGCGCCGACGGGTCCGGGGCGCCACGCTCACCGTGACCACCCCGGCGGCCGACCGGAGCGTCCCATCGGTACGACAGTCGCTCGACGCCGACGCCGTCCGCACGGAACTCGACGAGTTCGAGGCCGCCGTACGCCGGGCGGAACGGGACGCGGCCACACCCCCGGACGAGCAGAACGCCGCCGTCCTCGGAAACCTCGGAAACCCCAGCAGGCCAGAAGGAGACGGGCAGTGACCACGTCGGCAGATGACATCACCCCCGAACAGGCGCAGCCCGACGATCTGCGCACCGCGGCAGCCGACTTCACCTGGCTGCTCGACCGGTTCGCCACCGACACCGCCGGGGTCGTCGACGCCATCGCGGTGTCGTCCGACGGCCTGCTGATCGCCGTCTCCCAACTACGCGACAGGGCCGACTCCGAGCGGCTCGCCGCGATCGTCTCCGGCATCACCAGCCTCGCCGCCGGGGTCTCCGGCAACTACGCGCTGGGCGGCCTCAACAAGGTCATCATCGATCTGGAGGGCGGCCATGTGCTGGTCTCGGCCATCGGCAACGGCGCCGTGCTCGGCGTGGTCGCCTCCAAGGAGGCGAAGCTGGGCAACATCGCCTACGAGATGACCCTCTTCGCCAACCGTGCCGGGGCCGCGCTCACCCCGCAGCTGGTGATGGAGCTGAAGAACAGCGTCGGCTCCACACCGGCCGGCTGACCGTCCCACGAGGCAGGAGGTCGTCATGGCCGACGGTGGAGAACGACCGCGCGAGTCGGCGCGGACAGCGGAGCCGACAGGGACAGCGGAGTCGGATCCGGTCGATCCGGTCGATCCGGTCGGCCGCGCCCCCGCCGTCCGGCCGTTCCTGCTGACCGCCGGGCGGGTGTCGGGGGCGGGCAGGGCGGCACCGATCCCGATCGAGACCCAGATCGTGGCGACCTCGGCCGGCCTCTCCGTCCTCGGCACGCTCGCCTTCGAACACCACGACATCGTCGCCGCCTGCCGGCAGCCGCAGTCCGTGGCGGAACTGGCCGCTCACCTGCGACTGCACCTCAACGTCGTCCGAGTGCTCGCCGAAGACCTGTGTGCCGCCGGGCACTTGGCAGTCCACGTGCCCAACGCCCGGACCGCGCAGGACATCTCCGTACTCCGAAGGGTTATCCATGGTCTCCGCGCCGTCCCCGACTCACGGGGCACACTCCGCGACAGCGGCTGAACAGCCGCAGGAGCAGCCACCGCTGCCGGTCAAGCTGGTCGTCGCCGGCGGCTTCGGGGTCGGCAAGACCACCACCGTGGGCTCGATCTCCGAGATACGGCCGCTCACCACGGAGGCCGCCATCACCGAGGTCGCGGCCGGTGTGGACGACCTCACACACACGCCCGACAAGACCACCACCACCGTCGCCATGGACTTCGGCTGCATCACCCTCGACCCGACCCTGAAGCTGTACCTGTTCGGGACACCGGGCCAGGACCGGTTCGGCTTCATGTGGGACGACGTGGTCGAGGGCGCCCTCGGGGCCCTGGTCATCGTGGACACCCGCCGCCTCGACGACTGCTACGCCGCCGTCGACTACTTCGAGCACAAACGCATCCCCTTCGCGGTCGCCGTCAACGCCTTCGACGGGGAGGTCGAACACGACCTGGACGAGGTGCGCTGGGCCCTGGACATCGCCGACCACGTCCCCCTCACCGTCTTCGACGCCCGCCGCACCGGCTCCGTCCGCGACGCCCTCCTGGTCGTCCTCGACGTAGCCCTCACCCGCGCCGAATCGGCCACGACGACCTGACCCCGAGACGCACGGCACCACCCCGTCGGGGCCCGCCGGTCAGGCCGCCGAGGTCCGTTCTACTGACACCGCGGACACCACACCGTCGTCCGGCCCGCCGTACGAGACCGGCGAAGGGAGCTGCCGCAGCGCGGGCACGTGGGGGCGGGGTCGTCCCGGTGGCCGGTCAGCCAGGAGTCGCGGGGCGGGACGCGGCCGACGGTGACCGCGGAGCGCAGGGTGCGGCGCATGTGGGTGTACAGGCGACGGCAGTCGCTCTCGGTGAGATCGCTCGCCCGGCCGGTCGGACGCAGCCGGGCGCGCCACAGTATCTCGTCGGCCAGGAGGTTGCCGAGGCCGGCCAGGACGGACTGATCGGTGAGGGCCTTCTTGACGCTGCTCCGGCGTGCGGAGAGCACGGCCGCGAACTCCCCAGGGGCCACCGCCAGCGCGTCGGGCCCCTGCCCGGCCAGCAGCCGTGCCGTTTCCCGCTCGTCGTCGGCCAGCCAGATGCCCTGGAGTTTGCGCTGGTCGCGATAGCGCAGCTGCCGGTCGCGGGCCAGGGTGAACAGGACACGGTCGTGCGCCTCGACCTCGTCGTCGGGACGGCAGCAGAGCAGCAGGCCGGTCATGCCGAAGTGCAGCACGAGGGTGGGGCCGCCGGTCCGCGCGAGCAACCACTTGCCGTGCCGCCCCGGCTCGGTGAGACGCCGGCCTTCCAGCGCCTCACGCAGCCGCCGGGCGCTCACACCGTGCAGTACGCCCGGGTCGCGCACGTCGACACTCTGGATGACCCTGCCCTTCCCGCAGGACGCGAGCACCCTCCGGAACCCCTCGACGTCCGGCAGCTCAGGCATGGGACACCTCCGCCTCACCTTCCCCGAGAAACATGGTGCTCCCGGCCAGGCGTCCGTGCGCGACCGCACCCACCCGAGGGCACCGGATCGGTCGCACTGCCGGTCGTACTGTCGGTCGCACTGTCGGTCGCGCTGCCGGTCGCCCTCACGAACGCCCGCGCGCGTGACCGTCGCCGGGCCGGTACTCCGAGCCGGCGCGACCGACCGCCAGCGTCAGTTCGAGGACCCCCTGGGGCGACGCGAGATCCGGAAACAGTTCCCGCAGCTGCGACATCCGGTACCGGACCGTCTGGGGATGGATGAACAGCGCCGCCGCGACCTCGTCCCGCCTGCCCTGGTGCAGCAGCCACGCCCGCAAGGTCTCCTCCAGCCGCCGAGCGGTCGCGTCGGGCAGGGTCCGCAGCGGTGCGAGGGCTCGGGCACGCAGGTCCGCGAACGCCTCCACGTCGGCGCTCAGCACCAGCTCGGGCAGGTGGTCCTCGGTGTCGCGGATGTCGGAGGAGAGGGAGCGCGCGCGGACGGCTCGTGCGTACGAGGCGGACGCACGCGTCCAGGGCCGGGCCGGGCCGACCACGGCGGTGCGGTCGGTCAGTTGCCGCAGGAGATGGGAGCGGTCGGCATCGGGGACGAGCAGCACACCGGTGGCGTCCGGCAGGTCGTCGAGGACAAGAGTGCTCGGGTCGACCGCGCGGTAGGCGGGCCGGGCCTGGGCGGCGGGCAGCAGGACCGCGGTCAGCGAGACCGGAGGCTGCCACCCGGCCCGCTGGGCAGAGGCCAGCAGCACGTCCGGGCTCGCGCCGGCGAGGAGGTCGCGGGCCAGGTGTTCCAGGTGGCGCTCGTGGGCCCTGCCCCGGGCGGCCAGTTCGTCGGCGTGGCCCGCGGCGCTCGCGGCGGAGAGCTCGTCGATGTAGGCGAAGGTCAGCTCGGCGAACTTGGCGACCTCGGCGGCGGGCAGGCCCGCGGGTACGGCACCCGCCGCCAGGCATCGCCAGGCCACGCGGGCGCCGACGCGGTAGGCGCTGAGCAGGGCGTCCATCGAACGGCCGTCGCGGACCTCGCCGCGGCCCAGCTCGTAGGCCGCGTCACCGGCGTCGCCGCCGGTGGCGTTCCCGCTCGCGAGGTCCAGGTAGTGCCCCAGGGCGGTGCGGACGGCTCGGCGGATGGTGGCGCCCATGTGGCCCGAGAGGGCGTTGGCGTAGGGAGGGACCTCGTCGATGATCGCCTGGACGACCTCGTCGGCGGTGGTCCTCAGCGCGGCCCGCAGCGCTGTGACCGTCGTCTCGTCGAGGGCCAGTTCGCTGGCCCTTCGGATTGCATGGCCCATTTTTTATTCCCTGCGAACAATTCAGCCGACCAGATTCACGTCCTGCGGTCAGGACTTTACGCCCTGAGGCACAGCAAGCTGGAGTCATGACGAGTACAGCCCTCCGCAGCAGGGCGTGGAAACTGCTGGAGATGGTCACGACGCCGCTGCTGCCGTCGGACTACCTCGACCTGGTCAGCCCGCTGCGTGCGGGCGCCGACCTGCGGGGGCGCATCGAGGCCGTGCACCCCGAGACGGGTGACGCCGCGACCCTCGTGATCAGACCGGGGCGGGGCTGGCGCGGTCACACGGCCGGTCAGTACGTGCGGATCGGGGTCGACGTCGACGGGGTGCGGCTGTGGCGTGCCTACTCGCTCACCTCACCGGCCAAGCGCGAGGACGGCCGCGTCACGATCACCGTGAAGGCGATCCCGGACGGCAAGGTCAGCAACCACCTGGTCCGCAGGGCGGAACCGGGCACGCTGATCCAACTCGACCAGGCGGCCGGTGACTTCGTGCTGCCGCGGGCGAAGCCCGCCAAGGTGCTCTATCTGACGGCCGGCAGCGGCATCACGCCCGTGATGGGCATGTTGCGCGACACCGAGTTCGACGACGTCGTCATGGTCCACAGTGCGCCGCGGCCGCAGGACGTGATCTTCCGCGACGAACTGCACGCCCTGGTCGCGGACGAGAAACTGCGGCTCACCGAGGTGCACACCGACACGGACGGCATGCTCGACATCGCCCGTCTCGACGCACTCGTGCCCGACTGGGCCGAGCGCGAGACCTGGGCCTGCGGGCCCGCGGGCCTGCTCGACGCCGCCGAGGAGCACTGGAGCGAGCACGGCGTACGGGAGCGCCTGCACACCGAGCGGTTCCGCCCCGGCATCGTCGTCACCGGCGACGGTGGCGAGGTCACGTTCAGCACCACCGGCAAGACCGTCGACGCGGACGGCGCCACGCCGTTGCTGGACGTCGGCGAGGAGGCCGGCGTGCTCATGCCGTCCGGGTGCCGTATGGGCATCTGCTTCGGCTGCGTCACGCCGCTCAAGGCGGGCGCCGTCCGCGACCTGCGCACCGGCGAGATCACCGAGGCCGAGCCGGGCGTCCTCATCCAGACCTGTGTGTCCGCCGCGGCGGGCCCCTGCGACATCGAACGGTAGGAGCACCTTGACCGCCATCGACCCCACCGCCCACCTCACCGCGGAGCAGATCGAGGAGCTCGGCCGCGAGCTGGACGCGATCCGCGACGAGGTGCTCGCCGACCGAGGCGAGAAGGACGCCGCCTACATCCGCAAGGTCATCTCGGCGCAGCGCAAGCTCGAACTGGCCAGCCGGGGCGTACTGCTGTTCTCGTTCTTCCCGCCCGCGTGGCTGATCGGCACCGCCGGTCTGTCCGTGGCGAAGATCATGGACAACATGGAGATCGGCCACAACGTCCTGCACGGCCAGTGGGACTGGATGCGGGACCCGAAGATCCACTCCACCACCTGGGAGTGGGACCACGTCTCGCCGGCCGACCAGTGGAAGCACTCGCACAACGAGCTGCACCACACGTACACCAACGTGATCGGCAAGGACAACGACCTCGGCTACGGCATCATGCGCGTCGACGAGGACCAGCGGTGGCACCCGTTCCACCTCGGCCAGCCGCTGTGGAACTTCATCAACGCCTGCTTCTTCGAGTACGGCATCGCGGCGTACGACCTGGAGCTCGGCAAGAACCTGCACAAGCGCCGCCGCAAGAACCCGGAGTTCCGCGCGCGGGCCAAGGCCGTGGGCCGCAAGATCCGCAAGCAGGTGCTCAAGGACTACGTGATCCACCCGCTGCTGTCGGGCCCGTCGTTCCTCACCACGCTCGCCGCCACGTTCACCGCGAACCTGGTCCGCAACCTCTGGACCCACTCGGTGATCATGTGCGGGCACTTCCCCGAGGGCGTGCAGGTCTTCGAGCGCCGGTCGATCAAGGGCGAGACGCGTGGCCAGTGGTACCTGCGCCAGATGATGGGCTCGGCGAACATCAGCGGCAGCAAGGCCCTGCACTTCATGACCGGCAACCTCTCCCACCAGATCGAGCACCACCTCTTCCCCGACCTCCCGAGCAACCGGTACGCCGAGGTCGCCGTGAAGGTGCGCGCGCTGTTCGAGAAGTACGAGCTGGAGTACGTCACCGGCCCCCTGCCCAAGCAGGTGTTCTCCGCATGGCGCAAGGTCATCCGTCTCTCACTGCCGAACAAGAAGCCCAACGTCAAGACCCCGGACCGCGACCAGGAACTCGTCGCGGCCTGAAGGTCGGTGAGTGAGCGTCACAAGTACGCCTGGTGGACAGCCGTCGGCCGAGCCACTGACCCCGGCGGCATGTAGCCGCTCCCTCCCGTCGCAGCGTGGTGTTCAGGCCGATTCGAGGATCGGGCGGATCTCGATGGTCTCCGGCGTGGGGAGGCTCTTGGCCAGTTCGACGGCCTCCTCGCGATCGGCCACCTCGATGATGAACCAGCCGCCGAGGGTCTCCTCGCCGGTCTGCGCGGGCCCGTCGGTCACCGCTGACGTCCCGTCGGCCTTGGTACGCACCGTCGCCGGAGTGATGTGCTCGGTCTCCAGGGCCTCGCCGCCGACCAGTTTCCCGGCGGCGGCGAGGCTGCCGATCCAGCCTTCGTACTCCTTGCGGTATGCGGCCCGGTCGGCCTGGATCCGGCGGCGTGACTCGTCCGTCTCGAAGATCACGAGTGCGTATTTCATGAGGTTCCTCCCCGGCCGCCGTACGGGCGACCGCTGCTGATGGATTGTCGGAATGTAAGGGGGCAGCCTGGTCAGGGGGCGTCGTCCGCGGCGATGCGGGCGAGTGCGCCGGTCTCCAGTGCGGTCCACAGGGCGCCGTCGGGACCGACGGCGATGCCGTGCGGTTCGGAATGGGGAGTGGGCAGGTCGTGGACGGTGATGGAGCCGTCGGGGGTGATCGTGCCGACGCGGTTGCCTCCCCATTCGGTGAACCACGCGGCGCCCTGTTCGTCGACGGTGACGGCGTGCGGTCGGGCGGTGCGGTCGGGCAGCGGGAACTCGGTGATCTGCCCGTCGGGAGTGATCCGTCCGATCTGCCCGGCGGCGATCTCGACGAACCACAGGGTCCCGTCGCTGCCTGCGGCGATCCCCACCGGTGCCGCCGCCTCCGTCGGCAGGGGATGGATGGTGACCGCACCGGTCATGTCGATCCGGCCGATGGCACCGGCCTGGTTGAGGGTGAACCACATCCCGTCGTCACCGGCGGTGATCGCGGAGGGGAAGGCGCCTGTGACCGGGAGCGGGAACTCAGTGATGTGGCCGTCGGTGGTGATGCGGCCGATGCGGTCGGCGGCTGTCTCGGTGAACCACAGCGCGCCGTCGGGTCCCGTCGCGATGCCGAAGGGTCCGCAGCCGGGTGTGGGCAGGTCGAATTCGCCGATGACGCCGTCGGTGGTGATCCGCCCGATCCGGTCGGCCCGGTACTCGGTGAACCACAGCGCGCCGTCGGGTCCGGGTGTGATGAGGGTCGGCCCGCAGGTGGGGTCGAGCCGGTGGCTCGTCGGTTCCTCACCGGGGACGAGGCGGCCGATCTGTCCGCTGTGGACGAGGGTGAACCACAGCGCGCCGTCCGCTCCCGTGGTGAGGGCGTAGGGTCCGGCCTCGCTGTCGGCCACCGCGTGCTCTTCGATGGATATACGGGTCAAAGGGGCTCCCCAAACCGTGCTCGGTGGCGATACGTTCGATGTCGGCCGGGGCTCCGGCCATGATGGTGCGGGCGTGTTCGGTGACCAGGTCGGCTGCCGGATCGGTCTGACCGGGAGCCGTCGCCGATCCGCGCGCCGGGCATTGCGGGATGTCACTCACGGTTCGAGCCGGGCGGGGTGACCCATTCGACGAACTGGACGATCACCCCGTTGGGGTCGGTGACCTGGAAGAGGCGTTCGCCCCAGGGCTCCTCGCGCAGCGGCATGGTGATCTCGACGCCCTCGGCACGCAGCCGCTTCTCCTCCTGTGCGATGTCGGTGGTGGTGAAGGCGAGGATCAGCCCGGAGGCGTGCTGGTCGCGCTGGTCGGCCGGCAGCACCTCGGTGCCGCGGGCGAGCAGGACGATGTCCATCGCGGCGTCGTCGCGCGCCAGGGAGGCGAACCCGTCGGCGGCGGCCTGCTCGACGTAGCCGAGGCGGGTGGTGAAGAACCGCTGGGACGCGGCGACGTCGTCGACGGTGAGCGAGACGGTGGACGCGGTGATCTGCAAGGTGCTTCTCCTCAGTGGTTTCCGGGAGGTGGAGCGGGACGCACAGAAAACTTACGACGGACGTAAACTTAGACCGATCACCTTCAGGTTGTCAACATAAAATTACTCCGAGGGTAAGATTGCCCCATGACTACCGACGCCACCTCGTCCGCGCCCCCGGCCGGCCTGCGGGAATCCAAGAAGCAGGAGACCCGTCAGCTCATCTCCGACGTCGCCACCGGCTTGTTCCTCGCCCAGGGTTTCGAGCGGACCACCATCGCCGAGATCGCCGCCGCCGCGCGGGTGGCGAAGAAGACGGTCACCAACTACTTCCCGCGCAAGGAGGACCTGGCCCTGGACCACCAGGACGCCTTCATCGCCACCCTGGCCGGTACGGTGACCAGCCGTCGGACCGGCGAGTCGGCCCTGTCGGCCTTGCGGCACGCCTTCACCGCAGCGGCGGCGAACGCCGACCCGGTCGCCGGGTTCTCCGGCCCCGACTTCGCCCGCATGATCGCCGACAGTCCCACCCTCTCCGCCCGACTGCGCGACCTGCACGACCTGCGGGAGGCCGCCTTGGCGGACGCCTTGGCCGATGCCACCGGCGCACTCCGCGGCGACATCACCCCGCGCACCGCCGCCGCCCTGCTCGGCGCCGTACACCGCACCCTGTTCCAGCGCATCCAGGAACTCACCCTCGCCGGACAGGACAACACCCGGATCTCCGCCACCGTCACCGCGGAGGCGGACAGCGCCTTCGGCCTGTTGGCGCCGTCGCTCGCCGACTACGCCACAGCGTGAGCCAGGCGGCACTCGTCGGCGTGTTCCCTGGTTGCGGAAGACCGCTGAAGTGCCGGTGACCGTGCTGGAGGGTGCACGGCGCGGGCCAGGACCGCGACACCCGGTGTGGCGCTCCTGGCCCGCGACGGGACCTTCATGGCTCACGCCACAGGCGTCCTCCCAGCTCTCGGCTCCCGGTCACGAGGTCACAGGTCCCGGGTGGTGAACGTGTGCTGCCCGGAACCGACGACCTGGGTGGGGTGGTCCGGGGCGGGCAGCCGGATCTCCGCCGTGGTGTTCGGCGGGAGCTCCACGTCGAGGCGGAACCGGCCGTTCTTGCGGGTCCAGCGTGCGGAGACCACGCCGTACGGGGTGCGGTAGCTGCCCTCGGCATGGGTGAGGTCGCCGACCGGGCGGGGGTCGATGACCAACTCGCGGTAGCCGGCCTTGCCCCGCGCCTGGCGGATGCCGACCACACCGCTGTGGAACCACTCCTCGATCTGCAGGAGGATCATGTGGTTCTTGGAGTTGCCCAGGCCCCACTCCTCGGGAATCGTCGTCAGACCCTGGGGGTTGGCGGTGGTGGGCGCCATGAAGTGGCCGTAGCTCGGGCGGGTGTCCTCCTGGAGGACGTCCCACAGGAGCTCGTCGTGACCGCCCTCGTGCAGGGCCCGCACGATCGGGGCGAGGCCGATGGTGCCGCCGCTGAAGTGCGGTCCGCCACCGAACGGGTGGTGGGCGTGGACCAGTTCGACCAGCGCCTCCAACACCCTGGCGCCCTCACCTTCGGGTACGAGGCCTTCGTCGAGCGCGAGCGCCTGCGCGGCCTGCGTGGCACCGGCGGCACCCCGATCGCCCTCGGCGGTGTACCGGCCGAGGGAGGCGTTGTAGAAGGCGTCGTTGAACGCGGCCTTGATGTTGTCGGCGAGGTTGCGGTACTCGGCCGCGTCGGCGTCGCGCCCGATCAGGGCCGCCATCCGGGCCATGCGGTCGGCGACCTGGTGGTAGCCCCAGGTTCCGGTGATACGGCCCGAGGTGTTCTCACTGGCGATCCAGTCGGCCAGGGCCGCGTCCACGAGGTGGGCGTCGGCGCCGGTGCCCGCCTTCCTGGTCCGGATGTAGTTCAGGAACTCCTGCATCCGGGGGTAGTGGTCGCGCATCGTCTGGGTGTCGCCGTACGTCTCGTACGCCAGCCAGGGCACCAGGACGATGCCGTTGCCCCAGTTGATCTCGTCGCCGAAGCGGCCGGTGTACCCCCAGTCGTACACGGGGGCCTTCAGCGCCACGTTGCCGATGTTGTCGCCGGTCCGCGACTGGCCCTCGACCAGGTGGCGTTGCATGGTGCGCAGGTAGGCCGCGTATCCGAAGGTGCGGTGCAGGGCTCCGAAGGGCTGGACGTAGTCGGCGGGATAGGCGAGTTTCTCCCGGCCGGGGCAGTCGGTGAAGGTGGACATGACGTTGCTCATGATCGAGTAACGGGACATGCGGTGGACGCGGTTGATGCGGTCGTTCGAGGTGCGCAGGGATCCGGCGGCGGGTACGTCCGCGTGGATCTGCAGGCCGGTCACCGTGTCGAGGGTCGGGACGTAGTCCTCCGGCAGTCCGGTCACCTGGAGCCACTGCATGCCGAAGTAGTGGAACCGCGGATGCCAGCGCTCGCCCCGCTCGTCGCCGTGTGTTGTGTAGGCGGCGAACAGGTCGGTGCCACGGGCGGGGCCGCCGCCCATGAGCGACGCCTGGTCGACGGTGCCGTCTGCTTTCAGCGACTCGCCGGGGTACAGCTTGACCGTGGTCCCGGACGGGAGCGGGCCTTCCAGGTCGAGCAGCGGCCAGCCGGCGACGTTCTGTCCGAAGTCGAAGACCCAGACGCCGGAACGCGCTTGGGTGACAGCGACCGGACGGATCCTGTCGACGATTCTGAGCGGTTCGGCCGCCCGCCACACCAGTTCGGTGGTCAGGTTGGGCGGCGGTGCGATACCCGCGTCGGTCCAGCCCATGGCCGTGCCGTCGCGCCGCCGCGCCGACTCGCCGAGGTCGGCACCGGGCTCGGTCCAGCCGGGCTGTTCGCGGCGGGCGTCGTAGTCGGAGCCGGAGTACCAGTTGGCGGTGACGGTGGGGCCGAGGGCCGCCCGCCACGAGCGGTCGCTGACGACGGTCTCGACCGTGCCGTCGGCCCGGGTGACCTCCAGACGGGCGATCAGTCGCGGCGACACGGCGGCGCCCGCGCTCGGGTCGGTGCCCGCCAGGGAGTTGCCGGAGCCCACGACGGTGGCGCCGGTCTCGTGACCGGCGGAGAGACCGGGCTCGAAGGAGATGCCCGTGCCGTCGGCGCCCGCCGTGCCGATGGCGGTGACGGTCCGGGACTCCAGACGCTCGCCGCCGTCACCGGTGTCGACGCTGATGGTCCCGCCGATGTGGAAGTTGGCGACACTGCTCACCTTGACCGTGGTGGCGCCCCGCGCGGCGGGCGCGACGAGGGCGCCGGCACCCTTGGGCTGACTCTGCCACCAGCTGTACGGGGCGCTGCGGCCGGTGGTGGGGTTGGTGACGGACCGGGTCACCAGCGCGGTGCCGTGTCCCAGTTCGACACCGAGAGTGTTGTCCCCGGAGCGGACGAGCCGGGTGACGTCGTACGCCCGGTACTCGGTGGAGAGCTGGTAGTTGGAGTTGCCCGGGGCGAGGACCTCGTCGGTGACGGGTTCGCCGTTGAGTCGGGCCACGTGCAGTCCGATGCCGGACAGGTACAGCCTGGCCCGGACGATCTTGCCTCCTCGCGGGTGCACCCGGAAGGCGCGCGCGAAGACGGGCAGGGGCTGGTCGAGGGTGCGGCCCGGGTACTCGATCCACCGGGCCTCGCCCCAGTCGGAGCGCTTCAGGAGGCCCGTCTCCCAGCTGCCGGGCCTGCTCCACGGTGTCGCGTGGCCGCCGGTGCTCCACACCCGCACCTGCCACACCACCCGGTCGCGCGAGGCGGGCGCGGGTCCGTGCCAGGCGATGTCGGTCTGGGCGGAGGAGCGGACCTTGCCGCTGTCCCACAGCAGGCGCCCGCGGTCCAGATCCTTCTCCGAACGCGCCGCCCGTACCCGGTAGGCGGCCTGGGTCCAGCCGGCGTCGGCTCCGGTCACCCGCCAGCTCAGCCGGGGGGCGGGATCGTCGACGCCGAGCGGGCTGTCCTCACGGCCGTCGACCGCGAGGCCGGTGACTCTCGCTCCACGGCGGCCGTCGTCCTCGTCGGCGTGAGCCGCCGCCGCGGGCAGCCCGGGGACGAGGGGCGAGGCCAGCCCCGCCGCGGATACGGCCATGGTGCCGACCACCTGTCTACGGCTCAACGCCTCACTCGGGACGTCGGGCATGCCGATCCTCCGATCCATTGGGTCACTGTCGGTTTGAACGTTTCATTCAGCAGCCGGAGAGAGCCGTCGGCCGCGAACGGCGGCCGACGGCCCGTCGGTCAGCTACCGGCCTTGTAGTCGGCGTCCATCTCGTCGAGGAGCTTCTCGGGCGTGGACTGCCCGCTGAAGATCTCCTGGAGCCCGCTGAGCATGGTCTGCTGGACCTTGGGGTTGGGCCAGAGCTGGTCCATGAAGGGGACCGTGCGGTCGGACTTGATGAACTCGGAGAGTTCGGCGAGCGAGGGGTCCGCGGCGAAGCCGGTGTCGGGCAGAGAAGGCAGACCGCCCTGCTTCCCGACGAAGGTGTTCATGCCCTTGGCCGACATCACGAAGTCCACGAACTTCAGGGCCAGTTTCACGTTCTTCGCCTTCGCGTTGACGCCGTACCCGGCGCCCGCGGCGGCGGGTATCAGGGTCTGGGACGGGTCGTCGGTGGCGGGGAGCGCCTTGAGGGTGAACGTGCCCTTCGGGTTCTTCTGCTTGAGGAGCGCGATCACCCAGTTGCCCTGCACGATGCCGAGGGTCCTGCCGGTGGCGGCGAGCTGCTGGCTGGCTTCGTAGTTGGTGCCCAGCGGGTTCTTCTGGAAGCAGCCGGTCTTCTCCATCGTCATGTACTTGTCCAGGGCGGTGGTCCACGGCGACTTCGCGAAGGTGGCCTCGCCGGCCTGCATCTTCTGGTCGAAGTCCCGGTCCTCGCCGTAGACGGTGGTGGCGACCAGGGAGTACAGGATGAGCTGGGTCACCCAGTTGTCCTGGTTGCCGAGGGCGAAGCCCGGGGTGCCCTTGGCCTTCGCCGCCTTGCAGAAGGCCAGCAGGTCCGTCCAGGTGTCGGGCGCGGTGAGCCCGGCCTTCTTCAGCGCCTGCTCGTTGTAGACGGCTCCGATGCCGTTCTGTCCGAAGACCGCGGTGTACGTCTTGCCCTCGTACTGGGCGACGGACTTCATCGCGTCCGGCAGCTTCGCGGCCCACGGCCGGTCCGACAGGTCGCGCAGGTAGCCGGGCTTGGCGAGCGTGTAGGTGGCGCCCGGGTTGCCGTTGCCGGGCCAGACCGACATCACGTCGGGCGCGGTGCCCGAGGACAGCTGGGTGCGGATCTGCTGCTGGTACTGGTCGGCTCCGCTGGTGGTGTAGCGGACCTTGACGCCCGGGTTGGCCTTCTCGAACGCCTTGACGACGTCCTCGACCGAGCCCTGGTCGATCGAGGCGAGGGTCAGCGTCTTCGAGCCGCCGGAGCCGCCCGAGTCGCCGTCGGAGCCCGCCTTGGTGCCGCCGCCGCATGCGGCCAGCACCGCCATGGACGTGACCGCGGCGAGCATGACGGGGAGTGTGCGTGTCTTCATGAGGTCCCCCTCGGGGAGAGTGCCACCGGACTTGAGGGACGGTCGGGCGTCGGGGTCATCCCTTCAGCCCTCCCGCGAAGCCGTTGATGATGCTGCGCTGCAGCAGGAAGTAGACGAGCAGGACGGGAAGGATGCTGATCACCAGCGCGGCGAAGATGAGGTTCCAGTCGGTGACGTACTGGCCGACGAAGCCCGCGATCGCGACCGGCAGGGTCTGCCGGTCGCTGCCGCTGAGGTACAGCAACGGGGTGAAGAAGTCGTTCCACACGGCGACCGTGTTGAGCACGAGGGCCGTGACGGTGATGGGTTTGAGCATCGGCAGGATCACGTACCGGAAGCCCTGCAGGGGTGTGCAGCCGTCGATCAGGGCCGCGTCCTCGAAGTCGCGGGGCAGGGCGCGCAGGAAGCCGACGTAGAGGAAGACGGTGAACGGCACCTGGAGGCCGGAGTAGAAGAGGACCAGGGCCCAGGGGGTGCCGAGCAGGCCCAGGTCACGCATGGTCTGGTACAGCGGCAGGGACGCGAGTTGGAAGGGCAGGGCGAGGCCGAGGAGGATCGTCAGGTACGTCCCCCGGGACCAGCGGGCGGTGATCCGGGCCAGCGGGTACGCGGCGAGCGACGACACGGCCAGTACGACGACGACGCTGCACCCCGTCACCAGCAGGCTGTTGGCCAACGCCCCGCCCAGCGCGCCCTGTTGCCAGGCCTGGGTGAAGTTGTCGAGGGTGGGTGAGGTGGTGGGACTGATCGGCGAGGAGGTGTCGGACGTGGGGCGCACGGCCAGGTTGACCAGGACGTACACCGGGAAGCCGACGAACAGGGCGGTGGCGATCATCGCCAGTTCCAGGGCCAGGGTGCGGCGGCCGTAGCGCTTCATGACGCGGCCCTCTCGTTGCGGGACAGACCGGCGTACTGACCGGCCGAGACGACCGCCACGATGATCGTGAGGACGACGGCGAGCGCGATGCTGTAGCCGAACTCGCCGAGGGTGAAGGCGTCCTTGTAGATGAGGGTCGAGATGGTGTCGGTGGCGTGTCCCGGGCCACCGCCGGTCAACGCGTAGACCTGGTCGAAGAGTTTGATCCCGCCGATGATCGACAGCATCAGGTTGATGGTGAGGGCCGGCGCCAGCAGGGGCCTGGTCACCGACCAGAAGCGGCGTACGGGACCGGCGCCGTCGATGGACGCGGCCTCGTGGACCTCCTTGGGCACCGACTGGAGGCCGGCCAGGAAGATGACCATGGAGTAGCCCGCGTACTGCCACACGGTCACCCCGACCACCGACCACAGGGCCAGCTCCGGGTCGCCGAGCCAGTCCTGCCGCTGTCCGCCCAGCCCCACCGCGCCGAGCAGACTGTTCACTGCGCCGTCCGGGCCGAGCAGGTTCCGCCAGAGGTAGGCGGTGACGATCGGGGTGATCACGGCCGGGGCGAACAGGAAGACCCGCAGGATGTTGCGGGACCTGATGGCGGAGTTGACGCCCAGGGCAAGCAGCAGCCCCAGCCCGTTCTGGATGACCGTGATCGCCACCGCGATCAGCAGCGTGTGCCAGACGGCCTGCTTCGCGTCCGGGTCGTCGAGCATGGCGGTGAAGTTGCCCAGGCCGACGAAGGAGAAGTCGGGGTCGAGTCCGTCCCAGTCGGTGAAGGCGTAGTACACGCCGCGGACGCTCGGCACCAGGACGACGAAAGCGAACAGCAGCATCGCCGGCAGGGCGAACCACCACGGTGGGGTCGTGCGCGCGGGCCGGGGCCGCGGATCCGGTGGTGCGACCGGAGGCCGGTCATCGTCGACGAGCCGCTTGTGCGGGGCCAGAGCCACCGACGAACCCCCTCTCTTGAAACGATTCACATCACGTACTGGGTAGATCCGCCGAGCCGCGCGATGTGCGGACACGCTCGGCTCTCCTGATCGGTGTTCGTGCTGGATGAAGGAGCGGCCCACTGGCGGGCCACGAGAAACGCCACGGCTTTGGGTAACGTTTCCCAAAGGGTGTGGCCAGACCTTAAGGAGCCTCCCGCGTGACGTCAAGATGTCGCGCGCATCGCGGCGGCGTGACCCGGCCCGCGCGACCCGCACCTCCCGGCACTCTCGGCCCACGGGATCCGGACCCTCGTTCGACCTGCGCGTTCCGGCCTACACTGCGGCCGGACGATCTCCCGAGAGGCAAGGACCGGATGGAGCCGACAGCACCGCAGCGCAGGGTCACCATCGTCGACGTCGCGCGGCACGCCCGGGTGTCCGTCACCTCCGTGTCCAAGGTGCTGCGCAACGCCTACGGAGCCAGCCCCGACATGCAGGCCAAAGTGCGCCGCGCGATCGAGGAGTTGGGCTACCGGCCGCACGCCGGCGCCCGGGCCCTGCGGGGCCAGACGTACACGATCGGCGTGATGCTGCCCGACATCCGCAACCCGTTCTTCCCCGAGATCCTCGACGGCGTCACCGACTCGCTGGAGGAGACCGACTACCAGGTGTTCCTGGGCCCCGGCTGCAACGGGGAGAAGGCTGAGGCCCGGGTCACCGAGGCGATGATCGACCGAGGCATGGACGGACTCGTCCTGGTCGCCCCGGTCTCCTCCCGCGCCCATCTGGAACATGTCGCCGGCGCGGTCCCCACCGTCGTCGTCGGCCGCCACGGCTCCTCCCCCGCCTACGACACCGTGACCGACGACGACACCGAGGGCGCGGCCCTGGTCGTCCGGCACCTCGTCGGTCTCGGGCATCGCCGGATCGCGCACATCGAGCACCACGAGACCGACCCCACACGCCTCGCGGAGATGCCCAACGCCCGGCGCGCGGACGGATACCGGCAGGCCATGCGGGCCCACGGACTGGAGGAGATGATCGACGTCATCTCCACCAGCTACAGCCAGGAAGGCGGCCACCTGGCCATGCGGGAACTACTCGCCCGCCCCGCCCCGGCCAGGCCCACAGCCGTCTTCGCCGGAGCCGACATCGCCGCGATGGGCGCACTCGAAGCGCTCGCCGAGGCCGGCCTGTCCGCCCCCGGAGACCTCTCGGTCGCCGGATACGACAACACCACGTTCGCCGCCTACGGCCCGATCTCGCTCACCAGCGTCGACCAGGCCGGTCAGGAGATGGGCCGCAACGCCGTACGCCTGCTGCTGGAACGGATCGCCGACCGCGGCCGCCCGTCGTCCCGGGTCACCCTCACTCCCTCGCTCGTGCCGCGGCGGTCGACGGCGCGACCGCCGGAGTGAGCGGAAGGCGTCGGCGGATCCAACCTATTTTTGGGAAACGTTGCTCACCCCTCCCAGGGGCGCAGGATGGGTGGCGTCCGACGGCCACGGCCGAGCCGAATACGGTGGCCGTCGGGACCGGGAGGAGGACCCTCGACGGGGACCGGGAATCGTCACTCTCCCAGGAGCCGCCGAAGCCAGCGCAGTCGGGCCTCGCGGGCGTCGACCGAGAGCGCGGCCTGCGGCACGAGGCCGTCGAAGCCGTGGAAACCGCCCGGCCACACATGTAGCTCGGCGCGGCCCCCGGCCTGCCAGATCCTGGAGGCGTAGGTGACGTCCTCGTCCCGGAAGGTCTCGGCGGATCCGACGTCGATGAACGCGGGAGGAAGATCCGAGAGGTCGGCCGCGCGGGCGGGAGCGGCGTACGGCGGGACGCCGTCGGTGCCGCGCGCCTCGCCCAACAGGGCGTTCCAGCCGGTCTCGTTGGCGGTGCGGTCCCATACGCCGAGCCCGGCCATCTGGTGGGCGGACAACGTGTCGTTGCGGTCGTCGAGCATCGGGCACATCAGCAACTGGCCGAGGGCGCGCGGACCACCGCGGTCCCGGGCGAGAAGGGCCAGGGCCGCCGCGAGTCCGCCGCCCGCGCTGCCTCCTGCCAGCACGATGCGGTCCGGATCGCCGCCGATCTCCTCGGCGTGGGCCGCCGTCCACAGCAGGCCCGCGTAGCAGTCCTCGATCGGTGCCGGGTGCGGATGTTCGGGGGCGAGCCGGTACTCCACCGACACCACGACCAGGCTCAGTTCCTCGGCCCAGTCCAGCGGCAGGCCCAGCCGGTTGGTGCCCACGATCATGCCCCCGGGGTGGGTGAAGTAGACGATCGGACGAGGGCCGGGCTCGGAGGTGGGCCGGCAGATGAGCAACGAGACGTCCGGCGCGTCGGGCGGGCCGGGTACGGACCGCTCGTGGACCTCGAAGAGTCCGCCACAGCTCAGTTCGTCGTTGGTCAGGAGGGGGACGTCGCCGTTGAGCCGCTCCCTGGCCGCGGGGATGTCGTCCGGGGTCGCGCTGGTCGGCGCCTGGTCGCCGAGCTCGGCGAGAACGGCGGCCAGCTCCGGGTCGAAGGGCGGAGGGGGCGTGGTCATCTGGACCTCCTGGGAGTCGATCGTCGACGTGACCGCGACCCGTCGGGAAGGGCGGCGGCATGTGGCTCCACGACGGAACGGTTCGGTCGGGGTGAGGGTCGGTGCCGAGTGCTCGTGGCGACGGCGTCAGGCGGCGAGGCCTGGGAAGGGCAGGTCTCACCGCCAGGGCCCCGGAGTGGCAGCCTCTTCCGCTGCCGGGGCCGGAGAGGTGGGTCCGCGCGCCGAGAGACCCCGGGCGGTGGGTGACACGGTCCGAGCTCGTGCGCCCGTTCGCATCAGCGCCGTACAGACCCGTGCCCTCGGTCGAACAACGACGGGCGCGCCCGGGCCGTTCGGCCGGACAGCCGAGGGCAGCCGGACCGTGCCGTCCCGGCCCCGAGTGCCTGGCGCCGAAGCAGGACGGGCGGAACCGTAACCGCCCGCCCCGTCCGTCGTCCAGCCCTCTCACGGAGCGCGGCGGATCCCTGACCTCGCGGGCCGGCCGCTTCGGCATCGCGCGGCCTCCGTCTTCGCATCCGGCCCGCACCGGCACCGACGTGGGCCCGGGGCCCCGCGAGCCCCGACCCGCTGACTGAGCACCGCGTCAGCCGCCGCGGGCGTCCTCAGGCCGAGTCCCGCCGCTCGATGCCGAGCGGGTCCTCGATCGGTGCGACGGGCGTCTCCACCCCGTCGAGTGCGTCGACGACACGGCGGGCCAGGCCCCGCGCGAGGGTGTCGGTGTCGCGGACGACCGTGGTCAGGGACGGTCGCAGGAGGGCGGAGCTGGGGATGTCGTCGACGCCGACCACCGCGAGGTCCCGGGGGAGGTTCAGCCCGAGGGCCTGCGCGCCCAGCAGCACGGCCATGGCGATGTCGTCGTTGAAGGCGCAGATGCCCGTCACCGGCGGGTCGGCGGCCTGCCAGGCCTTGACCGCTTCCGTGGCACCGTCGAGTTCCAGCGGGACGGTGCGGACGACGGGTTCGGGAAGGCCGCGCTCCTCGCAGACCTGTCGGACGCCGTCCAGCCGGGGCTGGGCGAGGACGTCGAGGCGTGGCAGGTCCGGGTAGGCGTAGCCGAGGCGGCGGTGCGAGACGGCGAGATGGCGGGCCTGGAGCGCGCCGATCGGTTCCTCGGCCACCAGCGGGGCCGCCCGGGCGGCTGTCAGAGGGGGGCCGGGGTCTTCCGAAAGCGCGCCGTGCATCGCCATGACCACCTCGATACCGACCGCGCGCATGGCCTCGGCCTCGCTCTCGGGGAACTGGTTCAGGGCGAGGACCGCGGCGGGGGTCAGCGCCTTCCAGACCTCCCGCAGTGGCCGGGCGGGCTGCGCCGAGGAGTGCACGAGGAAGGTGAGTTCGTGTTCGGCGAAGGCGTGGGTCAGCTGCTGGATGAGCCGTCCGAGCACATGCTGGATCGGCCAGTCCGGCAGCACCCCGAGCACGATGTCGGAGCGTCCGGTACGCAGTGTGCGGGCCGCCGCCGAGGGCGCGTAGCCGAGCCGGGCCGCGGCCTCCCACACCCGCTTGCGGGTCGCCTCGGCGATCTTCTGGTGCGGGGTGTCGTTGAGGACGTAGCTGACCGTCGCCCGTGAGACTCCGGCCTCCTTCGCGACGTCCCCACTGGTCACCCGTCTGCCTCTGGACGTCCCGGCCATGCATCCCACCCTCTGACAGACCTCTTGCCAAACCCCGCGAGCGCGGGCTAGCTTACCCGCTCAGTCAACCTACACGTTTAAGTGGCGCGTTTAAGTAACGCTTGGTAGCCACTTCCGTAGCCGCTCCGGCTCTCCCCACCCGCACCCCAGAGCACACAGTCCCCGGTGCTCAGCGAAGAGGACCCATGTCCGGCCAGACAAGCACCACGAGCCATCCCTGGAAGACCGCGACGCTCGCCGGCATGGCCTCCTACTTGGACTCCGCCGCTCTGGTGACCTCGGGCATCGCCATCGGCGGCTACTACGCCGCACCGCTGCAACTCACCCCCGGCGCCATCGGACACCTGTTGGGACTGCAGACCCTCGCGTTCGCCGCCGGTGCGCTCTTCGGCGGCCGGCTCGGCGACCGGTTGGGCCGTCGTACGGTCTTCACCTGCTCGCTGGTCCTGTACGCGGCCGGTGTCCTGCTGCTGTTGGTGGCGGCGAGCCCCGCGCTGCTGTTCGCGGGGGTGATCGCCACCGGTCTCGCGATCGGCGCGGACCTCCCCGTGTCGCTCGCGCTGGTCAACGAGGAGGCGCCGCCGGGCAGGAAGGGCACCATGGTGGTGTTCTCCGGCATGCTCTGGCTCGCCGGCATCGTGGCCGTCCTGCTGCTCAGCTCCTTCATGGGGGCGCAGGGCATGCTCGGCGGCCGTATCCTCTTCGCCCATCTGCTGGTCGTGGCCGTCGTCGTCCTGCTCCTGCGGCTCACCCTCAGCGAGTCGGCCGAGTGGACCGCCGCGCGCCGGGCAGCCGACAGGCACCCCGGCTCCCCGTCGCAGAACGTCGAGTTCGGCCGCGTCCGGGATCTCTTCCGGGCTCCGACCGGGTACGCCCTGCTCGCGACGGGCCTCTACTACGCCACCTGGAACCTCGGCGCGAACACCCTCGGCCAGTTCGGCACCTTCCTGTGGACCGCCCTGGCGAACGGGGAGGTCGCGCAGTACTCGCGGCTCACGCTCCTCGGTCTCCCGACGGGCTTCCTCGCGGGCCTGGTGTTCATGCGCGTGGTCGACCGGCCCGCCCGGCACGCCTGGTTCGCCGTGGGCACCGCCCTGATCGTCATCGCCTGGGCTCTGCCCGCGCTGTTCGGGCCCGGCACCTTCACCCTGGTCGCCGTCATGCTCGTCTCCGGGCTCGGCAACGCCTTCGCCGGCGAGTCCATCTACAAGATCTGGTCCCAGGAACTCTTCCCCACCCTGCTGCGGGCCACCGCGACCGGCGTGACCATGGCCTTCACCCGCGCTCTCGCCGGGCTGGCCGCCCTGGGCACACCCGCCTTCGCGCTGGGCCACACCCGGCTCTTCTTCGGCCTGCTCCTCGGCGTCACGCTGGTCTCCGCGGTCATCGGCCTCACCTGGGTGCCACGCCTGCCCAAAGCCTCCCAGCCCGCCGACCTCGGCGGCACTCCCACCCCCGCCACGACCGAAAAGGCTGTGCCTTGATCCGCCACCACGATTTCCAGCACGACGGCCTCACCCTGCGCTCCACACTGCACATCCCCGAAGGGCCACCGGACACCCGCCACCCCACCGTGGTGTTCGTCCACGGCTTCACCTCCAACCGGATCGAACTGCCCAACTTCGTCGCCATGTCACGGCTGTTGGCGGCCGAGGGCATCGCCTCGGTGCGGTTCGACCTCTCGGGACACGGCGAGAGCGACGGCGACTTCTTCGACGTGACCATCACCGGTGAGATCGCCGAGACCCGCGCGGTCCTGAGCACGGTCCGCACCCTCGACTTCGTCGACCCGGGCCGTATCGGCCTGGTCGGCATGAGCATGGGCGGCGTGGTCGCCGGGATCACGGCCGCCGAGGAGGGGGCGGGGATCGCCGCCCTGTGCCTGTGGTCCCCGGCCGCGGTCGCCCCGTTCGAGATCGGCAGCGGATACCTCAAGGGCCGCGAACTCGCCCCCGAGATCGCGGAGAAGGGCTACGTCGACGCCGACGGCCACCGGATGAGCGCCGCGCTCGTCGAGGACATCGCCGGCCTCGACGTCTACGGACGGTCGGGCGCGTACACCGGGCCGGTCCACATCCTGCACGGCGACAAGGACGTCATCGCGCCCATGGAATACGTACGCCGCTACCTGGACCACTACGACGGCAACGCCGAGCTGCAGATCGTCGAAGGCGCGGACCACGGCTGGGGCAGCGTCCCCCACCGCACCGCGCTGCACGGGTCCACCCTGCGCTTCTTCCGGAGGCACCTCCAGCGATGAACACGTCCAGCCCCACGGCACCCGAAACCACTGACACCACGACCTCGGTGAGCGGCCTGCGCACGGCGGACGACTCCGGTCTCGTCGCCACCGCGTACGCCATGCCGGGCCTGTCCTGGTCCCTCACCGGCGAACGGCCGGGCATCCTCCAACACGCCTACGAGATCGAGGTGTCGACCGACCCGTCCTTCGACGACGCCACGTCCAGTGGGGCGGTCGAGGCCGGCACGGTGACCGACCACCCCTGGCCGGCCCAGCCGCTGGCCAGCCGCGAGGTCCGGTACTGGCGGGTCCGCGTCCGCACCGACCTCGGGTGGACGCGGTGGAGCGACCCCGCCCGGGTGGAGGCCGCACTGCTCGACGACGTGGACTGGGCGGCCCGCCCCGTCCACCTGCCCGATGACCGGGGCCGTACCTCCCCCGGCCCGGTGCCGCTGCTCCGCCGGGAGTTCCACCTCCCGGCGGAGCCGGTGTCCGCGCGGCTGTACGTCACCTCCCTCGGGGTGCACCGCACCACCGTCAACGGCCGTACCGTCTCCGACGACCTGCTGGAACCGGGCTGGACCAGCTACCCCAACCGGCTGCTCTACGCCACCTACGACGTCACCGGCCTGCTCCGCCCCGGCACGAACGCGCTGTCGGCCGCGATCGGCGACGGCTGGGTCCGCGGCCATCTCACCTGGCACAAGAACCGCGACGTCTACGGCGACACGACGGCACTGCTCGCCCAGCTCGAAGTGGACATGGCCGACGGGACCAGGGTCACGGTCACCACCGACCGCCACTGGAAGGGCGGTTACGGCGACCTGCTGGCGGCGGACCTCTACGACGGCTGCGAACGCGACCTGCGCCACGAACCCGACGGCTGGCGGCTCCCGGACTTCATCGACACCGGCTGGGAACCGGTCGCCGTCCTGCCCCTGCCGAAGGGGCTGGCCCAGCGGGCCCATCCGCCGGTGCGCGTCGTCCAGGTCGTGCGACCCGAGCAGCACACCCTGCCCGACGGCACGATCGCCGTCGACGCGGGCGAGAACCTGACCGGCTGGCTGCGGCTGCGCGTCGACGGCCCTCGGGGCGGCACCGTCACCGTCCGGCACGCCGAAGTCCTCGACGCCGAGGGCCGCCTGCTGACGAGCATCCTGCGCGGGGCCCGCGCCACCGACCAGTACACCCTGGCCGGCGGCAGCGCCGAACTGGCACCGGAGTTCACCTTCCACGGCTTCCGGTACGCCGAGATCGCCACCTCCCCCGGCGTGCGCGTCGAGACGGTCGAGGTCGAGGTCGTCGCCAGCGACCTGCGGCGCATCGGCGGGTTCCGGTGCTCCGACGAACGCGTGAACACCCTGTACGCCAACGTCGTACGCTCCCAGCGCGGCAACTTCCTCGCCGTGCCGACGGACTGCCCGCAGCGGGACGAACGGCTCGGCTGGACCGGCGACATCATGGCCTTCGCCCCGACGGCCTGCGCCACCTTCGACAGCGCCTCCTTCCTCGACAGCTGGCTCACCGACCTCCGTATCGAGCAGGGGCCGGACGGCGCGGTCCCGATGGTGATCCCCGACGTTCCGCTCGGTGAACTGCCGCCCGCCGAGCTGCCGTTCGCGGGAGCCGCGGCCGGGTGGGGCGACGCCGCCACGGTCGCACCGACCGCCCTGTTCGAGGCGTACGGCCGACCCGCCATGCTGGAGCGCCACTACCCGGCGATGCGCGCCTGGGTCGAGTTCACCGTCGCCCACCTCGACGACGACGGAACCTGGAGCGGCAACGCGCAGCTCGGTGACTGGCTCGACCCGGCCGCGCCCCCGGAGGACCCGGCGCGTGCCACCACCGACTCCGGGTACGTCGCCACCGCCTTCGTCGCGCACAGCGCCCGGCTGCTCGCCGACGCGGCCCGTGAACTGGGCCGCCCGGACGACGCCGAACGCTACGCGGCCCTGCACCGGCGCACCGCCGAGGCAACCTGGCACAAGTGGGGCGACCATGCCCGCACCACCCAGACGGGCTGCGCGCTCGCCCTCTGCTTCGACATCGCGCCCGCCGGCGAACGCGCCGACGTGGGCAAGGCACTGGCGGGTCTGGTGCGCGCGGCCGGCGGCCGGATCGCCACCGGGTTCCTGGGCACACCGTTCGTCCTGCCCGCCCTCGGCGACACCGGTCATGTGGCCGAGGCGTACGAGCTGCTGCTCAACCCCGAGTGTCCGGGCTGGCTCTACCAGGTCGCCCGGGGCGCCACGACCATGTGGGAGCGGTGGGACGCGATCCGTCCCGACGGCACCATCGACGTCGACAACGCCGGCACGATGCTGTCGTTCAACCACTACGCCTACGGCGCCGTCGCCTCCTGGCTCTACCGGTCCGTGGCGGGGCTGCGACCCCTCTCCCCCGGCTACCGCACGATCGAGTTCGCCCCTCGCCCCGGCGCCACGCTCACCTCCGCCGAGGCCTCGATCGCCACGCCGTACGGCACCGCGTCCGTCGCCTGGTCGATCAGCGACGACACCCTCACCGTCCGGGCCGTGCTGCCGCCCGGCACCACCGGACGGTTCAGCGCCCCCGAGGGCTGGCATCCCGCCGACGCCATCGGCGAACTCGCCTCCGGCACCCATCTGTTGTCCCTGCACCCGGCCCCGGCCCCTCGGACCACGCCCCCCGGGACCCCCTCGGCCTAGGCCCCCCTCCCGCCCGGCCCCACGACCGGGCCCCCACACGAGCGGCCCGCTGCTCCCTGACACGCAGCGGGCCGCTCTCGCACGCCTCAACGCCTCGTACATTTCAGGGAGCGGCGGGCCCGCCCGTGTGGGGGTGCGCTGTCGGGTGCGGGTGCGCTGTCGGGTGCGGGTGCGCTGTCGGGTGCGGGTGCGCTGTCGGGTGCGGGTGCGCTGTCGGGTGCGGCTCCGGTGGGGCTTCTCGCGCAGTTCCCCGCGCCCCTGAAAAGCAGGGGCTGCGCCCCGTGCTTTTCAGCCCCGCCGCCGGTCGCCTTTCAGGCCGCGGAGGGCTGGTCTCCCCAGGCCGCAGGGCCTGGTCTTCAGGCCCGCAAGGGCCCGGTCTTCAGGCCCGCAGGGGCCTGGTCTTTTAGGGGCGCGGGGAACTGCGCGAGAAGCCCCACCGGGCCCGCACCCGACAACGCAGCCGGCCGCCCCGTCAGGCCGACCCCCGGATCTCCAGCCTGATACGCGGCTCCACCTGAAGTCCGGCGGCCTGCCCGCCGTCGAGCGCGGCCCGCACCGAGTCCGCGTACAGCTCGGCGATCCCGGGCAGGTCCTGCACGACGGTGGTCAACGGCGGCCAGGACACCGCCGCGGCAGGGGTGTCGTCGACGCCGACCACCGCCATGTCCCGGGGCGCTTCCAGGCCGAGGTGCCGCAGCCCGGACAGGACGCTCACGGCCACATCGTCGTTGAACGCACAGATGCCGGTCACCGGCGGCCCCGCGGCGAGCCAGGACCGTACCGCCTCGGCGGCGGCGCCCGGCGCCAGCGGGACGGTCCGGACCTCGGGGGCGGGCAGGCCCAGCTCCAAGCAGACCTTGCGGACACCGTCCAGGCGCGGTCTGGCGAAGACATCGACCCGCTCGTCGTCGGGGTAGGCGTACCCCAGGCGCCGGTGGGAGGCGGCCAGATGGCGGGCCTGCGCCGCACCGATGGCGTTCGCACTCGTGATGCCCTCCTCCTCCCCCAGCCCCGTGTCCTCGTACAGGGCGGCGATCACCTCGGTGCCCGCGGCCCGCATCGCCGCCGCGTCGGCCTCGGAGAACGGTGCGAAGGCCAGCACGGCGGCCGGGGTGAGGGCCTTCCAGATCTCGCCCAGCGGGCGGGCCCCCCGGATGCTGGAGTGGACGACGAACGTGAGATCACGCTTCGCGAACGCGAGCGTCAGCTCTTGGACGAGAAGGCCGGTGGCGTAGCCGAGCGGCCAGTCGGGCAGCAGGCCGAGCACCACGTCGGAGCGTCCGTAGCGGAGGGTCCGGGCCGCGGCCGAGGGGGCGTAGCCGAGCTTGCGGGCCGCGTCCAGCACCCGCTGGCGGGTCGCGTCGGTGATCTTCTGATGTGCCGTGTTGTTGAGGACGAAGCTCACCGTCGCCCGCGACACACCGGCCTCACGGGCCACGTCCGCACTCGTCACTCTCGCGCCTCGCGGTGCCATCGACGACCACCTTCCACGAACCTCTTGCGCGACGCAGGAGACACAGTTAGTTTACGGACATCCACTTTAACGTGTTAGCGACACGTTAAAGCTACTCCAGGTAACGAAGATGTGAGTTTCGCGACGGGACGCCCGACCGACTCATCCGATCGCCGACATTGAAGCAGACTCCCCGCGACGCCCATGAGACGGAGTGATCCTCCGGGTACGCCGCGCCTGGTCCCGTCCGTCGCATCGGCATCGCCACCCCTGTCCGGCGGCTCCCCCGCCGGCCCCGCACCCGAACACCGGCGGATCCGCCCACCAGGCCCCGCCTCGGTGGCCCGATTCGCCCCCCCTCGCAACCTCCTCAACTCGGCCCGCTTTTCCTTTCGGAGACCCTCGATGAAGAGAAGAACCGCACTCCAGGCCTCGATCTGCGCGGTGGCCACGCTCACCCTCGCCGCCTGCGGTGGTGCACAGAGCAACAGCGGCGGCGCCAGCGCCGGCCCGGTCGACCTGACCATCGCGCTGTCCTCCGCGCCCAACAGCCTGGATCCCGCTCAGGTCGCCGTCGGACCCTTCCTGAACTACATGGACCCCGCCTACGCGACCCTGCTGACCCGCAAGCCGGACGGCAGCCTCGGGGCCGGCCTCGCGGACAAGTGGGGCTACGTCGGCAAGAAGAACACCACGTTCGAACTCCACCTGCGCAAGGGCGTGAAGTTCGCCGACGGCACCCCGATCACCGCCACCGATGTCGTCAACTCGTTCAAGTACTTCCAGAAAGGCAGCGGACCCGCCGCCGCCTGGTTCCGCCCCCTGGCCTTCGCCACGCCCGACAGCGCGACCGTCCGGATCACCAGCCCCACGCCCAACCCCGACATGGGCACCCTGTTCACGCCCCCGTACATGGGCGGCGCCATCGTCAGCCCCGCCGGACTCAAGACCCCGAAGAAGCTCGCCTCCACGACCTTCGGCGCCGGACCGTACGTGTACAGCGCCCAGCAGTCGGTCTCCGGCGACCACTACGTCTACGTCCCGAACAAGAACTTCTACGACCAGGACGCGATCCACTTCAAGAAGATCACCGTCCGGGTGATGCCCAACGTCAACTCCCAGGTGCAGGCCCTGAAGTCCGGGCAGATCGACCTCATGTACGGCACCCCGGACGTGGCGCCGACCGTCAAGGGCGACAAGGCGATCACCACCCTCCAGAAGCCCACCACCTGGGCGGGCCTGTTCCTCCTGGACCGTGACGGCACCGTCGTCAAGGGCCTCGGCGACGAGCGGGTCCGGCAGGCGCTGAACTTCGCCGTCGACCGCTCCGCGATCACCAAGGCGGTCTACGGGGACTACGGCACCCCGATCTCCCAGCCGCAGATGCCCGGTTACGACGGCTACAGCACCGCCGCCGCGGACATGTACCCCTACGACCCGGCCAAGGCCAAGAAGTTGCTGAAGGAGGCGGGCTACGCGAAGGGCCTGACCATCCCGGTGAACTACGGGTCGTTCGACCCCTCGACGGCCAAGATGGTCCAGGCCGTGCAGGGTCAGCTCGCCGAGGTCGGCGTGAAGCTGAAGCTGCGGGCCGCCACCAACTTCGGTGGCTGGATCAACGACCTGCTGACGAAGAAGTACGCGGCCACCGTGCTCTCGCCCGGCACGGGCGGCGAGGCCAACTTCTACGCACAGCAGCCGCCGTTCACCAAGACGGGCATCATGAACGTTTTCGGGGTGGCCGACCCGGACGTCGACGCCGCGTACGCCCGGCTCGCCGCGGCGGGACCGAAGGCCTCCGCGGCGGCGTCGGTGGACCTCACCGATGTGATCGTGCGCAAGGCGCTCGCCCTGCCGGTCTCCGGCACCGACACCATCGCCATGTACAACAGCGAGCTGCGCGGGGTGAAGTTCCCGGAGGGCGGCGCACAGCTGACCTCCAACACCCTGTGGACCACCAGCTGACGAGGGCCGATGCTTCCCATCATTCTCCGCAGGCTGGCACTGTCCGTGCCGCTGCTGGTGATCGTCTCGGCGATCACCTTCCTCCTGGAGTCGTTCGTGCCGGGCGACCCGGCACGGACGGTCCTCGGCATCAACGCGACGCAGGAGCAGTACGACGCGCTGAGGGCGGCCATGCACCTCGACCAGCCGGTCGTCGTGCAGTACTGGCTCTACCTCCGCGACGCGCTCCGCGGTGACCTCGGCAGCTCGTTGTTCTCCGGTGAATCCGTGCTGGGGCTGATCGGGCAACGCCTGCCGGTCACCCTGGCGCTGGTGATCGGGGGGACCGTGCTGGCGACCGTGGTCGGCGTGGTGCTCGGCGTGTACAGCGCGACGCGTGGCCGGGTCAGCCGCCGGCTGTTCGACGTCGTGTCGCTGCTGGGCAGCGCGGTGCCCAACTTCTGGATCGCCCTGGTCCTGGTCTCCGTGTTCGCCGTCAAGTTCGCCCTCTTCCCCGCGACCGGGTACACCCCGTTCGCCGAGTCGCCGGGGCAGTGGGCACTGGGCCTGGTACTGCCCGTGATCTCGCTCGCGATCGGCGGGGTCGCGTTCATCTCCAAGGTCACCCGGGACGCGATGCTCACCACCCTCGGCCTCGACCACATCAGAACGCTGCGGGCCTCCGGCATCGGCCCCAGGTCGATCATCTGGAAGCACGCCCTGCGGGGCTGTGGACTGCCGGTGGTGACCACGATCGGTCTGATGATGGTCACCTTCATCCCCGGCACGATCCTCATCGAGAACGTCTTCACCCTGCCCGGCCTGGGCACCACGGTCGTGGACGCGACCAACCAGCACGATCTCCCGGTCGTCCAGGGCCTCACCATCACCTTCACGGTCATGGTCATCGTGGTGAACCTGCTCGTGGACGTCCTCTACAGCCTCCTCAACCCGAAGGTACGTACGGAATGACCACTGTCGAGGCGCCCCCGAGGGCGCGATCACGGGCGAGGGTCAACAACCCCTTCGCCGGGATAGGGCGCCGCCCCGTCGCCGCCGCGGCACTGGTCGTGGTCGTCGGGATCACCGCCGCCGTGCTCCTCGCCCCGCTCCTGGCTCCGCATCCACCCCTGGCGCAGGACCTGCTCCACACGCTGTCCGGTCCGTCGACGGACCACCCGCTGGGCACCGACGTACTCGGCCGCGACGTACTGAGCCGACTGCTGTACGGCGGACGGCCCACCCTGGTCGGGGTGGCGGCGGCGGTCCTGGTGTACGCCTTCGTCGGCCTGTCCCTGGGTGTGCTGGCCGGCTATCTGCGCGGCTGGACCGACCGGATCATCGTCGGCGTGCTGGACGTCATGCTCTCGGTCCCGGCGGTCATCATCACGCTCGCCGTCCTCGCGATCTTCTTCCAGAGCAATGTCGCCGCCATGCTCACGCTCGGCTTCTTCGCCTCCGCGGGCCTCGCCCGGATCATCCGCGGTACCTGTCTGGCGCTGCGCGAGGAACTGTTCGTGGACGCGGCCCGGGTGTCCGGGCTCAGCCCGGCCCGGATCATGGCTCGGCACATCCTCCCCCGCCTCTCCGGGCAGTTGCTGGTCCCCGTCTTCCTCTTCTCCGGCAACGCCCTCGCCATCCAGACCGGCCTCGGCTTCCTCGGCCTGGCCACCCCCGCGCCCGCCCCGAGCTGGGGCGGGATGGTCGGGGAGGCCGCGCAGATCATGCAGCAGGACCCCTATCTGCTGTTCGTCTCCGGTGGGGTGATCGGCCTGATGTCCCTGTCCTTCGGGCTCGTCGGCGACGGCCTGCGGGACCTCGAACAGGACCGCCGGCAGGCGACCGGAGGCCGGTCACGGCGACCGGTTCCCGTGACGGCCCTCGACAAGGCCGGCCCCGGACCCTCGGACACATCACCGCCGCCCGGGGCGATCCTCGCCGTGCGCGACTACTCCATCGCCTTCGGCACCGCGCAGGGTCCCCGCACCGTCGTCGACTCCATCGACTTCGGCGTCCGCCCCGGTGAGATCTTCGGCCTCGTGGGCGAGTCCGGCAGCGGCAAGACGGTGACGGGCCTGTCCCTGCTCGGGCTGCTCCCACCCAACGGAGCGGTGACGAGCGGCGCGGCCTGGCTGGCCGGCACCCGCGTCAGCGGCCTCCCCGAGCGGGAGTTGCGACGCCTCCGGGGTCGCGAGATCGCCCTGGTGTCGCAGGAGCCCATGGTGGCGCTGGACCCGTACTTCACCATCGGCTCCCAGCTGGCCGAGGTGATCCGGCGCACCAGCGAGTCCGCGGGCAACAAGGACGCCGTACGGCAGCGGATCCGTGAGCTGCTGACCAGCGTCCAGCTGCGCGATCCGGACGACATCGCCCGCCGACACCCGCACGAACTGTCCGGCGGCATGCTCCAGCGCGTCGTCATCGCCATGGCGCTGGCCGGGTCGCCGAAGGTGCTGATCGCCGACGAACCGACCACGGCACTGGACGTGACCGTGCAGGCGGGGATCCTGGACCTGCTGCGGTCGCTGCGCGACGAGCACGGGATGGCGATCATCCTGATCACTCACGACCTGGGCGTGGTGGCCGACAGCTGCGACCGCGCGATCGTGATGGAGCAGGGCCGGATCGTGGAGGAGGGCTCGGTCAAAAACATCTTCTACCGGCCCCGGCACCCGTACACGAAGAAGCTCATCGAGAGCACACCGAGCATCGCTCGCACCGAGGGCAGGATCGCGTGATGGGAACTCCCGTACTCCAGATCGACGGCCTCGCGGTGCGCTACCCGGGCCGTGGTTTCCGCAAGCCGCCGACCACCGTCATCGAGGAGGTGTCGTTCGAGGTCGGTCGCGGCGAGACCGTGGCCCTCGTCGGCGAGTCCGGCTCGGGGAAGACCACCATCGGCCGAGCGGTGCTGGGCCTCACGCCGGTCAGCGGCGGACGGGTCCTGCTCGACGGCCGGGACATCACCCGCCTCACCGGCAAGGCGCGCCGGCTGCTCGCCCCCGACCTCCAGGCGATCTTCCAGAACCCGTACGGATCGCTCAACCCGGCGCTGCCGGTGGGCCGGACACTGGCCGAGCCGCTGCTCGCCGGTTCGTCCCGGTCCCCCGGCGAGGTCCGCGACGACATCGCCGCACTGCTGCGCAGGGTCGGGCTGCCGGAGGACGCGGCGGAGCGGTACCCGGCACAGTTCAGCGGGGGTCAGCGCCAGCGCATCGCCATCGCCCGCGCGGTCGCCCGCAAGCCCAGGCTCATCATCTGCGACGAGCCGACCAGCGCCCTCGACGTCACCACCCAGGCGGCGGCGCTGGAACTCCTCTCCGAACTCCGGTCGACGCTCGGCTGCGCGTATCTGTTCATCACCCACGACCTCGCCGTCGTCAAGGAGTTCGCGGACCGCACCCTGGTCCTGCAGCACGGCCGCATCGTGGAGGAGGGAAACAGCGTCGACGTGTGCGACCGACCCCGGCACGAGTACACCCGCCGCCTGGTGGCGGCCGCACCGGTCCCCGACCCTGATCTCCAGCGGCAGCGCCGTCAGCGACGGACGGAGGTGGACGCGACCGCTCGATGAGTGCCCGGAAAGGCCGCTACGGGAACCGCGAGCTTCGGGAGGGTGAAGTGCAAGCGAGCGTTCAGGAGTTGCACATGCCGACGGATACTGAGCGGCCCCTGGAAGGGGTCGGCGTTCGCCCGTGACAGCCCGAGCGCCTCGCCTCCACACTGCACCGACCGCCCGAAGCAGCGCGGTGGAGCGCCCTTCCGAGGCCGGGGCTCCCTCCGGGGCCAGCCCTCAGGACGCTCCGGCGGCGGCGCCACCTGCCGCAGCTCCGAAGCCCGCCAGATGGCGGATGCGCGCAAGGGCGGCGCGCGCGCCCTGCACACCTGCGGTCGGCGTCAGTCCCCCCCCCCGCCGCTCCAACGGCCCATCGCGTACGCGTGGTACTTGCCGGTGCTGCTGGTCAGCGACACACACACGGTGCGTGACTGAGCGCGGTGACACCGAACAGTGTCACCGCGCTCAGTCACGCACCGACGAGGGGCGTCGGGAAAGGGGCGTCAGGCCGCGAAGTCGCGGTCGCGCGTCTCCGGCAGGGCCAGTACGCACAGCAGACTGACCAGACACAGCCCGCCCGCGTAAACGCCGAGGGCGAGGGGGGACTTCCACTGGGAGTTCAGCCAGGTCGCGACCAGCGGGGCGAACCCACCGCCGAGGGTGTTGGCGAGGATGAAGGTCGCCGAGGCTCCCGTGTAGCGCAGCCGGGCCGGGAACAGCTCCGGCAGGAAGGCCGCGATCGGCGCGAACATCAGGATGAACAGGACCAGGCCCACCGTGAACGCGCCCGTGATGACCAGCCCGTTGCCGGTCGCCATCGAGCCGAACATGGGCAGCGCCCACACCGCGCACCCGATGGCCCCGGCCATGATGACCGGCCGCCGCCCCACCTTGTCGGCCAGCCGGGCGACCGGTATCACCGCGGCGGCCGTGACACCGGCGGCCACGCTCGCGGCGACCAGCATCGTGTTCTGCGCGATGCCGAGCGCCTTCGGCCCGTACGACAGGCTGTAGACGATCGTCAGGTAGTAGACGGCGGAGCCGCCGGCCGCCGCGCCGATGCCGAGCAGCAGCTGTCCCGGGTACTCCTTGACCAGGGCGCCCAGCGGGAACCGCGGGGCGGCGGGGCGGTCGCCCGGGGCCTTGGCGCTGAACACGGGTGACTCGCTGACCCGGGTGCGCACCCAGAACCCGACGACGATGAGCAGGGTGCTCAGCAGGAACGGCACCCGCCACGCCCCGTCGGCGAAACCGTCCCGGCCGGCGACGGCGATCGTCGGCAGGATCACGGCGCTCGACAGCAGGAAGCCCAGCAGCGGGCCGATCTGGGGAATGGACGCGTAGACCGCCCGGCGCCCCGGCGGGGCGTGCTCGGCGGCGAGCAGCACGGCGCCGCCCCATTCGCCGCCCATGCTCACGCCCTGGAGCAGTCGCAGGGCCACCAGGAGCACCGGGGCGAGGACGCCCACGGTGTCGTACGTCGGCAGCAGGCCGACCCCGACCGTGGCGATGCCCATCAGCACCAGTGAGGTCACCAGAGCCCGCTTGCGGCCGAGGCGGTCGCCGATCGTCCCGAACAGCACGACGCCGATGGGGCGGGCGAGGAACGCGGCGGCGAAGGTAAGGAAGGCCGCGAGGGTGGAGACCGTGGAGCTGCCGGACGGGAAGAAGGCGGGGCCCAGGACGAGCGCGGCGGCCGTACCGTACACCGCGAAGTCGTAGTACTCGATCGTGGTGCCCACGAGGCTGGCGACGGCGACGCGCGAGACGTTCTCCTTGGCCTCGGGCGGTGGGGCGGGGGGCGCGACGGTACCGACTGCTGCAGCGTCGCTGCTGGTCTCTGACATGGAGCGGCTCACCTCCGGCAGGCCCGGTCTCAGTGATACGGGCCACAGTGGGGACTGGTGCCGTGGACTGTAGGAAGACCGGTCATGTGTCGGCGCATGACCGTGCCGTTCTGTGGAACAGCGGCCCCTCGCCGGAGGGGGACCCGCGCAAGCGCATGCAATATGCATGTTTTTCCTGTTACGTCACCCGCCTCTCCCTGGGGGGTGAGGCGGGCGACGTAGGGTGCGAAGGGTCAGCGGGTGCGGTTCCCCGCCGACGCCAGATCGAGCGCGATGTCGACGATCATGTCCTCCTGGCCTCCGACGAGGCCCCGGCGGCCCACCTCCAGGAGCAGTGCGCGGGCGTCGACCCCGTAGTGGCCGGCGGCGGTCTCCGCATGACGCAGGAACGAGGAGTACGCGCCCGCGTAGCCGAGGGTGAGTGTCTCCCGGTCGACCTGGACCGGGCGGTCCCGCAACGGCCTCACCAGGTCGTCCGCGGCGTCCTGGAGGGCGAACAGATCGCAGCCGTGCTTCCAGTCCTGGAGGTTCGCGACCGCGACGAACGCCTCGATCGGGCAGTTCCCGGCGCCGGCGCCCTGACCGGCGAGGGACGCGTCGACACGAGTGACGCCCTCCTCCACGGCGACCACGCTGTTGGCGACCGAGAGGGAGAGGTTCTCATGTGCGTGGATACCGATCTCGGTGGCCGGGTCCAGCGCGTCACGGTAGGCGCGGACCCGTTCACGTACGCCGTTCATGGTGAGCCGGCCGCCGGAGTCGGTCACGTACACGCAGTGCGCCCCGTAGGACTCCATCAGCCGTGCCTGCGCGGCGAGTTCGGCGGCCGGTGCCATATGGCTCATCATCAGGAACCCGGCGACGTCCATGCCCAGGTCACGGGCCTTGGCGATGTGCTGCGCGGAGATGTCGGCCTCGGTGCAGTGGGTGGCGACACGCACCGAGCGGACGCCGAGGGTGTGGGCGCGTTCCAGTTCGGCGATGGTGCCGATGCCGGGGAGGAGGAGGGTGGTGAGCACGGCGTCGGTCAGGTGTGCTGCCGCCGCCTCGATCCATTCCCAGTCGGTGTGACTGCCCGGCCCGTAGTTGAGCGAGCCGCCGGCCAGCCCGTCGCCGTGGGCGACCTCGATCGCGTCGACCCCGGCGGCGTCGAGGGCCGCGACGATCCGCCCGACATCGGCGGGGTCCATGCGGTGCCGGATGGCGTGCATGCCGTCCCGCAGGGTGACGTCCTGGATGTACAGCTTCCGCGTCATGGGCGGCCCTCCGGGGGAACGGTGTCGCGCCGGGCGATCGACTCGGCGACCCGCAGGGCGGCGGACGTCATGATGTCGAGGTTTCCGGCGTAGGCGGGCAGGTAGTGGGCGGCGCCCTCGACTTCGAGGAATACCGACACCCGGGTGCGCACCGGCCCCGCTCCCGGCGGCACCAGGGTGTGCACCGGTTCTGAGCCGTCCACGGGGGTGAACTGCACCTCCTGCTTGAGGCGGTAGCCGGGGACGTACTCGGCGACCCGGTCGACCATGGCCTCGACCGACGCGCGTACGGCCTCGTGGTCGGCGTCCCCGATGAGGCAGAACACCGTGTCCCGCATGATGAGCGGGGGCTCCGCCGGGTTCAGGACGATGATCGCCTTGCCCCGGGAGGCACCGCCGACGGACTCGATCGCGCGGGAGGTGGTCTCGGTGAACTCGTCGATGTTGGCACGGGTGCCCGGTCCCGCCGACCTGGAGGCGATGGAGGCGACGATCTCCGCGTAAGGGACCGGGGTCACCGCCGAGACCGCGGCGACCACGGGGATGGTGGCCTGGCCACCGCACGTCACCATGTTCACGTTCATGGAGTCCAGGTGGGCGTCCCCGTTGACCGGCGGCACGACGAACGGGCCGATCGCGGCGGGAGTGAGGTCGATGAGTCGCTTGCCGTACGGCGCCAGTCGAGCGGCGTTGGCGCGATGGGCCTGGGCCGAGGTCGCGTCGAAGACGATGCCGATGTCGTCGAAGCCGGGCAGTGCGATCAGCCCTTCGACGCCCTGGTGGGTGGTGGGCACGTTCAGCCGGGCGGCGCGGGCGAGCCCGTCGGAGGCCGGGTCGATGCCGACCATGACGCTCATCCGCAGTGCGTCCGACAGACGCAGGATCTTGATCATCAGGTCGGTGCCGATGTTTCCGGACCCGATGACGGCGACGTCGGTTCGCTTCATGCGTCCTCCTCGGGCTGGTGAAGTCCTTCCTGCCGCGCGGAGAACGCGGCGGTGACCGTGCCCAGCGAGCTGATCTCGGCGCGTATCCGGGTGCCGGGCGACACCGGGACCATCGGGCCCAGAGCCCCCGACAGGACGATCTGCCCGGCCCGCAGCGGAAGGCCGTGCTCCCTGGCCGTGCGGGCCAGCCAGGCCAGCGCGTTCAACGGGTCACCGAGGCAGGCGGCGCCGTTGCCCTCGGAGACCGGCTCGCCGTCGGCGTACATGCGCATGGTGGTCTCGCGCGGCTCGAACGCGCCCAGCGTGACCCGGTGTTCACCCAGCACGAACAAGCCGCTGGAAGCGTTGTCCGCGATGGTGTCGGTGAGCCGGATGTCCCAGGCGGCGATCCGGCTGTCGACGATCTCGATCGCCGCGACGGCGTACTCCACGGCGCCCCGGACACGGACGGCGTCGAGGTCCCCGTCCGCCAGGTCCTCCCCCAGTACGAAGGCGATCTCGGCCTCGGCCTTCGGCTGCGACAGCCGCTCCATGGGGATCTCCGGCGCGGCCGAGACGTCCATGTCGGCGAACAGCATCCCGAAGTCGGGCTGGTCGACTCCGAGTTGCTGCTGCACGACCGGGGAGGTGAGCCCGATCTTGCGTCCGACGACAACCCCGCCGGCGGCCAGCCTGCGCCGTGTCAGCTCCTGTTGCACGGCGTAGGCGACTGCGATGTCATGCTCGCCCAGCAGATCGCGCACCGGGGCGACGGGACGCCTGTCTTCCACCGCAGCCGCCAGCCGCGCGACGGCTCGCTCCACCGCGTACGTGTCAGTGGCCACCGTGATCACCGTCCCTTCGCCGCGGCGACGGCGAAGCCTGCGATCCAGGCGGGGACGGCCTCGTAGAAGCGGGAGTTCAGGTCGTACGGGCCGGTGGCGGCGAGGGAGGCGAAGGCGGCGATCCAGGTACGGACCTCATGGGCGGAGTTGCCGCCCTCCCGCGCCATGCCTTCGACGGTCCAGGTGTCGAACTCGGCCAGTTCGCCGTTCTCGATGTGGTCGAGGAACCGGTTGTCCCAGGCGGGGTTGATCGGGATCATCGTGGTCGAGCCGGCGGCGTAGTCGCGGCCTGCCTGGACGACCCGCCGCTCGCCCTTGGCCCGCTGCTCGGGAGTGGGCGGGCGGCCCTCGACAAGGGCCTCGGCGACCCTGGGCGGTGCCCCGTCCAGGACCGGCACGGGCGGGTCGTGGGAGAGGCCGCCGGAGGCCAGGAACAGCACTCTGCGGTCGAGTTCGGCCGCGGCCTGTCCGATCGCGGTGCCGAGCGCCCGGACCCGGCCGACCGGGCCCAGCGGAGTGGCGACACCGTTGACGAAGACCGGCACCACGGGGACCTTGTCGATCCCGCCGAAGAGCACCTCCAGGGGTTGCGCGAAGCCGTGGTCGACGGTCATCCGGGCCGAGACGGTCAGATCGACACCCCGGTCGAGCACGCCCCGGGCCAGCGCCCTCGCCGCGGCGGTGTCGACCGACAGCGGGCCCGCCGACGTACCGAAGTCGCCCACCGCGTGGGCCTCGGTGGCCAGGCAGAAGGGCGGCATCTCCTTGTAGAAGAAGCCGTTGTAGTGGTCGGGTGCGTAGAGGACGAGCAGTTCCGGGTCGTAGGCGCGGATGAAGTCCCGGGCCCCCTCGACGGCCTGGTCGACCCGGGCCAGGACCTCGGGGTCGGGGTCGTTCCTGCCGATGAGGGGCGAGTGGGACAGCCCGACAGCTGCTGCGGTCATGGTGCTTCCTTACTTCTGCGGGGTGCGGGGGCGGGCCGGGCCCGGCGGGTGGACGACGAGCTTTCCGGTGAGACCGCCGTCGATCATGAGCTGGAAGCCCTTGTGGATCTCGGTGAGCGGAAGCGTCCGGTCGATGACCGGCCGGACACCGGTGGCCTCCATCAGCCGCAGCATCGCGACCAGTTCGACACGGGTGCAGCCGGTGGAGCCGAGGATGCGCTGCTGGAGGTAGAAGATTCGCCCGAGGTCGGCGGGCGGGTTCATCCCGCTCGTCGCGCCGGCGATGACGACCGTGCCGCCGGGGCGGAGCGACTTCAGCGAGTGCGACCAGGTCGCCTCGCCGACCGTCTCGATCACCACGTCCACCCGTTCGGGCAGCCGCTCGCCCGTGCCTACGGCGGCGCGGGCTCCCCAGGACACGGCCTCGGCGCGCTTGTCCGCGCTGCGGCTGGTGGCGTAGACGACGGCACCCGCGGCCACCGCGAGCCTGATGGCGGCGGACGCGACACCGCCGCCCGCGCCCTGCACCAGCACCCGGTCGCCGGCGATGATCCGGGCCTGGGTGAACAGCATGCGGTACGCGGTGGTCCAAGCGACCGGCAGACAGGCGGCCTCGTCGAAGGAGAGCCAGTCCGGCTTCGGGACCAGGTTGCGCGCGGGAACGGTCAGATACTCCGCGAACGTACCGTCGTGCCGCTCGGACAGCAGCGCGCGATCGGGGTCCAGCGTCTCGTCGCCTCCGCCCGCGTCCGGGTCACCGATCACCGGGTGGACGATGACCTCGTTGCCGTCCTCGTCGTAGCCGGCCGCGTCGCACCCGAGGATGATCGGCAGCCGGTCGGGAGGATGCCCCACTCCTCTCAGCGTCCACAGATCGTGCATGTTCAGTGAGGAGGCCACGACGCGGACGCGTGACCACCCCGGACGCGGAGTCGGCTCGGGGACATCGCGCAGCACCAGCCCCGACAGCGGGTCGGCGGCGCTCTGAGAGATTGCGGTAGCGGCAAGCACGCGGCCACGGTCGCCCCGACCGGTCGGACCGCCCTAGCCCGTGTGCCGCTGGGCAGCACGGGTTCCGTGTACGCACGAGCAAGGGGTGCGCACGCCACAGCCGCGCCGCGAGCCGGGTCGGTCCCGGTTCACGGCGCGGCGGAACGGTGTGGTGGCTGGGCCCGCCCCTTCAGTGCGGCATGTCGTCGAGGGCCGTGGACAGCTCCGTGAGGTCCGGTGGCTCAGCGGCGAACAGGACGACGGAACCGTCAGGCAGGTCCGCCTCGGTGATCCTGCGGAATCCTCCCGCCGCCAGGACGCGCTGGGCGCGGCCGTCGTGCTCGTCCGGCGCGGCGATGACGCGGCGGCAGCGCGCGTCGGCGGCGAAGAGCGCGGGGACGAGGACGCGCAACAGGTCCGCGCCGGCCACCTCGGGTACGCGCCCCGTGCGACGGGCATGCTCGCGATGGGCGTGTTCGCTGTCGCTGTCGCCGACCCATACGACGAGGTCATGGGCGCCAAAGGGATAGCAGGCCCGCACCGGGTGGTGTCGGACCCGCTGGACATGGACGAGGAATCCCCCGGATCCGCCCCCTTCGGCATCCCCGTCTCCGGCACGGTCCTCGCCGTCGTACGAGGCCGCATAGCCGCGCGGGGCTGACCGGCGTGCCCCGAGCGGCTCGCCGGCCGCTCCGTCGAGCGGCCGTAGGGACCAGCCGCCGCCGAGGGCGGTCAGCGGTGCGGTGTCGGGAAGTGTGACCACGACTCGTGCTCCCTGCTCGGTGGTTCAGGCCGAGGGCGCGGCCGGCGTGTTCCGCCGCGCGGTCACCCACCGACGCAGCTCGAGCTTGTCCAGCTTGCCGCTGGCGTTGCGGGGCAGCCCGTCGATGACCATGACGTCGGTGGGGAGCTTGTAGCGGGCCAGATACCGGTCCGCGAACGCCCGTACCTCCTCCACCGTGGGCTCCGTACCGGACGCGCAGCTCAGGACGGCCAGCACGGTCTCGCCCCAGGTGGCGTCCGGTACGCCGACGACGGCGGCCTCCAGGATTCCGGGGTACTCGGCGAGGACGCGCTCCACCTCGGCGGGGTACACGTTCTCGCCGCCGGTGATGATCATGTCCTTGAGGCGGTCCACGATGTAGTAGAAGCCGTCCTTGTCGCGGTAGGCGATGTCCCCGGTGTGGAACCAGCCCATGTCGTCGAAGGAGGCTCCGGTGGCGTCCGGGTTGTCCCAGTAGCCGGGGGTCACGTTGGGGCCGCGGACGCAGATCTCGCCCTGGGTGTCCGGGCCGTCGATCCCGGCCCCGGTGCCCGGGTGCGTCAGCCGGATTTCGGTGTACGGCATCGCGACGCCGGCCGATCCGGTCTTCTCCAGGGTCAGCCGGGCCGGCAGATAGGTGGCGAACGGGGCCGTCTCCGTCAGCCCCCAGGCCTGCTGGAGCAGCAGGCCCGCCTCGCCGTAGTCCCTGATGAGCTGCGGCGGCACGGGAGCCCCCGCGACGATCGCGGACCGCAGGGCGCCGAGGTCGGCGTCCGCGAATCCGGGCACACGGGCGAGGGCCGCGTACATGGCGGGGACTGCGAAGAAGGTGTTCACCCGGTGCTCGACGAGGTCCCGCAGGCACTGGGCCGGCTCGAAGGCCCGGCGCAGCACCACGGTGCCGCCGCGCACCAGGGTGCGCAAGGTGAGGGCGTTGAGGCCGCCGATGTGGAACAGCGGGGCGAGGGCCAGGTTCACGTCGTCGGCGCGGGTGTCCACGACGGCGTCGACGTTGACCGCGTTCCACCAGAGGTTGCCGTGGGTGAGCATGACCCCCTTGGGCCGGCCGGTGGTGCCGGAGGTGTACATCAGGGCAGCGAGATCGTCGTCGTACAGCGCCACGGGTTCCCGTACGGGGCGGTGCGGGCCGCGCAGTGCGGACAGCGGTGTCCAGGCGGGGGCGGGGGTGTCCGTCGCCGGGCAGGCGGGGTCGGTGTCCACCAGCAGTCGGCTGCGGGCGGGGACGTCGGCCAGGATCGACTCCGTCAGCTCGCGGTGTCCTTCCTCCACGACGACGGTGTGCGCGCCGCAGTCGTTGAGGATGTGGCGGACCTCGTCGGCCGCGAGGCGGAAGTTGAGGGGGACGAAGACCGCGCCGAGACGGGCCGCGGCGAACAGCGTCTCCAGGAAGGTCACGCTGTTGAGGCCGAGGTAGGCGATCCGGTCGCCCCGGCGCAGTCCGTGCTCGGACAGCCCGGCGGCGAGCTCCCCGACCGTGCCGTCGAGTTCCGGCGCGGAGATCTCGCGGCCCTCGTACACGACGGCGGTCGGCGTGGGATGCAGTGCTCTGCGGTGCAGGGCGGTGGCGCAACTGATGTCGACGGCGGCCATGACGGCGGCTCCTTCAATGGCTGTCGGGCAGGTCGTTCAGGCAGGGCGTGCGGGGGTGTGGTCAAAGGCCCGCGCCGCCGGCGGGGGCGCGGAAGCCGCGTACGGCGATGCCGCCGTCGGCGGGGATCACGGCACCGGTGACGGTACCGCTGTCGGTGCGGGATGCCAGCAGGACGTACGGACCGGTGAAGTCCTCCGGTTCAACGCTGGAGTCGTACAACGGGATCAGCGACGGTGGCTTCTCGCCGGAGCGTGCCTGGGCCTGCTCGTTCCTGGCGAAGGACGCGGCGAGCGTACGGTGGTTCAGGCCGAGGCTCTCGGGGCCGCGCAGCTGGGTGCGCATGCCCCCGACGGCGACCCCGTTGACGCGGACTCTCGGCGCGAGTTCGAAGGCGAACTGGCGCAGCAGGCCGAGGCAGGCGTGCTTGCTGGCGGTGTAGAGGGAGCCGCCGCCGTCGGTGTGCAGGGAGGCGTTCGACAGCGTCATCACGATGCTGCCGCGCGAGGCGACCAGGTCCCGCCAGGCGGCCTCCACGGCCAGTGCGTACCCCTTGACGTTGATCGCGAAGATCTCGTCGAAGGCCGCGGACAGTTCCTTGCCCGACAGCCGGGTCACGCTGCGGTGGTAGTCCCAGATCCCGGCGTTCGGGACCAGGATGTCGAGCTTGCCGAGCCGTTCGACGGTGGTCTCCACCGCCCGATGCAGATCGTCCGGGCTTCGCACGTCGCCGGTGAGGGGCAGTACCCGGTCGCCCAGTTCACCGGCGGCGCGCACCACCTCCTCCAGTTGCGCGGCGGTACGGCCGAACACCGCGACGCGGGCGCCCTCGGCGAGGTAGCGCAGGGCGACGGCGCGGCCGATGCCGGAGCCCCCGCCGGTGATCAGCGCGACGTCGTTCTCCAGCCAGCCCCTGCCCATGGTCAGGCTCCCTCGATGAAGTCGGTGACCAGGCGCTCGAACTCGGCCCGGCGCTCCAGCTGCACCCAGTGGCCGCAGCCGCCGAACACATGCAGTTGGACATCACGGATCTGCTTGAGCATCAGCTGTGCGCCGTCCAGGGTGATGGTGCGGTCGTCGCGGCCCCAGAGCAGGAGGGTGGGGGCCTTGATCCGGTGGACGCGCTGCCAGAGCGGGTCCATGCCGCGCCGTTTGGCGAAGGCCGCGTTGTAGGCGTGGTAGAAGGCGATGTGGGACTCGTCGAGGGAGGCCTCGTAGCGGGCCTGGGCGGTGTCCGCCCAGCGTTTGGGCTCGGCGGTCATCACACCGATGAAGTCCCGCATCTTCTTCAGCGTCGGGCCCTCGCCGTGGTAGTAGCGGAACATGGCCTTCTGTCCCTCGGTCGGGGTGGGGCCGAAGGGCAGCCAGCCGCCGCCGGGTGCCATCAGCACCAGCTTCTCGACGCGCTCGGGGACTTCGAGCGCGGTGGCGATGGCCGCGGCGCCGCCGAGGCTGTTGCCGAGCAGGTGGAAGCGGTCGATGCCGAGGTCGTCCAGGGTCTGCAGCAGCGCGTCGACGGTGATCTCGGTGATGCTGCGGGCGTCGAGGTCCGCCGCAGTGGGCCGGTAGCTGCCGCCGAAGCCCGGCTGGTCGGGCAGGATCACGCGGAAGCGGGGGGCGAGGGCGGGCAGGTTCTGCCGATAGTTGGCGACCGCGCTCGCGCCGGGGCCGCCGCCGTGCAGCATCACCAGCGCCGGTCCTTCGCCGGTCTCGCTGACCGCGACGGATCCGAGCGTGGTCCGCACGGTGTGCTCGACGAGCTTCGGCTCTTCGGTCTGGTCTGTGCTCACGAGGGGTCTCCCGGTGGTTCGTTCATCCGGCTGTTCGTACATCCGACTGTCCGGCGTTCGGCTGTGCGGCGTCAGAGGAACGTGCTGATGTTCTTGGCGAGCAGGACGTTCTGGTCGAGCAGGATCGTGCGGCGGGCGATCAGCAGCCGCCCGTCGTCCGGGTCGCGGCGCAGCAGGTCGGTACGGCCGCCGGCATAGAGGTCGACCTCGCGTTCCAGGCGGTTGCGGTAGCAGAGGAAGGCCGACTCGGCGACGTACTCCCCCGGTTCGTCGGCGGTCCGGACCATGACGTTGGTGATCAGGTGCCGGGACCTGGACGGCGGGTCCTCGGCCCAGGCCATGCCCGAGTCGAAGCGGCGGATCCGCCAGGCCAGACTCGCCTTGGTCTCGTCGAAGATCGCCACCTCGCCCGGCGCCCCGTCGGCCAGCGCCTGCTGGCGCCGCAGCCGGTTGGTGCGCACCGGCGCCCAGTAGTGCAGATCCTCCGCGAACAGCTCCAGCCAGTCCGCGTAGCGGTGCTGGTCGAGCAACTGCGCCTCGTGGGCGTACAGTCGCTGCACTTCGACATGCAGCCGGACGTCGGCGTCGGACACCGTCTCCGTCCCGGGGACCGCCTGCTCCGGCGCGTGCGTGCTCATGAGTGGTTCCTCCTGCGGGCCTCGCTGCTTACGTGCATTGCAGCGCGGAGTACGGGGCGCGGGGATCGCGTGTGCCGTGGGGCGGCACACGCGCGCGGGGATCGGACAGGCGAAGGGCCTCGGAGGGTCATCGCTTGAGCAGGGTCCGTAGGTCGGTGTCCTCGTCGGCCAGTTCCGCGGCGGACAGCGGGACCCCTCGGTCGATGAGACGCCGGGCGGCCTTGATGTCCCGGGCGCGGTCGATGGCGGCGGCCGCGACCAGGCGGTCACCGCGCAGGCCGAAGGCGGTGAACGCACCGCTGTGCGGGTCGCCGCGCAGGACCTGCCGCCCGGCGTCAGCCATGGTGCCGACCGCCTCCAAGCGCGAGCCGTACCGGTCGGACCAGAACCAGGACGCGCCCGCGTCCGGCACCGGGCGGCCCAGGATGCCCAGTGCGGCGGCCGCACCGTCCCGCTGGGCGGCCTCCCAGTGCTCGTGCCGCACCCGGTGGCCGTCCGGGCGGGCCACGTCGCCGACGGCGTAGACGTTCGGGTGGGACGTACGCTGCCCGGGGTGGACGACGACGCCGTTGTCGACGCGCAGCCCGGCCGCCTCGGCCGCCTCGGTGGCCGGGCGGATTCCGATGCCGACCACCAGCGTGTCGGCGTCCAGAGTGCCGCCGTCCCCGGTGAGGCGTACGCGGAGACCTCGGGGGCTCCGTTCGACGCGTGCGACCCCGGCGGTGACCACCTCGACGGCCTCGGAGGTGTGCCTGTTGTGCAGGGCACCCGCGATGTCGCCGCCGACGACCGCCGCCAGCGGCACCGGCACGGGGTCGACGAGGGTGACGCGGCAGCCGAGGGCCGAGGCGACGGCGGCAGTCTCGGCGCCGATCAGGCCGGCGCCGACGACGATCACCCGGGCACCGGGCAGCAGCCGTTCCCGCAGGCGTTCGGCGTCCTCCCATGTACGCAGCCGATGGACCGCCGGGTCGTCGCCACCGGGCACCGGCAGCGGGCGCGGCGTGCCTCCCGTTGCCAGCACGATCCGGTCGGCCTCGGCGATCGTGTCGTCGGCCAGTTCCACGCCGCCCGAGTGGGCCAGGATCGCGCGGACCCAGGCACCCTCACGCACCTGGACGCGCTGCTCCTCGTACCACTGTTCGGGCCGCAGCAGGATGTCCGCGCGCCGGGCCTTGCCGAGCAGGACGTCCTTGCTGAGCGGCGGTCGATCGTACGGCAGGCCGTGCTCGGCGGAGTACAGGACGAGTTCCCCGTCGTATCCCTGGGCGCGCAGCGCATCGCAGGTGGAGACGGCGGCCAGGCCCGCGCCGACGACGGCGATCCGCCGGGGTGGGGACGGCGGCGGACTCATTCGGCGGCCCTCTCGTCGGGCCGACCCGAAGTGAGCCAGATGGCGCCGTCGCGGACCTCGACGTGGTGGGTGCGCACGGCGAGGGTGGCGGGCATGCACTGCGGCTCGCCCGACTTCAGACAGAAGCGGGCACTGTGCAGCGGGCACTCGACCTCGCCGTCCTCGATCCAGCCCTCGGACAGGGACGCCTGGCCGTGCGAGCAGGTGTCGTCGAGGGCGTAGTAGGCGCCGCCGTCATGGAAGACGGCGATGGCCTCGCCGTGACCGCTCATCTCGGTGGGCACCTTCAGCGCTTCGCCGTCCTCGATGTCGCCGACGGTGGCGACGCGCACGGCGGTGCCGCTCGTGTTCGTGCTCATCAGGTGTCCTTCTCGTCGCTCTCGGACTTCTCGTGCCAGGCGGGCATGTTCATCAGGTCGCGCCAGCGGGCGTAGAGGCCTCGGGCGGAACCGTCGGTGTACAGGCGGCCGGTGGTGCCCGGGTGGACACCGTCCTCGGTCTCCAGCCCCAGGCCCATCTGGTAGTTGAGGGTCATCGAGCCGGAGACGAACCCATGGGCCGTGGCCTGGCACTCGCTCCAGTTCTCGCCGTCGTCCTGTTCGAAGATGCCGGTGGGTCCGAACGTGCGCAGGTTGTAGAGCCGTTGGGCGTTCTTCACCTCGTCCGGCATGGACCGGTCGACGAGCGTCCAGGCCCAGACCTCCATCCGGTCCGGGCCCTTGGGGTGCCAGACCCGGATGGAGCCGTTGACCGGGAGGTAGGAGAAGTTGGGGAAGACGGTGGCGTGCCCGGTGGTCATCGGCCCTTCGACCCGGGCGTCGCCAAGTCGCGCGCGCAGCGCCTCGTAGTCGTAGTGGGCGTGCACGATGCGGTCGTCGAAGCGGCTCTTGGGGTGGGTGGGGAAGCCGTGGCCGTGCCCGAGCGGATCGGCGTACTGCCGTCCCGGGGTCTGCACGATCTCCGCCTTGGGTCCCTTGCCGGTCGGCGACATGACCATCAGCGCGGAGGCGTGCGAGATGTTGACGTGGTACCAGTCAGAGGCGAACTGCTCTGCCGCCAGCTTCCAGTTGCCTTCCAGCACCCACTTGTGCACCCCGCCGACGACCTCGGTGCCCTCCGGGTCGCGGTCCAGCATCGCGTCCATGTACCAGGTCATCCCGCCCAGCGCCTCGACGAGCGGCGGTGCCTCGGGATTCCAGGTGGCGAAGACGAGTCCCTTGTACGTGTCGAGCTGCGCGACCTCGACCAGTCCCCACCGGTCCTGCTCGAAGTGGTCCGGATAGTCACCCTGGTTGGGTACGTTGACGAGCTTGCCCGAGGTGTCGTACGACCAGCCGTGGTAGCTGCAGGTGAACGCCTTGGTCGCGCCCGCGTCGGCCCGGCAGACCCGCATCCCGCGGTGCCGGCAGGCGTTGAGGAACGCCCGCAGCTTCCGGTCCCGGCCCATCGCGACGATGACGGGGTCCTCGCCCATGTACGTGGTGAAGAAGTCGCCGGGCTTCTTGAACTGACTGTCATGGGCGAGGAACAGCCAGCTCGGCGCGAAGACCCTGCGCAGCTCCTGCTGGTACAGGGCGGGGTCGCTGAAGATCGTGCGGTCGATCAGGCCGTGATCGAGGTCGAAGTACGCGCTCACGTCGACGGAGGGGCGCGACACCCCGGCGAGGCGGTCCCGGGGCCGTACCGGAGGGGAGGTCATCGCTGGGTCTCCTCGGCGCGGGTCCGGGCGAGGGCCGGACGGACGGGCGGTGCGAGTGCCTGTCCGTGTCCGGGTCGTCGGCGCGAGACTGGCACGCCACCCGACACCCCGGGTCGCACCGAGCTTTTGTGTCGAGGCACACGGGCTGCTGAGCGGAGCGTCGGCACGACGGTTTCGAGTGGGTGCATGCGCCCAGAAGACGCCGGACGTGCGGGCCCGGCCCAGCCCACGTGCCGCGATGTGGCACACCGACAGCCGGTGTCGACGCACTGTCCACGCCCGTTTACAACACGCAAAGGGGCCTCTACATTGGACGCGCGTCCATCTTGATGGTCGTTTCCGTACAGCTCCGGGAGCCCGCCATGTCACTGCCCTCCCCCAGGCCCCAATCCATCGAGAGCTCACTCGCCGACCCTTCGCCCACAGACGGTTCACACCCCCGGGTGCCGACGGCCTCGCCGGATCAGCGGACCGCTGTGGACAAGGCACTCGTCCTGCTCAAGTCGCTCGCCGAACAGGACCGGGAGATCGGTGTGAGCGAGTTGGCCCGCCGCACCCGTCTCACCAAGTCGACCGCGTTCCGGCTGTTGGGCATCCTCCAGCGCAACGACCTCGTCGAACGGGTCGGCAGCGACTACCGCTTGGGCGCCCAGCTCTTCGACATCGGCACCCGGGTGTACGGCCCTACCTCCCTGCTGCTGCGCGAGCGGCTGCTGCCCCATCTCGCGGACCTGTACGTACTGACCCAGGAGACCGTTCACCTCGCGGTGCTGCACGACACCGACATCGTGTATGTCAACAAGATCCACGGGCACCGCGCCACCCGCTCCCCCTCACGCATCGGCGCCCGGCTGCCCGCGTACTGCACGGCCGTCGGCAAAGCTCTGCTGGCCTTCGACCACGACGCCACGGAAGCGGCCATCGCCGCGGGGCTGCCGAAGCTCACCGAGCACACGATCACCGACCCGGATGTCCTCCGCACCGAACTGCAGCGGATCCGGCGGGACGGCATCGCCTACGACCAGCAGGAGGCCACCCTCGGCCTGACCTGTGTCGCTGTGCCGGTCATGGGACCCGCGGGCCGACCGGTCGCGGCCCTCTCCGTGGCCGGGGCCGACCACCGCTTCGACCGGGCCCGCTTCGCTCCCGCCCTGCGCCGTGTGGCCTACGAGGCGGCGCGGGCGATCAACGCGGCCGCGAGGGCCCAGCGGCACGCGGCGTCGAGCCACGGTGACGCGCCTGTTCTCTGACCCGGTCGGTACGCGGCTCAGTGCGCGTGGCCGCCGTGGGTCCGCTGCGCTTTCGCGCTCCCTGTGCCCGGCTGCACCCGCGGCACGCTCACCACGATGTGCACCAGGCTCTCCCCCTCCAGTGACTGGTACACGTGCGGCCGGTCGCCCGGGTAGCGCACGAAGTCACCGGCGTCCAACTCCACCGGGCTGTCGGCCGGGCCCACCCGCACCCGGCCACGGATCACATACAGATGCTCCAGCGTGCCCACCGGGTGCGGCTCGATCGGCTTTTCCACACCGTCCCGGTCGGGGCCGACACGTACGAGATAGTTCTCGATGACACCCGAGCCGTACACATGGTCCAGGGCCCGGGTCTCCAACCCCTCGTGTTCCTTCCACACCACGTCAGCCCCGCGCTGAACGGTCATCACCTGCTCGGGCTCGGCCACGAGCCTCGTCACCGGCACCCCCAGCGCCGTCGCGATCGAGAACAACGTATCCACGGTGGGATTGCCGGTGCCTTGTTCCAGATTGGACAACGTCTGTTTGGCGAGGCCCGCCTCCCGGGCCAGCCTGGCCAGGGACAGACCTCGCTGCTCTCTGAGAAGGCGCACATTGCGCGCGACGACGGCATTTCCTGAGGACACCACACCACTCTAAACGGGCTACGGCCCTGCTCAGCTTGTCCTGTACCGAACTTCGGATCGTCGAGGACCGGGCCAACGCCGGCTACGAAGCCGTCAGCCATGCACGCTCGGAGGTCAGTTGACGTAGGGCGTGAGATAAAGGATGCCCGGCGAGCTTCTCTCACAGCGCGGCGACGGACGGTCACGCGCCCCGCTCGGGCCACGGGGCACCAGAGCCTCATGACTGCCGTCCCGCCACGACCGGTGTCACCGGTACTTGGCCACGCCGTGCCGAGCTTCCCGACGGTCTCGCCCGGCCCAAGGCGGTCACACTCAAGGGCGGACCGCGGACGTACCGGGCCCTTCCGGGACGGTGTGCGGACTCGGTGAGGCATGTGTTCGCCCGGACGATCCGGGGAGTACCGAGCCGAGCCAGCCCAGGAGGAACCCGACCGGTATCGCAACGAGCGCTGGGTTACGCAGAGGGAACACCGAGAAGTCCAGCTGCGGCAGCAGAGCGGTCGCGCTCCCGGACACCTGGGGCGACAGCCCCACCAGCAACACAGAGGTGAGCAGACCGCCGTAGATGCTCCACGTCGCGCCCCAGGTGGTGAAGTTCTTCCAGAACATGCTGTACAGCAGCGCGGGAACGATCGCCGAGGCGGCCACGGCGAACGCCAGTCCGATGAGGAACGAGACATTGAGGCTGCGCGCGAACACGGCCAGCAGCGTGGCGGTCGTACCGACCGCCACGGCCGCCGCACGCGCGACGACCAGTTCCTGCTGCCCGGATGCCGTCCCTTGGGTGAGGAAGGCGCCGTAGATGTCGTGGGCCAGCGAGGTCGCAGCGGCGAGCGTGACGCCCGCGACGACGGCCAGGACGGTCGCGAAGGTCAGACAGGCGACAAAGGTGAGCAGGAGTGAGCCACCGAGGTGCGCCGCGAGGAGGAGCACCGCCGTGTTGCCGGAGGGGTTGTCCCCCGCGATCGCCTGTGTGCCGACGAGTGCCGCGGCCCCGAAGCCGAGCACGAGGGCGGCGAGATAGAACACGACCGTCAACAGTGCCGCGTACTGGACCGATCGACGGGCGCCGCTCGGGGTGGACACGGTACTGATCCGCATCAGCAGGTGGGGCAGACCGGCGGCTCCGATCAGCAGAGCCAGCTGCTCGCTCAGGGAGTCCAGTTTCGTCCCTCCACCACCGAAGCGGAGTCCCGGGCTCAGGAAATCGTCGCCGTGGCCACTCCCCTTGGCGGCCGCCGTCAGTAGCGCGCCCGGGTCGAAGTCGAACCTGGCCAGCACCAGCGCCGCCAGGGCGATACCGCCGCCCAGGAGCAGAACCGCCTTGACCGTCTGGACCAGCGTGGCCGCCCGCATCCCTCCCAGGACCACGTAGAGGACCATGAGCGCGCCAAGACCAGCGGACACCGCCCCTTCCATGCCCCGTCCGGCCGGGCCCAGGATGCCCACCGTGAGCGCACTCGCGCCGACGAGTTGAGCGATCAGGTACAGCAAGCAGACGACGAGCGTCGCGACACCCGCCGCGAGGTGCACCGGTCGGGACCGCAGACGCCGCGCAAGGCGGTCACCGATGGTGAACTCACTGGTGCTGTGGTAGCGCTCGGTGACCAGGAGGAGGATGACGATCCATGAGACGGCCGGCCCGAGCACGGAGAGTGTGCCGTCGTAACCGGTCAGCGCGATCAGACCGGGGCTGCCCAGCAGGGCTGCCGCGGACATCACGTCCCCGAACAGTGCGACTCCGTTGTGGGCGGGCTTCAGAAGGCCGTCGCTGACGAAAAACTCCGTCACCGTCCCCCGCTGAGGTCCGGCCCACATCACCAGGAACAAGGCGCAGACGAGGAAGACGAAGAAGACCGGCAGATCGGCTGTGACGTAGGTACCGGTCATGGCTGGTGCTCCAGTCGCTCGCCGGGCGTCACCGGGCTCTCGACGAGAGGGTCGATCGAGGTTCGGCAGTACCGGGCGTACCACTGAACCCATGCCGCGACGGCGACGAGTTGGACCAGACCGAGCAGGAGACCCACGTTCAACGGGCCCACAACTCGCATGGCCATGAGATTGTTGGCTGCCTCTCCCAGGCAGCTGATCCCCAGGTACAACCCGATGACGGGAGCTGCGACGAGGAACGCGCGGCGGCGCGCGCCCCGTATCCTGCGGTCCGCATCCACCGGTCGGAAGGCATCGGACAGCGTGACGCCCGAGCACCAGGGCAGGGAGCGACCGTAGGGATAGCGGTGAGCCAGGTGGGCGGCGATGTTCAGGGCCCATTCCCGCCGCTTCCGGACGACGGCCGCGGCATGCGCGGCCTGTCTTGCGCTCAATGACTGCCGATACCAGGTGCACAGGTCGACCGCGCTGCCGTACGACCGGTGGCAGTCGTAGATCGCCCGGCTCATCTCCTCCTCGGAATGCAAGCGTTCGTGATCGAGATGGCTGAGGTACAGGAGGACGGCGACGAGCGGGTCCTGTAAGAAGTCCTGCGGGTGAGGGGTCTGTCGTGAACTGGGCGTTGCTTGTGGTCGGCGAACATCGTGGGAATGGCTCTTGCGCAGGTTCATGAGCGGCTCTTCGATGGTTGGGTGTGTGGACGCCACACATCACACAGCAGGCGCCCGACACCTCACAGCCCGCGTACCGCCACACGGCACATGGACTTGCTGCAAAAGAGAAAGGGCAGATGGCAGATCCGGGTGGGTCCTGGGGACGCCGCAGGTGCCGCCTGATTCTTGGTGCACGGGTCCGTATCCGGGCGGCGTGGCGGGCGCCGGCCGTCGTGTGCCCGGACGGTGTGACCCCGATGCCGTACGGCGCCCAACTGGCCGGCGGCAGCCGCCTGGAGGCCGACCTCGTGGTCACCGCCGTCGGCTGCCGCCCCGACATCGAGTGGCTTCAGTGCTCGGGGCTCACCCTGCTGGGCGGGGTCGCCGTCGATGAGCGATGCCGGGCCGGCGCACCGGACATCGTCGCCGTCGGGGACGTCGCCGCCTTTCCCACCGGTGACGGCCGCTTTTGCCGCACCCCGCACTGGGACGCGGCGATCGGCCAGGCAAGGGCGGGCGTCACAGCTCTGCTGCACCGCCGTACACCCCTCAACCGTACTTCTGGACCGAGGCGTTCGGTCTGGCCGTCAAGCTCGCCGGAAACCTGCCCGCTGCCGGGGAACCGACCATGCTCAAAGGCTCGCCGCCCGACCGCTGCGCCCTACTGCGCCGGGACCACCCCGAACGCCCCGTGGCCGCCGCCCTCAACCACCGCGTCCCGGTCGGCCGCTTGCGCGCGCTGGCCGCCTGACACCTCCCCACCGGCCCCTGACGATCGAAGGAGATCGCCATGACCACCACGACACCTCTCACCTCCGACCTCGATCTCTTCAGCGACGAGGCCCTCGCCGGCCCCTGTCCCCAGTACAAGGCACTGCGCGGCCTGGGCCCGGCCGTCTACCTCAGCCGACACGACCTGTGGTTCATCTCCCGCTACGGGCACAACCTGGACCCGCCCGCGCAGACCGAACAGCGCAAACTGTTACCGACCGCCTCTCGCCCCGCGCGCTGCGACCGCTCGCCGAGAGCATCGACCAGCGGACCGGAGCCGGTGCCCGTGCGGGAATCCCCGGCGGTTTCGGCGTCAGTGTGGGCATGGCGACGACGTTCGCGCGGCGGTGAAAGGATCCCGCTGCTGCCGGACAGGTGAAGGCGTGGAATCCATGCTGGAGCAGGAGCTTGCCCGGGCCCGAGAGGCCCGCTTCGAGGCGCTGGCGCGCGCGGTCGCCGTACCGCTGCACCGATATCTGGTGCGCCGGGCGGATGCGGACGCGGTCGATGACGTTCTCGCGGAGACGATGCTCGTCCTGTGGCGCCGACTCGACGATGTGCCCGGCCTCGGAGAGGGGCCGCCTGTCGACGCCGACGAGGTGCTGCCCTGGTGCTACGGCGTCGCACGCGGCTGTCTGTCCAACGCCCGCCGGGCGCAGGGGCGTCGGCTGCGGCTGGTGGAACGGCTGACCCGTACGGCATCGTCGGCGCCGGGGCTTGGGGAAGCCGATCACCCGGAACTGCACGCCGCACTCGGCACGCTCAACGCCCTGGACCGCGAGGTGGTGATGCTCTGGGCGTGGGAGGGCCTGACGCCGCGCGGGATCGCGGAGGTGACCCGGCTGACCCCCAACGCCGTCAGCATCCGGCTGCACCGGGCGAAGAAGAAACTCGCCGCTCTGCTCGACCGAAAGAATGCCGACCAGAGCGGACATGAGACGGCTGAAGGAAGGAGCAACCGGTGAACGACGACGAACTGCTGGCCCGGCTGAAGGCCACGGACCCGGCGCTGACCTCCAAGGCTCCTGCCCCCGATCTCAACCGTCTTCTGGAGGCCGCCATGACCGCCGACACCACGACCCGCACCCCGCACGGCTCTACGACCGGATCCCGCCGCCGCACCCTGATGCTCGCCGCGGCAGCCGCTGCCCTGCTGATCGGCGGCACCGCCGTCTGGGGAGTCACGCACAGCGGTGACACCCCGCCGGCCACCGCCGCCGGGCTGACCCTGACCGTCCAGAAGAGCGACGCCATGACCATGTGCGCTGAGCTGGACGTCGCGACCCTGCACCAGTACACGACCGCCTTCGAGGGCACGGTCACCTCCGTGAAGGGCGACCAGGTCAGCCTGCGGGTCGACCACTGGTACCGCGGCACAGACACCTCCACCGTCCGGATCGACAACAGCCAGGACGGCGAGGCGGAGTCCTTCGGGCAGGAGTTCACCGTCGGTGAGACCTACCTCGTCCACGCCGAGGACGGCAAGATTCCGCCGTGCTACGGCGACGCCGAGGCCACCACCAAACTGCGGAGCCTCTACAACCAGGCGTATCCGGCATCGTGACCACCGGCCGGCTGACACATGCGCGCTGACGGTCGAGGGCGCCCGGAGCCACTACTGCGGCCGCCCCCGGGCGGGTTCGGCCGGCCCCGGCGCAGAGCCAGGTGATCGATGTGCGGGTCAGCGGTCACCCGAGTGGGAAGGCGGTGCCCGCGGTGCTGCCTTTCCCCTGCCGGACGTCTTCAGTGCCCGTCCGAACCGGCTCCCGTCCGAACCGACTCACGCCCGCTGTCTCGGGAACGGTCCTGTCGAGCGCGGTGAGTGCAGTTCGGCGCTGGGGCGACCGGGGAGTCGGGCCAGGCTTGGGGTGTTCACAGTGCGCCGACAGGCGAGCCATGGAGATGTCTCAGGTCTGCCCTGGAAGTTGGGCACATGCACGGACACACTCCTCGTACTCCCGAAGCTGAGCGCAGCCGTCGTTGGTTCATGAACAAGGCGCTGCTTGCCGGCGGCGTTGCCGCGGTGGCGACCATGACCGGCTGCAGCTCGAGCTCCTCCGACTCAGCGGGCTCGTCCTCGTCCTCCGCGGCCGCTGGCGCGCCGAGCGGCATGCCGTCCGGCGGAGCCGGAGGCATGGGCCCTGGCGCCAGTGAGGTCAAGTACGCCGACTTCACGGGCGTCACCACCGACGGCAAGGTCATCGACGACCTGTACACGATCCACTCCACCGACGTCTCCACCGACAAGGTGGTCAAGGCCGCGCAGTCCTTCCTGGACGGACTCACCACCAAGGAGCGCAAGGCGTCCGTCTTCGACGTCGACGACGACGAGTGGCTGGCCTGGAGCAACGTCGACGGCTACCAGCGCCAGGGCGCCCGCATGGGCGATCTCACCGAGAAGCAGCGCAGCCTCGGCTACGCGCTGCTCGGCACTGCCCTGTCCGCCGAGGGGCTGGCCCAGACCCGCAACATCATGAAACTCAATGCGTTCCTGGGCGACTACAACGGCGGCAACAAGGACACCCTCACCGAGGGCGCGTACTTCTTCACCTTCATGGGCACCCCGTCCACCACAAAGCCGTGGGGCTTCCAGTACGAGGGCCACCACCTGGCCATCAACTACTTCGTGCTCGGGGACCAGGTCGTGATGACGCCCACGTTCATGGGCTCCGAGCCGACCTCCGCCACCTACAAGGGCGAGAAGATCACCACGTTCAAGAAGGAGACCACGGCGGGTCTCACCGTGCTGCGCTCCCTCACCGACACCCAGCGCAAGAAGGTGATCTCCTCCGAGTCCAAGGCCGGCGACAACCTGAAGGCCGGAGCCGGTCAGGACAACCTCAAGCTGGCACACCAGGGCCTGGCCGCCGCCGACTGGACCGACGCCCAGCGCGACAACCTGCTCGACCTGGTGCGCGTCTACGTCGGGAACATGGACGACGGGCACGCCGACGTGAAAATGAAGGAGGTGGAGGAGCACCTCGACGACACGTACTTCTACTGGATCGGCGCGGCGAAGGACTCCTCGGCCTTCTACTACCGTGTGCACAGCCCGGTGGTGCTCATCGAATACGACGCCCAGTCCCCTCTCGCCTACGGCAACAAGTCAAGCAGCGGCGGCAATGGGGGCATGGGCGGCCCGGGGGGCACGCCCACACAGCAGCACATCCACACCATCATCCGCACCCCCAACGGGGGCGACTACGGCGTGGACCTGCTCAAGCTGCACCTGGAGAACGACCACTGAGCCGTACGGCAGCTCCGCAACCGCCGTGCCGACGCCCCTGATGCCGAAGCGCGGTCGCGACTGCGCCGAGTCTCGCCTTCTCCACCGCGGTGTCCGCGGTTCATGCCGTGCGCCCCTGGTGGCACGCGGGGAGGCGTCCATCGCCGCCGGTTCCGGGCTCGTCCACGGCTCGGCGTTCGCCTCCCTCATCGGTGAACTCGGTTACGACCGCGGGTAGCTCGTGACCACATTGCTGGACTTCAACCTCGGCATCGAACTGACGCAGCTGCGCAGAACGGCCCCGGCTGTGTTCGGGCAGGTCAGGGCCTGTGATCGCGGTCTTGTGGTCATGATGCGAGTGCGAGGTTGTGCATGTGGGTGACGGCCTGGACCGCGTGGTGGAGGCCGTCGCCGCGCCGGCGGCAGTCGCGGAGGATCTTGTAGTTCTTCATCCGGCCGATCACATGCCCCCCGGACGCGGACCTTGCGGTGGGCGGCGCTGTCGTCCTCCTCGCCCGGCAGCAGGGGCCGGTGAGGGCGTTTGCGGTGCGGTACGACCATCCCGCAGTTGAGGTAGGCGCCGTCGCCCACGACAGCCACGTCCTGGCGCTGTTCGCTCAGCCCGGAGACCCTCCAGGCGTGCGCGTCCGCGGCGGTGCCCGGCATCGGGTGGGCGGCGGCGATCACAAGGCGGGTGCCGGCGTCGACGATGACCTGCACGTTCGCCGAGAACCGGTAGTTGCGTGACGATGAGCCGACGTTCCGGTCGCGGACCGGGACCAAGGTTCCGTCCACGATCCGCGACCGGTCTGTCGCCTCGGTCGTGCCAGAGACGGGCTCGCCGAGCTGAGAGACGGCAGTGGTGAGGCGTTCGGTGTGCAGGCGGGTGGCGTCGCGCAGGGCGCCGGCCTCGTTCCATCCGGTGTAGAACACCGCAGCGGCTACGAGGACCACAGTGATGAAGGCCAGGACCAGGACGATACCGACGGGCCGGGCTCTGCCAGGACCAGCCGTGCCGGTGCAGGAGCCGCCAGACTCCCGCGATCGAGCGACTGACCTGGAACTGGCAGCCGATCAGGGTCCTGACGCGTTCCAGGGTCCACCACTGGTCCTCCCAGCCGTGCGCCGCCGGCCCCTTCGCCAGCTCCTCTTCCAGCACAGCGAACCGCTCATCCGACAGCTTCGGCAGCTTCGCGGGCCCCTTCGACCGCAGACCTTCCAGACCGCGCTCACGCCAGTTCCGGCGCCGCTGCTCGACCGAACGCTCGCTCACCCGAAGGTCTTTGGCGATGTCCGACGTTCTGCCACCCCGCTCGAACCTCCGGCCGGCTTCCATCCGGATCCGTTCCCGCGCAGCCCGCCGCTCGGCTGTCAGGCCCCCACCATCCGCGTACCGCATGACACGGCAAACCGCAGGGATCACCCAACGTCACAACCCGAAGGCAACCGAAAAGGTCAGTAGCAAATCATTGAAGCTTTAACTTTCTGTGACTCTGTGTGCGTGCTTCATTGGATATATGTAAGCACATGGACAAGATCGAGACCGCGCCACCAGGCAGCCCGACGCTTGAGTCGCTCGCCGCGGAGCCGCTGCTCACAGCCGAGTTCGACGCCAACCCCGGCGGGATGTACGAGCGGCTGCGCAGCAGGTTCGGCTCCGTCGCGCCTGTGGCGCTCATGGGTGTTCCCGTGTGGCTGGTTCTCGATTACAGGGAGGCCGTGGAAGTACTGCGGAACGACAGCATGTGGCGCCGCGACCCCCGGCACTGGAGGGCAAGGGCCGAGGGCTTGCTGCCGGGCGATTGGCCTCTCGTCGCAGGGTACGAGGTTCGGCAGACCATGTTCATGGACGGGGACGAGCACCTGCGCGCGCGGCGGACCCACCACTCCGCCCTTCGCCCTTTCCTTAGCTGGGATGCCCCCCAAGGGCGGGACCTGTGCTTGACCGTCCTCAGATACGCAGATGATCTCATCGCAACACTTGCCGCAGATTCGGGTCCGGCGGGATTCGTCGATCTGTGTGCTCAGTACACCAGGCCATTGCTCCTGATGGTGACAGCGGATCTGCTGGGCTTCCCGGGCGATCTCAGTGACGAACTGGTGATGGACCTGTGGCGGATGCTGGATGGCGGGCCCGCCGCCGCACCGGCTACTGCGAGGGTCCTCGCTGCCATGACTCGACTGTCCGCCCACCGCCGGGCGAGACCTGGTGACGATCTCACGTCGTACATGCTGCTGGCGGATCCTCAACTCTCCGACGAGCAACTCGGGCGCGAGTTGTTCATGAACGCCGTATACCTCAATGACATCACCGGCTCCATGGTGCTGAACACCCTGCTCGAGGTGCTGAGCGGCAATGATGCAGTCCAGCGCAGTGTGTCGATCGGCTTGCTCGGCGAATCGGTCAACCGCGTCGCGCTGATCAACCCTCCGGTTGCGAACCTGTGTTTCCGCTTCGCTGCCCGTGATGTGAGGATGGGCAATTTTTGGATACGGGCAGGTGATGCCGTCTCGATATCGGCTGCCGCTGCCCATCGAGACCTGTTGGCCATCACTTCTTCCAACCTGTTCGCCCACGATCTCAGTACGCGGGCGCATCTGGGATGGGGAGCGGGCCCGCACCAGTGCCCGAGCGCCGCCCGCGAACTGGCCAGCATGATTGTGACCACGGCAGTAGCCCGGATTTTCGAACATTTCTCCAGGGTGGAACTCACGCTTCCCCCCGACCAATTGCCGTGGCGATCAGGCCCGGTGGTACGTGGGCTACGGCTGCTCCCGGTACGCTACGAGATGCACGGCCCCAAAAGGCCGCGCCAGCCCACCCCCCGTGACTCTTGGGACGCCTATGACCCTCGGGCGGAGGGCCAGCCGCATTCACCCAAGGCGGAGACCAAGGGATTGCTGTCGTCGCTGCGAAGTCTGCTATTCGGTCGAAGGTGACGCACCATTGCACTCGCGGGAAATGACCGCGATCTTCGGAAGATCCGCCGGCCTCCGGGCAAGTTGCTCTGCGATCGGCTAACAACGGCTAACACAAAGAGGTGGATCGGTCCTGGTTGCCGTGACTGGTGCGGAAGTTGAGCGTTCGGTCTGGTGCGGGGACGTCGCCGTGGATCGTGTCGGATGAGTTGCGGGACCGCCTGGAGCCGCTGCTGCCGCAGCGTGAGCGCAGGTTCCGGTATCCCGGCCGCAAGGCATTGCCGGACCGGGAATCCACTCGCGCGCGATGGCCTACGGCATCTGCCTGGAGCCCCACAACGTCGCGGCCGGCGGACAGAGCTGCCCGCTCCGCTTCCGCTGTGTCGGCTGCGACCACTTCCGCACCGACGTCTCCTACCTTCCCGACCTGGAGCGATACCTCGATGACCTTCTCCGCAGCCGAGAACGGCTCATGTCAGCCTTCGAGGCCGACGACTGGTCCCGGAGCGAAGCGGTGCCCTCCGAGGAGGAGATCCGCCGCGTCCGCCGCCTGATCAACCGGGTCAAGGCCGACCTCCACGACCTCTCGCCCGAGGAACGCTCCCAGATCGAGGAAGCCGTCGCGGTGGTACGCCCAGCCGCACCGTCATGCTCGGCATACCGCGAATCGCCCAGCCCGGGCCGGGGGGGCCTGCCGGCCCATGCCCGACGTCCGTCCCTGGGGACTCCCATGAGCCCCACCATGTGAGACGGCCGTCAGGCCAACTCCGAGCGCCGCCGCCAGCGGGCGGCCACAGCAGTCAGGAACACCGCGAAGAACCGCACCCCGATCAGCGTCTCGGCCACCCCAGGACCTGGCCGGCAGCTCGCCGGTCAGCCGGGCATCGCTCCAGGCCGACCTCGCCAATGCCCAGGCCCGCAACACCCGCCTCGCCGCCCGCGTCCAGCAGCTGGAGAAACGGCTGTCGCAGGCCCCGGGAGCCCAGGCATGGCAGGAGTCAGGGCTCGGAGCCCCGGCCGAGATCGACGAACTACAGCGAAAGATCACGAGGTTGGAGCAGCAGAACGTCGAGCTGACGGTCGCGTTGGAGGAGGCCCCGATCCGATCTCGATGCCGCGAGGGAGGCCAACCGGGATCTGAGCAGAGCTCTGAACCAGCGCGGCTGGGTCAGTCACCGACCCGGATCGTCAGCACGCGAGGCGGTCGGGGTCTGTCGGGCGATCGGCGGTTCCTGAGCGGACGTGACAACGGCTGCCAAGTCTGCGCCCGCTCGGAGTAGTGCCACGGTCCGCATGGCGATCTGGTCAAGACGGTGCTGCAGGATGCGTTGCGTCTCTCCCAGGCCGTCAAGCTGGTGCAGGGAGCCCATGATGTCGCGCACTGCGGGAATGCCGTGACCGGTGCCGCGGAGGGCCGCGACGATTCGGGCCGCTCTGATCACTGAGAGGCCGTATCGACGTGCTCGCAGTGACGTCACTCGCTCGGGGATGACGAGCCCTTCCTGCTCCCAGAACCGCAGGGTTGAGGGACGGACGTCGAGCGCTGCGGCCAGCTGCGTGATCGTCATCGCGTCGCTCTCCTGCTCGAACTCGGGTGTGTTCGTCTCACCGTGGATCGCACGCAACGCTTGTTGAGCACGCAGAGCCTCGTCCCGTTCCCGCGCGAGCCGAACGTGCACCGCGCTGATCGCCGAGGCGGCCGCCGCGATCGTCTCCGTCCGCAGCGCCGCGAGCATCTGCCGGGCTGCGGCAGGCCCAACAGCACCGGCGAGTCCGCGGTAGGCGCGAAGAGCATGCACGTGAGCTGGGGTGTATGAACGATAACCGTTGCTCGATCGAGCGGCTGGGGGAACGACTCCCAGCCGCTCCAGGTCGCGGACCTGTTGCACCGAGTACCCCGACTCCCGGGCGACATCGACTGTTCTCAGCGGTGCTCGTCGCCAACCGCTCGTGGTCTCGTCCACCGGCCAACCCCACATAAGCACTTGAAGGTAATGCTTGAACCATGAGTATGGAACAGATCATCGCGACCGTGCGAGGCCTCGACGGCGCACTCGTGTTTATCCCGGAACCGGGAGGCGGCTTTCCCGAACTCGCCTGGGGAGACGCGTTCTTCTACTACGCCCCCGACGGCCGGCTGCCCAAGAACGTTCAGCCCTACGGGACGATCGTCACCAAGAACTACCCCGACGACGACGCTTCCGACCTCGACATTCCGGGCCGCTGGCGCGTGAACGTCCACATCGACCGCGAGATGTTCCAGGAGCTCACTGGAGAGGAGCCACGCAGCATCAGCCGTCCTCGTGACTACGCGGCCGCCGACAGTGTGATGCCGCATCCGGTATACGGCGCGCTCAGCTGGATCTCCGTCGTCAATCCCGGTGAGAGGACAACGGACACGGTTGTGCAGCTACTGCGCAGCGCTCACGAGGCTGCTCGAGCGCGGTTCGCACGGCGAAACGAACCAGGACCTGCCTGATGCAGCACTGGCGTTCGGCCGTGCCGGTGGGGAAGAAGAGCTCGGGGTCCTCCAGGCAACAAACGGCGTTGTGACGCCAGTCCATGGATCCTCCGTACTCGCGCGGTGGCTGGTGATGGGCAGTCTCCGGCGGGATGCCGGCGACCGGTGCTGGACGGCGGGTTGCCGGCGGGCACTTGGTCGGTGATCCCCGGCCCCTGGAACCGAACGCGCCAAGGGCTGACCTCCCGTAGCGGCGCCCGCCGGATCACTCCTCGCCGTTCGCGTGCTCGTCGTAGGGACCGAAGAGAACATCGTCCAGGTCCTGTTCGTCGGCGAGCGGACCGTCGAGGGGCGGTGCCGTGAGCACTGAGCACTGAGCACTGTCGGCGCGATGGTCAGGGTGCACTGTGCCGGGCGACGTATTCGCCTGCCAGTGGCGATCTGCCTACGACCCTCGCAGGACGGGGCGGTGGGCTTGTCTGACATGATGGCCATGCGGTCGTTACCTTCCTTCAGAGTTGGTCGACCTGCTGCGGCCTCGGGGGCAATCCTGGGGCCGTCTCGGCTTTTGTGCGATCAGCGGGCGCTGCCGCCCGGGCCGCGACCCTCCAGCCGTTCTCCATGCGGTGGGCCTTCCTGGCGGCGTCGTGCTCCAGGACGGCGTGCGGGCTCAATCGCTGTTCTCGGCCCGCTTCGCCGCCGGCAGCGAACCGCCGGTGTGCATGAGGGCGACGCGGTGCACTTCTCGCTCGGCGTCGAGCCGGGTGGGCCGGAGGCGGCCGACGCGGACGTCGGCGGCGCGTGCCGTCTCCAGGCGGTCGGCGCCGGTGGCGAGCCGCAGCGCGAGCTTCTCATCCGGCAATCCGCCGCGAACGCTGTGGAAGTCCTCGTCCCTGCGGGCGAGCTCGGCGTATGTTGCCCGGCCGCCCACGATCCTCTCAAGTACGCTCGCTCACCGCAAAGGTGTCCTGACTCCTGCACCGGATACGCCCCGGACACTCGCATCCTCACAGGTCAGCGGCGCCTCTATGCTGTCGGTGCGTCAGCTCGCCCAATTCCGCCGAACGGCCGAGGTCGAGGCAGTACTCGTGAGCCGATGCCCTCTGGTCACGCCTTGGAGGCGAATGCGGCGCGCAGGGCGGCGTTGGCCTGATCGACAGCTGTCCTGGCGGCATTGGTCTCGCTCAAGGCGTTGAGCATCACGTAGTCGTGGGTGATGCCCGTGTAGCGGACGGCGGTGACGTCATTACCGGCGGCGCGCAGCTTGGCCGCATAGGCCTCGCCCTCGTCACGCAGCACGTCAGCCTCACCAGTGATGACGAGCGCCTTCGGCAGCCCCTTCAGCTGGTCGAGACTGGCCCGCAGGGGGGAGGCAAGGATGTCGTTACGCAGCTTGGGGTCCGGAGCGTAGGCGTCCCAGAAGAACTTCATGGCGTCGCGGGTGAGGAAGAATCCGTTGGCGAACTGCTTGTATGAGGTGGTGTCGAACTTCGCGTCGGTGACCGGATAGAAGAGGACCTGCTGGCGCAGGGCGGGACCGCCGCGCTGCTTGGCCATCAGTGTGACGGCCGCGCTCATGTTGCCACCGACGCTGTCACCGGCGACAGCGAGCCGGCGCCCGTCGACGTTGATCTTGTCGCCGTTCTGGTACACCCACCGGGTCGCGGCATAGGCCTGTTCGATCGCGACCGGGAAGCGGGCCTCGGGCGAGGGAGTGTAGTTCACGAAGACCACGGCGGCGTGGGCGCCGTTGGCGATCTGGCGGACCAGGCGGTCGTGGGTGTTGGCGTTGCCCAGGACCCAGCCGCCTCCGTGGAAGTACATCACCACGGGGAGCTTCCCCTTGGCGCCCCGAGGTCGGACGATCCGGATGGACACCTCACCGGTGGGGCCGACGGGCAGAGTGCGTTCGGTGATGTCCGCCGGGAGCTTGTCGACGGGGCCGGACTGCGCGTCGTCGAGAACCTTGCGGGCCTCGGCGATGGGGAGGGTGTTGATCGGGGGACTGCCAGCGGTGGCGTCGAGGAACGCCTGGGCGTCCTTCTCGAGCACCACGGTGCTCTTCTCTGCCGAGGAGCCGGCCGACGCGGGCGGCGCCGGGGACGACGTGGACCCGGTAGTGGCCAACCCATTGACAGCCAGGACCGAGCCCAGGATCACGGGGACGGCTACCCCGACCGCGATCTTACGGCCGGCGAAGGGCTTGCGGGGGTGGGAGGACATACGGCTCGCTCCATGGGGTCGGTGATAGCGGAGGTACGGGCCGGCGCTACCGAGGAGCAGGCATCGCCACGGCAAGAACGGTAGCTCGCGACTAAGTCGCGCACGACTAGATTTGACGCAATCAAATTGTGACGTACGTCTCGGCGACGGCACGTTGCGATCTTCACCCATGTCGTCGAAGGCGGAAGGGCCGTCAAAGGCCCTGGCACAGGCCGTGACAATCACGCGAACGGCGTTCCTTCACGGGAAGTTGGCGATGCGGATGCGGGATTCTGAGTGTCAGGGGCATCGGGTTGGATGAGGATGGGACTGTCCATGACGTAACTCGCCAGCTCCCTTCCATCGCTGACCTGCGGAACCTGTGCCGCTCACTGGCGATGCTCGATGCGATCTTGAGCCCGGACTGGGAAGGCCGGTACTACTCCTTCAATGCCGACTGGGCCGACGGCGAGGAGATGGCGTCGATGCGCAACGGGTCGGGGGGCGAGTACTCCATCGTGTTCTCGGCGGCCGGGGCCTATGTCCGTGGCTTCGACCACGAAGCACCGATGAGCCCGTATGGCAATGATGGCGAACCCTGGCCGGGAGTGATCGACGAGGTTCCGGAGGTCTTCAAGCCCTTCGTCGAGGAGCCGGCGTTCACCGACCAGGACGACGTCCCCGTCGTGACGGCTTGCCTGTGGCGGGGTGCCACGGATGGTGGGTGGCGACACGGCGTGATCGACTTTCCCACCGGGTGTTCCGACCCGGACGGGGCAACGGGCCTGTTCGAGCTCTTGGTCGACCGCACGCCGGAGGCGTTCCAGCGCTTCGCCGAGGACTACTACGAGGTTTCCGTGCCGCTGGAAGCGGTGCGCGATGTGTATGCCTTGCGGCCGCTGAGCCAGAAGCTCGTGTCATCGCTGAACTCGGAGGTCACCCTCGGAGACCTGGCCGAGGACATCGCCGAGACCGGCTACCCGCAGCCGGTCCGGGACGTGATCTGAGCTTCAACGTCGGTGAGTCGATGGAGAGTCCAGTCGGATGGTGACCGTAGGTGGTCGCCTGCGGCGTACCGGCTCCAGGTCCCGCCGGTCTCTCTGAGGAGGCGACTGGTGGTCTTGTCGCGGTAGCCGAGGGCGTCCGCGACGACGGGGGCGGGCAGTTCGAGGAGTTGTTGCTGGATGGCGGCGCCGCGGGCGGCTGCGACCGGGACACCGATCTCGCCCAGGAGTGCGGACATGTGGTCGGGACGGGACGGTCGGCCGGCCCGGCGGCCGGGGAAGAGCGACGTCCTGGTGGCACGCATCCGCTCCCTGCTGCGTCGCGCGGCCCCAGCCGAGCGGCGGCGGGAGACGGCGACCTGTCAGCCGGGCCATGCAGTGGGTCAGCGAGGTGACGTTTCCGGCGCCGCCAACCATTCTGGGACCTGCCTGGCCGCCGGATCCGCACCACCCTCGACCTGGCCACGAAGGACTCCGCCGCCGTGGTCGCCCTCGCCCTGGGGCCCGGCGCCCAGACCCTCCACACCACCCGGGCCCTGCACACCAGCGACACTCTCGACGGCACCACGGGCAGCCTGTCCAACGAGACTTGGGACACGGCCCGCGGCCGCAGAACGGCTGCCCATCTGTCCCCCTCCAGCAGCCACCTGGCCGCGTCCCCTGACGGCCGGCTGCTGGTCGGCGACAACTGGGCCCTCGCTCTGCCCCGCAAGGTCAACGTGCGGAATCTGGTACAGGGCGACGGGATCGGCGCCCTCGCCTTCGCGACGGACGGCTCCCTGTTCGCGGCCGGCGACCAGACGGGCCGGGTGGCCCTGTGGGACGGCAAGCTCCGCGAGCGGGTCGGTGTCCTCCGCAACGTCTTCTCCGCTCTCCCCGACGACATCGGCGACGCCGTCTTCGGCGACACCTCCGAAGCGACCAGTGCTCTCGCCGTCAGCCCCGACGGGAAGACGCTCGCGGTGGGCGGTGAGGCAGGCAGCCTCCAGTTGTGGGACATCGCCACCCAGCAACCGCTCGGCGACCCGCTCGCCACCTCCGGCGAACAGGTCGACACCCTCGCCTTCAGCCCCGACGGCACGACGGTGTACGCGGGCAGCGACCACGTGCCGCTCCAGCGCTACACCGTCGATCCGGCGCGGGCGATCGAGACGGTGTGCGCGCGCACCGGCGAAGGCGAGCTGACGAGGGCTCAGTGGAGGATGTACGCGCCCGGCCTGTCGTACTGGAAGGTCTGAGCAGGGTGAGTCGATCGGCACCTCCAGAGGCGGTGGGTTTCCTTGACGGGGGGCCATCGCACCAACTTCCGGCCTGGGGTTCGCTTCCGTCGCTGCTTCGAAAATTCTCGTCGCCACGGGGCAGTGCAAGCCAGGGCCTGTCCGGCGGATCTTGCCGGGCTCTCCCCGAGCACAGCCGGTGCTGTGGCACTTGACGGTGCTTCCGATCAATCGGGTCGACACCCGTTCCGAGCTGCGGGAAACTCCTCGCGATGACTCAACGAACCGACACACCTCCTACGTGGGACGAGCGTACGCAGCTGGTCACCTTCCTGGACTACGCCCGTGACACCGCGCGAGCCAAGTGTGAGGGCGTGTCCGCCGAAGACGCCCGCAAGGCCCCGCTCCCGAGTTCACCGCTGATGACGTTGTGCGGGCTGATCAGCCATCTGCGTTGGGTCGAGTACTACTGGTTCCAAGTGATGTTTCTGGGCGAGGAGCTCGCGGGGCCGCTTGCTGGGGCGACCGACGATGATCCCGACCCTGAGATGCGGACAGCAGTCGACATCCCGTTGCCCCAGCTTCTTGTCGAGTACGAGGAGCAGAGCGCCCGCTACCGTCGCCTGGTGTCCGACCACGACCTGAACTCAACGGCCAATCGTCCCGTCAGCGACGGCCGCCATGTCGACCTCCGGTGGGTGATCCTCCACCTCATTGAGGAGACGTCCCGCCACAACGGCCACCTCGATGTCGTGCGTGAGCTCGTCGACGGGCGGACCGGCGCCTGACGCCTGTCGTGCGGGTTGCGAGCGGAGCCACAGCCGGATCGCTGCCACGGTGACCGTGCCGTGGAAGACGTAGGCCCGCTTGTCGAACCGCGTGGCCACGGCCCGGAAGTTCTGCAGCGCGTTGATCGTCCGCTCGACTTCGTTCCTCCGCTTGTAGACCGTCTTGTTGAAACCAGCAGGCCGTCCGCCTTCGCTGCCACGGCGTTTTTGGTTGGCTCGCTGGTTCTTCGGTTCGGGGATGGTGTGCTTGATTTGGCGCCTGCGCGGGTAGCGGCGGTTTCGCCGGGCGGAGTACGCCTGGTCACCGCCGAGATGGTCAGGCCGGGTGCGAGGGCGGCCTCCGCCGAGCCGGCCGACGCGGATGCGTTCCATGACGGGGATGAGCTGCGGGGCGTCGCCCCACTGGCCTGGAGTGATCAGCAGGGACAGCGGGCGCCGGCCGCCTTCACCAGCGAGATGGATCTTGCAGGTCAGTCCGCCCCGGGAGCGTCCGAGTCCCTCGTCGGGGCGGTGCTGCCGAGACGTGCGTCTTTTCCCCGGCACCCGCGGAGGTCTTCTTCGCGCTCCGGCAGCGTGCTGGTGAGCCCGGCAAGCAGTGGAGCCCACGCTCACCATGGACCAGTCGATGCGGCCTTCCGCGTCGGCGTCGGCCAGGACTGACGCGAAGAGCTTGTCCCATGTGCCGTCCGCCGACCAGTGTCTGTGCCGCTCGTACACGGTCTTCCACTTCCCGAAGCGCACAGGCGGATCCCGCCACGGCACCCCGGTCCGATTCCGATACAGGATCCCGTTGATGACCCTACGGTGACCAGCCCAACGGCCGCCGGGCTGCCCGGACTTCGGCAGATATGGCTTCAGCCGTGCCCACTTCAATGGCTGAGGTTACGGCGGTTGGAGATCGAGGCCGGTCTTGATGGGGTTGGCCAGTGACCTCTTCAGGTACGACCACACGCCATCGACCGGGTTGAACTCAGGTGCATACGGCGGCAGTTGGTAGATTGTCAGCCGTAATCGGACGTCAATCAGCTTCCGCATGCTGCGGCTGATGTGCGTGTCCAGGTGTCCCATACCAGGACGATCGGGCCGCCGAGTTGCTGGTGTGCGGCATCTAGCAGGCGGGCGTAGTCGGTCTCGGTGAAGCCCTTGCGCCGACCTTTGGCGGGGCCCCGATCGAGGTGGACACGGTAGATCAGCCGTGGCCGGCGGCTGGCTTCGGCGGAGATCAGCGCCGCCATGGAGACACGTTTGGTGCCTGAGGCTGTGACGCCCACCACCGGGGTGTGGCCCCGGCGACCCCAGGTTCGGCCCTTGGGCGGCCTCAGGCCCTGGCTAGTCAAGATTTCCGTGACGGGGTGACGGAGCGTGATCCCGGTGGCATGGTCTGCGCTGTGCGATGACTTGCTGGGCATCGTGTTCCCGCACCTGGAGAAGGTACGGGTGGAACAGGTGTAGGTGGAGGTCGGCGTGGTGCGGGTCAGGAACGACTTCGACGGTTGTGCAGGTACTGTCGTGCGGCTCTGCCAGCATCGCTGCAAGGATGTCGGCCACCCAGCGGCACCGGGCCGGAGCCGTCGTGCACCCAGTCCGTGCCGAGCTCGGCGAAGAAGTCGGTGAGGTACTTGCTGAAGCGGTAAGGAAAGCACTTCGGTTCCGGCGAGTCACCCGCACTGTCGGAGCCGAGGTTTCCTCACACCACCTCGCCAGCGATTCGAGCGTTCCCTTCCGCCCCCCGATCCCCGATTCGGGACCGCCCATGGTGCAACCGGCAGGGAGCCGCGGGCACCCTGGCACGCTCATCAACGCCCGGGCACGTGACCTTCGCTGTCGCAAGGTCGATACTTCCAGCAGACGCGTCCCCGCCGACGCGTGCCCGACCGCTCCAGAGATCTGACGCCCCGCCACCGACCGTCACCGACCGCCACGATCAATAATTGACCAGCTCTGCAGTGACCAGCGGAGATGCGGGGCAGCGGCTCGTCTGGCAACGTCTACAGGAGGTACCGGTGAAAATGCTGATCAACGTCGCGGAGAGCGTGGTCGCGGACGCGTTGCGGGGTATGGCGGTCGCGCATCCTGAGTTGACCGTGGATGTGGAGAACCGGGTGGTGGTGCGGAGGGACGCGCCGGTGGCCGGGAAGGTGGGGCTGGTTTCCGGGGGTGGCTCGGGGCACGAGCCGTTGCACGGGGGGTTCGTGGGGCCCGGGATGCTGTCGGCGGCCTGTCCCGGTGAGGTGTTCACCTCGCCCGTGCCGGACCAGATGGTGCGGGCCGCGGCGGCCGTGGACAGCGGCGCCGGGGTGCTGTTCATCGTGAAGAACTACACCGGTGACGTACTGAACTTCGACATGGCCGCCGAACTCGCCGAGGACGAGGGCATCCGGATCGCCAAGGTGCTCGTCGACGACGACGTGGCCGTGACGGACAGTCTGTACACCGCCGGGCGGCGCGGTACGGGCGCGACCCTCTTCGTGGAGAAGATCGCGGGGGCCGCCGCCGAGGAGGGGCAGACCCTGGAGCGGGTCGAGGCGCTGGCGCGGCAGGTCAATGAGAACTCCCGCAGTTTCGGCGTGGCCCTGAGCGCCTGCACCACCCCCGCCAAGGGCAGCCCGACCTTCGATCTCCCCGCCGGAGAGCTGGAGTTGGGCGTCGGCATCCACGGGGAGCCGGGGCGGGAGCGGCGCGCGATGATGACCTCCCGCGAGATCGCCGACTTCTCGGTGAACGCCATCCTGGACGATATGAGCCCCCGCAACCCGGTCCTGCTGCTCGTCAACGGCATGGGCGCCACCCCGCTGCTGGAGCTGTACGGCTTCAACGCGGAGGTGCAGCGCGTCCTCACCGAACGCGGGGTCGCCGTGGCCCGCACCCTCGTCGGCAACTACGTCACCTCGCTCGACATGGCCGGTGCCTCGGTGACGCTGTGTCAGATCGACGAGGAGTTGCTGCGGTTGTACGACGCGCCGGTGCGTACGCCGGGGCTGCGCTGGGGTGCGTAAGGCCGGCACCCGGCACGTACAGCCGGGGCCCCCTCCGCCCCGTACCTCACGGTCAGTCACATCACGTACCACGCAAGGAGATTCCGTGCTCGACGCCGACTTCTTCCGTCGTTGGATGGCGGCCACCGCGGCCTCGGTGGAGCGCGAGGCCGAGCGGCTCACGGCGCTCGACTCGCCGATCGGGGACGCCGACCACGGCAGCAATCTGCACCGCGGGTTCACGGCCGTGGCCGCCGTCCTGGAGAAGGAGGCGCCGGACACGCCCGGCGCCGTCCTCGTGCTCTCCGGGCGGCAGCTGATCTCGACCGTCGGCGGCGCGTCCGGCCCGCTGTACGGCACCCTGCTGCGCCGTACCGGCAAGGCGCTCGGCGACGACGCCGAGGTGAGCGAGGCCCAGCTGACGGACGCGCTGCGCGCCGGGGTCGACGCCGTGATGGCGCTGGGCGGGGCCGCTCCCGGCGACAAGACCATGATCGACACGCTGGTCCCGGCGGTCGACGCGCTCGCCGAGTCCTTCGGCGCCGCCCGGGCCGCCGCCGAGGAGGGGGCGCGGGCGACCACGCCGTTGCAGGCCCGCAAGGGCCGGGCCAGTTACCTCGGCGCGCGGAGCATCGGGCACCAGGACCCCGGTGCCACGTCCGCCGCGCTCCTGATCGCGGCCCTCGCCACCACCGCCGGGAGCCGGGAGGCCACCGATGGCTGACGAGAAGGACGAGAAGGGCGAGAAGGGCGAGAAGGACTACAAGAACGAGAGGGACAAGAAGGACGAGAAGCTCGTCGGCATCGTGTTGGTGTCGCACAGTGCCGCCGTCGCCGCGTCGGTCGCCGAGTTGGCGCGGGGGCTCGCCGGTGCGGGCGCCGCGGTTCCCGTCGCCGCGGCCGGCGGGACCGAGGACGGTGGACTGGGCACCAGCGCCGAGCTGATCTCGGCGGCGGCCGCCTCCGTCGACCGGGGCGCCGGGGTCGCGGTCCTCACCGATCTCGGCAGCGCGGTCCTCACCGTGAAGGCACTCCTCGCCGAGGGCGACGAACTTCCGCCGGACACCCGGCTGGTCGACGCCCCCTTCGTCGAGGGAGCGGTCGCCGCGGTCGTCACGGCCTCGACGGGCGCCGACCTCGCGGCGGTGGCCGGCGCGGCTTCGGAGGCGTACACGTATCGAAAAGAGTGACATCTGCCGGGTCCCTGCGTCCGTTCGGACGCCGGGCTCCGGCCCTCGTGGTCAGTTCGTCGTGCCGCCCCGCATCGCCGCTCCTCGGCGCGGTGACGCTTCGCCCACCCACTTCCGGGCCAGCTCCTCCCCCAGTTCCACCGCCGCCTCGTGGTCCTCGATCGGGGTCACCCTGGAGTCCTCGAAGACGATGTAGGTGACGCCGGAGGCGGTGCCGCCGGTGCGCGGGTCGGGGCGGATGCCGAGGGCCTCGGCGGTGGCGTAGGAGGCCTCGCCGATGATGTTCTGGGGGCCGGTGTCGCCGACGACGGCGTACTGGACCCGGTCCTTGTGGATGACGGCGGCGACCGAACCGCCCTTGATGCCGTGGACCCGGTAGTCCCAGACGCGGCTGGCGACGGGGACCACGATGAACGGCAGGCTCTCGGACCTGAGATAGCGGCCGTCGGACTGCAGGAACGACGTGGCGGGCTGGAACCACGGGTCGGTGTCGCGGTTGCAGCGTCTGCTCGGCCGGCCGTCGCAGTCGATGTCCATGTCGGCCTTCCAGAACACCGCGCCGTCGACACCGCAGACGGGGATGTCGGCCGGGGTGCCGGCGTCGCTGCGGTAGAGCCCCTCGGAGACCCGGACGCAGCCACGTGCCCTCGCCAGCAGTTCGGCGGCGGTCACCCCGCCCTCGCTCGGGGCCCCCTGCCGCTGCGGATGGGCCAGGGCGGGCAGGGCGACGGGGGCCAGCAGGGCGGCGCCGACGGCGGCCAGCGTCAACGAGCGGACACGCACGATGAGGACCCTCTCCTGGGGGACATGACGGGCACTCACCCAAAGGTGGTGGGGGTCGGAGAGGTCGGCCACCGGGAGGGGGCCGGACGGACCACGGCGGTGTCTCGGGGGGCGGGTCGCGTGGGGGTGCGCGGCCGAGGGCCCGGGCCCGACTCGGCCCCGGCCGCTCGGCCGCTTCTGGTCGGCGCGGGATCGGCGACGACAGCGGCCCGCGCCGTACGACATGAACCGGCTTGTGCGACAGGCGAGTTCACGTCGTGTCGGAGCATCAGCATACGTAGCCGTCCGCCGTGTCGTGAACCGCGTCGCGACTCCCGGTGGCTTCACACCACCTCTTGATGTGACCGCGTCAGTCGTGTCATACATGGAGACAGGTACAGACCAATCCCGCCGTGGCTCGACGATCGAGGGGGCAGGATCGTGCGACGCGTTCCCGTGCCGGCATCGGTGACGGTGTCGGTGCTCTGCGGCTCGCTGCTCCTCATCTCCGCCTGCGCGATGGAGGAGAGCCCCGGTCGGCGCCCGCCGCCTGCCCCGCCCGGTCTCACCGCCGCCGGGAGCGCGACCAGCGTGCATGTGATGTGGAACCGGGTGTCCGGGGACACGGAGATCGCCGGGTACGAGGTGTACCGGGGCCGTACGAAGGTGAAGGACGTGCCGGGCGGCGAGCACATGGTGGACATCACCCGGCTCCGGCCGTCCACCACCTATGTGTTCACGGTGCGGGCCCGTGGTGCCGCCGGCGATCTCGGGCCGCCCAGCGCGGAGGTCCGGGCGACGACGCCCGCCGCCGGGACGGCCGACCGGCGGACCCCGACCCGGCCGGGGCGCCCCGGCGGAAAAGCGGTCGGGAGCAAGGCGGTCCAGCTGTCCTGGGAGCCGTCGACGGACGACCGGGACGTGGTGTCGTACGACATCCTGCAAGGCGGGTCGAAGATCCACAGCGTCGGCGGGGAGCAGACGGCCGCCGTGGTCACGGGGCTGCGGCCCGGTACCCGGTACGCGTTCACCGTGCGGGCGCGAGACGCGGCGGACAACGTCTCGCCGGTGAGCCGGGTGGTGCGACTCACCACCGCGCCGGGCGCCGACGACGGGCGGGGCACCGCGCCCACCGGGTTCCGCGCGCAGACCCGCCGGGTCGACGGGGCGTACTCCGTCGAGCTGTCCTGGCTGCCGCCGCGGGTCGACGGGGTGATCACGGAGTACGAGATCCAGCTCGACGGGCGGCTCGCGACCACGCTCGTCTGGGGCGGGACACCGCCCAGGGACCGGGCCGCGCACGGTTTCTACGTGGGCCGGGAGGCCGGGGTGACATATCGGGTGCGGATCCGCGCGAAGCTGCCGGACGGGACGTGGGGCGGGTTCTCGGCGGAGCGGACGGTCACCACCGGCGGCTGAGTCCGCGAGGGCCGACCGGCCCCGGGCGGCCCTCGCCCCCGGGCCGGTGTCCCCCGGACGGCGGTATCCGTCACCTGGCCGGGGGTCGTCCGCATGCGGGTGGGGCGTACGGCACGTTGGCTCACCCTGAGGCAGCACGGGTCTCCCGATCCTCGGCGGTGCACGGGACGTGCCGCCACCGTGCCGCTGGAGGGCAGACCATGCGTACGTCTCAGCTACTCCTCCGCTCCGGCCTGACGGTGGCCGCCGCGGCGCTGCCGATCGCTTTGGCCGCGCCGTCGGCCGTCGCCGCCCCGAGGGGGATCTCGGTCAGCACCACGGGATCCTCGGTCACCGTCAACACCAGCGATTGCCCCGACAGCACCAACGGCACGTTCGGCACCGCCTCACTGCTCTCCAGCGGGCAGGCGAACTTCTCCCAGGGGCGTCAGGTGACGCTCACCGGCACGAGCACCACCCAGTCCGCCTCCTGGTCGAACGTGGGCCCGGGTACGTACACGGTGATCGTGGTGTGCAAGGACGGAACCACGGCGGGCACCCAGTCCGTCATCGTCACCGCCGCCACCCCCACCATCTCCACCACGGCCTCACCCGCGCGCGGCGTCATGGGCGGTGTCGGCGGGGCGACCCGGGAGTACGGCACCGTCACCCTGATGGGCGGCGGGGCGCTGGTGGCCGTGGGCACGGGGGCGGCCGTCTGGTACCTGCGCCGCCGGGCCAAGCCGCACCGCCTCTGACGGCCCCCGGGCGAGCGCCCGCCCGTGACGCGGACGGCCCGCTACGCCGTCCCCGCGTCCTCCTCACCGCCGCCGCGGTCCCCCGGCAGCGTCTCGAACTCCTCCAGGGCGTTGGTCAGCCACTGGGTCCAGAAGGTCTGCAGGTCGATCCCCGCCCGCAGGATCAGATGCTGGAGCCGGTCCTGGTCCGTGTCCCGGCCGGGCCCGAAGTCCCGCTTCTCGATCTCCTGATACTCCGCCAACTTCCGCTCGTGCAGGACGAGATGGCGTCGTAGGTCGTCCTGGAGACCCGCGGTGCCGACCACCGCCGCCGCGCGCAGCCGGACGAAGAGCGTGTCGCGCCACGGCTTGGGGTCCTGGGGCGCGGAGGTCCAGCGGGCCAGTTCCGCACGGCCGGCCGGCAGGACCTCGTAGCTCTTCTTCTGGCCCCGGGCCGGCCGCTCGGAGGGCAGGGCGCGGATGTAGCCCTCGCCCTCCAGTTTTCCCAGCTCGCGATAGATCTGCTGGTGCGTCGCCGACCAGAAGTAGCCGATCGACCGGTCGAACCGCCGGGTCAGTTCGAGGCCCGACGAGGGCTTTTCCAGCAGGGCGGTGAGGATCGCGTGCGGGAGTGACATGGGCTCATCCTAAGAAGCCCCCTACAGGGCCGCCGCCAGCTCGGTGCCCTGCTTGATCGCCCGCTTGGCGTCGAGTTCCGCCGCCACGTCGGCGCCGCCGATCAGGTGCGGGGAGCGGCCGGCGGCGACCAGGGCGTCGTAGAGGTCGCGGCGCGGGTCCTGGCCGGTGCACAGGACGACCGTGTCGACCTCCAGCAGCTGGCGGACGCCGTCGACGGTGACATGCAGCCCGGCGTCGTCGATCAGGTCGTACTGGACGCCGGGGACCATGCTCACGCCGCGGTGCTTGAGTTCGGTGCGGTGGATCCAGCCGGTGGTCTTGCCGAGTCCGGCGCCGACCTTGGAGGTCTTGCGCTGGAGGAGGTGGACCGAGCGCGGCGGGGCGGGGCGTTCGGGGGCGATGAGGCCGCCGGGGGCGCGGTAGTCCATGTCGACGCCCCACTGCCGGAAGTACGCGGCCGGGTCCTCGCTGGTCTTCTCGCCGCCGTCGGTCAGGTACTCGGCGACGTCGAAGCCGATGCCGCCGGCGCCGAGGATGGCGACGCGGTCGCCGACGGGGGCGTTGTCGCGCAGGACGTCCAGGTAGCCGAGGACCTTGGGGTGGTCGGCGCCGGGGAGTTCGGGGGTGCGCGGGGTGACGCCGGTGGCGACGACCACCTCGTCGTACTCCGTGGCGCCGAGGTCGTCGGCCGTGACGCGGGTGTTCAGGCGTACGTCGACGCCGTGCTCGTCGAGCCGGGTGCGGAAGTAGCGCAGGGTCTCGTCGAACTCCTGCTTGCCGGGGACCTTGCGGGCGACGTTGAGCTGGCCGCCGATCTCGCTCGCGGCGTCGAACAGGGTGACCCGGTGGCCGCGTTCGGCGGCGCTCACCGCACAGGCGAGTCCGGCCGGGCCCGCGCCGACGACCGCGACGTGCTTGCGCCGCCGGGTCGGGGAGAGGACGAGTTCGGTCTCGTGGCAGGCGCGCGGGTTGACCAGGCAGGAGGTGATCTGCAGGTTGAAGGTGTGGTCGAGGCAGGCCTGGTTGCAGCCGATGCAGGTGTTGATGGCGTCGGAGCGGCCGTCGCGGGCCTTGTTGACGAAGTCCGGGTCGGCGAGCATCGGGCGGGCCATGGAGACCATGTCGGCGTGGCCGTCGGCGAGCAACTCCTCGGCCAGCTCGGGGGTGTTGATGCGGTTGGTGGTGACGAGCGGCACGGAGACCGCGCCCATCAACTTCTTGGTCACCCAGGTGTAGGCGCCGCGCGGCACGGAGGTCGCGATGGTGGGGATACGGGCCTCGTGCCAGCCGATGCCGGTGTTGATGAGGGTCGCCCCGGCCGCCTCCACGGCCTTCGCCAGCGTGACGACCTCGTCGAAGGTGGACCCGCCGGGCACGAGGTCGAGCATCGACAGCCGGTAGACGACGATGAAGTCCTCGCCGACCGCCTCGCGGACCCGGCGCACGATCTCGACCGGGAAGCGCATGCGGTTCTCGTAGGAGCCGCCCCAGCGGTCGTCGCGGTGGTTGGTGCCGGCGGCGATGAACTCGTTGATCAGATAGCCCTCGGAGCCCATGATCTCGACGCCGTCGTACCCGGCCCGGCGGGCGAGGCGGGCCGCGTGCGCGTAGTCGTCGATCGTCTGCTCGACCTCGGCGTCGGTGAGCGCGTGCGGGACGAAGGGGCTGATCGGGGCCTGGAGGGCGCTCGGCGCGACCAGGTCGCGGTGGTAGGCGTACCGGCCGAAGTGCAGGAGCTGCATGGCGATCCGGCCGCCCTCGCGGTGGACGGCGTCGGTGATCTCGCGGTGCTGTTCGGCCTCGGCGTCGGTGGTGAGCTTGGCGCCGCCCTCGTACGGGCGTCCGGCCTCGTTGGGCGCGATGCCGCCGGTGACGATGAGGCCCACTCCCCCGCGGGCGCGGGCCGCGTAGAACTCCGCCATGCGCGTGAAGCCCTTCTCGGCCTCCTCCAGGCCCACGTGCATGGAGCCCATGAGCACCCGGTTGGGGAGTGTGGTGAAGCCCAGGTCGAGCGGGCTCAGCAGGTGCGGGTAGCGGGTCGTACGGCTCATGGGGCCCTCCGTGCGTGGCGTCGTCATGACGGTTGTAGACGACGCCACGCCGTTTATGCAACTAGTTGCACAATGGGTGAGGGCAAGGCCACACCGAGGGGGCGAAGGCCTTAGACGAGCCCGTGACGCGGCTCAGGGCCGGGTGCCGAGTACGACGTGGTTCAGGGCCGGGTGCCGAGGACCACGTGGTTCAGGGCCGGGTGCCGAGTACGACGTGGGCGTACATCTCCGCCGAGACGGCCGTGCGGGCGGTGAGGCCGGAGCGGCGGAAGGTGTCGAGGGCCGCCGGTGCCTGGCGTTCGCTGGTCTCGACGAGGAGGCAGCCGCCGGGGGCGAGCCACTCGGGGGCCTCGGCGGCGACTCTGCGCAGGACGTCGAGGCCGTCGGTGCCGCCGTCGAGGGCGACCAGGGGTTCGTGGTCGCGGGCCTCGCCCGGCAGGAACGGGACCTCGCCGGTGGGGACGTACGGGACGTTCGCCGCGAGGATGTCGACCCGGCCCCGGAGGCGGTCGGGCAGTGCGGCGAAGAGGTCGCCCTCGTGGGCGTGGCCGCCGTGCGGAGCGAGGTTGCGGCGGGCACAGCGGACCGCCGTCGGGTCGATGTCTGCGGCGTGCAGTTCGGCGCCGTCGAGCGACGCGGCCAGGGCGGCGCCCACCGCGCCGGAGCCGCAGCACAGGTCGACGACGACCGAGGCGGCGGGGACGGTGGCGAGGGCCCGCTCGACGAGGAACTCGGTGCGGCGGCGGGGGACGAACACGCCGGGTTCCACGGTGATGCGCAGGCCCGCGAACTCGGCCCAGCCGAGGACGAGTTCGAGCGGTAGGCCCGCGACGCGGCGGTCCACCATGGCGGCGGCCTCGTCCGGGGTGCGGGCGGTGGTGAGGATCAACTCCGCCTCGTCCTCGGCGAAGACGCAGCCGGCGGCGCGCAGGGCCGTGACGACGGAGACGACAGAGGTGCTGGAGAGAGGTGGCATGACAGCCGAGGAGCCTTTCGGTGGGCCGAAGGGCGCTCGCGCGGTGGCCTATCGGCCCTGTACCGCGCCGCGTTGGGGTGAGAGCACCCGACCTGACACAGCGGTAATGGGTCCCACCTCCTCGGTCTCCCGTGCTGACTGGCCCGGCAACCCTACCCCATGGTCATGACCGGACCTCAAGACCCGCGCCCCGGCGGCTACACCCCACTACACCCCCACCCGCTCCTCGCCCGTCTCGACCGCGGGTACCCGGACCGCCAGGAAGCGGGTGGTGCGGCGGAGGCGGAAACCGAGGGACTGGTAGAGGCGGATCGCGGTGGTGTTGCGCGCGGAGGTGTGCAGGAAGGGGGTCTCGCCGCGTGCCCGGATGCCGTGGGCGACGGCGAGGACGAGGCGGGTGGCGAGGCCTTCGCCGCGGAAGGCGGGGTCGGTGCAGACCGCGCTGATCTCGGTCCAGCCCGGCGGGTGCAGCCGCTCCCCGGCCATGGCGATCAGGGCGCCGTCGCGGCGTATGCCGAGGTAGGTGCCGAGTTCGACGGTGCGGGGCAGGAAGGGGCCGGGCTGGGTGCGCTCGACCAGGTCGAGCATCTCGGGCACGTCGGCGGGGCCGAGCCGCAGGGCCTCGGGGTCCGGCGCGGCGGCCACCCCGTCGTCGACGAGCTGTACGCCCTCCAGGTCGAAGACCACCTCCCAGTCGGCCGGGAGGCTCCCGTTGTAGGCCGCGACCGGTACCTCGGCGCCGGGGCCGGCGAGCGCCGCGAGGTCGGCCCAGTCGGCCGCGTCCGGGTCCTCGGGGAGGGCGAGCCACGGCGAGACGTCGAGCGGGTAGCGCAGTACCCGACCGCGCCGCTCGGCGAAGTGGGAGTGCGGCCCGGTGAGGGAGGCCCGGGCGGGGTTGTCGAGGACGTGCGGCACCGTGCCCGTACCCCTGCTGCCGCTCGCGTGTTCGGACATGTGCGCTCCCACTCTGCCTCTGCTCCGCTGTCATCCGGTGGCCGGGTCCGCGGGGTCCGCGGGGTCCACCGGCCTCGGCTGAAGGCGGCAAGGGAGATCGCCGAGCCGCTATTCCCGGGCCTGCGAAGTGTTCATACGGCCGCAATGATCGCCGCCCGCCCCGGGGCCGGAGCACTCTCCCTGAACACGTACGGTTGTATGACTCAGCCAGCCCCCGGTCGCCACGATCACCACACGCATCACCCGCACCACAATCGCCACACGCACCACAATCGCCACCCTCACCGCGATCACGCGACCGCCGTCGTCACGTTGGATCTTCATGAACGTCACCCGAGGCTTCACCGGGCGCCCCCGCGTCCACCATCCAGGGCTGCCGCCCGGCCAGTACGACGCCGGCGACGACTGGCCGGTCCTGTCCGCCGAGGTCACGCCCGACCTCACGCCCGCCGACTGGACGTTCCGGATCGACGGGCTGGTGGCGCAGGAGCGCACCTGGGACTGGGACGAGGCGCACGCGCTGCCCGCGTCGGCGTACGAGGGCGACATCCACTGTGTGACGAGCTGGTCGAAGTTCGGGGTGCGGTTCGGGGGCGTCTCGCTGGACGCGTTCCTGGACGTGGTCCGGCCCGACGCGTCCGCCACGCACGCGGTCGCGTACGCGCACAGCGGCTACACCACGAACCTGCCGCTCGCCGACCTCACGGGTGGGCGGGCCTGGATCGCCTGGGAGTACGACGGCAAGCCGCTGTCCGCCGAGCACGGCGGGCCGGCGCGGCTGCTGGTGCCGCACCTGTACTTCTGGAAGAGCGCCAAGTGGATCGCGGGCCTGCGGCTCCTCGACCACGACGAGCCCGGTTTCTGGGAGCAGAACGGCTATCACGCGCGGGGCAACCCGTGGGAGGAGCAGCGGTACTCCGGTGACTGAGACGACAGTGCCGTACACGGCTTTCGCGCCGCCCACGCGGTTCGCGGTGCCCGGCCGGATCGCGGTGAGCAACCGGGCGGCGGCGCTCTGGCAGACGGCGACGCTGACGGAGATCCGGCGGGAGACGCCGACCGTGTCCACGTTCCGGTTCGCGGTGCCCGGGTGGGCGGGGCATCTGCCGGGGCAGCATCTGATGCTGCGGCTGACCGCCGGGGACGGTTACACGGCGCAGCGGCACTACTCGCTGGCGTCCCCGCCGGACGACGCGGGGCACATCGAGCTGACCCTGGACCATGTCGAGGGCGGTGAGGTCTCCGGCTGGTTCCACACGGAGGCCCGGCCGGGCGACGTGGTCGAGGTGCGCGGTCCGCTCAGCGGCTTCTTCGCCTGGCCCGGGGACCGGCCCGCGCTGCTGGTCGGCGCCGGGTCCGGGGTCGTACCGCTGATGTCGATGCTCCGCCACCACCGGGTGCGTGGACTCGACGTACCCCTGCGGCTGCTGGTGTCCGCGCGCGGGCCCGAGGAGCTGATCTACGCGGCGGAGTACGGCGCGGAGACCACGACCGTGTTCACCCGGCGGGCGCCCACCGGGGTGCCGGTGGGGCGCCTGTCGGCGGCCCACGTGACGCCGCTGCTCGCCGAGCGGCCCGAGGGCGGCTGGGAGGCCTACGTGTGCGGCTCCAACGCCTTCGCCGAACACGCGTCCCGACTACTGGCCGACGCCGGCCAGCCGGTGGACCACATCCGCATCGAGCGCTTCGGCTGAGCACCGGTCCCGGACAGGGCTCAGCCGCCGGGGTCGGACCCAGGCTGGGCCGCCGGGGGCGGACTGGGATGATCCGCCGGGGGCCAGGCACGCGGGAGCCTGGAGTGCGACTGCGCCCCGGGGACCGGAACGTAGCTGAGCCCGCCGGGACCGGCGCGTGGTGATCCGCCCGGGTCCGGATCGAAGGCAGGCACGCCGGAGCCTGGAGCACGACTGAACCCGGGCCCGAAGTGAGGCTGCCCCCGGGCCGGAGCGCGACTGAGCCGCCGGGGCCCTAGCGAGGCCGGGCCAACCGGAGCCCCAGGCCCTGAGCGACTGAGCCGCTGGGGACCGGAGTGGGGCGGGAGCGCCCGGCCCGGAGTGCAGCCGGACCGCCGGTCCCGGAGCGCGACTGAGCCCCGAGGACCTAGCGAGGCCGGACCTTCCGGGGCCCGGACCGCAGCCGGACCGCCGGAACCGGAGTGAGGACGGGCCGCCGACCCCCAGGGCCGCCCCACGCCTGCCGGAGCCCGGACCACGGCCAGACCGCCGGTCCCGGACCACGGCCAGACCGCCGGTCCCGGACCACGGCCAGACCGCCGGTCCCGGACCACGGCCAGACCGCCGGTCCCGTGCCGCCTCCAGACCGCCGAGCCTGGAGCGCAGCCGACCCCCGGGCCCGGACCGCGGCTGAGTCCGCCGGGGCCCGCCGCTACCTGTCGTCGGAGCCGTGCTCACGGCCCGCTGCTGCATGATTTCTGGCGCAAACCATGCCATCGCGGGCTCTTTCGGGTACACCGGAAGTGCGGACCAGTCCTAACCGGGGTTCTCGTATGTGAGGGCCGTGCCGGTGAGGGAGGGTGAGATGCGAGGCCAGGTGTTCGGGTGGCGTTGGCGCTCCAATTCGCTGCGCCGGCGCTCGGACGTCGTCGAGGCGTGGACGGTGCTGTGCGTCGTGCTGCTGCTCGTCCTGGGCGCCCCGGCCGCCGGGCTCGCGGTGGGCCGGTGGGCCCATGAGGACGCGCGGGCGCACGCCGCCGCCGAGCGGGCCGCGCTGGACCGGGTCAGTGCCGTGCTCGTCGAGAAGGCCCCGGCCGCCGTGCCCTCGACCCACGGCGACAAACAGCCCACGTACTGGGTGCGGGCGCGCTGGACCGAGCCCGACGGCGGCTCCCGTACCGGCGAGGCGCGGGTGTCGGCGGGCACCGAGCGCGGCGATCGCGCCGATGTCTGGCTGGACAGGACGGGCCGCAGCGTCGAGCCGCCGCCGAACGACACGGCCGTCTGGCAGCACGCGCTCGCCATGGGGACCTGCGCGACCGGCGGTGTCGTCGGCCTCGTGCTGCTCGGGCATGTCCTCGTCCGCCGGGTCGCCATCCGGCATCGGCTCGCCGAATGGGAACAGGAATGGGCGCGGACGGGCCCCGACTGGGGACACCGCTGGGCCTGACGCGGGAGAGGGACGCAGAACCAGAACGTTGCTCAGCTAAAAGGCTGTGCACCGCATGTCGGCCAATTGCAGAACGTCCACAATATTCATCCTACCGACTCAGTTGATACTTCAATTGCGTTGCTGCCATACTCCGCTTCCTCCCCCACAGGCACAAGGCAGCGAAGAGGGTGCTTTGTTGACAGGTCGACAGTCCATGCACGCACACCCTGAATTCCGTTCAATAAGCGCCGCATATCGCAGATTCGGGGTATGGGCGACGGCATTGTCCGTCGGCGGATTCCTGACGTACGTCCTCCTTTCGAGTTTCGTGCCGGGAGTAATGAATCAGCGATTGATCGGACACCTCACGCTGGGCCTGGCCCTCGGTCTCGCGCAGTTCGCCGTCATGGGCCTGACCGCGTTCCTGTACGTCCGCCACATGCGCCGCACCATCGACCCGGTCGTCCGCCGGCTCCGCTCCCAGCTGGCGGAGCAGGAGGCCGAGCGGCACCGGGTGCCGACGGGACGGCGGTTCCGCGCATGGTGACCACCTCCGTGACCACTTCCGTGACCACCTCCATGACCACTTCCGTGACCCCCTCCGTGCCCCTCTCCGCGAGCGTGGCCGACGCCTTCAGTCTGCGGCTGACCTTCGTCCTGTTCCTGTCCGTCGTCGTGATCACCCTGTTCACCGCGCTGCTGACGGCACCGCAGCGGGACGAGATCGGCGAGTTCTACCTCGGCAACCGCGACATGTCGCCGCTGCGCAACGGCCTCGCCATGTGCGGCGACTACCTCTCGGCCGCGACCCTGCTCGGCAGCACCGGCCTCGTCGCCCTCACCGGCTACGACGGCCTGCTCTACCTCGGCGGCACGGTCGTCGCCTGGATGATGGTGCTGCTGCTGATCGCCGAACCCCTGCGCAACTCGGGCAAGTTCACCCTCGGCGACGCCCTGGCGCGACGGCTGCCCCTCCAGCAGCGGCAGGTCCGGCTGGCGCTCGCCATCTGCACGCTCTCCGTGTGCACCCTCTATCTGGTCGCCCAACTGGTCGGCAGCATCGCACTGATGACCCAGTTCGTGGGCGAACCCGGCCCGACCACACGGACGATGGTCGTGATCATCATCGGGACGATCGTGACCATCTACGCCGCCATCGGCGGTATGCCGGGGGCCACGTTCATCCAGGTCGTCAAGGCCGTGATGCTCGTCGCCGGGGTCACGCTGGTCGCCGTCCTGGTGCTGAACCGCTTCAACTGGAACGTCGACGGACTCCTGGCCTCCGCGACCGAGGGCAGCGGACTGGGCGCCGAGTACCTCCAGCCGGGCCTGCGCTACGGGGCCGGACCCATCAGCAAGATCGACTTCTTCAGTCTGCAACTGGCCATCGTGCTCGGTCTCGCCGCGCTCCCCCACGTGATGATGCGGATGTTCGCGCCCCGCAGGACCCGGGTGCTGCGCGCCTCGGTGGTGTGGGCCGTGGGCCTGGTCGGGTTCGTGTGCCTGATGGCGGGTGTGCTGGGCCTCGGTGCCACCGCCCTGGTGGGCCGGGACACCATCTCCGGCATCGACCACAAGGGCGACGCGGCCGTGCTGCTGCTCGCCCATGAACTCGGCGGGGAGGTGCTGACGGCGATCGTCTCGGCCCTGGCCTTCGTCACCCTGCTCGCCGTCGCCGCCGGTCTGATGCTCGCCGCGGCCTCGTCCGTCGCCCACGACCTCTACGGCGAGGTCGTCCGCAAGGGAAAGGCCAAGCAGACCCAGGAGTTGGGCGTCGCCCGGATCGCCGCGGTGGTCCTGGGCGTCCTCAGCATGATGTTCGCCCTTCTCGCCTGGGGCACCAACACCGCGACCCTGGCGTTCCTGGCCTTCGCGATCGCCGCGTCCGCCATCCTGCCGACCATCGTCTACAGCCTGTTCTGGCGCGGGTTCACCGCCCGTGGCGCGCTCCTCAGCCTGTACGGCGGACTGGCCGTCTCGGTGCTGCTCGTGCTGTTCTCGCCGGTCGTCTCCTCCACCCCCGGCTCGGTCTATCCGCACGCCGACTTCGCGTGGTTCCCGTTGCAGAACCCGGGCATCGTGTCGATCCCGGCGGGCTTCCTGCTGGGCGGGCTCGGCTCCCGGTTCGGACCCCGCCAGGAGGCGGGCGTGTACGAGGACTTCGAGGTCCGGGCCCTGGTCGGGGCCGACGAGACGTGAGGCGCGGGGCCGGGCGGCGGGCCGGCCGACGGTGAACGGTGGGGCGTGGCGGCCCGGAAAAAGACCCTTGGCGGGCCCGCGACGCCCCACGTACGGTGTGATCATCCGCACCGCCCATGCCGTCAGCACCTCAGCAGCCGTCAGCACCCCAGCACTCAAAGGTGGTCCTTCATGGCCCTGTTCGACCTGCCGTTGGACGAGCTCCGTGGTTATCGAAGCGCTTCGACCGAGCCCGAGGACTTCGACGCCTTCTGGGCGAAGACGCTCCAGGAGGCCCGCGAGCACGACCTCGACGCCCGTTTCGAGCCGGTCGAGACCCATCTGACGACGGTCGAGGTGTACGACGTCACCTTCTCCGGGTTCGGCGGACACCCGGTCAAGGGCTGGCTGGTCCTCCCGGCCGGGGCGGCCGAACCGCTGCCCACCGTCGTGGAGTTCATCGGCTACGGCGGTGGTCGCGGCCTGTCCCACACCCATCTGCTGTGGGCCTCGGCGGGCTACGCGCACTTCGTGATGGACACCCGGGGCCAGGGCAGCGCCTGGGGCGGAGGCGGCGACACCCCCGACCCGGTGGCCGGCGCGCCCGCCTTCCCCGGCTTCATGACCCGGGGCATCGACGCCCCCGAGAACTACTACTACCGCCGGGTCTACACCGACGCCGTACGCGCCGTGGAGGCCGCCCGGGCGCATCCGCGGACCGACGCCGCGCGCACGGCCGTGGTCGGCTCCAGCCAGGGCGGCGGTATCTCCATCGCGGTCGGCGGACTCGTCCCCGACCTGGTGGCGGTCGCGCCCGATGTGCCGTTCCTGTGCGACTTCCCGCGCTCCACGACGATCACCGACCGCGATCCGTACCGCGAGATCGGCAAGTACCTCAAGACCCACCGCGGCCGTACCGAGCAGGTCGGGCGGACCCTCGCCTACTTCGACGGCGTGCACTTCGCCGCGCGCGGCCGGGCCGCCGCCCTGTTCTCGGCTGCGCTGGAGGACCAGACCTGCCCGCCCTCCACGGTCTTCGCGGCCTTCAACGCCTGGGCCGAGGGCGACAAGCGCATCGAGGTGTACGACTTCAACGACCACGAGGGCGGCGGCCCCTTCCAGGAGGCGGTCAAGCTGCGCTGGCTCGCCGCCCAGCTCTGAGGGGGGCGTCGACGCGATCCCGGAGTTGTACGCGCGGGACCGCGAGCACCGCTCGACGCCCTTCCGGGAGCCGGTAGGCGCGGTTCCGCCGAACGCCTTCCCTCCTGTCCGACCAGTCGGTACGTTCGGGAGGGCCGGGCGGCCGCCGCCGTCCCGGTGACGGCGGCGGACCACGGAGGGTTCATGTCTCAGTCCCAGGTGCGGGGTCACTGCGAGGCGCGGTTCGAGGCCGTGCGCGACGCGTTCGAGGAGAACTTCGGCGCGCGTGACGAGCTGGGCGCCGCGGTCACCGTGACGGTGGGCGGGGAGACCGTGGTGGACCTGTGGGGCGGCTGGGCCGACGCGGCGCGGACCCGCCCCTGGGAGCGGGACACCGTGGTCAATGTGTGGTCGACGACCAAGGGGGCGACCGCGCTCTGCGCGCACCTCCTCGTCGACCGGGGCCTGCTCGACCTGGACGCCCCGGTGGCCGTGTACTGGCCGGAGTTCGCGGCGGCCGGCAAGGAGGGTGTGCTCGTCCGGCATCTGCTGTCGCACCGGTCGGGGCTCGCCGGGCCGCGCGAGCCGCTCTCCTTCGAACAGCTCCTGGACTGGGAGCTGACCGTCAAGCGGCTCGCGGCGCAGGAGCCCTGGTGGGAGCCGGGCACCGGCTCCGGGTACCACGCGATGACGTTCGGTTTCCTCGTCGGTGAGGTGGTCCGGCGGGTGTCGGGGCTGCTGCCCGGCGCGTTCCTGGCGCGCGAGGTCGCCGGGCCGCTCGGCATCGACTTCACCATCGGGCTGCCGGAGGCGGAGGCGGGACGGGTGGCCGAGCTGGTGCATCCGCCGGCCGCGTCCACCAGTGAACAGGCCGCGATCTTCGCCCAGTTGACGCCCACCGCGCTGTCCGCCCTCGCCAACCCGCCGGTCGGGGCCGCCGAGGCCAACAGCCCCGCATGGCGGGCCGCCGAGGTGCCGGCCGCCAACGGCCACGGCACCGCCCGCGCGGTCGCCGCGCTGTACGGGATCCTCGCGCTGCGCGGTACCTGGGGCGGGCGGGAGGTGCTGTCGCCGGAGGCGGCCGAGCGGGTCCGCGAGGGTCAGGGCGCCTGCCGCGACCTGGTGCTCGGCGCCGGGTTCGGCCGGGACACCGAGATCGGGCTCGGCCTGTGGCTGAGCGGCCCGCACGGTTCGTACGGGCCGAACCCCAGGGCCTTCGGCCATGACGGCTACGGCGGCTCCTGCGGCCTCGCCGACCCGGAGGCGGGCGTCTCCCTCGGCTACGTCATGAACCGGATGGGCCCGCACATCGCCGACGACCCGCGCAAGACGGCGCTGATCGAGGCGTTGTACAGCGTGCTGTGAGCGAGTGCACTCTCAGTCGACTCCCGCACCGGATCCGGTGTCAGTATCAGCCCCAGAGCGAACAGCGGTTCTTCGACATCCGAGTGAAGCGAACAGCGGTCCATCGATGCCGATTTCTCGACCTCGTCTGGAGCTGACACACGCATGCGCAGACAGCACCGTCCTCTGATCCTCGGCGCCGCCGTCACGGTCGGCGTGCTCACCGCCACGGTCATCCCGTCGGCCGCCGCCCCCTCGGCCGACCGGTCGACACCGAAGCCCACCGTCGTCCTGGTGCACGGCGCGTTCGCGGACGCCTCGGGCTGGTCCGGGGTCGTCTCCCGGCTGGAGAAGGCGGGCTATCCCGTCGTCGCCCCGGCCAACCCGCTGCGGGGTCTGCAGGCGGACGCCGGGTACATCTCCGCGCTCCTCGGCACGATCGACGGTCCGAAGATCGTCGTCGGGCACTCGTACGGCGGTGCCGTCATCACCGAGGCCGCCGCGTCCGTGCCCGATGTGAAGGCGCTGGTGTACGTGGCGGCCTTCATGCCCGACAAGGGCGAGCTGCTCAGCGAGCTGGCGGGACGCTTCCCGGGTTCCGAGCTGCTCCCGGCGCTGGAGGGGCTGCCGGACGGGGCCGGACACACCGACGTGGCGATCAAGCCCGACAAGTTCCACGACGTGTTCGCCGGTGATCTGCCGCGTTCCCGGACCTCGGTGCTGGCGGTGTCCCAACGCCCGGTCAGTCTCGCGGCGTTCGAGTCCACGGCGCAGGTTGCGGCGTGGCGCACGATCCCTTCGTGGTTCATGGTCGCCAAGAAGGACAAGACGATCTCGCCCGCGCTGGAGCGGTTCCAGGCGGAGCGGGCGGGCTCGCGCACCGTCGAGGTCAACTCCTCGCACGTGGTGATGATGTCCCACCCGGACAAGGTGACCGCGCTGATCAAGTCGGCGGCGAAGTCGACCGGTTGACGTGCGCCGCCGGGTCCGGGCCCGCCCTCCCCGGGCCCGGTGGCCGCGTCCCCGTGGGTCCGCCTGCCGGTCAGCCCTTACGGGTGGCCACCACCATCCGGCAGCGCGGGCTGCCGTCGGGCCGCCGCCCGAACTCGGGCAGGGCGAACAACTCCACCTGGAAGCCGGTGTGTTCCAGCTCCTGCCGTACGACGCCGAGGCGGAACGGCCGGTAGTACATGACGAACGGCGGCCGCCACACCGCGTTGCGCACCCGCATGGCCGTGTCGAAGCCCAGCGCCGCCCAGTACCAGGGGGAGTTGGGCGGGGCGGGCGCCGGCAGCGGGAACGCGAAGCGTCCGCCGGGCCGCAGCGCGGAGTGCACCTCGGAGAACAGGCCCGGCAACTGCTCCGGCAGGAAGTGCCCGAACGCGCCGAAGCTGACCACCAGGTCGAAGGCGGAGGCGAAGGGCAGGGCGAGGGCGTCGCCGCGCACCCAGGACACACGGGGGTCACCGGGGACGACCGGGCCCGCGTCCGCGAAGTCGGCGCCACGGGCACCCTCCGAGCCGGCGGAACGGGCGGCGCCGGAGCCCAGCCGCTCCCGGCCCACCGCGAGCATCCCGGCACTGATGTCGACGCCGGTGACGCTCTCCCGGCAGACCTCGCGCAGCACCTCCATCCCGGCCCCGGTACCGCAGCACAGGTCGAGGCCGTGCGTGAACGGGCCCATCGACGACAGCGCCGCCTCGACCGCCTCCAGGACGGAGTCCGGCGTACGGAACGGCGTCTGGTCGAACTTGGGCGCGAGCAGGTCGTAGCCGCGTTCGACGGACGAGAGCGCCTGAACGGCGAGTTCGCGGAGGCTGGGGCCTTGCGGGGTGAACATCCGGTCAGCTTAGGCCCTGGCTCGGGGCAGCGGCGGGGGTGGACCCTCGCCTATCGTCCGAGGCATGACTTCGTTCCGTCCTGCCCCGACCTGGCTGGCCGACGCCGTCTTCTACCAGATCTATCCGCAGTCCTTCGCCGACTCCGACGGGGACGGCATCGGGGACTTCGCGGGGATCGCCGAACATCTCGACCATCTGTCCTGGCTGGGCGTCGACACCGTCTGGCTGAACCCGTGCTTCGTCTCGCCGTTCCGTGACGCCGGGTACGACGTCGCCGACTATCTGAGCGTCGCCCCGCGCTACGGCTCCAACGACGACCTGGCGAAGCTCGTCGAGGAGGCGGGCCGCCGGGGCATCAGGATCCTGCTGGACCTGGTCGCCGGGCACACGTCCGTCGACCATCCGTGGTTCCGGGCCTCCGCCGACGACCCGGACGACCACCGCTACATCTGGACCACAGAGGGCCGGCCCGAGGGGTTCGTGCCCTCCCCCGGAACCCGCCCGGGGTCGTATCTCCCGAACTTCTTCGACTCGCAGCCCGCCCTCAACTTCGGCTACGCGCGCGGGAATCCGGCCGAACCGTGGCGGCTGCCGGTCGACGCCGACGGCCCGCGCGCCAACCGCCACGCCCTGCGCACGGTCATGGACCACTGGCTGGGCCTCGGGCTGTCCGGCTTCCGCGTCGACATGGCCGCGTCGCTCGTCAAGGACGACCCGGGCAAGGCCGAGACCGCCCGGGTCTGGACGGAACTGCGGCACTGGCTGGACGCCGCCCACCCGGACGCCGTGCTGCTCGCCGAGTGGGGTGAGCCGGAGGTGTCGATCCCGGCCGGGTTCCACGCCGACTTCTTCCTCCACTTCGGCGGCCCCACCGACGGCCTCGCCCTGCGCTCGCTGTGGAACAACGGCGGGGGCACGGTCCACGAGAACTGGGACCCCCTCGACTGCTTCTTCGACGCGAGCGGCGCCGGTTCACCGCGGCCGTTCGTCGAGGCCTGGCAGCGGGCGACGACAGCCGTCGACGGTACGGGCTTCGTCTCCCTGCCCACCGCCAACCACGACTTCTCCCGCCTCAACTGCGGCCCCCGCACGGCCGATCAGCTCCCCGCCGCCTTCGCCTTCCAGCTGACCTGGCCGACGCTCCCGGCGATCTACTACGGCGACGAGATCGGTATGCGGTACGTCCCGGGCCTGCCCGACAAGGAGGGCAGTGTCCTCGGCCCCCGCTACAACCGGGCGGGCTCCCGCACCCCCATGCAGTGGGACGACACCCCGAACGCGGGGTTCTCCACCGCTCCCGCCGACCGCCTCTACCTCCCCGTGGACCCCTCCCCCGACCGCCCGTCCGTCGCCGCCCAGCGCGCCGACGACACCTCGCTCCTCCACCTCGTCCACCGCCTGATCGCCCTGCGCAGGCACACCCCCGAACTGGGCCCCGGCGGCTCGGTGGAGGTGCTGCACGCGGGACATCCGTTCGTGTACGTACGGGGCGGGCGCTACCTAGTGGTGGTCAACCCCCAGCGCAGCGAGGTGAGTTGGCCGTACGAAGGGGCCGTCCGGAGCGTGCTGGAGGGGCGGGGCGTGGAGATCGCGGACTGCACGGTCACCGCGCAAGGCTTCGGGTACGGGATCTTCGAGCTGGGCGGCGGCGGGTAGTCGTCGGGGGTGGATGCCCGCAACCCCGTTCCGGGCATCCACCCCCGTGCCACAGGTCGCTGGCCGCTGGCCGCTACGGCGCAGGTGTGCCCGCCACGTTCGGCTCCTCGCCGTACGCGGTGAGGAAGCGGTCGCGGAAGGAGTCCATGCGCCAGACCGGGGCGTCGTCGCCGGGCCGCAGTCCGTCGGACCAGCCCCAGTCGTCGATCCGGTCGAGCACTTTGGGGTCGTGGGCGACGATGGTGACGGGTACGTCATGGCCGGCGCCGTTGCCGCTGACGCTCGCCATGGGCTGGTGGTCGCCGAGGAAGACCAGCACGGTGTTTTCGTCGCCGTACTTCTCCACGTACTGCAGGAGGCTGTGCACGGAGTACTGGACGGACTTGCCGTACTCCTCCTTGACCTTGACGGGGTCGGTGAACACGTCCGCCGGGTCCTTGCCCGCCTTCTCGATGTCCTTGTAGACCGACCCGTCGCCGACCTTGTCCCAGTCGATCATCTTCGGCAGCGGCGCCCACGGCTGGTGGCTGGAGGTCAGGATGATCTCCGACATCAGCGGCTTGTCGCCCTTCTCGGCGGCCTTCTTGGATGCCTCCAGACGTTCGAACGCGGTGAGGGCGTACTGGTCGGGCATGGTCGACCAGCTGAACTTCGGTCCCTGGTAGCCGACATCGCGGGAGTCGTAGACCTTGTCGAAGCCGTAGAAGTCGCCCTCCGGCCAGTTGTACTGGACGCCGGGCACGACCCCGACCGTGCGCCAGGCGTCCGTCTTGGCGAAGGCGCCGGGCAGGGTGAGGCGTTCGCCGGCGGTGACCGTGCGGTAGCGGCTCTGGTTGTCGATCCACAGGCCCGTCAGGAACGTGGAGTGGCCGAGCCAGCTGCTGCCGCCGTACGTCGCCGAGGTCAGCCAGCCGCTCTTCGCCGCGAAGCCGGCCTTGGTCAGCGCCTCGCCCTCCTCGTCGAGCGCGGCGTCCACGCCGGGCTCGATGGCCGGGTCCTCCAGGGCGGCGCGGCCGTAGCTCTCGATGAAGGCGATCATGACGTCCTTGCCGCGCAGCCCGGTCAGCAGCTGATCGGCGGGCACATCGGCGAACTTGTCCTTCTTGGCCTCCTTGGCGAACGCGGCCTCGTCCCGCAGGGTCTCCTGGACCCGGCCCCAGCGCTCCTGCACGAACCCGATGGTGTTCCGGGAGGCGAACGCGGTGTCCTCCAGTGGCGTCAGGCCGAGCGCCGCGCAGGTGATCCACACGGTGCCGGCGACGATCGTGCCCTTGGTCGCCCGGTCCCGGTGGCGGACCAGCAGGTTCACCAACCGCAGCACCGCCAGGGTCATGACGGCGAACAGCAGCAGCACCAGGACCACCAGGCCGAGCACGGCGACCCGGGCGCCCGTGGCGCCGAGAGTGTCCTTGACGTACGACTCGGCGTCGTCGAGCAGTCCCCAGTCGAGGACCACGTTGAAGCCGCGGCCGAGGAACTGGTTGAAGCCAAGGTCCAGCGCCTTCACGACCACCAGGGCGGCCAGACCCACGCCGATGACGACCGCCGCGATCAGCCGTGGGCGGCGGGGCAGCGCCATCAGCAGGGCGGCGGCGAGGATCGGCTCCACGGGCAGCCGCAGGAACTGCCGGACCACGAAGTACTCGGGCTGACCGGGCATCAGCAGCGCGAAGAGGACCAGGGCGAGGGCCAGCGCGGTGATCCCCCACGACACGCTCCGCGCGGCGACCGGGTACTTCTGCCGGACGGCCGTCCGGTACCGCTGCCATCGCCGGACCGGAGTGGCCGTCTCCTCCGTCTCCTCCGTCGGCTCCTTGCTCGTCTCGTCCGTGTCGGGTGGTGGGCTGGAGCGCGTGAAGAGCGACACGCGACGTTCCTTCCGTGCGAAGACCGCTGGCGGTGCCCCCTTCTGTACGGGGGGTCCGCGACATCAGTTCAAAGACCACGGGTAAGCCGTCAGTAAGGAACTCCCCAACGGCCGACGGCCGATGGTGGTACAGTGGCCTTGGCACGTGTGTATCGCCCGCTTCCGGGCGCCGGTGCCGCTCTCTCTGGGATCCCTCGGATCCCAAGATCTCTTCCGCTGAACCGCCCGTCGCCTCCGACCGGCTGTCAGCTTCCCCCACCACCCGCGACGCAACGGACCGCCTCTCCCACGCGACGGCCGTGCACGGCTTCGCCGTACCCCGGGTGTGTGCCTCCCCTCCCCTTCCCTCGCGTTTCCCACATGTCCTCGAAAGGACCCCCACTCATGACCACCACCACACTCGAACGCACTTCCACAGATCGGCAGCCTCCGGCCCGGGTCACCGGTGTCCTGGAGATCGCGCAGGGCGGGCAGGGACACCTGCGCGTCGAGCGCGGCCTGCCCGCCCCGTCCGACCCGCAGGTCCCCGCCGCGCTGATCCGCCGGTACGGCCTGCGCAAGGGCGACACGATCGAGGGCGTCCGCGACGGCCGACGCGCCCTCACCGAGGTCGAACGGATCAACGGCCGCACGCCCCAAGAGCTGCGTGACCGCCCGCACTTCCACGACCTCACCCCGCTGCACCCGCGTGAGCGGCTGCGCCTCGAACACCCGGCGAGCGGTCTGACGGGCCGTCTGGTCGACCTCCTGGCCCCCGTCGGCAAGGGGCAGCGCGGGCTGATCGTGGCCCCGCCCAAGACCGGCAAGACGGTCCTGCTCCAGCAGGTGGCCGCCGCGGTCGCCGCCAACCACCCCGAGGCCCGCCTCATGGTGGTGCTGCTCGACGAACGGCCCGAGGAGGTCACCGACATGCGCCGCTCCGTGCGGGGCGAGGTGTACGCGTCGACGTTCGACCGGTCGCCCAAGCAGCACATCGCGCTCGCCGAACTCGTCGTGGAGCGCGCCAAGCGGCTCGTCGAGCAGGGCGAGGACGTCGTGATCCTGCTGGACTCCCTGACCCGGCTGTGCCGGGCCCACAACAACGCGGCCGCCTCCGGTGGCCGCACCCTCAGCGGCGGGGTCGACGCCGCAGCGCTGCAAGGCCCCAAGCGGTTCTTCGGCGCCGCCCGGCTGACCGAGGAGGCGGGCTCGCTCACCATCCTGGCCACCGCACTGGTGGAGACCGGGTCCCGGGCCGACGACTACTTCTTCGAGGAGCTGAAGAGCACCGGCAACATGGAACTCCGGCTGGACCGCGGCCTCGCCGACAGGCGCGTCTTCCCCGCCGTCGACATCACCCCGTCCGGCACCCGCCGCGAGGAACTCCTGCTGACACCGGGCGAGTTGACGGCCGTACGAGGGCTGCGGCGGGCCCTGCGGTCGCGTGACGGGCAGGCGAACCTGGAGACCCTCCTGGAGCGGCTGCGCGCCACCCCGGACAACGCCGCCTTCCTGCGGCAGGTGCAGCCCACGCTGCCGGCGGCGTGACGCCGGGCGGCACGCCATGAGGCATCCGGGTGCTCGATCCGCCCGCCCGGCCCTGGCACCCTGGTCCAGGGCGTGACCGTTCCTACGTTGACGGTATGACCATCGGATTCTCATCCCGCGTGCCTCGTCTTGCCCGGGTCGCCGTCTGCTGCTCCGCCGTCTGCGCGCTCGGGGCGCTGGCCGTCGCGACGAACCCGGAAGCCACCGGCCCCCGGATCGCGGCGGGCCCGCAGGACGCCAAGGGCGTACGGCAGTCGTCGTCGCTGTACCGGCCGGGGACGCAGGTACGGCCACGGACCGGGGCGCCCCGGGTGCCGCAGGACGTCTCGGCGGTGTCCTGGCTGGTGGCCGACGCCGACAGCGGGGCGGTGCTCGCCGCGCACGACTCCCATCGCAAGCTGCCGCCGGCGAGCACCCTGAAGACCCTGTTCGCGCTCACCGTGCTGCCGGGCCTCCCGGCGGGCCTGAGACACACCGTGAAGGGCGAGGAACTGGCCGGGATCGGCGCCGGGAGCAGCCTGGTCGGCGTCCAGGAGGACCGCACCTACAGCGTCGCCGACCTGTGGCGCGGGGTCTTCCTCAGTTCGGGCAACGACGCCGTACGTGTGCTGGCCGCCCTCAACGGCGGCTGGAAGGCCACCACCGAGCAGATGCAGGTCAAGGCCCGCGCCCTGGGCGCCCGGGACACCCATGTGGTCTCGCCCGACGGTTACGACGCGCCCGGCCAGGTGTCGTCCGCGTACGACCTGGCGGTGTTCGGGCGGGCCGGGCTGCGCAACGCGGAGTTCGCCGCGTACTGCGCCACGGCCACCGCGAAGTTCCCGGCGGGCGACTGGTCGTACGGCATCCAGAACACCAACCGGCTGCTCACCGGCGCCGGGGTCGAGCGCTACCCGGGGCTGATCGGGGTCAAGAACGGCTACACCAGCAAGGCGGGCAACACCCTGATCGCCGCCGCGAAGCGGGGCGGGCGCACCCTCGTCGTGACGGTGCTGCGGCCCTCGGGCGGCGGCCACGCCGTGTACGAGGAGGCGCGCTCCCTGCTCGACTGGGGTTTCCGGGCCGCCGGGCAGGTGGACGCGGTGGGTTCGCTGCTGCCGCCGCGCCCGGCGGCGGGCCCTCAGGCGGCCCCCGGGTCGCTGCCGGTCGGTGCGGAGACGGCCGAAGTCACCGCCCCCGGCTGGCCGGTGGCGGGCGCGATCGCGGGCGCCGCCGGGTTCGGCGCGGCGGCCGTGGCGCTGACGCTGCGGTTCAGGAACGGCCGGCTCACCCGCGGCTGACCGACCGGCAGCCACAGCAGCAGGCCGAGTGTGATCCACACATAGGTGTTGCTGCCGACGAAGCCGCCGATGCCGGACGCGTCGTCGAACCACAGCCAGACGACGCTGCTGCACAGCAGGACGTACAGCGCCGCCGCGAGCGGCAGCAGTCGGCGGTGCCGGAGCAGGACGGCGAAGGACGGCAGTAGCCAGACCAGATGGTGCACCCAGGTGATCGGGCTGACCAGACACGCGGTCAGCCCGGTGAGGGCGAACGCCACCGCCCAGTCCTCGGCCCGCACCGCCGTACGGACCCGCCACACCCAGACGCACAGCACGGCCAGGACGAGCAACGCCCAGACGGCGCGGCTCGGTTCATGCGGTGCCACGAGTCGGGCGAGGACGCCTTGCAGTGACTGGTTGGAGACGTAGTCGAGGCGGCCGATGCGGCTGGTGTCCCACAGCGCCTCGGTCCAGTAGAAGCGGGAGGCGGCCGGGGCGATCCAGGCCGCCACTGCGGTGGCGGCCACCGCGACGGCCGTCGCGAGCCCGGCGGCCCGCCAACGGCGGGCGAGCAGCAGCATCCCGATGAAGATCGCGGGCGTCAGTTTGATCGCCGCCGCGAGGCCGATGCCCACCCCCGCCCAGCGGCCCCGTCCGGTGGCCAGCAGCCGGGCGTCGGCGAGCACCAGGGCCAGCAGCAGCAGGTTCACCTGGCCGAAGCTGAAGGTGTCCCGCAGCGGTTCGAACAGGGCGAGCGCGCAGAGGGCGAGACAGACCCCGAACCAGCCGTGGCGGCGCAGCAGCGGTCCGGCCAGGACGTGCAGGACGGCCGCGAGTGCCGCCAGGTTGAGCGCCAGGCAGAGCACGATGGCGGTGCGCATCCCGACCAGTGCCATCGGCAGCATGGAGACGGCCGCGAACGGCGGGTAGGTGAAGCCGTAGGTCGTGCCGGGGACCAGATAGTCGTAGATACGGCCGTCGTGATGGACCCAGGTGTCGATCGTGCCGTGGTAGACGCGCAGGTCGAACCAGTCGCGCAGCAGCGGGACGGTCGCCGTGAACACGGTGACGGCGACGGCCAGGGCGAGGACGAGAAGGACACGGGCGCGGTCGGTGCGCGGCCGGAACCACCTCGGACGCGGTTCGCTCATGCCGTCCTCTCCAGAACCGGCGCCCGGGAGGCCTGTTCGGCCTGCCACAGCACGACCACCGCGAGCACGCCCCCGCACACCGCGAGGACGATCTGCTCGGTGTCCGCCGGGTAGCCGCTCGGCAGGACGGCCAGCGCGAGCACCCCGCTGGCGGCGGCGACCCGGTGCTGTACGGAGGTGTTCCGGGCGGCGGCGGCGATGAGGAACAGGCCCCACAGGGCGTACCAGGGGCGGATCGCGGGGCCCAGCGCGGCCACGACGGCCAGGCTGAGGCCGAGCGCGTACACCGGGCCGGGTCTCAGCCGGAGCCATATGTACAGGACGACGGCGCCGGTCAGCAGGAGTCCGGCCGCGCGCCAGGCAGGGAGGGCGAGGGGGGCCAGGTCGCTGCCGAGGTCGTGCAGGAGCGTGCCGGTGGCGCGGCCGAGGACGCTGGTGGGCGACCAGTTCTGCGGGGAGACGGGGGTGCGCAGGGCCGCGATCCAGCCGTATCCCGTGCCGGTCAGGGCGGTGACGGCGGCCGTGGTGGCCGCCGCGACGGCCAGGACGGCCGCGGTCGTGCGGATCCATCCGGTACGGCCGCGCATCACGACCACCGCCAGCAGGCCCAGCGCGGCCGGTGCCTTGACCAGGGCGGCGAGGGTGACCAGGACGACGCCGAGGAGGTACCGGCGGCCCCGGGCGAGCACCAGCCCGACGCCCAGCAGGCCCAGCATCATCGCGTCGTTGTGGGCCCCGGCCACCAGGTGCAGCAGCACCAGCGGGTTGAGGGCGCCGAGCCAGAGGGCGACGGCCGGGTCGGCTCCGGTGTGCCGGGCGAGCCGGGGCAGCGCCACGGCCATCAGGGCCACGCCGAGCAGCGCGATCAGCCGCATTCCGATGAGCCCCGCCGGTATCCGGCCCTCCGTCAGACCGGACAGCCCGGAGGCCATGGCGAGGAAGACCGGGCCGTACGGGGTTGCCGTGTGCCGCCACATCGGGGCGACCTCGTCGGCGAGCGGGCCGCCGAGCCGGGCGGGGCCGTGCAGGTAGACGTCCATGTGCGCGTCGACCATGGCGCCCTGGGCGAGGTAGCTGTAGACGTCCCGGCTGAACAGCGGGGGCGCGAGCAGCAGCGGTGCCGCCCAGACGGCCAGCACCAGGAGCAGGGCGCGGGGCGTCGGGGGCTCCGGGCCGCGTATCACCTTCCCCAGCAGCGCCCAGGCGGCTATCAGCAGGACGACGCCGAAGTAGACACCGACCAGACCCAGCGCACCGCGCCCCGAGGTCGGCGACAGCAGTTCCCGGACCGGCAGGGCACCGGCGGTTTCACCTCCCAGGGCGAGAAAAGCGGATCCGGCCAGGCCGAGCGCCTGGCAGCGGCGTAGGTCGACGGGGAAAGCGATGGCCAACACTCGGGCAGCGTGTCAACGCCGGGTGGCGGGAAGGCGACGTACCGCCCTCCGCGCGGGTACCAGGACGTGACCATGAGCGAACCCCGCTGTCCGATCGGGGCGGCGGGGTCACGTGGGGTCCCCGGAGGTCAGGCGAGGGGTGCGCCGTTGCCCGCAAGGACCTCGGGCCGGAGCAGTTCGCGGAGGCGTTCGGCGGGCAACAGGCCCTTCTCCTGGACGAGTTCGGCGACGCCCCGGCCGGTGGCGAGGGCTTCCTTGGCGATGTCGGTGGCCGCCCTGTAGCCGATGTGCGGGTTGAGGGCGGTGACGAGGCCGATGGAGTTCTCCACGCTCGCGCGCAGCGCCTCGGTGTTGGCGGTGATGCCGTCCACGCAGCGCTCGGCCAGCGTCAGACAGGCGGCGCGCAGATGGGTGATCGACTCCGACAGGGAGTGCAGGATGATCGGCTCGAAGGCGTTGAGCTGGAGCTGTCCGGCCTCGGCGGCCATGGTGATGGTGACGTCGTTGCCGATGACCTCGAAGGCGACCTGGTTGACGACCTCGGGGATCACCGGGTTCACCTTGCCCGGCATGATCGAGGAACCCGCCTGCACCGGCGGCAGGTTGATCTCGTTCAGGCCCGCGCGGGGGCCGGAGGAGAGGAGCCGCAGGTCGTTGCAGCTCTTGGACAGCTTGACGGCGATCCGCTTGAGGACGCCGGACATCTGCACGAACGCGCCGCAGTCCTGGGTCGCCTCGACCAGGTTGGCCGCCGTCACCAGCGGCAGCCCGGTGATCTCCGCGAGGTGGCGGCGGGCCGACTCGGCGTATCCGGCGGGGGCGTTGAGGCCGGTGCCGATGGCGGTGGCGCCGAGGTTGATCTCGTGGATCAGCTCCACGGCCTCGTCGAGGCGGCTGCGGTCCTCGTCGATCATGACGGCGTACGCGGAGAACTCCTGGCCGAGCGTCATGGGGACGGCGTCCTGGAGCTGGGTGCGGCCCATCTTGAGCACCTCGCGGAACTCGACGGCCTTGCGGGCGAAGGAGTCCTGCAGCACGGCCATCGCCTTGAGCAGTCCGTGCACGGCGAAGACCGTGGCGATCTTCACGGCGGTCGGGTAGACGTCGTTGGTGGACTGGCCGAGGTTGACGTCCTCGTTGGGGTGCAGGTGCTCGTACTGGCCCTTGGCGTGGCCCAGCAGCTCCAACGCCCGGTTCGCGATCACCTCGTTGGCGTTCATGTTGGTGGAGGTGCCGGCGCCGCCCTGGATCACGTCGACCACGAAGTGGTCGTGCAGTTTACCGTCGCGGATCTCCCGGCAGGCCTCGATGATCGCGGCGGCCTTCTCCGGGGCGAGCAGGCCCAGCTCCTCGTTGGCGCGGGCGGCGGCCTCCTTGACGGCGGCCAGCGCGTCGATGAGGTGGGGGTACGCGGAGATCGGGGTGCCGGTGATGGGGAAGTTCTCCGTGGCGCGCAGGGTGTGGACGCCCCAGTACGCGTCGGCGGGGACGTCGCGGTCTCCGAGCAGATCGTGTTCACTGCGGGTGCCTGCGGCAGTCATGGTGGGGTGGGCCTTTCGTGGTGATGTGCGGGACGGGTTGTGGCGGGCCGGGTGGGTGCGTTGTCGGGTGCGGGTGCGTGGGGCTTCTCGCGCAGTTCCCCGCGCCCCTGAAAGACCAGGCCCTGCGGGCCTGAAAGACCACGGCCCTGCGGGCCTGAAACGACAACCGGGCTGCGGGCCTGAACAGGCAACGGGGCTGCGGGCTTGAACAGGCAACGGGGCTGCGGGTTGAAAAGCACGGGGCGCAGCCCCTGCTTTTCAGGGGCGCGGGGAACTGCGCGAGGAGCTCCACCGGGCCCGCAGCCGACGACGCACCCGACCGTCAGGGCAGACGCGGCATCGGGTCCAGCGCCCGCACCGCGCTGACCCGACCGACCTCCCGCCCACCCCCGAGCAACACCTCACCCGAGAACGCGGCGAGAGCCTCGGGCTCGACCCCCGCCCGCACAAGCGCCGCCGCAGCGACCGGCACCCGCGCCCGGTTCGCCCCGTCGGCGATCTTCACGGCGACGGCCCGCCCGTCGGGGAGCGCGGCGACCTGGACGCCCTCGAAGCCGTCCTTGGTGAGCAGCCCCGGCACGGCCCGCATCAGCTCGGCGACATCGCGCCCCGCGCCGGAGGCCATCTCGGCGTGGTCGCGCATCGCGTCGGCGACCGTCCGCTCGGGCGTGCCCTCGGCGGCGTTGGTGATCCGGGCGAGGGCGCGGGCCAGGCCGTGCAGGGAGACGGAGAAGAGGGGGGCGCCGCAGCCGTCGACGGTCACCCGGGCGATGCCCTGCCCGGTGAGGTCCTCGACGATCTCGGCGATGGCCTGCTGCAGGGGGTGGGCCGGGTCGAGATAGTCGTCCAGGGACCAGCCGTTGAGCTTGCAGGTGTAGAGCATGGCCGCGTGCTTGCCGGAGCAGTTCTGCGCGAGACGGGAGGGCTGCCTCCCCTCGCGTATCCAGGTGTCCCGGACGGCAGGGTCGTACGGCAGGTCCGTGACGTTGCGCAGGTCGTCCTCGCCGGCCCCGGCCAGTTCCAGGATCCGCCGGGCTCCGGCGAGGTGGCGTTCCTCGCCGGAGTGGCTGGCCGCGGCCAGGGACAGCAGTTCGCCGTCCAGCGGCAGTCCGGCGCGCAGCATCGCCACGGCCTGGACCGGCTTGAGCGCCGACCGGGGGTAGAACGCCGCCTCGATGTCGCCGAGTTGGAGTTCCACCTCCCCGTCGGCCCCCAGCACCACGACGGAGCCGTAGTGGATGCCCTCGATGACACCTCCGCGTACGAGGTGGGCGACGGGGGCGTGCAGCGGTTCCCGGATCGCGGGGGCCGCGGCCACCGGAGGCGCTGGGATCGCCGCGGCGCCGGTGGTCGTGGGGTCGTACATCACTGCCTGCATCACTTCTTCACTCCGGCCGGCTGCTGGGCGACCCGGCGGCGTACGCCGAACCAGCCGAGCACCAGCGCCAGCACGACCAGGGGGAGGCACAGCACCGTGGTGCGGCCGACGCCGCCGTCCAGGTACATCAGGACCAGGACCGAGGCCAGGAAGAACAGGGTGACCAGCTCGGTCCACGGGGAGCCGGGCAGCCGGTAGCCGGGGCGGGTCAGTTCGCCCCGCTCGGTCTTCTGCCAGAACAGCAGATGGCAGATCATGATCATGCCCCAGGTGGCGATGATGCCGATGGCGGCGAAGTTGAGCACGATCTCGAACGCCGAGGCGGGGACCACGAAGTTGAGGCCGACGCCGAGGACGCAGATGCCGCTGGTGAGCAGGATGCCGCCGTAGGGGACCTGGCTGCGGCTCATCACTCCGGTGAACTTCGGGGCGGAGCCGGCCATCGCCATCGAGCGCAGGATGCGGCCGGTGGAGTACAGGCCCGAGTTGAGCGAGGACATCGCCGCGGTCAGCACGACCAGGTTCATGATGCCGCCGGCCGCCGGGACACCGATGTTGGAGAGCACGGTGACGAAGGGGCTCTCGCCCGCCTTGTACGAGGACCAGGGCAGCAGCATCGACAGCAGGATCACGGAGCCGACGTAGAACAGGCCCACGCGCCACATGATCGAGTTGATCGCCTTCGGCATGATCTTCTCGGGGTTCTCGGTCTCACCGGCGGCGACGCCGACCAGTTCGACGGAGGCGTAGGCGAAGACGACGCCCTGGATGATGAGCAGCATCGGCAGCATGCCGTTGGGGAAGAGGCCGCCGTTGTCGGTGATGAGGGACAGGCCGGGGGTGTGGCCGTCGACCGGCTGCTGGGTGACGAGCAGCCAGATGCCGATGCACATGAACAGGACGAGCGCGCCGACCTTGATGATCGCGAACCAGAACTCCAGTTCGCCGAACATCTTCACCGAGATCAGGTTCACGGAGAGCACGACGGCGAGCGCGACCAGCGCGATCACCCACTGCGGGACGTCGGAGAACATGCCCCAGTAGTGGGTGTAGACGGCGACCGCGGTGATGTCGGCGATTCCGGTGGTGGCCCAGTTCAGGAAGTACATCCAGCCGGCCGTGTACGCGCCCTTCTCCCCCATGAACTCCCGGGCGTAGGACACGAAGGCGCCGGACGAGGGCCGGTAGAGGACCAGTTCGCCGAGGGCGCGGACGACGAGGAAGGCGAAGACGCCGCAGACCGCGTACGCGATGAACAGGGACGGGCCGGCGTCGACGAGACGGCCGCCGGCGCCGAGGAAGAGGCCGGTGCCGATCGCGCCGCCGATGGCGATCATGTTGACGTGGCGGGACTTCAGGGACTTGCTGTAGCCGGCGTCTCCGGCGTCGACGTGGGCCGCTTTCTCGCCGGGTACGACGTCTTTTTCGAGGGACTGCTCGCTCACGCCTCGGGTCCGCCTTCCGTGGTGCTGTCCGTGCGCGGGGAACGCACGATGTCGGTGAGGGTGGTCTCGACGCGGTCGAGGTGGTGGGCCATGGCCTCCACCGCGTCGTTCGCGGAACCGTCGATCAGCGCCTCGACGATGGCCCGGTGCTCGCGGTTGGACTGCTCGCGCCGGCCGCCCAGTTCGTTGAGGAAGGCCGACTGGCGGGCCAGCGCGTCCCGGATCTCCTCGATCACCCGGCGGAACACCGGGTTCTGGGCGGCCTCGGCCACCGCCAGGTGGAAGAGCGTGTCCATCGCGACCCAGGCGGTGGTGTCGGTCTCCCGCTCCATCCGGTCCAGGAGATGGGCCAGATGGTCAAGGTTCTCCGGGGTGCGGCGCACCGCCGCGTACCCGGCGACCGGGATCTCCACATGGCGGCGCACTTCCAGCAGGTCGCTGGCCGTGAAGTCGCCGAAGGTGGGGTCCTCGACGGCGTTCGCGATCACGAAGGTGCCCTTGCCGGTACGGGACTGGGTCAGGCCCATCACCTGGAGCGCGCGCAGCGCCTCACGGAGCACCGGACGGCTCACTTCGAGCTGACGGCACAGCTCCGCCTCGGAGGGGAGCTTGTCCCCGATGGCGTACTTGCCGCGTTCGATGGCGTCGCGGAGGTGGGTGAGCACCGCTTCCATGGCGCTGACGCGCCGGGGTGCCGAGCCACCTGTCTGGCTGTCTGACAGGTTCACGGGGGTGATCCTGCGGGTGACGGGCGGGGGCTGTCAAGAGGCCCCCTGAGGGATCTACGGGATCTACGGGATGGTCAGCTGAGGCCACCCGCGCCGAGCAGCCCGAACAGCAGCACCCCGACGACGATCCGATAGGAGATGAACACGTTGAAGGAGTGCCTGGTCACGAACTTCAGCAGCCAGGCGACGGAGGCGTACGCGACCACGAACGAGACGGTGGTTCCGGCGATGAGCGGGGCCGCGCCCACGCCCGCGCCGAGGGCGTCCTTGAGTTCGTAGAGCCCGGCGCCGGTCAGGGCCGGGATGCCGAGGAAGAACGAGAGCCGGGTGGCGGCGACCCGGTCGAGGTCGAGCAGCAGCGCGGTGGACATGGTGGCGCCGGAGCGGGAGAACCCGGGGAACAACAGAGCGAGGATCTGCGAACCGCCGACGAGTATCGCGTCCCGGAACCCGGTGTCCGCTTCCGCGCGCCTGCGTCGGCCGACCTGTTCCGCGACCCACATCACACCGCTGCCGACGATGAGCGAACCGGCCACCACCCACAGCGAGGCGAGCGGTCCCTCGATGAGCGAGCGGGCGGCCAGCCCCACGACGACGATCGGGATCGTCGCGGCGATCACCCACCACGCGAACCGGTAGTCGCGCTCCTGCCGCCGCCCCGCGTCGAACAGGCCCCGGAACCAGGCGGACCCGATCCGCGCGATGTCGCCGCGGAAGTACACGAGCACCGCGGCGATGGCGCCCACCTGGATGACCGCCGAGAACCCGACGACGGCCTTGTCCTCGACCTGGATCCCCATGAGACCCTCGGTGATCTTCAGATGCCCGGTGGAGGAGACGGGCAGGAACTCGGTCACCCCCTCCACCGCTCCGAGGACGACTGCCTGACCGACGCTGATGGTGCTCATGGGGTCCAGTTCTGTGCTCTGCGAGGTCTGCGAGGGCGGTGGAGCAGTGGTACTACAGCCGGGTAAGGCCGCTCTCAGGACCAGAGGGCCCGCGCCACCGCCAGGCCCACGTAGACCGCGCCCAGCCCCGCCGTCACGCTCGCGACGGCGTTGACGGTGGCGTGGAAGCGGGCGCCGCTTTGAGCCAGCCGCAGCGTCTCGTAGGAGAACGTCGAGTACGTGGTCAGGGCCCCGCAGAGGCCGGTGCCGAGGAGAAGGTGCAGGTGGGAGGAGGCCGCGCCGGCTGTCACGGCGCCGGTGAGGAGGCCGAGGACGAAGGACCCGGTGACGTTGACGGCGAAGGTGCCCCAGGGGAAGGCCGTGTCGTGGCGGGACTGCACCGCGCGGTCGGCGAGGTAGCGCAGGGGTGCGCCGGCCATTCCGCCGAGGATGACGAGAACCCAGTTCACGACGACCTCTTACCTTTCTCACGTGTTGGGGTGGGGCCGGCGCTCAGCACGCGGTGGGCCGCTGTCGCCGCGAGCCAGACCGCCGTGAGGGCGGCGAGGAGGGTCGCGGCGAGGTAGGTGAGCGCGGTGGCGGGGCGGCCCTCCTCGATCAGGCGCTGGATGTCGACGGCGTAGGTCGAGAAGGTGGTGAAGCCGCCGAGGACGCCGGTGCCGAAGAAGGGGCGGACGAGACGGTGGACCGTCCACACCTCCGTGATCGCGACCATGAAGAAGCCGATCACGAAGCAGCCGACGACGTTCACCCCGAACGTGGTCCAGGGGAAGCCGGTCGCGCCGGTGGGCCACAGCAGCGCGGCGGCGTAGCGGGCCACCGCCCCGCTCGCACCGCCGACGGCAACGACCACGACGACCGGTGCCTGACCGTGCCAGGGGGCGGGGCGGGGCGGATCCGCGACGGGCGCGTCCGGAAATTCTCCGGGGAGCGGCAGATCTTCAGGCCCATCGGGGGACTTTCCGGGGAGCGGCAGGCCTTCGGGCCCGTCAGGGTGCGGGGCTGGCATGGGCGTACGACTCCTACTCGCCGGGGCCCGGGTGTCCGGGCGTGCTCCGTCGCAAGCAGGGACCGTTGTCGGCACCGATGCCGCGGTTCGGGTACGGCGGGCCCCACCACCGCGCCGCGAGCGGGTCGCGGCCGGTCAACAGGGTAGCGCGGGCATTGTGTGCGCCCCACTCGGCTGTACGGCGCGTGATCCGGCGGGGCACCACGTCGCAGCCGGACGGCGCGTGAACCGGCGCGGCCGGACCCGCCCACGCGAGGCAGCCGTGGGGCCGGAGCCGCTGCCAGCCCCTGCCATGGCGGGGCACCACGTCCGGCCGGGGGCGGCCCCGGCTCACGGCACGCCACGCCGGGGCCCCGCCTCGCCTCAACCCACCTCTCCCGCAGCGCGCACCGCGATCCCCCGCTCAGCCCCTCTTCTCCGGCAGCGCGCACACCGCGATCACCCGCTCCCACAGGCTGCCCAGGATCAGTCGACCCTCGGTCACGCAGGCGCTGGTGACCATGCGGAAGCGGGAGTGGCGGTCGATGAGGGTGTGGGCGATGTGTCCCTGGTCGTCGACGGCGACGACACCGGCGAAGCCGAGGGGGCGGAAGGGGGCCCGTACGGCCACCCGGCTCGCGGCGCTCCGTACGGCCGGGCTCGCGCGGTGCAGGCGGTCGAGGGCGCCGATGCGTGGGCCCGCCAGTGCCACCCACATCAGGCCGTTCTCGGGGTCGCGCCACATGTTGTCGGGGGTGCCCGGCAGGTCCTCGACGAAGGGCTCGCTCGTGCCGGCATCGGGTCCCTTGAGGTGGACGCGGGTCAGCCGGCGCGGGCCGGTCTCCGCGAGCACGAGGTACGACTCGTCGGCGGAGGGGGCGAGGCCGTTGGCGAACTGGAGCCCCTCCAGGACGACTTCGGGCGTCCTCTCCCCCGGTGCGAGCCGCAACAGCCGCCCGGTGCCGGTGTGTTCGACGATGTCGCCGATCCACTGGTGGAGGGGGTAGCGGCGGCTGGAGACGGTGAAGTAGACCGTGCCGTCGGAGAGGGCCACGACATTGCTGCAGAACCGCAGCCGCTCACCGCCCACCTCGTCGGCGAGCACCCGCACGGTCCCGTCGCCGGTCGTGACCCGCAGCAGCCCCCGCTCGGCGTCGCACACCAACAGGTCGCCGTCCGGGAGGAGTTCGAGGCCCAGCGGCCTGCCGCCGGTGTCGGCGAGCGTCTCGACCCGGGCCCGCCGCCCCGGCTCCGCGAGTCCGTGCACCCGCAGGACGCGGCCGTCCTCGACGCCGGTCAGCACCCGCCCGTGCCCGTCGGCGACCACATCCTCGGGCCCGCGCCCGCCGATCCCGACGTACGCCTCCGGTACGAGTCCGGCACCCCGTGAGTCCGTGTTGCCCGCCATGTCCGCCTCCCGGTGGTCCGCCCGATGCCCCGCCGGTCCATCCTGGCAGGGGCCGCGTGGCCTCGGGTTAGGTTGGCCACCACGGACCGCCGCCGACCAGGGAGACCGCCGTGCCCGCCCGCCCCCGCCTGCTGTACGTCACCGACCTCGCCTACCCGGCCCGGGGGCGGCGCTACGGCGACGAGGACGTCTTCCTCACCTCCCGGCTGCGCGCGGAGTTCGACCTCGCCCTGTGCCACCCGCTGGACGCGACGGCCCTGATGGACGGCTTCGACGCGGTCGTGGTCCGCAACAGCGGCCCCGTCCTGCACTACCAGCAGGCGTACGACGCCTTCCGCGAGCGGGCGAAGGCGCTCGGCACCCGTGTCTACAACCCGCTGACCGGCCGCGCCGACATGACCGGCAAGCAGTATCTGCTGGACCTCACCGAAGCCGGGTATCCGGTCATCCCCACCGTCGACCGGGCCGAGCACCTGGGGCGGCTGCCCGACACCGCCACCTACGCCGTCAAGCCGAAGGCCGGCGCGGACTCCATCGGCCTGCGCTTCCTGACCGGGCCCGAGCTGGCGGACCTGACCTGGGGCGATGTCCTCGTCCAGCCACGCGTCGACTTCCGCCACGAGGTGTCGTTCTGCTACGTCGACGACACCTTCCAGTACGCCCTGTACGCGCCCGACCCGGACCGCCGCTGGGTCCTGGAGCCCTACGCGGCGTCCGAGGCCGACCTCGCCTTCGCCCGCCGTTTCATCGACTGGAACACCCTCGACCACGGCATCCAGCGCGTGGACGCCTGCCGCACCCAGGACGGCGACCTGCTCCTCGTCGAACTGGAGGACCTCAACCCGTACCTGTCGCTGGACCGCGTCCCCGAGCCCGTCCGGGACACCTTCGTCACCGCCATGGCCGGTTCGCTGCACGCGTTCCTCGGCGGCTGAACAGCGAGAAACGAGAAGCGAGAAACGAGAGGGGCCGCACGCCTAGACGTGCGGCCCCCGGATCACCTCAACCTCACTACCGGTGGCTGAACCATGCCGCCGCCGGAAGCAGCCTGTCGTCGTAGCCGAACAGCGCCTGGTTCTCCCAGCCGTTGCCGGAGGACGCGTCGGTCGGGTCCCAGCCGTTGCCCGAGACGGCGGTCCACGTCGACTCCCAGTAGAAGATGCCGAGACCACGGCCGTTGGGGACGGCCTCGACGATGCTCGCGATGTCCTTCATCCACCGCGTCTGACCGGCGGTGGTGGCCGGGTAGCCGGACACCAGCTCACTGCTCAGGTCGATGATGTTCTCGTGCGAGTCCTCGCTGTCCAGCCGGAACGGGTACGCCGTCTCGGCGACGAACACCGGCTTGGCGTAGCGGGCGGCCGCGTCGTCCAGCGTGGTCTGGAAGTCGGCGAGCGTGCCGTGCCAGTAGCCGTAGTACGACAGGCCGATGACGTCGAACTTCACACCGTTGGAGACGGCGCTGTCGAACCACCAGCGGGTGCCGGACAGATCGCCGCCCTTGGCGAGGTGCAGCGCGACCTGGGTGGAGGAGTTGACCGCCTTGACCGCGTCGTAGCCGGAGTTGAGCAGTCCGGCGAGCTGCGACCAGTTGGAGGTGGAGCCGGCCGACCACAGCATGCCGCCGTTGATCTCGTTGCCGACCTGGACCATGTCGGCGGTGGTGCCCTGGGACTTGAGGGCGTTGAGGACGTCGTAGGTGTGGTTGTAGACGTCCGTCCGCAGCTGGCTGTAGCTGTGGCCGGTCCACGGGGACGGCACGGTCTGCGCGCCCGGGTCGGCCCAGGTGTCCGAGTAGTGGAAGTCGACCAGGAGCTTCATGCCCTGGGCCTTGATGCGCTTGGCGGCGGCGAGCACCCGGGCCTTGTTGTTGTAGCCGTCGGCGGGGTTCACCCAGACCTTGACCCGGGCGTAGTTCTGCCCGGCGCCCTTGAGGATGGCGAGCGCGTCACCGGTGGTGCCGGAGCTGTTCTTGTAGACACCGCCCTTCGCCTCGCTCTTGATGAGCGACGACACGTCGGAGCCCTTGATGGACACGCCGGTCGTGCCGGACGCGAAGGTCAGGTCGTCGACGTTGATCCAATTGCCCGCGTTGGCATCGGAGTTGATGCTGATGGTGCACTGGTTGTTGGTCACCGCGATGGAGGTGACGATCCGGATCCAGCCGCTGGCGGAGACCGGGAGGTCGGTGCGCTGCTCGGCGCTGCCGCAGTTCTTCAGCGCGAGGTAGGCCGAGTTCTGGCCGCCGCCGGAGCGCACCCACGCGGTGAGCTTGTAGTTCCCGTTGGTCAGCCCGGACAGGTACTGGTAGGTCTCCACCTTGTAGGCGGAGGACGACCAGTGGGTGAGGCGGTAACTGCCGCCGTGGCCACCGGACTCGGTGAAGGAGGCGGAGTTCTGCCCGGCCGCCGAGTACGTCGACCAGCCGGCCGGCGTCGCGGTCCCGGTGCCGTCGGACTCGAAGCCCCCGTTGGTGAGCGTGGAGGCGGCCGAGGCCGACGTGGCGGGCAGAGTGGTGAGCGCCAGGCCTGCGAACAGCGGTATCAGCAGGGCCCTGAGGGCGCGTCTCGCGTGGAACATCGTCGTCCCTTCGACGAAGGTGGGGAGCGGGGGTTGTGCGGTGCTGTGGCGGCGCCGCACCCGAAGGCCGTGGGCGCGGCGCCGCCGGTACCGGCCGGATGTCCCCAGAGATCCGGCCGGTGTTCGGGGGGAGGAGGGAGGGGGGAAGGAGGGAGCCTGGTCGGCGTACCGGGTGAGCGGGTGAGCCGGTGACCGGGTGCTCAGGCGTCGAGACGTACGACCCGGACGCTCCCGGCGGGTACGGCGAGGCGGCCCGCCGCGCGTTCACCGGTGAAAAGTTCGGTGCCGGACGTGTCGAGCGGCACCTTCGCGTCGAGCGCGGTGTGGTTGACCACGAAGAGGAAGTCGCCCGACTCCCCCGCGCGGCGCACCACTTCGACGTCGCGCGGCAGGTCGGCGCGGGGCGCGATGCCCGCGTCGTCGGCGGCCCAGCCGAGCAGCGCGTCCAGGCCGTGCGCGTCGAGGCGGGTCGAGACGTACCAGGCGGAGCCCTCGCCGAGCCGGTGCCGGGTGACGGCGGGCCGGTCGACGGCGAGTCCGTCGGCGTACGTCCACACGGGCTCGGCGCCGCGCGGCACCACGAACTCCGTCCAGACGTCACCGGTGAGTTCGGAGCCGTCGGGGCCGGTGATCCGGACGCTCTCGCCGCCGAGCAGCGGGGAGAACTCCTCGACGGTGAGGCCGAGTACGTCGCGCAGGGCGCCGGGGTAGGGGCCCTCGTGGACGGCGTCGTGCTCGTCGACGATGCCGGAGAAGTAGGAGACGACGAGGGTGCCGCCGTTCTCGACGTACGCCTTGAGGTTGTCCCCGGCTGCCTTCGTCATGAGGTACAGCGCGGGTACGACGACAAGGGGATAGGCCGACAAGTCGGCTTCCGGGTGGGCGAAGTCGACCGTGAGGTGGCGGTCGTAGAGGGCCTCGTAGAAGGCGTCGGCGCGTTCGCGGGCCTCGTGGTCCTCGCTGGGGCGCCAGGCGAGGTTCTGCGCCCACCAGGAGTGCCAGTCCCACAGGACGGCCACGTCGGCGACGGTCCGGGTGCCGCGGATCTGGCTCAACGAGTCGAGGGAGGCGCCCAGTTCGACGACCTCGCGCCAGACCCTCGACTCGGTGCCGGCCTGTGGAAGCATCGCCGAGTGGAACTTCTCGGCGCCGCGCCGGGACTGCCGCCACTGGAAGAACATGGCGCCGTCGGAGCCGCGCGCCACATGGACGAGGGAGTTGCGGGCCATCTGGCCGGGGGCCTTGGCGGGGTTGCGGGCCTGCCAGTTGACGCCGGAGGTGGAGTGCTCCAGGAGCAGCCAGGGGGCGCCGGCGCCGACCGAGCGGGTGAGGTCGGCGGCCATCGCGAGGTTGACGTGGGTGCGGCGGCCGTCGGTGATCAGATAGTGGTCGTTGGTGACGAGGTCGACCTCGCGGCCCCAGGCCCAGTAGTCGAGGGAGTCGCACTGGCTGAGCGCGGTCATGAAGTTGGTGGTGACCGGGATGCCGGGGGCGAGGCGGTGCAGGATGTCCCGCTCGGCGACGAAGTTCTCGCGGATGGTCGCGTCGGCGAACCGCTTGTAGTCGAGGGCCTGGCCCGGGTTGCCGACCGTGGGGGTCGTGCGCGGCGGGTTGATCTGCGCGAAGTCGGTGTAGTGCTGGCCCCAGAAGGCGGTGCCCCAGGCCTCGTTGACCGCCGCGACGTCGCCGTACGTCCGCTCCAGCCAGCGGCGGAAGTGCGCGGCGCAGGAGTCGCAGTAGCAGGCGGAGACGGGGACGCCGTACTCGTTGTGGACGTGCCAGAGGGCGAGTGCGGGGTGGTCGGCGTAGCGCTCGGCGAGCTTGGTGGTGATGGTCGCGGCGGCGGCCCGGTAGTCGGGGTTGCTGTGGCAGATGGCGCCGCGTGAGCCGAACTCGTAGCGGGTGCCGTCGGCGGCCACGGGCAGGGCCTCGGGGTGCTCGCGGTAGAACCAGACGGGCGGGACGACGGTGGGGGTGCCGAGGTCGACGCGGATGCCGTTCTCGTGCAGCAGGTCCAGCAGCCGGTCGAGCCAGCCGAAGTCGTACTCCCCGCGTGAGGTCTCCAGCAGGGCCCAGGAGAAGATGCCGACACTCACCATGGTGACGCCGGCCTCGCGCATCAGCCGGACGTCCTCGTGCCAGACGGTTTCCGGCCACTGCTCGGGGTTGTAGTCCCCACCGAAGGCGAGCCTGGTGAGGCCCGTGGGGGTGGTCTCCGGCATGGATCTCTCCCGTTGAGTCGATCATTTGGGAACGTGCACACACAGCGGCGGCGGTGCGGGGCCAACATAACCGCACAGCAACAACCATTGACAAGTGTCCGGGATGTTTCTCTACTGTGAACGCTCACAGACGCAGTACCTGTGAACGCTCACAGAAGCATGGCATGGTCTTCGCAGCAGGCGAGGACCCAGGTCAGGGGAGAAAGATCCATGCCCAACATCACCAAGCACCGGCGAATTGTGGCCACTGCCGTCGCCGTCACGCTCGGCGCCACCACACTCGCCGCCTGTGGCGGGTCCGACGACGACAGCGAGGCCCAGTCGGGGCCGGCGAAGCTGACGTACTGGACCTGGACGCCGGGCATGGACAAGGTCGCGGACCTGTGGAACAAGGGGCCCGGCAAGGAGCAGCAGATCACCGTCACGGTGAAGAAGCAGGCCTCCGGCGACACCCTGGTCACCAAGATTCTCACCGCGCACAAGGCGGGCAAGGGCCCGGACCTGGTGCAGGCCGAGTACCAGGCGCTGCCGACGCTGGTCAGCAATGACGCGGTCGCCGACATCGCGGGCGAGGCGGGCGACGCGAAGGGCAAGTTCGCCGACGGTGTCTGGCAGCAGACCACGCTGGGCTCCGACGCCGTCTACGCGATACCGCAGGACATCGGGCCGATGATGTTCTACTACCGCGAGGACCTCTTCAAGAAGTACGACCTCGAAGTCCCCAAGACCTGGGACGAGTTCGCCGAGACCGCGCGCAAGCTGAAGAAGGCGGACGCGGACGTCGACCTCACCACCTTCTCCGCCAACGACTCCGGTCTCTTCGCCGGTCTCGCCCAGCAGGCGGGCGCCCAGTGGTGGACCACCGAGGGCCAGAAGTGGAAGGTCGGCATCGACGACACGGCCACCCAGCGGGTCGCCGACTTCTGGGGCGGCCTCGTGAAGGAGGGCGCCATCGACAACCAGCCGATGTACACCCCGGCCTGGAACAAGGCGCTCAACACCGGCAAGCAGATCGCCTGGGTCAGCGCCGTGTGGGCACCGGGCACGCTGACCACCGCCGCGCCCGACACCGAGGGCAAGTGGAAGGTGGCGCCGCTGCCGCAGTGGTCGTCCTCCGAGAACACCACCGGCAGCTGGGGCGGCTCCTCGACGGCCGTCACCACGGACTCCAAGAACAAGGGTGCCGCCGCGAAGTTCGCCACCTGGCTGAACACGGACCCCGAGGCGCTGACCGCGCTGGCGAAGGAAGGCGGCATCTACCCGGCCGCCACCACCGCGCAGACCAGTGACGCGTTCGCCCAGCCGCCGGCCTTCTTCTCCAACCAGGCCGACTTCTACACCGTCGCCTCCGAGATCGCGAAGACCACGGCACCCTCCGCGTGGGGCCCGAACGTGAACGTCGCCTACACCACCTTCAAGGACGCGTTCGGCGCCGCCGCCAAGAACAAGTCGGACTTCGGCGCCGCCCTGAAGACGATGCAGGACGACACGGTCACCGACATGAAGAAGCAGGGCTTCGAGGTCGCGGAGTGACGACGGCACGCCGGAGGTCGTACGGGGTCAAGGGGGCCCCGTACGCCTTCCTCCTCCCCGCGACGATCCTGTTCGCCCTCTTCTTCGCGCTCCCCATCGGCTACGCGGTCTGGCTCAGCCTGCACAAGGTGCAGGTCAAGGGCCTCGGCCTCGGCTCGGGTGCGCGGCACGAGGTGTGGGCGGGCATCGAGAACTACACCGACGCGCTGACCGACTCCGAGCTGCTGGACGGTGCGCTGCGCGTCCTCGGCTACGGGGCGATCGTGGTCCCGGTCATGCTCGGTCTGGCACTGGTCTTCGCCCTGATGCTGGACAGCGACAAGGTGCGCCTCGCCCCCTTCACCCGCCTGGCGATCTTCCTGCCGTACGCGGTCCCGGGCGTCGTGGCGGCCCTGCTCTGGGGCTTCCTCTACCTCCCGGACGTCAGCCCCTTCTACTTCGTCCTCGAGAAGCTGGGTCTCCCCCAGCCGGATCTGCTGGACGGCGGCGGGCTGTACGCGGCGCTGTCCAACATCGCGATCTGGGGCGGCACCGGCTTCAACATGATCGTCATCTACACCTCGCTGCAGTCGATCCCCGCCGAGGTGTACGAGGCGGCCAAGCTGGACGGCGCCACCCCGCTGCAGATCGCCCTGCGGATCAAGATCCCGATGGTGGCGCCCTCGCTGGTGCTGACCTTCTTCTTCTCGATCATCGCCACGCTCCAGGTGTTCAGCGAGCCCACCACCCTCAAACCGCTCACCAACTCGGTCTCCACGACGTGGAGTCCGCTGATGAAGGTGCACCGGGACGCGTTCGGCGAGGGTGACATCTACTCGGCGGCCGCCGGTGCGGTGATCATCGCCGTGGCCACCCTGGTCCTCTCCTTCGGCTTCCTGAGGGCCGCGAACTCCCGTCAGAAGCAGGAGGCAGCACGATGAGTTCTCTTGCCGTCCGCAAGGCCGCCCCGGCGGCGGGCACGACCCCGGGCACCGCCCAGGGGCCGCCGCTGCGCCGCCGGATCGCGCTCGTCCCGACGCTCACCCTGCTGCTGGGCGCGCTCTACTGTCTGCTGCCCGTGGCCTGGGTGCTGATCGCGGCCACCAAGTCGGGCAGCGAGCTGTTCTCCACCTTCACCTTCCTGCCGGGCACCGGCTTCGCGGACAACCTGTCCGACCTGAACGCCTACCGTGACGGCATCTACTGGCAGTGGATGGGCAACTCCGCCCTCTACGCCGGTCTCGGCGCCCTGCTGTCCACCGCCGTCTCGGCGATCAGCGGCTACGCGCTGGCGATCTACCGCTTCAAGGGCCGCGAGACCGTCTTCAACGTCCTGATGGCGGGCGTGCTGATGCCGCCGGTGATCCTGGCGATCCCGCAGTACCTGCTGATGGCGAAGGCGGACCTGGCGGACTCCTACTGGGCGGTGCTACTGCCGCTGGTGCTCTCCCCGTACGGCGTGTACCTGTCCCGGATCTACGCCGCTGCCGCCGTCCCGGCGGACGTGGTCGAGGCCGGGCGGATGGACGGGGCGAGCGAGTGGCGGATCTTCACCCGGATCGCGCTGCCGATGATGGTGCCGGGTCTGGTGACGGTGTTCCTGTTCCAGTTCGTGGCCGTGTGGAACAACTTCCTGCTGCCGTACATCATGCTCAGCGACGACGAGAAGTTCCCGATCACCCTGGGCCTGTTCACCCTCCTCGAACAGGGCGCGAACACCCCGGCGCTCTACACCCTGGTGATCACTGGCGCGCTGCTCGCGGTGATCCCGCTGATCGCGCTCTTCCTGGTCATCCAGCGGTTCTGGAGCCTGGATCTGCTCTCCGGAGCCGTAAAGTCATGACCATGAGCAACACGGGGGGCAGGCGCAAGCCGCCGACCATTCACGACGTGGCGCGCGAGGCGGGAGTCTCCCGGGGAACGGTCTCGCGCGTGCTCAACGGCGGTCACTACGTCAGCCCGACGGCGGCCGAGGCGGTCAACGCCGCGATCCGCAGGACGGGTTATGTCGTCAACCGGCACGCCCGCTCACTGATCACGGGCCGCTCGGACTCCATCGGCTTCCTGCTGACGGAACCGCAGGAGAAACTCTTCGAGGACCCCAACTTCAATGTCCTGCTACGGGGTTGCACCCAGGCGCTGGCCGCGCACGACATTCCGCTGCTGCTGATGGTCGCGGGCACGGAGGACGAGCGGCGCCGGATAACGCGGTACATCACGGCCGGCCACGTCGACGGGGTGCTGCTGGTGTCCAGCCACTCCGGGAACCCGGTCGCCCAGGAGCTGCGCGAGGCGGGCATCCCGCTCGTGCAGTGCGGCAAGCCCATGGCACCCGGTTCCAAGGTCAGTTATGTGGCCGCCGACGACCGGGACGGCGCCCGGGACATGGTCCGCCATCTGCTGTCGCTGGGCCGCCGCCGTATCGGCGTCGTGACCGGCCCGCTGGACACCCCCGGCGGTGTCGACCGGCTCGCCGGGTACAAGGAGGTCCTCACCGAGGCGGGCGTCGAGATCGACGAGCGGCTCATCGTCTCCGGCGACTACAGCCGGTCCAGCGGCGAGGCGGGCACCGATCTGCTGCTGGCCCAGGCACCCGACCTGGACGCCGTGTTCGTGGCCTCCGACCTGATGGCGCAGGGTGCTCTCGCCGCTCTGCGCCGGGCGGGCCGGCGGGTCCCCGAGGACGTCTCCGTGGGCGGTTTCGACGACTCGGCGGCGGCCACGGAGGCGGTGCCCGCCCTCACCACCATCCGCCAGCCCTACGACCGCATCAGCAACGAGATGGTGCGGGTCCTGCTGGCCCAGATCGGCGGCGAGGACCCGGCCGCCGTGATCCTGCCGACGGAGCTGGTGCGGCGGGACTCGACCTGAGCCGCCGCGCACGGGAGTCGGCGCCCGTCAGTGGTGCACCGGCTCCCGCTCGGGCGCCCGTGTCTCGTCGGTGACGCGGGTGCCCGGGTGCCGGTGTGCGCACAGGAACCCGATGGCGAGCGCGATGGCCATCCCGTAGAACACCCACTGGTTGGCCTCGGCGAAGTCCATACGGATGGCGTCCATCGAGTCGCGCACCACCGTGCCGACGGCGCCGTCCCCGCTCGGTGCCTGACTGTCCGGGTTGCCGGTGACCGACTCGGAGATGTCACGGGCCGCGTCCCTTGCCGCGTCGTCCGGCACCCCCTGGGAGGTCAGCGTCTCCACGACCTTGTCGGTGGTGACATGCGTCAGGATCGTCCCGTACACCGCGAGACCCACGGCCGCCGCGTAGTTGCGCACGGTCTGGGTGATGCCGGTGACCTCGCCGTAGGAGGCGTTGAGGGACCGGTTCACCGCGTCGGTCGAGGCGGGCGCGAGCAGGAAGCCGATGCCGGCGCCGGCGAGGGCGACGTAGGGCCACTGGTCGTGCATCGAGAGGTCCGTGAGCTTGTTGGCCCAGAGGGCGAAGCCGACCGCGCCGAGGGCCGTGCCCAGTTTCAGCGCGGGCCGGGCGCCGCGTTTGTCGAGGATGCGGCCGCCCCACTGGGAGGCGATGGCGAAGCCGATGAAGAAGTACAGCAGGAACAGCGCGGCCTGGTTGGGCGAGGCGCTGAGCGAGACCTGCGCGTAGACCGAGGCGAAGAAGAACAGCGGGACGAAGGCGAGCATCGCGAAGAACAGGACCGCCGCGTCGACGCTGAACGCCTTGTCGCGGAAGACGTGGAGCTTGATGAGTGGTTCGTCGACGCGGAGTTCGTAGGCGCAGAACAGCACCAGGACCGCGAGTCCGCCGATGATGCAGGCCCAGGTGGCGAAGCTGCTCCAGCCCCAGGCGGAGGCCTGTTGCAGGCCGAGCACGCTCAGGCCCATGCCGAGGGCGACGAGGACGGCGCCGGGCAGGTCGAGGCGTTCGCGGCGGGCCTGGTGCGGGATGCGGGCGAGGGCGGTCAGGACGAGGGCGATGACCGCCACGGGCACGTTGACCCAGAAGATCGCCCGCCAGGTCCAGCCGGTGAGCCAGCCGCCGAGCAGCGGGCCGAGCGCGGTGAGGGCCCCGGAGAGCCCGAAGAACAGGGCGAGGGCCCGGCCGCGTTTGTCGACGGGGAAGACGGCGACGACGACGGCGAGCGCGGCGGGGAACATCAGCGCGGCGCCCAGGCCCTGCGTGGCCCGGAACACGATCAGCCAGCCCAGGGCGAAGCTGTCGTCGGGGACACAGCCGCAGAGCACGGAGGAGATGACGAAGACGAGGGTGCCGATCACCATCATCCGGCGGTGCCCGAGGATGTCGGCGAGCCGGCCGCCGAGCGCGAAGAACGCGGCCAGGGCGAGCAGATAGGCGTTCACCACCCACTGCATGCCCGACGAGGAGAGATCGAGTTCGTCGACGATGCTGGGGGCGGCGATGGCGACGATCGTCTGGTCGATGAAGGTCATCGACACGGCGAACATCATCGCCGCGAGAGCCAGGGTCTGGTGGGGCGCGGCGGAGCCGGATGCGGCCGGCCCACGCCCGGAACGTTCCGTTATGTCGGCCATAGGGTGGATTTTCCCTTGATCCGCTGCCAGGCGCACGCGCGCGGCGGCGGCGCACGGTAAGGACCCGGGACTCCCGGTCATCACCCGAACGGTCGTCCGAAGATCGCGTCGCCACCGGGGTCGGAAGCCCGACGCGGGGTACTCGACGGGCACCGGCCCCGGATCCGGTTGGACACTGGAGTGCGGCCGGGGTGTGCCGGCGGACGAGACCAGGACGCGACTGCCATGAACAGCGACAACAATGACCGGGGCGCGGAGAACGCGCGTCACCGAGACGCGGAGAACGCCGTCTCCAGCCACTCCGTCTTCGGCGCGCCCTGCTGGGTGAGCCTCACCAGCCGGGACCTGCCGGCCACGGAGAACTTCTACTCCGCCGTGCTCGGCTGGCGATGGCGTACCGCCAAGCTCGGCGACCACTTCCGGATCGCGCTGGCGGACGGGGTGCCGGTCGCCGGGATCGCCGGGGTGGCGTCGCTGTGGCAGATGGCGGTCGCCTGGACCCCGTACTTCGCCGTGTCCGACGCGGACGCGGCGGCCTCCCGGGCCCGGGAGCGCGGCGGCACGGTCGCGGTCGGGCCCCTCTCCTTCCCGCCCGGCCGGGCGGCCCTGCTGGCGGACCGGCACGGGGCGTCCTTCGGGATCTGGGAGGGCACGCTGTTCACCGACTGGGAGACCTGGCGCAAGGCCGCCCCGGCCTTCATCCGGCTGCACACCCGGGACGCCTTCGACGCGGCGATCTTCTACGGCGAGGTCCTGGAGTGGGCCACCGAGAAGCCGGGCGCTTGCGAGGTCCACTACGAGGGCAACGAGGTCGTGCTGCGCAGCGAGGGCGAGGTGGTGGCCCGGATCACCTCCGGCGCGCTGGAGGCGGCGCCCGACCCCACGATCCGGCCGCACTGGCAGGTCCACTTCTCCGTCTCCGACGTGGCGGCCTGCGTCGAGTCCGCCCAGCACCACGGCGGCACGGTCCTCACCCATCAGCCGCACGAGGCGGTGCTCCGCGACCCGGACGGCGCCCAGTTCACGATCACCTCGCGCGGCGAACGCTGACCGCCGTCCGGTCAGGAGGACCGGTCGCGGTCAGCCGCTCCTCGCGGGCCGCGACAGCAGCACCAGGGACCGGGCTTCGACGGTGACCTCCGCGCCCGCCTTGTGTTCGGCCTCGTCGGGGACGCCGTCCGGTTCCGCGGCCGTGTCGACGAGGCTCGCCCACCACTCGCCGTACGCGGCGCCGGGCAGCCGGAAGGTCTGCGGCTCCCAGTGGCTGTTCAGCAGGAGCAGGAAGGAGTCGTCGACGACGGGCTCGCCGTGGGCGTCGCGTTCGGCGATGGCGTCGCCGTTGAGGAAGACGGCCACCGCGTGGGCGTCGGAGCGGTCCCAGTCGGCGTCGGTCATCTCCCCCGCGTCGGGCAGCAGCCACACCAGGTCGGGGAGCGGCTGGTCCGCGCGGGTCGGTGTGTCGCCGCGGAAGAAGCGGCGGCGGCGCAGCACGGGGTGGTCGGCGCGCAGGGCGATGAGGTCGCGGGTGAACGCGAGGAGCGCGCGCCGTTCGGCGTCCAGCCGCCAGTCGAGCCACGAGACCTCGTTGTCCTGGCAGTAGGCGTTGTTGTTGCCGCGCTGGGTGCGGCCCGACTCGTCGCCGTGGCTCAGCATGGGGATGCCCTGCGACAGCAGCAGCGTGGCCAGCAGATTGCGTTGCTGGCGGGCGCGGAGCGCGCGGATCCGCGGATCCTTGGTGGGGCCCTCGACCCCGCAGTTCCAGGAGCGGTTGACGCTCTCGCCGTCCCGATTGCCCTCGCCGTTGGCCTCGTTGTGCTTGTCGTTGTACGACACCAGGTCGCGCAGGGTGAATCCGTCGTGCGCGGTGACGAAGTTGACGCTGGCGCGCGGGCGGCGTCTGCTGTGCTCGTACAGGTCGGCGGAGCCGGTCAGCCGGGAGGCGAACTCGCCGAGCGTGTGCGGGCGCCCGCGCCAGAAGTCCCGTACGGCGTCCCGGTACTTGCCGTTCCACTCCGACCACAGCGGCGGGAAGTTGCCGACCTGGTAGCCGCCCTCGCCCACGTCCCACGGTTCGGCGATCAGCTTGACCCGGCTGATCACCGGGTCCTGCTGGATCAGGTCGAAGAACGCCGAGAGGCGGTCCACCTCGTGGAACTGCCGGGCCAGCGTGGCGGCGAGATCGAAACGGAACCCGTCGACACGCATCTCGGTCACCCAGTACCGCAGCGAGTCCATGATCAGCTGGAGGACGTAGGGGTGCCGCATCAGCAGGCTGTTGCCGGTGCCGGTGGTGTCGTAGTAGTGCGCCCAGTCGCCGTCCACCAGGCGGTAGTACGAGGAGTTGTCGATGCCCCGGAAGGAGAGGGTGGGGCCCCGCTCGTCGCCCTCGGCGGTGTGGTTGTAGACCACGTCGAGGATCACTTCGAGACCGGCCGCGTGCAGCGCCTTCACCATCGACTTGAACTCGGTGACCTGCTGGCCGCGGGTGCCGTGGGCGGCGTAGGCGTTGTGCGGGGCGAAGAAACCGATGGTGTTGTAGCCCCAGTGGTTGGTCAGGCCGCGGTCCTGGAGGACGCCGTCCTGCACGAACTGGTGGACCGGCATCAGTTCGATCGCGGTCACACCCAGCGAGGTGAGGTGTTCGACGACGGCGGGGTGCGCCAACCCGGCGTAGGTGCCGCGGAGTTCGGGGGGCACGTCGGGGTGGGTGCGGGTGAGGCCGCGGACGTGCGCCTCGTAGACGACGGTGTCGGCGTACGGCCGCCGGGGCGGGCGGTCGTCCCCCCAGTCGAAGAACGGGTCGGTGACCACGCCGAGCATGGTGTGCCCGGCGCTGTCGGCGCCCGGTTCGCAGAGCGAGGGGTGGTTGTCCGTCTGCCCGTCGACGGCTCTGGTGTACGGGTCGAGCAGCAGTTTCGCCGGGTCGCAGCGGTGTCCGGCGGCGGGCGCCCAGGGGCCGTGCACCCGGTAGCCGTAGCGCTGTCCGGGTCCGACGCCGGGGAGCCGGCCGTGCCAGACGAAGCCGTCGGCCTCGGTGAGCGGGACGGGGCGGTGGGTGCCGTCGTCGTCCACGAGGATCAGGTCGACGCGCTCGGCGACCTCGCTGAACAGCGCGAAGTTGGTGCCCGTGCCGTCGTAGGACGCGCCCAGCGGGTAGGGGTGCCCGCTCCACACGGGCACCCCTTTACGGTCCGGCCGCACGGTCACCGCGCGCCCTCGCACAGGTCCGGTGTCTCACCGGCGAGCGCGGTGACGGGTGTCTCGCGGGGCACTTGGAGCACCGCGCGCAGCGCCGGTTCGGGCACCGTGGGCACCAGGGGCACGCCCTGGTCGACCGGCGCCCGCTGGGTGAACCAGATGACCGTGCCGCCGCCGGCCGTGGAGCAGCAGCCCCAGCCGTCGCTGAGCGCGGCGATTCGGGTCAGACAGGGGCGCAGCTCCCGGTCCGGGCGGATCTCCCGGTCGTTCTCCCCCACCGCGGCGATGAGGTGCTGGCCGTTCCACCACATCTCGACCGAGGTGCGTTTGTCCGTGGCGTGCTCCTCGATCGCGCGCAGCAGCAGTTCGGCGCTGTGGCAGACGGGTCCGACAAGGGTCTCCAGGTCCCAGAACCGGAGGTGGGCGGCCAGGATGCGGCCGACCTGTCCGACCCGTTCCGGACTGACTTCCACGTCGAGGTGGTAGTAGCGAGGCACTGCGGTCTTCATCGTCGTTGGCTCCTCACCGGCGAAGTGTCCGCCCCGTGAACACGGGGCGTGAGCACCGATCACTTCTGAGTCAGCTCCAGAGTGGGAGGGCTACGCCATTCGTGCAACACGAGCGACTCCCGGGGTAGTTGAAGAACCAACAAGACGCCCGGTGGTTCCCTGTGCACCATGAGTGAAGGCATCGGCTCCGTGAGGCGCCGGTGCCCCTCCGTGCACGACCTCCCCCGGGAAGCGTGCTCCGCCGAGAGTGCCGGGAGGGACCAGCACATGCTGCTGCCCGCCAAGAACGAGGTGGCCAGACATCTGCGGCGCTACCGCACCTGGGAACGCGTGATGCTCGCGTCCCCGACCGACCGCGCGGCCCGGGACAGCTTCGAGGACTCGGGCTACACGCTGTGCGTGCTGATGGGCAAGCGCTGCGCCCGTGAGGCCGTGACGGCCGCCGAGCGCTATCTCCAGACGAGCCTGCCCGCCTATCTCCAGGAGCAGACCGGACGCTCCAAGCAGGACCAGAGCGGCAAGGGCCGCAAGGAGAAGACCCGCAAGACCCGTTCCGCCGGGCGGGACACGCCCTCCGGACGGCGTTCCACGGCAGGCCGGTAGGACGCGTTTTCGATCACGACCCGTTCGGCCCAGTGCCGATCCCCGAGCAACGGCGGAGGTGAGACCCCATGAGCCCGATCCCGGCCCCGGCCGTCGGCCGCGTCCCCGTCAGGGACGTCCGTCCGCTCGTCGAGTGCGGCAGGCGTCCCGCGAAGGCGGTGGTCGGCGAGACCTTCGAGGTCACCGCGACGCTGTTCCGCGAGGGACACGGGGTGGTGGCCGCCAATGTCGTGCTCAAGGACCCGGAGGGCCGTCCGGCCCCGTGGACCCCGATGCGTGAGCTGGTCCCCGGCACCGATCGCTGGGGCGCCTGCGTCACCCCCACGTCCGTGGGCCGCTGGACGTACCGCGTCGAGGCCTGGGGCGACCCGATCGCCACCTGGCGCCACATCGCCCGTATCAAGGTCCCGGCCGGCATCGATGCCGGGCTCGTCCTGGAGGAGGGCGCCGAGCTGTTCACCCGCGCCGCCGCCGGTGTCCCGGAGGGCGGCGGGCACACCGCCCTGCTGACGGCCGCCGGGAGGCTCCGCGACGACACGCTCCCGGTCGCCGACCGGTTGGCGGCGGCGTTGGCGCCGGAGGTGGACGAGGTCCTCACCCGCCACCCCCTGCGCGAACTGGTCACGTCCTCCGAGCCGCTGCCGCTGCTGGTGGAGCGCGAACGGGCCCTGTACGGCTCCTGGTACGAGTTCTTCCCGCGTTCCGAGGGCACCCCCGAGCAGCCCCACGGAACCTTCCGCACGGCCGCCCGCCGCCTGCCCGCCATCGCCGCGATGGGCTTCGACGTCGTCTACCTGCCCCCGATCCACCCGATCGGGACCACCTACCGCAAGGGCCGCAACAACACCCTCTCGCCGACACCGGACGACGTCGGCGTGCCGTGGGCGATCGGTTCCCCCGAGGGCGGCCACGACGCCGTCCACCCGGACCTGGGCACGATCGAGGACTTCGACTTCTTCGTCGCCGAGGCCCGCGCCCAGGGCCTGGAAATCGCCCTGGACTTCGCCCTGCAGTGCTCCCCCGACCACCCCTGGGTGCAGAAGCATCCGGAGTGGTTCCACCACCGCCCCGACGGCACCATCGCCTACGCGGAGAACCCGCCGAAGAAGTACCAGGACATCTACCCCATCGCCTTCGACGCCGACCTGCCCGGCCTCATCGCCGAGACCACCCGCGTCCTGCGGCACTGGATGGACCACGGCGTCCGCATCTTCCGCGTCGACAACCCCCACACCAAACCCGTTCTCTTCTGGGAACAGGTCATCGCCGACATCAACACCACCGACCCCGACGTCATCTTCCTCGCCGAGGCCTTCACCCGCCCCGCGATGATGCACACCCTGGCCGCCACCGGCTTCCAGCAGTCCTACACCTACTTCACCTGGCGCACCACCAAACAGGAACTGACGGAGTACGCCACCGAACTCGCCGGCGAGGCCGCCGCCTACATGCGGCCCAACTTCTTCGTCAACACCCCCGACATCCTCCACGCCTTCCTCCAGGAAGGCGGCCGCCCCGCCTTCGAACTCCGCGCCGTCCTCGCCGCCACCCTCTCCCCCACCTGGGGCGTCTACTCCGGCTACGAACTCTGCGAGAACACCCCCCTCAAACCCGGCAGCGAGGAATACCTCGACTCCGAGAAATACCAACTCCGCCCCCGCGACTGGGACACACCCGTACAAGACGGACGTACGATCGCGCCGCTCATCACCGCGCTCAACGAGATCCGACGACGCCACCCCGCACTGCACGGTCTCCGGAACCTCCGTTTCCACCACACCGGCAACGACGCGGTGATCGCGTACAGCAAGCGGACGGGCCCGGACGCGGTCGTGGTGGTCGTCAATCTCGACCCGCACCGCGCACAGGAGGCCACGGTCACGCTCGACATGGCGGAACTCGGCCTGGGCATGGACGAAAACGTGCCAGTGCGCGACGAGTTGACGGGGGAAACCTACCGCTGGGGAAGGACTAACTACGTGCGCCTGGAACCCGGGCGGGCACCCGCGCACATCCTCCACGTCCAGCTCCGGACCGAGAGCACGTCCCCCTCGCCGCAGGACTCGTCGCCGGATTCGTCGCAGATCGGAGTGTCAGGCACCCCATGACCATGAACAAACCCATCCCGGACACCTTCGAGGACACTCCGCAGAAGGACCGGGACCCGGACTGGTTCAAACGTGCCGTCTTCTACGAGGTCCTCGTCCGCTCCTTCCAGGACAGCAACGGCGACGGCGTCGGCGACCTCAAGGGCCTGACCGCCAAACTCGACTATCTGCAGTGGCTCGGCATCGACTGCATCTGGCTCCCGCCCTTCTTCAAATCCCCCCTCCGCGACGGCGGCTACGACGTCTCCGACTACACCGCCGTCCTCCCCGAATTCGGCGACCTCGCCGACTTCGTCGAATTCGTCGACGCCGCCCACCAACGCGGCATGCGCGTCATCATCGACTTCGTCATGAACCACACCAGCGACCAGCACCCGTGGTTCCAGGAGTCCAGGAAGGACCCCGACGGCCCCTACGGCGACTACTACGTCTGGGCCGACGACGACAAGCAGTTCCCCGGCGCCCGCATCATCTTCGTCGACACCGAAGCCTCCAACTGGACCTTCGACCCCGTCCGCAAGCAGTACTACTGGCACCGCTTCTTCTCCCACCAACCCGACCTCAACTACGAGAACCCGGCCGTCCGGGAGGAGATGCTGGCCGCGCTGCGGTTCTGGCTGGACCTCGGCATCGACGGCTTCCGCCTCGACGCCGTGCCGTACCTCTACCAGGAAGAAGGCACCAACTGCGAGAACCTCCCGGCCACGCACACCTTTCTCAAGTATGTCCGCCGGGAGATCGACGCGTTGTATCCGGACACGGTCATCCTGGCGGAGGCCAATCAGTGGCCGGAGGACGTCGTCGACTACTTCGGTGATTTCGCGAGCGGCGGCGACGAATGCCACATGGCGTTCCATTTCCCGGTCATGCCCCGCATCTTCATGGCGGTACGGCGGGAATCCCGCTACCCCGTCTCGGAAATCCTCGCCAAGACCCCCGCCATCCCCTCCCGCTGCCAATGGGGCATCTTCCTCCGCAACCACGACGAGCTGACCCTCGAAATGGTCACGGACGAAGAACGCGACTACATGTACGCGGAATACGCCAAAGACCCACGCATGCGCGCCAACATCGGGATCAGGCGTCGGCTCGCGCCCCTCCTGGACAACGACCGCAACCAGATCGAACTGTTCACGGCTCTGCTGCTTTCGTTGCCCGGCTCGCCGATCCTCTACTACGGCGACGAGATCGGCATGGGCGACAACATCTGGCTCGGCGACCGCGACGCCGTACGCACCCCCATGCAGTGGACGCCCGACCGCAACGCCGGCTTCTCGTCCAGCGACCCCGGCCGCCTCTATCTGCCGACGATCATGGACCCGGTCTACGGCTACCAGGTCACCAACGTCGAGGCGTCCATGTCCTCCCCGTCGTCGCTGCTGCACTGGACCCGCCGGATGATCGAGATCCGCAAGCAGAACCCGGCGTTCGGGCTGGGGACCTACACCGAGCTGCCGTCGTCCAACCCGGCCGTGCTCGCCTATCTCCGCGAGCACGGGGACGATCTGGTGCTGTGCGTGAACAACTTCTCGCGGTTCCCGCAGCCCACCGAACTCGATCTGCGCGCCTACGAAGAACGCCACCCCGTCGAACTCATCGGCGGCGTCCGTTTCCCCGCCATCGGTGAACTGCCCTATCTGCTCACCCTCGCGGGCCACGGCTTCTACTGGTTCCGGCTCTCCCGAGTCCTCTCCCGCGCTGCCCGAGGGCGCTGAAGCGCGGGCCGGCGAAAGGACGCGTCACCATGTCGAAGACCGCATCCGCGCTGCTCCGGCCGAGCGGCGAAGAGGTCACCGCCGATCTCATGACCTCGCTGGCCGGGCTGCTGCGCGAGTGGCTGCCGCGGCAGCGCTGGTTCGCCGGCAAGGACCGCCCGGTCACGGACCTCGCCCTGCTGTCGATGACCGAGCTGTATCCGGGCTGTCTGCATCTGCTGGTGCACACCGGCCAGCCGAGCCACACCGTCCCCTGCGGGGTGCCCGCGCCCGGCGGCACTCCCCCGGCCGGTGACTGCTATCAGCTGCTGCTCGGGGTGCGTGACCATGCGGTGCCGCGTCTCGGGCGGGCACTCATCGGGCAGGCGCACGAGGGTCCGCTCGCGGGTCTGACCGTGTACGACGCGCTGTACGACCCCCGGTCGGCCCAGTTGCTCCTGGAGCGGCTGCGGCACCCCGGGACGGCGGGCCCGCTGCGGTTCGAGGCGGACCCGGACGCGCGGGTACCGGCCGGGCTGGCGCCGCGGCTGCTGGACGCCGAGCAGTCCAACTCCTCGCTGGTGTACGGCGACGCGTACATCCTGAAGGTGTTCCGGCGCATCCAGGCGGGGGTGAACCCGGATCTGGAGGTGCCGGGGGCGCTGGCCGGGCAGGGGTGCGGGCGGGTGCCGGCGCCGGTGGCCTGGTTCCGGACGACCGATCCGTTCCCGGCGACACTCGGGGTGCTGCAGCCGTTCCTGCCCGACGCGTCCGACGGCTGGACACTGGCGCTCGGCGCGCTGGCCACCGGGCAGGACTTCACCGCGCAGGCCCGTGAGCTGGGCCGGGCCACGGCGGAGGTGCACCTGGCGCTCGCCTCGGCCTTCCCGTCCGGGGCACAGGAGGAGAACGGGCGGACGGCGGCCGCGATGACCGAACGGCTGGACGCCGCCGCGCGCTCGGTACCGGCGCTGCGGCCGTACGTCCCCGGGCTGCGTACCGCCTTCCGTGCCCTGCTCTCCTGCGATGTCGGGCCGCCCGCGCAGCGTGTCCACGGTGATCTGCATCTGGGGCAGGTGCTGCGGGCGGGCCGGGAGTGGTTCGTGATCGACTTCGAGGGTGAGCCGTCGAAGCCGCTGGCCGAGCGGTGCGGCGCCCAGTCGCCGGTGCGGGACATCGCCGGGATGCTGCGCTCCTTCGACTACGCGGCCCGGCAGCGCCGCCCCTGGCGGCCGGAGTGGGCGCGCCGCTGCCGGGAGGCGTACTGCGCGGGCTACGCGGCCCGCGCCGGCTGGGACCCGCGCACGAAGCACGGTCTGCTGCGCGCCTATGAGACGGACCGGGCCGTGTACGAGGTGCTGTACGAGGCCCGGCACCGCCCCGACTGGCTTCCCGTACCGATGGCGGCGATCGAGCGTCTCGCCGTGAGAGGAGACTGAGACCGTGGCTCTGCGCGACACCACTCCCCCGGAGGCGGCGGGCCCGCCCCCGCGCGGGCCCCGGCTGACCGTGCCCGCCCCTCCCCTGGCCCCGGACGAGCGGGGGCGGCTGCTCTCCGGAGCCCACCACGACCCGCACGCCCTGCTCGGCGCCCACCCGGCGCCGGGCGGGGTCGCGGTCCGGGCCCTGCGTCCGTACGCCCACGCGGTGAGCGTGGTGATCGGCGGCGAGCGCACGTATTTGGCGTCGGAGGGCGACGGTCTGTTCTCCGTCCTGCTGCCGCTCGACACCGTCACCGTCCCGGAGTACACGCTGCTCGTCTCGTACGAGGACACCGATCAGGAGGTCCACGACCCGTACCGGTTCCTGCCCGCGCTCGGGGAGCTGGATCTGCATCTGATCCGTGAGGGGCGGCACGAGCAGCTGTGGAAGGCGCTCGGGTCGGAGCCGATGACCCATCAGGGGGTGGCCGGGACCCGGTTCGCCGTGTGGGCGCCGAACGCGCAGGGGGTGCGGGTCGTCGGGGACTTCGCCTGTTGGAACGGGACGGCGTTCCCGATGCGGTCCCTCGGCTCGTCCGGGGTCTGGGAGCTGTTCCTGCCGGGGGTGGGCGAGGGCGCCCACTACAAGTACGAGATCGTCTCGCGCCACGGCCACCGGCTGCTGAAGGCCGACCCGATGGCGCGCCGGGCGGAGGTGCCGCCCGCGACGGCGTCCATCGTGCACGCCTCGCACTACAAGTGGGGCGACGCGGAGTGGATGGCGCGGCGCGGGGACATCCCGGTGCACGAGGCGCCGTTCTCCGTCTACGAGATCCATCTGCCGTCCTGGCGGCCCGGACTGACGTACCGTCAACTCGCAGATGTGCTCCCGGAGTACGTCGCGGACCTCGGTTTCACCCATGTCGAGCTGATGCCGGTCGCGCAGCATCCGTTCAGCGGGTCCTGGGGCTATCAGGTCACCGGGTTCTACGCGCCGATGGCCCGGCTCGGCTCCCCCGACGACTTCAAGTACCTCGTCGACGCCCTGCACCAGGCCGGGATCGGGGTGATCGTGGACTGGGTGCCCGCACACTTCCCCAAGGACGACTGGGCGCTCGGGCGCTTCGACGGGGAGCCGCTGTACGAGCCCGGGGACAGCCGGCGGGCCGAGCATCCGGACTGGGGGACGTACGAGTTCGACTTCGGGCGGGTCGAGGTACGCAACTTCCTGGTGGCGAACGCGGTGTACTGGTGCGAGGAGTTCCATGTCGACGGGCTGCGGGTGGATGCCGTGGCGTCGATGCTGTACCTCGACTACTCGCGGGACTCCGGGCAGTGGTCGCCCAACGTGTTCGGCGGGCGGGAGGATCTGGACGCGGTCGCCTTCCTCCAGGAGATGAACGCCACCGTGTACCGGCGGGCGCCGGGGGTCGTGACCATCGCGGAGGAGTCCACGGCGTGGGACGGGGTGACCCGGCCCACGGACAGCGGGGGGCTGGGGTTCGGGCTGAAGTGGAACATGGGGTGGATGCACGACTCGTTGCAGTACATGGAGCATGAGCCGGTGCATCGTAAGTACCACCACGACGAGATGTCGTTCTCGATGGTGTACGCGTACAGCGAGAACTACGTGCTGCCCATCTCGCACGACGAAGTCGTGCACGGGAAGCGGGCGTTGGTGTCGAAGATGCCGGGTGACTGGTGGCAGCGGCGGGCGAACCACCGGGCGTATCTGGGGTTCATGTGGGCCCATCCCGGTAAGCAACTGCTGTTCATGGGGCAGGAGTTCGCGCAGGGGGGTGAGTGGTCGGAGCCGGACGGGCCGGACTGGTGGTTGCTCGATCCGGGGTACGGGGCGGAGGCGGACCATCGGGGGGTGCGGGATCTGGTGCGTGACCTCAACGCCGTCTACCGGGTGACGCCTTCCCTCTGGCAGCGGGACACGGATCCGGCGGGGTTCCAGTGGGTGTGTGGGGATGCGGCCGAGGACAACGTGTTCGCGTTTCTGCGGCTCGATGGGGGTGGGGTGCCCTTGTTGGCCGTGTCCAACTTCAGTCCTGTGGTGCGGGAGGGGTATCGGGTGGGGGTGCCGGGGGATGTGGGGGTGTGGGGTGAGGTGCTGAATACCGATGCGGGGGTCTATGGGGGGAGTGGTGTGATCAACCCGGGGCCCGTCGAGCGTGAGGCGTGTGGCTGGCACGGGCGGTCGTCCAGTATTCGTTTGACCTTGCCTCCGCTGTCCACGATCTGGCTCCGGCCCGCCTGATTTCCTCGCCCCCGCCGCCCCTACCCGTCCCATCCCCAGGGGCTGCGCCCCTTCGACCCCCCTTCGCGCTCCGCGCGGGGTGGGTGGGTATGTACGGGTCGGTGGGGGCTGGTCGCGCAGTTCCCCGCGCCCCTCAAAAAGCAGGGGCTGCGCCCCGTGCTTTTTGCCTTTAGGGGCGCGGGGAACTGCGCGAGAAGCCCCACCGGACCCGCACCCGACAGCGTCCCTTCCTACGAACGGTCAGGATCGGAGAAGCCGCGCAGCGGGGGCGCGGCCTAGCGTGGGGTGCAGGTCGTTAGGGCCGGAAACACCACACCGAGGAGTGCGTCATGACTGCTGGGCTGAAGACCGTCGTGTACCCCGTCAAGGACCTCGCAGGGGCGAAGGCCCTGTTCAGCGCGTTGCTGGGGGTCGAGCCGTATGCGGACACCCCGTACTACGTGGGGTTCAAGGACGCGGGGCAGGACGTGGGCCTGGACCCGAACGGGCACGCGAAGGGGATGACGGGACCGGTGCCGTACTGGCACGTGACCGACATCCGGTCGCGGCTCACCGCCCTGCTCGCCGCCGGCGCGGAGACCCTGGAGGACGTGCACGACGTGGGCGGCGGCCGGCTCATCGCCTCGGTGAGGGACGCGGACGGGAATCTCGTCGGGCTCGTCGAGGACACCGCCGCGGAGTAGTGCCGGGGGTGGTTGCGTCTGCAGTAGTTGCACAGACAACAACACCTTCGCCCTCTGTTACCGTGCACATATGGCAGCGAACACGGCCGGGGTCCGGCTTGAGGACCAGTGGCGGGGCATCCTGTCCGTGCACGCCCGCACGATGTGCGAGATCGACCGTGTGCTGCACCCGCACGGCCTCGGTGCCAGTGACTTCGAGGTGCTCGACATCCTGGCCTCGGGTATGGCGGCGGCCACGGCGGCCGGTGATCTGTGCCGGGTGCAGAACATCGCGGAGAAGGTCCACCTCAGCCAGAGCGCGCTGTCCCGGCTGATCGGCCGCCTGGAGAAGGACGGCCTGGTGGAACGGTCCGTGTGTGCGGAGGACCGGCGCGGCGTGTGGGTCGCCCTGACCGACAAGGGGCGCGAGCTGCACGCGGACGTGCTGCCGCTCCAGCGTGACGTCCTGGCCCGCATGCTCCGGCAGGGCTGACCGCACCGCCCGCGCACCAGGGTCAGCCGTCCTGTCCTCCCAGGAGGGTGCCCACGTCGTGGGCGTCGAGGGTGAGGCCGTGCGGGGAGCCGGCGTCGATGGTGAGGGAGAGATCGGCGTCGGCAGGCCACTGGGAGGCGAGGGCGCCCAGTGGGACCAGGCGGTAGCGCGACACGTACGGCAGGAGTTCGGCCATCGCGGGCTCCGAGGTGAAGACCGGCACGATCTGTTCACCGCCCGGCTGCTCCAGGACGGGCAGCGCCACGGCCGTCGGATCGCTCACGGCCGCCTCGTCGGCGTCGTCCGGCACCGGAATCAGCACCTCGCTGTCGGCGAGCGTGTGGAGCGCGGCTGTGTCATGGGTGTCGAAGGCGAGCACGGTCAGTGCGCGCTGTGCCGGTGAGACGGCCTGGGGCGCGTGGTGGCCGTTGGAGGAGATGTCCATGGAAGATCCCAGGTAGTGATGGAAAAGGCCGCCCGGGACGGCGTCCGTCCCGGGCGCGACGCCCCTCGCGTACCCGACAGGGACGCGGGCATTCCTCTTCCTCACCTCAGGTACGGGCCGTCGGCGCCGATCTTGCCGGGGCCGTCGAGGACGTAGACCCGCAGGTTGCCCTTGCCGGGGGCGCCGACGGCGAGGGTGCCGTTGGAGACGGTCTTCGCGTCGCCGGTGACGGCGTCCCGGTAGGTGCCGTTCGGGATGCCGGTGTAGGTGGCGCCGCCGGTGACGGTGACCAGGGCGAAGCTGTCGGTCGAGCCGCTGGTGTACCGACGTTTGAAGGCCATCTGTCCGCTGATGCCCTCGGTGGAGTACTGGCCCATCTGCAGGGCGGGGACCGCCCGGCGGATCTGGTTGAGCCGTTGCAGATGTCTGACCAGCGGCTGGGACAGGGTGGTGGCGACCTGGCCGCTCGCGGAGTCGGCCCTGCCGAAGTCGGAGGCGGTGACCGATCCGGCGAGGTGGTCGCCGTAGTAGGCCCGTCCCGTGCCGGCCAGCGGGCAGGTGGGGCCGCAGTCGATCTTCTGGCCCTTCTGGAACTCGATCTCCGAGCCGTAGTAGAGGGTCGGGATACCGCGGAAGGTCCACATCAGGGCCATGTTCTCGGCCCAGGCGTCGGTGCCTCCGCTGTAGCGGGTGCTCGACTTGTTGGGGCCGTAGTCGTGGCTGTCGACGTAGACGACGTTGTACGTGGCGTCGTTGACGCTGTCGTCGGAGTCCTTGCCGTTGCCGAAGGCGTTCTGCGCATCGCCGAAGTTCATGTGCATGCGCATGTCGATGATGTTCATCCCGGAGAACCGGCTGTGGTCGGGCGTGTGGTAGCTGTTGCCGTTCAGGAAGGCGTTGGTGGAGGTCGGCTGGTTGCCGGTGCCGAGGTCGTTCTCGTAGGTGAACTGCTCGATGGCCGCCGTCTGGTCGTCGGCGCTGTACTCCTTGCGCTCCTTCCAGGTGTAGAACTGCGCCGAGTGGTTGACCGAGCCGCGGTTCCACTTGTCGTTGACGAAGGCCGCGACCTCGCCGAAGACGAAGAAGTTCTTCGCGGCCTCCGCGCCGAACTTCTGGGTGACGCGTTCCTGGATGGCCGGCAGGAAGCGGCGGTTCCAGGTGACGCGCGGGATGTGGACGGCCGTGTCGACGCGGAAGCCGTCGACACCCATGTCGATGTACTTGTTGTAGGCGCCGATCAGGTAGTTCTGGACGGTGGTGTTCTCCGTGTTGAAGTCGGCCAGGTCCTCGTGCAGCCAGCAGGAGCGGGCGTCCTCGCCCTCCCAGTTCCCGATCCAGCACTGGTGGTAGTACGCCTTGGGGAACATGCCCGAAGTGGGGCTCGGCCACTGGCAGTTGTAGAGGGTGTAGCCCTCGGCGCTCTTGCCGCCGGTCGGCTTGCCCCAGTTGACGCAGGTGTTGCCGGTCGGCTCGGCCGTGGACCACAGGTCGCCGTTGTAGTACGACTTCCCGGACTTGGGCTCGACGGTGAGACCGTCGTACTCGAAGCCCTCGGCGCGCTCGTCGTAGTACCAGCTCCACTGGGAGTCGCGGACGCCGTAGACCGTGGGGGTGAACAGGCCCTTGGCGCCCCAGCGGGAGCTGTGGTTGTAGACGACGTCCTGGTAGATCTTCATGCCCTTGGCGTGGGCCGCGTCGATCAGGTCCTGGTAGCTCGCGCCGGCCGATTCGAGGCGCGGATCGACCTTGTAGAAGTCGTAGCCGTGATAGCCGTGGTAGTCGTAGTCGGAGCGATTCAGGACCACCGGGGTGATCCACACGGCCGAGAAGCCGAGCGCCTTGATGTAGTCGAGCCGGTCGACCAGGCCCTTGAAGTCGCCCCGGAACATGGGGTCGTCGTTCGCCGCGTTGCCGGACCTGGTGTGCTGGCTGCCGCCCCGGTTGTTGCCCGGGTCGCCGTCGAAGAAGCGGGCGGTGAGGACGAAGTAGATGGGGTCCTTGCGGGGGTCGGTGCCGAGCGGGGTGCCGGTGGCGGGGCCGGGGGCCTCCTCCCCGGTGGTCGCCGTGGCCTGGGCGGAGGCGGGCGAGGTGTTGCCGGCCGCGTCCACCGCCTTCACCGTGTACGTGTAGGTGGTCTTCTCCTCAAGCCCCGTGTCGGACAGGACGGTTGAGCCGGTGTCCGTGACGGTCGTGCCCTTGGTGCCGCCGGTCCGGGTGACCTGGTACTTGGTGACGCCCTTGTTGTCGGTGGCGGCTTCCCAGCCCAGCACGATCGAGGTGTGGGTGGCGGTCGCGATGACCTTGGTGGGGGCGGTCGGCGCCTCGGTGTCGGGCGCCTCGGCCGCGCAGGGGTCGGCGGCGTCCCGGGTGACCGTGCGGTCCCTCACCGTCGTGGTGCCGGTCGGGATGGTGTAGTCGGCGCTGTTGTTGTTGTCCCAGACGCCGTTGCCGTTGTTGAAGGCGGCCTTGAGGGAGGTGGCCGTGCCCAGGTCGAGGGTCTTCTTCCACCAGCCGGTGCAGGCGGTCTCCATGCCGACGCCGGGTGCGGTCGTCCAGGTACCGCCGGCGGGCTGGTAGTGGATGTTGGCGGTGGTCCAGCCGGTCGTCGCGGTGGAGTAGTAGACGGTGGCCTTGTTGCCCTCGACGGGGCCGGTGCCGGCGCAGGGGTCGCTGTGCGCGATCACACCGTCCTTGACGGTGATGTTCCCGGTGCCGAGCGCGTAGTTCGCGCCGCCGTTGTTGTCCCAGGTGCCGCCGCCGTTGTTGAAGGTGGCCTGGAGGCCGCCGGCGGTGCCGAGGTCGACGGTCTTCTTCACCCAGTCCGTGCAGGCGGCCTCCATCGCGGTGCCGGGCACGGTGGTCCAGGAGCCGCCGTCGGGGGCGTAGTGGAGGTAGGTGGAGGCCCAGTTCTTGGTCTTCGTGTAGTAGAAGACCGTGGCCGTGTTCGCCTCGGCGGCGGCCGGCTCCACCGGGCCGGAGGGGGTCGCCGGGACCGTGGCGAGCGCTCCGAGCAGGCCGGTCGCCACGGCGAAGGAGGCGAGCGGGCGCCGCCGTGGCCGACCGGGGGGTGTTCGTCTCATGTGCCGTCTCCAATGCGGGCCGGGAGGTGGGGAGTTGCACTGCAAGGTGCGATGCAAGAGGAACCGGCAAATTCCTGAAAGCCTTTGCAGCGCGGAAGCTACAGGGACATGACAGCCGCGTAAAGGGATCGCGCGAGGGGTGATGCGGCGGAGCGCGCCGAGGTGAAAACGAACCAGTAGTGGTGACCCGCGCCCACGCGCCCGGCGGGGCCTTCCGCCTAGCGTGGCCGTATGACCATGCAACCCTGGTTTCCCGCCGCCAAGCTGGGCATCTTCATCCACTACGGCATCTACGCCGTGGACGGAGTGCCGGAGTCCTGGTCCTTCTACTGGGGCGAGGTGACGCACGAGCAGTACATGAAACAGCTCGACGGCTTCACCGCGTCCGCGTACGACCCCGGGGCCTGGGCCGAGTTGTTCGACCGGGTCGGCGCCAAGTACGCGGTGCTCACCGCCCGCCACCACGACGGGGTCGCCCTGTGGGACACCGCCGAGGGCGAGCTGAGTGTCGTCCGGCGCACCCCGGCGGGCCGGGACCTGATCGCCGGGTACGTCGACGCGCTGCGCGAGCGGGGCCTCAAGGTCGGCCTCTACTACTCGCACTCCGACTGGAACCACCCCGACTACGCGAGCGTCCGCCACCCCGAGATCGACCGGTGGACGGACACCCACCCGGGCGGCAACGACGCCAACCGCTACTCCCATGCCGCGCCCGGCGAGGAGGACCCGGCGGCCTGGGACCGCTACCTCGCCTACCGGGACGGCCAGGTGAGCGAGCTGGTCGAGCGGTTCCGCCCCGATCTGCTGTGGTTCGACGGCGAGTGGGAGCGCACCGAACAGCAGTGGCGGATCCAGGAGTTGGCCGACCGCATCCTCGCGGAGAACCCGGACACCGTCCTCAACGCCCGCATGCTCAGCCGTGGCGACTACGCCACTCCCGAGCAGGGCGTACCGCTCGAAGCACCGGACGGGCCCTGGGAGTTGTGCCTGACCATCAACGACTCCTGGGGCTTCCAGCATCAGGACGACAACCACAAGTCGGTACGGCAGCTGGTGCGTTACTTCGCCGAGACGATCGGCATGGGCGGCAATCTGCTGCTGGACGTCGGGCCGAAGGCGGACGGGACGATCCCCGCCGAACAGATCGAGCGCCTGGAAGGCCTCGGGGCATGGATCGGGCGGCACTCCGACGCCGTGTACGGGACGGTCGCCGGGCTCCCCGCCGGGCACCACTACGGCCCCAGCACCCTCTCCGCCGACCGGCGCACCCTGTATCTGACATGCTTCGACGTGCCCCGCGAGTCCGTGGCGGTGCGGGGGCTGCGCAACCCGGTCAAGAAGGTCACCGTCGTCGGCACGGGCACCGAGCTGGGCCACCGGGTGATCGGCGGCCTGGACGCCGTACCCGGAGTGACCTGGATCGACGCCCCCGCGGAGGCCGACCTCGACCCGTACGCGACGGTGCTCGCCCTGGAGCTGGACGGGGAGCTGGACCTCTACCGGGGCACGGGCCGCGACTGACCGGGGACGCGTCGGCCGGGGGCCACCGGGCCCACCGGGGCTCCGTACAATCTCCTGAAATCGGCCGGAGGTTCGCTTTCATGAACCTTCGGGTCTGCCCGGGACGGCCCGGGTCCGGCTTCGGGGGGAATCGCATTGCCGTGGGACGTGGCTCCGCTGGTGAGCCGGGAGACGGAACTGGCACGCCTCACCGACGTGCTCGACGGGCTGACGGCAACCGGCGACGGGCCGGCCGGGCACGGCACGACCGGGCACGGGCCGGCGGTCGTCGATGTCACGGGTGCGGCGGGGATCGGCAAGAGCAGGCTGGTGTCGGAGTTCTGCGCGCGGGCCCGGGAGCGGGGCATGACGGTGCTGCGCGGCCGGGCGACCGAGTACGAGCAGGAACTGCCGTACCAGCCGCTCGCGGACGCCCTCGCGGACCTCGACGCCGAGACCGGGCTTCCCTCCCCGCTCGCCGATGTCCACACCATGGACCGTTTCGCTCTGCAGCGCGCGGCGGCGGCCTTCCTCGCCCGGATCGCGCAGGCGGGCAACGGCCTGGTGGTGGCCCTCGACGACGTGCACTGGGCCGACCCGGCGTCCCTGGAACTCCTCGACCATCTCGTCCGCCATCCGCCGCGCCGCGCGCCCGTGGTGATCGTGGTGGCGCGCCGTGAACGGCAGACGTCCCCCCGGCTCGCCGCCTCCCTCACCCGGGGTGTGGAGGCGGGGACGGTCCTGCGTCTCGAACTCGGCCCCCTCGACCGGAGCGCCTGTCTCGCGGCGCTCGCCCCCGACCGGCCGGCCGACCTCGCCGCGGAACTGTACACGGCCAGTGAGGGAAATCCGCTGTACTTCCTCGCCCTGCTCCAGGCGGGCAGACCCGCGGGGCTCAGCTCACTGCTGCTGGACGAGCTGACGCCCCTCACCGACGGCCAACGCCGGACGGTGCAGGCCGTGGCCGTGCTCGGCGACCATGCGGCACCCGCGGTGGTGGCGGCTGTCACCGGCCGTACCGAAAGCGAACTGGAGGCGGATTTCCGGGAGTTGACCGCCCGTGATCTCGCACGTCCGGGAGCCGACGGCCGCTGGGCGCTGCGGCATCCGGTGCTGCGGTCCCTCGTCCACGACACCACCGACCCGCTGCTGCGGACCCGGATGCACCAGCTCGCGGCGGCCGAACTGGGCCGTATCGGGGCACCGGTCACCGAACGGGCCCACCATGTCGAGCGGTCGCTGACCGGCTGGGACCCGGACGCCGTGGACATCCTCGTCGAGGCCGCCCGGCAGGCCGCCGCGACCGCGCCCGCGAGCGGCGCCCACTGGCTGGGTGTCGCCCTGGCCCATCTGCCCGACCGGCCGGTGCACGGCGCGCTGCGCCGCGCGCTCATGCTGCGCCGGGCCGAGGCGCTCGGCGCCTGCGGCGGGCTGCGGGAGAGCCGGGATCTGCTGCACGAGGTGATCAGTCTGTCGCCGCCGGGCACCGACGAAGGCGTACGGGCCTCGGCCGTCACCCTGTGCGCGGTGATGGAACGCCATCTCGGGCGGTACACGGAGGCCGTGGCCCTGCTCCGCCGTGAACTGGCCCGGGGCGCCGACCTCTCCCCCGCCGAGACCATCCAACTCGGCCTGGAACTGGGCTCGTCGGCGCCGCACGCCAGCGCCTACGCGGACGTACGGGACGACGTGCTCCGCACCCTGGAGCTGGCCCGGTCGCTGGGCGACGAGGTCGCGGAGGCGGGGGCGCTCGCCGTGACCGCGCTCGGGGAGGCGTACGAGGGCGACACCGAGGCCGCGGCCGAGGCCACCGACCGGGCCGCCGCGCTCATCGACTCCCTCACCGACCAGGATCTCGCGGGCCTGTGCGAGCCGCTGGCCCGGCTCAGCTGGGCGGAGGCGTTCCTGGAGCGGTACGCCGACGCCGAACGGCACGCCGAGCGCGGCCTGGTGATCGCCCGCCGGGGCGGCCTCCTCTACGTGGTGCCGCATCTGCTGCTGTGCCGGTCCCACCTTCATGTGATGACGCTGCGGCTGGGGTCGGCCGTCGAACTCGCCGAGGAGGCGGAGACGATAGCCCGGGGCATCGGCAGCGACGAGCTGCTCGCCTTCGTGCTGGCCTCCAAGGCCCAGGCGCTGATCCCCGCGCTCCCGCCCGGTGACGGCGGGGCGCTGGCCGTGGCCGAGGAGGCCGTCGCCCGGGCCGGTGCCGGCTCCCACTGGTGGGCCTCCATCGCCTGGGGCGTGCTCGGGTACGCCGCGCTGCACGCGGGTGATCCGGCGCGGGCCCGGGCCGCCGTGCTCCGCGCGGGCGGGGAGGACCTCGCCGGGCTCCAGCCGAGCATGCGGCCCCTGTTCACCGAGATCCTGGTCACCGCCGCCGTGGCCACCGGGGACCAGGACGGGGCCCGGCAGTGGGCGGAACAGGCCCGCAAGGAGGCGGAGCGGCTCGATCTCGTGACCCAGCGGGCGTCCGCGCTGCGCAGCCTGGCGCAGGTGCCGCTGGCCGACGGCGACTGGGCCACCGCGGCCGACCTGTTCGAGCGGGCCGCCGAGGAGGCCGCCCGGGGCCAGGGCCGACTGTGGGAGGCCCACTCGCTGCTGCTGGGCGCGCCCCTCACCGCGCTCGCGGGCCACCCCGCCCGCGCCCGCGCCATGTGGGAACGCGCCGTACAACTGAGCGCGGACGGCGACACCCCACTGTTCCCGGGCCTCGCGGAGGCGATACGTCCGGCCGTGTTCGTCGAGACGGGAACGGAGCCACCAGGGGAGGCAGAGGCGGGTCGGGGCACGGGGGCGGGCGCCCGCCCCCGTGCCGGTGTCGGTGCTTCGTCGCAGGTGGCGGTGGCCAGGGAGCCCGCCGTGCTGTCCCCGCGTGAGCGGGAGGTCGCCGTGCTTGTCGCGGAGGGGCTGACCAGCCCCGCCATCGCCGAGCGGCTCTTCCTCAGTCCGCGTACGGTCGAGACGCACCTCTCCCGGATCTATCGCAAGACGGGCGTCACCACGCGGGCGGCGCTGGCCGCGCTGCAGGTGCGGGGCGAACTGGGCGACGGCGGGGCGTAGGTGGAGCGGCGGGCGGGGACCTGACGGATTTATGCGCGTCGGTGGCGGCGGACTGGTAGCGCGAGGGTCGCCGGGCGCAGGCCCGAGGAGCGTGCGGTGAGGGTGAGGCGGCCCGGTCGTTTCGCCGGGCGGAGGATCGCGAGCGCCTTGCCGTGCCAGGTGTGGCGGGACGGGCGGCGGAAACTGTCGACGTTGTGCGGGTTGCCGTTGGCGACGCCGAACAGTTCCCCGGCGCCGGCGGTCTCGAAGGTGACCTTGCGGGTGGCGTCGGGAACGACCCGGCCGTGGCGGTCGACCACTTCGACGAGGACGTGGGCGAGGTCGTCGCGGCCGGTGGTGAGCGTCCGGACGTCGGACACGAGCCGCAGGGCGGCCGGGGCGCCGACCGTGGTGAGGGTCGTCCGGCCGATCTCCGTGCCGTCCCGCTCGGCGACCGCCGTCAGTGCGCCCGGCCGGTAGGGGACCGTGAAGGTGGCCATGGCCCGCTCGGGAGCGGTCGGGGCGCCGCCGGGGAACTCCTCGCCGTCGAGCAGCAGCCGTACGCGGTCGCCGGGTGTGTAGACGTGCACGGTCATCGGACGTCCGTGCTCCACGCCCTCCCATGTCCAGCTCGCGAGTTCGTCGAAGTAGCCCCACCACAGGGCGACTTGCTCGGTGCCGGGTGGGGTCGGGCGTTCCACGAGGAGTTCGACGGGGCTGCGGCCGGTGACGGCGGCCCGCCAGTGCCTCTGCGGTTTGCGCTGTCCGATGAGATCGAAGTCGCCGCAGTTCGCGTGGAAGTAGGGGTACGGATAGCCGAACCCGCCCCAGGTGTGGTGCAGTTCGCGGGAGATCGACCAGCCGGGCATGACGCTCTGGTCGCCGATGGTCGCGCCCGTGCCGGCCGGCGGGATGGCCGTCTTGCCGATGCCGGCCTCACCGAGGTAGTCCCAGGCGGCCCAGACCCAGGTGCCCACGGCCCAGTCGTGCCGGTCGGCGAAGGTGATGTCCTGGTGGATCGTGGCCGGGAACGTCTCGTTGTGCGTCATCGCCTTGCCGGGGTGGGCGGCGTGCATCTGGGCGTAGCCCTTGCCGTTGGCGTTGTAGTGGACGTCGCCGATGTCGACGTAGTTCCAGGACGGGTCGTCCGGCGAGTGGGTGGAGCCGCCGCCGAGGGTGACCGGCCGGGTGGTGTCGAGGGTGCGGAGCAGGGCCGCGAGTTCGGCGCCCCGGTGGCCGTTCGTACGGTCGGTGATCTCGTTGCCCAGCGACCACATGACCACGCTGGGATGGTTGCGGTCGCGCAGGACCGTGCTCGTCAGGTCGCGCTCCCACCACTCGGCGAAGTGCGTGGAGTAGTCGTCGGGGTTCTTGCCGGTGTCCCAGACGTCGAAGAACTCGTCCATCACCAGCATGCCGAGGCGGTCGCAGGCGTCGAGCAGGGCCGGGGTGGGCGGGTTGTGGGCCGTGCGGAGGGAGTTGAAGCCGGCCTCCTTGAGGATCTCGACGCGGCGTTCCTCGGAGCGGTCGAGGGCGACGGCGCCCAGCGGACCGTGGTCGTGGTGGACGTTGCCGCCCATCACCTTGACCGGTTGGCCGTTGAGGAGGAGGCCGCTCTCGCCGTTCCAGGCCAGGGAGCGGATCCCGAAGGTGGTGGTGACCGTGTCGACGGTCCCGCCGTCGACGAGGATCTCGGTGCGCGCGGTGTACAGGTGCGGGGTGTCCATGGACCACAGCGCCGGCCGTCTGAGGGGGAGGTCGAGGGTCACGACGTCCGTGGCGCCCGGTGCGAGGGCACGGGCGGGTGCGCGGCGTACGGCGACGGTCCTGCCGCGCGGGTCGAGGACCGTCACGCGGACGGCCGCCGACGCGGGCCGCTCCCCCAGGTTGGCGACGGACACCTCGGCGCGGGCGAGCGAGCGGCCGGTGCTCACCTCGGGGGTCGTCAGGTGCACGCCCCAGAGGGGGATGCGGACGGGGCCGGTGACCGTGAGCCAGGTGTGCCGGTAGATGCCCGAGCCCGCGTACCAGCGGCTGTTGCGGCCGGTGTTGTCGACGCGGACGGCGAGCACGTTCGGGCCGGTCGGATCGAGGTGCGGGGTGAGGTCGTGGGCGAAGGAGGTGTAGCCGTGGGGGTGGAAGCCGAGGTGTTTCCCGTTCAGCCAGACGTCCGCGTTCTGGTACACCCCGTCGAACCGCAGCTCGATATGTGACCGGGCCGCGTCGGCCGTCCCCCCGACGCGGAAGTGCTTGCGGTACCAGCCGACTCCGCCGACCGTGTAGCCGATCGAACCCCCGTTCTCGCTGCGGTCCGGGTCGAACGGGCCGATCACCCGAGGGGGCGTGGGCCAGGCCGGGTCGGGCTCCTTGGGCACCAGCAGGGAGGGGAAGCTCGTGGCGCCGCCGCCGTCGGAGTCGGCGTACGGGAGGTCCTCGATGCTCCAGTCGTGCGGGAGGTCGAGCGGGCGCCAGGAGCCGTCGTCGTGGGCGGGTTCCTGGGCGCCGGGGGCGTCGCCGCGTAAGAAGAGCCACCCTTCGTCGAACGACTGCTCGCGTTCGACGGCCTTCCCGCCCCGGGCTTCGGCGGCGACGGCCGTGCCCCCGAGGTCCGGTGCCGTCGCGGCCGCGCCCGCCGCGGTGGCCGCCGCGCCGAGCTGGAGTGCCCTGCGGCGTGTGATGCGTCGTCGCCTCGTCGTCATCCCTGTCACCCTCCGCACACTTCAGATGAATTCGGTATGTCGAACCTCAAGCAGAATGCTGAACTGGCATAGACATGTCAGGAGTAGGGCGTCGCGGCTGTGGCGTCAAGGGTCGGGGGTGACAGGAGTGTGATGTGTACCCCCTCGGTGCGTCTCCTCCGAGCGGGGTGGTTAGCATATGAGCGCCGCCTAGCTCGAAAGATAAATCTGTGACTGTCAACGAGGACTCGTTCACCCAATGGAAGAACCGCGAGGAGATCGCGGAGTCGATGATCCCGATCATCGGGAAGCTGCACCGTGAGCGGGACGTGACGGTCCTGCTGCACAGCCGCTCCTTGGTGAACAAGTCGGTGGTCAGCATCCTGAAGACCCACCGCTTCGCCCGCCAGATCGCCGGTGTGGAGCTCTCGGTCACCGACACCCTGCCGTTCCTCCAGACCCTCACCACGCTCGACCTCGGCCCCTCCCAGATCGACATCGGTCTGCTCGCCGAGGCCCACCGGGCCGACGACCGGGGGCTGTCGGTCGAGGAGTTCACGGCCGAGGCCGTCGCCGGCGCCACGGGCGCCAACAAGATCGAGGGCGGCGAGGGACGCGACGTCGTCCTCTACGGCTTCGGCCGCATCGGCCGCCTCGTGGCCCGGCTGCTGATCGAGAAGGCCGGCTCGGGCAACGGGCTGCGGCTGCGCGCCATCGTCGTACGCGGTGGCGGTGAACAGGACATCGTCAAGCGCGCCTCGCTGCTGCGCCGGGACTCCATCCACGGCCAGTTCCAGGGCACGATCACCGTGGACGAGGCGACCAGCACGATCAACGCCAACGGCAACGAGATCAAGGTGATCTACGCCGGCGACCCGTCCGAGGTGGACTACACCGAGTACGGCATCAAGAACGCGATCCTCATCGACAACACCGGCAAGTGGCGTGACCGCGAGGGTCTGTCGACGCATCTGCGTCCCGGTATCGACAAGGTCGTGCTGACCGCGCCCGGCAAGGGTGACGTCCCGAACATCGTGCACGGCGTCAACCACGACACGATCAAGCCGGACGAGCAGATCCTGTCCTGCGCCTCCTGCACCACCAACGCCATAGTCCCGCCACTGAAGGCGATGGACGACGAGTTCGGCGTGCTGCGCGGCCATGTGGAGACCGTCCACTCGTTCACCAACGACCAGAACCTGCTGGACAACTACCACAAGTCGGACCGTCGGGGCCGTTCCGCGCCGCTCAACATGGTGATCACCGAGACGGGTGCCGCGTCGGCCGTCGCCAAGGCGCTGCCCGAGCTGAAGGCGCCGATCACCGGCAGCTCGATCCGCGTGCCCGTCCCGGACGTCTCGATCGCGATCCTCAGCCTGCGCCTCGGCCGGGAGACCGACCGCGAGGAGGTCCTCGACTACCTCCGCAACGTCTCGCTGACGTCACCGCTCAAGCGCCAGATCGACTTCACCAACGCGCCCGACTCGGTCTCCAGCGACTTCATCGGCTCCCGGCACGCCTCGATCGTCGACGCGGGCGCCACCAAGGTCGACGGCGACAACGCGATCCTCTACCTCTGGTACGACAACGAGTTCGGCTACTCCTGCCAAGTCATCCGCGTCGTCCAGCACGTCTCCGGGGTGGAGTACCCGACGTACCCGTCGCCGGCGGTCTGATCGGTCGGGCCGGTCAGTTCGGTCGGTTCGGTCGGTTCGGTCGGTTCGGTTCAGGGGCCGGGAGAGTGATCCGCTCTCCCGGCCCCTGACTGCTTCCACTTCACCCGGCCGAAGCGCTGAGCGCCGCCCGTTCCTGGCGAACGGGGCGTTGTCAGTGGTGGCAGGCAGGATGGACCGCATGACGACATCAGTTGCAGTGATCGTGGATGCCGCCGCGTACGCCCAGGCCGTCGAGGACGCGGTGCGGGCTTCGGCCGCCTACTACACGGGCGGGACGTCGGTGTTGGACGACGACGCCTACGACCGGCTCGTGCGGGGGATCGCGGCGTGGGAGGCGGAGCATCCCGATCAGGTGCTGCCGGACTCGCCGACGGGCAAGGTGGCCGGCGGGGCGGTCGAGGGGGATGTGCCGCACACGGTGGCGATGCTGAGCCTGGACAACGTGTTCTCGGGCGAGGAGTTCACCGCGTGGACGGCGTCGCTGGCCCGGCGGATCGGGCACGACGTGGAGCGGTTCGGGGTGGAGCCGAAGCTCGACGGGCTGGCGGTCGCCGCCCGCTACACCCAGGGGCGGCTCACCCGGCTGATCACGCGGGGCGACGGGACGGCCGGGGAGGACGTCTCGCACGCCATCGGCACCATCGAGGGCCTGCCGGGCGAGCTGGCCGAGCCGGTCACCGTGGAGGTGCGGGGCGAAGTCCTCATGACGAACGCCCAGTTCGAGCACGCCAACGAGGTGCGCACCGGGCATGGCGGGCAGCCGTTCGCGAATCCGCGGAACGCGGCGGCGGGCACCCTGCGGGCCAGGGAGCGGGCGTACACCGTGCCGATGACGTTCTTCGGATACGGGCTGCTGGCACTGCCGGACACGGACGCCGAGTCCGTGGCGCGGCTGGGCGAGCTGGCGCACAGCGAGCTGATGGCGCGGGCCGCCGAACTGGGCGTGAACACCACCGCGAGCACGGCCGTGCCGGGTGTCACCGCCGACTCGGTCGAGGCCGTCCTGGACCGGGTCAAGGAGATCGGCGCGCTGCGGGCCGAGCTGCCGTTCGGGATCGACGGGATCGTCGTCAAGGCCGACCTCGCCGCCGACCAGCGGGCCGCCGGGTCGGGTTCGCGCGCCCCGCGCTGGGCGATCGCGTACAAACTGCCCGCCGTCGAGAAGATCACCCGGCTTCTGGAGGTGCAGTGGAACGTGGGCCGGACCGGCATCATCGCCCCGCGCGGCGTGCTGGAGCCGGTCGAGATCGACGGCTCCACGATCACCTACGCCACCCTGCACAACCCGGCCGACATCACCCGTCGCGATCTGCGGCTGGGCGACCACGTCATGGTGCACCGCGCCGGTGACGTCATCCCGCGTGTGGAGGCGCCCGTCGCCCATCTGCGCACCGGCGACGAACAGCCCATCGTCTTCCCCGAGGTGTGCCCGAGATGCGGCTCCGCCATCGACACCGGGGAGCAGCGCTGGCGCTGCGAGAACGGCCGCAACTGCCACTTGGTGGCGTCCCTTTCGTACGCGGTCGGCCGCGACCAGCTCGATGTGGAAGGGCTCGGCCACACCCGGGTCGTCCAGCTCGTCGAGGCGGGCCTGGTGGCGGACCTCGCGGATCTGTTCACGCTCACCCGGGAGCAGCTCCTCGGTCTGGAGCGCATGGGTGAGACCAGCACCGACAACCTCCTGACCGCGCTGGAGACGGCCAAGGGGCGGCCGTTGTCCAGGGTGTTGTGCGCGCTGGGGGTGCGGGGCACGGGACGCTCCATGTCCCGCCGGATCGCCCGGTACTTCGCCACCATGGACCACCTGCGGGCCGCCGACGCCGAGGCGATCCAGCGGGTCGAGGGCATCGGCACCGAGAAGGCCCCGTCCATCGTGGCCGAACTGGCCGAACTGGCCCCGCTCATCGACAAGCTGGTGGCGGCCGGGGTGAACATGACCGAGCCGGGCGCCACACCGCCCGCCCCGGCCGACGACACGTCCGCCGATGCCGAGGCCAAGGCTGACGCCGATGCCGACTCTCCGGTGCCCTCCCCGGAGCCGGGCGGTCCGCTCGCCGGGATGGCCGTGGTGGTCACGGGTGCGATGACCGGCGTTCTGGAGAAGCTCAGCCGCAACCAGATGAACGAACTCATCGAACGGGCGGGCGGACGCGCCTCGTCCAGCGTCTCGAAGAAGACATCTCTGGTCGTCGCGGGCGAGAACGCCGGCTCCAAGCGTGCCAAGGCCGAGACGCTCGGCATCCGGCTGGCCGACCCGGACGAGTTCGCCGCGCTGGTGGCCGATTTCCTCGACTGAGCCGACGACCACGCGGAAGCCCCGCTCAGAGGCGGATGATCACGAGGGCCGCGTCGTCGGTGGCCCGTCCCTCGGGGAGGAGGTCCAGCAGGAGTGCGTCGGCGAGGGGCTCGGGCCCGGCCCGGCGGTGGCGGGTGAGCGCGCCGGCGAGACGGTCGAGGCTGACGTCGATGTCCTCGTCCCGGCGTTCGATGAGACCGTCCGTGTAGAGGACGAGCATGTCGCCCTCGGTGAAGCCGAGGGTCGCCTCAAGGCGGGGCGTGTGTTCCGGGCGGGCGCCGAGCGGTGGATCGGTGGCCTGGTCGAGGAGGACGACGCTGCCGTCCCGGCGCAGCAGGGCGGGCGGCAGATGACCGGCGCTGCTGTAGGTGATCGTATGGGTGTCCCAGTCGACGCAGGTCTGCACGGCGGTGGTGTTCTCGGCGCCGTCGACGGAGCGGGCGTACAGGCCGAGCGCGTCCAGTGCCTCGGCGGGGCCGTCCGCCACCAGGGACGCGGCGCTCAGCGCGCTGCGCAGCTTGCCCATGACACAGGCGGCGGCCAGCCCGTGTCCGACCACGTCACCGACGGCGATCCCGATGCGGTCGACGCCGGACAGGTCGACGAGGTCGTACCAGTCGCCGCACACGTTCAGCGCGTCGGTCGCGGGCTGGTAGCGCACGGCGGCCCGGTGGTGGCCGAGCGGGCTGGGCGCGGGGAGCATCGCCTTCTGCAGGACGAGCGCGACCTCCCGTTCATGGGCGTGCGCCTCGCGGAGCCGTTCGTTGACCTCCTGCAGTTCCCGGGCACGGGTGTACAGCTCGGCCTCCATCACCTGGGCGCGGTTGTCGGGGGCGCGCTCGCGGGCCCGGATCAGCTCGGTGACCTCCTCCACCTTGTGGATCAGCAGCACCACCTTGCCGTCGGGGCCGAGGACGGGGGCGTTCACCGGGCTCCAGTAGCGCTCCGACCACTCCCCCGGGCGCTCGGCCGATTCCACGTCGTAGCGCTGCAGCGCCATGGCGTCCCGCTCGCCGGTCTCGACGACCCGGTTGAGGGAGGCCGCCAGATTGCGCATGCCGTTCGCGGAGGGGTCCTCGGGGTTGTCGGGGAAGACGTCGAAGAGGTACCGGCCGACGACCTGTTCGCGGGTGCGGCCCGCCATCCGCAGAAACTCCTCGTTCGCCTCCGCGTACACCAGCTCGGGTGTCAGCAGCGCCACCATGCCCGGCAGCGCCTGGAACACCGCCGCGTAGTCGATCTCCGTATCCGCCATGGTCGCCGCCTCAGCGTCCGCCCCGTGCCTGATCTCCACCATAGGATCGGATGGCTTCGGGGGCGCGGTCCTGTTCCGGAAAAAAGGGCTGGTCACGCACGGTTGTGCGATATAAGACGCAGCGTCGCGGCCCCTGCAGGGGTCCGCGCTCCGGTCAGCGGGCGGCACGAAGCAGGATGTCCACCTCAGCAGGGCTGTCGCCAGACCCCGAGTTCCAGTCGCTTCACCATTGACGACAGCCGCAGTCTGCGGGACTCCGCGCAGAAGCTGTTCCTGGGTTCGGTGTACTCGACGTGGAACACCGCCTTGCCCGCCTTGATGAACGGGGTGAGGAGCGCGCATTCGTCGTACTGGGCGCACTCCTCGTTGACCGCGAAGTCGAAGTCGTCCAGCAGCTGGGGGATCTGCGGCAGGTCGTTCTTCAGACCCACGGACAGGCCGCGGTCGTGGGCGATGTCCGCGATCAGGCGGTTGTATGTCAGCTGGTCCCGTGCGGTGAGGGGGAACCCGGTGTCGTTGCCGTAGCCCTCCAGCAGGTCGGGCTCCACCGCGTCGAACCCCTTGTCGCGGCACATGTCGAAGCGGCGTTCCATGATCGGCCGCAGCGCGGAGAGCTTCCGGATGTCCAGCCATCGTTCGCCCGCCCAGCCGTTCTGCTCGCCGAGCAGGGCGCGCGGGAAGTCGTCCTTGTCGGGGCGGAAGTCCTCCCAGGCGCCGACGTTGATGTAGCAGATGACCTTCCGGCCGTCGCGGTGCAGCCGGGCCACGTCCGCCGCCGTGTTCTCGAAGCCGTCGATGTCGTAGACCGGTACGTCCGCCGAGGGGTCGACCCTGCCGTCCAGCTGCCACTGCCAGGCGAGACCGGGCCGGGGTTTCCACAGCGCCCTGGAGTCCGTGCCCTTGTCGCTGTCGCCGTCACCGGTGCAGCCCGACAGCGTCGAGGCCACCAGCGCGGCCAGCAGCACGAGGTACGCGAGCGGCGGTCGCCTCATCGGTCCGTCCCGGTGAGCGCGGGGGTCAACTGGGCCCAGGGGTTGGGTGGTTCACCGGTGACCGGACCGCAGACCGCGGCGCCCCGGTCGTGCGCGGTGCGGACGGCGAGCGGGACGAGGGCCTCGGGGACGCCGTAGACGAGGTGGCAGAGCCGCTCGGGTGGGTGCCGGGCGGCCCAGGTGGGCCTGCTGAACGCCGACACGTACGTCGACCAGTGGCCCTCGAAGGTGACGGTCAGGTCGGCGAGGCGGGCGTACCCCGGGGCCGGATGCACCCCGGGGTTCAGGACGACGGTCCCGGCGCCGAGCCGGCGTACGGCCCGGACGAGCCGACGGCAGGCGGGCAGGCCGTCCGGGGTGGCCGTCACCTGGTCGAGGAAGCAGCCGTCGGCCGCGTACCACTCCTGGTGACGGCGTACGTCGTCGGCGATCTCGGCGCGGTCGCGCACCCCGTAGTCGGTGTCGACGTAACCGAGCAGCCGGGCCCCGGCCGCGCGCAGTGCCCCGGCCGCCGCGGTGAACGCGGGGTCGGGGCCGTCGCCGGGGCCGTTCGCCGGGTTGAGGACGACGCCGTACGTGCGGGTCGCGGCCCGGATCAGCCGGTGCCAGGCGCCCGGGTCCTCGGCCGGGTGGACATACAGCGGGATCAGCAGACTCACGGCGTACGCTCACCCTTCTCGCCGCCCCCGCCGTTGTCGTCCCGTCCGCTCTCCCACAGCGCGGTGAGCGCGTCGTCCAGGCTGTGCACGGGTCGCCATCCGAGGGCCGCCTCGGCGGCGGTGATGTCGGAACACTGCCACGACACGTCGGCCGAGCGGACGGACCCGGCCGGCGACGCCGGGACGGCAGCCGCACCAGGAGCGTTCCCGGCAGTCCCGGCCGCCCCAGGGGCCCCGGCAGGCCCGGCGCCCGCCCCCGTCACCCCACCCGCACCCGTCCCCGCGCGGCCCACCGCCCCCGTTCCGCCGCGCGCCCCCGTACCGAGCGCGTTCTCCGCGATCCGGCCCCGGAAGCCGGCCTTGGCCGCCAGGCCCAGGACGACCTCGCGGACCGGGACGGCCCGGCCCCCGCCGATGTTGAGGACGCGGGGCAGCGGACCGGGGGCCGTGGCCACGAGCGCGACCGCCCGGGTGACGTCGCGGACGTCGACGAAGTCGCGGTACGCGGAGAGGTCGCCCAGGGGCAGGACGGCGTCGGGGTCGGTGCCGGCCGTGCGGAGCAGTGTGGCGATACGGCCGGGCAGGCCGGTCGGTGGGGCGCCGGGACCGACCGGGTTGCCGACGCGCAGGACCACCGCGTCGAGGCCGGAGGTGGTCACGGCGACCGTGCCCGCGAGCTTGGTCGCGCCGTAGGGGGCGAGCGGCCGGGTGGCCGCCGACTCCGTGACCCTGATGTCCGGGACGCCGGGGCCGTACTCGGCGGCCGAGCCGAGGTGCACCAGCCGGGCGCCGGGGGCGGCCTCGCGGAGCGCGGCGCACAGCACGGCGGGGCCGCGGGCGTTGACCTCGGCGAGGGTCACGGGATCGCCGCCGATCGCGCCCGCGCAGTTGACCACGGTGTCGGGCGCGGCCGAGGCCAGGATCTTCGCCAGTTCCGGTGGGCCGATGGTCGCGAGGTCCACGGTGTGGTCGGCGGTGGGTCCGCGTCCACCGCCGAGGACCAGCGCGCCCGGCAGGGCCCGCAGCCCCTCGGCGATGTGGGTGCCCAGATAGCCGGTGTGCCCCAGGACGAGAATGCGCATGTGGTGCTCAGGCTCCCTTGAGCAGAAGCGACTTGCGGGTGGTGAACTCGGCGTTGGCCCGGTCGTAGTCGTCGGGGCGCCCTATGTCCAGCCAGTATCCGTCGAAGTCGTAGGCGTGGGGCTGGTTCTGAGCCCTGATCAGATCGAGGACCAACTCGTCGAAGCCCAGCGGCAGTCCGGGGGTGTAGTCGTTCAGGGTGGAGCGGGAGACGCCGTAGACGCCCATGGAGACGCGGTAGTCCATGCTCGGCTTCTCGGTGAAGGCGACGACCTTGGAGTCGTCGGTGGTCAGCACGCCGAAGTCGATGTGGACCTTGCGGGCGTAGGTGGCGATGGTGAGCGGCGCCTTGGACGCGCGGTGGCGGCGCAGGACGTCGGCGTAGTCGAGGTCGGTGAGGATGTCGCCGTTCATGACGAGGAACGACTCGGGCAGTCTCTCCCGCAGGTTGAGCAGCGGGCCCATGGTGCCGAGGGGGCTCTCCTCGATGGCGTAGTCGACGGTCAGGCCCCACTGGGAGCCGTCGCCGACGTAGGCGCGGATGATCTCGCCGAGGTGGCCGATGGCGAGGGTGACATGGGTGAAGCCGGCCGTGGAGAGCTGGCGCAGCACGATCTCCAGGATGGCGTGCTGGTCGCCGATGGGGACGAGCGGCTTCGGCAGCGCGGTCGTGTAGGGCCGCAGTCGTACGCCCTTGCCTCCCGCCAGGATCACTGCGTGCATGGTGCTCCTCCTTCGTCGAGGTGCTTCGGGGATGTGCTGCGCGGACGCACTTCGCAGGTGTGCCGCGGCCGTGCCGGACGGGAGTCAGATGTTGTAGATGCCGGTCTTGTAGCGGGCGAGGTGGGCCGGGTCGCGGAAGAACTCCACGGTGTGCGCGAGGCCTTCCTCCAGGGTGTGGGCGGGCCGCCAGCCGGTCGCGGCGGTCAGTCGGCTCGCGTCCGCGACGAGCCGCATCACCTCGGAGTTCGCCGGCCGGATGCGGGCGGTGTCCTCGCGGACGTCGAGGTCGCTGTCCATCACCTTCCCGATCAGCGCGACGAGGTCGCCGACCGAAATCTCCCCGCCGGTCCCGGCGTTGAAGGTGCGGCCCACGACCTGCGCGGCGGGCGCGGTGCCGACGGCCAGGAACGCCTGCGCGGTGTCCTTGACGAAGGTGAAGTCCCGGGTGGGGCGCAGGTCGCCGAGGGTGATCTCCCGTTCTCCGGCGGCCACTTGGCCGATCACGGTGGGGATCACCGCGCGCATCGACTGTCGCGGCCCGAAGGTGTTGAAGGGTCTCAGGGTGACGACGGGGGTGTCGAAGCTGGCGTGGTAGCTGTCGGCGAGCCGGTCCCCGCCCGCCTTCGAAGCGGCGTACGGGGACTGGGTGTTGATCGGGTGGTCCTCGGTGATCGGCACCGTTTGCGCGGTGCCGTAGGTCTCGCTGGTGGAGGTGTGCACCAGGCGCGGGGTGCCGAGGGTGCGGACGGCCTCCAGGACGTTGAGGGTGCCCGTGACGTTGGTGTCCACGTAACTGTGGGGTGCCTGGTAGGAGTACGGGATCGCGATGAGGGCGGCCAGGTGGTAGGCGGTGTCGGCGCCGTCGAGGAGGGAGCGGACCGAGCCGGGGTCGCGGACGTCGCCGAGGACGATGTCGACCTGGTCCAGGACGTCCGGGCGCAGGGTCTCCAGCCAGCCGTAGGAGGAGAAGGAGTTGTACTGGGCCATGGCCCGGACCCGGTGGCCGGCGGCGACGAGCGCCTCGGTCAGATGCGAGCCGATGAAGCCCTCGGCTCCGGTGACGGCGGCGAGCGGTGCGGAGGTCAACTGGTGTGTCCTTCCGGTGAGTTGGTGGTGGGTGGTGGTCGTGGGTGGGCCCGGGGCTCAGGCGTGCGGCGCGGGCCGGCCGAGCAGCCGCAGCGCGCACGCCGACAGACAGAGCGCGGCGGCGGCGCAGCACAGGGGCAGCGCCAGGTCGCCGGGTGGCAGCCGCAGCAGGGTGACGGCCCCGGCGGTGCCCGCGGCCGTGAGGCAGATCGCGGCCGGTGGCCAGGCCGCCCCGAACGCCTGGAGCAGCAGTGCGGTCCACAGGACGGCCGCGAGCAGGAGCAGGGGCGCCGGGTCGGCGTCGGTGAGCAGGGCCGCCGGCAGCAGCGGCAGCAGGTAGGCGAGCAGGCAGAGGCCGAGGATGCCGGCCGAGCGCAGCAGGAACCCGGCGGGTGTCGCCGCGGCCCGCAGCGCGGCCACCGACAGGCCCCGGTAGCGGTAGAGCAGCCACTCCGCCGGGCCCATGCTCACCGTCAGCACGATCACGGCGTACGGCTCGTCGCGGCCTTCAAGGAGCACCAGCACACCGGCGGCCAGCCCGAAGAGGCCGTACGGCAGGGACCACAGGAGGCGGGGGCGGCGGGCGTCGGGTACGGAAGGGGTGGTCAGGGCGGCTCTCAGGGTCCGGCCGGTGACGGCGAGGGTGGCGAGCAGGGCGAGGAGAGGCAGTCCGGCGCGTGGCCAGGGGCCCGGTTCCCACCAGGGCAGGACGGCGGCGCCGGCGATCAACGGGCTGAGCGCGGCGAGGAGTTGGCGTTCCCGGCCGAGGACCAGCAGGACGCCCGCCGCCGCGAGGTACGCGGACTGCGCGGCGGCCACCAGGGTCACCGGGCCGCCTTCCGCCGGGAGCGCGGCGATCGCCGTGGCGACCAGCGCGCCGACGGGGGCGCCGGTCAGGAGCGTACGGCCGGCCTCGTGGCGTCCGGTCGCCATCCGCAGGTGGGCGCGGTGGCCGAGGGCCTGGCCCCAGGCCCAGGAGACGAGTCCGGCGACGATGAGGGCGGGGGCGTGGGCGCCGGGGTTCCACAGGGGTGCGGTCAGCAGATAGGCGAGGCCGGGCAGGGCGAAGAGCACGCCCCGCAGGAGGCAGCGGACGGTGTCGGGGCGCCAGGGGTCGGCGGTGGGCGCCGGTTCCGGGAAGGTGCGGGGTACCCGTTCGTAGAGCGCCGAGGCGAGCGAGAACAGGTTGGGGTGGCCGTACCGGTCCTTGATGAGGGTGGCGGACAGGCCCTCGGCCTCCAGCAGGGCGGCGACCTCGTAGGGGTGGACGGCGGGGCCGACGCGGTCGGCGAGTTCGGCGGCGAGTTCGCTGACGGCCTCCTCGTCGGGGCCCTGGTGGGGCAGCCGGATGGTGAGGGTGGTGTCGTCGCCGAGGGCCCAGCTGGGGCGGCGGCGCGGGCGGCGCCGGTCGGCCAGCCGGATGGCGAGGGTGTCGTGTTCGACGCCGCCGGGTTCGAGTGACATGGGCCCGCTCATCCGGCCACCGTGCTGATCGGGGCCGGTGCCGCCGCCGGGAGCGCGGGGCCGGTCGACTGCCGGTCCAGGGTGGGCAGTTCGAGGTAGATGGAGCGGAAGGTGTCGATGGTCTGGCGGAGGGTGAACTGTTCGATCACCCGTAGCCGTGCCGCCTCGCCCATCGCCCGGCGGCGCGCGGGGTCGCCCAGGAGTTCCAGAGCGGCCTTCGCCATCGCCTCCGGGTCGCGCGGCGGCACCACGAGCCCGGTGTCGCCGACGGCTTCGCGGACGCCGCCCACGTCGGTGGAGACGGTGGCCCGACCACAGGACATGGCCTCGATCAGGGTGAACGGGAAGCCCTCGCTGATGCTGGACAGCATCACCACGTTGCCGGCCGCGTAGGCGTCCTTGATGTCGTCGACGCGGCCCTCGAAGGTGACCGCGTCGGCGTGGCCCAGTTCGGCGGCGAGTGCCTCGCAGCGGTCGCGGTAGGCCTCGCCGCCGCGCGGTGTGCCGCCGAACAACCTCAGCCGCGCGATGGGGAGTTGGTCCCTGACGAGGGCGAAGGCCCGGATGAGGGTCTCCAGGTCCTTGATGGGGTCGACGCGGCCCGCCCAGCTGAGGGTGAGCGTGTCCGGCTCGGGCCCGGCGGGCGGGAACGCGGCGGGGTCGACGCCGTTGTAGACCGTGCGGATGGACTCGGGGTCGGCGCCGCCCTGTTCCTCCCAGAGCCGGTTGTAGCGGTTGCCCGGGGTGATCAGGGCGGCCCTGCGGTAGGTCTCCTCGGCGAGGAGGCGGAAGAAGCCGAGGACAACGGCTTTGACGGGCCAGCGGTAGGGGGCGGTGCGATAGCCGAGGTAGCGCTCGCGGAGGTAGACGCCGTGTTCGGTCAGCAGCAGGGGTACGCCGTGCCGTTCGAGGGCGGCGAGGCCCGGGAGGACGGCGACCCCGCCGCTGACCGCGTGGGCGACGCCGGTCTCGGGTGGCGGTGCGGCGAGCGGGCGCAGGGCGTGTTCCAGCAGGGAGGTCGCGGTGAGCGCGTCGTGCAGGGTGGGCCGGGCCTCGCGTACGGCGAGGCCGGGGCGGTTCCAGACGGCGGCCAGCAGGGCGATCGCCCGGTCCGAGCGCAGGAAGGGGCTGAGTGTGCGGTCCGCCGCCGCGTCGGCCAGCTCGTACAGGGCGGGCGCGAACCCGCTCTCGGCGCCCGGGTCCAACAGCGCGGTGAGGAACCGCTCGTAGGCGGTGGTGAGCCGCTGCCGGGCGCGGCCCCGGGGCGGGCGGCCCTCCGGCGGGTCGCCCCACATGGGGACGGACAGCACGCGGGACACATGGGCGGGCAGGTCCCAGACGACGGGTTCCCGCCCGGTGCCCGTGACGGCGATGACATCGAAGTCGAGGTCGGGCATGCCCTGGACGAGCTGGTCGCACCAGACGCTCACGCCGCCGTGACTGTGGGGATAGGTGCCTTCGGTGAGGAGGGTGACGCGCGTCGCGCCGAGTCGGCGCGCGTCGTGGGGTACGGGCATCGGTGTGCTCCACGGCCGTGGTGTGGGGTGGTGGTTCCCGGTGATCCCGGTGATCCCGGTGATCCCGGTGATCCCGGTGATCCCGGTGATCCCGGTGATCGCGGTGATCGCGGTGACTCCGGTGACTCCCTGCCGGTCCCGGCCGCCGGTCGGGCGGCCGGGACGGGGTACGGGCGGGTGCCGTCGTCAGTTGTCCGCGGTGTACGGCACTCTGTCGCTGACGCCTGCGGGGACGCGGGTGTCGGGCGCCGGAGCCGTGGTCTCGGCCGACTCGCCGGTGACGTCGGCCGGGGTGTCGGCGGACGTCGGCAGGGCGAGGGCCAGGGGGGCGCCCGCGGACGGGGTCCAGCCGGAGACCGCGCCCGCGTAGGCGTCCCCGAAGGCGGAACCGGCGAGGGTGGTGCCGGTGGGCGCGGTGGCGGTGATCGCCAGGCCGTCCGGTGCCTCGACGGTGACGGTGTCGCCGATGCGGTAGGCGGTGATCTCGCCGGCCTGGAGGGCGGCCCGCCAGGCGGCCCTGCGCTGGAGTTCGGTGCCGATGTCCTTCATCCGCAGGTTGACCACGGGGGTGTTCTCGGCGAACAGGGCCGCGTAGCCGTCGAGGACGCCGTCGAGCACCGGGTAGGCGATGCGGTCCTCGGCCAGGTTCGACTGGTGGATGAAGTGCGGCTTCGGGTCGTTGGCGAGGACGTGGCCGAGGGCGATCCGCTTCTCCAGCGGCACGATGACCTCGTCGTAGCCGGTGGCCGTGTCCAGCGGGGCCGTGAGGCAGGTGGTGGTCGCCGGGTTGTCCTCGCAGATGCCGCTGCCGCCCTGGGCGCGGCTGGTGTAGATCCAGTTGTACTCGTCGACCTGTTCGGCGGCCCGGCCCGCGTTGTAGAAGACGTTCATCGGGTAGCGGGGGACGGTGGTGGCGGGGCCGACCTGACGCTGGGCGGGCTCGCGGGAGTTGTCGGAGCCGAGCCAGGCGATGTCGTTGTCGTCGAGGGCGAGCGCCAGATTGGGGTTGTCCACGGGCTGTTGCGGGAGCACCTTCATGCCGGAGTGCTCACCGGTGACCAACTCGCCGTTCTCCAGGGGGAGTCCGGCGCTCTCGCCCCAGACCCGGTTGGTGGCGATCTCGTCGGAGATGTCGTTCCGGCTGACCCACCGGGTGGAGCCGTCCGCGGCGGTCGCGCATTTCCAGGGGACCACGCTGGTGTCCTGGACGCAGCCGAGGAAGGGGTGCGAGTAGGTGTGGTTGATCCAGCGGAACTGGTTCCGGTCCGCGACGAACTTGTCGGTGAGGGCGTCGTCGCCGTTGTTGTCCTCGCGGTGGTCGACGCTGCCGGCGCCGTTGTACGCGAGGTCGAGGGTGAAGTTCTGCTCGGTCTGCCAGGCGGTGGCGTGGTCGACGTCGTCCGGGGTCATGCGGATGGGGTCGGGCTCCACGTTCGGGTCGGTGCAGTCGACGTCGCCCGGGGTGCAGTTGAGTTCGGTGTTCCAGCGGTCGTCGGCGGCGAAGACGTCGTCGACGTGTACGGCGAAGTAGTTCCGTGACGCGCCCAGGTGCACGCCGCCGGTCATCCACTCGACGATGCCGCGGGCCAGCAGCCGGAACTGCTGCTGGTACTGGTTGTAGACGAAGGTGACGACGAGTTCGCGGCGCCCGTCGTGCCGGTACTCGCCGACCAGCGAGCCGCGCGTGGACTGGCCGGGGATCGCCGCGTCGACGTAGGAGGTGAAGTCGGCGCCCGCCACCGGTCTGGACAGGTAGGCGTAACTCTCGCCGATGGCCGGGTCGTTGTCCTCGAAAGGCACCGCGCCGTCGAGGTAGCCGAAGGGGCCCGCCTGCCCGGCGTCGGTCACCTGGGCCTCGGCGCCGTCGAGGCTGCCGGAGTAGCCGCCGTACACGGGATACTGCAAACCGGCTTCTGGACGCGCGTAGGTGTAGGCGTCGACCTGGGGGATCGCGTACGTCTGCTCGTACGTCGCGAGCGCCGCCATCTCCGCCGAACCGGCCGGGAACGGGTTGTCGTTGGGCAGCACCACGGCCTGGAACTTGGCGCGCGGCCGGTCGTCGACGGTGTCCGCGAGGAAGCCCGCGTCGATGACGGGCCGGTCGGCGCTGGTGAGGTCGATCTCGGTGTACGGCGTGCCGGCCTCGGTGAGTTCGGCGGCTATCGCGTCCGTCGACGGGCCGCCGTCGCTCACCACCAGGACGCGCAGGTCGATACGGGGTGTGGTGTCGTCGGCCTGTGCCGGGCCGGCCGGCAGGCCGAGCGCGGCGATGAGCGCGCCCACCGTGAGCACGGTGCTGCGTAAGGTCCGCTTCATGCGGTGAAGTCCCCTCCCCGGGCAGGGATGAGCACGCCTCTCAGGGGGTGCTTCGCGACACCCCCTGGAGCGGACACACCCCTTGCGTGACGCCGGCGTCCCCCTCAGAACCCAGTCGTCGACGCATCCGTCGCGTCACATAGTGGTGTCTGTGTGTGGCTTTCGTGGTCATGCAGCGAAACATGACGGAAAAGCGCAGGTGTCCAACTGAGCGAATCTGGAACCGAATTGGACGTTTTCTCATCCGCCCCTGGGCGTGGCGCCCGAGGACCGCGAGGGCCCGGCGCGCTGGTCCGGGCCCTGCGGGGCGTACCGGCGGACCGTCCGGGCCCGCGAAATCGTTCGCCAGTGGTCCAGACCATGACGGAAGCCCGATCGCAGATCATTTCAGGTCACTCCCGTCACGGCCGTCCATCTTCCCGGCGGACCGTCAGGCGCAGAGCACCCGGGTCTCGGGGGTGTACACCGGGCCGCCGCTGACGTTCGTGCTGTCGCTGAACTCGGCGTAGAAGTACGAGTAGAAGCCGATGTTGCCGTTGCAGCCGGAGTCGGCGGCGACCTGGAGCGTCAGCGTGACCGTACGGCTCTGGCCGGGCGGGATCGTGGCGCCGTAGTTGGTGCCGAGGTTGGCGGGGCCGGTCCCGGAGCAGGGGGTGGCGCCGGCGGCCGTGGCGAGGCTGCAGCCGGTGAAGGAGTACTTCAGGTCGGGACGCTGGTTGGTCAGCCAGGTCGGCTCGATGGTCTGGTAGACGAACCAGACGTCGTAGGTGTGGCTGTTCGTGATCGTCATCGACACGTCGACCGTGCCGCCGGGCGTGGTGGTGGCACTGCTGGTGGTGAACGTCAGCTCCGCGGGTGCCGCGGCGACCGCGCTCGCACTGGGCGCCATGCCGAACACGGCGAGGGCGAGGGCCAGGACGGCACCGAGGCCGAAGCGTCTCATCAGTGGTGATCGCATGGGCCGGGAGGCTAGGCATCCGCCGAGCGCGCCGTCTGCCCCGACGGGGACCGGCCGGATGCCGCTCGGCCGGAAGTGTGCGGCGAGTGAAGGCACTGCGGTGAATCCGTGGCGGCGACCCCAGCGCCCACATCAGCGCACGGTAACCGCGATGTGACGGGGGGTGCGGAGGAGGTGGGTGATGCCGGTCCGGCCCGTGCTGCGGACGGGACGGTAATGGCGCGTAGTTCACCTTGTGGGCCGGCCCCACGCCGCCGTGCGGGGCGGGGCTTCTCGGCCATCCGCCGATTTCCGGCCGTCAAGTGGTGACCCGGGCCCGGTCGGCGGGAGCGTGCGCCTGACCGGACCCTGGTGAGGTCAGCGGTCCGCCGGCGAGGGGGCTCGCCCCGCGGCGCGTCCGGGCGGTGGAGGCTGACGTACCAGTCGGCTTGTCGAGCGGGCGTACGCCCGCTTCACGTACCCCGGGTATGCGATAGGGGGACGCTAACATACCTGGGGTATGCGAAGGGAAGGGGTGCGGCACCGATGGCATCGACGAGGGCCGAACAGCGCGCGGTGACGCGGCGGGCGCTGCTGGCCGAGGGGCGACGGCGGTTCGCCGCCGACGGCTATCACGCCGTGGTGCTCGCCGACGTGGCCCGCGCGGCGGGCGTCACCAAGGGCGCGGCCTACCACCACTTCGGCAGCAAGGCGGGGCTCTTCCGGGCCGTGGTCGCCGAGGCGCAGGGGGAACTCGGCGAGCGGGTCGCGGAGGCCGCCGGGCGGCACGACGACCCGTGGGAGCAGCTACGGGCCGGCTGCCGCGCCTTCCTGGCCGCCGGCTCCGATCCGGCCATGCGCCGCGTCCTGCTGGTGGACGCGCCGACCGTGCTGGGCTGGGACGAGTGGCGGGCCATGGACGAGCGGTCCTCCGCCCGGCATCTCACCGCGGCCCTCGCCCTCCTCGTCGACACCGGGATCATCGCCGATCAGCCGGTCGAGCCGCTGGCCCGCCTCCTGTCGGGCGCGATGAACGAGGCGGCGCTCTGGCTGGCCAGGTCGACGGACCCGGAGGCCCTGGAGCAGTCGGCGGCGGCACTGGACCGGCTGCTGGACGGGCTGCGGAGCGGGATCGGTTGAGGGGTGAGGTCGCAAAGCAGTTCTGAACCGTGTGCCACTGCGGAGGGTGAGCACCCCGGGCCTACGGCGTTCGGGGCCGGTGACTGGCCGGTAGTACGTACTTCGGTTACGTAGGTCTACGGATGCGCCGGCGTTCCCGCTTCGATTGGCTTGGCGGACGCCGGAGGGGTCTTCTCTCGCGTGCCCGCTCGCCGCCGGGGTTCTCCGGTGCGTCGCGGGGGTGCGCGGGGAGGTACCCGGACCGATTGTCAGTGGCTGCCGCTAGCGTTCCGCACATGATCGCACCTGGGCCGGGATCCCCCGGCTGAACTGTGCTTTCTTCTGGTGGAATTGACGCGGAGGGCTGGGGTTCGTGGGTTGGCTGTCGGCGGGCGACGGGTACGAAGTCGCTCTTGTGGAGGGGCGGGTGGCCGCACGGGCCACCTCGGGCCGGGCGGCGGGACGGCAGTTGAAGTCGCTGCCGAAGGCGCTGAAGGACCACCCGGAGGTGGACCGGCTGCGCCGGTTCGCCGAATGGCTGGATCGGCACGCGACGGCGTGCGTCACCCAGGTGGACACCTGGATGGTGTCGTCACTGCCCGTGCCCACCGGCCTGCTGGCCCGGGTGTGGCCGGACGAGGCCTGGCAGACCGCGCTGCGCGACCTCGCCGTGGTCGGCGACGACCCGGACGAGGTGGGCTTCCTGCGCGGCGCCACCGACTCCGGCGAGCTGCGGATCGTCAACCTCGACGGTGAGACGGTCCGCCTCTCCCCGCGTACGGTGACCCTGCCGCACCCCGTGCTGCTGCCGGACCTGGACGACATCCGGGAGTTCGCGGCCGAACTGGGCATCGTCCAGCGCGTCGAGCAGATACACCGGGCGACCTGGCGGCGGCCGGACGACCTCGCGGCCAAGGCCACCCAGGTACGGGAGTTCTCCGGCGGCCAGTACCGCTCCCGCTTCGCGCTCGCCGCCCGCGCCACCTCGCTGGGGTACCGCGTCTCCGGCGGGTACGCCACCGCCCGGATCCGGGACGGCGAGCGCACCGTCGAGGCCTCCGTGTGGATCGGGGAGCCGTACTACGACGACGAGGTGGAGACCGGCACCCTCACCTGGCAGAACGCGGACGGCCGCGCCCTGCCGCTGGGCGAGGTGGGCCCGGTGGCCTGGTCGGAGGGGATGCGGATGGCGGCGGCGCTGTACGCGGGGCGTGTGATCGAGGAGGGCAAGGACGCATGAGCGGGGGGACTGACGTGTCGAGCGGGGGGACCGAGGTGTCGTACGGGGAACTGCTGGCGGCGGGCGGGGTGCTGCCGCCGGACATCGAGGGGGCCGGGGAGCGGGCGGTGCCGCTGACCGCGCGGACGTACCGTCATCCGGGCCTGGACGACCGGGTGGTGGTGCGGCTGGTCGCCGGGGAACTGGGCGCGGCGGAGGATCTGGCCGCCGGGTTCCTCGGTCTGGAGCAGGACGCGGAGCCGGAGGTCGTGGGGCTGGGGCTGCGGCAGTCGCTGGGCTTCCCCGAGTGGGTGCTGGTGCACCACCCGGCGGACGGGCACCACGCGCTGGGGATCGTGCCGGACCTGGAGAAGGCGGCCCGGCAGGTGAAGTCCAAGCCGAAGGCGGCGATGGACGCCTATCTGGAGCTGGGCCTGCGGCTGGCGGCATCGGTGCCGCACTTCCTGCCGACCTTCTTCGAGCAGGCGGGGCGGGTGTTCATCGCCGAGGAGAACGCCACCTACGCGGCCCAGTTGTTCACCCGCGCCCGCAAGGCCGAGGCGGAGCACGGGCTGGTCGTCGAGGAGGAGCGGCTCGACGCCGTGTTCCTGGAGTTCGCGCTGGCCGGCGCGCTCCCGGTGAAGGTGCTGTCGGCGTACGCGAAGGAACTGGCCGCGCGGGTCCCGGCCGAGGAGGCGCTGCGGCGCTTCACCAAGCTGTGCCTGCGTCGCACGGCGGGCGGTCTGCCGCCGTCGGCGCAGATGGCGGGCGACCTGCGCAGGCTGGCCCGCGCCGCCGGCCGGGACGCGGACCGCACCGAACAGGACTATCTGGCCGAGCTGCTGGCCCTGCCGTCCACGCTGCGCGCGGCGGCCGGCTGGTGGAAGGGCCACCGTTCGGCGCTGGTGGCGCTCGCGAAGCGTGAGCCGAAGGTGCGCGGCATCCTGCTGGACACGCTTCCCTCGTCCTACGACGACGACATGCCCGCGATGTGGCTGGACATGCTGGAGGCCTGCGGTGCCACGGCGGGGCTGTGGGACTCCGCGCTGCCCGCGGAGCAGCGTCCGCACGACGGTACGGCGGGCTGGCTGGAGCGGTTCCTGAGGTTCCGGGAGCGTGCGCGATCCTGGAACAGCGCCACTCGGATGCCGGAGCTGTACCCGCTGGTGGAGCGCGCGGTGGAGGTGTTGCGTGCCGAACTGACCACGGCCGGACGCGAGTTGTCGGTGACACACGACATCGATCTGATGGACCTGCTGCTGTCCCTGGACGTGCCGGTGGCCGCCCCGGTCCGGAACACGGCGCTGCCGCTGGAGCAGTGGGCCCGGGGCGAGGGGCATCGCGAGTTGCTGTCGCTGTCCGCCGACGCCCGGTTCCACGAGGCGTTCCGGCGCGGCGCGGACCGGTTCAGCAGGGACACCGACGGGCTGCGGGCGATCCGGGCGCTGGCCGCGTCGCCGGGCGGGCGCCCGTTGCTGGCGGAGTGGGTGCGCGGGGTCGTCCGGCGGTTCGCCGCCGTGGGTCTACCGCAGCTGCCCGAGGCGCTCGGCCGGCTGAAGTGGCTGCCCGCCGAGGCGCTGGCGCTCGCCGAGGACGAGGTCCGCGCGGCCGTCGCCACCGATCTGGCGCCGGTGCTGCGCCGCACCCTGCGCGCCGGGCTCTTCGACGAACTGGGCTGGCCCGCCTGGGAGGACGCGACCGCCACCCTCGTCCCGAAGAAGGACGTCGAGGACATCGTCGTCGCCGACGCCTGGCCGCACCTCGTCGTGGCGGGCGAGGCCCAGGCCCGGGTGATCGGCGCGGACGGCACCCTCCTCACCCACGACCTGCGTATCCCGGCGGACGACAAGTGGGGCGACCCCGGCTTCCACCACGTGGACGGCGAACTGCTCGTCTACTGGCGCTCCCGCGGCGGCGGCCTGCGCGGCTACTGGCACACCCGCGCCGACCAGCCGCAGACCATGGAGGGCCCGGGCGGCACCCGGAGCACGCAGATGGACTGGTACCGGGGCAACCTCCGGACGACCGTGGCCCTGCCGGGCGGCGGCCGGGCCACCGGCGCGGGCGTGCTGCACCCCGGTGACACCACGATCCCCGACGAGCAGTGGCTGCTGTTCGACGGCGCCTCGTACTGGGTGTGGCACGCGGAGGGCGAGCGGGACACCCACGGGCTCTACGAGTACGACCCGGTGACGAACAAGCGCGGCCGGATGAGCATGCCCGCCTTCCTCGCCGACGCGCTGCACGACGCCCCCGAGGGCAGCACCTACGAAAGCGGCTGGCTCGGCCCCTCCCCGACCCTCGGCCACGCGCCGGCCTCCGCGCCCGTGGACGGCGTGCTCGGTATCCGTACGATCCAGTTGCCCGACGGTTCCCGGCGCACCGAGGACCTGGCCGGACACACCGTCACCCTGCCCGCCGAGCGGGGCACGCCGGCCGCGCTGCTGGTGTTCCCCGGGGACGACCGGGCGCGTGCCGTCGTCCGCAACGGCTGGCAGATGGAGATCGTCGACACGGACGGCGTCGTCACCTCCACCGCGAAGATCGACCGCACCCCGGGCGTCTTCGGTGAGGGCACGCTGCTGCTGCCGCCGGTGCAGTTCTGGGAGTGCATGACGGCCCGCGACCCCAAGGGTTCCGCCGCTCTGCGCCGCGTCGACCAGGACACGACGGCGGCCCTGCTGTCGGCGGCGGCCCAGGAGATCAAGAAGGAAGCGGAGGGCAAGGGCGACCGGGCCGCGCTGCTCCAGGAGATCCGGGCGATCCTGCCGGTCACGGACGACGCGCTCGTCGCGGGCATCGCCGGCGTCGTACGGCACGCAGCCGCCCAGCAGGCCGTCCTCGACGAGGCGTCCGCCCGGCTCACCCGGGCGCTCGACCAGGGTGTGGAGGAGCCGGAGGGACCGGCCGGTCCCGCCGATTCCGTGCTCCAGGACGCGCTGAGCGGTCTCGGTGTCCCGGAGCGGTATCGCTACTGGAACCGCAAGGACGAGGGAGACGCCCTCTTCCGCGCCCTGCGCGCGATGACCCGGGCCGCCGGACTGCTCCCGGACACCGCCGTACCGGAGGAGCGGACCGTACGGCTGCACCTCGACGGGCCGCAGCTGCCGACCGGGGAACTGGATCTGGTGTCGCTGGCCGACCGCGCGGCGGCCATCGCCTTCCGGGCGGCGGCCGGCACCACCACGGAGGAGCACCGGGAGGCGCTGCGCACCCTGCTCGACCGGTTCCGGACCCTGGGGCTGGGGGTCGGTGCCCAGTCCGAGCGGTGGCGCAAGGTGGTCCTGAAGCTTCCCGCCGCGCAGTTGCGCGCCCCGTCGGGCGAGTGGCGCGACGGCGAGTGGCACGGACTGCTGCCGCTGGGCGGCGGCGCCTTCGTCGCCCTCATGGAGCGCACCTACCCGGACGAGAACGAGGGCTGCACGTTCACCGGGCTCTTCCACGACCCGGCCCAGCGGTTCGAGACACCCGAGCCGTACACGCTCGTCGCGTCCTCCACGCCGGGCGGGGAGGGGCGGGCGGCGCTGCTCGACGCGTTCCTCGCGGAGCCGGCCGAGCGCGGCCCGGCGCCCTGGTTCCCGGAGGCCGCCGCGGAGTTCGCCCGGCTCACCGGGGTCACGGAGACGACGGCCCGGCTGATCGTGGCCGGACTGCCGCAGGTCGACACGTACGAGCGCTCGTTCCTGACCACCGAGACCCGCAACGCCATCGGCGTCAAGCTCGCGCCGGCCGCCGTCGCCAAGGACGAACTGCGCGGTGTCGACGGCGGGATCCGCGCCGCCGTGGTGGGCGCGCTGCTGCCCGCCGACCCCGCCCGGCTGTGGACCGACGGCCCGGACGTGGCCGCTGCGGCGGAGGTCTGGAACAGCAAGGTGGGCAGGCGGAGGTCGATCCCCGAGGAGCTGCTCGCCGACGCCTCTCGCGCGGTCAAGCATTCCGCGTGGGGCCTGCGGAGCGCCCTGCCCGCGCTGCTCTTCCCGGCGGACGAGCCCCGGCTCCACCGGGACCTGGAGTGGGCGGTCGACGGCGACCGGGTCAAGCCCGTCGGCGACGACGCGGTCGGCTTCACCGCGGACACGCTGGTCGGCTCGGTCGGCCTCGCCGCCTGGCTCGCCCACCGGCTGCCCGCCGGCGACCCGCTCCGGTCCGGGCTGCCGACCGCGCTCACCGCCGTACGCGAGCGGCTGGCCCACCCGGGGCTGGTGCTGGACCTCGGGCGGTACATCGGGCTCCCCGCGTTCCGGAAGACCGCGGGCACCCCGACCGAGGTCGGCGAGGGCTACGAGCGGTACGGCGCGGTGGTCCTGGCCACCCAGGACGACCAGCCGGCGCCGGGCATCCGGGTCGCGCTGCTCGACGAGGCCGGCGAGGACCCGTATCTGCCGGCCCTGCGCATCGACGACCAGCGGCCCTACGCCGCCGAGGTGGCCCTGCGCCTGGCCCGCTCCACGCCGTACGGGGATCTCCTCGCCGATCCGGGCGACCCGGTGGCGGGCGAGCGCGACAAGGACGGCACCTGGTGGCCGCAGGACCCGAGCCGTTCCGTGCCCGAGCTGGTGACGGAGGTGGCGAAGGAGTACGGCCTCGGTGAGGACGCCGCCACGCTGTATCTGATGCTGCTCGCCATGCCCGACCCGACGGACCGGATGACGGCCCGCTGGACCGGGTGGAAGCCGGCCCGGCTCAAGGCGGCCCGTGCCGAACTGGCCGCGGGCGAGCTGGTGGTGGAGGCCAGCCGCACCCGGGCCGGGCGTTCGCTGTTCCTGCCCGGCGCCTGGCTCGACCCGAAGGCGCCGCGGCTGCCGCTGGAGCGGTGGAAGCTGCCGCTGTACGACGCGCTGATGACCGACGAGCACGCCACGTTCGGCGTGATCGTGCCGGCCGAACCGCCCGCCGCGCTGTACCGCAGGGCGTGGCAGCGGATCCAGGACGGCGACACGCCCCGGTTCGAGGAGCTGAAGGTGCGGCGGGGGCGCCGCCGCTGAGCAGCCGGGGGAACAAGGGGGCGCCCCGCGACGGGCGCCCCCGGCCCCGGGCCTCGGCTGCGGCTGCAACTCCGGCTCCGGCTCCGGCTCCGGCTCCGGCTGCGGCTGCGGCTGCGGCTGCGGCTGCGGCTGCGGCTGCCAAGAACGGCCGACAGACCTACGGACCTACCGATCTACCGATCTACCGACCGATCAACTGACCTATTCAGCAAGGACATTCATGACCGCGACCGATACGGCGACGGCTCTTCCGGCCCGGCAGACCCTGCCCGCCGAGGAGCGCCACGCCACCGAACTCGCCTTCCTCGCCGCCCATGACGAGGGCCCCCGCCCGCCCGGCTGGCGGCTGACCCCGCGTTCCGTGGTCACCTTCGTCTGCGGCAGCGGCGGCGAGACCCTGAAGCTGGCCAAGCCGCACGAGACGCTGCCCGACAAACTGGTGATCGCCCCCAAGTTCGTCGGCGAACGGGCCCTGGTGGAGCGGTGCGTGGTCACCCTCGCCGGTGAGCGCGGGCTGCTGCTCGTCGGCGAGCCCGGTACGGCCAAGTCGATGCTCTCCGAGCTGCTGGCGGCCGCCGTGTGCGGCACCAGCGCGCTCACCGTGCAGGGCACCGCGGGCACCACCGAGGACGCCTTCCGCTACGGCTGGAACTACGCGCTGCTGCTGGCCCAGGGCCCGACCCCGCAGGCGCTGGTCGACTCCCCGGTGCTCGGCGCGATGCGCTCCGGCCGGGTGGCGCGGGTGGAGGAGATCACCCGTTGTCTGCCCGAGGTGCAGGACGCCCTGGTGTCGATCCTGTCCGACCGCCGGGTGAGCGTGCCCGAGCTGTCCGGCACGGACGACGCCCAGGTCCCGGCCGTGCCCGGGTTCACCGTCATCGCCACGGCCAACCTGCGCGACCGGGGCGTCTCGGAGATGTCGGCCGCGCTCAAGCGCCGCTTCAACTTCGAGACCGTGCACCCGATCGCGGACGTCGACGCCGAGACGGCCCTGGTCCGGCGGCAGGCGGAGGCGGCCGTGCAGCGGGCGGGCGCGGCGTTCGGGGTGGACGACGCGGTGCTCGACGTACTGGTGACCGTCTTCCGTGATCTGCGCGAGGGGCGCTCCGCCGAGGGCTGGGACGTGGAGCGGCCCGGCACGGTGATGTCCACCGCCGAGGCCGTGCAGGTGGCCGCCTCCCTCGGGGTGGCCGCCGCGTATCTGCCGGGCGGGGACGCGCTCGACCTGGTCCCCGGGCACCTGCTGGGCGTGGTCCGCAAGGACGACCCGGCCGACCACGCCCGGCTGCTCGGCTACTGGGACGGTCCGGTGCGCCGGCGCGCCGAGGACGGCTCGGCGATGTGGCGCCGCCTCTGGGACCTGCGGGAGAACCTTCGGTGACGACCACTCAGGAACCGCGGGCGGCCGTCACGGCGCTCGCCGACTCGGCGGCGCCGTATCTGCTGGGGGTACGGCACCACAGCCCGGCCCTGGCCGCGGCCGTACCCGCCCTGCTGGACGCCTCCGGCGCGGATGTCGTCTGCGTGGAGCTGCCGGCCGACTTCCAGCACTGGCTGCCCCACCTCGCCGCCCCGGGCACCCTCGCGCCGGTCGCCCTCGCCGGGGCGAGCGAGGGGGGCCGACTCGGCTTCTACCCCTTCGCCGACTTCTCCCCCGAACTCGCCGCCCTCCGCTGGGCCCGGGAGCGGGGTGTGGAGGTGATCTGCTGCGACCTGCCGATGTCGGACCCGGCGTGGACGCTGCCCCGGGCGGGGGTGAGCGTGGACCGGCCGGGAGCGGACGGGGACGGGGACATGGCGGGCCGAAGGGGGCCGGGGGACACCGCGAACCGCTCGGGGGCCGGTACGGGCAGTCCTGGGACACCCCCGGACACGGGCGGCGCGTCGGCGGCGCCGGGCGCCGGCCTCGCGTCGGCGGACTCGCATCCCTCGGGCGCCACGACGACCGACCGCGCGGCAGCGGGCGGGGACGGCTCCGGCCCAGTCGTGGAGACCCGAAGCGTGGCCGCCGAAGGCACCGCCGTCGCCGCGCCCACGGCCTTCGCGGCGGCGCTCACCGCCGCCGGGTCCGGGCGGGACGGTGACGATCTGTGGGACCGGTGTGTGGAGGTACTCGCTCCCGGCTGTGCGCCCGAGGCCATCCGGCGGGCGGCGCTGGGGGTGGGGTGGGCGTTGCGGCGCGACGCCGAGTCGGCGGGCGGGGTGCCGTCGGTGGACCTGGCCCGTGAGGCGCACATGCGGGACACGATCGCCCGCGCGGCGACGGGCGGACGCCGGGTCGCGGCCGTGATCGGCGCGTTCCACGCCCCGGCGCTGACGGACGTTGCCGGCGTGACCGGCGCGATTGGCGTATCCGGCGCGACCGACGTGACCGCCATCACCGGCGTGACCGGCGTGACCGGCGTGACCGGCGTGGGCAACGACTCGGCCGGCGCGGGCGGTTCGGGTGTTTCGGGCCGCTCGGGTGGTTCGGATGGTTCGGGCCGCTCGGGTGGTTCGGATGGTTCGGGCGGCACGGAGTCGTCCGGCGTGGGCAGCACCGTGTCGGCTCCGCGTGCGGGCGGCGGCTCCGTGGCCGGGGCCCGGGGAGCGGGTCTCGTCGGGGAGCGGCCGCCGGTCGTCACCTCGCTCGTCCCGTACGCCTTCGATCTGCTGGACTCCCGTTCCGGGTACCCGGCGGGCATCCGGGACCCGCGCTGGCAACAGGCGGTGTTCACGGCCGGGGGCGACCCCGGGCTGCTGTACGGCGCCGCCGCGCGGGCGATCACCGACGTGTGCCGGGAACTGCGCGCGGCCGGGCACACCGCGGGCACCGGTGAGGCCACGGAGACCCTGCGGATGGCGGGCGACCTGGCCAGTATCCGGGGGCTCGCGGCCCCCGGCCGGGGCGAGGTCCTGGAGGCGCTGACCACCGTGATGGGCCAGGGCGAGCCGCTCGGCCGGGGCCGGGCCCTGGCCCGCGCGCTCGACGTGGTCCTCGTCGGCACCGACCGGGGCCGGATCGCGCCGGGCACCCCGCGTTCCGGTCTCGGCCCGTCCGTGGAGGCGGAGCTGTCCGCGTTGCGGCTGCCCGGCCCGGACGAACCGGCCTCGCGCGAACTCCGGCTCGACCCGCTCCGTTCCGCCCTCGACGGCCGCCGCGAGATCCTGCTCCAGCGCCTCGCGGTGTGCGGCGCGGGCTACGGCGAGGCCGTCGAGGTGGCCGGCACGGGCGACGGTACGGCGCTCACCACCCGGTGGCGGCTGTCGTGGACGCCCGCGGTCCCTGTACGGCTCGACCTGGCCGGGATCCGAGGCGTGACCGCGGCCCTGGCGGCCGAGGGCACCCTGCGGGAGACCTTCCGCCGGGAGTCGGCGGACGGCGGGCCCACCTGTGCCCTGGTGCTCGCCGGGCTGCGGGCGGCGGCCCGCTGCGATCTGCCCGTGCTGGTCGCCGACCGGCTGGCCGACGCCGCCGCCGTGCTGCCCGCCGCGGCCACGCTCCCCGAACTGCTGGAAGCGCTGGACCTGTTGGAGGCGTTGCGCCGGGGCCATCTGCCCGGCACCACGGCCGAGGGCAGGCGGTCGGCCGCCGAACTGGCCGTCGACCTGCTGGAGGCGGCCGTCCGCGCACTGCCCGGACTCGCGGGCAGCGACCAGCCGGAGGACGCCGCCGCGCTCGTCGCGCTCGCCTCGCGGGCCGGCGAACACCGCCTCGGTCTGCGCATGGACGACGCCCTGGGCACGCTGGCGCGCACCGGCTCCCCGCTGGTCCAGGGGGCCGCCCTGGCCGCCCGGGTGCTGCTCGACCTGGACGGCGCCGACACCCTCGGGGCGCGTGCGGCCGGCTGGATCGACACGGCCACCGGGCCCGACAGCCGCCTCGCGCTCGCCCGTCGGCTCACCGGCCTGCTCAGCGCGGCGGCCCCGCTGCTCCAGTCCGCGCCGACCGCGCTGGACCCGCTGCTCGACCGTGTCGACACGCTCACCGACCAGGGTTTCCTGGACCGGCTGCCCGCCCTGCGCGGCGGCTTCGACACCCTGACCCCGGCGGGCCGCGACCGGCTGCTCAGCACGGTCACCGAACGCCTCGGCGACCGCCTCGACCTGTCCCTCACCGCCTCACCGGCGCTGCTCGTCCTCTGGACGGCGGCGGACACGGCGGGCCTGGCGGCGCTCGACGCACTGCGCCTGCGGACCGGAGCGGGCACCTCGGGGCTCCCCGAGACCTCGGACGGCTCGAACACCGCCCCAGGGCTCCCCCCGGTGGCGCAACCCCTCGCCGGGCCTACCGACCCCGAGACCACCGAGCCGGAAGCCACAGCCGGGCCCGCGACCACCGACCCCGGCAAGGCCCCCGAGGCCGCCGAAGCCCCCGCACCCGCGTCCCCCTCCCCCACCCCGCTCCACCTCGCCCCCACCGACCGCTGGCGCCTGCTGCTCGGTCGGGAGAGCGAGAAGTTGCCGCAGGGGGCCCGTCGTTACGCGCACGCGCTCGACGAGCTGTACGGCACCGGCCGGGGCGAGGGGGCCGACGACCTCGGCCGGGGCAGCGGTGGCCAGGGGCAGGGCGGCGGCCAGGAGGCATCGTTCCCGACGGCCCGTGAGTGGGCCGACGAACTGGACGCGCTGTTCGGCGCGGAGGTCCGCGAGGAGGTGCTGGCACGCGCCGCCGACCAGGGCCGTAGAGACGTACTGGCCGAGCTGGACCCCAAGTCCGTACGCCCGTCCGTCGATCTGCTGACCTCCGTGCTGAACCTCGCCGGAGGGATGCCCGAACAGCAACTGGCCAGGCTGCGCCCGCTGGTACGGCGGCTGGTGGACGAACTGTCCAAGGAACTCGCCACCCGGATGCGCCCCGCGCTCACCGGTCTGGCCACCCCGCGCCCGACCCGCCGCCCCGGCGGCCGGCTGGACCTGCCGCGCACCCTGCGGGCCAACCTGGCGAGCAGTCACCGTACGGCGGACGGCCGGACCGTGGTCGTACCGGAGCGGCCGGTGTTCAGCACTCGGTCCCGCAAGGAGGCGGACTGGCGGCTGATCCTGGTCGTCGACGTGTCCGGGTCGATGGAGGCCTCCGTCATCTGGTCGGCGCTGACCGCGGCCGTCCTGGGCGGTGTGCCCACGCTGTCGACGCACTTCCTGGCGTTCTCGACCGATGTGATCGATCTGACCGACCGGGTGGACGATCCGCTGTCGCTGCTCCTGGAGGTGAAGGTCGGCGGCGGTACGCACATCGCGGCGGGGCTCGCGCACGCCCGTTCGCTGGTGACCGTGCCGAGCCGGACCCTCGTGGTCGTGGTGAGCGACTTCGAGGAGGGCTACCCGCTCGGCGGTCTCCTCGGCGAGGTCCGCGCCCTCGCCGGGTCCGGGGTCCATCTGATGGGCTGCGCCGCCCTGGACGACACCGGCACCCCGCGCTACTCGGTGCCCGTCGCCCAGCAGCTCGTCGCGGCCGGGATGCCGGTCGCCGCCCTCAGTCCCCTCGCCCTCGCCCGCTGGGTGGGCGACCGGCTCCGCGGAGAGACCCGATGAACGCCGAACTGCCCCCGGTGGCCCCCGATGTGGTGGCCGCCGCCGTCGAGAGTCTGACCTCCCGGCTGCGCAAGAAGCTGGACGCAGCGGTCGAGTCGTACGCGGCGCTGCCCGTCACGGTCGACGGCGACACCGTGCGCGTCCGGTGCGGCGAGGACGCCGAGGTGACGCTCACGCCCGGACCCTCGGGCGCGGTCACCGACGCCGAGCGGGCGGTGTGCGGTTGTCTGCTCGCACCCCGCTGTCTGCACCGCGCCGCCGTGCTGAGCGCGTGCCCGGTGGCCGACGCCGACACACTCGCGACCGCCGCCGAGGCGGAGCCGGAGCCATCGGCCGACGGCTCACCGGCAGCGGACACGGCGACGGCAACGGGCACACCGGGCTCCAGTGAGGCCGCCGCACCCCCCGAAGGCACAAGTCGAGCTGCGGACACCGAAGTTGTCAGCACCAGCGAGACCGGTGGAACCGGCGGCGCCCAACCCCCCACCCCCGCCCAGATCTCCGCCGCGAACGCCCTCTGGGCGGCCACCGCCGCCGTGCTCGCCGCGGGCGTCCCGGCGGCGGGGGCGGTGCCGCAGGCGGAGTTGTTGCGGGCGGCGCACACCGCCCGGCTGGCCGGGCTGCACCGCGCCGAGGCGGCGGCCCTGCGGGTGGTGCGCGGACTGCGCGGGGCGCGGGCCCGGCGCGACGGGCACCGGCTCGCCGACCTGGTCGCCAACGTACGCGAACTGCTGCTCACCACCGGCCTGTTGGCGGCGGCGAACCCGGATCCGGCCCTCGTCGGCACCGCCCGGCGCGCGTACCGGCCGGGCGGCGGTCTGCGGGTGCACGGGGTGTGCCGGGAGCCGGTGATCTCGGCCACCGGTTACGGCGGGGTCGTCACCCATCTCGTCTCCGACGACGGGGAGTGGTTCTCGCTCGCCGACGTCAAGCCGGGAGGCCCGGCCCGCGCCCGGGGTGCCGCCAAGGCCCCCGTCGCGCTCGGTTCCGGCACCCTGGACCACGCGGGGCTCTCCCGTGGCGGGCTGCTGATCTCCGGGGCCACGCTCTCCCCGGACGGCCGGCTCGGCTCCGGCAAGGGGGTCCGGGCGACTCCGCTCGCCGGGCTCGCCTGGACGTCGGGTCCGCTGGCCGCGCTCTTCGCCCGCCCCTTGGCGGAGGCGGCCGCCGAACGGCTCTCGGTCGCCCCGGGGGCGGACCCGGAGCAGGCCGAGCAGGCGGCGCGCAGGCTGATCGGCTGCGATCTGGTCCTGGTCGGCGCGGCGGGCGACCAACTGCTCGCCCGTGAGGTGTCCCGCTCCGGGGAACCGGACGGCGAGGGCCTCCTCGTCCGCCTGACCCCGGCCAACGGCCACCCCGACCTCGCGCACACCGCCAACTTCCGTCAGCTGGCCGCCCGGCCCGGTCTGCGGCTACGGGTGCTCGGCCGCCTCGAACCCGACCGCGCGGCCACGCTCCGCCCGCTCGCGATCGGTCCGGTCCCGGACACCGAGGCGACGCTGCGGCTGCCGGACGAGTGGCAGGGCCACGCGGATCTGGGCTACGACCGTCTCCAGGGCGCGTACTTCCCGCCGCCGGACGCCCTGCCCGCCGTGGACGGTCCGGCCGGGGTCCCGGCCGATCCGCTCGCCGAGGCCCCGTTGTGGCGGCTGCGGCGGCTCGTCGAGGTCGCCGTCTCCGGAGGCCGCCGCGCGGTCGCCGAGCCGGCCCGCGACGGCGACCGGAACGGCGGGGGCGCGGCGCTGCGGCGCAGTGGGTTCCGGGGGGCCGCCGATCTGTCGGCCGCGCTCACGGCGGAGGCCGACCGTCGCTCCCGCGACGTCTTCGGCCGCATCACCGACCCCGCCCCGGACCGCTACGCCCGCGCCTGGCTCGCCACCGCGGTCTACCTGGCCGGCACGGAACGCGCGCTGGTCCGGGCCACCTGGGGGTCGCACTCCTCCGACGCCTGATCAGCATGCGGTACTCCCCGGGGCGCCGGACCGGCTCGCGCACCCTCAGCGGTGGCTGAGCGCCTCCGGGGAGTCCTGAACCGCGCGGGCCGCGACATGCCGGTGCGCCGACCCGTGCGCAAGGCTCGATTCCAGGGCGTCGAGTGCCTGGCGGGCGGCCAGGATGCGGACCCGCAGCTCCTCTTCGGCGACGAGGCCACCGTCCGCACCCCCGTCGGCGGCCGGGGCCGGCTCGTGGTCGTCCTGCTCCCGTTCCATCTCGCGGGCCTCGTCCAGCGAGCTGATGACCACACCGATGAGGACGTTGACGAGGACGAAGGAGGCGAAGAGGACGTAGGAGGCGTAGTAGACGATGCTCCAGCGGGAGATCTCCAGGCCGGCGCGGACGGCGTCGCCGAGGCCGTCCAGGGTCATCAGCAGGAAGAGGGTGAGGACGGCGCGGCCGAGGGAGCCGAAGTGCTCGGGGTCGTGGTCGGCGAAGAAGACCCAGCCGACCATGGCGTAGACGTACAGCAGCAGGGCGCCGACGAGGAGGAAGCTGAAGGTGCCGGGGAGGCTGCGGCCCACGGCGACCATGAAGACGCGGAGCTGGGGCAGGAAGCGGGCGGTGCGCAGGACACGGGCGAGGCGCAGCAGCCGCAGGATCGTGCCGTTCTCGCGGACGACGGGCAGGAACGCGGAGACCACGACGGCCAGGTCGAACAGGTTCCACGGGTCGCGGAGGAAGTCGCGGGGGCGGTCGGCGTGCGCACAGGCACGCAGGAGTATCTCGACCGTGAACGCGGCGAGGCAGAGGTGTTCGGCGAGGCGTAACCAGCCTCCCCAGCCCGTCACCAACGCGCTGTAGGTCTCCACGCCCAGCAGGGCCGCGTTGGTGAGGATCAGGGCGAACACGGTGACGCCGAACCAGCGGGCCTCCGTGACGGCGCGGGCCCGTTCCGCGAGGGCCCGGCGGAGGGGGCGCCGGGCCGTGGGGGTCGTACGGTCGTGCGGGTCGATCATCCTGCTGTACCTGCTCCTTCGCGCAGCGCGACGTCCCGCCGCCCCGGGATCGGGCGGCGGGTCCGGTGGAACGATCACGCTCCAGGAGACTTCTACAGCACGGTCGCCGCGAGGTGCGCCGGCCGGCGGCCGGGCAGGTGCCCCGGCCGCCCTGCCCTCGGCCCTCAGCCCGCCCGGGGCTGCAGATAGCGCGCCAGCAGGTCGTCCAGGGTGACCAGACCCGTGAGGCGGCCCATGTCGTCGTGGACGACGGCGAGCGTGGCGCGGTGCCGGCGCAGGGTGTCGATGGCGTCGGCCACGGTCGCGTCGTCCGGCAGCTTCGGCACCGGCCGGGCGAGGGCGCGGGCGGTGACGGCGCGCCCCTTCGTCCGGGCGACCAGGGCGTCGCGGGCGTGGACGGAGCCGAGGACGGTGGTGTCGTCGGCGCGGACCAGCAGCCGGGTGCGGTCGTGTGCGGCGGCGGCCCGCAGGACGGCCTCGATGTCGGCGTCCGCGTCGACCGCGGTGATCTCGGCGGCCGGGATCGCGAGGTCGCGCACCGGGGTTCCGGGCTCGGTGAGCGAGCGGGTGATCAGCTCGGAGTCGGCCTCGCTGATCAGCCCCAGCCGCCGCGACTCCTCGACGAGGTGGGTGAGCTGCTCACGGTTGTGCACGGAGGCCAGTTCGTCGCGCGGGGTGACCCTGCACAGCCGTACCAGCGCGTTGCTGACCCGGTTCAGCAGCCCGATCAGCGGTCGTACGGCCCTGACCACGGCCCGGAAGGACGGGGCCAGCAGCATCGCGGAACGCTCGGGGTGGGCGATGGCCCAGGACTTGGGTGCCATCTCGCCGACGACCATGTGCAGGAACACGACCACGACCATGGCGACGACGAAGGCCACGCCGTAGCTGAGGGCACTGGGCAGGCCCAGGTCGTGGAGCAGGGGGTCGAGTTCGTGGGAGATGGCGGGCTTGGAGACGGAGCCCAGGCCCAAAGTGCAGACGGTGATGCCGAGTTGGGCACCTGCCAGCATCAGGGACAGCTCGCGCATACCGGCGAGGGCCGCCTTGGCGCCGCGCTGCCCCGAGGCCACCGCCTGTTCGACGCGGTGGCGTTTCGCGGCGACGAGCGCGAACTCGGCGGCGACGAAGAACCCGCTGCCGATCAGGAGCAGGACGGTGACGAAGAGAGCCATGGGGAAACTCATGCCTGTTCCTCCTCACGCCCGGCCCCGCGCGCTGCCTCGCGCTCGGCCCCACGCCTTGCCTCGCGCTCGGCATCACGCTCTGCTTCGTTTTCTGCCTCGCGCTCCGTCTCACGCTCGACGAGCGCGGGCAGCCGCTCCAGGCGGACCCGGTCGGGGACGTGCCGGTCGAGGGTGCGTACGTCGATGACCGCGCGCCCGCCGTCGGGCAGGTCCACGGTGAGCCGGTCGCCGATGGCGGGGAAGCGACCGAGCCGGTCCACCACCAGCCCGGCGACGGTGTCGTAGTCGTCCTCCTCGGGCAGGTCGACACCGGTGGCGTCGGCGACCTCGTCGAGGCGACGCCCGGCGTCCACCAGCCAGCCCGTGCCGTCGGCGACGGCGAGTTCGGTGACGGTGTCGGACTCGTCGGCGATGTCGCCCACCAGTTCCTCGGCGATGTCCTCGTAGGTGACGATGCCGGCGACACCGCCGTGCTCGTCGAGGACGACGGCGAACTCGTCGTCGCGCTCCCGCATCCGCGTCACCGCGTCCGGCAGCGGCAGGGTGTCCGGCAGGAGCAGCGGACGGCGGGCGAGGGCCCCCGCGGTGGTGGCGGTGAGGGGCCCGGCGGGCAGCCGCATCAGCTCACGGACGCCGAGCACGCCGGTGACGTCGTCCGGGTGGTCGCCGAGCACGGGGTAGTTGGAGTGGCCGTGCCGCGCGATCAGTTCGACCGCCTCGGCGCCGGAGGCGTCCTCGCGGACGAAGACGGCGGCGGCGCGCGGCACCATCACCTCGTCGAGGGTCCGCTCGGAGAACTCCAGGGCGTGGTCGAGCAGTTCGGCGGTGTCCCTGGGCAGTTCGCCCTGCTCGTGGGACTCGCCGATGAGATGGCCCAGCTCCTCCAGGGTGGCGCCGTGGTGCAGTTCCTCGACGGGCTCGATGCCCACCTTGCGCAGCAGCCGGTTGGCCGCACCATCGAAGACGTGCACCACCGGGCCGACGACCTTGAGGTACGCCAGCGTGGAGCCGGCCAGCGACTTCGCCAGCCGTTCCGGGACGGCGAGGGCCAGGTTCTTCGGGGCCAGCTCGCCCAGCACCATCTGGACGACGGTGGCCGCCGTGAAGGCCAGGACGACGGAGATCCCGCCGACCGCGCCCTCCGGGACGCCTGCGCCGGTCAGGGCCGGTTCGAGGAGGGCGGAGACGGACGGTTCGGCGATGAAGCCAACGACCAGGCCGGTGACGGTGATGCCGAGCTGGGCGCCGGAGAGCATGAACGACAGCCGCTCCAGCACGGTCAGGGCGCGCGCGGCCCGGCGGTCGCCCGCCTCCGCGTCGCGTGCGAGGGCGAGCCGGTCGACGGAGACGTACGCGAACTCCTGGGCGACGAAATAGCCGGTACCGGCGGTGAGGACGAGGACGGCCAGCAGGCCGAGGACGGCGTTCGCGGCACTCATCGGACACCACCCCGTCGCGTGCCGCGATCGAAACGATCGGCCAAGATATCGGCCAAGGTCTGGCGGGATGGTCGGGGACTGTGCCCCGGGGAGTCCGTCGGTCTGGCGGACACGGGCTTGCTCCTTGAGGTCGGTGTGCGACAGGTGAACGATTCTGACCCGATCTTCGTTCCCGGTCGCGACCGCCCCGGCCCCGGCGCGGCGCTCACCCGTCGTCGCCGGTGCCCCGCGCTCTGACCAGCCCCTTCTCGTACGCGATCACGACGGCCTGGGCGCGGTCGCGCAGGTCGAGTTTGGCGAAGATGCGGGCCACATGGGACTTGACGGTGGCCTCGCTGAGGGTGAGTTCGGCGGCGAGTTCCGCGTTGGACAGGCCACGGCCGAGGAGGGTCAGGACCTCCAGTTCGCGGGGTGTCAGGGACCGGAGGTCGGCGTGCGCGGCGGGCGGGTGGGCGGCTTCGGTGGCGAAGCGTTCCACCAGCCGCCGGGTGATGGTGGGGGACAGCAGGGCGTCACCGGTGTCGACCAGCCGTACGGCCGCCGCGAGGTGCCGAGGGGTGACGTCCTTCAGCAGGAAGCCGCTGGCGCCGATGGACAGGGCCGCGTAGACGTAGCGGTCGAGGTCGAAGGTGGTGAGCATCAGCACCCGGCAGGCCGGGGTCCGGTCCAGGATGCGGCGGGTGGCCTCCAGGCCGTCCATGTTCGGCATCCGGATGTCCATCAGGACGACGTCCGGTTCCAGCTCGCGGGCCATCGCCACCGCTTCCACGCCGTCGGCCGCCTCCCCCACCACCTCGATGCCCCGCGCGGTGAGGATCAGCCGGAACCCGGTCCGGATCAGCGTCTGGTCGTCGACGACGAGCACCCGGGGCGCCGACGGCGTGTCCGTCGCCGGGTCTGCCGCCGTCACGGCCGGTCCAGGGGGATGCGGGCCCGGACGCGGTACCCGCCGCCCAGTCGGCGGCGGGCGTCCAGGTCACCGCCGTACACGGCGACCCGCTCGCGCAGGCCCAGCAGCCCGCGCCCGGTGCCGTCCCGGTGGAGCCGGGTGGGGCGCGGCGGCGCCAGGTCGTCGCCGGTCAGCACGCTGGGGCCGGTGTTCAGCACCTCCACGCGCAGCGCGTGCTCGGCGTACCGCACGGTGACCTCGGCCTTGCCGCCGTCGCCGTGCCGCAGCGCGTTGGTGAGCGCCTCCTGCACGATCCGGTACGCCGTCACGTCGACGCCCTGCGGCAACGGGCGCGGCTCGCCGGAGATCCGCACCTCGACGGGCAGCCCGGCGAACGAGATCCGGTCGACGAGCGGCCCCAGCCGGTCGAGACCGGGCTGGGGCGACAGCTCCCCCCGGTCCTCGCCGCGCCGGCCCGCGCCGGACGGGACCACCGCGCGCCCGCCCTCCCCCATGTCGTCCCCCGCATGCCCCGTGTCCCCCGTTTCCCTCGTGTCCTCCGCGTCCTCGCCGTCCTGGGAGGGCGCGAGCAGGCCCAGCAGATGCCGGAGGTCGGTCATCGCGCCGCGCCCCGCGTCCTCGACGGCCAGCAGGGCCGCGGCGGCCTCGTCGGGCATGGTGCCCAGGACCTCGCGGGCCGCGCCCGCCTGGACGACCATGAGGCTGACGTTGTGGCTGACGATGTCGTGCAACTCCCGTGCGATACGGTCGCGTTCGGCCTCGATCGCGGCCCGGGCGGCGCTCTCCCGCTCCCGTTCCAGCAGCCAGCCGCGCTCCCCCACGGCCCGCTGCCACCGCCGACGCGTACGCACCAGTGCCACCGCCAGCCCGACCGCGACCGCGCTCACCACCCCCAGCGCCGCCACCAGGCCCTCGACCCCCCGTTCCCACATGGGTTCACCTTCGCAGACCCGCCCGGCACCGCGCATCAACCCCCGGATGCGGGCCCCTGCATCTCCGGGATGAGGCGCGGGACCGGGTGCCATCCGGGGAGGGATGTCCCGGCCGCGTTCCTCGCCTAGCGTCCGGTGCATGGTCACTGAGGAGAACACGGACTACGGGGACGGCGGCGCGGAGGCCGTCGTACGGCTCGACGGGGTGCGCAAGGAGTACGGGGAGACGACGGCGCTGGACGGGGTGTCGCTGGAGATCCGGGCCGGGGAGGCGGTCGCGGTGATGGGGCCCTCGGGGTGCGGCAAGTCCACGCTGCTGAACATGATCGCGGGGCTGGACCGTCCGACGGGCGGCACGGTCAGGGTGCACGGGGAGAGCGTGGGGGACCTGAACGAGAAGGGGCTCGCCCTGTACCGGCGACGCCGCATCGGCATGATCTTCCAGTTCTTCAACCTCATCGACGACCTGTCGGCGCTCGACAACGTGGCGCTGGCCGCCCAGTTGACCGGCACCCCGGCCCGGCAGGCCCGCCGCCGCGCCCTGGAGCTGTTCGACGAACTCGGTATCGCCGACCGGCGCAACGCCTACCCGGCGGTGCTCAGCGGCGGTGAGCGGCAACGGGTCGCCGTGGCACGGGCGTTGATGAACCGGCCGGCGCTGCTGCTGGCCGACGAGCCGACCGGTGCGCTGGACAGCCGGGCCGGGGAGCAGGTGATGGACCTGTTGCTCGACCTCAACCAGATCGGCCAGACCCTGATCCTGGTCACCCACGACCAGCGGCTGGCCCGGCGCTGCGCGAGCCGTCTCGTCGAATTCGCCGACGGCCGGGTGACCGGCGAACACACCCTGGAGCGGACCAGCCTGGAGCGATCCGCCCTGGAGCGGTCTCCCCTGGAGCGGTCCGTATGAGGGCCGTGTGGCGGGCCGCGCGCGCGGCGGTACGGCGGCGCAGGCTCCAGACGCTGGTGATCGCCCTGGTCACCCTGACCTCGACGACCGCGATCGTGGTGGCACTCGGTCTGGTCGACGCGGCCTCGTCCCCGTTCGACAAGGCCTTCGGCGCGCAGCGCGGACCGCATGTGATCGCCGCGTTCGACTCCGCGAAGGTCTCCGACGCTCAACTGACGCGGGTGGCACGGCAGTCCGGGGTGGCGGCGAGCGCCGGTCCCTTCGCCCAGGCCTCGGTGGAGCTGCCGAGGGAGGCGATGAACTACGGCCTCGGCAGCGAACTCACCGTCGTGGGCCGCTCCGATCCCGGTGGCCCGGTGGACCGGCTGGACCTGTGGGCGGGCCGCTGGGCGACCGGGCCCGGCGAGGTCGTCCTCAACCGGCAGTCGGACTGGACGGCGGACGACCTCGGCAAGAGGCTCCGGGTGCCCTCGGGCCCGGCCCTGACCATCGTCGGTTTCGCCTTCGACCTGAGCCGCACCGCCGACGCCTGGGTCGCGCCCGAGCAGATCGGCGCCCTGAACCCCACGACCACCCAGCTGCTGCTCCGGTTCACGGACGCGTCGACGGAGAGCCAGCTCAACACCCAACTCGCTTCGGTGACACAGGCGTTGCCGACCGGCGCGCTGGCCGGCTCACGGTCGTACCTCACCCTCAAGGACCAGATCGGCAGTTCGGCGCGGGCCTACGCGCCGTACCTGCTGGCCTTCGGCGTCCTCGGCATCGTGGTGGCGGTGCTCATCGTCGCCAATGTGGTCAGCGGCGCGGTGATCTCCGGCTTCCGGCACATCGGCATCCTCAAGGCGCTCGGGTTCACGCCGCGACAGGTGGTGGCCGTCTACCTGGTGATGATCTCCGTCCCGGCCGTGGTCGGCTGTGTACTCGGGACCGTCGCGGGCAATGTGGCGGCGCGGCCCCTGCTGGAATCCGTGTTCACGGGGCCGGACGCGGGGGTGTTCCACGACAGTGTCGCCCTCGCGCCCTGGGTTAACGCGCTCGCGCTGCTCGGGATGCCCGCCGTGTGTCTGCTGGCGGCGCTCGCGCCCGCCGTGCGCGCCCACCGGTTGTCCGCCGCGCGGGCGATCAGCGCGGGCAGCGCGCCGCGCGCCGGGCGGGCGCTCGGTGTGCAGCGCCGGCTGGCGGGCACCCGGCTGCCCCGCTCGCTGAGTCTGGGGCTGGGGCTGCCGTTCGCCCGGCCGGGCCGCAGCGCCCTCACGCTGGCCGCCGTGGTCCTCGGCGTGACGACGGTGACGTTCGCGACCGGTCTGGCCACGACGATGGACCGGTTCGGCAACGCGGGCCGTGACGCCTATCAAGTCACCGTCTATGTGGGGAAGTGGCACGACGGGAAGGAGACGAAGCCCGTCCAAGACGACCTCGAACTGCACGCCCTGCTGCGCTCGCTGCCGGGCGCGCGCGAGGTGACCGCGAGGGCCGACACCGAGGCCCGGCTGGCGGGTTCGGCGGAGAAGCTGTGGCTCGAAGCCCGCCGGGGCGACCGGCCCCGGATGAACAGTGTGCTCACCGAGGGCCGCTGGTACCGGGGCGGCGGCGAGGTCGTGGCCGGGTCGGCCTTCCTACGGCGCAACGGGCTGGACGTCGGCGACCGCATCCGTGTGGAGAAGGGCGACCGGCACACGAACCTGGTCGTCGTCGGGGAGTTCATGGAGAGCAACGCCCGGGTCGTCGTCGCCGACTGGTCGGCCATGCGGTCCGTCGCCCCGACGGAGAAGCCCATCGCCTACCACGTCAAGCTGAGCGACGGCGCCGACCCGAACGCCTACGCCCGCGCCGCCGAGGCCGCCGATCCAGGACTCAGCCCGTCGCCGACCGGCTCCAACTCCGTCACGCAGACGATCATCGGGTCGGCCACCGCCCTCACCCTGCTGCTCGCCGCCGTCGCGTCCCTCGGCGTCTTCAACACCGCCGTCCTCAACACCCGCGACCGCCGCCGCGACCTGGGCATGCTCAAGTCCATCGGGATGACCCCGCGCCAGGTCACGGCGATGACGGTGGCCTCGATGGCCGTGCTCGGCGCCCTCGGCTCACTCCTCGGCATCCCGCTCGGGATCGCGGGCCACCACCTGGTCGTCCCGCGCATGGCGGACGCCGTGGACATCACCCTGCCGTCGTACATGACGGACGTCTGGAGCGCCCCGGCCCTGGCCGGCCTCGCCCTCGCGGGACTCGTCATCGCCGTCCTGGGCGCCTACGTCCCGGCCCGCCGCGCGGCACGGCTGACAGTCGCGGAGGTGCTGCACAACGAGTGAGGCCCCCCGGGCATCCGGGGCGGCAGGGCGGCAGGGCGGCAGGGCGGCAGGGCGGCAGCGTGTCGGATTCCGACCATCACCGGTCGCGAACCGACCCTGCCCCCGGCCGCCCCGCGCCCTAGGTTGAGAGGGCCCCCTGAAAGGATCCCGACAGATGACGGTCCAGAACCCCCGGGGCCCGCCTGGTGCGGGTGAACCCCGACCACCCGGAGGTCCCCGCCGACCTCGGCGACCGGGCCCTGTCCGTACCGTTCGGAGCGAACCGGCTGTTGGACGCGCTCGCCGCGTGAGGACGCGCCACCGCGTGCCGGGTATGCCGGGTACGGCGACAGGATCACCGCAGGACCATCGAGGACACCGACCCACCAGGACGTGAGCACCATGACCACACCCACCTCCCCCACCCCACCCGGCACACCCACCACACCGCCGATCGTCGTCACCGGAGCCACGGGCCGCCTCGGCGGACGCGTCTCCCGCCGGCTGGCCGAGCGGGGCGTGACACAGCGGCTGCTGGTGCGCAGCCCCGAGCGGGCGCCGGAGCTGCCCGGTGCGACGGCGGTCAAGGGCGGCTTCGGCGACCGTGACGCGGTCGTGCGCGGCCTCACCGGCGCGCGGACCGTGTTCATGGTCTCCGCCTCCGAGAGCGTCGACCGGGTGGCCCAGCACAGGGCGTTCGTCGACGCGGCCGTGGCGGCGGGGGTCGAGCACCTGGTGTACGTGTCCTTCTTCGGCGCCGCGCCCGAGGCCGCCTTCACCCTCGCCCGCGACCACTTCCACACCGAGGAGCACATCCGGGCGAGCGGCCTCGCCCACACCTTCCTGCGGGACAACCTGTACGCGGACTTCTCCCGGCATCTGGCCGGCGAGGACGGCGTCATCCGGGGCCCCGCCGGGCAGGGGCGGGCCGCGTTCGTCGCCCAGGACGACATCGCCGACGCCGCCGTGACGGTCCTGACCCGGCCCGCCGACCACGCCGGTGCGACCTACGACCTGACCGGCCCCGAGTCGCTCACGCTGGACGAGGCCGCCGCGATCCTCTCCGACCGGCTCGGGCGCCCGTTCCGCTACCGGGCCGAGACGATCGAGGAGGCGTACGCCTCGCGCGCCCCGTACAACGCCCCGCCCTGGCAGCTCGACGCCTGGGTCTCCACCTACACGGCCATCGCGACCGGTGAACTCGACGGCGTCAGCAGTGCCGTCCCCGACCTCACCGGCCACCCCGCCCGCTCCCTCGCCGATGTCCTCGACGCCACCGCCCGGACCCACCCGTGACGATGCCCCGCACCCCGTACGACGGCCCGGCCGCGCACTAGGCCGGGCCGTCGGCGCTGCCGCCGGCCGCCTACCGTGCCGCGATCGCGCTGGACGAGCCGGTCGAGCGGCCCGCGCCCGCCGCCGACGCCTCGCCGAACAGCTGGACGCGTACGTCCACGTGGCGTTGCGGCTGCTCAGCGGCGATGCGGCCGTACCCCTGCTCGGTCCGCGGGCCGACACGTTGCGGGACCTCGGGGACGCGGACGCGACGACGGCCCGCCGGGTGCTGCGCGCCCTGCTGACCGTCCGTCTGCCGGGCCCCCTGTCGGCCGAGGCGGGTGACGCGGTGGACGCGGTCCTGGACCTGGAGCGCCGGCTGCGGCCGTCCGTTCCCGTCGACGGACTGCCCACGGTCGCCGAGGAGTTCCCGGGCACCGCGTACCGGTCGGCCGGGCTCATGCCCCTGTGGCGGGGCGACCTCACCACGCTCGCGGCGGACGCCGTCGTGAACGCGGCCAACAGCGCGCTGCTCGGCTGCTTCCAGCCGCTGCACCCGTGTGTCGACAACGCGCTCCACAGCGCGGCCGGGCCCCGGCTGCGGGACGACTGCCACACCGTCATGACCCTGCAGGGCACGTCGGAGCCGACCGGCACCGCCAAGATCACCCGGGGTCACCATCTGCCGGCCGCCCATGTCCTGCACACGGTCGGTCCCGTGATCCGGGGCCGCCCCGCGCCGGGCGACGCCGAGGCCCTGGCCGGCGCGTACCGGGCCTGCCTGGACCTGGCCACCGAGGTGGGGTCGATCCGCACCGTCGCCTTCTGCTCCGTGAGCACCGGTGTCTTCGGCGCGGACGACGAGGCCGTGTACCGACGCGCTCTCAGCGCGCCACCAACCGGTTAACCAGTTGCTCGCTGGCCTCCGGCCGACCCCGCCGACCCCCGCCATCCACGCCCGGACCGCCGCTCAGACCCGTCCCAGCCGGGCCCGCAGCCGTCGCGTGGCCGAGTCCATGTGCGCGTGCATCGCCGCCCGCGCGGCCTTCGGGTCCTTGGCGCGCACCGCCTTCAGCACGGCCTCGTGCTGATCGAGCCGGCCCTCGCCCGGCTTGCGGATGTTCTGCCGGATCTGCACGGCGACCAGGGTCTCCAGGCTCGCCTGGAGACCGGCCAGCGCGCCGTTGTGCGAGGCCTCGGCCAGGGCGCGGTGAAAGGCCAGGTCGGCGACGAGATAGCGCTCGGGGTCGTCGTGCACGGCGGTCATCCTGGCGAGGTGGGCCTCCAGGGCGGTGACGTCGTTGTCGGTCCGGCGCAGGGCGGCCAGTTCGGCGAGGTCCACCTCGACGCAGGCCCGTGTCTCCAGTAGTTCCTCCATGGTGTGGTCGCCCAGCATGAGCCCCCACTCCAGGACCTGCGGCAGCAGATCCGAGGTGGCGCCCCTGACATAGGTGCCGTCGCCCTGCCGGATCTCCAGCAGACCGAGCAGGGAGAGGGACTTGAGCGCCTCGCGCACGGCCGAGCGGCCCACCCCGAACGTCTCCGCCAACTCCCGTTCCGGCGGCAGCCGGTCACCGGCTCTGAGCTGGCCCGACGTCAGCAGGTGATCGAGCAGACGGCGCGCCACCTCCACCGCCGGAGCCTGTGGCTCCGCGCGCTCGATCCGTACGAGTCCGGCCATGGGCGCAGCCTCCCGTGTTCCGTTGGTTCCGATGGTCCACCCGCGCGCCGGCACCGTCGCGCACGCCCGCAACCGTAGCGTCCATCGCTCTCCCCACCACGGTCGTGCGACGGTCGACGGGGCATCGAAGCGGGCAGAGCGGTTGACAGGTCGACCGGTTGAAGCCATCGCCGTCGCAGCTGCCAGCGCCGTCGCGCCAGACATGGAGAAGAGCTTTCATGCCTTCCACCCGTTCAGGGCCCGGTCTGCGCTCGGAGCGGGTCACCCTCGCCGAACACGCGGACGCGGACGCGGTCGGCGGCCTCGACCTCCACGCCGAGAGCCCCGTCCGCCACACAGGAGACGAGATCAACCTCCTCGTCCGCCCGGAGGACTGCCTGCTCCACCCTGCGGCCTGAGAGCGCACCGCGAGCAGCACCCCATTGCATCAATATCCCACCCGATACAATCCATCGTTCCTGGCCATGGACCGCACCCGGCGGTTCCTGTACGCGGCGCACGGTCAGGAGACCGGCGGGCGCAACCCGGCGCACCTGGCGGTGGACCCGTCGAACCGCTTCCTGGTGGTGGCCAACCACTCCTCCGGCTGACCCGCCCGGCACCCCGGGCCCCCACCGCGCGGAGCAGACCGGCCCGGACAAGGGCCTGGACCGGATCTTCACCCTGCGGCTGGACGCCGCGACGGGGAAGTTGTCGTCGGGCCCGGTCCCGTTCACCGCCGCCCGCGAGATGGCCGGGCCCCGGCATCGCCGGTGCAGACCCTGTCCAGCACCGCCCCCACCAGACCGGCGACAGCAGGGGAGGCGAGATCGCCGTCAGCCCGGACGGCCGGCAGCTCTTCGCCGCGAACGAGCGCAGCCATACGATCGTGCCGTTCGACGTCGACCGGAAGGACGGCACACTGCGCCGCACGGGACGGGTGGTGCGGACCGGTTCGCCGGTGTGCGTGCTCTTCCTGCGGCTCGACCGCTGACGGACGGTTCACCGGAACTCCTAGGATGGCCGCCTGCCCCTCCTTCCACTCCATCCACTCCCATCCGATGAGCACGGGGACCGATGTCGCGGCCGAACCTGACCACCTCCCTCGCCACCCGTCTGCTGGACCTGTTCCGGCGCAGCGGGCTGAAGGAGGGCGCGCACATCACCGAACAGTGGGCGGCGGACACCCTGGAGGTCTCGCGGACGCCGGTCCGCAAGGCCATGCTCTTCCTCACCGAGGTGGGCATCCTCGAACGGGTCCCTCACCGCGGCTTCTTCCTCACCCGGGACGCGAGCGCCCTCGCCCGGCCGGATCTCGGTGACGGCGACGACACGGAAGGGACGGCGTACTTCGAGATCGCGGACGACTATGTCGGCGGGCGCTTCACCGGATCGTTCACCTCGGCCGACATCGGCCGCCGCTACGGTCTGACCGCGCGCCAGGCGGACCGGGTGCTGGCCCGGATGGAGAGCGAGGACCTGGTACGGCGCAAGCCCGGCGGCCGGGGCTGGGAGTTCCAGCACGTCATGGCCACCGTCGAGGCACACGCCCAGAGTTACCGGTTCCGCATGGTCGTGGAGCCGGCCGCGCTGCTGGAGCCGGGCTTCACCGTGGACGCGGCGGCCTTCGCGCGGCACCGACGGCAGCAGGAGGACCTGCTCCACGGCGACATCCTGCTGCTGCCGCGCGCCGAGCTGTTCCAGGTCAACGCCTCGTTCCACGAGATGCTGACCGGCTGCTCCGGCAACCCGTTCCTGCTCGACGCCGTACGCCGGCAGAACCGGCTCCGCCGGCTGATCGAGTACCGCCACCAGATCGACCGCTCCCGCCTCGCCCAGCAGGCACGGGAGCATCTGCGGCTTCTCGACCTGGTCGAGCGGGGCGACCTCGCGGAGGCGTCGGCGTTCCTGCGTGAGCACCTGGACAAGGTGCGCTCGATCAAGACCGGGGACGCACCGGAGGCATAGCGAGGCGGACCGGGCCCCGCCGAAGACCCCAGAAGAACACTCGACCCTGTTGTACTAATGCGCGCACTGAGACAATATGAGGGCTACCGGAAGCCGACCGCCGCCGTAGCCGCACGCCCTCACCGCAGCAGGGGACCATGAACGCCGACCGCACCGCCGCGCCCACCGTCTCCGCCGTACTCACCGTGGACGGCCGCCCGTACCGCCACCTGCCGCTGACCGGCCTCCTGCCGGCCGCGGATCTGGACGCCCTGCCCTACGCGATCCGCGTCCTGCTGGAGAACGTCGCCCGCCGGGCCCCCGAGGCGCTGGCGGACGTGCTGGACCGGGTGCGCGCCGGGAGCGGCGCGTGCGAGGTGCCCGTGCATCCGAACCGGATCATGCTGCACGACACCACCTGTCTGCCCGCCCTCGCCGACTTCGCGGCCATGCGGGACAGCGTCGCCGAGCTGGGCGGCGACCCCGGACGGCTCCAGCCCTCGATCCCCGTCGACCTCACCGTCGACCACTCCGTCATCGTCGAGGAGTACGGCCGCCCCGACGCCGTCGAACGCAATCTGCTCATCGACTTCCGCCGCAACGGCGAACGCTACGAGATGGTGAAGTGGGCCGAGCGCAGCGTCGACAACTTCCGTGTCGTACCGCCCGGCACCGGCATCATCCACCAGGTCAACATGGAGGCACTGGCCCGCGTCGTCTGGCAGGAGGACCCCGCCGACGGCGGTCCGCCGGTGCTGCACCCGGACGTGCTGGTCGCCACCGACAGCCACACCCCCATGATCAACGCGCTCGGTGTCGTCGGCTGGGGCGTCGGCGGTCTCGAAGGCCAGGCCGCGATGCTGGGCGAGCCGGTCACGATCCAGTACCCCGAGGTGGTCGGTGTCCGGCTGACCGGACGGCTGCGCCCCGGCGTCGGCGCCACCGATCTCGCCCTCACCCTCACCGAACTGCTGCGCGCCCACGGCGTGGTGAACCGGTTCGTCGAGTTCTGCGGCCCCGGCGTCACCACCCTCGGCTGGGCGGAGCGCGCCGCGGTCTCCAACATGGCCCCGGAGTACGGGGCGACCTGCGTGTTCTTCCCGTACGACGACGAGACTGCCGCGTATCTGCGACTCAGCGGCCGGACCGGGGAGCACATCCGTCTCGTCGACGCCTACCTCACCGCCCAGGGGCTGAAGCGCACCGACGACCGCCCCGAACCGCGCTACGACGAGGTCATCGACCTCGCTCTCGGCGCGGTCGAGCCGAGCATGGCGGGCCCGAACCTGCCCCATCAGCGGCTGTCGCTCTCCCGCGTGCCCGAGTCGTACCGTGCCGCCGGCTCAACCACCGTGCGGGACCCGGCTGTTGACGTGGACGCCTTCGGTGAGCCCCTCGCCGACGGCCCGGTCGCCCTCGCCGCCATCACCAGTTGCACCCACACCGCCAACCCGGCGCTGCTGATCCAGGCGGGTCTGCTCGCCGAGCGGGCCGTGGCCGCCGGGCTGACCGCGAAACCGTGGGTGAAGACCTCCCTCTCCCCCGGTTCGCGGGTGGTCGAGGAGTATCTGCGCGCCTCCGGTCTGCTGCTCGCCCTGGAGAAGACCGGCTTCCACATCGTCGGCTTCGGCTGTATGACCTGTATCGGCAACTCCGGCCCGCTGCACCCGGTGATGGAGCGCCTCGCCGAGCAGGGCGCGGTCGATCCGGTCGCCGTGCTCTCCGGCAACCGCAACTTCGCGGGCCGGGTCAACCCCCGCACCCCGCTGTCGTATCTGGCGTCCCCGCCCCTGGTCGTCGCCTACGCGCTGGCCGGTTCGATCCTGCACGACTTCGACAGCGAGCCGCTGTGCACGGGCCCCGACGGCCGTCCCGTCTTCCTGCGGGATCTCTGGCCGTCCGACGAGGAGGTGCGGGACCGGATCGCCGCGCACGTCCGTCCGGAGATGTTCCGCGCCAACGCCGAGCGGCTGCGCGAGGGCACCGAGGCCTGGCGCCGGCTGGACGCCCCCGCCGGCACCCGTTTCCCCTGGGACCCGGAGTCCACGTACATCCGCCGGCCCCCGCAGCTGACCGGCCTGTCGACGAGCGCCCCGGACCGTCTCGCGCTGCGGGTCGCCAAGGTGTTGCTGCACCTCGGCGACGACATCACCACCGACCACATCTCCCCCGCGGGCCGTATCCCCGCCGACAGCGCGGCGGGCCTGTGGCTCACCGAGCGCGGAGTCCCGCGCCGCGACCTGAACCAGTACGCGACCCGTCGCAGCAACCACGAGGTCATGCTGCGCGGCGCCTTCACCAACCCGGCCGTCGTCAACCAGCTGCTCGACGGGGGCGCACAGCCGGCACCCGGCGGCTACGCCCGCACGGCGGACGGCGGACGGGTCCTGCCCGTGCACCGGGCCGCGCCGACCTACCGGGAGGCCGGATACGACCTGGTCGTCGTCGCCGGCCGCAACTACGGTGCCGGGTCCAGCCGCGACTGGGCGGCCAAGGCCCAGGCCCTGCTGGGCGTGCGGGCCGTTGTCGCCGAGTCCTACGAGCGCATCCACCGCAGCAATCTGATCGGGACGGGCGTACTGCCGCTGGAGTTCACCGAGGGCGACCGCGCCTCCTCGTACACCTTCACCGGTGCGGAGGAGCTGACCTTCGAGGGCATCGACGGCCTGTCCGTGGGGACCAGTCCCGTCACCCTGCGCATCACGCGCGGCGACGGCCGCGTGGAGACCGTGGACCTGCGGCTGCGGATCTTCTCCGGGCAGGAGCTGGCGTATCTCCGCCACGGCGGCATCCTGCCGTACGTCGTCCGCCGCACCCTGGACCGCTCCTGAGCGCCCTGCCCCGGCGGGGTCACCCGCGGCCGGACGCCCCCGAGCGCAGGCCGCGCATGACGAGGTCGAAGAGCCGGGTGGCGCGGGGCTGCCAGTCGTCCCCGGGGCCGATCTGCCAGACACCGGCGATGGCGAGGATCAAGTCGTCGGCGGTGACCCCCGGGCGGATGGTGCCGGCCCTGTGGTTGGCGTCGAGCAGGCCCTCGATCGCGGCGACCAGGAGCGGATAGCCGGGCTTCGCCGCGCCGCCCGTCGCGGCGGAGGCCTGGCGCAGCGCGTCCGCGAGACCGGCCTTGGCCATGGCGTAGCGGGCGAGGCCGTCCATCCATGCGCGCAGCGCGTCGTCGGGTTCGTGGGTCCGCAGCAACTCGGCGGCGGTGTCGACGAGATGCTGGATCTCCTGGCGGTGGACCTCCAGGACGAGCGCCTCGCGGTTGGGGAAGTTGCGGTAGAAGGTGCCCTGTCCGACCCCCGCCTTCTTGGCGATCGCGCTCAGCGGGACGTCGGCCGAACGCGACAGCTCGGCCAGCGCCACTTCCAGGATGCGCTGTCGGTTCCGCTGTGCGTCGGACCTCTGGGGCACCTCACCCGTCGACACCACCGGCCCTCTTCCCTGACCCACGCCCAGCCCTGACGGACGGATGTCCACTTAGGGCTACCTTACCGCGATGTACGGTCGGCCCGAGCCCCCATGCGTCACCCCGGCAGCGCCCGGCGCAGGATGCCGTCCAGGTCGGCGGAGCCCGGGAGGGTGCCGTAGGCGTGGCCCCAGTCACCGCCGAGGCGGGTGGCGCAGAAGGCGTCGGCGACGGCGGGCGGGGCGTGCCGGACCAACAGGGAGGCCTGGAGGGTCAGGGCCATGCGCTCCACCAGGCGCCGGGCGCCGCTCTCGTCGGCCGCGCGCACCGCGTCCTTCAGCCGGGCGGCGGCCCCGTCGAGCCGGGCGTCCGCGCCCCGGGCCAGGGCGACCTCGGCGAACAGGGCATCGGCGGTGCCGGGGCTGCGGGTCAACGCCCGTAGGACGTCGAGGGCGTTGACGTTGCCCGAGCCCTCCCAGATCGACAGCAGGGGTGCCTCGCGGTAGTGGCGGGGCATGCCCGAGTCCTCGACATAGCCGTTGCCGCCGAGGCACTCCAGCGCCTCGGCGGTGAAGGCCGGGCCGCGCTTGGTCACCCAGTACTTGCCGACGGCGGTGGCGATCCGGCGGAACGTCCGCTCGCCCTCGTCGCCGCGCACCGACCGGTCGGCGGCGCCGGCCAGCCGCAGGGTGAGGGTCGTCGCCGCCTCGGACTCCAGCGCGAGATCGGCCAGGACGTTGCGCATCAGGGGCTGGTCGAGCAGCCGCGCTCCGAACGCACTGCGGTGCCGCGCGTGATGGCCCGCCTCGACGAGTGTCTTGCGCATCAGGGTCGCCGACCCCATCACACAGTCGAGCCGGGTGCAGTTGACCATTTCGATGATCGTCTTCACCCCCTGCCCCTCGGGCCCGACCCGCCAGGCCACCGTGCCGTCGAACTCCGGTTCCGAGGAGGCGTTGGAGCGGTTGCCCAGCTTGTCCTTGAGCCGCTGGACACGGAAGGTGTTGCGGCTGCCGTCGGGCAGGACGCGCGGCACCAGGAAGCAGGTCAGCCCGTCCGGCGCCTGCGCCAGCACCAGGAACAGATCGCACATCGGCGCCGACGTGAACCACTTGTGCCCGCGCAGGGTGTACAGGCCGGGCTCGGAACTCGGCGTCGCCGTCGTGGTGTTGGCGCGTACGTCGCTGCCGCCCTGCTTCTCGGTCATGCCCATCCCGGCGAGCAGTCCGCGCTTCTCTGTGGGCACCCGCAGCTCCGGCTCGTACTCCCGGCCGGTCAGCAGCGGTTCGTACACGGCGGCCAGCTCCGGCTGCCGGCGCAGCGCGGGCACGACGGCGTACGTCATCGAGGTCGGGCAGGTGTGCCCGGCCTCCGTGTGGCCCCAGGCCAGGGCGCCCGCGATGCGCGCGACATGGGCGCCGGGCCGGTCGTCCGCCCAGGGCGCGCCGGCCAGCCCCTCGCGCACGGCGGTCCGCATCAGGTGGTGCCAGGCGGGGTGGAAGTCCACCTCGTCGACACGGTTGCCGTAGCGGTCGTGGGTGCGCAGCTCCGGCTCGTACCGGTTGGCCCGCTCGGCCCATTCCTGCGCCTCCACGCCCCCGGCGAGCAGCCCGAGCCGCCGGACGTCCTGCTCGGCCCACTGAGCGCCCTCCCTGCGCAGCCCCTCCAGGAGGGCCACGTCCTCGGCGGCGTCGTAGGGGGCGAGCGGCGGGGGCTGGTTGGTGACGTCGTGGGTGGCGTACCGCGACGGGGACGGCGGCTGTGGCTGCGGCTGCGTGTGCGCGAGTATCGAGGCCATGAGCGGAGTATTACATTATTTCTACGGCCGCAGCCATCCCGTAACACCGATCGCGCGCCCCGTACAGTACGGCTCATGCAGACGAACGCGCCGGGGCGGCCCACCGAGCTGGAACTACGGCCGCTGTCCGCCCGCTCGGTCGTCCTGAGCCTGCTGCTGGGCATGCATCCGCCCGAGCTGCCGGTGAAGGATCTGGTGCGCCATGTCGAGGCGTTCGGAGTGGCCGGGTCCACCCTGCGGGCCGCGCTCAGCCGGATGGTGTCGGCCGGGGATCTGCGGCGCGCGGACGCGGTGTACCGGCTCAGCGACCGGCTGCTCGACCGTCAGCGCCGCCAGGACGAGTCGGTGCACCCCGAGACCCGGCCGTGGAACGGCGACTGGGAGATGGTGGTCGTCACGGCCACCGGCCGCCGCCCCGCCGAACGCGCCGACCTCCGCGCCCGCCTCACCTCCCTGCGCCTCGCCGAACTGCGCGAAGGCGTGTGGCTCCGCCCGGCCAACCTCCACCACCCCCGCCCACCGGCCCCGGACCCGACGCTCCAGCGCTTCACGGGCCGCCCGGACCAGCCCGCCGAGGACCTGACGGCGCGCCTGTGGCCGCTGGACGCCTGGGCCGCCACCGCCGAGGCACTGCTCGCGCACATCGAGCGGAGCCAGGAACCCGCCGACCGCTTCACCGCCCTCGCGGCGGCCGTACGGCATCTGCTCGCCGACCCCGTCCTGCCGCCCGCACTCCTGCCGGACCGCTGGCCGGGCCCCGAACTGCGGGCCGCGTACACGGCGTACCGGCGGGACCTGGTCGAGACGATCGTGGGGCGCGCGGACTGATCGTGGGGCGCGCGGACTGAGGGCCGGGCGCCGCGCACACCGGCGCGCTCGCGCTCAGGCCCGGCGTTCGACCGCCCCCGCGACCAGCGCCTCCAGCTGCTCCGCCACATGGTCGAGCGGCTGGCTGCTGCGCTTGGCGCGGCACATGGCGATGGCTCCCTCGACCGAGGCGACGACGAGGGCGGCGAGGGCGGGGGCCCGCTCCGGGTCGGCGCCGTGCTCGCGCAGCGCGTCGGCGAGCAGGCCCTCCCAGTGGGCGAACGCCTCGGCGGCGGCGGTGAGGGCCGACGGGATCTCGTCGGCCGGCGGTTCCTCGACCGAGACGGCGAGCACGGGGCAGCCGGCGCGGAAGTCGCTGTCGAGGACGATGCCGCGCCAGAGAGCGAGGAACGCCCGCAGTCCGGCGACCGGGCCCGCCTCCAGGGCCTTGCGCAGGATGCGGACGACGGCCGTGTCCGCGTACCGCACGGCCTCGGTGGCGAGCTGCCCCTTGCCCTCGGGGAAGTAGTGGTAGGTCGAGCCGAGGGGCGCCTTGGCGTGCTTGGCCAGGTTCCGGATGCTCGCGGCGTTCAGACCGCGCCTGCTGATCAGGTCGGCCGCCCCGGCCACGATGCGTTCACGGGACGGCGTGCCGCCTTGGGTCAAGACCGTGCTCCCCTCTGGCTATATCGCTCGTCATAGTCTAGCGTGGCCCCCGCCTATAACGATCGTCATAAAACAATGGACGAAGGGATGCCGTCATGCCGATGATCCGGCTCACCGCCCCGACCGGTTCGCTCACCGAGGAGGGCCGCGGGACCATCCAGCGCGAGCTGGCCGCCATACTGCTGCGCTGGGAGGGCGCGCCCGACACCGCGTTCTTCCGTGCCCAGGCCTGGAGCTATCTGGTCGAGCTGCCCGAGGGGGCGCAGACCACGGCGGAGGACGACGCGCCGCGCTTCCTGGTCGAGGTGACGGTGCCGCAGGGCGCGCTCTCCGAGCGGCGCAGGGCAGGCCTCGTCGAGGACGCCACCACGACCGTCCTCGCGGCCGCCGGACTCGGCAAGGAGGAGGCCCTGCGGGTGTGGGTGCTGGTGCACGAGCAGCCCGACGGCACCTGGGGCGCGGGCGGCTCCGTCATCCGCTTCGCCGACCTCGTCGCGCTCGCGCAGGGGCAGAAGGAGCAGAAGAAGGAGCAGAAGGAGCAGCGGTCCGATGCGTGAACTGACCTACGTCGCCCGTCACACCGTGGAGTGGCGCGAGGCCCCCGACCCCGGGCTACGGTCCGGCAGGGAGGCGATCGTTGCCCCGGTGGCCGCCACCTCCTGCGACGTGGACTCCGCGATCCTCGCCGGGCATGGCTTCCTCGACCCGCCCTTCGCCCTCGGCCACGAGTGTGTGGCCCGGGTCGTCGAGACCGGCGACACCGTCACCACCGTCGCCCCGGGCGACCTGGTCGTCGTCCCCTGGTCCATCAGCTGCGGCGCCTGCGACCCCTGCCGGGCCGGACTCACCGCGCACTGCTCGGCCGTCCCGCACATGGCGATGTACGGGGCGCCGATCGGCGGCAGTTGGGGCGGCCTCTTCTCCGACCTGGTCCGTGTCCCGTACGCGGACGCCATGCTCGTCCCGCTGCCCGCCGGACTCGACCCCGTCGCCATGGCCTCCGCCAGCGACAACTGGTCCCTGTCCTGGCGCCTGGTCGCACCCCATCTCAGGAACCGGCCCGGCGCCCGCGTCCTGGTCGTCGCCCGGGGCAGCATCGGCCTGTACGTGTGCGACATCGCCCGCGCGCTCGGCGCCTCCGACGTGCTGTACGTCGACCCGAACCCGGAACACCGCGCCCTCGCCGAGAGCTACGGCGCCCGCACCGCCGAGGCGCTCGAACCCGTCCCGCACGGCTTCGACATCGCCGTCGAGGCCACCGGGCGCGTCGACCAGCTCGCCCTCGCCGTCAAGTCCCTCGCCCCGGAAGGGATCTGCGAGTCCGCCGGCAACCACTTCCGGCCCGGCGAACTGCCCCTGCTCGACATGTACCTCACCGGCGTCACCCTGCGCATCGCCCGCGACAACGTCCGCACCCACATGCCCGACGCCCTCGACCTCGCCCGCACCGGCAAGGTCGACCCCGCCCGCGTCGTCTCCCACGTCCTCGACTGGGAGCAACTCCCCGACGCACTACCGGAGAAGCACCTCAAGCCGGTCTTCGTGCGCGCCGACGCCTGACGTCGTGATCCCCATGTGATCAACACGCCGTACTCTCTTCCCTCTGCCCGGGGAATCACGGGTACACGGTCGATCGGGGGACGACACATGACATACAGACGTGCGGCGATACCGGCGGTGGTCGGCGGAGTGCTGCTGGTGGCGCTGCTGTGGTGGGCGGGGGCGAGCGAGAGCGCGCTACGGCTGCGGGGCGCCACCGACGTACTGGGCGCCCAGGCCGCCGCCGACCTGGAACGCTGGCTCGCCCCCTGGTCGTACGACCCGCCGGGCTCGTCGCAGCTGGGCGCGGAGGCGAGCGGGCTCGGGGACACGTTCCGCAGCGACAGCTCCCGCTATCTCTCGCTGTACGAGACCGCGCTGCAGATCCGGTTCGCCGCCGTCCTCGCCTTCTTCGTGCCCGGGGCGCTGCTCCTGGTCCGCAGGCTGCCGCCGGTGCGCGGCCGGGCGACGGCGGCGCTGCTCGCGCTGTGGACCTGGGGTCTGGTGGCGGGCACCCTGGCGGTCACGGTGTCCGCGCCCTGGCTGATCGCCTCGCAGGGGCACGGCAGTTACCGCTTCCTGCCGCAGCTGGCGGGCGTGATCTCGTCCGGGCGGCAGGTCCTGGTGGTGACGGCGCTGGCCGCCGCCGCGGTGACGGTGCTCGTCGCCCGGGTCACCGCCAAGGGCGCCGGTCCGCTGCCGCAGGAGGTCCTGCCGGCGCGGGCCGCCCGCCTGGCCGCCACGGCGGGAACCCTGGTGGTCGCGTTCTCCCTGGTGGTCCTCTCCTACCAGTCGGTCGCCGCCTCCCTCCAGACGGCCTTCTCCGGCGGCGGACTGCTCTCCGAGCCGGGCGATCTGCTGCGCCAGTGGCTGCTGCTGGGCGGCTGGTCGGGCCCGGCGGGCACCCCGTTCGGCGACTGGTTGCCGTACCGGGCCGTCGACGCCCTGCTGCTCGTCGTGGTGTGGTGGGCCCTGCGTCTGCTGCCGGGCCTGCTCACCCGTGCCACCGTCCCGGCGCTGGCGCTGGGCGCGGTCTGCGCGACCGTCCTCGGCCTGCTGACGAGCCAGTTCCTGCGGATGCTGGTGGACGGGACGACCCTGCGCTGGGACCTGTACGTGGCCGCCGACCTGGGCGGCGGCGTCCCGGCCGCGCTGACCTGGGGCCTGCTCGCGGGAGTGGCGACCGCCGTGACCCTGCGGGTGGCGGTGGCCCGCACGGAGACCACCGGCGCTCCCGACCCCGCGGAGGCCACGGAGGCTCCGGAGAGCCCGAAGACCACCGGCACCGCGGCCCCCGCCCAGGACGGCTGACCGCCCCCCGGTCCCTGCACCAGGGGGCGTGGGGTGTCCGGCTCAGACCGTCGGGTCGAACCAGGTGACCGTGTCGGACATCGCCTGCTTGATCCGGAACAGCCCGAACTCGCTCAGGTCCGGCAGGGCGTCCAGCGAGAACCAGCCGACGTCCAGCGACTCGTCGTCGTTGACCCGCGCCTCGCCGCCGACGGCACGGCAGCGGAACGTGATGTCCATGTACTGGCAGACGTCCCCGTTGTCGTACCGCACCGGTTCCAACGCCTGGACGAGGACGATCCGTTCGGCGACGCACCGGATCGCCGTCTCCTCGTGCACCTCCCGCACGGCACAGGCCGCCGGCTGCTCCCCCGGGTCCGGGATTCCGCCGATCAGCGACCACTTGCCGTTGTCCGACCGCCGGTTGAGCAGCACTCTGCCCTCGTCGTCGAAGACGAGGGCGGTGACTCCGGGAAGCCAGAGGAGCTGGTTGCCGGCGGAAGCACGGAGTGTGCTGATGAATTCAGGGGTAGCCATGGAGTCGACCCTAACGGGCCGGTTCCGTCACCCCGTCGCATCCCGCGCGCGCACGAGAGGCGTACGGCTACACGCCACCGGCGCGCCTCCCGCGCACGCCGGCCCCGATCGCCCAGCCGAGCCCACCCGCCGCGACCAGCACCAACAGCATCTCGGGCGCGATACCGAGCTGGGTGGCGGGCGTCTTTGAGGAGCGCAGCGGCACCTTCTGCACCAGCGAGTCCGGGACGAACATTCCGGTCTTCTGGGTGATCCTGCCGTCCGGCATGATGATCGCACTGACACCGCTGGTCACCGGGACGGTGACGGTACGGCTGTGCTCGACGGCGCGGACCCGGGACATGGCGAGCTGCTGGTAGGTCATCTCGCTGCGGTCGAAGGTGGCGTTGTTGCTCGGCACCGAGATCAGCTGCGCGCCGTCGGTGACCTCGGAGCGCACGGCCCAGTCGAAGGCCGCCTCGTAGCAGGTGACGAGCCCGACCTCGGCGCCGTCCATGGTGAAGACACCGGGCTCGGTGCCCCGGCTGAAGTCCTGGCGGACCATGGACGTCCACTCGCTGTTGATGGCGCCGATCAGCGACCGCAGGGGCAGATACTCACCGAACGGCTGGATCTGTCGCTTGTCGTAGGTGTCGACGGGGCCCTTCTCCGGGTCCCAGAGGATCTGCTCGTTGTAGAGCCTGCCGTCCCGCTCGACGACACCGCCGACGGAGATGGGGGCGCCGATGGCGGCGGCGGCCTGGTCGATCACCGCGCGGGCGTCGGAGTTGGCGAAGGGGTCGATGTCGGAGGAGTTCTCCGGCCAGAGCACGAAGTCGGGCTGGGCGACCTTGCCGGCCTTGATCTCGGCGGCCAGCCGCTCGGTCTCCCTGGCGTGGTAGTCGAGCACGGCCCGCCGCTGGGCGTTGAAGTCGAGCCCCAGACGCGGCACATTGCCCTGGATGACGGCGACGGTCGCGGTGCCGTCCTCGGCCTTGTCGCTCACCAGCGCGCGGGAGGCGAAGGCGCCCACCAGGGGGACGGACACGGTCAGCGCGGCCACGATCGCGGTGCTCCGGCGTACGGCCTCGCCGGTGCGCCGGTTCTCCACGACCAGGCGCACCACCTCGTACAGGCCGAAGCCGCACAGGACGACCGCGAAGCCGAGGACGGGGGTGCCGCCGAGCGCGGCCAACGGCAGGAAGACGCCGTCCGCCTGGCCGAAGGCGATCTTGCCCCAGGGGAAGCCGCTGAACGGGGCACGCGCGCGTGCCGCCTCGCCGGCGATCCACATCGCCGCCGCCCAGAGCGGCCAGCCGGGCAGTTTCGACACGACGGCGACGCCCGCGCCGACGAGCGCCACGAACACCGCCTCGATCAGGGCGAGCGCGAGCCACGGGCCGGGGCCGACCTCCACCCCGGTCCACACCAGCAGCGGCAGCAGGAACCCGGCGCCGAAGAGATAGCCGAGGCCGAGGCCCGCCTTCCAGCTCCGTCCGCGCAGCACCCAGCCGAACACCGCGAAGGCCGGCAGGGCCAGCCACCACAGGGTGCGGGGCGGGAAGCTGACGTAGAGCAGCACCCCGGAGAGCGCCGCGGCGGCGGCCGGAAGGAGCCGGTTGACCCATCGGGACACCCGGGAGACGGGCGTGGCCTGGGGTTCGAGCTGTTCCGGCTCGTCTACGGGAGTGGTGGTGACGGTCACTCGGGGAGTCTACGGCGCGTCACCCCGGCGCCGACAGCGCGGCCCGTGCGTCCCGGGTGAGGCATTTGTCGCACATCGACCGCACGCCAGCCGCAACGTTCCTGCATAACTCGTCCACAAAGCGGCGCATCACCCGTTACGGTGTGCGCGAGCCTCTGACGTGCGGCCGAACGCGGTCCGGGCGTCGGGGCCCGGCACAGTCGGGGGGCGGCGGTTTGGGGTCAACGGGGACGGAGTCCGCGGCCGGGGCGTCGGCCGCGCACGAGAGACGGAACGTCTCCGATGTCACGGGCGTGCTCCTGCTCGGGGCGTGCGCGGCCTGGTCGTTGATCACGGCGACGGCCCGGGGCGGCCGTCCGGAGGGTGTGCTGCTGGCGGTGCTCGCGGTGGCGGCCGGTTATGCGGCGGGCCGGATCTGCGGCGCCCTGCTGCCGGTGCTGGCCCCGTCCGCCGCGGCGCTGGCCGGTCTCGGTCTGGCGGTCACCGCCCCGCACACCATGGCGGGCTCTCCGCTGATCTCGCCGCTCGGCCACACGGGCGCGACCTCCGCGCTGCTGGCCCTGTCCGCGGGCGCCGCCTGCTGTGCCGCCTGGGCGGCCCGCTCGTCCGGGCCCCGGCCGGCGCTGTGGTTGCTGGCCTGCGGTATCGCGGTGACGGCGGCGGTGCTCGGCTCGATCACCGGCTTCGCCGCGTGCGCGGGGGTGCTGCTGTGCTCGCTCGCGGCGGCCCGGATGCGCCATCGGGGCCTGGGGCTCGCGGGGCCGGCGCTCGGCACCGCCCTGGTGACGGCGACGGTCTGGGCCATAGCCGAGGACGCCCTGCCGGCCGGGCTGACCGACTCGCTGGAGGGGCAGCTCACCCCGCACCGGATCCTGCTGTGGCACGACGCGCTCGGCCTCGTCCACGACGATCCGCTGCTGGGCGTGGGGCCGGGCCGCTTCGGGGAACTCAGTCCGACGGTGGCCGAGTCGGTGGCGGCCGACGACAAGCCCCATTCGGCGCCCCTGCAACTGGCGGCCGAGCAGGGGCTCGTCGGGGTCGCCCTGCTCGCCGCGGTGTTCGGCTGGATCCTGTACGTCCTGTGGCGGGCCCCCCGCGCCACCCCGGTCGTCCTCACCGCGGGCGCGGCGCTGGCCGCGCTGGCCGCGATCGCGGCGGTCGGCAACGCGCTGAGCTTCACGACGGTGACGGCGGGTGCGGGCCTGCTCGCGGGGATGGCGACGGCCCGGCCCCTGACGGACGGCGTGGACGGCGTGGGGGGACCCGGCCTCGACGACCGGTAGTCGCGCGGCGGTGGTGATCAGCGCGCGGCGCCGGAGGCCTTCGGGGTGAGCCGGGCGCGGATGACGTTCACGGCCGTCTCCGCGTTGTCCACGGTGATCGTGAAGGTGTGGCCGTCCCAGAGTTCCAGGACCACGGCCTCCCCGCGCCGTACGACCACGGCGGTTCCCTTCTCGGGACGCCAGCGGTAGCCCCAGCCGCCCCACTGGTGCGGGGTGACACAGGGGGCGAAGACGGCGTCGGCGACCTGGGAGAGGGGGATGCGGCGCCGGGGCACACCGATGTGGCCGCAGCGGACTTCGAGGCACACGTCGTCGACCTTCACGGACACATGGACGAACGCGAGCGTGCCGAAGAGGACGAGCAGCCCGGCCGCGATACAGCCGACGACCGACATGACGAGCGGGGCGACCCCGGACGCCCACGCCGAGTCGACCGCGAGTTCGATGCCCAGTGCCATGAAGGCGGCGCCGCCGAGTGCCAGCAGCCATTGGCCGCGGTTGGTCGCGCGGCCGGTCCAGACCTCGGGGTGCGGGCCCGCTGGGGCGCCCGTCTCGCCGTGGGGGTGGTCCCTCATGGCCTTGAGACTACTCAGGTTCCGCAGCGCGGGCACCTGGTTGCGGAACGTTACTGCTCCGGATGGACGGCCAGCGCGCCGGCGGTCGTGCCGAGCAGCCTGCCCTCCTCGTAGGCCAGGGCCGCGGCGGGCAGCGAGCCCTCGCGACCGCTGAGGACGACGGTGAGGGTCGACCCGGTCCAGTCGGCCTCGGGCTTCGGCAGCTCGCCGATGCGGCGCAGTGCCTGCGCGGCGACGGCGCCGGCGCTGCCGTGCAGGACGAGGGGCGGCCGGCCGGGCCGCTGGACGGCCGCGCGGATGCGTTCGGCGACCAGTTCGTAATGGGTGCAGCCCAGGACGACGGTCGTCACATCACCGGGGGTCAGCGCGGCCGCCGCCGCGATGGCGGTGTCGATCGCGGCGTCGTCGGCGTGCTCCACCGCTTCGGCCAGCCCCCAGCAGGGCACCTCGGTGACCGGCACCCCGCCGGCGAACTCCTCGATGAGGCCCCGCTGATAGGGGCTGCCGGTGGTGGCGGGCGTCGCCCAGATGGTGAAGGGGCCGCCGCCGGACGCGGCCGGCTTGATCGCCGGGACCGTGCCGATGACGGGCAGTCCGGGTTCGAGGAGGGCTCGCAGGGCGGGCAGGGCGTGAACGGACGCGGTGTTGCAGCCGACGATCAGGGCGTCGGGCCGGTGGGCCGCCGCCGCCTCGGCCACGGCGAGGGCACGCTCCGTCAGATCCTGGGTGGTACGCGGTCCCCAGGGCATGCCGTCGGGGTCGGAGGAGATCACGAGATCCGCGTCGGGCCGCAGCCGCCGTACCGCGGCGGCGGCGGGCAGCAGACCGATTCCGGAATCCATGAGCGCGATCTTCACCCGGCCACGATAGACGATGGCCTCGGTGGGGCCGCTCCCGTGGGGCAGACTGCGGGCGTGAGCGCCTTCGCCTGGATCGCCGCCGGATCACTCGCCGCCTGGCTGTGGCTGCTGCTCGGCCAGGGCTTCTTCTGGCGCACCGATGTGCGTCTGCCACCCCGCCGGGACCCCGACGTCTGGCCGTACGTCTGTGTCGTCGTCCCCGCGCGCGACGAGGCCGCCGTGCTGCCCGAGAGCCTGCCGTCGTTGCTGGCCCAGGACTACCCCGGCCGGGCCGAGGTCTTCCTGGTCGACGACGGCAGCTCGGACGGCACCGGTGACCTGGCCCATGACCTGTCCCGGCGCTTCGGCGGGCTGCCCCTGACGGTGACCTCGCCCGGGGAACCGCCCGCCGGCTGGACGGGCAAGCTCTGGGCCGTACGGCACGGGATGGAGCTGGCACGCGCGCGTGGGCCCGCGTTCCTGCTGCTGACGGACGCGGACATCTCGCACCGGCCGGACAGCCTGCGCGCGCTGGTGGCCGCCGCGCGCACCGGTGGCTTCGACCTCGTCTCCCAGATGGCCCGGCTGCGCGCCGAGAGCGTCTGGGAGCGGCTCGTCGTCCCCGCGTTCGTCTACTTCTTCGCCCAGCTGTATCCGTTCCGGTGGATCGGTGTACGGGGTGCGCGCACGGCCGCGGCGGCGGGCGGCTGTGTGCTGCTGAGCGCCGGGGCGGCCGAGCGGGCGCGGATCCCGGACGCGATCCGGCAGTCGGTCATCGACGACGTGGCGCTGGCCCGGGCGGTCAAGCGGAGCGGCGGCCACATCTGGCTGGGGCTGGCGGAGCGGGTGGACAGTGTGCGCCCCTATCCCCGGCTGCGCGATCTGTGGCTCATGGTCGCGCGCAGCGCCTACGCCCAGCTGCGGCACAACCCGCTGCTGCTGCTCGGCACGGTCCTCGGCCTCGCCCTGGTCTACCTCGTCCCGCCCGTCGCGCTCCTGGCGGGGGCGGCCACGGGGGACACGGCGACGGCGCTCCTCGGCGGTCTCGCCTGGCTGGTGATGACGGCGACGTACCTGCCGATGCTCCGCCACTACGGTCAGCCGCTCGGGCTCGCTCCCCTGCTGCCGTGCACCGCGTTCCTGTACCTGCTGATGACGGTCGACTCGGCGGTGCGGCACCACCGGGGACGAGGTGCGGCCTGGAAGGGCCGCACCTACGCACGCCCGGACCCGGTGCCGGACGAGGGCTAGCCCGGCACCGGCACCTGTCTCACGCGCGCACCGCTACTTCCTGCCGGGCGTCCAGTTCATGCCCCATCCGTACGCGTAGTCGACCGTGCGCTGCGGGCTCACGCCGCGTTCGGGGACGAGGTAGCGGGCCTCGCGCTGGACGATGAGGTCGCCGCCCTGGTGGGTGATGAGGGCGAGGGCGCAGACGGTGGAGGGGACGGTGCACTCGTCGAGGGAGAAGTCGATGGGGGCGCCGTGCTGGGGCTGGAGGGTGACCGTCGCGTGCAGATCGGCGAAGGAGCGGGCGCCCTCGTAGATGGTGACGAAGATGAGGATGCGCCGGAAGTACTGCTGGTGGTCGAGGTTGATGGTGAGGTTCTCGCCGCTGCTGACGGCGCCGGTGCGGTCGTCGCCGTCGAGGTGGATGAACGGCGGCTGGCGCAGCGAGCCGAAGGCGTTGCCGAGCGCCTGGACAACGCCCTTGCTGCCGTCGGACAGTTCGAACAGGGCGCACAGGTCGAGGTCGAGGTCCCCGTGCATGGCGACGGCCCGGCCCAGTTTGCTGCCCCACCCCTTGAACTGTTTGCGCACCTCCCAGTTGAGGTTCACGCGCATCGCGCCGGAGGTGCCGCCCTGTTTGGTCAGGGAGACCGCCGGGGCCTCCTTCGTGAGGGTGACCTTGGAGAGACGGACGGGGGCCGGTGGTGTCACCGGCGGGGCGGGCGGCGGAGGCGGGGCGGGCGTGACCGGGGGCCGTACGGTGACGGGAGGAGCGACGGGCGCGGGCGCGGCCACCGGTGCGGGCGCGGGTGCCACCGCGGCGGTTTGCTGCGGTTCGTCCACGGTGATGCCGAAGTCGGTGGCGAGGCCTTCGAGGCCCCTGCTGTAGCCCTGGCCCACGGCGCGGAACTTCCAGGCGCCCTGACGGCGGTAGAACTCCCCGAGTACGAAAGCGGTTTCGGCACCGGCGTCCGTGCTGTCGTAGCGCGCGATCTCGGCGCCGGCCCGCTCGTCGAGGACCCGGATGTGCAGTCCGGGGACCTGTCCGAAGGTGCCGCCGTCCGCCGAGGCTGCCAGCACCACGGTCTCGACGGCGGGCTCCACGCGCGCGAGGTCGACGAGCAGCGACTCGGTCACCTGTCCGCCGACGTCCCGTTTGCCCTCGTGCCGGACCGCGCCGGAGGAGTGCGCGGGCTGGTTGTAGAAGACGAAGTCGGCGTCCGAGCGCACTTTTCCGCCGACGAGCAGCAGGGCCGAGGCGTCCGTGTCGGGCACGCCCGGCCCGGAGCGCCGGCCCAGTTCCACGCGCAGCGCCGTCGTCGGCACCGCGGTGTTCGATCCTTTCGGCATTGACATGTCCGCCCCCATCAGAAGGTCATCCAGAAGGTCGTCGCCAGGCCGCGTCCCACGCGGACCGTCGGATCCGGCCGGATCCGTTGTCGGCGCCAAACCTATTCCCCCGGGACCCGGAACCCCCAGATCCCGTACGGAAAGATGCTTGGCCAACCGCTGGTAACCGCCTGGGAACTCGCCCTTTACACGATCAGTACGCGCTTTGCTGCCCTTTTTCGCCGAGTTCGCTCGCATTGGGGATCCAGCGTCACTGCCGACACGGAAAACAACCCTCTTATCGGTCTCCCCAACCAGCACATCGTGGGCTTAACTTATGTGCCATGACCTCCCCCCGCTCCACCTACGGCGGCGGTTACTACTCCGCCTCGTCCTTCGCGGACACCCCGATCTACGACTCACTCGTCGCCGAGCGGGGAACCCCTCAGATCGCCCCGATCCGGGTACCCGCCCAGTACGACACCCCGGGCAGCAACCTGCCCGCCCTCCCGTCGGCGCTGCCCGCCCTGCCGGCCGGTCCCTCCCAGCCCGCCTACGGCTATCCGCAGGCCCAGCAGCCCTCGCCGCTGCAGCAGGCCCCGGGCGCCTACATCCCACAGCAGGCCGGGGGCCCGCGCGGCTACCCGGGCGCCCAGCCCCAGCAGCAACAGCGCCCGATGGCCGGTTACGAGGCCATGCGCCCGGCGGCTCCCCGCCCGGGCCCGGCGGCCCCGTATCCGCAGGATCCGTACAACGGCCAGCAGTACCGCGGGTACTGAGGCGCCCGCCACTGAGACAACCGGAGCATTCGGCATATTTCGCATGGGGTTGCCACCGCCTGCTGGCAGGATGACCCCATGGGGAATCCGTCACTGCACTCGATCCATGTCCACCCGCTGAAGGCGGCCCGGGGCTTCGCCCCCGACGAGGCCGTCGTGGAGCCCTGGGGGCTGGCGGGCGACCGTCGTTGGGTGCTGGTCGACGGCTCGGGCAAGGTCATCACTCAACGTCCGCATCCGCGTATGGCGTTGGCCGCCGCCGGGCAGCAGCCCGGCGGCGGCCTCTTGCTGTCCGCGGCCGGCCGCGCGCCGCTCACGGTCCCCGTCCCCGAGCCGACCGGCACGGTCACCGTGGAGATCTGGCGGGACAAGGTGGAGGGGGTCCCCGCCGACGCCGCGGCACACGCCTGGTTCAGCGACTTCCTCGGCATCCCCGTGCGGCTCGTGCACCTCGACGACCCGGCGACCCGCCGCCCGATCGATCCCGAGTACGGCCGCCCCGGCGAGACCGTCAGCTTCGCCGACGGCTACCCCCTGCTGCTGACCACGCTCGCCTCCCTGGACGCGCTCAACTCCCTGGTCGCGCAGGGCGATCACCCCGAGGAGGCCCCGCTTCCGATGAGCCGTTTCCGGCCGAACGTGGTCGTCGACGGCACCGACGCCTGGGCCGAGGACGGCTGGCGGCGCGTCGCGATCGGCGAGGTCTCCTTCCGGGTCGCCAAGATGTGCGGCCGGTGCGTGGTGACCACCACCGACCAGGAGACGGCCGCGCGCGGCCGTGAGCCGCTGCGCACACTCGCCCGCCACCGCCGTTTCGGCGACAAGCTGGTCTTCGGGCAGAACCTCGTTCCGGAATCCGGGGGTACGGTCCGCGTCGGTGATCCGGTACGGGTGCTCGAATAGCGCTCTCGACGCCCTTGCACCCCCTTTCCTCTTTGAATATTCAACCTCCTATGATTCGGTCCGTGCGGGGAACACAGACCTCGGTCCCGGCCGTTGGGCCTTTGTGAGAAGTCCGTGAGAAGGCCGGTGGGAGGGTGATGTCGCTCTCTCGTAAGGGGGTGGTGGGGCAGTGCGGGCAATCGGTGGGCTACGGGCGTTCGGCGGGCTGTGGCGTTGGCGGCACAATCCGCTGTGTCGGGCGACCGATCTCGTCGAGGCCTGGCTGGCGTTCGCGGCCCTCGTACTGATCCTCGTCGCCGCCCCGTTGATCGGCGCCGTCGCCGGCACCAGCGCCCAGAGCGCCCTGCAGCAGTCCGTGCGCGACCAGCAGCAGACCCGGCACCGGGTGACGGCCACCGTCGTCAAGAAGGTCGACGGCTCCCCGCTGGACCCCGATCCGGAGACCGCCACGACCCGCGACCGGCAGAGCCGGGTGGTGGCCGACTGGACCGGCCCGGACGGCACCGACCGGCAGGGCACGGTCATGGCGAACCTCAAGACCCCGCGCCCCGGCGACCACTTCACGCTGTGGACGGACGGCCAGGGCCGAACAGTGGGCCGTCCCCTGGACACCGCCACCGCCACGACCCACGCGGTCCTGGCCGGATTCGGCGCCACCGTGCTCGCCGCCGGGCTCGTCGAGGGTGCCAGACGGCTGATCGTCTGGCGCATGATCCGCCGGCGGTACGCCCGTTGGGACCAGGCATGGGACAAGGCGGGGCCGGACTGGGGCAGGACGGGCACGGGCAGCTGACGGCCTTCCCACTCCGGTCAACTCCCCCTGCCCGCGCACGCTACGGTGGACCGACCAGCCGAACTGTTCGGCATCGACCCGCGTTCCACGAGGTGGGGGCAGAGCAACACCATGGCACAGGGCACGGTCCAGGTGACGCACACCGGTACATCGCGGTGGCGGCGCCGCACGGGTGAGTACGCTTCGCTCGCCGCGGCCCTGGAGGCCGCGAGCGACGGCGATGTGCTCATCGTCGCCCCCGGCACATACCGGGAGAACCTCGTCGTGCGGCGCGGGGTCACACTGCGCGGCCCGGAGGGTTCGCCCGGCTCGGTCCGGATCGCGCCGCTGGACGGGGTGCCGCTCACCGTGTCGGCCTCCGCCGTGGTGCAGGACCTGCATGTGGAGGGCCAGGACGCGGCGGCGCCCGCGCTGCTCGTCGAGGACGGCACCCCCGAGCTGCTGGACCTCAGGATCGTCACCCGGTCCGCGGCCGGTATCGAGGTGCGCGGCGGCGCCCGCCCCACGGTCCGTCGCTGCACGGTCGACAACCCGGCCGGGATCGGTATCGCCGTGGTCGACGGCGGCGGGGGCGTCTTCGAGGAGTGCGAGGTCGTCGCGGCCGGCCAGGCCGGAGTCGCGGTGCGCGGCGGCGGCCACCCCCGGCTGGAGCGCTGTCGGATCCACCACACCTCGGGCTCGGGCCTGGCGGCGACCGGGGAGAACTCCGCGCTGGAAGCGGTCGGTTGCGAGGTCTACGAGGTCCGCGGCAGCGGTGTGCAGATCACCGGGCGGGCCACGGGCCATCTCACCGACTGCGATGTGCACCGGACGACGACCGACGGGGTCACCCTCGACACGGACGCCGTGCTCACCCTCGCGGACTGCCGTATCCACGACATCCCGGAGAACGCGGTGGACCTCCGCTCGCGCTCCGTCCTCACCCTGACCCGCACGACGGTGCGGCAGTTCGGGCGCAATGGACTGTCGGTGTGGGACCCGGGCACCCGGGTGGACGCCAACCAGTGCGAGATCTTCGACAGCACCGGCGACTACCCGGCCGTCTGGGTCAGCGACGGCGCGACCGTGGTGCTGGAGTCCTGCCGGGTGCACGACGTGCCGGACGCCCTGTTCGTGCTGGACCGGGGCTCGCGCGCGGACGTCGTCGACAGTGATCTGTCGCAGGTGCGGAACACGGCGGTGTCGGTGAGCGACGGCGCGACCGCGCAGCTCGACGACTGCCGGATCCGGGACGCCGCGACGGGCGCCTGGTTCCGCGACCACGGCAGCGGCGGCACCCTCAGCAACTGCACGGTGGACGGCACCCAGACCGGCGTGATCGTCACCAAGGGCGCCGACCCGACCATCGAGCGCTGCACGGTCACCTCGCCCGCCGAGGCGGGCTTCTATGTCTCCGCCGAGGGCCGCGGCAGCTTCCTCAACTGCCGGGTGACGGGCAGCGGCGGCTACGGCTTCCACATCATCGACGGCTGCCGGGCCACCCTGCGCAAGTGCCGTACGGAGCGCTGCGCGCGCGGTGGTTACGAGTTCGCGGACGGCGGCCCCGGCGCCCCGGGCGGCGGTCCGGTGGTCGAGGACTGCACCAGCGACGAGAGCGCGGGCGTACGCCCCCCGGCCCCGCAGGAGACGGCCACGCAGACCACGGCCCACACATCCGGCCTGCTGGGCTCCATCCCGGGCCAGCGCACCACCGAGCAGCCCCCGGTCGCCGTGCCCGCCGCGGAGCCGGAGACACCGGCCCGGGCCTCCAAGGCAGTCCTCGGTGAACTGGACGCGCTGGTCGGCCTGGACAGCGTCAAGCGCGAGGTGCGCGCCCTGACCGACATGATCGAGGTGGGCCGCCGCCGCCAGCAGGCCGGCCTCAAGGCGGCCTCGGTGAAGCGGCACTTGGTGTTCACGGGCTCCCCCGGCACCGGCAAGACCACGGTCGCCCGGCTCTACGGCGAGATCCTGCACTCGCTCGGGGTCCTGGAGAAGGGGCATCTCGTCGAGGTGTCCCGGGTGGACCTGGTCGGCGAGCACATCGGCTCCACCGCGATCCGCACCCAGGAGGCCTTCCAACGGGCCCATGGCGGTGTGCTGTTCATCGACGAGGCGTACGCGCTGTCGCCGGAGGACTCGGGGCGGGACTTCGGCAAGGAGGCCATCGACACCCTGGTGAAGCTGATGGAGGACCACCGCGACGCGGTCGTGGTGATCGTCGCGGGCTACACGGCCGAGATGGAGCGCTTCCTCACCGTCAACCCCGGTGTGGCGTCGCGTTTCTCACGGACCATCACCTTCGACGACTACGTCCCCGAGGAGCTGTTGCGCATCGTGGAGCAGCAGGCCGAGGAGCACGAGTACCGGCTGGCGCCGGGCGCGGACGAGGCGCTGTTGACATACTTCACGGCGATCCCCAAGGGCCCGGCCTTCGGCAACGGCCGTACGGCGCGGCAGACCTTCGAGGCGATGGTCGAGCGGCACGCGAGCCGGGTGGCCCAGGTCGACGAACCGGACAAGGACGCGCTGACGTTGCTCTACGCGGAGGACCTGCCGGAGCTGCCGTAGCGGGTGTCGCTGGGGGTAACCCCCGGGGGTTGTCCCCACCAGAGGTGTGCTGTCGGCCGGATGGGACCGGAGCGATCCGGCGGACAGCATGATCCGCATGAGAAACCGCACCCGACGCACCCTGGTCCTGGCCCTCTCCGTCTCGGCCACCGCGACCGCGCTGACCGCCGTCACCGGCCCGGCGTCCGCCACCGCGGCCCCCTCCTCCCCCGCCCTCACCTGGCGCCCCTGCGAACGGCCCGACGGCCCCGCGGGCCAGGAGTGCGCGGAACTGCCCGTACCGCTCGACTACGACGCCCCGGACGGCCCTCGGCTCACCCTCGCCGTCTCCCGGTTACGCAGTGGGAACCCCGAGGCCCTGCGCGGCACCCTGCTGGTGATCCCGGGCGGCCCGGGCGGCTCCGGCGTCAGGCGGCTCACCCAGCAGGGAGACGCACTGCGGCGGGAACTCGGCGACACGTACGACATCGTCAGCCTGGACCCGCGCGGCACGGGCGGCCGTACCCGGGCGGGCTGCGGCCTCGCCGCCGACGACCGGCACCTGGTGACCCTGCGGCCCTGGCCCGCGCCCGACGGCGACATCGGCGAGAACGTGGCCCGGTCCCGGCGTGTCGCCGAGGCCTGCGCGAAGAACGGCGGCGCGGTGCTGCGCGGCCTCACCACCGCCAACGAGGTCCGGGACATCGACCGCTTCCGGCAGGCCCTCGGCGAGGAACGGCTGTCGGCGTACGGGGTGTCGTACGGGACGTACGTGGGTGCCGTCTACGCGCAGAAGTACCCGGAGCGGACCGACCGTTGGGTGCTGGACAGCAATGACGACCCGAATCCCCGGCGGGTCGCGCGCGGGTGGCTGGCGAACATGGCGCGGGGTGCGGAGGACCGCTTCCCGGACTTCGCGGCCTTCGCCGCCGACCCGGCCCAGGAGGAGAAGGGCCTGCGGCTCGCCGAACGGCCCGAGGACGTACGGCCGTTGTTCCTGACGCTGGCGGCCGGACTGGACCGGGCGCCCAGGGAGACGACCACGCGGGGCGTCCCCCTGACCGGCAACCGGCTGCGGCAGGCGATGCAGACCGCCCTGTACACCGACGACGCGTTCGACGGCCTGGCCACGCTCCTACGGCAGGTCATGGACCCGAAGGCGACACCGGTCCTGCCGCCCGACGTGGCCGGGCCGCTGAGCGACGAGGAGGCGGCGGTGACCATGGCGGTGGTCTGCAACGACGTGCGCTGGCCGACGTCCGTGGGCGAGCACCGGCGGGCCGTGGCCGACAGCCGGGCCCGGTATCCGCTCACGGCCGGGATGCCGGTGAACATCACGCCGTGTTCCTTCTGGAAGGACCGGCCGGTGGAGCGGCCGACCCGGATCACCGACGACGGGCCGTCCAACATCCTCATGGTCCAGAACCGACGGGACCCGGCCACCCCCTACTCCGGCGCCCTGAACCTGCGAGCCGCGCTGGGCGACCGGGCCCGGCTCGTCACGGTGGAGAGCGGCGGCCACGGCGCGTATCTCGCCAACGGCAACCCGTGCGGCGACCGCACGGTGACGACCTTCCTCCGCACAGGCGCGCGACCGGAACGGGACATCTCCTGCCCGGCCGACTGACCCGGGTCCCGGGTCCCGGGTCCCGGGAGCCGGGCGGGCCGTGGCCTAGGACTGCCGGGGCTTCGGCAGTTCTGGGCCGAGGCGGGCGAGCAGTTCCTGGCGTTCTTGGGCGAACGCCGGGTCCGCCTGGTAGTCGGAGTGGCCGAGGATCGGGGCCGGCAGCGGGTGGGCGCCGGTACGGCCGTAGGCGAGCGGGTCCATGAAGGGCTCGGCGTCGACCCGCGGCCCGTGCCGGCTCGTCAGCCGCACGGGGCCGCCGATGGGGTCGGTGAGACGGTACAGATTGCGCCAGCAGTCGACCTCTCGGTGCAGCGAGGCGAGCGGCTCGGGGCCGAAGTGGGCCGGGAACCAGCGGCCGTAGAGGCGCTCCAGCGGCGAGCCGTAGGTGAGCAGCGCGACCCGCCTGCGCACGGACGGGGTCAGTTGCCAGGCGGCGGCCGCCGCGAGGACGCTGCCCTGGGAGTGCCCGGAGATCACCAGTCGGCCGCCCGTGGTGCGGGTCCAGGTGGCCATCCGCCAGGTCAGGTCGGGCACGGCCCGCTCGGCGTAGCAGGGCGGTGCGAACGGATGTGCGGCGCGGGGCCAGAACGTGCCCACGTCCCAGAGGATGCCGATCGTGCGGCGCGCGGAGGCGTCCTTGTACGCGCGGCGCCCCCAGGTGACGAACAGCAGGAAGCCCACGCCGATCAGCCAGGACCCCAGCGCCTGGGCGGTCTGGGCGGCGCCCTCGACGAAGTCGGCCGAGCCGTGCGCCGCCCCCGCCGGAGTCTCGCGGGTCACGAGAGCGCCGGTCAGGGCCCCGGCGCCGAGCAGCAGGGTCACGGTGGAGAGGATGCCGACGATCCGGGGCGCCCGGTCGGTGAGCGCGGCCATGGCCCGGGTGCGGGCGATACGACGGGTCCGGCCGGCGTCCTGGGACTCCCGCTCCTCACCCGGGGGCACCTGAACCGGCGGTGCCTGGACCGGTCCCCTCCCCTTCGGCCGTTCCTCCGTCACGTCGTACTCCTGTTCCACCGCCGCGGTCTCCGCTCGTCGCAGGACCCAGGTGCGGCGGGCGAGCCAGCAGAGGAGGGCGAGGACGACCAGGAGGAGGGGTGGGATGACGGAGGCCTGCCAGGTGAGGAGGACGGGTGGGCCGGGCAGGGCGTCGGTGGTGCCGCCCAGCCAGTCGGCGACGCGTTGGGCGACCCCGGCGGACATCACCCCGCCCAGGGCGCAGGCGAGCATCGCGACGGCGGGGCCGGCCAGACCGTACATGGCGGTGCGCGAATCGGGGCGGGAGCGGTACAGCGTGTGGGCGACCACGCCGAGCGCGATGACCAGCAGGCTCTGCACCAGGGTGATCCCCCCGAAGGTCATGTCACCCGGCAGCCGCCCCGCCGACCGCCAGCCGGGGCGTGACCACCCGGCGTACACCACGGCCAGGACGAGCACGGCGATCGCACAGGCGGGCAGCAGACGCACCAGACGCTCGTCCAGGTGCTTGTCGAGGCGCCGCTCGCTGCGGCCCCGGCGGCACACCACCCACACCACGACGACGGCGAGCAGGACGAGGGCGCCGTTCAGCAGCCAGCCGAGGATCTCCAGCAGGGCGGGGCCGCCGGCGCGGCGGTCCTGACGGGCCGCGGAGGTGCCGACGCCCGCCGCCACGGTCAGGAGACCGGCCGCCGCGTGGGCGGCCCGCAGCCTGGCGACGAGCCGGCGCCCGTACCAGAAGCCGGGCCGGCCGAGGGCGACACGTGCCGTGTCCTCGACGTCGGGGGCGACACGGCGCGCTGTCCGGTCGTCGGGGCGGTCGTCGTCGCGGTCCATGGGGCGCTGGGACTCGTACTCGCTCCAGGTGCGGTGGGAGAGGTACCACAGGAGACCGGTCAGCGCGGTGGGCACCAGGGCCGCCAGGGCGAGGCGGCGGCCGGGCTGGCTCCACCAGCCGTCGTCGGAGACGGCCGGGGAGAGGAACCCGAGCCAGGTGTGCGCCTCCGCGCACGCGCGTGCGCCCGCGCACTGCCAGGCGGTCAGATCGAGGGCCACTTCACAGACCGCCGCGACGAGCAGCACGGTCAGGGTCAGCCCGGCCAGCCGGACGAGGAGGCCGTAGAGGCGTACGGTCCGTCGGCGGTCGCGGGCGCTGGGGCGCATCCAGTGGGCGAGGTTGACGACCATGAACGGCAGCAGCAACAGCCACAGGGCACGGGAGCCGTTCCCGGACGTGAGGTTGCACCACACATAGGCCTCGGGGACGGGCTTGCCACGGTGGTCGGCGGGACGTTTCTCCGCGTCGGCGTCGTCGATGCGCCGGAAGACGGCGGCCGTGTCGTCACCGGTGATCCGGACCGTACGGGGGTCGTCCAGCATGCGTTCGGGGGTGGTGCCGCCGACGCCGTGGACGAGGAGTTCCAGGGCGGTGCCGTCCGGGGTGGACCGGTCGGATTCCGGCTGATCTTCCGCCTCGACGGGCCGCGGATGTTCCCTGGGTTCCGTATGTGTCGTATGTTCCCTCGCACGATCCACTGTTCCGCTTCCCCCGTGATGCGCCGCAAGTCAGGTGTGATGTGCAGGCACTGATGATCGCCGCTGAGCGGGCCTCGTACACCTGTGATCACCGAATCTCCCCGATCCGTGTGATAGTGGCGGGCGCGAGGAACGGAGCGTGACGTGCACGTGGCTGGGCAAGTAGTGGCGTCACCCGTGGTGGGGCGTGCGAATATGGGACGTCCTCGGGACCGGGGACGGGGGAATGTCCTCGTCGGAGGGGGTAGGGAAGGCGTGTCGGGTGTGATGGGGCGAGAGGACCGGAGCGGGCGTGAGTGAGAACCAGAACCTCCTCGCGGAGCAGCGCCGGGCCCTGATCCTCGACGAGGTACGGCGGCGGGGCGGGGTCCGGGTCAACGAGCTGACCCGCAGGCTCGGCGTGTCGGACATGACGGTGCGCCGGGATCTGGACGCCCTCGCCCGCCAGGGCGCGGTGGAGAAGGTGCACGGCGGCGCGGTGCCGGTGGCCGAGGCGAGCACGCACGAGCCGGGCTTCGAGGCGAAGTCCGGGCTGGAGCTGAGCGCCAAGGAGGACATCGCGCGGGCCGCCGCGGAGCTGGTCGCTCCGGGCTCGGCGATCGCGTTGTCCGGCGGTACGACGACCTACGCGCTGGCGCACCGGCTCGTGGACGTGCCGGATCTGACCGTGGTCACCAACTCGGTGCGGGTCGCGGACGTCTTCCACGCCGCCCAGCGCACGACCGGCCCCCGGCAGGGAGCGGCGACCGTGGTGCTCACGGGCGGGGTGCGCACACCGTCCGACTCGTTGGTGGGACCGGTGGCCGATCAGGCGATCGCGGCGCTCCACTTCGATGTGCTGTTCCTCGGGGTCCACGGGATATCGGTCGAGGCGGGGCTGTCGACGCCGAATCTGGCGGAGGCCGAGACGAACCGGCGGCTCGTGCAGTCGGCCCGGCGGGTCGTCGTGGTGGCGGACCACACCAAGTGGGGGACGGTGGGGCTCAGTTCGTTCGCCGCGCTGGAGCAGGTGGACACGTTGGTGACCGATGCGGGGTTGGCCGCGCAGGCGCGGGCCGAGATCGCCGAGCATCTGCGGCGGCTGGTGGTGGCCGGGGAGGACTTCGACGACGACGTGGACGACTGAGCGCCGTTGTGAGCGGGGACGGCTTGCGGCTTCGGGTTGTTCGTGGCTGGTCGCGCAGTTCCCCGCGCCCCTATCGGGGCGCTGCCCACACGCCTGTTTGCAGGAGGTACTCGATGGCCGTCGTGAACGGGGCGATGTCCAGGGCCTGTTCTCTCAGCCACTCGTCCGAGTAGTACTTGTCGAGGTAGCGGTCGCCCGGGTCGCAGAGGAGGGTGACGACGCTGCCCCTGCGGCCCTCCGCGACCATCTCGGCGGTGATCTTGAGGGCGCTCCAGAGACCGGTGCCGGTGGAGCCGCCGGCCTTGCGGCCGATGGCGTTCTCCAGGGCGCGTACGGCGGCGACGCTGGCCGCGTCGGGGACCTTCATCATGCGGTCGACGGCGCCGGGGACGAAGCTGGGCTCCATGCGGGGGCGGCCGATGCCCTCGATCCGGGAGCCGCAGTCGCAGGTGACATGGGGGTCGCCGGTGGTCCAGCCCTCGAAGAAACAGGAGTTCTCGGGGTCGGCGACACAGATGCGGGTGTCGTACTGCATGTAGTGGACGTAGCGGGCGATGGTCGCGGAGGTGCCGCCGGTGCCGGCGGTGGCGACGATCCAGGCGGGCTCGGGGAAGCGCTCCAGCTGAAGCTGGCGGAAGACGGATTCGGCGATGTTGTTGTTGCCCCGCCAGTCCGTGGCCCGCTCGGCGTAGGTGAACTGGTCCATGTAGTGGCCGCCGGTCTCCCCCGCGAGACGGGCGGACTCCTCGTACATCTTCCGTGAGTCGTCCACGAAGTGGCAGCGGCCGCCGTGGAACTCGATCAGACGGATCTTCTCGGCGCTGGTCGTGCGGGGCATGACGGCGATGAAGGGAACGCCGATCAGATGGGCGAAGTACGCCTCGGAGACGGCTGTCGAGCCGCTGGAGGCCTCGATGACGGGGCGGCCCGGCCGGATCCAGCCGTTGCACAGGCCGTAGAGGAAGAGGGAGCGGGCGAGGCGGTGCTTGAGGCTGCCGGTGGGGTGCGTCGACTCGTCCTTGAGATACAGGTCGATGCCCCAGCGCTCCGGCAGCGGGAAGCGCAGCAGATGGGTGTCGGCGGAGCGGTTGGCGTCGGCCTGGACCTTGCGGACGGCTTCCTTGAGCCAGCCGCGGTACTCGGTGTCGCTGTGATCGACGTCGAGGGTGGCGCCCGGGCGGGTGGGGTGGGGGGTGCTCACAGCGTGCTCCTCACGCATCGCGCCGACGGCGGATCGCGGCGTCGGACCATCCGATCATAAACAGCTTCCGCACGCTTCTCACCTGCATAAACATCACTTTGAGCCCCTCAAAGGCACTCCTGTGGCAAGGATGCGCGGGGCGCATGGGGGGCGCATGCCGCGCGTGCGCCGGAACCCCGCCCCCGGTCCACCGTGCGCACTGGTGCTCGACGCGGGGGACGTGCAGACTTCACCGCACGGGCCGGGTCGACGCCGGGGCCACTCAGGGGAGGCGGCCTCGGGCACACTGGATCACGGTCCGCCGGACACGGATCACGACACAGGACAGTCGAGGCGCACTAGGGGGCGGGGTACATGGCCGAGCCGGAGTTCACGGCCACGGGCGTGCGGATCGGGAAGAGGCTGCGGCAGCTGACCCGGGCGGGCCAGGTCCGGATCGAGGACGGGCGGCTGCAGTTGCTGACGAGTTACGGCAGCGAGATCGACAGCGCCCCGGTGCAGGCGGTGCGCGCCTCGCGGCCCTGGTTCGCCAACGACGACCGGGCGTTGGCCGATGTCAACGGCACCCGCTACACGCTCACACTGAACGAGCACGACCCCGCTCCGGGCAAGCCCGGTCCGCCCTCGGCGCGCCGGTTCATAGAGGCGGTGCGCAGGGCGGCTGGGCGCGGCTGACGCACCGCGAGTTGCGGGACCGGACCCCCTGCGTCACTCTGGTCTCACCTCACTCTGGGTTTACCGGCGATAACGCTGCGAACCAGCCCGCCGGCCACGTCAGCGGGCGGCGGTTGTACGCAGCCACCCCACGAGCAGGCGGCAGCCCCGGCTTCCGTCACCAGGCGGCAGTCACAGGCGGCCGCACCACAGCAGGCGGCGTTTTTCGCCCAGCCACCTCGCTGGATCCGTACTCCGATCTTCTTCCGGACTCAACTTCGGGGAGTCGCAGCCGTGATCAGCCAGCAAAGCAGGCACTGCACGGTGGAGCTCCAAGCCCTGCCGTCGCGGATCGGCCAGGTCCGCAGAATCGTATCTGCGCAATTGCGCTACTGGCACATGGATCCCTTGATAGAGCGGGCCGCACTCGGGGTGACCGAGCTGCTGTCCAACGTCCACCGGCACGCCGAGCCGGACAAGATGTGCACCGTGGAGATGGAGTTGCTCCTCGGGCGGCTGACGGTCTCGGTGCACGACAACGACCCCCGCCTCCCGGTCGTCCAGGACGCGGAGCTTTTCGCCACGTGTGGTCGCGGTCTCGCGATGGTCGCCGCGGTGAGTGAGAGCTGGGGTGTGCGGCCGCACGGCGAGTCGGGGAAGGTCGTGTGGTTCACGCTGACGGCGTCCTCGGCGGCGGTGCCGAAGATCTCGCCGTACGACGCCGGGCGCAGGGCCACCGCGACGCGTGGGCGCAGGCCCGAACATGCTCCCGCCCGGTCGGCCGTCGCAGGCTGATCGGGCGGTGACCATTCGTGGTGGGGTGGGTGCGGTGCGTCGCCGGGTGCGGGTGGGTGGGGGCTGGTCGCGCAGTTCCCCGCGCCCCTGAAAGACCAGGCGTCCGCGGCCCTGGAAGGCGACCGACGGCGGGTCTGAAAAGTATGGGGCGCAGCCCCTGCTTTTCAGGGGCGCGGGGAACTGCGCGAGCCACCACGACGCACCCGCACCCGCACCCGCACCCGCCGACGAACGCCACACCCCCACCCCCGTACGCGCCCGGCGTCAGCCCACGGCGACATCCACCGGCGGCCGGAGCTTCGCCGCCGCAGCCAGGGCCTCGTGGACGGGGTGGGTGGCGAAGGAGGTCAACAGGGCCTGGTCGGCGGGGCGTTCGGCGGACGGGTAGGCGATCTGCTCGTAGGCGGCCTGGAAGCGGGGACCCCAGCGCCGGGCGCCTAGGCGGGCCGTGCGGGAGCAGTTGTCGACCATGTGGGCGACGTCCCGGGCGTGCATATAGGGCAGCAGGGAGTCGACCGCCTCGATGACGGACTCGTTGACGATCTCCGACCAGGGGTGGCCGCGTTCGGCGAACTCGTCGATCTGGGCGGTCATGGTGGCGATGAAGACACCGGCGGTAAACGGGTCCACCCGGTCCACGGGGCCCTCGGACCGGGCGCGTTCGCCCCGACGGGCATGGACCCGGTCGCTCACGGACCACATCGGGGAGCCGCCGATCGTGCTCATCGGCCGCGCCCCGAGGCGGCGTTCGGCGAGGATCACGCTGCGCAGTTCCGTGCCGTCGGCGACCTCGTCGTAGATCTCCGCGACGATCTCCCGGGCGGGCCCGTACGTGGCCGTGAAGGCGCGGTCGAAGACGTCCCGGCTGGTCGGGTCGAGGTTCTCGCGGACCGCGCGGAGCCCGGCGCGGGAGATGGTCCGGGCGATCGGGCCGGTGATGTTCCCGCAGGAGCGCTCGTACGCGGTGACCTCGTCGTCGCCCGCGAGCCGGTAGCGGGTGTAGAGGCTCTCGACGATGCCGTGGACGGCGCCGAGCAGGACGGCGCGTTCGCCGACGATGTCGGAGAGGTACTCGCTCTCCAGGGTGGTGCGGAAGGTGTACGGGGAGCCGAGGGCGACGGACCAGGCGAGGGCGCGGTCGGTCGCGTTGCCGTCGGGGTCGGCGTGGACGGCGTAACTGCTGTTGATGCCCGCGCCGTTGATCGCGACGCCCTGTTCGTACAGGCGGCGGACCGAGTCGCCCATCCCCTTCGGGCAGACCGCGATGACGCCGTGGCCGGGCGGGAAGTCGCCGCCGGTCTCGCGGAGGTGGCCGAGGAGGAAGCCGTGGGAGAGGCCGAGGGTGGCGCCGGGCTTCAGGGCGGCGAACAGCTCGCGGTGGTGGGCGGCGAGGGCCGCGTCCGCGATCAGCAGGATCACGAGGTCGCTGGCGGCGGTGACGGCGAGCCAGTCGCCGAGGGTGCCGTCCGCCTCGGTGAAGCCGTGGGCGCGGGCGTCGGCGGCCGAGGCGGAGCCGGGCCGCAGTCCGACGGCCACGGTGATGCCGGTGCCGGCGAGGGAGTCGCGCAGGTTGCGGGCCTGGGCCCGGCCCTGCGGCCCCCAGCCGACGACACCGATGCGGCGCACCCCGGCGAGGGCGCGGTGCGTCGCCGGGTGCGGGCCCGGTGGGGCTTCTCGCGCAGTTCCCCGCGCCCCTGAAAAGCAGGGGCTGCGCCCCATGCTTTCAGGCCCGCCGCCGGTTGCCTTACAGGGCCGCGGGGCCTGGTCTTTTAGGGGCGCGGGGAACTGCGCGAGCAACCACGACGCACCCGCAGCCGCCGACGAACGCCGCACCCCCACCCCCGTACGCGCCCGGCGTCAGCCCACGGCGATATCCACTGGTGGCCGGAGGCCGACCTCGGGCACCGGCTCTTCGACCGGGGGCCGAGGGGCGTGTCGCTGACGGCCGAGGGGCATCGCTTTCGTGAATACGCCGTGCGGGCGCTGGAGTTGTGGCGCGCGTACCGCGAGGAGCATCCGGACCCGGCCGAACTCACGGGGCGGCTGGCCGTGTTCGCGACGGACCGCGTGCCAGGCGCTGCTGCCCGACCTGTTGGCGTCCTTTCGTGCGGCCCATCCGCAGGTCCGGCTCGATCTGCGCACGGGGGACGCGGCGGCGGCGCTGGCCCGGCTGGACGAGGGTGAGGTGGACGTGGCGGTCGCGGGCCTCCCGGCGCGGCTGCCGGAGCCGCTGGTGAGCCGGACGGTGGCGACGACCGACCTGGTGTTCGTCACCGCGCACGACCGCCCGGACCCCGGTCTCGGCGGCCCCTTCGTGCTGCCCCACCGCGGCCCGGTCCGCGATGCCGCCGACCGCTGGTTCCGCTCACGGGGGACCCCACCCGATCTGGCGGCCGAACCGGAGGGCCACGAGGCGCTGTTGACGCTCGTCGCGCTGGGCTGCGGCACCGGCGTGGTCCCCCGGCTGGTGCTCGACCACAGCGCCGTACGCGACCGGCTCACGGCGATCTCCGCCGGCACCGGGCCCGAGCCGCTCCCGATCGGACTGTGCGTACGCCGGGTGGATCTGCGACGGCCCCAGGTGGCGGCGCTGTGGAGCCTCACGGCGGAGTTCACCTTCTGACCATCCGAGGGACAACTCTCGTACGCTCGAAAGCAATTCCCCATTTCCCCACCGCGACGGTATTCGGAATTATCGCTTTCACTTTTCCCCGACGGCACAACCTTCAACGAGCCACGGACCTCTAATCCGGCGAACCGAAATGGGGGCCGTCGGAAAATGAAGTGGGTAGTTCAACGGAACTCGGTGCGCCGAGCGGACAGGGACCGGGTGTGAAAGCGAAAACCCGTACCGTGGCTCGACTCCGGCCGCAGGGAAAAGCCGCGCTGTTCGCCGCCGTGCTCACCGTCGCCGTGCTCTGCGCCGGCGATGTGGTGGCCCGCAGCCATCCGTTCGGGCCGCGCACCCGGAGCGTCAACGACCTCGGCAACCAGTACGTGCCGTTCCACGCCCATCTGTGGGACCTGCTGCACGGCAGGGCCGACGGCGGGCTGCTCGTCAACTGGCAGTCGGGGTTCGGCGCCAGTTTCCTGCCCGACCTGGGCACGTACCTCAGCAGCCCGTTCGCCCCGCTCGTGGCGGTGTTCCCGAGGGACGAGATCGACCTCGCGGTGTACGCCGTCACCCTGCTGAAGATCGCGTCGGCCGCCGCCGCCATGGCCTGGCTGCTGCTCGCCCTGCGGCCGGGGCGCTGGTGGGCGGCGGGGCTGCTCGGCTCGTCGTACGCGCTGTGCGGCTGGACCCTGGCGAGCGGGGTCTACAACCCGATGTGGCTCGACGGTCTGGTCTTCCTGCCGCTGCTCTGCCTGGTCGGCGAATGGGCCCGGCGGGGGCGGCGCCCGCTCCTCGGCGTGCTGATCGTGGCGCTCGCCTGGACCGCCAACTTCTACACCGCGTACATGGCCACCCTCGCCGCCGCCCTGGTGCTGCTGCTCCGGCTGTGGCTCGGCGACCTCTCGCGCCGGCAGCGGCTCGCGGCGGCGGGCCGTGCCGCCCTGATCACGGTCCTCGGCATGGGCCTGGCCGCGCCGCTGGTGGCGGTCGTCTACTTCGGCACCCGGCACGCCTATCCGGGCCGGGTGCGGCAGTTCGCCCCCGTCCCCGCCGAGGACCTGCTGGCCCGGCTGCTGCCGGGGACGTACAGCTACGGGACACCGGCCGTGTTCGTGGGCACCACGGCTCTGCTGCTGGTGCTCGCCCTGCCCTTCCACAGGGCGGCCCCGGCCCGGGTGCGCACCGGGTGGACGCTGCTGGTGGTGGCCGTGGCCCTGTCGATGCAGTGGGGGCCGACGCATCTGCTCTGGCACGCCTTCGCCACCCCGCAGGGCAGCCCGTACCGCCAGGCCTTCGCGCTCTGCGCCCTGCTGGTGATCGCCGCCTGGCACACCCTGTCGTACGGCGTTCCCGACCCGCGTGCGCTGGGCGCGGCGGGTGCACTGCTGGCGCTGGTGATCGTCGTCGCGAGCGGCCGTGAGCTGACCACGCGCGCCTTCACGCTGCCGCTCGCCCTGCTCGCCGCCGCCGGTGCGCTGGGCGGACTGCTCCTGCTCGGGAGGCGGCGGCGGGACGGCAGGCCCCTCGCGGTCCTCGCCGTGGCGCTGCTGGTGTGCACGCAGTTCGGCGAGGCCGCCGTCACCGCCGCCGCCGACACCCGCCTGCGGCTCGGGCACATGGACGACTACGCGCCCTGGGGCGCGCGGCAGCGGGACCAGTCGGCGGCGATCGCCGAGGCGGACGGCTGGCCCCGGTACCGGACCGACCCCGGCCGGGAGCAGACCGTGGGCAACGACCCGCTGGTGGTGGGCGGGCAGGGCGCCCAGTACTACAGCAGTCTCACCTCCGACGTGCTCAGCCGGACGATGACCGCGCTCGGGGGCGGCTGGACCTCGCGCGGCCGCAATGTGCAGAGCCTGGACAACGCCGTCACGGACGTCATCTTCTCCGTCGGCGCCCGGGTGCACTCGCCGCCGGACCCGCACCAGAACTGGTTCGCGCAGGACGGCAGCGGGGTGACCGTGACCCGGCGGGACGTGCCGCCGCTGGTGACGGTACGGCCGCACGCCGACCGGGCCGAGGGCGCCACGGACCTCTCCGCCTTCGGGCCGTCGCCGTACCGCAACCAGGAAATGCTGCTGGGCACGCGGGTGTACACCGTGCCCCCGCTCACCGTGCGCACCGCGGCGGGGAAGCCGCCGTCCCCCAGCGACGACGGGCGGCCGGGGGTGCGGGTGGGCCCGCTGCCCTACATCAGCGCGCCGGACAAGCCCACGATCACGGGCAGTTGCCCGGCGGGGTCCGAGCTGTATCTGTGGGCGCCGCATCTCTCGGGCACCGCGCGGCTCGCCGACGGCGCCGATTCCGGTACGGGTACCGGTTCGGCCTCGGGTGGGGAGCCGACCGGGCGGTTCCGGTCCGATCAGCCGGTGACGAAGATCGCTCCGATGCAGTGGCTGGGCACGGTCGGGGACTCCGGCCGGTTCCGGATCGAGCTGTCGCCCGACAAGACGAGTCTCGTGCCGGACGGGGCGGTCGGCTGCCTGGACACCGCCCGGCTGCGCACCGCCGTGGACGGGCTGAAGGCCACCGGTGCCACGAAGGTGAGCGTGGAGGACGGCACGATCAAGGCCGAACTGCCCGCCCACAGCACAGGGATCGCCGTGATCGCGGCGCCCCGGATCTCCGGCTGGCGCTGTGCCGCCGACAACGCGCCCGCCGTACCCGCGAAGGACTACCACGGCCTGATCGCCGTACCGCTCTACGGCTCCGCGAGCAGCGTGACCTGCACCTTCCATCCACCGGGGCTGCGGCTGGGCACGGCGGTCGGGGCCGTCTCGCTCACCGCCGTGCTCCTGATCGGGGCGACCGGCCTGGTCCGCCGTCGCCGGGAACGGGCCGAACCCGAACCCGTGCCCCCGGCCGGCGGACCCGCGCCCGACGGCCCGACCGCACGCGAGCGAGTGACCACCGGTCTCTGAACCGAACCGCACCCCTGGGGGAGAACCATGCTCATCTCGATCGTCGCACCCTGCTACAACGAGGAAGCCGTCGTCGCGCGCTTCCACGAGGAGATCCAGAAGGTCGCGGAGGAACTGCTGCCGCTCGGCCACGACATGGAGTTCGTGTACGTCGACGACGGCAGCCGGGACCGCACGCTCGCCGTGCTGAAGCAGCTGGCGGAGCTGGACTCACGGGTCCGGTACGTCTCGTTCAGCCGCAACTTCGGCAAGGAGGCGGCGCTGCTCGCGGGACTGCGGCACGCCGCCGGCGACTCCGTGATCGTCATGGACGCCGATCTGCAGCACCCGCCGGAACTGATCCGCCGTATGGTCGCCCTGCGGGAACAGGGCTACGACCAGGTCATCGCCCGCCGTACCCGGACCGGCGACGGCCTGCTGCGCACCGCCACCGCCCGGGTGTACTACCGGCTGGTCAACCGGCTCGTGGACGTGGAACTCGTCGACGGCGTGGGGGACTTCCGGCTGCTGTCGCGCCGGGTGGTGGACGCGGTCCTGGACCTCACCGAGTACAACCGCTTCTCCAAGGGGCTCTTCGCCTGGGTCGGCTTCCCGGGCACGACCTTCACCTACGAGAACGCGGTGCGGGAGCACGGCCGCAGCTCCTGGAGCTTCCGGTCGCTGCTCAACTACGGGCTCGACGGGCTCCTCTCCTTCAACAACCGGCCGCTGCGCGCCGCCCTGTACCTGGGCCTGTGCCTGCTGGTGTGCGCGGGGCTTTACACGGCGTGGATCGTGGGCGCCGCGCTCGTCAACGGCGTGGAGACACCGGGCTATGTCACCATCGTCATGGCCGTCACCGCCCTCGCCGGCGTACAGATGATCATGCTCGGGGTGATCGGGGAGTACACCGGGCGGATCTACTACGAGGTGAAGGGGCGCCCGCACTTCCTGGTGAAGGCGACCAACGTGGAGGAGGCGGCGCAGGTGGAGCGGACGGAGGGGCACGCGGCGTGCGGTACGACGAAGGACCTCATTCGCTGATGGGGACGGCTACGCGTACCAAGACACCCCCCGAGGTCCGGCCGGTGCCGGAGCGCCGCATATCAGGACAGATCATCACCTTCGCCCTGGTCGGTGTGGTCAACACCCTGACCTACTACGGCCTTTACCTCTTGTTCCTCCATTGGCTTCCCTATCTCGGCGCGCATGTTCTTGCATTCTCCCTGAGCATGACGGGTTCCTTTTTCCTCAACGCGCGCTTCACCTATCGCACCCGTCCGACCCTGCGTAAATTCCTTCTGTTTCCGCTGACCAATGCCACGAATTTCCTGCTCACCACGGCGGGTGTGTATGTGATCGTGGACGTCCTGCACGCGGGCAGCCGGTTCGCCCCGCTGCTCGCGTCGGGGGCGGCGATCCCGGTGACGTTCGTGGTGTCCCGCACGATCATGCTGCGGGGCTCCCCAGGCCGGTGACGGCGGGTCAGACCAGCGCGCCCAGCGGGTCGTCGAGCACCGGCTGCCACGCCAACTCGGCCGCGCCGACCAGGCTGTTGTGGTCCAGTGTGCAGGCCAGGATCGGGGGGGCCCCGCTCTGCCGACCCCACAGGCTGCGGTCGGCGACTACGGAGCGCAGCCGCTCGGGGTCGGCGTCCAGTAGGGCGCGGTGCATGCCGCCGAGGATGATGCGGTCGGGGTTGAGGATGTTGACCAGGCCCGCGAGGCCCAGGCCGAGCCGGTCGATGATGGCCTCGGCGGCCGTCCGGACGACCGGGTCGCCGTACTGGGTGCCGATCAGGTCGTTGGCCTGCTTGAGCAGTGACCCCTCGGGGCCCGGGTCGCGGCCCACGGCGGCCAGGAAGGCGCGCGGGTCGGCCTCGACGTCCAGACAGCCGCGGCCGCCGCAGTGGCAGGGGCGGCCCGCGGGGTTGACAGTGAGATGGCCGACTTCGAGGGCGAGGCCCGAACTGCCCGTGTGCAGACGGCCGTCGAGGACCAGCGCCCCGCCGACGCCCCGGTGTCCGGTGGCCACGCACAGCAGATCGCGGGAGCCGCGCCCGGCGCCGTGCCGGTGTTCGGCGAGGGCGGCGAGGTTGACGTCGTTGGCCGCGAACGCGGGCCCCTCGATCCCGGCCGCGCGCACCCGCTCGGCGAAGATCTCCCGGACGGGTGCCCCGGCCGGCCAGGCCAGGTGCAGCGGGTTCAGCGCCAGCCCCGCCGGTTCGGCGACCGCGGACGGCACGGCGAGCCCGGCGCCCACACAGCGCCGGCCGGTCTCCCGCAGCAGTACGGCGCCCGCGTCGACGACCGAGCCGAGGACCTTGGCCGGGTCGGCGTCCACGATCTCGCGGGCGGGCGCGGTGGCCACGATCCGTCCGCCGAGGCCGACCAGCGCGGCCCGCCAGCCGTCGGCGTGCACCTGGGCGGCGAGGGCGACGGGCCCTTCCTCGGCGACCTCCAGGCGGTGCGAGGGCCGGCCCTGGGACCCGGCGGCGGCGCCCGGGTGCGCGTCGACCCGGATCAGCCCCAGCGCTTCCAGCTCGGCGGCGACGGCACCGGCCGTGGCCCGGGTGACACCCAGTTCGGTGGTGAGCACGGCCCTGGTCGGTGCGCGGCCGGTGTGCACCAGTTCGAGTGCCGGACCGAGCGCGCCCCTCCCCCGGTCCAGCCGCGTACGTGTCGTCGTCCCTTCGCCCGCCGCCTTGGGGGCCGCCTTCCCGTCCATGAGGGGGAGTCTCCCATGATCCGCAGCGCGTCGAACCCCGTCCGTCAGGTGTTCAGCCGTCCTCGAACCCGCCGACCCGCAGGGTGACGTTCAGGCGTCCGGTCAGCCCCAGCCCGGCGGGCGCGGTCCCCGCCCGCACCCGGGGCACCCCGTGGTACGCGCGCCGGGCCGGGCCGCCGAACACGAAGAGATCACCGCTGCGCAGCTCCACGTCCGTGTACGGCCGCCCCCGTGTCCCGGTGTTGCCGAAGCGGAAGACACAGGTGTCGCCGAGGCTCAGCGACACCACCGGCGCGTCCGACCGCTCTTCGGCGTCCCGATGCATGCCCATGCGGGCGTCGGCGTCGTAGAAGTTGATCAGCGCGATGTCGTACGCGGCCGACGCGACCTCTTCGGGCAGGGCGTCCGTGCCCGAGGCGTCCGGTCCCCATGCGTCCGCGACCGCGCGCCGGCCGAGTTCGCCGAGCCAGGGCGGGAACGGCTTCACGGGTGCGCCGTCGCCGTCGACGGCCGTGGGGGCGTAGGCGTACGGGTACCAGTGCCGGCCCAGGCAGACCTGGCGGGCGGTCATGGTGCCGCCGCCGGGGGTGCGGACCGTGCGGAGGCCGGCGGGCGGCCGGGCCCATACGCGGCAGGCCTCCAGGAGCCGCCGCTGCCGCTCCTCGTCCAGCCAGTCCGGCACGTGGACAGCTCCGGGAGCGATCTCCGTGCGGGCGCGGGGGAACAGCTCGGCGTCCATGGGGCCATCATCGCGCGGCGCCGCAGGGCGTCGCCCGGCACCCCGGGGCCTCGCTCGGCGGGCGGGCGCGGGCCGGTGCTCGGTTAGCCTGGGCACACGATGAGCGACCGTATGACCGCGCCCTGGGGCGAATACACCCTGGCCCGCTTTCCCGAGGACCCCCGTGACCCGCTGCGTGCCTGGGACGCGTCCGACGCGTATCTGTTGCGCCATCTCGCGGAGAGCGGGACGCCACTGGACGGGACGGTCGCGGACCGTGCGTCGGCCGGGGCGGTCGTGGTCGTCGGGGACCGGTGGGGTGCGCTGGCCACCGCGCTCGCCGGGTACGGGCCGACGCAGATCACCGACTCGTTCCTGAGCCGGGAGGCGACACGGGCCAACCTGGAGCGGGCCGGCGTGGCGGCGGACTCGGTCCGGCTGCTCACCACCCGGGACACGCCCCCGGACCGGATCGACGTCCTCCTGGTGCGCGTCCCCAAGAGTCTCGCGCTGCTGGAGGACCAGCTGCACCGGCTCGCGCCCGGCGTGCACGAGGGCACGGTGGTGATCGGCACCGGGATGGTCAAGGAGATCCACACCTCCACGCTTCGGCTCTTCGAGCGGATCCTCGGCCCGACGCGCACCTCGCTCGCGCGGCAGAAGGCGCGGCTGATCTTCTGCACCCCGGACGCGGCGGTCCTCAAGGCCCGGGGCGACGATCCATGGCCGTACTCCTATCAACTCCCGGACGACACCGGCCTGTTGGCGGGTCGGACCGTCGTCAACCACGCGGGGGTGTTCTGCGCCGAGCGGCTCGACATCGGCACCCGGTTCTTCCTGCGGCATCTTCCGGGGGACACGGGCGGCGGGCGGGTCGTCGATCTGGGGTGCGGCAACGGTGTGGTCGGTACGGCGGTCGCGCTGGCGGATCCGGACGCCGAGGTGGTGTTCGTGGACGAGTCGTACCAGGCGGTGGCCTCGGCGGAGGAGACGTACCGGGCGAACCGGCCGGACACCGACGACAGGGCGGACGCCGGCGGCAGGGCGGAGTTCCGTGTCGGCGACGGCATGGAGGGGTTCGCGGCGGGGAGTGTCGATCTCGTCCTGAACAATCCGCCGTTCCACTCCCATCAGGCGACGACCGACGCCACGGCCCGGCGGATGTTCGGCGGGGCGCTGCGGGCGCTGCGGCCGGGCGGGGAGCTGTGGGTGGTCGGGAACCGTCATCTGGGCTATCACGTGACGCTGCGGCGGATCTTCGGCAACAGTGAACTCGTCGCGAGCGACGCCAAGTTCGTGGTGCTGCGGGCGGTCAGGCGGAGTTAGCGGCGCCCATCGTGAGGGTGGCGCCGCGCAGGGCGCGCGGGGAGGCGCCCAGTTCCCGGCGGCAGGCCTTGTTGAAGGCCTGGAGGTCGGGGATGCCGACGGAGGCGGCCACGGCGGGGATCGAGAGGGTCGTGGCGCGGAGCAGATGGTGGGCGCGTTCGAGTCTGCGGCGGCGGATGTAGGCGACGACCGTGCCGCCGGTCTCGGCGTGGAACAGCCGGGTCAGATGGTTGTGGGAGACCCCGGCCACGCGGGCCACCTCCGGGATGGTGAGCGGCGCGGCGAGATGGGCCTCGATGTGGGCGATGGCGGTGGTGACCGCCGGATGCGGGCCGGGGTCCGCCGCGTCGGGCGGGGTGAGGTGGGCGACGCGCCACAGGGTGGTCCACAGCTCGGCCCGGGTGCGGTCGGGCTCGCTCGGGGCGGCGGCCACCGCCTGGAGCAACAGGCCGGTGAGGGTGGGGAGTTCGGGTCCGGCGTCCTGGACGACCGGGACCGTGCGGGGCGGTCCGGCCGGGGTGATCCGCAGATGGGCGAAGAGGTGTTCGGAGCGGCCCCGGTAGCGGTAGCGGACGGTGGTGCCGGGCGGTACGAGGCTGACCCGGCCGGGGCGGATGGTGTGGGCCGTGCCGTCGACGGTCAGTTCGGCCTCGTACTGGTAGAGGTGCAGCTGCCACAGCTCCGGCAGCCGGAACACGTCCGTGCGGCTCGCGACGCCGTGGACGCCGACACCGATGAGGGCGACATCCGGCGGCTCACCGAGGTGGATCTCCGTCTCCCGCATGACCGGAAAAATAGCAGTGACGGGCGTCACACTCAGGTCCCGGGCGGCGCACTTCGCAAGACGGTCACGTTCCCACGCGGGACGGACGCGTACGGGCGTGTTCGGGCACGTACGAACGTGTACAGGCGCGTACGGGCGCGCCTACCGGGGTGGAACGGCCGCTTCCGTGCGCAGGACGCCGATGAGGCGGGCCACCGTCTCCGTCATCGCCGCGCGGCCCGCCGTGAGGTACCGGCGGGGGTCCACCACCTCGGGGTGGGCGGTCAGGTGGTCCCGGATCGCGCCGGTCAGGGCGAGGTTGAGGGCGGTGCCGATGTTGACCTTGGTGATGCCTCCCGTGACGGCCGCGCGCAGTTCGTGGTCCGGGACGCCGGAGGAGCCGTGCAGGACGAGGGGGACGTCCAGCGCGGTGGCCAGCCGCTTCAGGAGGGCGTGGTCGAGGGTGGCGGTCCGGGTGGTCATGGCGTGGGAGCTGCCGATGGCGACGGCGAGCGCGTCCACGCCCGAGTCGGCGACGAAGGCCCGCGCCTCCTCGGGGTCGGTACGGGCGCCGGGCGCGTGCGCGTCGAGCGGCGCCGAGCCGTTCTTGCCGCCCACCTGCCCCAACTCGGCCTCGATCCACAGCCCTTGGCCGTGCGCCCAGGCCACGGCGGCATGGGTCGCCGCGAGGTTGTCCAGGTAGGGCAGCCGGGAGGCGTCGTACATCACGGAGCTGAACCCGGCGTCGGCGGCCCGGCGGAGCAGGTCGTCGCTCCGGATGTGGTCGAGGTGGAGGGCGACAGGCACGGCGGCCCGCTCGGCGGCGGCCGTCGCGGCACGGGCCAGCGGGAGCACATCCCCGCCGTGGAACCCGACCGCGTTCTCGCTGACCTGGAGGACGACCGGCGTGGCGACGGACTCGGCGCCCGCGACGACCGCCTCGACGTGTTCCAGGGTGATGACGTTGAACGCGGCCACCGCGGTCCGCGCGGCGGCGGCCCGGGTGATCAGTGCGCCGGTCGTCGTGAGGGGCACAACTCCTCCTGGTTCAGCGGTCGTTCGTGTCGAGGATCACCGAGCGCGTGAGGTGGCGCGGCCGGTCCGGGTCGAGACCGCGGGCGGCGGCCACGGCGACCGCGAGCCGCTGGGCGCGGACCAGTTCGGCGAGCGGGTCGAGCGTGCCGGGCACCCAGGTCCCGCCGGTCTCCCGGACCTGGTCGGCCAGCCCCTCGGGGGCCTCGCCGAGCATCCAGGTGACCGTGGACCGGGTAGTGACGCTGATCGGGCCGTGCCGGTACTCCATCGCCGGGTACGCCTCGCTCCAGGCGAGCGCCGCCTCCCGCATCTTCAGCGCGGCCTCGTTGGCCAGACCTACGGTCCAGCCCCGGCCGAGGAAGGTGAACTGGGTGCTGTCGACGAGCCCTTCGGGCAGCGGCGCCGCCAGGGCAGTGCGCGCGTCGGCGACGGCCGTCTCGGTGTGCAGGCCGAGGTGGGCGCGCAGGAGGGTGAGGGCGGTGGTGGCGAAGCGGGTCTGGACGACGGACTTCTCGTCGGCGTGGTCCAGCACGATCACGTCGTCCGCCGCCGCCATGACCGGTGTGTCCGGGTCGGCGGTGATCGCCGTCGTCCGCGTACGGCCCCGGAGCGCGGACAGCAGGTCCAGCACCTCGGTGGTGGTGCCGGAGCGGGTGAGGGCGACGACCCGGTCGTAGGCCCGCCCGTGGGGGAACTCCGAGGCCGCGAAGGCGTCCGTCTCCCCCTGTCCGGCCCGCTCGCGCAGCGCGGCGGCGGCCTGTGCCATGAAGTACGACGTGCCGCAGCCGACGAGCGCGACCCGCTCCCCCGGCGCCGGCAGGACCCCGGCGTGCTCGGCCGCCCCGGCGGCGGCGCGGGTCCAGCACTCGGGCTGGGTGTTCAGCTCGTCCTCGACGTGGGTCATACGGGATCCCTCCCCCGGATACGCCCGGCACATGCTTGCTTCTGCAAGATATAGTCACCTATCGAGCATCTTCAAGCACCGTCACGTATGTTCATGGCCGAGGAGATCGATGTCCCGCGACGCCCGCTGGCAGACCCTGCTCGAACTCCTCGTCGAGCGGGGGCGGCTGGACGTCGAGGAGGTGGCCGCCGAGCTGGGGGTGTCCGCCGCGACGATCCGGCGGGACTTCGACCAGCTCGCCGAACAGCAGATGCTCGTGCGCACCCGGGGCGGGGCGGTCGTGCACGGCGTCTCGTACGAACTGCCGCTGCGCTACAAGACGGCCCGGCGGGCCACCGAGAAACAGCGCATCGCCGGGGCGGTCGCGGATCTCGTCGCCCCCGGCGAGGCCGTGGGCCTGACCGGCGGCACGACCACCACCGAGGTGGCACGGGCCCTCGCCGTGCGGGGGGACCTGGCGGCCGGTGGGCCCGCGCTGACCGTGGTCACCAACGCGCTCAACATCGCGAGCGAGCTGGCCGTGCGGCCCCAGTTCAAGATCGTGGTGACGGGCGGGGTGGCCCGCGCCCAGTCGTACGAGCTGGTCGGCCCGCTCGCCGACGGGGTGCTCGACCGGATCACCCTGGACGTGGCGGTCCTCGGCGTCGTCGCCCTCGACGTCGTCCATGGCGCCGCCGCCCACGACGAGGCGGAGGCCGCCGTCAACCGGCTGCTGTGCGAGCGGGCCCAGCGGGTCGTCGTCGCGGCCGACTCCAGCAAGCTGGGGCGGCGGGCCTTCGCCTGGATCTGCGCGACGGAGTCGGTGGACACGCTCGTCACGGACTCGGCGGCGGCGCCGGAGATCGTGCGGGGGTTCGAGGACGCCGGGGTGCGGGTCGTCGCCGTATGAGGCACGTGAGGCACGTGAGGCACGTGAGATGCATGGTGCGCACGATGCGCATGAGCCGGATGGGCCGCCCTGGCCGGCATCGGGTCAGTCCTGGAGCCAAGGGGCCAGCATGCCGCCCCGCTTGAGGGTGGTGAGGACGAGGGACACGTCGATCGCGGTGACGTCGTGGATCCAAGGCGAGCCGGTGACGAAGTCGTGGAGGGCGGACTCGTCGGGAAACGCGGTGAGGACGAGCAGCTGGCGTTCGCCGGTGACGAAGCTGGTGTAGCGGACGTGGGCGGAATCGGCGAGGGCCGCCGTGACGGAGGCGACCGCGGCCGGGGGCGTGCGGACCCACAGGACGGCCTCGACCGGCAGTCCGAGCACCGCGGGTTCGATCACGGCGCGGATACGGACCTTGCCCTCGCGCCGTAACGTGCCGAGGCGGCGTCGCGCGGTGGCCTCCGACACCCCCGAGACGCGCGCCAGTTCGTCGTAGGTGCGGCGCCCGTCCTCGGCGAGGGCGTGCAGCAACAGCCGGTCGGCGCGGGAGAGTTCGGAGGGTGTCTCGCCGGTGGGCAGGGGGGCGGTGACCGGCGGCGCGGCGGTGTCGGAGGGGTGCTCGCCCTTCAGCGCGGTGATCTCGGCGTCCGCGAGCAGGCCCGTGTGCCACTCCCGGATGGTGCGGACATGGCGCAGTACGGGGAGGGTGCGGGTCTCCACCACGCCCGGCAGACCGGCGAGTTCGTCCAGGACCAGGCCCGCCAGCCGTTCGCGCGGCCAGCGCAGTTCGGCGAGGCAGTCCGGGGTGCCGGTGAGGACGTGGGCGAAGACGCAGTCGGGGCGGCGGGCCAGCGCGGTGGCGGTGACCCGGGCCCGGCCGGGGGCGCAGCGCACGCCGACCACCACACTGCGGCCCCGCATCGCCATGGCCCCGATCCGGACGAGACCGGCCTCCAGGAGCCGGGTGCCGCGGCGGACCACGGTGCGTTCGGGCTCGCCGAGGGCCGCCGCGATGCGGTGCCAGGGGGCCCGGCCGTCGATCTGCAGCGCGCTGATGATGCGCCGGTCCAGCGAATCCGTCACGGGGCCGGTCTGCGGTGCGTCCATCGGCCCCAGCCTATGGCGGATTCCGTCAACTCCGCAGGGGTTCTTGTTCCCTTCCGTCGCGGTGGCCCAGCCTGCCGTGAAGTGGAATCGCATGGTCCCGCACGGTCTCCCCGCCGTGCGGGGCGCGTCCCCCCGCGATCACCGCGATCACCGCGTTTCCCTCGGCCCGCACCCGCCGCACGAACCCCTCACTCCCATGACTCCCGTGACTCCCCGATGTACGGAGATGGTTGACGTGACCGTGACTCCCGGCAGTCCCCCACGTTCCCCGGCAGCCCCCTCCCCCACGCCGGCCGGGCCACGCCCCACCGGCACCCGGCGGGGCCGACTGGCCCTCCTGGGCCCCGGATTGGTGCTGGCCGCCGCCAGTGTGGGCGCGGGCGACATGGTGACCTCGCTCGCGGGCGCCGCCGGGTACGGGATGGCGCTGATGTGGGCGATCGTCATCGGTGTCGTCCTCAAGTACGCGCTCACCGAGGCGGTGGGCCGTCTGTACCTGGCCACCGGGCAGACCGTGATCGCGAGCCTGAAGTCGGCGGCCCGCTGGCTCCCGGCGGCCTTCATGCTCTTCGTCCTCGTCATCGGGCTGCTGTACGGGGCGGCGCTCAGCTCGGTGGCGTCCCTGGCGCTGTCGACGCTGTTCCCCGTGCTGCCGGTCCGGCCGGTCGCCGTCGTGATCGCGCTGGCGGCGGCCGCGATCGTGTACGTCGGCCGGTACGCGGTGTTCGAGCGGGTGATGAGTGTCTTCATGCTCGCCAAGTTCCTCGGTATGGCCGTCCTGGCGGTGGCCACGCTCGCCACCGCCGACGATCTGCCCGGCCTGCTCGGCACCCTGCGTCCCCGGCTGCCGGAGGGTGACGTGGTGACGGTGCTGGCGCTGGTCGGCGGGGTGGGCGGCACGGCCGGGATCGCCTCGTACAGCTACTGGGTGCGGGAGAAGGGCTGGGCGGACCGGAGCCGGCTGCGGCTCATGCGGGCGGACTCGGCGGTGAGTTACGGCGTCACGTTGCTGTTCGTGCTGTGCACGACGGTGGTGGGCACGGGCCTGCTGTACGGCACGGGCGGCAGCATCACCGGCAGTGACGGGCTGGCCGCGCTCGCCGATCCGCTCGGCGCCGACCTGGGCTCGGTGGCGCGGGTGCTGTTCCTCGGCACGTTCTTCCTGGTGACGCTGAGCGCGCTCGTCGGCGGCTTCAACGGCCTGTGCTACCTGCTCGCCGACTCGCTGCGGGCGCTGCGCGGCATCCCGGACGCCGAGGCGGAGCCGCACATCGCGCAGCACGGCCGCCCGTTCCGGCTGTTCGTCCTCTACTGCGCGCTCACCTCGGTCGCCGTCACCTTCCTGGGCAGGCCGGTGTCCCTCGTCCTCACCTACGCCGCCGTCGGCTCGCTGATCCTGCCGCTGCTCTCCGGCGCGCTGCTGGTGCTGCTCAACCGCCGGAGCGTGGAGCCCGCCCTGCGCAACCGCGTCACCTCGAACGTACTGCTGGGCGGCTCCTTCGTGCTCTTCGGGGTGCTCGCGGCCGTCCAGCTCAAGGACTCCCTGGGAGGAGCGTGAACCACCTCGTGAACCATTCCGTGGACCACCTCGTGAACCAATCCGTGGACCACCTCGTCGATCACCCCGCGCGGTATCCCGTTCAGTACCCCGTGAACCCGACGGGCGACGCGGATCCGACGACGGACGACCTGTGCTTCCGGACCGCGTACGAACTCTCCGTCGCGCTGGCGCGGCGTGAGCTGTCCGCGCGGGAGGTGGTGACCGCTCATCTGGAGCGGATCGAGCGGGTGAATCCGGCGGTGAACGCGATCGTGACGCTGGTGGCCGACCGGGCGCTGGAGCAGGCGTCGGCGGCGGACGACCGCATGGCGGCCGGGGAACCGGTCGGTCCGCTGCACGGGCTGCCCGTCGCGCACAAGGACCTGCACGACACGGCGGGCATCCGGACGACGTCCGGCTCGCCGATCTTCGCCGAGCGGGTGCCCGGCCGGGACCATCTGGTCGTGGAGCGGCTGCGGAAGGCGGGGGCGATCACCCTCGGCAAGACCAACGTCCCCGAACTGGGCCTGGGTTCGCACACCGTCAACCCCGTCTTCGGGGCCACCCGCAATCCGTACGACCTCTCCCGCAGCGCGGGTGGCAGCAGCGGCGGGGCGGGGGCGGCCCTGGCCTGCGGGATGCAGCCGATCGCCGACGGCAGCGACACCGGGGGCTCGCTGCGCAACCCGGCCTCCTTCAACAACGTCGTCGGACTGCGGCCGTCGCCCGGCCGGGTGCCGTCCTGGCCCGACAAGGCGCCCTGGGGGCAGCTGTCGGTGAAGGGGCCGATGGCACGGACCGTGGCGGACGTCGCCCTGACCCTCTCCGTGCTCGCCGGTCCGGACCCCCGCGACCCGCGTTCCCTGCAGACGCCCGGCTCCACCTTCGCCTGGCAACTCGACGGCGACGTACGGGGGTTGCGGGTGGCCTGGTCCCCCGATCTGGGCGGGCTGGTGCCCGTCGACCCGGAGGTACGGGACGCGCTGCGCCCGGCGGCCGGGGTGTTCGCGGCGCTGGGCTGCGAGGTCGAGGAGGCCTGCCCGGACCTCTCCGGCGCGGACGAGGTCTTCCTCGCCCAGCGTGCCTGGCAGGTGGAGCTGTCCTACGGGGCACTGCTGGACGAGCACCGCGACCGGCTCGCCCCGGACGTGATCTGGAACATCGAGGAGGGCCGCAGGCTAGGCGGACCCGATCTGGGGCGGGCCCAGGCGCTGCACGGCGCGCTCTTCCACCGGGTGCGTGAGTTCTTCGAGCACTACGACCTGCTGTTGCTGCCGGTCAGCCAGGTCGCGCCCTTCGACATCGGGCTGGCGTATCCGACGGTCGTCGACGGCACGCCCATGGAGACCTATCTCGACTGGATGCGCTCGGCGTATCTGATCTCCGTCACGGGGTGCCCCGCGCTGTCCGTGCCGGCCGGGTTCACGCCGGAGGGGCTGCCGGTCGGGCTGCAGATCGTGGGGCCGCATCGGCGGGACTGGTCGGTGCTGCGGGCCGGGCACGCGTTCGAGGGGGCGACGCGGGTGGGGGCACGGCGGCCCCCGGTGGTGAACGCGCCGCCGGAGGGTGCCGCACGGCGGTCAGTGTGAGTGCTCCTCCGCCTGTCCCGGCTCGTCAGCGTGTCCCGGCTCCGTCGTCTGTCCCGGCTGCGCCGCTTCTCCCGCGCGGACCGTGAACGCGGCCGTGTGCACCTTGCCCTCGTGCTTGAAGTCGAGGAAGAGGCGGTAGGTGCCGTCGCTGGGGGCGGTGGCCGTGAAGGAGATGGCGGGGCCGGGGCGGGTCTTCCCGTCGCCGGGCTCGCCGTTCGGGTGTACGTGCAGATAGGCGAGGTCGCCGGAGCGCAGGGCGACCAGGTGGCCGTACGCGCCCAGGTAGGGCTGGAGATCGGTGACGGGCCTGCCGTCGCGGGAGACCTTCAGCTTCAGCTCGCTCGCGGCGCCCGCGCGCAGGCCGCCGTCCAGCTCGACCTCGTAGCCGTTGACCTCGGCGGTGGCGCTCGGCGCCGGGAACTTCTGCGGCTTGTACGTGCCCGCCGCCGCGAGGTCGGCCCCCAGCGTGAGGTTCTCGGCGTTCTTCCCGGCCGGGGTGAAGTCGGCGAAGACGCGGTAGTCACCCGCCCGGGGGAGGTCGACGGGGGTGCTCCAGGTGCCGTCGGCGGCGCGGACGGGGTGCAGATGGCGGTAGGTGACCAGATCACGTGAGGCGAGGATGAGGTGGAGCTCCTTGTCGTGCTCGCGCTGGTACGCGGTGACAGCACGGCCGTCCTCGTCCCGGATGACGAACCGCAGGTCGGTGCGGTGCCCGACGGTGACGTCCGGGGTGCGCAGGTCGAGCGTGTAGCCGCCGTCCGAGATCTGCAGCCCGCCGGGCGGGGCGGAGGCGTGCCCGCCCTCGTCCTCGCTTCCGGAATCCGGTGACTCCGCGTCCTCGCCGTGGGCGTCATGGGGCGCGGTCTCCGCCGAGTCCTTGGTGTCCGAGACGACCGGTTCGACCCCCTTGCCCACGCCGTAGGCGGTGCCGAACGTCGCGGCCAGTGCCGCGGCGAACGCGGTGATCCTCAGTCCGGTGTTCATGACCGTCTCCTTCGGGGGTTCTCGGGGCCTCCACTCAGCTCACGATACCCCTAGGGGGTATAGAGTCAAGCTCGTGGAGCAACTTGCCTCAGATACCCGCCAGGGGTATACAGAACACAGCGCGAGGATACCCCCACCCTGTATGGGACGAGGAGCAGCCATGACCATCACCAGGACCGGGACCGAGACCACGAGCGGGCCCGCCACCGAGGTGGAACTCGCCATCGGCGGGATGACCTGCGCCTCCTGCGCGGCCCGGATCGAGAAGAAGCTGAACCGTATGGACGGCGTCACGGCCACGGTCAACTACGCCACCGAGAAGGCGAAGGTCAGCTACGCCGACGACGTCTCGGTGGGGGATCTGATCGCCACCGTCGAGGCGACCGGCTACACGGCACGGGAGCCCGCGCCACCCACGAGGGCCGAGCCCGACGGGACGGGCGCGGCGGAGGACGACGAGCTACTGCCGCTGAGGCAGCGGCTGATCACGGCGGTGGTCCTGGCCGTCCCCGTCGTCGCGATGGCCATGGTCCCCGCGTTGCAGTTCGAGTACTGGCAGTGGCTGTCCCTGACGCTGGCCGCGCCCGTGGTGACGTACGCGGGGTGGCCCTTCCACCGGGCCGCCTGGACCAACGCCCGGCACGGCGCCGCCACCATGGACACGCTGATCTCCATCGGCACGCTGGCCGCGTTCGGCTGGTCGCTGTGGGCGCTGTTCCTCGGGACGGCGGGCACCCCCGGCATGACACACCCCTTCGAACTGACCATCGTCCGGGGTGACGGCGCCGGGAGCATCTATCTGGAGGCCGCGGCCGGGGTGACCGCGTTCATCCTCGCCGGGCGCTACTTCGAGGCGCGCTCCAAGCGGAAGGCGGGCGCGGCGCTGCGGGCGCTGCTGGAGCTGGGCGCGAAGGACGTCACCGTACTCACCCCGAGTGGGGGTGAACGGACGGTCCCCGTAGCCGAGTTGACGGTCGGTGACCGGTTCCTGGTCCGCCCCGGCGAGAAGATCGCCACGGACGGGACGGTCGTCGAGGGCTCGTCCGCCGTGGACGCGTCCATGCTGACCGGCGAGTCCGTGCCCGTGGAGGTGGTGGCCGGCGACCCGGTCACCGGTGGCACGGTGAACGCGGGCGGGCGGCTGGTCGTCGAGGCCACGCGGATCGGCGCCGACACCCAACTGGCCCGGATGGCACGGCTGGTGGAGGACGCGCAGAACGGGAAGGCGGCGGCCCAGCGGCTCGCGGACCGGATCTCCGGCGTCTTCGTGCCGATCGTGATCGCGCTGGCCCTGGGCACCCTCGGCTTCTGGCTGGGCAACGGCGCGGGGCTGACGGCCGCGTTCACCGCCGCCGTCGCCGTACTGATCATCGCCTGCCCCTGCGCCCTGGGCCTCGCCACACCCACCGCGCTGCTGGTCGGCACCGGGCGCGGCGCCCAGCTAGGCATCCTGATCAAGGGCCCGGAGGTACTGGAGTCCACACGCCGGGTCGACACCGTCGTCCTCGACAAGACCGGGACCGTCACCACCGGCCGGATGACCCTGCTGGCCGTGCACCCCGCCACCGGCGTCGAGGAGTCCGAAGTGCTGCGCCTGGCGGGCGCGTTGGAGCACGCCTCCGAGCATCCGGTCGCCCGCGCCGTCGCCGAGGGCGCGCGGAACCGGGTCGGCGCGCTGCCCGCGCCGGAGGACTTCGCGAACGTACCCGGCCTGGGCGTCCAGGGGATCGTCGAGGGCCACGCGGTCCTCGTCGGCCGTGAGCGGCTCCTCGCCGAGTGGGCCATGGAGCTGCCCTCCGCGCTGCGGGAGACCAGGGCGGAGGCGGAGGCCGCCGGGCGTACGGCCGTCGTGGTCGCCTGGGACGGCGAGGCCCGCGCGGTGCTGGAGGTCGCCGACGCGGTGAAGGAGACCAGCGCGGAGGCGATCACCCGGCTGCGCGGGCTCGGTCTCACCCCGATCCTGCTGACCGGCGACCATCGGGCCGTGGCCGAGTCCGTGGCCCGGGAGGTCGGGATCGCGCCCGGGGACGTGATCGCGGAGGTACTGCCGCAGGACAAGGTCGCGGTCGTCAAGCGCCTTCAGGGCGAGGGCCGTTCGGTCGCGATGGTCGGCGACGGCGTCAACGACGCGGCCGCCCTCGCGCAGGCCGACCTGGGGCTGGCGATGGGCACGGGCACGGACGCCGCGATCGAGGCGAGCGATCTGACCCTCGTCCGGGGCGACCTGCGCGCGGCGGCCGACGCCATCCGCCTCGCCCGCCGGACCCTCGGCACCATCCGGTCCAACCTGTTCTGGGCCTTCGCCTACAACGTGGCCGGCCTGCCGCTCGCGGCGGCCGGCCTGCTCAACCCGATGATCGCCGGGGCGGCCATGGCCTTCTCCTCGGTCTTCGTCGTCGGCAACTCCCTGCGGCTGCGCACGTTCCGGGCGGTCGGCTGAGGCGGCCCGCGAAACCGCGACCCGTCATGGCCGAAGGGCCGTTCCGGTGCCGGGTACGGCGCGGAACGGCCCTTCCGGCGCGCGCCGGCGCGCTAGCGGCGCCGCCAGGGCAGGAGCGCCGGGTCCGCCGAGGCCCCCTCCGCGCGGACGAGGGCGTCGCCGATCGCCTCGCCGATCTCCGCCAGCTGGCGCACCTGTTCGGGGGTGAGGGCGTCGAAGACCACACGGCGTACGGCGTCCACATGGCCCGGGGCCGTGCGGACCAGCAAGGCCTGCCCCTCGTCGGTGAGGACGGCCAACTGGCCCCGGCCGTCGGCGGGGTCCTCCCGGCGGTCCACGAGTCCGGTACCGCCGAGGCGGTCGACCGCGTGCGTCAGCCGACTGCGGGTGATCTTCAGCCGGCGGGCCAGTTCGGACATGCCCAGGGCCCGGCCGGGCGCCGACGACAGGTGGGACAGCAGCGCGTAGTCGGCGTGCGTCATACCGGCGTCGCGGCGCAGCTGCCGGTTGAGGTAGTCGTGGAGCAGGGTCGAGAAGTCGATGTAGGCCAGCCAGTCCCGTTGCTCCTCGGCATCGAGCCAGCGTGGCGTAGTGGACATGATCGGACTCCAGCGGCCACCGTTCGAACCTCGATCACACCGACCTGGCCCGGGGCCCGGCCTCGATCCGTTCGGTGAGCACTGAGCACCGGCGCGGGTCCGTCGGTGTCGTCCGCCGGGGCGGACGACAATTCCGCTTCCGATTCCGCCAGGAGCGATTCGGGACGCCTCGGGTGCCGTCGTGAGAACGGTGTGGAATGCCGGGACCGATGGGGTGGGGAGAGGGCCTTTCACATGTCCGGAGCGCAATCGACGTATTCACATGGGGTATTCACATGGGGTATCCGGATCGTCATCGATGAATTCCCTTTGCGCAGACTGCGGGAATTCTGTCATCCGCAAGAGCGTCCGGGGCCGATGGCCCGCATACGGAATTCACCGCGGTCGGTCACTGATCGTGACGCCCACCGAGGTCGGCGAGCAGCAGGTTCGGGTCCCGCCTGGTGAAGAAGGCGCCGCTGGGGACGTAGACCGTGCGGTGGCGTACGGCCACGGAGGTCGGGTTGGAGAGGCCGGCCTCCGCGGTGAGGACGACGGTGTGGGTGCCGTCGGGGCGGACGAGGGCGAGTTCGTCGCTGAGGACCATCGCGGCGAGAACGGTGTTTCCGCGTCCAGTGAAGGCGAAGTCGTCGATTCCGACCAGGCCGGTCGCCCTGGTCCGGATCGCGCCCGCGTCGCCGTTCCGGCGGACGGGGATGCGCAGCAGGGTGCCCCGGTCGGTGTTGGAGACCCACACCTCGCCGTTGTGGACCTTCAGGCCGTTCGCGCCGACTCCGAAGCCGCCCTCCGAGGCCGGGAGCGGCTGGAGCGCGGTTCCCGTGGCCCATGCGGTGGGGACACCGCCCTGCTGCGGGACGCGCCAGACGGTTCCCCGGACCGAGTCGGCGATGTAGAGCACGCCCCGGCGCTCGTCGAGGCCGATGGCGTTGGGCAGTCCGTCGGCGGGCAGTTGGGCGATACGCCGGGGTGCGCGGCCGGGGGTGATGCGCCAGACGCCGGTCTTGTCGGTGCCGGTGGCGTAGGTGACGTACAGCGTGCCGTCGTGGGCGCGGGCGATGCCGAGGACGATGTCATCGCCGACGAGGGGGGTCCGCGGGTTGGGCTCGGCGGGCAGGGTCGCGAGGATGCGGGTGTGTCCTTGCTCGGTGACCCGGGCGACCTGGCGGGCGGCCGAGAAGGTCAGGTCGGCGGAGCCGTCCGGCTCCAGGGCGATGTTCTCCGGTGTCTGCCCCCGGGCGATGTCGAAGTGCGCGACGATACGCGGCCGGGACACGGCCTGCTCCCCGTCCGGCGGCGGAGCCGCGGCGAGCAGAGCGACGGCGGCGGTGACCGCGGCGACAGCGGGCAGGTGGGCGACTCGGGGCACGGGTTCTCCTCGGACAGGTCCTGTCACGCCACGACCGGCGCCCCACGAACATGCCGACGCCCCACCCGACGGCCCCGACAGTCACGGCCGCACATTCATCCAACCGGCGCAGGGCATACGGCCGGTCGGGGTCGCGCGGGGAGCCCTGGACGAGGCCCTGGACGAGGCCCGAAGCGACACCTCGGCAGGGCCTGTCCGGGACGCGGACGTTCACGGCGATCGGTGCCACCGCCGTCCCCCCACTGCGCCGACTGCGGCTCCGGCCCCGCCACCGGCCACTGGCGGGCACCCAGCACCCGCCACACCCCGCATCCGACCCACCGCCCGATTCCAGGCGCCCCTTCCCCCACCCGCAGACGATCCCCCTCCGCGCCCGCCCCCACCCGCGCCCGCCCCACCACGCCCACGCCCACGCCCACGCCCCAAACAACCTTGTCCCGCCCCCCACCCCCACCTAACCTGATTTTGTGCCGCGAATAAACAAAACCCGAACGCACAACGCCGTGCCGGGCCCCGAAGGCCGCGACGGTCACGTCCGCACCCCCTCCCACCTCCGCCCCCTGCGCATCACCCTCACCGCCTTCTTCGCCCTCGACGGCTTCGTCTTCGCCGGCTGGGTGGTCAGAATCCCCGCGATCAAGGAGCAGACCGGCGCCTCGCCGGGCGCACTCGGCCTCGCACTGCTGGGCGTGTCCGCCGGGGCGGTGATCACGATGATGCTCACCGGCCGCCTCTGCCGCCGCTTCGGCAGCCACCCGGTGACGGTCGCCTGCGCCGTCCTGCTGTCGCTCAGCGTGGCCCTGCCCCCGCTCACCCACTCGGCACTCGCGCTCGGCGCGGTCCTCCTGCTCTTCGGAGCGGCCTTCGGCGGCATCAACGTCGCCTTCAACAGCGCCGCCGTGGACCTGGTGGCCGCGCTGGGACGGCCGATCATGCCCAGCTTCCACGCCGCGTTCAGCCTGGGCGGCATGGTCGGGGCGGGCCTCGGCAGCCTGGTCGCGGGCTCCCTCTCCCCCACCCGCCATCTGCTCGGCATCACCCTCGTCGGGCTGCTGGTGACCACCCTGGCCGCCCCCACCCTGCTGCGCCACGCACCACCGGCACCCCCGGACCGCGCCCCGGAGCGCGACACCCCCGCGCGCGGCACCCGGGAGTCCGCCCCCGGCCGCCTGGACGGCCGTACGCGCGGCCTGGTGGTCGTCCTCGGTCTGATCGCCGGATGCACGGCGTACGGCGAGGGGGCGCTGGCCGACTGGGGCGCCCTGCATCTGGAGGCGGACCTGGACACCTCGCCGGGTGTCGCGGCGATCGGTTACACGTGTTTCGCGCTCGCCATGACCATCGGCCGGCTCACCGGGACGGCCCTGCTCGAACGGCTGGGCAGGACCACGGTGCTCGTGGCCGGTGGCGCGACGGCGACGGCCGGGATGCTGCTGGGCTCCCTCGCCCCCTCGGTGTGGGCGACCCTCCTCGGCTTCGCGGTCACCGGTCTGGGCCTCGCCAACATCTTCCCCGTGGCCATCGAACGGGCGGGCGCGCTGGCCGGTCCCGGCGGGGTGGCCACCGCCTCCACGCTCGGCTATCTGGGCATGCTGCTCGGCCCGCCCGCGATCGGGTTCATGGCCGAATGGTTCTCTTTGCCCGTCGCGCTCACGAGCGTCGCGGTACTCGCCGCTTTCGCCTCCCTCATCGCGTTCGCCACCCGTCACTCCACCGCTGAATGACCACTCACCGTTGCCCCGTCACACCTCGCGGTGCATGAAGTCAGCCCTCCGAGAACATGAGGCAACCATTCAGTCGTTCGATTCGTATAACTCCCTGGAGGCCCTGCGACCCGGCCGGACAGAGGGCGGCCGGAGCGTCACCATCCGCTTTTCCGGATGGTCCCGAACAAGGAGAAACGATGCGACTGTTCGTGCTCAACTACGCTCGCGCCGCTGAGCAGTTGGAGTTCAGCGCTCCGTACACCTACGACTCCGGGCTGCAGTTGAACGTGCTCGCCGACGGGCGGATAGCCGCTCACGACCAGGGCCTTATGCGGGAATTGGGGGCGACCACGTCCACCGCGGGTTCGAAGACCCATTTCGACGACTGAACGCGGACCGGCGACGATGACGGTGCTGATCCTCACCTGCGAACAGGATGTGACGGCGGACCTGGTGGTGGCGCGGCTCAACAGGACCGGCGTCCCGGTGGTCCGGCTCGATCCCGCCGACCTGCCCGGCGGCGTGGCGCTCTCCGGCGAGTACGTGCACGGCGCCTTCCGCGGCCATCTGTCCGCCGGGGGGCGCCTGGTGAGCATGAGCGGGCTGCGGTCGATCTGGCTGCGCCGGCCGGGGGTGCCGGCCAGCGGGGTCGCCGAGCCGTCCGCCTGGCTGACCGAGGAGTCCTCGCAGGCGCTGTACGGCATGCTGCGCGGCACGGGCGCCCGCTGGATGAACGACCCGGACGCGGCCCGGCGGGCCCGCCACAAGCCCTGGCAGCTCCGGCACGCCCAGCGCTGCGGGCTGCCCGTACCGGCCACGCTGATCACCACGTTCCCGCAGGCCGCCCGTGACTTCGCCGAGCGCTTCCCGGACCTGGTGGTGAAGCCGGTCTCCGGCACCCATCCGCAGGAGCCGGCCCGGACGGTCCCGACCAGCCGTGTCGCGCCCGGCACCGACTTCACCGCCGTGGCGTTCGGTCCGACACTGCTGCAGCGCCGGATCGCCAAGACCGCCGACATCCGGCTCACCGCCGTCGGCGACCGGATGCTGGCCGCCCGCAAGGCGGTCGCCCCGGACGCGCACCCCGACGAGGTGGACGTCCGCTTCGCCCCCTCCGCCGCGCCCTGGCAGCCGGTCGACGTCCCGGACCGCACCGCCACGGCCGTGCGCGCCTACCTCCGCGACGCCGAACTCTCCTACGGGGCCTTCGACTTCGCGGAGGACGCGGACGGGATCTGGTGGTTCCTGGAGTGCAACCAGTCCGGCCAGTTCGGGTTCGTGGAGATGGACACCGGCCAGCCGATCGCGCACAGCGTCGCCGAGTGGCTGGCGCACGGGGAACCGGGAGCGGGAACACGCCACGACGGCCGGATCCGCGCCACCCCCTGACGCCCCGACGACCGTGCCCACCTCGGCGCCCCCCGAACACCCCGCTCGCGCACGCGCCCGCCCACACGTACGCGCGCCCGACCGTCCCGCCCGCCCGCCACGCTCAGCCAACGTGCCGGGCGGGTGCCACGTACACCCTTCGTCGGGCAGACTCGCCCCCATGGAGACCGCCGAGCACATCAGAGCCCTGGACGAGGAAGGCCGGCTGCTCGTCACGGCCGCCCGCAAGGCCGGTACGGACGCCGAGGTGCCGACCTGCCCCGAGTGGCGGGTACGGGACCTGGTACGGCACACGGGAGCCGTGCACCGCTGGGCCACCGCGTTCCTCGCCGAGGGACTCCTCTCGCCCCGCCCCGTCCCGGACGAGCCCGACCTGGACGGGGACGCCCTGCTGACCTGGTTCGAGGACGGGCACCGACGGCTCGTCGACACCCTGCGCACCGCCCCCGCCGACCTCGACTGCTGGAGCTTCCTGCCCGCCCCCTCCCCACGGTCCTTCTGGGCCCGCCGCCAGGCCCACGAGACGGCCGTGCACCGTGTCGACGCGGAGTCCGCGCTCGGCGGTGAACTCACCGAGCCCGCCGTGGACTTCGCCGTCGACGGCATCGACGAACTCCTGCTCGGCTTCCACGCCCGCTCCCGCAGCCGGGTCCGTACCGAGGCTCCACGCGTCCTGCGGGTGCGGGCCACCGACACGGACGCCGTATGGACCGTACGGCTGTCCTCGGAGCCACCCGCGGCGCAGCGGGTGGCGGGGACGGAGGCGGAGGCGGCGGACGCCGACTGTGAGATCGCGGGCCCGGCGCCCCGGCTGTACCTGTCCCTGTGGAACCGGCTCCCCCTCCCCACCGTCACCGGCGACCCCGCACTCGCGGAGCTGTGGCGGGCCACCTCGGGCGTCGGCTGAACCAGGACCCGGAGGGCGCGCCTCCGGCCCGGTCGGGCGCGCCCAACTCCCTCGCCACGCAAGCCCGTTCCTTACCGGGTGCACCCATTCCCTTACCCGGTGCGTTCGTTCCCTTGTCGGGCACGCCCGGCCGCCCCCACACTCGGCCCATGGGGAGACGAACGCAGGCCGAGCGGGACGCGATGACCACGGAGATCGGCTTCGCGCTCTTCGCGGGGTCGGTGCTGGCGGGCGCGGCCTATTTCGGCGTGACCGAGTTCCTGCCGGACGTCGTGGGCTCCCTGCGCGACCGGCCGAGCATGCTCGGCGCCCTCGCGGTGTCGCTGACCGTGGTGGTGTTCATCGCGGTCGTCACGATCGTGCTGACCCGTTTCCGCCATGCCATGCGCCCTCCCGGCCGGAGCCCCGCGAAACCCGCCCGTACCGTGGAACCCGTCCGCCGGGACCCCGCTCAGCCCAGCCAGCCCGGCCGCACCAATCCCGACTCGTAGGCCAGCACGACGAGTTGGGCGCGGTCGCGGGCGCCCAGCTTCACCATCGTGCGGCTCACATGGGTCTTGGCGGTGAGCGGGCTGACGACCAGTCGGCGGGCGATCTCGTCGTTGGTGAGGCCGATGCCGACGAGGGCCATCACCTCCCGCTCCCGCTCGGTGAGCCCGGCGAGCGAGGCGAGCGCCGAGGGTTCCTTGGAACGGGCCGCGAACTCGGAGATCAGCCGCCGGGTCACCCCCGGCGACAGCAGCGCGTCGCCGTCGACCACCGCCCGTACCGCGCGCACGAGTTCCTCCGGTTCGGTGTCCTTCACCAGGAAACCCGACGCGCCGGAGCGGATCGCCTCGAAGACGTACTCGTCCAGTTCGAAGGTGGTCAGCATGACGACCCGGACGCCGTCGAGGCCCGGGTCCCCGGTGATGCGCCGGGTCGCGGCGAGCCCGTCGAGCACGGGCATGCGGATGTCCATCAGGACCACGTCCGGCCGGAGTTCACGCACCCGGCGCAGTGCCTCCTCGCCGTCGGCGGCCTCCCCGGCCACCTCGATGTCGGGCTGCGCGTCGAGCAGCGCCTTGAACCCGGCCCGCACCAGCGCCTGGTCGTCGGCCAGCAGTACGCGGATCACCGGTCCTCCTCGACCTCGTGGGACGCCCGCGCCGAAGGCCCTCGGGACGCCCGTCCCGGCAGTACGGCGAGCACCCGGAACCCCCCGTCGGCGCGCGGTCCCGCGTCGATCCTGCCACCGAGCGCGGCGGCCCGCTCCCGCATCCCGACGAGTCCGTTGCCGCCACCGCCCGCGTCGGCGGCCGTCGCGGGCCCGTCGTCGTCGATCCGCAGCCGCAGCTCACCACCACCGTGATCTAGGCGCACGCGCGCGTGCCGCGAACCCGAGTGCCGTACGACGTTGGTGAGCGCCTCCTGGACGATGCGGAAGGCGGCGAGATCGGCACCTGGTGGCAGCCGGGGCGGTGCCTCGCCCTCGATGTCGACGGTCAGGCCCGCGCCGGCGGCCTGCTCGACGAGTTCGGGGAGCCGGTCGAGGCCCGGGGCGGGGGTGCGCGGGGCGTCGCCGGGGGTGCGGAGGGTGTCGAGGACCTGGCGGACCTCGCCCAGGGCCTCCTTGCTGGCGGCCTTGATGGTGGTGAGCGCGGTGCGGGCCTGTTCCGGGTCGGAGTCGAGGAGGGCGAGGCCGACACCGGCCTGGACGTTGATGACCGAGATGCTGTGGGCGAGGACATCGTGCAACTCACGGGCGATCCGCAGCCGTTCCTCGTCGGCCCGCCGCCGGGCGGCCTGCGCGCGCTCGGCCCGCTCCCGCGCCCACTGCTCACGCCGGGTGCGGGCCAGCTCCGAGAGCGCGACGATCGCCACGCCCCAGGTGACGACGGCGACCTCCTGCCCCCAGCTCGCGGCGTCGTCCCCGCCCGGCGGCAGCCACCGGTACAGCCAGTGCGCCACCAGCACATGCCCCGCCCACAGCGCCCCCATCGCCGTCCAGGCGGCCCTGCGGTGCCCGGCGACGATCGCGTTGAAGCAGCCGACGGCGACCGTGAGGAACACCGGCCCGTACGGGTATCCGGCCCCCAGGTACACCATGGCGGTCGCGGCCGTCCCGAAGGCCACGAGCACCGGGTGGCGCCACCGCCACAGCAGCAGGAGGGCGCCCACGAGCAGCAGGACGCGCGCGAAGGGGTCGAGCGCGGCACGCTCGTCCGTCTGGGACCCGGCCGCCGCGTTCGAGCCGACCAGCACGAAGACGGTGAACAACAGCGTGGAGCGCCAAGGCCACCGGGGACGGGCCTCGTCACCGTCCGGCCGGTTCCACCACGAAGGTCCGCCCCCGTCCGGCCGGTTCCACCACGAAGGTCCGCCCCCGTGCCACCGCCGCCACGCCGGCCCGCCCCGCGCCGGGGTACCGTCCCACGCCTGCGGACCGCCCCGCTCGCGGGGGCCGGCCGCCCGCGTATCCCTCTCCCTCGCTCCCATACCGGCCACGCTAGACGCCGCCCACCGGGCACGACGTCACCCGAGCGAGGGGATCACGTCTACTCCCCGTGAAGTACGCCCTTGAGCCCCACCTGGCGGGCGAGGCCGTCCGCCGCGTACCGGAAGAAGATCTCGCGCTCCTCGACGACCCGGTGGAACTGCCCGAACACCTCGAAGCCGACCAGCCCGAACAGCTGCGCCCACGCCCCGACCAGCCCAGGGGCCGCCTCCGGGGGCAGCTCGGGCGCGAAGTCCCCGGCCATCCGCCGCGCCTCGGGCAGCAGCTCGGCCGGCAGCTCCGGCCGCGCCGTCCCCTCGGCGCGGTGGGCGTCCCCCGTGATCCCGATGAGCACCCGCCCGACCCGGGCCGCGGCCGGCACCGTCGAGTCGGGCGCGGTGTACCCGGGCACGGGCGAGCCGTAGATCAGCGCGTACTCGTGCGGCCGGGCCAGCGCCCACCTCCGCACCGCCTCGCAGACCGCGACCCACTGGCCCGCCGGGCTCTCCGCGGCGGCCTCGGCCCACGCGGTCTCGGCGGCCTCGCCGAGGGAGTCGTAGGCGTCGATGATCAGGGCGGTCAGCAGGTCGTCGCGGCTGGGGAAGTAGCGGTACAGCGCGGAGGAGACCATGCCGAGTTCCCGTGCCACGGCCCGCAGCGACAGCTTGGCGGCACCCTCGGCGGCGAGCTGTCTGCGCGCCTCGTCCTTGATGGCGGCGGTGACCTCGATCCGGGCGCGAGCGCGGGCCCCTCGTGCTGTGCTCATGCGAAGGAGTGTGCCACAAAGGCAGAGCACCGCACACAAACGAGAGCACTGCTCTTGCATCCGACCGCCGAACTCGTGCACACTGCTCTCAAGCGAGAGCAGTGCTCTCGCATTCGAATCCCACGGAGGAACCCCATGTCGTCGTCGCCCCACTACATCAAGGCCAACCCCTTCGACCGCGCGGTCAACGGCATCATCGGCTGGCTCGCCCGCCGCGGTGTCAGCCTCCTCGGTACGGCCGAGCTGTCCGTGCGGGGCCGCAAGAGCGGCGAGTGGCGCCGGCTGCCGGTCAACCCGTTGCCGTACGACGGCGGCCCCTACCTCGTCTCGGCGCGCGGTCACTCCGAGTGGGTGCGCAACATGCGGGCGGCCGGTGGCGGACGGCTCCAGGTCGGCCGCCGGGTGCAGGAGTTCACCGCGGTCGAGCTGCCCGACGCGGAGAAGCCCGTGGTGCTGCGCACCTACCTCAAGAAGTGGGGCTGGGAGGTGGGCCGGTTCTTCGGCGACGTCGACGCCGACTCCACCGACGAGGAGCTGCTCGCCGCCGCGCCGAAGCACCCCGTCTTCCGGATCACCGTGCAGCGGTGACCGGGCGGGGTGCGCCCGGCAAGGAGCAGGCTCCCGGCCCTACTTGTCGAACCTGGTCAGCGCGCGCTGGGCGATCGGATGGCTGCGCACGATCTCACCCAGGGAGGTCGACCCGCGGGTGATGTCGACGAAGGCCCGCCAGGCGGGCCGGAACCCGGTGAGTGCCGCGTGGAAGAGGCCGGGCCGCCGCTCGAAGGCGATCAGCAGCCGCTTGCCGACGCTCATCTCGACGCCGAGCCCCGCCTTCACGGCGAACGCGTAGTTGAGGGCCTGGCGACGGGTGTCCACCGCGTCGTGCGCCTCGGCGATCCGTACCGCCCACTCCCCCGCGAGCCGTCCGGAGCGCAGCGCGAAGGAGATGCCCTCCCGGGTCCACGGCTCCAACAGCCCCGCCGCGTCCCCGCAGACCAGCACCCGGCCCCGCGACAGCGGCGAGTCGTCGGCCCGGCAGCGCGTCAAGTGCCCGGAGGAGACGCTCGGTTCGAAGCCGGCGAGGCCGAGCCGCCCGATGAAGTCCTCCAAGTACCGCTTGGTGGCGGCGCCTTCACCGCGCGCGGAGATCACGCCCACGGTCAGGGTGTCGCCCTTGGGGAACACCCAGCCGTAACTGCCGGGCATCGGGCCCCAGTCGATGAGGACCCGCCCCTTCCAGTCCTCGGCCACGGTCTCCGGAACGGGGATCTCCGCCTCCAGGCCGAGGTCGACCTGGTCGAGCTTCACCCCGACATGGGCTCCTATGCGGCTGGCGCTGCCGTCCGCCCCGACGACGGCCCGCGCGAGCAGCGTCTCACCACCCTGGAGGACGACGGCGACCGTGCGCCGGTCGGGCACGGCCGAGCCGTGCTGCTCGACCCGGGTGACCGTGACGCCCGTCCGCAGTTCGGCACCCGCCTTCTGGGCGTGCTCGACGAGTTGCTGGTCGAACTCGGGCCGGTTGATCAGCCCGAACAGCATCTGTTTCGACTTGCGCGTACGGGCGTAGCGGCCGTCCAGCGAGAACGTGACCGCGTGCACCCGGTCCTTGAGGGGCAGTTCGAAGCCGGGCGGCAGCGAGTCGCGCGAAGGACCGATGATGCCGCCGCCGCACGTCTTGTACCGCGGCAGTTCCGCCTTCTCCAGCATCAGGACGCTGCGTCCCGCGACCGCCGCCGCGTAGGCGGCCGAAGCCCCTGCGGGGCCCGCGCCCACCACGACGACGTCCCACACCCGCTGCACGTCGTCCGCCGAAGAGTTCTCGCTGCTCACGATGGTCTACTGCTCCCGATCCAGCCGCCTGCCGCACCTGTCCCACGCATCCTACGGCGGGTGACGCCCCAGGCCGCTGTGGGAGGATCGGCAGCGCGTGCGCCCTACACCGACACACCGGGCGGGGGCGTACGCGGCCACCCACCCACCAGGACAACGTCGCACCCACGAGGAGCGTGCCCATGCCGTCGAACCCGGTCGCCGAGACCGTCGCCGCACTGATCCCCAGGGCGCGGGAGGAGCTGACCGAGCTGGTGGCCTTCAGGTCGGTGGCGGACTTCGACCAGTTCCCGAGGAGCGAGAGCGAGGGCGCCGCGAACTGGGTCGCCGACGCGCTGCGCGCCGAGGGCTTCCAGGACGTGGCCCTGCTCGACACCCCCGACGGCACCCAGTCCGTGTACGGCTTCCTCCCGGGCCCCGAGGGCGCTAAGACCGTCCTCCTCTACGCCCACTACGACGTGCAGCCGCCGCTGGACGAGGCCGCATGGCTGTCACCGCCGTTCGAGTTGACCGAGCGCGACGGCCGCTGGTACGGGCGCGGTGCCGCCGACTGCAAGGGCGGCGTGATCATGCACCTGCTCGCACTGCGGGCCCTGAAGGCGAACGGCGGCGTCCCCGTCCACATCAAGGTGATCGCCGAGGGCTCCGAGGAGATGGGCACGGGCGGGCTCCAGCGGTACGCCGAGGCGCACCCCGAACTCCTCGCCGCCGACACCGTCGTCATCGGCGACGCGGGCAACTTCCGCGTGGGCCTGCCGACGGTGACCTCCTCCCTGCGCGGCATGATCCTCATGCGCGTACGGGTCGACGCCCTCGAAGGCAACCTGCACTCGGGCCAGTTCGGCGGCGCGGCCCCCGACGCGCTGGCCGCGCTGATCCGCGTCCTGGACTCCCTGCGCGCCGAGGACGGCACCACGACCGTCGACGGCCTCCCCAGCGACGGCACCTGGGACGGTCTCCAGTACGCCGACGAGCAGTTCCGCCAGGACGCCAAGGTGCTCGACGGCGTGGAGCTGGTCGGCGCCGACACGGTCGCCGACCGCATCTGGGCCCGCCCGGCCGCCACCGTGCTCGGCATCGACGCCCCGCCCGTGGTCGGCGCGACCCCGTCGATCCAGGCGGGCGCCCGCGCCCTGGTCGGCCTGCGCGTCCCGCCGGGCACCGACGTCCAGCACGCGATCAAGCTGCTCGAATCCCACCTGGTCGCACACACCCCGTGGGGCGCCCGGGTGAGCTGCGAACTGATCGGCCACGGCCAGCCGTTCCGCGCCGACACCTCCAGCCCGGCCTACGAGGCGATGGCCGCGGCCATGGCCGTCGCCTACCCCGGCCAGGAGATGCAGTACGCGGGCCACGGCGGCTCCATCCCCCTCTGCAACGCCCTCGCCGCCCTCTACCCCGACGCCGAGATCCTCCTCATCGGCCTCAGCGAACCCGAGGCCCAGATCCACGCGGCCAACGAGAGCGTGTCCCCGGAGGAGCTGGAACGCATGTCCGTGACAGAGGCGTTGTTCCTCCAGAACTACGCGGCGAACTGACCGCACCCGCGCCCCGAAAGGGGCGCGGGGCTGTGACATATGCGGCTCCGCCGCGTGGGCGCGAGCAACCACGCCCCACCCGCACCCGCCGCACAACCGACCCCCCACGGCGGCAAAGCGAACCTCACACCGGCACCCCGGCCTCCAAGTACAGCGCAGCGCCCCGCTCCCGCGCCCGCAACGCCCACCGCAACCGCTCAAAGCGAACCGGCGGCAACAGATCCGCCGCCTCCTCCTCCGTGACGAACCTCCAGTCCCGCAACTCGGGCCCGGGCAGCACCGGCCGCTGCTCCCCCCGCACATCGAGCCGCCCCCCGTCGAACAGCAACCGCAACCCGCCGTACCTCGGCCGCGCCGGCGCCTCCCAGTCCACGACCAGCAGCCGGGGCACCTCCGCCAGCCGTATCCCGGTCTCCTCCAGCACCTCCCGCACCCCCGCCCGCGCCGGAGCCTCCCCGGCCTCCACGACCCCGCCGGGGAACTCCCATCCGGGCTTGTAGGTCGGATCGACGAGCAGTACCCGGTCCTCCTCGTCGAACAGCAGAACCCCCGCGGCGACCGTCTCGGCGGTCGGCTCGGGGGTCTGCACGATGTCGCACACGGGTACGTCGTCGGCGGCCACGGCGTCGGCGATGCGCCGCGCGGTCTCGTACGGGGTGAGGGCGCCGGTGTCGACGAGATGGGCGTCGGCGGTGAGCCAGCCGCTCAGCGCGGCGCGATAGGGCGCGATGTGGTCGTACGCCCATTGACGCAGCCGCATCTCGCCGTCGGGGAGGTCGGGCGGAATCTCCCGCCCGGCTATTCGCTCCCGCAGTATCGTTTCGGCCGGGGCCAGCAGCAGATGCCGTACGGGTATGCGGCGGGAGGCGAGGCCGCCGAAGATCTCGTCGCGGTACTCCTGGCGGAGCAGGGTCATGGGGACCACGAGGGTGCCGCCCAGCTCGGCGAGCAGCGCGGCGGCGGTGTCGACCACGAGCCGTCGCCAACTCGGCAGGTCCTGGAAGTCGCCGACCTCGGCGAGGCGTTTGGCCGGCAGCATGTGCGTCAGTGCGCCGCCGATGACCTCGGGGTCGAAGAGCGTGCTGTTCGGGATCAGTTCGATCAGTTCCCGTGCGGTGGTGGTCTTCCCCGCACCGAACGCACCGTTGATCCAGACGATCACGGTTCCCCCTCTTCTGTTGACCCCCTGAGGCTTGCCCTCCACTCCGCCACGGAAACCAGCCGCTGCCGAGCAGCCCGAATACGCGGGCGGCGGGCCCCCACCCGAGTGGGGACCCGCCGTCTGCGAGGCACGGAAGAGCGGGCGGTGGATCCACCGCCCGCCACAAGCCCGTCAGCCTTCCTTGCCGCCCTTGCCCTCCTGGTCCGCGTTGCCGCCCAGGGCGTCCTCGTCGACCGCCAGGCTGTCGCTGGAGACCGTCTTGCCGACCGTGCCGAGCGTGTCCTCGACATCCAGTTTGCTCAGGCCGTCCGTCTTCCCGAGCGCGTCCGTGGCGTCGAGACCGTGCGACGGCGTGACGGCCGCGACGACGAAACCGGTGGCGAGGGAGGCGATGGCGAGCATGCTGCGCTTCTTCATGCCCCGCTCAACTGCGGAACGGGCCGAGGGGTCACGCCCCGATTTCCAGGGCCGTGGCTTTCCGTTTCGGCTGGGACCGGTCCGGGTCGGCCCTGGCCCGATGTCGACTGCGGGCCGGTGGGGGCTTCTCGCGCAGTTCCTCGCGCCCCTTGAAGGCCCGCGCCCCTTGAAGGCCTGCGGCCCTTTCGGGCCGAAAGCAAGGGGCGCAGCCCCTGCTTTTCAGGGGCGCGGGGAACTGCGCGACCAGCCCCCACCGGCCCGCAGTCGACATCCGGCCACGGCCCACCCGGCCCGGGAGGCCCCGCGCCACGGGCTCACCCGGCCTCGGCCCCCCGCCCGGCCAGCGCGGCCGCCGCCGCTCCCACCAGACCCGCGTCGGTCCCCATCACGGCGGGGGCGACGGTGAGGTCCTGGACGAAGGAGAGCGTGGCGTAGTTCTTGAGGGCGGCGCGGAGCGGGGCGAAGAGGACATCGCCCGCGTTCGCCACACCGCCGCCGATGACGGCGATGTCGATCTCGACGAGGGTGGCGGTGGCGGCGATCCCGGCGGCGAGGGCCTGCGCGGCTCGTTCGAAGGAGGCCACCGCGACCGGGTCACCGGCCTGCGCGGCGGCGGCGACCGCCGCGGCCGAGGTGTCCCCGTCGGGGCCGGGCCGCCAGCCGTTCTCCAGGGCGCGCCGGGCGATGTTGGGCCCGCTGGCGATGCGTTCGACGCAGCCCCGGGCGCCGCACGGGCAGACGTCGCCGTCGAGGTCGACGCTGATGTGGCCGATGTGACCGGCGTTCCCGGTGGGGCCCGCGTGCAGCTTTCCGCCGAGGACGAGGCCGCCGCCGACGCCCGTCGACACGACCATGCACAGGGCGTTGTCGTGGCCGCGCGCCGCGCCCTGCCAGTGCTCGGCCGCCGTGATGGCCACTCCGTCGCCGATCAACTCGACGGGCAGCCCGCCGGTCACCGCCCGGACCCGCTCGACGAGGGGGAAGCCGCGCCAGCCGTGGATGTTCACCGGGCTCACCGTGCCGGCGGAGGCGTCCACCGGACCCGCGCTGCCGATCCCGACGGCCGTGGCCCCGCTCCACCGAGGATCGGCGGTCAACTCGCCGAACACCTCCTCCACGGCCCGCATGACGGTCTCGCCGTCCTCCTGCGCGGGTGTCGGGCGCTGGGCGCGTACCAGAATCCGGCCGTGGCCGTCCACCAGCGCTCCGGCGATCTTGGTGCCGCCGATGTCGAGCGCGGCCACGAGGTCGGTCTGCATCAGTGTCAGTTCTCCCGCTGCGAGTCTCCTACCGGGCGCCCGAACACAGCGGCACCCGGATCTCCGGCCGGAAAACGGGCAGCACGACGCTCGCCTGGTGGGGGGCGCCGGCCGGAGAATGCGATAGACAGTCTCCCCCGGCTGTGACAACGTTGTCCAGGCTCTATGCTCGACGCCACATCCTCAACAGCCGCACATTTCCGTCACGGCACACCACCGAGCCCACCCCATGGACGACAGGACAGGACAGCGCACCGTGCCCGAGACCGCAGGCGGCATCGCCCGCCGCCCCGAGAACCGCTACGGCAACCGTCCCACGATGAAGGACGTCGCGGCGCGGGCCGGGGTGGGTCTGAAGACGGTCTCCCGGGTGGTGAACGGCGAGCCGGGCGTCACCCCGGACACCGAGCGCCGCGTCCAGGAGGCCATCGAGGCGCTCGGCTTCCGGCGCAACGACAGCGCCCGTGTGCTGCGCAAGGGCAGTACGGCCACCATCGGCCTGGTCCTGGAGGACCTCGCCGACCCGTTCTACGGCCCGCTCAGCCGGGCGGTGGAGGAGGTGTCCCGCGCCCACGGCTCACTGCTGATCAACGGCTCCAGCGCGGAGGACCCGGACCGTGAGCAGGAGTTGGCGCTCGCCCTGTGCGCCCGCCGGGTCGACGGGCTGGTGATCATTCCGGCCGGGGACGACCACCGCTATCTGGAGCCCGAGATCAGGGCGGGCGTCGCCACGGTGTTCGTGGACCGTCCGGCGGGCCGGATCGACGCCGACGCCGTGCTCTCGGACAGCTTCGGCGGGGCCCGCGACGGCGTCGCCCATCTCATCGCCCACGGCCACCGCCGGATCGGCTTCATCGGCGACATGCCCCGGATCCACACCGCCGCCGAGCGGCTGCGCGGCTACCGGGCGGCGATGGAGGACGCGGGCATAGAGGTCCAGGACGCGTGGATGTCCCTGGGCGTCACCGACCCCGAGCGGGTCCGCAGGGCCGCCGAGGACATGCTGTCCGGCCCGGCTCCCGTCACGGCGGTCTTCGCGGGCAACAACCGGGTGACCGTCACGGTCGTACGGGTCCTCGCCGAGCATCCCCGCCCGGTCGCCCTCGTCGGCTTCGACGACTTCGAGCTGGCCGATCTGCTCCGCCCCGGCATCACGGTCGTCGCCCAGGACCCCGCCCGGCTGGGCCGCACCGCCGCCGAGCGCCTCTTCCAGCAGCTGGACGGCTCCCTCGTCACCCCCGAGCGCATCGAACTGCCGACCCGGCTGATCGCCCGCGGCTCGGGCGAACTCCCGCCCGCGGACTGACCCTTGGACGCCCCCGACCCCCGTACGCTCGAAGCACTGGGCCTCGCCGTGGCGCCGCGCGAGGACCCGCTGAGCTATCCGGGCGCGTGGCCCGCCGAGTCGGCGCTGCTGGACGGCAACCGGATGCTGCCGCTGGACACGCTGGTCTTCGAGGACCGCGTCCCCGTCCTCTCGGTCGGCTCCAACGCCTGCCCCGCGCAACTCGTGCACAAGATGGCCGAGCACGGTGTCGCGTGCCGGATCCCCATGGTGAGGACCAGGGTCACGGGCATCGGGATCGGTGTCTCCGCCCATGTCAGCCTGCTCGGCTACCTGTCCGCGTCACCGTTCCACTCCCCCGGCGCCGTCACGGAGTTGTTCCTCACCTGGCTCGACGAGGCCCAGCTCGCCGTGGTCGACTCCAGCGAGGGCGTCGACTCCCCGACCGGCAACTTCCAGCGGGCCGCCCTGCCCGGCGCCGACTTCCGCGTCGAACTGGAGTCGGGCGAAGTCCTCGACCACGCCTGGATCTACGTCAACCGGTGGGGCGTCCTGCTCGACGGCGGCCCCGGACCGCGCCCCCACCCCGGCCGGCAGCGCCCGCTGATCACCGAACTCCTCGCCGCGTCCCCGGAGTTGCGGGACCTGTTCGGCACCACCCCCGACGAGTTCGCGGCCCGCGCCCGCGGCAACCGGGAACTGTGCCTGCGGGGCCGGGAGTTGTTCGCCGAGCACCGGTGGACGACGGTGTCGGGCCTGGAGCAGTACGTACGGCCGCACCCGCGGGCGTAGCGCGTGTTCCCGGCTCAGCAGACCGGGAGGCCGGGCACCGGGGCGTCGTTGTCGCCGCCCTGCACGTAGACGACGCTGACGTAGACATTGGTGTTGCCGCTGTCGTCGTCGGTCTTGGCCCACCAGACGTTGGTCCACTGACCGGAGGTCTCGCGGCGGCCCAGGTTCTCCTGGCAGAAGAAATAGTTGGTGCCCTGCTTGAGGATGCCGACCTCGGTGCCGGAGGCCGTGTAGGACTTGGCGGTGGTCCAGACCGTGCAGTTGTACTTGCCGCCGCCGATGGAATGGCAGACCGGGGCCTCCTTGGTCGCGCCGCCGGTCGTCCCGCCGGTCGTGGAGCCACCCGAGGTGTCCGAACCCCCGGTGCCGCCACCGGTCGTGTCGCCGCTCGTGTCCTGCGACGGGGAGGCGGACGTGTCGCTGTCCTTCCCCTCGTCGTCCTTCTCGGTCTTCTCGCTGGGACTCGGGGAGGTCTTGTCGTCCTTCCCCTTCTCCTTCTCCTCGCCGCCGGAGCCGTCCGCTATGTCGACCGTGCCCCGGCTGCGGCCCGGGGAGGGCGTGCCGCTGCTCGATCCGTCGGCCGAGGGCCGGGCACTCGTCCCCGTGTCGTCGTTCGCGTTGAGCAGCGCGACCGTGCCAGCCGTGGCGGCCAGGACGACGGTGACGGCCACGGCGGCAAGCAGGGCGCGGCCCTTGCGGCGACGGCCGCCGTCGGTCGAGGACACGGTGGTGGCGGCGCCGGAGGCGGGTACGGGCGGCTGCGGGGCACCCGCGCCGGGCCCGCCGATCGCCGGGGACGCCCCCGTGCCGGGCCCCGGCAGCGGCTGGGGCGGTCCGAAGCCGGGCGTCGGGCCGGTCGAGCCGACCCCGGCGCCCGCGCCCGCTCCCGTCCCACCGAACCCGGCGCCCGCGCCCGTGCCGTCGAGCCCTCCGCCCGCCGTGGCCGGGCCGAAGCCCGGCGGTACCGAGGGAACGCTCCGCTCGGTCTCCGCCCTCGGCCCCGGCGCCGGGCCGCCGCCGATGCCCGCGGTCGGGGAGTCGAGCGCGGCCCCGGCGGCCACGGCCTCCAGCAGGGCGCGGGCCCGGTCGGCGTCCGGGCGGTACTCCGGGCGCTTGTCCATCAGCTGTTGCAGGACCGGCCCGAGAGGTCCCGCCCGCCGGGGTTCGGGCAGCGCGTCGCTCACGATCGCGGTGAGCGTGGACCAGGTGGACGTACGCCGGAACGGGGAGGAGCCCTCGACGGCCGCGTACAGGGTGGCGCCGAGCGCCCAGACGTCGGAGGCGGGGCCGGGGTCGTTGCCCTGGGCGCGTTCGGGGGCCAGGTAGTCGAGGGAGCCGACGAGTTCGCCGCTGCGGGTGAGGTGGGTGGCGGAGCCGTCGCCCGGGTTCTCCATGGTGGCGATGCCGAAGTCGGTGAGGACGACGCGGCCCGAGCGGTCCAGGAGGATGTTGCCGGGCTTGACGTCGCGGTGGAGCACACCGACGCAGTGGGCGGCGGCGAGGGCTTCCATCACCTTGGCGCCGATGGCGGCGGCCTCGCGCGGGTCGAGCAGGCCCCGGTCGTTCAGGACGTCGTCCAGGGACGGCCCGTCGACCAGTTCCATGACGATCAGCGGGCGTCCGTCGACCTCGGCCACGTCGTGCACGGCGACGACCCCGGGATGCCGGACCCGGGCGGCGGCCCGTGCCTCGCGCTGCATCCGCAGCCCCAGGTCGGCCAGTTCGGGCGCGCCCGCGTCGGTGTAGGTGCGCAGCTCCTTGAGGGCGACCTCGCGGTGGAGCACCTCGTCCACGGCCCGCCAGACGACACCCATGCCGCCACGCCCGAGCTGCTCCACGACCCGGTACCGCCCGGCGAGAACCCGCCCGACACCGTCCGTCTGTCCGCCCGCCTGTCCGTTCGCCCCCGAAGACACCCGCGCCTCGTTCCTGTGACACACCGATGAATCGCGTACAGCCTAAGCCGTGGTCGGGGGCGCTCCGGACCGGTGGCAACGGCTGTCACAGGACCGCTACTTGTGTCGCCGCCGGACCGCGTCTCGTTGGCCCCTACTGGGCGGAAATCGTCAGATCCGCCCGTCGCGGGGCCGCGAAACCCTCCAGGTCGGCTCGGGTGAGGCCGGTCGCGACGGACACCTCGTCGATGTCGAGGGCGCCGCAGTCCAGGCCGCGCAGCAGATAGCCGCTGAGGGCCTTGGCGGTCGCGGGCTCGTCCATCACGTCGCCGCCGGCGCGGTTGGCGTACCGGGAGAGGCGGGCGGCGGCCTGTGCGTAGCCCTCGCGGTAGAAGGCGAAGACGGCGGCGTAGCGGGTGGGGAGGTGGCCGGGGTGCATGTCCCAGCCCTGGTAGTAGGCGCGGGCGAGGGCGCGGCGGGTGAGGCCGTAGTGCAGGCGCCAGGCGTCGTGGACCTGCGCGGTGGGGCCGACCGGCAGGACGTTGGTGGAGCCGTCGGAGACGCGTACGCCGGTGCCGGCCGCCGCGACCTGCATGATCGCCTTGGCGTGGTCGGCGGCCGGGTGGTCGCTGGCCTGGTGGGCGGCGGAGACGCCGAGGCAGGCGCTGTAGTCGAAGGTGCCGTAGTGCAGCCCGGTGGCGCGGCCCTCGGCGGCGTCGATCATGCGGGCGACGGTGGCGGTGCCGTCGGCGGCGAGGACGGCCTGGCTGGTCTCGATCTGGATCTCGAAGCCGATCCGGCCGGGCTCCAGGCCGCGCGCCTTCTCGAAGGCCTCCAGGAGCCGGACCATGGCGGTGACCTGCTCGGCGTACGTCACCTTGGGCAGGGTCAGGACGAGTCCGTCGGGCAGTCCGCCGGCCGCCAGCAGGCCGGTGAGGAAGATGTCGAGGGTGCGGATGCCCCGGTCGCGCACCGGCGCCTCCATGCACTTCATGCGGATGCCCATGTACGGGGCGGCCGTGCCCTGGGCGTACGCCTCGGCGATCAGCCGGGCGGCACGGGCGGCGGTCTCGTCCTCCTCGGCGTCGGGGCGCGGCCCGTAGCCGTCCTCGAAGTCGACGCGCAGGTCCTCGATCGGCTCGCGCTCCAGCTTTGCGCGGACGCGGTCGTAGACGGGTGCGGCGAGGTCGTCGTCGAGGCCGAGGACGGCGGCGAAGGAGGCGGCGTCGGGGGCGTGTTCGTCGAGGGCGGCGAGGGCCCGGTCGCCCCAGGTGCGCAGGGTGTCGGCGGCGAAGGCGTCACCGGGGACGTAGACGGTGTGCACGGGCTGGCGGGTGCCGGGGTCGCCCGGGTAGCGGCGCTCCAGTTCCGCGTCGACGGGGGCGAGGGAGGCGCTGATCTCCTCGCTGACGGCGCCCGCGAGACTCGTCGCCACGTTCTCCTGCCGGCCCTGCCCCATTCCACACCCTCCATTTTCCACACTGCGGAATTACAAATCCGTATGACGAAGCTAACCCTCGCTCTCCACCCCGGTCAACACTGTCCAGGAGTGGGATTCCCCATGCTTTCCCGCTGGTCACTGCTGAAACGGCCGCTGCTTCCGTATTGACTGGGGCAAGGTTCATCCTGACTCCCCAGGGGAGGAGATCGCGTGCCGAAAGAGGTCGGAGTGACGCGTCGCCAAGGGCTCCGGTCCGCGGCGGCCGCCGCCATCGCCGTACCGCTGCTGACCACGGCGGGCTCGTCGCAGCCGGCGTCCGCCGGCGAGTACGCGGGCGCCCTGAACGTCATGACGTTCAACGTGCGCTTCGCGACCGTCGTCGACAAGACACCGCGCTGGTCCGTGCGCCGTCCGGTGATGCGGGAGCTGCTGCGCCGCGAGCGACCGCATGTCATCGGCACCCAGGAGGGGCTGTACCAGCAGCTGCGCATGATCGAGAAGGATCTCGGCGGCCACTACGACTGGATCGGCACCGGCCGAGGGGGCGGCAGCAAGGACGAGTTCATGGCGATCTTCTACGACACCCGCAGACTCGACCCGATCGAGTTCGATCACTTCTGGCTGTCCGACACCCCGTACACGATCGCCTCCAACACCTGGGACGCGGACTGGCTGCGCATGGTGACCTGGGTGAAGTTCGCCGATCTCGCCGACGGGGGACGGGAGTTCTATGTCCTCAACACTCACCTGGACAGCGTCAGCCAGTACGCCCGGGAGCGCTCCGCCGGGCTGATCGGCGAGACGATCGCCGGGTGGGACCCGACGGCGCCGGTCGTCGTCACCGGCGACTTCAACGCGGCGGCCCACGACAACCGGGTGTACGACCTGATGCTGGACAGCGGGCTCGTGGACGCCTGGGACGCGGCGGCCTCGCGCACCCAGGCGTACGGCACGTACCACGGCTACCGGGCGCTCAAGCCCGGCGGCAGACGCATCGACTGGATCCTGACCTCGCCGGGGGTGACGACCCACTGGGCGGCGATGAACACCTTCTCCGTCGACGGGACCTTCCCGAGCGACCATCTGCCGGTGCAGGCCTCGCTGACCCTGGGATGAGCCGAGGCCCCCGCGACCGTAGGAAACGGTCGTGGGGGCCTCGGCGAAACCGGTGGGGCTCAGCCCTTGCGGGCCTTGACCTCCTCGGTGAGCTGCGGGACGACGTCGAAGAGGTCGCCGACCACGCCGTAGTCGACGAGGTCGAAGATCGGGGCCTCGGCGTCCTTGTTGACGGCCACGATGGTCTTCGAGGTCTGCATGCCGGCGCGGTGCTGGATGGCGCCGGAGATGCCGTTGGCGATGTACAGCTGCGGCGAGACCGACTTGCCGGTCTGGCCGACCTGGTTGGTGTGCGGGTACCAGCCGGCGTCGACGGCGGCGCGGGAGGCGCCGACGGCCGCGCCGAGGGAGTCGGCGAGCGCCTCGATGATCGCGAAGTTCTCGGTGCCGTTGACGCCACGGCCGCCGGAGACGACGATCGCGGCCTCGGTCAGCTCCGGACGCCCGGTCGACTCCCGCGGGGTGCGGCCGGTGACCTTGGTGCCGGTGGCCAGCGCGCCGAACGTCACGGCGAGCGCCTCGACCGCGCCGGCGGCCGGGGCGGCCTCGACGGCGGCCGAGTTGGGCTTGACCGTGATGACCGGGGTGCCCTTGGAGACACGGGACTTGGTGGTGAAGGAGGCGGCGAACACCGACTGCGTGGCGACCGGGCCCTCGTCACCGGCCTCCAGGTCGATGGCGTCGGTGATGATGCCGGAGCCGATGCGCACCGCGAGACGGGCGGCGATCTCCTTGCCCTCGGCGGAGGACGGGACCAGCACGGCGGCCGGGGAGACGGCGGCGACGGCGGCCTGCAGCGCGTCGACCTTGGGTACGACGAGGTAGTCGGCGTACTCGGCGGCGTCGTGGGTGAGGACCTTGACCGCGCCGTGCTCGGCGAGCGCGGCGGCGGTGTCGGCCGCGCCGTTGCCGAGCGCGACGGCGACGGGCTCGCCGATGCGGCGGGCCAGGGTCAGCAGCTCCAGGGTGGGCTTGCGGACGGCGCCGTCCACGTGGTCGACGTAGACGAGAACTTCAGCCATGGGAATGCTCTCCTGCGGATTGCGAAGGCTTGAGGGGCGATGAGGGAGTGGGCCTCGGCCGGGCACGGGGCCGCGGCGGGCCGCAGGGCCTTAGATGAACTTCTGGCCCGCGAGGAACTCGGCGAGCTGCTTGCCGCCCTCGCCCTCGTCCTTGACGATCGTGCCGGCGGTGCGCGCCGGGCGCTCGGCCGCGGAGTCCACGGCCGTCCAGGCGCCCTCCAGACCGACGTCCTCGGCCTCGATGTCGAGGTCGGACAGGTCCCAGGACTGAACCGGCTTCTTCTTCGCCGCCATGATGCCCTTGAAGGACGGGTAACGGGCCTCGCCCGACTGGTCGGTGACGGAGACGACGGCCGGCAGGGAGGCCTCCAGCTGCTCGGAGGCGGCGTCGCCGTCACGGCGGCCCTTGACCACGCCGTCCTCGACCGAGACCTCGGAGAGCAGCGTGACCTGCGGGACACCCAGACGCTCGGCCAGCAGCGCGGGGACGACGCCCATGGTGCCGTCGGTGGAGGCCATGCCGGAGATCACCAGGTCGTAACCGGCCTTCTCGATCGCCTTGGCCAGCACCAGGGAGGTACCGATCGCGTCGGTGCCGTGCACATCGTCGTCCTCGACATGGATGGCCTTGTCGGCGCCCATCGACAGCGCCTTGCGCAGCGCGTCCTTGGCGTCCTCGGGACCCACGGTCAGCACGGTGATCTCGGCGTCGTCCGCCTCGTCGGCGATCTGCAGCGCCTGCTCGACCGCGTACTCGTCCAGCTCGGAGAGCAGGCCGTCCACGTCGTCACGGTCGACGGTCAGGTCATCGGCGAAGTGCCGGTCGCCAGTGGCGTCGGGCACGTACTTCACAGTGACAACGATCCTCAAGCTCACGCCGGCTCTCCTACTGCATCGTCATTTCTGGGCTGCCTTCTTCCAGGCAGCATAGGCGCCTGGAGCGGCCGATCCCGATCGGGGCGACCCGCGCTCCGGTCGAAATATTACTCGCCAGTACGACGCCTACGTTCCCCCACTCCGTGCCCGCTAAGCAAGCGCTTTGAACTGTGAGTTAGGCAACCCTGCGTAATCGTGCGGGAATCAGTCTCGCAGACCGTTGAAGCGGCCCTGGTGATAGAGCAGCGGCCGGCCGGCGCCCGACGGGTCGCCGACGACCACCTCGGCCAGGACGATCCGGTGCTCCCCCGCCGGAACGCGGGCCACCACCCGGCAGACCAGCCAGGCGAGCACGTCGTCGAGGACGGGAACTCTCTCCGGCCCGCTGCGCCATTCGGTGGGCGCCCCGAACCGGTCGGCGCCGCTGCGGGCGAAGGTGGCGGCCAGCTCCCGCTGGTGCTCGCCGAGTATGTGGACGCCGATGTGCTCCGCCTCGGAGATCGCGGGCCAGCTGGAGGCGCCGGTGCCGATGCCGAAGGAGAGCAGCGGGGGCTCGGCGGAGACCGAGCTGAGCGAGGTGGCGGTGAAGCCGACCGGGCCGGTGACGCCCTGCGCCGTGATCACCGCCACACCGGCGGCGTGGCGGCGGAAGACGGAGCGCAGGAGGTCGGGGGAGGCGAGCTGGGGCGAGCCGAGGCCGGGAGTGGCCGTCATGGAGTTGTCCTTCTGCTGGAGTCGACGGGGCTGGGCCGGGGGCGCTCAGGTACCCGGACAGCGCGAACTGGCCGTGCGGACGAGATCCACATGGACACGCTCGAAGAGAAGGAGTGCTCGGGGCATAAGGTCAGGCTGACGATAGCTGGGGTGTGCAGTCAAGTGCGTCCCGGTGTGCGGCTTCACACGGCCTCACCCAGCGCGGCGATCACATCCGCCTTGCGCGGCTGCCCGGTTGCCCTGCGCACGATCCGGCCATCGGCGTCGAGCACGAGCACGGTCGGGGTCTTGAGGATGTCGAGCCGGCGTACGAGGTCGAGGTGGTCCTCGGCGTCGATCTCCACATGGGTCACGCCGGGCACCATTCCGGCCACGTCGGCGAGCACCCTGCGGGTCGCCCGGCAGGGGGCGCAGAAGGCGCTGGAGAACTGCAGGAGCGTGGCCCGTTCGCCGAGCCCGTGCCCCAACTCCGCCGCCCCGAGCAGTTTGTCGCCGTCCCGCCCGCGCACTCTGACCCTCCCGCTCCGCCGCCGCTGCAGCACTCCGTAGACGCTCGCCGCCGCGAGCACCAGTCCACACACCACAAGTCCGGTCACAGCGTGCTTAAGCGTTCACGAGACTGCAAAGATTCCCGACTCCCGAACGGAGATCGGCCTGCGGGATGCTTGACGCATGGACATCGATGTGAGGGGCCCGCGCTTCGGGGCCGCCGTGACGACCGTGGTGTTGGCGGTCGCGCTGATCACCAGCAGCGGCCGCCTGTTGGGCTGGCAGACGTTCGTGTTCGCGCTGGGCGCGGCGGGTGGAGTGGGGTTCTCGCCGTACGGCTGGGTCTTCCGCACGCTCGTACGGCCCCGCATCGGGCCGCCGACGGAGTTCGAGGCACCGGAGCCGCCGCGGTTCGCGCAGGCGGTCGGGCTGGTCTTCGCGGCGGCGGGCCTGGTCGGCTTCACGGCGGGGCCCGAGTGGCTGGGGTTCGCGGCGACCGGGGCGGCTCTCGCGGCGGCCTTCCTGAACGCGGTGTTCGGGTACTGCCTGGGGTGCGAGATGTATCTGCTCGTCCGTCGCGTGGCCGTGCGTGCGTAGTGACGGCCGCGTGAACTTCGGACTGGTCGATCGTGTGTCCGACGTGACGAGAATCTCGCTCCCGGCCGGCGTCAAGACTGGTCACCCGTGCGTTCTTGGGGCACGATCTGCGAGATGCCGTAAACCTACGGCTGCGTAACTTCCCGCCCGGAGACCCCGTCCAGGCAGAGAGAAGGGTCCACTCCGCCCATGGCAGAGCTTGTCTACCGTCCCGCGATCGGTCTCGCCCAAACCCTGTTCAAGGTCTGGGACCTGAAGATCGACCTCAAGGGGTCGGAGCACATCCCGCGCTCGGGCGGCGCGGTGCTGGTGAGCAATCACATCGGCTACCTGGACTTCATCTTCGACGGCCTGGCGGCGCTGCCGCAGAAGCGGCTGGTGCGCTTCATGGCCAAGGAGTCGGTCTTCCGGCACAAGGTCTCCGGTCCGCTGATGCGGAACATGCGGCACATCCCGGTGGACCGCAAGCAGGGTGAGGCGGCCTACGCGCACGCGCTGGACTCGCTGCGCTCCGGTGAGATCATCGGTGTCTTCCCCGAGGCCACCATCTCGCAGTCGTTCACGCTGAAGAGCTTCAAGTCGGGTGCCGCGCGGCTGGCGCAGGAGGCGGGCGTCCCGCTGATCCCGATGGCCGTGTGGGGCACCCAGCGGCTGTGGACCAAGGGGCACCCGCGCAACTTCAAGCGCAGCCACATCCCGATCACCATCCGGGTGGGCGAGGCGATAGAGGCCTCCAAGGACAAGTACGCGGGCGCCATCACCCGTCAACTGCGCGAGCGCGTCCAGGAGTTGCTGGAGGCCGCGCAGCGCGCGTACCCGGTCCGCCCCAAGGGCCCGGACGACACCTGGTGGATGCCGGCCCACCTCGGGGGCACGGCCCCGACCCCGGAACAGGTCCGCGAGGCCGAGGCCCGCTGACCTCCGCGCCCGGCGCGGGCTTCACGGGTCCCAGTAGGCGGACAGGGACCCGATGAAGCCCGCCCCGACGAGGTCGACGGCGCCCACCACCGATCACCTCGACCCGGCGGCGGCCTATGGCGGAAGCCACACCTCCGGCCGCACGTCAGAGTTCCGCAGGGAGCGTTCGCCAGAGGTGCGGACGGTCGGTGGCGGTCTTGAGTGTGTCGAGCACCGCCGGGTGCGGGGCGGCGTACAGGACCGGGTAGTCCACCTCGTCCGCGTCGAGGTCGGGCACCCAGGCCAACTCCTCCCCCGCCAGCGAGAACCGGGCGTTCACACCCGGTTTGTTGCCGCGGGGGTCCTGGCGGTGCCACTCCCCGCCGAAGCGCACGGCGACCAGGCCGTGGACGACGTGTCCTTCGCCGTCGTCGTGCGCCAGCCGCTGGTAGCAGAGCGCGGTCGGGATGTCCTCGGCGCGCAGCAGGGCGGTGAGCGCGTGGGCCTTGGCGTAGCAGATGCCCGTCCGCCGCTCCAGGACGTCGGAGGCCCGCCAGGTGACGCGCAGATCACCGGAGTCGGCCGAGTGGGGAATGGTGTCGCGCACGAACTCGTACGCCGCTCGCGCATAGTCATACGAGTCGGTCGCGTCCTTGGCGAGTCGTGCGGCCGTCTCCCGCACCCGGGGATGGTCATGGTCGATCACCTCGTCGGCGGCCAAGTATGCGGACAGGTCGGGGTTCTGCTGGATCAGCTCCATGCCCGCAGAGCATAGGAAAACGATCACCCGATAGTCAATGACTTTTCAGGTGAACGCATACCTATGCAGTCTGTCGACTGTCGTCTTCGTGGACGTCAGCGGGCCATCTCCTCCTTGAGCGCCGCCACGAACCCGTCCACGTCCTCCTCGGTGGTGTCGAAGGAGCACATCCAGCGGACGTCGCCGGCCGCCTCGTCCCAGAAGTAGAAGCGGTGCCGCTTCTGCAGACGTTCGCTCACGTCGTGCGGGAGGCGGGCGAAGACGGCGTTGGCCTGCACGGGGTGGAGGATCTCCACCCCGTGGACCGCGCGGACGCCCTCCGCGAGCCGCTGGGCCATCTCGTTGGAGTGGCGGGCGTTGCGCAGCCACAGGTCCCGCGACAGCAGGGCCTCCAACTGCACCGACACGAACCGCATCTTGGAGGCGAGCTGCATGGACAGCTTGCGCAGATGCCTCATGTGCCGGACGGCGTCCTGGTTGATCACCACGACCGCCTCGCCGAACATCGCGCCGTTCTTGGTGCCGCCCAGGGAGAGCAGGTCGACACCGACCGCGTTGGTGAACGTCCGCATCGGAACGTCCAGGGAGGCGGCGGCGTTGGCTATCCGGGAGCCGTCCAGGTGCACCCTCATGCCGTGCGCGTGGGCGTGCTCGCAGATCGCGCGGATCTCCTCGGGCGTGTAGAGGGTGCCCAGTTCGGTGCTCTGGGTGATCGAGACGACCTGCGGCATCGCCCGGTGCTCGTCGTCCCAGCCGTACGCCTGCCGGTCGATCAGCTCGGGGGTGAGCTTGCCGTCGGGAGTGGGCACGGTGAGCAGCTTCAGTCCGCCGACCCGCTCGGGCGCCCCGCACTCGTCGACGTGGATGTGCGCGCTCTCGGCGCAGATCACCGCGCCCCAGCGGTCGGTGACGGCCTGGAGCGCGACGACGTTGGCGCCGGTGCCGTTGAAGACGGGGAACGCCTCGGCGGTGGCGCCGAAGTGGCCGCGCACGATCCGCTGGAGGTTCTCGGTGTACTCGTCCTCGCCGTACGCGACCTGGTGCCCGCCGTTGGCCAGGGCCAGGGCGGCGAGCACCTCGGGGTGGACCCCCGCGTAGTTGTCGCTGGCGAAGCCGCGGATCTCCGGGTCGTGATGGCGTCGTGCGTCGGTCTTCGGAGGGTTCACGGCTTGTCGGTCAGCCACAGACGGTTTCCGTTCACTTCGGCGGCGGACTTGTCCCAGACCCCGGCGATGGCCTCGGCCAGCTCCGTGACATCGGTGAAGCCCGCGAACTTCGCGTTGGGGCGGTCGGCGCGCATCGCGTCGTGCACCAGCGCCTTCACCACCAGGATGGCAGCCGCGGAGGTCGGCCCGTCGGGGCCGCCCGCCTTGCGGAAGTAGTCGGCGGTGGCGAGCGTCCACGCCTCGGCGGCGGCCTTGGCGGCGGCGTACGCGGCGTTGCCGGCGGTGGGCTTGCTGGCGCCGGCCGCGCTGATCAGGACGTACCGGCCGCGTTCGCTGCGCTGGAGGGCCTCGTGGAAGGCGAGGGAGGTGTGCTGCACGGTGCGGATCAGCAGCATCTCCAGGAAGTCCCAGTCGTCGAGGCTGGTCCGGGTGAAGGTCTCGCTGCCGCGCCAGCCGCCGACGAGGTGGACCAGGCCGTCGACCCGGCCGAAGTCCTTCTCGATACGGGTGGCCCAGTCCCGGGTGGACTGGAGGTCGAGCAGGTCGACCGTGTCGCCTACGACGGTGGCGCCGCCGTGCGCGTAGCGGGCCGCGTCGACGGCCTCGGAGAGCCGCTCGGGGTCGTTGTCGGAGCCGACGACGATCGCGCCCGCCTCGGCCAGCCGCAGCAGGGCCGCCCGGCCGGCGGGTCCGCCCGCGCCCGCCACCGCGACCACCGCGCCGCTCAGTGCACCGTTGCCGTTCTGCATGGTCTTCGCCTCCTGGGCAGCGACTGTGACGTCCGCGACGGGGGCGCTCACGCGGCGGCCCGCTCGGTGTCCGCCGCGGTGATGCCCTTGGTGGAGGCGATCACGTTCTTCAGCTTCTTGGCGAGCGCCTCATAGAACATGCTGAGCGGAAACTCGTCCGGAAGCACGTCGTCGACGAGTTTCCGCGGCGGCTGCGTCAGATCGAGGGCGTCCGGGCCCTTGGCCCAGCGGGAGCCGGGGTGCGGGGAGAGATAGGTCGCGACCAGCTCGTATCCGGCGAACCAGTGGACGAGCTTCGGGCGGTCGATGCCGTCGCGGTAGAGCTGCTCGATGTCGGCGCAGAGCTGGTTGGTGACCTGCGGGGCGCGCTGCCAGTCGATGTGCAGCTTGTTGTCGGTCCAGCGGACGACGTCGTGCTTGTGCAGGTAGGCGAAGAGGAGCTGGCCGCCGAGTCCGTCGTAGTTGCGGACGCGCTCGCCGGTGACGGGGAAGCGGAACATGCGGTCGAAGAGGACCGCGTACTGCACGTCACGGGCCTGCGGGACGCCGTCGGCCTCCAGTTTCACGGCCTCCTTGAAGGCGGTGAGGTCGCAGCGCAGCTCTTCGAGGCCGTACATCCAGAACGGCTGGCGCTGCTTGATCATGAAGGGGTCGAAGGGCAGGTCGCCGTGGCTGTGGGTGCGGTCGTGGACCATGTCCCACAGGACGAAGGCCTCCTCGCAGCGCTTCTGGTCGTGGACCATCGCGGCGACGTCCTCGGGCAGTTCGAGGCCGAGGATGTCGACGGCGGCCTCGGTGACCCGGCGGAAGCGGGCGGCCTCGCGGTCGCAGAAGATACCGCCCCAGGAGAAGCGGGCCGGGGCCTCGCGCACGGCGATGGTCTCCGGGAAGAGGACGGCCGAGTTGGTGTCGTAGCCGGCCGTGAAGTCCTCGAAGGTGATGCCGCAGAACAGCGGGTTGTCGTAGCGGGTGCGCTCCAGCTCGGCCAGCCAGTCGGGCCAGACCATGCGCAGCACGAGCGCTTCGAGGTTGCGGTCCGGGTTGCCGTTCTGTGTGTACATCGGGAAGACGACCAGGTGCTGGAGGCCGTCCGCGCGGCTCGCGGCGGGCTGGAAGGCCAGCAGCGAGTCCAGGAAGTCGGGCACCTCGAAGCCGTCGTCGGCCCAGCGCCGCAGGTCCTTGACGAGGGCCTCGTGGTAGGCGGCGTCGTGCGGCAGCAGCGGGGACAGCGCCTCGACGGCCTCGACGACATCCCGTACGGCGCGCTCGGCGGCGGCCGGGCCGGGGGCGTGCTCGGCGGCGAAGTCGATCGAGCCGTCCTTGGACTGCCATGGCCGGATCCGCTCCACGGCGTCCTTGAGCAGGGGCCAGGCCGGGTGTTCCACCACCCGGGACACCGAAGGAACTCCGCCCTCCGCACCCAACTGCGCAAGAATTTCCGTCATGACCCATCCTCCACGGGATAAACTTTCGTAAGGACACCGTACGTAGCGAGGGCCCCCCACCGCAAGACCGATCATGAGCGATCCCGCCGGAAATCTTCCCGCCACCCCCAGTACCTAACCGCTGAATCTCCTGCCACACGCGTCATGCGTCACAGTTTGTGCGTGGCGGGTTCCGCGCGGAGGCCGGCGGAGTCAACGCACACCGGACTCGCCCACTCAGGGATGACCCGATCCGTGCCGGACGGGTGCGGAAACGGTCCTGTTCTCCGACGTGGCAGGGCCCCACGCGGCGTGACACGACCCGAAAGGCCTCGTGCACATGCGGATGCATCGCACGGCGGGAGGACTACGCTGCGCCCCAGCCGCGTGCCGCCCCTCCCCCGGTCACGCGGGCCGAGCCGCCGTCGACGGAAGCGAGTCAACCTTGAACTTCCTCACCATCGGTCATCGCGGAGTCATGGGTGTCGAACCCGAGAACACCCTCCGTTCCTTCGTGGCCGCCGATCGCGCGGGCCTCGACGTCATCGAACTCGATCTGCATCTGAGCAAGGACGGCGCGCTCGTCGTCATGCACGACGCGGACGTGGACCGGACGACGGACGGCACGGGCCCCATCGCCGACAAGACCCTCGCCGAGCTGCGCGCCCTGGACGCGGGCCGCGGCGAGCGGATTCCCACCTTCGAGGAGGTCCTGGACGCGGTACGGGCACCGCTCCAGGCCGAGATCAAGGACACGGCGGCGGCCCGCGCGCTCGCCGAGGTCCTGCACCGGCGCGACCTGGTGGGACGGGTCGAGGTGCTGTCCTTCCACGACGAGGCGGTCGCCGAGATCGCCCGTCTCGTGCCCGGCGTACGCACCGCGCTGGTCGCCAGCCGCTACGGCCCCGACGTCGTGGACCGCGCGGTGGCGGTGGGCGCCGCCACCCTCGTGCTGAACATCCGGCGGCTGACCCTGGAGGTTGTGGAGAAGGCCCGCAAGGCCAACCTGCGGATCATCGGCTGGGTGGTCAACACCCAGGACCACCTGCGCCTGGTCCGCGCCCTCCAGCTGGACGGCGCGACCACCGACTACCCCGACATCAAACGCACGGGCCGCTTCACGGCCTGACGCTCACCCGAGCCGCTTCACCAGCAGCTCGAACCGCAGGTCGTCGCGGAGCGGGATGCCGAAGCGCTCGTCGCCGTACGGGAACGGGGTCGTCCGTCCCGTACGGCGGTAGCCGCGCCGCTCGTACCAGGCGATGAGGTCGTCCCGTACGGAGATCACCGTCATGTGCATCTCCCGGGCGCCCCAGGTCTCGCGCACGAGCCGCTCCGCCTCGGCGATGATCACCTTGCCGAGACCGCCGCCCTGGAGGGCCGGGCTCACCGCGAACATCCCGAAGTAGGCGTGCTCACCACGGTGTTCGAGCTGGCAGCAGGCGACGACGGCGCCGTCCCGCTCGACGGTGAGCAGCCGGCTGTCGGGCGACTTGACGACCTGGAGGACACCGTCGGGGTCGGTCCGCTGCCCTTCGAGGATGTCCGCCTCCGTGGTCCACCCGGCCCGGCTGGAGTCCCCGCGGTACGCCGACTCGATCAGCGCGACGAGGACGTCCACGTCGGCGTCCGTGGCATCGCGGAAGGTCAGGCCGGTGGCGGTGTCCATGGGTGCGCTCCTGACGGCTCGTGGTGCGGCTCGAACAGCCAAGAGGGTAGCGGTAGGTGGAGCGCCTACCCTCGACCACATGATCCACGTACTCAGCAGCCGCACCCTCCTCCGCCCCACCGACCCCGAACGCTCCCGCGCCTTCTACGGCGAGCAGCTCGGGCTCCCCGTGTACCGCGAGTTCGGTACGGGCGAGCACCGGGGCGTCGTGTACTTCCTCGGCGGCGGTTTCCTGGAGGTCGCCGGCCGCTCGGAGACCCCGCCGTCGCCCGCGCTGAAGCTGTGGCTCCAGGTCGCGGACGTGACGGCGGCGCACGAGGAGCTGGTGGCGGCCGGGGTGGAGGTGCGGCGGCCTCCGGTGAAGGAGCCGTGGGGACTGATCGAGATGTGGATCGCCGACCCGGACGGCACCGAGATCGTGCTGGTGGAGATCCCGGCGGACCATCCGCTGCGCTACCGGCCGGGGATCTGACGGCCCCGGCCGCTCCTCCCGGCCGGGGGCGCCGGGCGGGTCGTACCCCGGTGGCCGGGGCGGGGGCACGGGCATAGCGTGCTGGAAGGGGGCCGCCCCGTCCCGGGAGGAACGCCATGAAGCTCGACGAGCCGGTGACCGGCGGGCCCTGCTGGACCGAGCTGGGGACCAGCGATCTGGCGGCGGCGAAACGGTTCTACGCCGAGCTGTTCGGCTGGCGGCCGGAGACCGATCCACGCCAGGAGGCCGGCGGCTACTGCGTCGCGCACCTCGGGGACGCGGCGGTCGCCGCGCTCTCCCCGCTGTACCAGGAGTCGCAGCCGGTGGCCTGGAACGTATCGTTCGCCGTGACCGACGCGGACGCGGCGGCCGAGTCGGTACGGGCGGCGGGCGGGGCCGTCGTGCTGGAGCCCATGGACGTCTTCGACATCGGACGGTTCGCGGTGGCACTCGACCCGGGCGGCGCGGCCTTCCAGCTGTGGCAGGCGCGGTCCTTCCCCGGCGCCGGGCTGTTCAACGCGCCCGGCGCGCTCGGCTGGGTCGAGCTGCTGACGCGCGCTCCGGAGCGCGCCAAGGCCTTCTACACGACCCTGTTCGGCTGGAGCGTGAGCGCCGGCGGGCACTACACGCAGTGGGGCATCGACGGCGCCGACTTCGGCGGCATGATCACGATGGACGAGAAGTTCCCGCCCGAGGTCCCCTCGCACTGGCTGCCGTACTTCGCGGTGGAGGACGTCGACGACTCGGCCCGCGTCGCCGCCGAAGCGGGCGGCACCCTCCTGATGGAGCCCACCACGGTGCCGGACGGGCCGCGTATCGCGGTGCTGCGGGATCCCCAAGGGGCCATGTTCGGCGTCTACCTGGCGGGCGCGGAGGGCTGAGAGGGCCGGCCCGCTCCCGCGCGCGGTTTGCGTTGGAGCGCTCTCCACCTCCTAGCGTCGTGTCCACGAACCGCTCGGAGGGATGCATCGTGCGTTACACACTGTTCGGCAGGACCGGTCTGCGGGTGAGCGAACTGGCCCTCGGGGCCATGACGTTCGGCTGGGGTGCCGTGGATCTCGAAGCGAGCCGTCCGCTCCTGGACGCCTACGCGGACGCGGGCGGCAACTTCGTCGACACGGCGAACAACTACTCCGAGGGCGCCTCGGAGAGCATCGTCGGCGCACTCCTCGACGGGCGCCGCGACCGCTTCGTCCTGGCCAGCAAGTACACCTGCGTGACGCGCGAGGACGACGTGAACTCCGCGGGCAACCACCGCAAGAGCCTCGTCGACTCGGTGGAGGCGAGCCTGCGGCGGCTGCGCACCGACCGGCTCGACGTGCTCTGGGTGCACGCCCGGGACGAGTTCACCCCGGTCGACGAGGTGATGCGGGCGCTCGACGATCTCGTACGGTCCGGGAAGGTGCTGTATGTCGGGGTGTCGGACTGGCCGGCGTGGGAGATCGCCCAGGCCAACACCCTGGCGGAGCTGCGGGGTTGGACCGCGTTCGCGGGCTCGCAGCTGCGCTACAGCCTGCTGGAGCGCACCCCGGAACGTGAACTGCTGCCGCAGGCACGGGGGTTCGGCATGGCCGTGTTCGCGTGGGCGCCGCTGGCGGCCGGGAAGCTGACCGGCAAGTACCGGCGGGGCGAGTCGGGGCGGCTCGGCGACGGCGGGGCGGACGCGGACGCCCGCGAGGACGCCGTGATCGACGCCGTGCTGGAGATCGCCGAGCGGAGCGGTCTGCTCCCGGCGCAGGTGGCCCTCGCCTGGCTCCTCGGCCGCCCCGGCAACGTCGTGCCGATCATCGGCGCCACCGGACCGCGTCAGCTCGCGGACAACCTGGCGAGCGTGGAGGTGCGGCTCGACGCGGACGCGGTCGCCCGGCTCGACGAGGTGAGCGCGCCCACGCTGGGCTTCCCGCACGACTTCCTGCGCGAGCCCGTCATCCGGCGGAACGTGTACGGACCCCGCTGGGGCGACATCCGCGACCCGCGCACGCCCGCGCACCAGGCCCGCGCCCGAGGGACGCGCGACCGACCGTCAGACAGGCCCTAGGCGCGTGGCAGGCCCAGGCGGCCTTCCAGTTGGATGAGCAGCTCGCCGAGGAGTACGGCGAGTTCGCGGCGGTCGTCGGTGTCGACGCCGGAGAGGACGGCCTCCTCGTAGGCCAGTTGCTCCGGCATGACGCTGTCGACGAGGTCGCGGCCGGCGTCGGTGAGGCGGACGTGGGCGACGCGGCGGTCACGGTCGTCGCCGCGTCGCTCGACGAGTTCGCGTTCGGTGAGCAGCTTCAGGCGTTTGGTGACGGCGGCGCCGGAGGCGAAGGTCTCGCGGGCGATCTCGCTGGGGGTCAGCTCGTGGCCGGTGCGCCGCAGGGTGCCGAGGACGTCGAACTCGGGGCGGGTGAGACCGGCGCGGCGCAGGGGCGCGTCCTCGGCCTGTTGGAGGAGGGCGGCGCAGCGGTTGACCCGGCCGATGATCTCCATCGGCGCGGTGTCGATACCGGGGTGCACCGTCTGCCACTGGCGCACCACCTTGGCGACCGTGTCCCCCAGCGCCGCTCCGTTCCCCGCCGCCCGCCCGTTGCCTGCCGTCATGCCCGTGCGCCCTCCGATGCCTGGAATCCGTGCTGTCGTACCGTCGCCGCGAGCGTACGGTGTCCGGCCTGTTCGGCGTGTGTCACCCGCTCCGACGGCCAGGCGCGTTGCCACCATTCGCCGCTCGCGGTGTCCGTGACGGCACGCAGTTCGACGAGGGCCCCGGCGAGGGCGCGGCGGGCGGCGGGCAGCGCGCCGGGCGGGGAGTGCGGGTCGGCGGCCGTGCGGAGCGTGTGCGCGCGGGCGCGTTCCACGGTGGTGAGGGCGTGCGCGACGCGGTCCCCGGCGCGCCGGTTGGTGACGGCGACCGCCGCGAGGAAGCCGACCAGGGCGCCGACGACGGTGTCCAGGAGCCGGTCGGTGATCAGTTCGCCGGGGTTCTGGAAGCGGACGAACTCGGTGACGAGGAGGGCCATGGGGGTGACGCAGACGGTGCCGAGCCAGTAGTTGCGGCTGATCAGGGCCTCGGCTCCGAAGCTCAGCGCGAGGCAGCACAGGACGAGCGCGGCCGGGCCGAGGTGGGCGAGCGGGACCAGGGCGGCGAAGGCCAGCACTCCGGCGAGGTTGCCGACGACGCGCTGGACGACCCGGCTCCAGGTGAGGGTCAGGTTGGCCTGGTAGAGGGCGGCGGCGGTGACGAGGGCCCAGTAGGGGCGGCCGACCCCGATCGCGAGGGAGGCGTAGCCGGCGAGGGCACAGCCGACGGCGGTGCGGACGGCGAGGGGGGTGACCGGGCCCAGCCTGCTCCACAACGGGGTCCGCCCGCCCGCGAGTTCGCGCTCCGCGGCATGCCTCTCCTCACGCGTCCCGTCACGCATCTCGTCACGCATCCCGTCGGCCGTCGCCGCCGGAGCGGTGGTTCGAGGGAGGGGCCGGGCGCCGCGCAGGTCCCGGGCCAGGGCGCGCAGCCGGCCGGGGTCGGCGTCGGCGGGCGCGGCGAGGGCGACCTCGGCGCGGACCAGGAGCGCTTCGAGGGCGCGCCGAGGTTCGGTGCGGGCGCCGGCGGTGAGCAGGGTCTGCCAGGCGATGTGCACGGCGGTCGCGGCGACCGTGCGGGACCCGGGCCGCTCGGGCGCCTCGACGTGGGCGGCGACCGCGCGCAGGGCCTGGGCGGTGGCGCGGCGCTCCGGGCCGTGGGGGCGCGGGAGGCCGGGGGCCATGCAGACGAGCCAGGCCCAGGCGCCCGCGACGGCGGAGGCGGCGAGGTGACCGGGGGCCTGGGCGAGGGTCTGGGGCAGGAAGAGGGCCGCCGAGGTGACGAAGGTGAAGATGACATGGGCGGGCGGCCCGATCCGGCTCGCGTCGCACAGCGCCTTCTGCGCGGCGGCCAGGAGTGCGCCGACGGTGACCAGGAGCACCGCGTTCGTGGTGAGGGCGGCGGTGACCAGGGCGACCGCGAGGCCGGCGACCATGCCGAGCACGACCAGGGCGAGGGTGCGGGCGCGGGCGGCGTACGGGCGGTGGTGGGCGTACAGCGCGCACAGGGATCCGGCCATCGTGTACATCGCCAGGTCGAGGCGGTCGAGGGCCAGCAGCGTCAGGTTCGGCGGGGCGGTCGCGACGACGACGCTGAGCGCGGGCTTGAACCAGATCTCGGAGGGGCGGTTCAGCCGGAGGGCGGCGGAGAGCGGGAGCCGGTGGGCACGGGGAGGTCGGGAGGGGCGGGCGCTGCGCATGCCATAACCTTAGCGGGTGTTTTACTCGTGAAACATACGTCGGGGCTGTGGCGCGCTGTGGGATGCGTCTCCGGCGCGCACCGTTGTTCCGCACTCCCGCGCGCTCCCCCGCGTACACCCTTGCGCTCGTATGCGCGCCATCGGGCCCGGGCATGCCCTGACCGACTACCCGACTGCCCGACCACCGATGGAGGTGCGCGGTGCACGGACCGGTTGCGGCCGGCTGGCTGCTGGTCGCGCTGTGCGCGGTGACCGGGGGCTACTGCCTGCTGCGGATGCGCAGCGCCGTCGAGGAGCAGCGGCTCGCCGCGGGCGGGGAGGCGCTGATGGGCTTCGGCATGGCCGCGATGGCGGTGCCCGCCGCGGCCGTGGCCCCGCCGCGCTGGGCCTGGCTCGCCTACGCGGTGGTGTTCGGCGCGGCGGCCGTGCGGGCGCTGTGGTCGGCGCGCACGAGCGCGCACCATCTGCACCACCTGGTGGGGGCGCTGGCGATGGTCTACATGGCCGCGGTGATGGTCGCCTCGCCGGGCGGGGGTCACGGCGGCGCGGGGCCACCCCTGGTGACGGGGGTGCTGCTGGTCTACTTCGCCGGGTACGTGCTGTGGGCGGGCGTCCGGCTCATACCCGTACCGGCGGGGACGGGCGCGGGGAGCGCGGCGGTCTCGGCGCCCGGGTGGGGGGACCGGCCGGAGCTGGCGCGGGCCTGCCGGCTGTCCATGGGCATCGGCATGTTCGCCATGCTGCTGACGGTCTGAGCGACGGGCCGGCCGGGCGCTGCCGGGCGCGGGGTGGCCGCCGGGGGCGGGGTGGCCGCCGAGCGCGGGGTGACCGCCGAGCGCGGCATCGCCGCCGTACTCGATCGTGGTCTGTGTCACTTCGGTGGGGCGGCCCGTGTCGTCGGGCGGCGGCGCGCTCGTAGGCTGCGGCTCATGATGGTCCCCGCGGCGTTGTTGCTGCTCGGCGCCCTGACCGCCGTCGTCGCCCCGCGGCTGCTGGCCCGTGCCGACTGGCCGGACCGTGAACCGGTGGTCGCGCTGTGGGTGTGGCAGTGCGTGGTGGCGGCCGTCCTGCTGTGCTGCGCGCTGTCGATGGCGTTGAGCGCGGCGGCGGCCTGGGCCGTGGTGCGCGGGCGGGTGTTCGCGCCCGCGCCGGACGGGGTCGTGGAGGCGTACGCGCTGGACCGCGGGGGTTCCTGGGCCGTGGCCACGGCCGTGGCGCTCGCCTGCGGCGGGCTGTGGACCGGGGCGATGCTGGTCCGCGAGGTCGTCCGGGCCCGGCGGGAGCACCAAAGACGCCACGCCGAACTCCGGCTGCGCGCCCCGCTGTTGCCCGGCGAGGAGCCAGACGGCGAGCGGCTGGTCGTGGTGGAGGGCGAGCGGCCCGACGCCTGGTGGCTGCCCGGCCCCACGCCCCGACTGGTCATCACCACCGCCGCGTTGCGCCGGCTGAAGGGGCGGCAGGTGGACGCGGTGGTCGCCCATGAGCAGGGGCACGCGCGGGCCCGGCACCACTGGCTGCTGCACTGCTCGGCTGCGCTGGCCGGCGGCTTCCCCCGGGTGCCGGTGTTCGCCGCGTTCCGCGACGAGATGGACCGGCTGGTCGAACTCGCCGCCGACGACTCCGCCTCCCGCCGCCACGGCCGCCTCACCATCGCCCTGGCGCTCGTGGGCCTCAACGAGGACCGGGGTGTGTTCGGGCCCTGCCCGACCCCGGAGGACCATGTGCCGCGGCGGGTGCACCGGTTGCTCGCTCCCCCGCAGCGCCTCACCCCGGCGCACCGGCTGCGGCTGACCGCGTGCGCCGCCCTCGTACCTGCCGTGCCCGTGTTGGTGGCGTTCGTTCCCGCTTTGCGGGCACTCGGCAGGTCGTGACAGGGCAAAGAAGGGACAAAGAGCAGCCCAAGGACAACGTGCGACGCGACGGCTTTGCTCCGGTCGCCGCGCGTGACAGTGATCTCACGCCCCGGCATTGGCCCGAAGCCACGGGAGTCGGCCAGGATCGCTGTATGCACACCCCCACCGTCGACGCGCCGCCCCACCGGCCGTCGACCACCCGTACCGTCCGCGCCGCCGCGGCCTTCGCGGTGCCCTCCGTCCTGCTGCTCGTCCTGGTGGCGCTCTCCTGGACGCCGCTCATGTCGCTGGACGAGGGCATCGCGAACACCACCCACAGATGGGCCGTCGACAGCCCGGGCATCACCCACGCGTTCCGCATCCTGACGGACTGGGTCTGGGACCCGGTGACGATGCGTCTGCTGGCCGCGGCCGCCGCGGGCTGGCTGGTGTGGCGCCACCGGGAGTGGTGGCTCGCCCTCTGGCTGGCGGTCACCTGCGCGGTGGGTACGGCGCTGCAGCAGGGCCTGAAGGCGGCGGTCGGCCGGGAGCGGCCCGCGTGGCCCGACCCCGTCGACTCCGCCCACTACGCCGCGTACCCGTCGGGCCACGCCATGACGGCCACGGTCGTCCTCGGTCTGCTGATCTGGCTGATGCGCCGGTACGGCGTCGGCGGCACCGTCATGCGGACGGCGGTGGCGGTGGCCGCCGTCTCCGTGGTCGGCGTCGGGCTGACCCGGATCTGGCTGGGCGTGCACTGGATGTCGGACGTGCTGGCCGGCTGGCTGCTGGGCGGCCTGACGATCGCGCTGGCGGTGCTGACGTACGAGAAGTGGCGTGGCCCGATGCGTACTTGACCGGGTTCGGGCGGGCCCGAAGGATCGACGGCATGACGATCAAAGGGGTGCTGTTCGACTTCTCCGGAACCCTGTTCCGCGCGGAGCCCACCGAGTCGTGGCTCCGCGCGGTCCTGGCGGACGCCGGTCTCACGCTGCCCGAGCCGGAGTTGGTCCGGGCGGCCGTGGCGCTGGAGCGGGCGGGCGCGCTGCCGGGCGGGTCGCTCCCGGCGGAGCCGCCGGCGGGCGACCTGGCCGCTCCGTGGGCGGTGCGGGACCGGAGCGCCGAGCATCACCGGGCCGCCTACACGGGCGTTTCCCGCCGGGTGACGCTGCCCGACGCGGCGCTCCACGACGCGCTGTACGACCGCCATATGACGCCGCCGGCGTGGAGCCCCTACCCGGACGCCGCCGAGGTCCTGGCCGCCCTGCGGGAGCGCGGGGTGGCCGTCGGTGTGGTGAGCAACATCGGGTGGGATCTGCGGCCGGTGTTCCGCGCGCACGGGCTCGACCCGTACGTCGGCGCGTACATGCTGTCGTACGAGCACGGCATCCAGAAGCCGGACCCGCGGCTGTTCGCGCTCGCCTGTGAGGCGTTGGGGGTCGACCCGCGGGAGACGCTGATGGTCGGTGACGACCGGCGGGCCGACGGTGGTGCGGCGGCTCTCGGGTGCGGGGTGCACTTCGTCGACCATCTGCCCGTCGCCGAACGGCCGGACGGGCTGCGGAAGGTACTGGATCTGGTGGGCTGAGAAGCCGTCGGCCGCCGCCCCTCGCGGCGGCCGGGGCGCCGTCGCGCGCGGCGGGCCGGGTGTCCGACTCCCGTCCGGCGACCGGCTGTTCGCCCGGCTGTTCGGCACCGCTGGACGTCCGTCCCGGACCGTCCCCCGTGCGGCCCGGGACGAACAACGGCCGGGCGGGAGCACGTAGGGTCGCCACCCGGAAGCGCTGAGTATAGTTCGCCGACGGCGAGTCGACGCGGGTCTTACGGGATGTTCTCGCCCGGCGCCCCGGTCGATGAACGCGCGCCGCTCCGGCCGACGAGAACGCCGGGAGCCGGGTGTCCCGCCGGTCCCCGAGGGGGCCGGCGGGACGGGTGACTCGAATCCGCCGCGGTGCTTCTACCGGTCGAAGTAGTCCGGCTGCGTCTGCACGTTCAGCTCATTCAGACGGACGGAAGCCGCCGGGTCCGTGCGCCGGTCGTCGATCTTCAGGACGTCGAAGCCCTTCACCATGTCGTTCGAGTAGATGTAGCCGTTGTAGTAGTACGCCGACCACGTACCGCCGCCGACGAGGGTGTCGGTGGAGATCGGGCCGCGCTCGAAGTAGGCGATCTCCTGGGGCTTGGTGGAGTCGGTGAAGTCCCAGACGGAGACACCGCCCTGGTACCAGGCCTGGACCATGATGTCCTTGCCCTTCACCGGGATCAGCGAGCCGTTGTGGGCGACGCAGTTCTCGGTGTCCGCCTGGTGGCGGGGGATCTTGTAGTAGCTCTTGAAGACGAGCTTGCGCTTGTCGCCCTTGCCGACGATCTCGTAGATGCCGTCGGCCCCGCGGTTCGGCCCGATCGCCGCGTTGCAGGTGGCCGCACCGCCGCCGCCCAACTCGTCGGTGAAGACGACCTTGTTCGCGTCCTGGTTGAAGGTGGCCGAGTGCCAGAACGCGAAGTTCACGTTGTCCTGGACCCGGTCGATGACCTTCGGCTTCTTGGGGTTCTTGATGGAGAACAGGATGCCGTCACCCATGCACGCGCCCGCGGCCAGGTCCTTCGACGGCAGCACCGTGATGTCGTGGCAGCCGGTGGTCTTGGAGACACCGGGGTTCGTGGGCGAACCCGGGTTGCCGCCGCCGTCGGGGCCCTCACCGGGGAACAGGACCGGGAAGCCCACCACCTTCGCCCGCTCGGGGTGCTTGCGGGACACCTTGATGACCGAGATGCCGTCGTGCGGGGGCTGGCAGTCGGGGAACGAGGCGCTCGGCGAGTACGAGGAGACGTAGACGTAGACGTTCTTGCCGTCGGGCACCAGCGTGTGGGTGTGCGAGCCGCAGGCCGTCTCCACGGCGGCGACGTACTTCGGGGCCTTCGGGTCGCTGATGTCGAAGATCTTCATGCCCTCCCACGACGACTTCTCGCTCGCGGGCTGCGTGGTGCTGTTGCAGGAGTTGTCGCTGCGCGAGGAGTCCGTGGACAGGAACAGCAGGTCCCCGGAGACGGAGATGTCGTTCTGCGAGCCCGGGCAGAGCACCTGGGCGACCGTCTTCGGGGCCTTCGGGTCGCTGATGTCCAGGACCCGGAAGCCGTCGTAGTTGCCGGCGTAGGCGTACTTCCCCTGGAAGGCGAGGTCCGAGTTGGTGCCCGGCAGCGCGTCCTTCGGGATGTTGGTCAGATGCTGGATGTTGGCGGAGTGGACGATCTCGTCCTTGCCGGGTATCTCGCCGGCGGCTATCGCCGCCCGCGCCTCGGCGGCGTCGCTCTTGGAGACCTTCTCTCGCGCGGCGGGCGAGTCCCCGGGGTCGGGTGTCGCCGCCGCCGGTCCGGCGGTGAGCAGCGCGGCCAGCAGTCCGGCCGCAGTGGCGGCGACTCCCAGACGTCTGCGCCGGGTCCGTAGGTTGTTCAACAGGGTCACTGTGTCCTCCCGTATGGCCGTTCGCAGGTGAACGGTTCAGGCACCTCCGAAGTATCGTCTTCATCATGCACAGATCAACAGACAGCAATGTATTTGTAACGAACAAATTTGATCAACGGCCCGTGAAAGCGTGTTAGGAACGTTCGTCAACACTCACGAGGTGTACGCCCGTTGCCGTGTCCCAGGAGGTCACTGTGCTCGTTCGCCGCACATCCCGCGCATCGCTGGTCACGGCCTCGCTGACGGCCGTTCTGCTGGCGCTCGCGGGCTGCGACTCGGGGTCGGAGGCGGCCCCCGACGGCGGCTCCGCGAAGTCGAGCGGACCGGCGGTGATCGCGCCCGGAAAACCCGGTGAGGCGGCTCAAACCCTTTCGCCGGAGGAAGTTGCGGAACAGCGAGCGGAGGACGACTCTCCGAATTCCGCGGACTTCGACTACGCGCGCATGATGATCCAGCATCACACCCAGGCCCTGGAGATGACCGAACTCGCCCCCGAGCGTGCGAAGTCGACCCCGGTGAAGCGGATCGCCGAGCGGATCGCCGCCGCCCAGAAGCCCGAGATCGCGGCCATGGAGGGCTGGCTGAAGAACAACGACGGTGACGAGCGGGAGACTTCGCACGACCACGAGGCGATGCCCGGCATGGCGACCGAGGCCCAGCTGAAGGAACTCGCCACGCTGGAAGGGGAGAAGTTCGACGCGCTCTTCCTGAAGCTGATGATCACTCATCACGAGGGGGCGATCACCATGGCCACGGACGTGAAGGCGCAGGGGAACAACATCCTGGTCGAGGAGATGGCCGACGACGTGATCGCCCAGCAGGCGACCGAGATCAGCCGGATGCGCGACCTGACGGAGTAGTCCGGGCTCAGCGTCGCGCGTGACGAGGTCCGAGCAGGCCCTCGTCGCGTGCCCCGGCGATCATCCGGAGGGACTTGCGGCGGCTGTGCCCGGTCGCGCACATCACGGCGAGGACCGGGTCGTAGCCGGACCGCTGGGCCGCGAGGTACTCCTCGGCCACCAGCCGCCGCCCCTCCACCCCGCGCGGCCACGCGGGTCTGGCCCGGCGGCCGGATCCGTACGGGGGCCCGGACAGCTCTTCCTCCAGGACCTCGGGCGTGGTGCCGCACGCCTCGAACAGGGGGCCCTCGATCCAGTCGGCCAGCTCCGCCAGGTCGTCCAGGGACAGCGGCGGCTGAGCGCGGACGTCCTCCAGGGACAGGCGGCCCTCGCAGACCACGGCGAGCATCTCGACCCCGGCGCCGTCCGGGAAGGACAGTACGGCGCTGAACCAGGCCGTGGCGCCGCTCTGCTCCTGCACCTCCCACGCGGGCCGCACGGTCACCGCCCCGTCCTGCCAGTGGCGGTCGGAAAGATTAAGAAAGGATGTTTCCAGCACCCACGCAACGTAAGCGCATGATCACATTCACTGCGCACAGCCACGCAGCCCGGGGGCGCACGGCACCCCGACGGCGCAGCACCCCCGCCACTCGCCGCGGCGGCCCGTCCCCCGCCTCCGCCCCCGGCCTCCGCGGCCCCTCCCCCGCCTCCGCGGCCCTCCCCCAGTCGGCCCGGCGGTGGGATCCTTGAGGCATCAGCGATCTCCTCGCGTAAGGAGTTCCGCCGTGCTGTGTGTCGCCGTCGTCGGTTCGGGGCCGAGCGGGTGCTACACCGCCCAGACCCTCGTCCAGCAGGATCCGGACGTGCTCGGGTGGCGCCGGACCACGAGAAGATCAAGTCGCTGCAGAACACTCTGCGGGCGGGCAGAGGCGTGGTGAAGCTCCCCGACTGGGAGTCCCTCATGGCGACACGTCCCGGGTCGCGGATCGGGGTCACCGGTCCGGGCGCAGACCGCTCCGGTCACCCCCGCCGGAGCAGGCGGGCCGGGACCGCCTCGGCCAGGATGCGGTAGCCCTCGGGGTTGAGGTGCAGCCAGTCGCCGTCGTGGAGGCCGGGGAGGAGGCGGCCGGGGTTCCCCGGGTCGCGGACCGCGCGGTCGAAGTCGAGGACGGCGTCGAACCGGCCGCTGCCGCGGATCCAGGCGTTGACGGTCTGCCGCGCCGCCTCGCGGTGTCCGGCGGTGTCGTCGTACGGGGTGTTGCCGCCGAAGGGCAGCAGGGTGGCGCCGTAGACGCGGATGCCCTGGGCGTGGGCGCGGACGATGATCTGCTCGTAGGCGGCGATCAGGTCGGCGGCGACGCGCTGCTGGGCGGCGGGCGTGGCCTCGGCGGTGCCCAGGTCGTTGACGCCCTCGAAGACGATCAGTTGCTCGACGGCGCTGTGGGACAGGACGTCACGGTCCAGGCGGGCGAGGGCGTTGGGCCCGAGGCCGTCGTTGAGAACGCGGTTGCCGCCGGCCGCCTGGTTCACCACGGCGATGTGCCGGGTGCCGGGCCGCTGCTGGAGTCGGTCGAAGAGCTGGTCGGGCCAGCGGTTGTTGCCGTTGGTGGTGGAGCCCCGGCCGTCGGTGAGCGAGTCCCCGAGGACGGCGACGGCGGTCGTCGCGGCCCGGGACAGCACCTCGACGTCGCTGAGCAGATACCAGTGGTTCGTCGGCGTCGCGCCGGGGAGGTCCGCGTCCTCGGTGTGGTCGCCGCGCAGCAGATACGAGGTGGTGCGGGAGCCGGGGTGCGAGGTGAGGGCGAGGGAGGCCTGCCCCTCGGCCAGGTACGCCGTCACGGTCAGGTTGGTGCCCGGCCGCAGCGTGAAGTCCAGGGGATCCGAGACCACTTGGGCGCCGACCGGCACGGTCGTGGACTGCCGTCCGCTGAAGGTCACCGCTCGGGAGGTACCGGGTTCGACCTCCCCGACCCCGGCCCGCCCGCCCAGCGGAAGGGCCACCGTCACGGCCGTCAGCGGCAGCGCGGTGCCGCCGAAGGCGTTGGAGAAGCGCAGCCGGAGGCGATCGCCGCCGGTGGTGACGCGCACGGTCTGCCGCAGGGTGGTGTCGACCAGGACGGCCCGGTCCCCCGTGAATGGCGCCGGCGGCATATTGCCCGGCTCGGTGAGCTGGGGCATCGCGGACCAGGTGTTCACCCAGTGCCGGGCGGACGTCTCCCTGCCGTCGCCGTTACCGGCCCCGCCCGTCCGCTGCGGACTCCCGACCAGGGCGACCACGGCCGACGAGGCCACCACGAGGGCCAGGGCGAGGACGCAGCCGGCGATCACGGCCGCGAGCGGGCCCCGCCTCGACGGCTCGGCGGGCCGGGGGCTGCCGAGCGGATGTTCGGGCTGACGCGAGGGCAAGTGCGGGTGCGGGTGCAAGGGCGGTGCCTTTCTGCGGATACCGGCGGTGGGTACGGGACGGAGAGCGGGAGCGGGCGCGGGTGCGGGTGCAGGGGCGGGGAAGCACGGGGTCGGGGGCAGGAGCGGGAGGAACGAGGACCGGGCGCAGGAGACGTACGAACGGGGACCGGGCGCGCGCCGCGTCGGCGCACGCCCGGAGCCGGAGGGCCGGTCTGCACCGGAGGCCGTCGCCTCGTACGGGCCACGTCAACCCGTCGTGCAAGCCGTCCCGTTGAGCGTGTACGCCGAGGGGGCGGCGCTGTTCCCGGTGTGGTTGGCCTGGTAGCCGATGCTGACGCTCGCGCCGGGGGCGATCGCCGCGTTGTACGTGGCGTTGGTCGCCGTCACCGCGCCGCTCGTCGGGCTGTACGTGGCGCCCCAGCCGTTGGTGACGGTCTGTCCGGAGGGCAGGGTGAAGCCGAGTTTCCAGCCGTTGACCGCCGTCGTACCGGTGTTGGTGAGGGTCACGGACGCGGTCAGGCCCGTGCTCCAGGCATTGGTGGTGACGGTCACCTTGCAGGGGCCGGCCGGGGGCTGGGGCGCGGGGCCGGAGCCGTTGAGGCCGAAGAAGGTGAGGACGCGCTCGCCCATGCCCCAGGCGTAGAGGTTGTGGCCGGTGCCCTGGAGGCTGATGGCCTCGACGGGGGCGCGGTCACCGGTGCCGCCGTAGCGGGTGCGGGTCCAGTTGGTCTGGGGTGTGTCGGTGGCGGCCGGTGTCTGGCTCACCCCGTGCACATTGGTCCACTGCTTGATCTCCTCGCCGAAGTTGGGGTACCGCAGGACGTCGTCGGTGGTGCCGTGCCACAACTGCATCCGGGGCCGGGTGCCGGTGTACCCCGGGTAGGCACCGCGGACGAGGTCGCCCCAGGCCTGCGGGGTGCGGGTGATGGTGCCGTTGGCGCAGTCGCTGTTCCACTCCGAGCCGTTGGTGGTGGCGAAGCAGGCGAAGGGCACACCCGCGAAGGCGGCGCCGGCGGCGAACACGTCGGGGTAGTCGCCGAGGAGGACGTTGGTCATCATCGCGCCGGAGGAGATGCCGGTGGCGAAGATCCGGCCGGTGTCGGCGCCGTAGGTGCGGACGGTCCAGTCGACCATGGACTTGATGCCCACGGGGTCGCTGCCGCCGCCGCGGGTCAGCGCCTGCGGGGAGGAGACGTCGAAGCACTTGCTGCTGCGGGTGACGGACGGGTACACCACGATGAACCCGTACCGGTCGGCCAGTTGGGCGTACTCGGTGCCGTTGTACATCGCCGGTCCCGAGCCGGTGCAGTAGTGCACGGCCACCAGGATCGCGGGGTTCGCGGTGACGCTGTCCGGCACGTACAGGTACATCTGCAGGTTGCTGGGGTTGGTGCCGAAACCGGTGATCTCGGTGAGCGCGGCCCGGGGGGCGGCCTCGGTCCGTGTGTCCGCGGCGGCCGCCGCGGGGGCGGTCAGGAGCGTGGCGGCGAGCAGCGCCACCAGCGCTCCCAGCAGCGCGACGAGCACCGGACGCCGTGGTCCGCGCGGGCCGTCGTGGGGGGTGGGGGTCACGTCGTGGGGCCTTCCTGTGAGGTCGGCGGGAAAGGCATCGTGACATGGGCATGGCGGCCATGGAAGCGCTCCCACATGTCGAAAGAATTCGCTCGCCCCGGTCCGCCGGGGCCCTTGGGGCGGACGGGCGACACCCGCCGGGCGCGGCCGACCGCCCCGACCAGGCGCGACCGTGGTCCGGCGCAATGTCTTTTGCGCAAAGCGTTGACCAGAAAGCGCTTGCCCTCTACGTTCCGTTCAGCGATGTGAACCGGCTTTGCGCCGCACTCCCCCCACTCGTGTGCGGCGATCAGAACAGTGAATGCCATTCACGTACATGGCCCATCAGCTCTCCCCTGAAGGGACGCACCCGCATGCGTACCGTCCCCCCACGTACACACGCGCAAAGATCGGCCCTGGTGGCCGCCGCTGCCGCGCTGGCGACGACCGCCGTGCTCGCCCTGCCGCAGGCGGCGGGCGCGGCGGAGACCGCGCCCATCGGCTTCGGCGCCGGGACCACCGGCGGCGGCAGCGCCTCCGCCGTCACGGTCTCGACGCTCGCCGCGTTCCAGAGCGCCGTCACCGGCAACGCGGCCAAGGTCGTCCGGGTGAACGGCCTGATCCAGCTGAGCGGTCAGGTGGATCTCGGCTCCAACACGACGGTCCTCGGCGTGGGTTCGTCGTCCGGGTTCACCGGCGGCGGCCTGCGGATCAAGGAGGAGACCAATGTCGTCGTCCGGAACCTGAACATCAGCAAGCCGGTCGCGCCCGCCGACGGCATCACGGTCCAGGAGTCCACGAAGGTGTGGATCGACCACAACTCCTTCTCCGCGGACCGCACCCACGACAAGGACCACTACGACGGTCTGCTGGACATCAACCACGGCTCGGACCATGTGACGGTGTCCTGGAACACCTTCGAGGAACACTTCAAGGGCTCGCTCGTCGGCCACAGCGACAACAACGCCGCCGAGGACACCGGTCACTTGAAGGTGACGTACCACCACAACCGGTTCAGTAACGTGTACTCGCGCGTCCCCAGCCTGCGCTTCGGTACGGGGCACTTCTACAACAACTACGTGGACGGCGCCGAGACCGCCTGCCACTCGCGCATGGGCGCCCAGATGCTCGTGGAGAACAACGTCTTCCGGAACACCGGAGTCGCGGTCACCACGAACCGCAGCAGTGACGTGGACGGTTACGCGAATCTGCGCGGCAACGACCTCGGTGGGGCCGCCACCGAGATCTCCCGGACGGGGAGCTTCACCGCCCCGCCGTACGGCTACACCGCCGAGCCCGCCTCCTCGGTCGTCGCCTCGGTGACGTCGGGCGCGGGCGCCGGAAAGCTCTGAGAACCCGCCAACCCTCCAACCCCCCATCCGCTCGGACAACAGAAGGAATCGGGACATGACTTCTGCGGTACGTCCGCGTGCCCGCACGCGCGCGCTGACCGGCACGCTCGCCGCGTTCAGCCTCTCGTTTGGCATGATCATGACTAGCGGGGCCACTCCGGCGAACGCCGCCACCTGGCCCTCCGCCAACGGCAGCCAGCCGGTGTCCTCCACCATCTCGGTCTCCGGCACCCGGGACGGCGGCATGGTCCGCTACTACGGCAGCGGCGCCCTGGCCGGTGACGGCCAGGAGGAGGGCCAGGACCCGATCTTCAAGCTCGCGGCCGGCGCGACGCTGAAGAACGTCATCATCGGCGCGCCCGGCGCCGACGGCATCCACTGCGAGGGCAACTGCACGCTGCAGAACGTGTGGTGGGAGGACGTCGGCGAGGACGCGGCGACCTTCCGCGGCGGGTCCACCTACACGGTGACCGGCGGCGGCGCCAGGAAGGCGGCCGACAAGGTCTTCCAGCACAACGGGCCCGGCACCCTGAACATCTCCAACTTCGCGGTCAGCGACTTCAAGACGCTGTACCGCTCCTGCGGCGACTGCTCCACGCAGTACACCCGCAAGGTCAACCTCAGCAACATCGAGGTGACCGGAACGGGCTCCACCGCGCGGCTGGTCGGCATCAACGTCAACCGGGGCGACGTGGCGACCCTGCGGGGCATCACGATCCTCAACGACGCCGGCCGCAAGGTCATCCCGTGCCAGAAGTACAACAACAACACCGCTGTCGGTACGGGCCCCGACAGCACCAACTGCAAGTACGCCACCTCGGACATCACCTACAGGTGAACCCGCTCGTCACCCACCGGTGAGTCCCCCGGCGGCCGGACGGAGCCTTCCCCCACGGGCCTCGTCCGGCCGTCGGCCGCGCGCGGGGCGGTCACCGTCACGTTTCCGCCCCGCCCGGCCTCACCAGGCCTTGCGCTCCCAGAGCGGGCCGATCAGCGCCCACTCCTCGTCCCACCGGTCCATCCGCCGCCGCTCCATCCGGCCGCGCACCAGCCGACCGCCCACGAAGGGCACGGCGGCCACGAACAGGCCCGCGAGAGCGCCGACGAGCGTGGCGCGCAACCGGGCCTGCGACGCACTGGCCGGCTTGGTGACCAGCAGGCCCTCGGCGTCCGTCCAGACGGTGACCCGGGCACCCAGGAGACTGGCCGGGTCGACGCGGGCCTGGCCCTCATGGGCGGAGCCGTCCGGCGCCGTCCAGCGGACCTTCGCCCACACCTTCTCCGTGGCCGTACCGCTCGCGCCGGACGGCTCGGGCGCGTCCTCGGTGAGGACGGCACCGACCGGGCGCCACTCGGCGCGCTGCCGGGCGAGGCCCGACTCGACGGAGTCCGCGGCCATGAGGCCGGTCGCCACACCGCCGAACAGCGTCAGCGCCCAGGCGATCAGCACGACCCAGGACTCCAGCCGGTCGCTGCGCCGTCTGAGCGGGTTGCGCCGCCATCGCCACAACCAGACCTTCGGACCACGGAATGCCACCATCGGAGGCACCCTCCCTCACACGCGCGCAGGACTGCCGGACCGCCCTCCCATACGGCGGCCGTCGCGCCCCTGCTCATGCGACGTGGGTCACCCCACCGGACCCGGACGGCCCCCGGCCGCCTCGCTATCCCGCCGGCACACCCGCTGACCTGCGGCGGAGGGCTCCCGAGGGGTGACTGTCAGTGGTGGGGTGCAGACTGGCCGGTGACTGGGACGACGATGTCCGGGAGGTGGCCGGGATGGCTGACGTACTGCTCACGGTGGGCACACGCAAGGGGCTGTTCATCGGGCGACGGCGCGGAGGCGCCTGGGAGTTCGACGAGACGCCGTACTTCAACGCGCAGGCGGTGTACGCGGTCGCCATCGACACCCGTACGGACGCCCCCCGGCTGCTGGTCGGCGGCGACAGCGCCCACTGGGGCCCCTCCGTGTTCCACTCCGACGACCTCGGCCGCACCTGGACCGAGCCCGCGCAGCCGGCGGTGAAGTTCCCCAAGGACACCGGGGCCTCGCTGGAGCGGGTGTGGCAACTGCACCCGTCGGCCGCCGAGCCGGACGTGGTGTTCGCGGGCACGGAACCGGCCGCGCTGTACCGCTCGGCGGACCGGGGCGAGACCTTCGAGCTGGTCCGGCCGCTGTGGGAGCACCCGACCCGGGACAGGTGGGAGCCGGGTGGCGGCGGCGAGGGGCTGCACACGATCCTCACCGACCGGCGCGACCCCCGGGCGGTGACCGTGGCCGTCTCCGCCGCCGGGGTGTTCCGCACGGAGGACGGCGGGCAGAGCTGGTCGCCTTCCAACTCCGGTGTCTCCGCCGTGTTCCTGCCGGACCCGAACCCGGAGTTCGGGCAGTGCGTGCACAAGGTGGCGCGGGACGCGGCGACCCCCGACCGGCTCTATCTGCAGAACCACTGGGGGGTGTACCGCAGCGACGACGCGGGCGCGCACTGGGAGGACATCGGCGCGGATCTGCCGTCCACGTTCGGGTTCGCCGCGGTCGCCCACCCGCACCGCGGGGACACCGCCTATGTCTTCCCGATCACCGCCGACGCGGACCGGGTCCCGGCCGACCACCGCTGCCGGGTGTTCCGTACGGCGGACGCGGGCCGCAGCTGGGAGCCGCTGTCGGCGGGGCTGCCGGCGGAGGACCACTACGGCACGGTGCTGCGCGACGCGATGTGCACGGACGACGCGGACCCGGCGGGCGTGTACTTCGGCAACCGCAACGGCGAGGTGTACGCGTCGGCCGACGACGGCGACAGCTGGCGCCAGCTGCTCTCGCACCTGCCGGACGTGCTGTGCGTCCGCGCGGCGGTCGTGGGCTGAGGGAGGGACAGGAGCCGAGGGGTGGGCAGGGCTGAGGGGTGGGCAGGGCTGAGGGGTGAACGGTTCGTCAAGTCGGCCTGGAATGGGTCGTGTTAGGCATAGGAGCGATCACATTCGATCACCTGTCGGCCACCGGTTGATCGTCATGGCCGTTACGGCAGTAGGGTGACGTCGCGGCACCACGACCGTTGCATGAGATCGTCGAACCCGGCTGGGCGAAGGCCCTCGAACCCGTGGCCGGGAGAATCGCCGAGATGGGCGACTTCCTGCGCGCGGAGATCGCCGCCGGACGCACCTGTCTCCCCACCGGATCCCACGTCCTGCGGGCCTTCCAGCAGCCCTTCGTCGACGCCCGCGTCCTCATCGTCGGGCAGGACCCCTGTCCGACCCCGGGGCACGCGAAAGCTGGACACCAACCTGTACCCGGCCGCGGGGGCGTACTACTGGTACATGCAGCAGGTGATGCCCGATCACGCCGGCTCCAGGCGATGGGACTCGCTGATGCACTACCTGGGCCCGGACACCCCGGTCAAGACCAGCACCGGCGGTCGACGAGTACGCGATGGCTTCGACGCACGAGTCCGGCGGCTACCCCAAGAGCGTCAACCTGGTGACGTCGGGCACCAAGTGCGCCCAGTTGTTCACCGACAAGATGGGCGAGGCTCGGCGAACTTCGGCATCCTCGCGGACACCCGCACAGCAGAATCAGCAGGCGTTCAGCGGGTTCCCGGCTCCGGCGTGGCGGCTGCTGGACGGTGACGGGTTCTTCGTAACCCTTCCCGGATTCGAGCACTGCACGTCAACTGCGACTACCTGCACCTGGAAAAAATCGGCTGACGTAGCCTGAGCACCAGCATGTGAAAGCTGGAAGGGGGGCCGGCCCGCAGGGCTGCCCCCTTCTCGTAAGTGGTCAGCCGGTCCAGGGCCGCCACCGGTCTTCCTGTGCCGGGTCGATACTGCTGAGCCACACCAGCGCCCCGCCGATCAGACCGGGCTTGTCCCCCGTGGCCAGGGCCGGCGTTTCGAGCATGTCGGCAGCCTCTTCAAGGTAGGTGACCAGGGTGTCGAGTACTTCACCGGGGCCTTCGTTGTATCGGGACCACCGGCCCAGGTAACCGGTCTCGGCGTCCAGGTACAGGCCCGAGGTGCTGTCAGCGGGGCCCAAAGCGACAACCGGAATCCGGGTTGCCTTCCACACGGTGATCCGCTCGTCCTCGGGGCGGCCGGTATGGGAGGTGTCCTCGTGGGCCTGGGCGTCCATCTTCAGCCGGTAGGTGGCGGCCACAGCGTCCAGGGTCATCAGAGCCCTATTACCCGGAAGGCATCCCCAGCCATTGCCCCCGTCGTCGCCCGAGGTCAGCAGCCACAGGACGTGCAGTTCGACGGGTATCCGGATGCCGAGGTCGCCTTCCAGGGCAGCGATGGCGGTGGGACTGGCGCCGGCGCGGAGTGCGGCGTAGGAGTCGGGGGCGTGGTGCTTCAGCCAGCCGGTGATGCGCCGCCAGGCATCGGCGACCTCCCGTACGGTGACCGCGGCGATGGCAGGGTCGGCAGGCTGGTCCTGGTCTCGGCCCTGCTCCTGGTCGTACGCGTCCGTGGAGGGCTCGGGGAAGGGTGCCGCTCTCAGAAACCGGATCTCGATCCGGTCCGGCTCGCGGATGTAGCCGACGGACAGGTCGGGGCAATCCTCGAACATGGCGCCGTCAACGGTCACGTTCAGGATGCCGGGCAGATTCGAGGGCCGGCCCATGTCAGGGTCGTCAGCCAGCCGGCCGACCAGGACCTTCAGCGCGTAGGGAACGCCTGCTCCTAACCGAGCGGCGATGTCGCGTACGTCCGGCTGGATTTCGACCTTCACAGCCTGGTGCTCCTTGTTTGTTGGATGGAGGACGGTGCCCCTCACAAAGTAGGACGTCGGCGGTCACCGGCGGGTGCTGCGCGCGAGTCCTGCCGTGCGGGGCGGGTCAGGCGGTTGTGGGTTTCCTTCGGACGGCGCTGATCCCGGGGCGGCGATCTGGGCTTCTAGGTCGGCGATGCGGCGGTCTTGGAAGCGGTGGTGGGAGCGGGCGGCCTTGAGCCGCTCGTCGAGGGTGCGATTGTCGGCGGTCAGCTGTCCAAGTTCCGGATCTGGCCGAGGAGTTCACCGATGCGGGTGCGCTGGGCGAGGATCTCGGCCTGGGCAGCCTCGTCGTCTTGTTCGGCGGGCTTCCGGGACCGCCGTTCACTGGCCTCGGCCATCGCGGTGGCGATGGCTGCCCGGGCCTCGGGGTCGGCATAGAGGAAGGTGCGTGAGACGTTTGCCCGCCGGGCGACGGCGGCGAAGCTGACCTGGGCCTTCTCGCGCTGGAGCCGGGCGACTGACTCGCGGACCCGCAGGAGGGCGGTTTCGGTCTTGCTGCGGCGGGCTGCCAGGGCAGCGGCGGTGCAGGGTTCGGGGACGGTGTTCATGCGATGCCCTGTTCGGGGTCGGTGTCCTCGGTTGTGCACGTATCGCTGCACTCGCTGTCCTCCTCGGTGCCTGCGTCGGCGAGGTCGGCGGCGCGGAAGGCTGTGGACCACACGCGGTGGAAGTAGTCCTGGGGTTTGCGCAGGTCCAGGGCGAGGGCGTCGTCGGGGGCGCCCTCGGCCAGCAGCCGCCACTGCTCGCGCTTGCGGCGCCAGTAGAGGAGGTCGGCGCCCGAGAGGACGAACTTGTCGCAGTTGTGGCAGTCGAGGTTGAAGGGGCAGGCGCCGCCGTTCACGACGGGTTGGAAGGTGCAGAACCCGCCCTCGGCTCTCTCATCCCGCCCTGCCCCTCGGAGCCTCGCCGGTGTCATTCCGCACCTGTGAGGGTGAGTGCTCCGGTGCCTGCGCGCCCTGTGCCGTGGCGAGCGGGCCCAGATGTTGTGCGGCGCTGTCCAGCAGTCCGAGGTCGGCCTTGGTGTGCGCGATGGCGGCGTCGATCAGGACGGCGACCAACGGCTCGTCGGCGTGGGCGCGGCGCTGCTGCGCCAGGCCCGCAAGCTCCGACAGGTACGTCTGCCGCTGTGACTCGATCAGTGTGGCCAGGGCCTCCGGGCCCAGCGCGACAGCGCCGAGGAGCTTCAGGAACAGCTCGTCGCGGAAGCCGCCGACACGCACCCAGGCGGTGGTCGCCCACGAGCGCAGCTCGGCCTCGCCCGCTTCGGTGAGTGTGTAGAGGTTCTTGTCGGGCCGGTCGGTCTGCGTGACCTGCGAGCGCGAGACATAGCCGTCACGGACCAGCCGTTCGAGGATCTGGTAGAGGTGACCGATGTTCAGGCCGCCCCACTGCGGGCCGACGGCCTCCTCGAACCGGGCCTTGAGTTCGTATCCGTGATTCGGTCGCCGGGTCAGCAGCGCGAGCACGGCGTGGTGGAGCGGCATACACGTCCCTTCTACATTGTGACAACATACCCCTGAATTGTCGCAATGCAGGGGCGCGATGTACGTGCCGCGATGTACGAGGGCGAGGCTGCATCAATGGCTGTGAGCGTGACGTTGCGCGGGGTGAGCCGCCGGTATCCCGGGCTGACCGCTCTGGACGAGATCGACCTGGAGGTCGCGGCCGGCGAGGTGGTGATGCTGACCGGGCCGTCCGGTGCCGGCAAGTCCACCGTCCTGCATGTGACGGGCGGCATGGACCAGCCCGACGAGGGGCACGTCGAGATCGACGGCACACAACTGATACCCCGGGACCTGGACCGTCACCGGCGGCGTGTCGGCTTCGTCTTCCAGCGCTTCCACCTGCTGCCCGCGCTGACCGCGCTGGACAATGTGCTCGCCCCCGTCCTGCCGCGCAGAGTGGACTTCGACCGGCGTGCGCGCGGCATGGAGCTGCTCGAAGCCGTCGGCCTGGACCAGCGGGCCGACGCCCTGCCCTCGCAGTTGTCGGGCGGCCAGCAGCAACGCGTCGCCGTCGCACGCGCGTTGATCAACCGGCCGGGACTGTTACTGGCCGACGAGCCCACGGGCAACCTGGACAGCGTCATCGGGCGGGAGATCATCGACCTGCTGATGTCGCTGCGCGAGCGCTACGGGATGACGATGCTGATCGCCACGCACGACGCTGAGGTCGCCGCGGGCGGCGACCGGGTGGTGCGGCTGCAGGACGGCAGGATCACCTCGGACCAGCGGATCACACCGTCCGGAGACGTGCTGCACCGGCTGGGGGGCCTGCGCCCGTGATGGCGATGATTCTCGACCAGCTACGGCGGCGGCGCGGGCGCGCGTTGGCCCTGGCCGCCGGAATCCTGGTGGCGGCGACCAGTTTCACCCTGCTGACCGCGACGGTGAGCACGAGCCAGGCGACCACCGTGGGCACGGTACGGAAGAACGCACGCTCCGCGTACGACGTCCTGGTACGGCCGCCCGACTCGCAGACGGACGTGGAGCGGCGGAGCGGTCTGGTCACGCCGAACTTCCTGTCCGGCACGTTCGGCGGCATCACCATCGACCAGTACCGGCGCATCCGCGGCTTGGCCGGGGTCGACGTGGCCGCGCCGGTCGCCAACATCGGCTACCTCATGGTGGCGAGCACCGTCTCGGTGGACGTGTCCCGCTTCCTGGACGGCAAGGCGTCCCGGCAGATCCTGCGCATCCGCCCTACGCTCACCTCCGGACTGGGCAGCTACCGCACCTCGGACGAGTACGTCTACCTCACCCGCTCCCCCCTGACGTCGGCATCGGAGTCGGACGGCCTCTTCGAGTCCGACACCCTGGAGACGGGTGCGGCTGACAAGAGCACCCAGCGGTATCGGATCAAGGGGAAGTACGACGTCTGCTTCTACTTCAACCGGGACAAGACCGAGCAGACCGAGTTCAACCTGGATCTGCCGTTGAAGCCGAACATCATCGCCGAGGACCTCAGGGACAGGTCACCGTTCGACCCGGACCTGAGTTCGCGGATGAACTGCCAGTCCGGCCAGGACAAGGCCACCATCGACGTTCCGGTCAGTTACCCCGTGCTGCTGTCCGCCATCGACCCGGTGGCCGAGGACCGGCTGGTGGCGCTGGGCGACACCATCGCCTCGGGCCGGATGCTCACCGAGCAGGACAAGCCGTGGAGGGTGTCGGGCGCCAAGAGCGTCCACGGACAGCGCGACTCCTACATCCCGGCGCTGCTCAGCGACACCCCGCTGACCACCGGCACGCTCGACGCCACGGTCGAGCGGCTCGACGTCGGCGACCCGGCCGAGCTGCCCTCGAAACTGGGCAACCCGACAGCCGCCAGCTTCGTCCGAAACCTGCACGGCACCACGGTGGGCACGACCAGCGTCGACCTGAGCAAGGGCTACCGGAAGGCACTGACCGAGGACTCGTTCGACACCGGCAGCTACTGGACGGTCGGCCCGGTCACCTACCGCCGGACCTCCGACGGCGACCTCGCCGCGCAGCCGCAGCCGCCGCAGAAGCCCAGTCTGTGGATCACCAACTTCGACCAGCAGCCGTTCACCAACGTCCCCGAGGAGAACCACCAGGGCACCCAGTACCGGAAGGTGACCAGTCACGCCGCCACGAACTGCATCGGACTGGGCACTTGCGACGGCGTGGACTCCGGACGCCTGCCCAATCCCTTCGTCCGCCTGGTCGGCCGCTACGACACCGGCAGACTGCCCGGCTTCTCACCCCTGTCCGACACCCCGTTGGAGACCTACCAGACGCCACAGGTCACCGGCGCGGACAGCGCGACCCGAGCGAAGCTCCACGGCAAGCCGCTGCAGCCCGACCGCAACCTGGGCGGCTACGTCAGCCCGCCGCCCACCATGCTGACGACGATGGACTCCATCACCGCGCTCACCAAGAGCCGTCGGGTCCCGAGTCTCCAGGACAAGGCACCGGTCAGCGCGATCAGGATCCGGGTGGCCGGAGTGACCGGCGTCGACACCGCCTCCCGGGCGCGGGTGAACGCCGTGGCCGGGGCGATCCGGGCCGCCTACCCCCGGCTCCAGGTCGACGTCACCGTCGGCAGCTCGCCTGCACCGCAGACGGTGGCACTGGGCGACTCGGCACAGGTGACGGAGCGTTGGGTCGCCAAGGGCGTGGCACTGCGCATTCTCCGGGCGGTGGACACCAAGAGCGCGGTGCTCTTCGTGCTGGTCCTCGTCGTGTGCGCACTCTTCCTCGGCCAGGCCGCGCTGGCCTCGGTGCGCTCACGTCGCACCGAGATCGGCACGCTGCGCTGCCTAGGCTGGAGCGGTGGCGAAGTGCTCCGCCTGGTCCTCGCCGAACTGGCGCTGATCGGCCTCGCCGCCGGAGCCGTGGGCACGGTGCTCGCGTACGTGCTGGGCCGGGTACTGGGCCAGCCCGAAGCCGGCGCCAAGTCACTCCTCGTGCTCCCGGTGGCGCTCCTCCTGGCCACGGCGGCGGGCCTGATCCCCGCCTGGCTCGCCACCCGGCTGGGACCGATGGAAGCCGTCCGGCCCCCGGTGACGGCGGCCCGCCGCGCGCACCCGGTGCGTTCGGTGGCCGGACTGGCCATGCTCAACCTGCTGCGGGTGCGGGGCCGCACGCTGCTGGGTGCGGCAGGGCTGGCGCTGGGAGTGGCCGCCTTCACTGTGCTGCTCGCCCTGACGCTGGCCTTCCGGGGCGAGGTGGCCGGGTCGCTGCTCGGCAGTGCCGTGGTGGCGCAGGCGCGCGAGGCCGACTACCTCAGCGTCGCCCTCTCCCTGCTGCTGGGCGCCGCCGGCGCCATCGACGTCCTGGTCATCTCGCAGCGCGAACGCGCCGCCGATCTCGCGGTGCTGCGGGCGACCGGCTGGACCAACCGCGAGCTGGCGAAGCTGACCCTCTACGAGGGAATCGGACTGGCCCTGCTGGGCGGCCTGTCCGGTGCGGTGGCCGGTCTGGCCGGGGTGCTGACCCTCGGCCGGGGCGTACTGCACGGTCACCTGTTCCCGGTCGCCGGCGCCGCGCTGCTGGCCACGCTCGCGGCGACCGCCCTGGTGGTGGCGGCCCTGACGGTGCCGATCCGGGGGCTGTCCCGGATCGCCCCCGCCCACCTGCTCGCCGCCGACTGAGCCGAGCCGCCGCCACCGCCGGCGGCGGCTTCGCACAGCGGAAGACCCCAGCCGTGTTCACGGGCCGGGGTCTTCCGCTGTCGATGTGCAGCAGTTTCCCCGGCACATCAGATTGAGCGCCAACCACCTCTACCGCTGCACCGATCCGGCGTCAAACGGACCCACCCGCTATCCGCGACCTACTTTGCGGCTGGTGTCTGTACTGGTCCTCGCTCCGCTCCGGGAACAGGTGGCGCCCCCCGGTGGTGTCCGTCCCCACCGCTCGTACCGGCCGGGCCGGCAGGCCGTCCCCGAGGGAAGGTGCGCCTCGGGCATGACTGAGCCTCAGGACCTCATCCCAGAGGCGGCGCCTCGTCTCCTGGACACGGACCGAGCCACGTGACTGCAGATACCCATCGCCGCGCCGCGCTGCTGGAGTCAGCGTGAGTGGGCGCCAGATCAGGACACATACGCAACCTGGCGCCCCATCAGGTCAAGCGTCGGCGATGATCGGAACCGCAGGTCAGAGCCCCTTTCGCGGTAGGCTCAAGGATCGCCACGCACTCCACGTGCGAGGTCATCGAGAACATGTCGACGTCCCTCTGAAGCTCGGCGGTGAAGACTCTCGCCCAACCAGAAGCTCAACCAGCGAGAGTCCGGCAGCCCCGGCAGTAGGCCACCGCTCTCCAATAAGCCATCACCGCGCCATACGCACTACGGCAGTTGCCAGTCCACCGGCTGGGCACCCTGCCGCAGCAGCAGATCGTTGGCCCGGCTGAACGGGCGGGAACCGAAAAAGCCCCTGTCCGCCGACATCGGCGACGGGTGCGCGGACTCGATCGCCGGGAGATCGCCCAGCAACGGCCGCAGATTGCGGGCGTCGCGGCCCCACAGGATGGAGACCAGGGGGCGCCCGCGCGCGGCCAGGGCCCGGATCGCCTGCTCGGTGACCTCCTCCCAGCCCTTGCCCCGGTGCGCGGCCGGTTTGCGCGGTGCCGTGGTGAGCGCCCTGTTGAGCAGCAGCACCCCCTGCTGGGTCCACGGAGTCAGATCGCCGTTCGACGGCCTGGGCAGTCCGAGGTCGGAGTGCATCTCCCGGAAGATGTTCTCCAGGCTGCCCGGCAGCGACCGCACCTCAGGCGAAACAGCAAAACTCAAGCCGATCGCCATCCCCGGCGTCGGGTAGGGATCCTGACCCACGATCAAGACGCGCACGTCATCAAAGGGCTGCTGGAACGCCCGCAGGACATTCGCCCCGGACGGAAGGTACGTCCGGCCGGCCGCTATCTCGGCCCGCAGGAAGTCCCCCATCACCGCGATGCGTTCAGCCACAGGGTCCAGAGCCTTAGCCCAGCCCGCTTCCACAAGTTCATGCAACGGTCGTCGTGCCACAGGGCGTCACCCTAGTGGCACACGCGGAGACCTCGCACACCCAGAAGCCACCGCACACAGACGCCGCGTACACCGCTACTCTTCCTCCTCAGCAAGGTCATCGAGCCGGTCCAGCAACTCTCGTAGCCGGTCACCGGGAAGGAGGGGAGCCTGTTGCAACCAGTGATCAACCCACTCCGTCACGGTCATGACGCCTCGCCGACCTCTCCTCGCAGATACACGGATCCCGGAACTCCCGCACACGCGGTGGGGCTGTCCTTCTCGGTCGCGCAGGAGGTACGGCCGCTGCCGGGCAGTCTGCTCAACATCTACCGGGAGCTGAATACCGACCTGGGCGTCGGCCGGCCGTCCAACGGCGATCTGACGCCCTGGACCCAGCAGGGGGTGCTGCTCAACAGGGCGCTCACCACGGCCCCGCGCAAACTGGCCGCGCGCGGGCGACCCCTGGTCTCCATCCTCTGGGGCCGCGACGCCCGCAATCTGCGCCCGCTCCTCGGCGACCTGCCGTCCATCGAGTCCGCCCACCCCTCCCCCATGTCCGCCGACCGGGGCTTCTTCGGCTCCCGTCCCTTCAGCCGGGCCAACGAGCTGCTGAGCCAGCAGGGCGGCGCTCCCGTGGACTGGCGCCTGCCGTGACCGGCGGCGAGCCCCCCGTCGTCCTCGCCGTGGACTCCGGCGGCTCGGGGCTCCGCGCGGTGCTGGCCCGGGGCACCGAGGTCCTCGGCGAGCCGGCGCTCTCCGGGGAGGCGGTACGGACCGGTGCGCGCGGGATCGACGCCGGGGAGTTCCTGGAGCGGCTGCTGCCCCTCGCACGGCGGTTGCTCGACGCCGCCGGATGCGACCGTCCGGCGGCGGTGGCCGTCGGGGCCGCCGGGTTCGCGACGCTCGGCGAGCAGCTGCGTGCCGAGTTGCCGGGGGCGCTGACACACGAGCTGGGGGTGCGCCGGGTCGCGCTGGCGGCCGACGCGGTCACCGCGTACACCGGCGCCCTCGGTGCCCGGCCGGGTGTGGTGATCGCCGCCGGTACGGGCCTGATCGCGATCGGCACGGACCTGACGGGCTGGCGCCGGGCGGACGGCTGGGGCCATCTGCTCGGGGACTGCGGCGGCGGCGCGTGGATCGGGCGGGCGGGGCTGGAGGCGGCGCTTCGGGCGCACGACGGGCGGACCGGCGGTTCGGCCCCGCTGCTGGCGCGCGCCGAGGACATGTTCGGCCCGATGGAGGGGCTGCCCGGCCGGTTGTACCCGAGGCCCGACCGCCCGGCGGTCCTCGCGTCCTTCGCGCCCGAGGTGGCCGCCTGCGCCGGGGACGACCCGGTGGCGGCGGGCGTACTGCGCGAGGCGGCCCGGCACCTGGCCGACGCGGCGGCGGCCGTCTGCCCGGCCCCGACCTCAGGTGAGCCCCGAGTGGCCCTGACCGGCGGTCTGTTCAAGCTGGGCGACCCGCTGCTCGGCCCGCTGGAGGCCGAGTTGGCACACCGGCTGCCGTACGCGCGACGGGTGTCGGCGGAGGGGGATCCGCTGACGGGAGCCGTGCGGATCGCGGCAGCGCTGGCGGCCGGCGGGCTCGGGTTGCCGTACGACGAGCGGATGTTGTACGTGACGGATACGTGATGGCCGAAAAATAGTACCTGAAACAGGGAGTAATCCAGCCTGTCGGACAAGCTGCACCGTGGTCACCCAAGTGCACCGCTCTGCAGATAAATGCGGTATCGATCGGCCCTGATCACCCCGTAACTCATCAGACAAAACAGGACGGATACCGCTCACCTGCACCCTCCCCGAACAGGGGAGCCCAAGAAGCCAGTAACATGCGGCGCCATGAGCTCCCCCACTGGGCCCGCGTCCGGCCTGCCAGTACGAATGCCGCGACCCCGCCAGCCCGGGCGGCACCGCCGCCCGGAGCCCCTGGCGGCTCCCGAGGGCGCGCCCGCGCTCGTCCTCGCGGTGCCCGGCACGCCCAGCGCCGCCACGCGCGGCCTCGCCGAGGAGGTCGTGAGCATCGCCCGCTCCGAGCTGCCCGGCCTCGACGCCCGCATCGGCTACGTCGACGGTGGCGCCGACGAGTTCCCCACGCTGCAGTCGGTGCTCACGCACGCCGCCGAGGAGCGCACCGCCCGCTACGAGCAGGCGCGCGCCGCCGGTCACGACGTCAAGGAGCCGGACGGCCCCGTCGCCGTGGTCGTGCCCCTGCTGGCCGGTCCGGACAGCGCCACGCTGCGCCAGGTCCGCCAGGCCGTCATGGAGAGCCGGATCGCGGCCGAGCTGACCGATGTCCTCGGTCCGCACCCGCTGCTCGCCGAGGCGCTGCACGTGCGTCTGTCGGAGGCCGGTCTGGCGCGTGCCGACCGGGCCCGGCTGTTCACCGTCGCCACCGCCGCGGACGGCATCGTGCTGGCCACCGTGGGCGGCGAGGAGGCCGTGCAGGCCGCCGGGATCACGGGCATGCTGCTGGCCGCGCGGCTCGCCGTGCCGGTGATGGCCGCCGCCCTCGACCAGGAGGGCTCGATCACCTCCATCGCCGAGCAGCTGCGCTCCTCCGGCTCCCAGCAGTTGGCGCTCGCGCCGTACCTGATAGGGCCGGAGATCGACGCCGGTCTGATCGAGGCGGCCGCGTCGGAGGCGGGCTGCTCCGCCGCCGAGGCGCTCGGCCCCTACCCGGCGATCGGCAAGCTGGCGCTCGGCAAGTACACGACCGCGCTCGGCATCGCGCCGCAGCAGCCGCAGGGCATGCCGGTCCGCTGAGTCCCGGCGCTCCGCCCCGGACCGTGCACCGTACGGCCCGTACGGCCGAGGGCCCGCTCCTCTCGCAGGAGCGGGCCCTCGGCCGTACGCGTGCCGCGTGCTGTCCCAGGGGCCGGGATCAGACGTCCAGGACGACGCAGGAAGCCGCGGGGGCCTCGATCGAGCCGGCCCGTGCCGGGACGCCCGTGTCCGGGTCGACGGTGAACCAGGTGATGTCGCCGGAGTGCTGGTTGGCCACGTACAGCGTCCCGGCGGCGTAGGTGAGGTCGCGGGGCCAGCGGCCGCCGCAGGGCACGGTGGTGACCAGGCGCAGTCCGTCGCCCTCGACGGCGAGCACGGACAGGACGTCCGTGCCGCGGGTGGCCGTCCACACGAAGCGGCCGTCGGGGGACACGACGACGGTCGAGGGGTACGCGTCGCCCTCCGGGGCTTCGGGAAGCACCGGAGTCTCTCCCAGCGCCTCCAGTGGGCCGTCAGGGGCGTTCCAGCGGCACACGGTGACCGTGGGGGCGAGTTCGTTCAGCACATAGACGTACGATCCGGCCGGTTCGCGGTCCCGGTCGCCGTCCGCGTTGCCTGGGTGGAAGGCGAGGTGGCGTGGGCCCGAGCCCGGTCGCAGGGCCGTCTCGTGGTGCGCGACGGGGACGCCGTCCTCCAGGGCGCAGACCCGTACCGAGTCCGTGCCGAGGTCGACGCCGAGGAAGCGGTGGCCGCTCGGGTCGGGCAGCACCTGGTGGGCGTGCGGCTCCTGCTGGTGGCGGGGGTCGGGCCCCGATCCGGTGTGCCAGAGCGTGCCGGACGCGGGTGCCGCGAGGGTGCCGTCGGGGCGTACGGGGACGGCGGTGACGCTGCCGGAGCCGTGGTCGGCGGTGAGGACGTGGCCGGCGTGCACGGTGAGGTGGGTGGGGCCGGCGCCGACCGCCACCGGGGGGCCGGTCAACTCGGGCTTGTCGCCCGTCACCCGGTAGGCGGCCACGGCTCCCCGGGGCCGCTCGCTGACCGCGTAGAGGGTGGCCCCGTCCGGAGAGAGGGCGAGGTAGGACGGGTCGGGGACGTCGTCCGCGCCGCCCAGGACGGTGAGCGCGCCGGTCTTCTCGTCGACGGCGGCGACGAGGACGCCGAGCCCTCCCGTCGACGTGAACGAGCCGATGTACGCCCGTCGTCGCCGCGGTCCGCCCGCCGCGTCCACGTCCCTTTCCACGTCCGCATCCGCATCCGCTGTCATTGCCGTCCCCTCCCGCTCGCCTGGTGTGCGGGAGGACAGTAGCAGGAGGTCTAGACCAAAGCCCCGGGGCAGGGGCGCGGACCGGGTTCCGTACGCCCCGCGCACGCCTCCGGCTCCACCGCACGCGGCGCCCAGGGCGCGCGCCGGGGGCGCCCGGCGGGTGTCGGCCTACGAACCGGCGGCCCGCGAGCCCGGGGCGGCCGCACCGAGGGGCCTCGCCAGCTCCGCCAGCGCCGTCTCCAGATTGCGCAGGTGCGTCAGGGCGCAGCCGCTTTCGAGCCGGGAGGAATCTGTGCGCGCGGTCTCTGACCAGGATGCCTGTGCCCGCAGGGCCTCTGACCGGACGGCTTTTTCCCGCGGGGCCTCCGGCCGGGAAACCTCAGTCCGGACGGCCTCTGCCCGCAGGGCCTCTGGCCGCAGGGTCTCCGACCGGACGGCCTCTGCCTGCGGGGCCTCCGGCCGGGAAACCTCGGTCCGGACGACCTCCGTCCGCAGGACCTCCGGCCGGGAAACCTCGGTCCGGACGACCTCTGACCGCAGGGCCTCTGGCCGGACGGCCTCCGTCCGCAAGGCCTCCGGCCGGACGGCCTCTACTCGCGAGGCCTCCGGCCGGGAAACCTCGGTCCGGGCGGCCATGGTCGAGGAAATGACCGTCCGCGAAGCCGTCGTCCGGGAAGCCCGCGCCCGGAAAGCCGGTGTCCGGAAAGCCGTCGTCCGGAAAGCCGGTGTCCGGGAAGGCGGCGTCCGGGAGGGCGTCGCCCGGATCGTGGTGGGTGTTTGGGCGTCCGGCTCTGTCAGGGTCTCCACGGCGGTTTTCACCTGTCGGCAGGCGGCTATCAGGGCGGCCTCGCGTGATCCGGCCGGGTCGGCTGTGGCGGAGACCAGGGCGCGCACCTCGCCGACGCAGTGGTCTAGGAGGCGGATGGCCTCGCGGGCGCGGGCCTTGCGGGCCCGGTGGGGGTTCAGGGGGTGGACCAGTGGGGCGAGGGCCATCCGCGCCCTGCCGAACAGCAGTTCAAGCTCGGCGGCGTGCGGGCTCGGGTCGGCGCCGGGGACGCCCTCCAGCCGGGCGGCCGTGGCGGTCGCGGCGGCGTGCACACAGTGCAGCGCCCGCTGGATCCAGGCGTCGTTGGTGGCGTGTGTGGTGACCGGCAGGACGAGGACCACGGCCAGCATGGCGCAGACCGCGCCCACCCCCGTCTCGACGAGGCGGAGCGCCAGCAGGCCGGGGTCCAGGACGCCCAGCAGGCCGTAGAGGAGGCTGGCCATGACGGTGACCGCCAGCATCATCCAGGAGTACGAGAGCGCCGCCGTGTAGAAGATGCCGAAGACGCAGACCGCGACCAGCGCGGCCGACGGCGCGGGCGCCCCGTCGAGCGGGACGGCGACGAACAGTCCGACGGCGACACCGATCACGGTGCCCAGGACCCGGCGGAAACCGCGGACCAGGGTCTCGCCGCGGGACGCGGTGTTGACGAAGATCCACCAGGCGGTGCCGACGGCCCAGTACCAGCGGTCCTCGGAGAGCGCCTGGCCGACGAGCAGCGCGACGCCGCAGGCGACCGCGGCCTGGCAGGCCTGCCGGGTGGTGGGCCGCGCCAGCCCCGTCCCGGGCGGCCCGGCGGGGAGCGCGACGGGCCGCAGTGAGCGCTCGATCGGCCACAGTACGAACCGCACCGCGCCCGCCACCAGCAGGGCGAGGGTCATGGCCGCGTACAGCTCGGGCAGGTGCGCGGGGACGGCGTGGAGGAACTGCGTGACGAAGAAGCTCATGAACGCGAAGATCCCGAGTGCCTGGCCGCGCGGCCCCCAGCGGCGGGCGTAGACCCCGCAGAAGACGGTGGCCACGAACGCGAGGTCACGGGCGGCGGTGCTGTCGTGCAGGGCGGCGGCCAGGGCGAGCACGGGGAATCCGGCCACCGGCAGCAGGGCGGTGGTGAGCCGCTGGGCGGGGACGGTCGCGTCGGTGACGGTGAACAGGGCGAGCAGGGCCGCGAGTCCCGCGGTGATGGAGGCGGGGAGGGAGAGGCCGCAGAGTTCGGACACGGCCACGGCGGCGCCCACCCCGAGGACGGCGCGGAGCGCGTTCCGCAGGCGTAGCAGCCCCGGATCGGGAGCTGTGAACATCCTCTTCATGACCGTGTGCCGCCCCTTGCCGTGGTGCCCGCCCCGTCCGCGGCCGGCCGGGGTCTCCGGTGGGCCGCGGGCACGGCGAAGGCGCCGCGCTCCGGACCGGCCTCGTCGCCGTCCGGCACCGCGCGGCGCCGTGAGTTACGTGAATAGGGCAGAGGTACCACCTCCCACCCCATTGGCTCAACACAGGCTCGCGCGAGTGATCCATTGGTACAGTCTTGGGGTCAGATCGTCGGCATCTGGTAGGCCAACGGAACAGCTTACGGAACAGAGGGAGGCGGCGGACCATGGCCGTGGACGAACTGGACACCCGGATCCTGCGGCTGCTGCTGGACCAGCCGCGCACCAGTGTGCGGGAGTACGCCCGGATCCTCGGTGTCGCCCGGGGCACGCTCCAGGCCCGGCTGGACCGGCTGGAGCGCGACGGGGTGATCACCGGCACGGGTCCCTCGCTCTCCCCCGCCGCGCTCGGCCACCCGGTGCTGGCCTTCGTGCACATCGAGGTGACCCAGGGGCATCTCGACGACGTGGGGGACGCGCTGGCGGCCGTACCGGAGATCGTCGAGGCGTTCTCGATCACGGGCGGCGGCGATCTCCTGACCCGGGTCGTGGCCCGGGACAACGCGCATCTGGAGGACGTCATCCAGGCGCTGATCAGCCTGCCGGGTGTGGTGCGCACGCGCACCGAGGTGGCGCTGCGGGAGCGGGTGCCGTACCGGCTGTCGCCGCTGGTCGAGTCGATCGGCTCGGCGGCGGGACGGCCGGTGGGGAACTGACCCGCGGGGTCCCGGGACCCCGGGGCCCCCAGGCCCCTTGGGCCCTTGGGCCCTTGGGCCCTTGAACCCTCCTGGCACCCTGGATTTCATGAGCACTATCCGCAGCACTTCGGTCATCTTCGATCTCGACGGAACGCTCGTGGACAGCGAACCGAACTACTACGAGGCGAGTCTGCGCATCCTCGCCGAGCACGGCGTCACCGGCTTCACCTGGGCGGACCACGAACGGTACGTCGGCATCAGCATCCAGGAGACGGTCGCGGACTGGCGGGAACGGTACGGTCTCGTCGCCCCGGCCGAGGCGATCGTCGCCGCCAAGAACCGCCACTATCTGGAGCTGGCCCGCACCGGCACCCGGGTCTACCCGGAGATGCGGAAGTTCGTGGAACTGCTCGCGGCCGAGGGGGTGCCCATGGCCGTGGCCTCGGGGTCCTCGCGTGAGGCGATCGAGGTGATCCTCGGCGGCACGGGCCTCGGCACGTATGTGAAGACCGTCGTGTCGGCGGAGGAGGTCGACCGCGGCAAGCCGGCGCCCGATGTGTTCCTGGAGGCCGCCCGTCGGCTCGGGGTCGTCCCGGCCGACTGTGTCGTGCTGGAGGACGCGGTGCCGGGAGTCGCCGCCGCGCACGCGGCCGGGATGCGGTGCGTGGCGGTCCCCTATCTCGCCGGCCAGGCCGACGATCCGGCGTTCGCGACGGCGGGGCTGCTGGTGCGGGGCGGACAGGAGGAGTTCACGGCGCGGGAGGCGTACGACTGGATCCTGGCGTCGGGTTGAGGAGCGGGGCAGGACGCGCGGAGCCCGGTCCGCCGAGGGTGTCGGTGGACCGGGCTCCGCCCGTGCCGTGGCGTCGGGATCAGACGGCCGTGCCGTGTCCCGCCTTGCGGGCGCGCCGGTGCAGGAGCCAGCCCGTCACGGTGAGCGCGGCGGCCGAGGCGGCCACGCCGAGCACGGTCATACCGGTGGAGGCGAGGCTGCCGCCGCCCCCGGTGGTCGTGGTGCCGCCCGTGCTCGTGCCGCCGGAGGAGGTCGAACCGCCGCTGGAGCCACCGGAGGTGGACGTGCCGCCGGCGGTGTCTCCGCCGCCGGTGCTCGTCGTACCGCCGTCGCCGTCGTCGGTGTCCACCGGGTCCTGGCCGACGAACGCGACCGGCACCTTGACGTCCTGCGAGCGGTCGCCGGACAGGGTGTGGTCGGCGCGGGTGGCGAGGACGCAGGTGGCCTTGAAGCAGTCGGTGTACTCGTCCTTGGCGTCGATGGTCAGCTCGACCTCGAACGTGCCGCCGTCCTCGTACGGGATCGCCAACTCCTCGCCGTAGTCCGGCGGGTTGGAGGAGATCCACGCGGAGGAGTGCGACCCGCCCGTCATGTCGACGCCGCCGATGCACGGGGTGGGCAGTTCGCCGGCGCCGTTGTCGACGCAGAGGGCGACGTAGATGCCCTTCTTCTCGTCGTAGCCGGAGCCGGTGACCTTCAGGGTCTGCTGCTCGGTGGCGAGGTTGTTGACCGGGGTGACGGTGAGCTTCTGGCCGTCGGAACCGGTGACGGTCTTCGTGCCGGACGGCTCGTCGTCCTCCCCGTCCCCGTCGCCGTCCCCGTCGCCGTCTCCGTCGCCGCCGCCGCCGGTGGTGTCGTCGGCCTCGGTGACGGTGAGGGTGAAGGGGGTGGTGCGGGTGGTGCCCACGGAGTTCTTGAACACCGCGCGGTACTCGTAACCGTCCTGCGCCGCGCGTGCCTTGAAGGTGTACGTGTTCGCCGTCGCGCCCTTGATCGCGGCCCAGGTCTGGGCGCCGTCGGCGCTGACCTCCCAGGTCACGGTGGGTTCGGGCGTGCCGTCGGCGGCCGCGACGAAGGAGACCTCGTCGCCGGGTGCCACGGTCCGGTCGGTCGGGGTCTGGGTGACCTTCGGGGACATCTGGCGGTCGAGCTTGGTGATCTCGCCCTCGGAGGGGCTGCCGACGTAGACGGTGGTGCCGCCCGGGGCGACCGCGACCGAGGCCGCGCCGTTCTGGGACTCGTTGTCCGCCAGCTTCACGGGCGCCACGGCCTGGGTGTAGCCGGTGGTGTCGTACACGGCGAGGTGGCTGGTGCGGTCGCCGCCGTTGCCGGAGTCGCCGTTGTCCTGCCAGACAACGAAGGCCCGGCCGGTGGCGGTGTCGAAGGCGAGGTCGGCGGCCTGGTCCGCCTCGGCCCCCGTCGGGGCGTCGATGGTCTTCAGGAGTTTGGCGTCCTTGTCGTAGACGCGCACCGTGTTGTCGCTGCCCACCCAGGCGTTGCCGGTGGCCGGGTCCGCCTCGATGAACTGGACGTCGGCGGAGAGTTCGGCCGAGGCGGTCACGGTGAAGGAGTCGGTGTCGACGCGGCGCAGGGTGCCGCCGGCGGTGCCCGCGGACCAGGCCGCCTTGTGGGCCTTGTCGACGCCGAGCAGGGAGCCGCCCTCCAGGGTGAGGACGCGGTTCTCCAGCGGGACGGCGGTGGCGGTGTCCACCTCGGAGAGGGTGGCGCCCTGGGCGACCAGGACGGTGGAGTCCTTGGTGCCGGGGCCGATCCCGGTGACGTTGGCGCCCGCGATCCACTTGCCGGTGGCCGCCGTGTCACCGGTCTTGGCGGTGCCGATGCCGCGCAGCGCGAACTGGAAGACGGCGCCGTCACCGGCGAGCGGGGCGGCGATGCGCACGACGGCACGGGGTGCGAGCGTGCCGGTGGTGCCCGGGGCCTGGGCGACGTGGCCGAGGCTCTTGCCGTCCACCGGGTCGAGGATGTGCAGGCCGCGCTCGTCGACCGTGCCGGAGGCGGCGAAGTTGTCCGAACCGGCGTACAGCTTCCCGGTCGTGGGGTGCAGCATCAGGTCGTTGACCTTGCCGGCCGCGGTGAACGCGGCGGACTCGACATAGGTGACCGTGCCCGCGGGCACGTCCTCGCCCTCGCCGCCGTCCCCGCCGCCGGTGTCCTGGCCCTCGAAGCCGACCGGGACACGGACGTCCTGGGAGCGGTCGCCGGAGTTGCGGTGGTCGACGCGGGTGACGACGGAGCAGACGACCTGGGTGCAGTCGACGCCGTTGTCCTCGGCCTTGATGTCGATCTCGACGTCGAAGGTGCCGCCGTCGCCCCAGGCGATGGCGAGGCTGCCCTCGTAGGGGTCGCCCTTGGGGACGATCCAGTGGGAGGAGCTGCCGGTGCCGCTCTGGTCGGCGCCGCCGATGCACGGGGAGGGGATCTTGCCGTCGCCGTTGTCCTTGCACAGGGCGACGTAGATGGCCTTCTTCGTGTCGTAGCCGGAGCCGGTGACCCGCAGCTTCTCGCCGTCCGGGTCGAGGTCGGCGGAGGCGGAGACGGTCAGTTTCTGACCGTTCGCGCCGAGACCGGTCTTCGGGGTGTCGGCGGCCTGGGCGGCGGTGCTCACCGTGACGGCGGTGACCGCGGCGGCCACCAGCGCGGCGGCTCCGAGCAGCGCCGCGGGACGTCTCAGCCACAGCCGGCCGCCCCGGCCCGGCCCTCGCCGGTCCGTCGTGTCGTCTCTCATGGGTTCCTCATTCGTCTGGTGCGCCCGCCACGCACCCGGGGGACGCCGAGGGCCGGGCCCCCGTCGAAGGGGCCCGGCCGGTGGGGTGGTTACGAGAAGCTGATGGGGACGTGGACGTCGTACTTGCGGTCGTTGGTGTCGAAGTGGTCGGCGCGGGTGACCACGGCGCAGGTGACGTCCTCGCCGCAGACGCTGCCGTCGTCGAGGGTGGCCTTGACGAAGATGTTCACGCTGAAGGTGCCGCCGGTGCCGAACTTGGAGCTGTTGGCGAAGAGGCCGCCGAAGGTGTTGTTGATCCAGTGCGAGGCGCCGGTGGCGCCGGTCTCGTCCTGGCCGCCGAGGCACGGGGTGGGCTTGTTGGCGCCCTGCGCGCCGTCGACCACGCAGAGTCCGACGTAGATGCCCTGGCCGGTGTTGAAGCCGGAGCCGGAGACGGTGACGACCTGGCCGGACGCGGCGGCCGAGTTCGGCGCGGTCACGGACAGGTTGTAGGTGGTGCTGCCGTCGACGATGGTGCGGGTCGCGGTGGCGGCGGAGGCCGAGGTGGCGAGGCCCAGGGTCAGGGCGGAGGCGGCGACGGCGGCGAGGCCGGCACGGGCGGCGGTACGGGTGGAAGGAACGACTCTCATCGGGAGAGGACCTTTCTCGTCAACGGTTGGCGGGACACACCCGTCAACACTTAGGTAAGGCTTACCTAACCTTGCTCTTGATCTCTTTGTCAACAGAAAGCAAAGGGCGCCACAACTACGTTGCTCAGGACGGGGTTTCGGCGGCGAGCACGGTGAACTCCGCTGCCGCCTCACGGCCTCCGGTCACGGAGTACAGCCGTACGGTGTGCACGCCCTCGGTGGCGGTGTCGTACACCGGGAAATCGCGGGCGACTTCACCCGAGTCGTCGGCCACGGCCTGGTAGCGGGTGTCGTCGTCGATCGCGACCAGCACGACCTCACCCGGTGCGAACCCCGCGCCGGTGACCTGCTGTCCGGCGCCCGCGGCGAGGCTCGTGAACTTCACGGCCGCGGAGAGGGTGTCCGCTGCGGCCCCCTCGGAGCCGGGTGCCGTCGTACCGTCCGTGTCCGTGTCCGTGTCAGCGTCCGGACCGGGCGCGGATGCGTCGTCGCCGGACGCGTCGCCCGGCGGGTCCTCCGACTGCCCGGCCCCGGAGGCGCCGGTGCCCACGGTCACGTCGAGCGGGGCGAGTTCGTCCCCCGCCGTGTACGCCTGACCGCTCCACTCGGCGAGCAGCGCGGCGCCCTCGGCCGTCAGTGACACACTGAGGCCCGACCAGGTCGCACCGCCGCCGCGCACGGTCGGCGGGGCGGAACCCGTATCGACCTCGGCCAGCGTCAAGTCGCCGCTCTCCCCCGCCCGTTCGGCCCGCACCCGGAGGGCGCCGGTGCCGCCGTCGAGCCGCAGGCGCAGTTCGCTGAGGGTCAGGGTGTCCGTGCCGGTGCCGGCCAGCCGGATCGAGCCGTCGAAGCCGACGTCGGCGTCCCCGGCCTTCGGGGTCGTGCTGCCGCCGTCGACCGGGAACCAGGTACGGCCGCCGGAGCCGCGCACGGCGGGCGCCCCGGCCGTCACCGTCACGCCGGCACCGCCGACCGCCCCGAACGTCGGCGCCCAGCTCGCGAATCCGCCGGACACCTCACGGGGCGCGCCGGGCGCGTCCTGCGCCGTCGCCGTGCCCTGGCAGAGCAGGGCGAGCAGCACGCCCGCCGCCGTCACCGCGGCACCAGGTCTGTTCATCAACTCGAAGTCCTCCCTGGAACGTCGGCCGAGCGGCCGACGGAACGCCCCGCATCGGGGGCGTCGACTGTCATGTGGACGGCTGCCGTCCGTCGTCGACATGCCGTCAGCTCGCGCCGGACGCGTCGGCGGTACGGCGTCGGCGCGCCCACACCCAGGCCGCGCCGCCCGCCGCGACCAGCCCGGCCGCGGTGATGCCGAGCGGGACGGCGGCGCTGCCGGTGCTGGCCAGCGGGTCGTCCGACGTGGTCGTGTCGCCCGATGTGCCGCCGGTGGTGCCGGTACCGCCGGTGGTCGTCGTGCTCGCGCTCGCCGACGGGGTCGCGGTGCTGTCGGCGCCGGAGTCGCCGCCGCTGCCGCCGTCGTCGGCACCGGCGAAGGTCACCGGGATACGGACCGTCTGGCTCTGGTCGCCGCCCCGGGTGTGGTCGTTGCGGGTGATCACGGAGCAGGTCACACCGGACTTGGCGCAGTCCGTGTTGGCGTCCTTGGCCCGCACCTTGAGCGACACGGAGAACGTGCCCTTGTGCCCGCTGCCCTTGTAGGGCTTGGCCAACCCCTCCCCGTACGAAGGCGGGTTGGAGGAGATCCACACCGAGGCACCGGAGTCGCCGGACATGTCGACGCCGCCGATGCAGGGCGTGGGGGTCTTGCCGGCGCCGTTGTCCACGCAGAAGGCGACGTAGATGCCCTTCTCGGTGTTGTAACCGGTGCCGGACACGGTGACCGTCTCGCCGTCCGGGTCGAGTCCGGCGGATTTGGAGACGGTGAGTTTCTGGTCCTCGGGGCCGGTCGCGGAGCCGCCGGCGGCCACCGCCGAGGGGGCCGGGAAGAGGATCAGGGCACTCGCGACGGCGACGGCCGCCGGGGCCGCGCGCAGGGCTCGTAGGCCACATCTGTGCATCGGTGTCAGCACTCCCACCATAGGAAACTCAGGTAAGGCTAACCTAAAGTAAACGAACACCCGGTTGGAGCGGTAGACATGGAAGGCGGTCCGATGCGTAGGTCCGGAAGACCTCAACTCACCATCGTCCGAAGGGGAGTTGCCGCACTTGCCGTTGCTTTCGCGATGCTGGCGGCCGGATGCGCAGGCGGCGACGGGGGCAGCGAAGACAAGGGGGCGAAGCCGTCGCCGTCGTCCGCGAGCGCCCGGGCGGCCGCGGCCCAGAAACTGCTCAAGACGAATTCCCTCGTCCCGCTGGAGGGTGCGGCGCCGACGCCGAAGCTGCCCGTCACCGTCGACTCCTCCGACGGCCGGAAGGTCACCGTCGAGGACGCCTCACGGATTCTTCCGCTCAACGGGGGCATCGCGGAGATCGTGTTCACGCTGGGCCTCGGGGACAAAGTGGTCGGCCGGGACATCACCGCGACGTTCGAGGAGGCCAAAGGCCTTCCGCAGGTGACCAAGGCGCACGATGTGAGCGCGGAGAGCGTGCTCTCGCTGGAACCGACCGTGGTGCTCGCCGACACCGACACCGGGCCCGGTGAGGCCGTCGACCAGATCCGGGACGCCGGGATTCCCGTGGTCGTCCTCGATCCGGCCAACGAACTCTCCGATGTGACCACGCGGACGACTCGGGTGGCGGAGGCGCTGGGTGTCCCCGCCGCCGGGAAGGCGCTCAACGAGCGGTTCGCGGGCGAGTTGAAGGCGGCGCGGGCGGCGGTGCCGGAGGGGAGCCGGCCGAAGGTGGCGTTCCTGTACATGCGGGGGTCGGCCGCGGTGTATCTGATCGGTGGGAAGGGGTCGGGGGCGGACTCGCTCATCGACGCGGCCGGGGCGGAGGATGCGGGGGTGGGGGCCGGGCTGGACAAGCCGTTCACTCCGATCACCAGTGAGGCCCTCGTCAAGGCTCAGCCCGATGTGATCCTCATGATGAGCAAGGGGCTTGAGTCGGTGGGTGGGGTTGACGGGCTGGTGAAGATTCCCGGGATCGCGGAGACGCCGGCGGGGATGGATCGGCGGGTGGTGGACCTTGAGGACGGGGTGCTGCTCAGCTTCGGGCCGCGTACGCCGCTTGTGATCGACATCTTGGTGGAGCGGCTGCATCAGGGGTGAGCCGGGGGGAGGGGGCGGTGGGGTTCGTTGTCGGGTGCGGGCCCGGTGGGGCTTCTCGCGCAGTTCCCCGCGCCCCTGAAAAGCATGGGCTGCGCCCGACGCTTTTCAGGCCCGCAGGGGCCTGGGCTTTTAGGGGCGCGGGGAACTGCGCGAGAAGCCCCGCCGGGCCGCACCCGACACCCAGCCCCCAACCCTCACGTATCGAAGTCCACCGTCAACGTCTCCGACACCGGGTACGACTGACACGTCAGGACATAGCCGGAGGCAACCTCCGCCGGCTCCAGCGCGAAGTTGCGCCGCATGTCCACCTTGCCGGTCGTGACCAGCGCCCGGCAGGTCCCGCAGACACCGCCCTTGCAGGCGAAGGGCAGGTCGGGGCGGGTGCGTTGGGCACCGTCGAGGACGCTGCGGTCGCGCGGCACCGCGGCCGTGGTCGTGCGGCCGTCGAGCGTGACGGTGACCTCGCTGACCGGGCCTTCGGCGACAGCCTCCTCGTGCCGGGCCTCCCGGACGGGCTCGTCGTCGGCGTAGAACAACTCCTGGTGGACGCGGTCGGCGGGGACGCCGAGGGCGGTCAGGACCGACTGGGCGTCGCGGACCATGCCGTGCGGGCCGCACAACCACCAGTGGTCCGCCGTGCCGACGTCGACGAGGGAGCCGATCAGCGCCGAGAGCCGCTCGGCGTCGAGGCGGCCGGAGAGCATCTCGGCCTCGCGGGGTTCACGGGACAGCACATGGGCGAGGTGGAACCGGGCCGGGTACAGGTCCTTGAGGTCGGCCAGCTCGTCGGCGAACATCACCGTGCCGGTGCGGCGGTTGCCGTAGAAGAGGGTCACCGTCGAACGCGGGTCGGCGGCGAGCACCGACTCGGCGATCGAGACCATGGGGGTGATGCCGGAGCCGGCCGCGATCAGCACATGATGGCCGGGGGCGGTGAGGTCCGGGGTGAAGAATCCGGTCGGGCCCATCACCTCGACGGTGTCGCCGGGGCGTACGTCACCGACGAGCCACGACGAGAACAGCCCGCCCTGCACCACCCGCACCCCGATGCGCGGCGCCGTACCGGCCGGCGAGCAGATCGAGTACGAGCGGCGTTCGTCGCGTCCGTCGATCTCCCGCCGCAGGGTCAGCGACTGCCCCGGCGCGAACGCGAACTCCTCCGCCAGCTCCGCCGGGATCTCGAATCCGACGGCGACGGCGTCCTCGCAGAGCGGCTGCACGGAGGCCACCCGCAGGGCGTGGAAGGCCGGGCGGCGGCGGGCGCGCGAGCCCACCGCGGGGGCGGCGGAGGCGACCGGCCCGGGCTGCCCGGAGTCACCCGAAGAAGCCACCTCCAAAACACCGAAGACCCCCGAGGCAGGCCGTCCCGCCGCGTCCGACGCGGGCGCGTCCGAAGCGGCCGCAGCCGGCTCGGCGGCACCCATCGGCCCTCGCGTCCCCACCCGCAGGCCTCCCGTCGGTTCTTCCTGAAGGCCTTCCATCAGATCTCCTTGACGTGCTCGAACGGCTCGCGGCAGCTGTGGCAGCGCCACAGGGACTTGCAGGAGGTGGCGGCGAAGCGGGAGGTCTCCTCGGTGTCGGCCGAGCCGCAGCGGGGGCAGGCGACCGACCGCCGGGTGGCGGACAGGAGGAGGGGGACCGGGCCTCGGGGGGCCGCGCCGGGCGGGGCGATGCCGTGCTCGGTGAGCTTGCGGCGGCCGGCCTCGGTGATCCAGTCGGTGGTCCAGGGCGGGTGCAGGGCCGTGCGGATCTCCACCCGTTCGTACCCGGCGGCGCGCAGGCGTGCCGCCACGTCCGCGCGCATCTCCGCCATCGCCGGGCACCCGGAGTAGGTGGGGGTCAGGCTCGCGACCACGGTGCCGTCGTCGGTCAGTTCCACGTCCCGCAGGACGCCCAGTTCGGCGAGGGTCAGCATGGGCAGTTCGGGGTCCGGCACCTGCTCGGCGATGTGCCGGGCGCGCCGGGCGGAGCGGGCCTCGGTCGGCGTGGTCACCATGTCGCCTCCGGATGCGCGCGGGCCACGCTCTGCAACTCGGCGAGCAGCGGCGCCAGATGTTCGGTGTGGTCGCCGGTGCGGCCCGCGCCCGACAGGGGCCGGTACACCGGCATCGGCAGCCCGGCCGCCTCGGTGACCTGGCGGAGCACGGCGGCGACCTCGTCCCGTACGTCGCAGGCGGTGAACAACTCACCGAAGTACGGGGCGACTTGCTCCATCGCCTTGCGGATCCGGCGGTGCGACTCGTCCGTGCCGTCCCCCAGCCGCACGGCCCACTCGGCGGCGTACTGCCGGTGGTACGTCAGCTCCTTGACGCCTTTCGCCGCGATCGCCGCGAGCACCGGGTCCGGGTGACCGGTGAGCCGCTCGAAGTGGGCGAGGCGCCAGCTGGACAGGACGAGCAGCCGGACGATCGAGAACGCGAAGTCCCCGCACGGGAGTTCGGCGAGGCGGACGTTGCGGAAGTCGCCGGCGTCCCGGAAGTAGGCGTACGCGTCCTCGTCGCGCCCGGTGCCGTCGACCTGCCCGGCGCGGGAGTACAGCAGCCGGGCCTGGCCGAGGAGGTCGAGGCCGATGTTGGCGAGGGCGACCTCCTCCTCCAGCTCGGGCGCGCGGGTGGTCCACTCGGCGAGCCGCTGGGCGGAGACCAGGGCGTCGTCGGCCAACGCCACGCAGTCGGCGGCCAGTTCGGCGAAGTCCACGCCCTCCGGCACGGTCGTGTCGACGCCGTGCAGCGGGTCCTCGAAGCCCGTGCCGTAGGCCCAGCGGGCGTCGTCCTCGTGTCCCTCGGCGAGGGTCAGGTAGACGTGGTCGTCACTCATACCCTGTTCCTCCCTGCCCTGCTCCGCCATGCCCTGCCCCTCCATACCCTGCTCCTCAGATGTGCGGGACATCGTCGGGGATGTCGTAGAAGGTGGGGTGGCGGTACACCTTGTCGGCGCTGGGCTCGAAGAACGGGTCCTTCTCGTCGCGGGTGGAGGCGGCGATGTGCTCGGAGCGCACCACCCAGAGGGAGACGCCCTCGTTGCGGCGGGTGTAGAGGTCGCGGGCGTGGGTGAGGGCCATCTGGTCGTCGGCGGCGTGCAGCGAGCCCACATGGACGTGGTTCAGCCCGCGCTTGCCGCGTACGAACACCTCGTACAGCGGCCAGTCGCCCTTGTTCGTGCCGGTCATGCCGCCGTCCCCTTCCGGGCTCGCTCGCCGCGCTTCGCCGCGTGGGCGGTGGCCGCCTCGCGCACCCAGGCGCCCTCCTCGTGGGCGGTGCGCCGGCGTTCCATCCGCTGGTCGTTGCAGGGTCCGTCGCCGGTGATCACGCGCTTCAGCTCGGCCCAGTCGGGGGTGCCGAAGTCGTGCCGGCCGCGCTCCGCGTTCCAGCGCAGCTCCGGGTCGGGGAGGGTGACGCCGAGCTTGTCGGCCTGTGGGACGGTCATGTCGACGAAGCGCTGCCGCAGCTCGTCGTTGCTGTGCCGCTTGATCTTCCAGGCCATGGACTGCGCCGAGTTGGGCGAGGCGTCGTCGGGCGGGCCGAACATCATCAGCGACGGCCACCACCAGCGGTCCACCGCGTCCTGGACCATCGCGCGCTGCGCCTCGGTGCCGCGCATCATCGTCAGCAGCAGCTCATAGCCCTGCCGCTGATGGAACGACTCCTCCTTGCAGATCCGCACCATCGCGCGCGCGTAGGGCCCGTACGAACTCCGGCACAGCGGCACCTGGTTGCAGATCGCCGCGCCGTCCACGAACCAGCCGATGACGCCCACGTCGGCGAAGCTCGCCGTCGGGTAGTTGAAGATCGACGAGTACTTCTGGCGGCCCTCGATCAGCCGCCGCGTCAGGTCCGCGCGGTCCGCGCCCAGGGTCTCGGCCGCCGAGTAGAGGTAGAGCCCGTGGCCGGCCTCGTCCTGGACCTTGGCGAAGAGGATCGCCTTGCGGCGCAGCGAGGGCGCCTTGGTGATCCACTCGCCCTCGGGCTGCATGCCGATGATCTCCGAGTGCGCGTGCTGCGCGATCTGACGCACGAGCGTCTTCCGGTAGCCCTCGGGCATCCAGTCGCGCGGCTCGATCCGCTGATCCCGCGCGATCGTCGCCTCGAAGTGCTCCCGGAGAGCGTCCTCGGCGTCCGGAGGCCCCTCGTCGGCCCGCGACGGCGCCCCGGCGGAGTCTGTCGTCCTCATCGATACCAGCTTCCCAACCCGAACCGACCTACCAACCGACCATTCGTTCGGTACCAGTGTGACGCGATTCGAGCGGCCGGGCAAGACCCGCACGCCCCCCGTACGCGATCAGCGCCTTCTTGACAGGCGCCGAGCCCCCTCGATTACATGACGGTGACGCACGGCAACCGAATGGTCGGTCGGCTCACGGTGCGGTGGGCACGAAGGAGCACGATGAGCGCCCTGGGCGAACCCCTCCCCCACGACCTGCTCGACGACGGCGAGCGCCTCGCCCCCGAGCAGCTGCGGGAACTCCAGCTCGACCGGCTGCGTGCCACCTTGCGCCACGCGTACGACCACGTGGAGCTGTACCGGAAGAAGTTCGACGCGGCCGGGGTGCGCCCCGACGACTGCCGCTCCCTCGACGATCTGGCCCGGTTCCCGTTCACCACCAAGGCAGATCTGCGGGACACGTACCCCTTCGGCATGTTCGCCGTGCCCATGGCGGACGTACGCCGGGTGCACGCCTCCAGCGGCACGACCGGCCGCCCCACGGTCGTCGGCTACACCGAGAACGACCTCTCCCTGTGGGCGGACGTGGTCGCCCGCTCGATCCGGGCCGCCGGCGGGCGCCCCGGGCACAAGGTGCACATCTCCTACGGGTACGGCCTGTTCACCGGCGGCCTCGGCGCGCACTACGGGGCCGAGCGCGCCGGCTGCACGGTGATCCCGGCCTCCGGTGGCATGACCGCCCGGCAGGTCCAGCTCATCCAGGACTTCCGCCCCGAGATCATCATGGTCACCCCGTCGTACATGCTCACCCTGCTCGACGAGTTCGAGAAGCAGAACATCGACCCCCGCACCAGCTCGCTGAAGGTGGGCATCTTCGGGGCCGAGCCGTGGACCGAGGAGATGCGCCGGGAGATCGAGGAGCGGGCGGGTCTGCACGCGGTCGACATATACGGTCTGTCGGAGGTGATCGGCCCGGGTGTCGCGCAGGAGTGCGTGGAGACCAAGGACGGCCTCCACATCTGGGAAGATCATTTCTTTCCGGAGATCGTCGACCCGGTCACGGACGCCGTCCTGCCCGAGGGCGAGGAGGGCGAGATCGTCTTCACCTCCCTCACCAAGGAGGCCCTGCCGGTCATCCGCTACCGCACGCGCGACCTGACCCGGCTGCTCCCCGGCACCGCACGGCCCGCCTTCCGCCGGATGCGGAAGGTCACCGGCCGCTGCGACGACATGATCATCCTGCGCGGGGTGAACGTCTTCCCCAGCCAGATCGAGGAGATCGTGCTCCGGACCCCGGCCGTGGCCCCGCACTTCCAGATCCAGCTGACCCGCCGGGGCCGCCTGGACCATATGACCGTCCGGGTCGAAGCACGGCCGGACACCGGCCCGGAGCAGCGGACGTCGGCCGCCTCGGCCCTCACCCAGGCGGTCAAGGACGGGGTGGGCGTCACGGTGGAGGTGACGATCGTGGACCCGGAGACCCTGGAGCGCTCAGTGGGCAAGCTGAAGCGGGTCAAGGACCTCCGCGACGCCGGGGCCTGACGACTCCGGGCCGGCGGCGACGCGCCCCGTCAGGGGCGCGGAGCTGCGCGACCAGCCACGGACGGCCTGCGGCCAAGACCTGACCGCAAGCCCTCCATCTCCCTCAGAGCCCCCGGTCTCCCTCAGAGCCCCCGGTGCACCACATGGCCCCCGGTCACCGTGAGCAGCACCGCCGCGTCGGCGACCTCGTCCGCGGGCGCCTCCACGGGGTCGACCGCCAAGGCCGTCAGATCGGCCCGCAGCCCCGGGGCGACACGACCGGCGACATCGCTCTCACCGGCGGCCAGCGCCGCATGTGTCGTACAGCCCTCCAGCGCCTGCAACCCCGTGAGCCCGGGCCCCGACGCCGCCGCCCCCCTCGGCTCCCTGGCCGTCGCCAGCACGCCCCGCGCGTCGTAGGGGGCGATGGGCCAGTCCGACCCGAGGGCGACGACCGCACCCGCGTCGCGCAGATCCCGCAACCGCCAGGCCCGCTCCGCACGCTCCTTGCCCAGCCGAGTCGACCACTCGTCGGACAGGTCGGCCCGGGTGAAGTCCGTGTGCGGCGGCTGCAGGGAGGCGATCACCCCCACCTCCGAGAACCGCGCCACCAGCTCGTCCGGCACCGACTCGATGTGCTCGACCCGGTGCGCGAGCCGCCCCCCGGGCCCCAGCGAGGCGACCGTGTCGAGGACATGGCGCACGGCGGCGTCCCCGATCGCGTGGGTCACCGTACGCACCCCGGCCCGGTGCAGCCGCCGTACGGCGTCGCTGTACGCGGCCGGGTCGGGCCAGAACGCGTCGGTGCCCTGGCCGTGGCAGTCGGGGTGGTCGAGCCAGGCGGTGCCGCCCTCGACCGTGCCGTCCATGAAGAACTTCACCCCGCCCACCCGCCAGTGCCGCCCGCCCCGGCTCTGCAGGGCGACGAGTTCCGCGAGGTCGTCCGCGTCGGCGCCGGGCATGCACCAGGGCGCGAAGCGCAGGCGCAGCGGCAGCACCGACTCCTCGGCGACCGCGCCCACCAGGTCGGGGTCGCCGAGGTCCATGACATGGGCGCCGGTGAGTCCGGTGGCGGCCATCTCGCGGAGCAACTCGCCCAGCCGGGCGCGGCGTTCGGCGTAGGACGGCCGGGGCATGACGGGTTCCAGCAGCCCCATCGCGGCGTGCTCGACGAGATGGCCGGTGAGCCGTCCGTCGGGGTCGACGGCGAGGTGTGAGCGCTGGGCGAAGGCGCGGGGGCCGGTGATGCCGGCGGCCTTGAGCGCGGCGCCGCTGGCGAGGGCGGAGTGGCCGTCGTACAGGCGCAGGAAGGCGGGGGCGCCGTCGAGGACGTCCTCGACGAGGGCGCGGTCGATGGGGCGCCCGGCGAAGACGTTGTGGTCGAGGCCGTAGCCGATGACCCAGCCGTCGATCCGCGCGCCCGAGGTGAGCGCGGCGCGCAGTCCGGGAAGGTCGGTCACGGCGGTGAGGTCGATGCCGGTGGCCATGTCCAGGCCCCACACGGGGTGGCTGTGGCTGTCCACCAGGCCGGGCACCAGCCGGCCGCCGCCCAGGTCCACGACCTCGGTGCCGGGCCCGCGCCAGTCCCGTACGTCCGCCGTCTCCCCCACGGCGGCGATCAGACCGTCGCGGACGGCGACCGCGGTGGCGTACGGCCGCTCCGGGTCGAGGGTGCGGACGTGGGCGCCGGTGATGACGAGGTCGGCGGTGGGCATGGAGAGGTCTCCTCCGGTGGTGAGGCGGGGGCGGCGGTCGGCCGAGGGGCGCTCGTCGGCCGGGGGCCGAGGGTGATCGGCGCCCGGGGACGGCGTCAGTCGCCGGGGTCGGCCGGCGGTTCGGCGGCGAAGTTCGCGTACACCTCGGGCCGGGCCCGGCGCAGCCACCACGCGAGGACGAGACCGATGACGAGGACGGCCGGGACGAGGGCGGCGAGGAAGGTGTTGACGGTCGTGGAGGCGCCGGTGAACTGGTCGAGGTGGGTGACGACCAGGGCGATGGCGCCGGTCAGGAGTACCGCCGCGACGACGGGGGCGGCGACCGTGCGCAGGGCGCCCTCGGTGTGGGTGACGCGCCGGAAGTAGAAGGGCACGGCGAGCGCGGCGAGCAGTTGCAGCAGCATCAGGGCGAGCATGCCGGGGGTGTTCACCCACAGCAGCAGCTGCATGTACGGGTCGGCGCCGGCCGCGGCGAAGGCGAGGACGACGATCGCGCCGAGGACGGTCTGGGCGAGGCCGGCGACGTACGGGGAGCGGTGGCGGGGGTGGACGCGGGCCAGGGCCTTGGGGAGGATCCCCTCCTCCGCGAGGGCGAGGCCGTAGCGGTTGATGGCGTTGTGGAAGGCGAGCAGGGAGGCGAGGACGCTGGTGACGATGAGGATGCGCATCAGGTCGGCCGCCCAGGGGCCCACGAACGTGGTGATGGCGGAGAAGAACAGGTCGGCGGGGTTGGCGCCGGCCGCCGCGATGACCTGGGCGTCGCCGAAGGCCTGGATCACGGTCCACACGATGAAGGCGTAGAACAGGCCGAGGAAGCCGATGGCGAGGTAGGTGGCGCGGGGCACCGTACGGGCCGGGTCGCGGGCCTCGCGGCGGTAGATGACGGTCGACTCGAAGCCGGTGAACGCGGCGAACGCGAAGGCCAGGACGGCGACCATGCCGGAGACCATGACGTTGCCGGGGGCGAAGGAGGCGAGGGAGAGGCCGTCGGCGCCGCCCTTGATCAGCACTCCCCCGGCGAGCAGGACGAGGATGCCGGTCTCGGCGACGAGCAGGACGCCGAGGAGTTTGGCGCCGAAGTCGATGGACCGGTAGCCCGCCCAGCCGATGAGCAGCAGGCCGACGAGGGAGACGGGCAGCCAGGGGATGTCCGTGCCGAACAGGGCGCCGGCGGTGTCGCGGGCGGCGGTGCCGAGGAGGCCGTAGACGCCGATCTCCATGCCGTTGTAGCCGATGAGCGCGAGGAGCGCGGCGCCGATGCCGGCCCGGCGGCCGAGGCCGCGGGTGATGTACGCGTAGAAGGCGCCGGCGCTGCGGACATGGCGGCTCATGGTGGTGAAGCCGACGGCGAAGACGGCGAGTGTGAGCCCGGCGAGGAGATAGCCGACGGGGGCGCCGATGCCGCCCATCAGGATCGCGAGCGGGGCGACGCCGGCCATCACGGTGAGCGGGGCGGCGGCGGAGACGACGAAGAAGGCGATGTCGGTGGTGCCGAGCGTGCCGGTGCGCAGGGACGGGGCCGGGGAGGCCGCGTTCCGGGCCGGGCCGGCGGCGGTCGCGTCGGGGGTGACAGTCATGAGGGAAAGCCCTTCTGGCTGCGGGCAGGGACGAGGATACCGGGCCGTGCGGGGTGACCTGAGCCCGTAAACCTAAAGGCTTTCGGTTTTCGCAATGTAGCCTTCACCTGGACTACTGGGAAGACCCCGGAGGGGACGGACACCATGGGACGGCCGCGCACCCCCCTGCTCGACAGGGAGCGCATCACCACCACAGCGCTGGAACTCCTCGATGAGCAGGGCGAGTTCAGCGTTCCGCAGATCGCCCGGCGGCTCGGGGTGCAGACCGGCTCGGTGTACCACCATGTGGACGGCCGGGACGGCATCGTGGAGCTGCTGCGGGAGCGGGTGGCGGCGGGCATCGACGTCTCGGCCCTCGATCTGCGCCCCTGGGACGAGGCCCTGGAGGCCTGGGCCCGCTCCTACCGCGCCGCCTTCGCCGCCCACCCCCGGGCCATCCCGCTGCTGATGACCTCCCCGGTACGGGCCCCGCGCGTCCTCGAACAGTACGAGCGGGCCGTCACCCTGCTCCTCGACGCGGGCTTCCCCCTCCCGGACGTGATGCCGGTACTGGTCGCCCTGGAGAACGTCGTCCTGGGCTCGGCTCTGGACCTCGCCGCCCCCGTGGCGATGTGGGAGATCACCGACGAGTCGGCGACACCCCGGCTGGCCCGGGCGCTGGACGCGGTGGGCGCCGGGCGCGCGGACGCGGCCTTCGAGGTCGCCCTCGCCGGGTTCCTCGCGCATGCGCGGCGCGGGCTGGAGGCGCACGTACAGGTGTAGGCGCGGGGGGAGCGGAAAACCCCTGTGCGTCGCATCGCACACCTCTGCGATCATCCCGGAATGGCGCAGAATCCCGAATCGCTGGTCCTCCGGCACACTCATCGTCTTCCCGCCCCCAGGGGGTCGGCGGGGGAAGGTGCCACCGTGGCGCGGCAGTTCGACACCGCGCTGATGTCGGTGGGCTTCAAGCTGTCGACGGATCTGCTGGCGCGCCTGTCGGGGCTGTCCGAGGCCGCGGTCGTGCACACCGCCACGCGGACGCTGCGCACCGTGCGCGAGATGGTGGGCGACCACGTCCGGCACAACTCCTACTTCATCGACTTCCCGGCCAATGTGCCGGAGACGGAGGAGTTCTGGATGCGGTGCGTCGCCCAGGCGCTGAGCGACGACACGACCCGGGCCGCCACGATCGCCCAGGTGGTGCGGGGCGTGGTGGACCTGCTCACCCTCCCGAGGTACGGCAGGTACCAGCACACGTACGACGACATGCTGGCCGCCCACGACGAGCTGATCGCCTCGGCCGGCGACCGGGTGACCGTGCTGCACCTCGGCCGCGAGCTGGACGACGAGCTGACCGCCCTGTATCTGGCCCTGGCGGGCAGCACGACCCCGCTGGGCGAGGAGCACCTCGGGGACCTCAAGGTGCTCGCCGGGCGGTGCGCGCTCGGTCCGCAGCCGGAGCGGATCCCGGTGCGGGAGAACCGGGCGGTCGTCAACGAGGCCCGGCTCGGCGTGGGCGCGGACCTGCTCCTGGACACCGTCACCGATGTGCTGCGGCTGGCCTGCGCGCTGTCCGGCGGTGATGTGACCCTCCAGGAGCCGACCCGGTTCCGGAAGCTGTCGCGGCCGGTGCGCCGGGGGCTGCTCGCGGGCCTCGACGCCGTGGTCGCGGCGAACCCGGCGAAGCTCGCCGATGTGCACGCGCACCGGGAGCCGTTCAAGCGGCTCGGTGAGCGGCTGCACCCGCACGAGTACCCGCGCTGGCCGCACGCCGCCGAGGTGTTCGCCGTCGCCCGGGGCGAGCAGGAGGCGCGGTCCTTCGACAGCCGGGTCGAGCAGCTGCTCGACGCGTTCGACGTCGTCGGGGCGGCGACCCTGCTGACGTCCGCTCCCGGCAAGCTGTTCCGTGCCCTGGACCTGCTGCTGCGCATCGCCGCCGACCAGGCGGAGCGGGACGCGGTGGTGGCCGCGGCGGTGGAGGCCGCGCCGCAGGTCTCCGGCCGGGTCGTGCTCGCGGTGCGCGAGCACTTCCACAACCGGGTGCGGGAGAGCGGTGAACTCCGGGTCTTCGTCAACCGCCGGGGCCGTGCCTGGGTGACCCCCGACTTCCGGCCGTCGGTGCCGGACGCGGACCGCGACCGGCTGATCGCCGCCCTCGACGCCGAGCTGCGCGGCCGGCTCCCGGTGCCGGACCGGCTGCTGCTCGACCCCGACGTGCTGGACGTGGCGCTGCCGCTGAGCGGCCGGGCGACCGCGGCCGGGCTCGGTGTGCTGCCGCGCGGTTCGGTCTCCGAGGTCGACGGCGAGCGCCTGCGCTTCTTCGTGTACTGGAAGGAGACCGAGCACCGCACCGACTACGACCTGTCGGCGCTGCTCCTGCACTCCGACTACAGCACCGACTCCTGGCTGTCCTACACCTCCCTCACGGCGGTCGGCGGCCGGCACTCGGGCGATGTCACCGAGGCGCCCGAGGGGGCCTCGGAGTTCATCGACCTGACGCTGGAGCGGGTGCGCAGCACGTTCATCGTGCCGCAGGTCAACATCTACGCGGGCGAGGGCTTCGAGGAGGTCGAGGAGTCGTTCTTCGGGTTCATGCTGCGCGACGGCGAGCAGAAGGGCCGGCCGTTCGAACCGCGCACGGTACGGATGAAGTCCGACCTGCGCGGAGTGGGCAGGGTGGCGCTGCCGCTGGCGTTCCGGCGCGGGGACGACGGCCGGTGGCGGGCGAAGTGGCTGCACCTGTATCTGAAGGGCCTCTCGTCGGCCAACCGGGTCGAGGAGAACCAGGCGTCGGTGTCGAAGCTGGTGCGGGCCCTCGTGGAGCGGGAGCAGCTGACGGTGGGCTTCCTGGCCGACCTGATGTGCCGTGACACCACGATCATGGAGCTGTGGGACGGCGGGGCGGTGCCGGACGAGCCCGTGACGTACATCGGTCTCGAACGCCCCGAGGGGCTGCACCCGGACTCCCGGGTCATCACCCTCGAAAATCTGCGCGACCTGATCCCGCACTGAGTGCTAGCGTGGCCGGCGGCGAGGCCATGAAGGGGCTTCCTTCTCATTCACTCCAAATGAAACCGAGTTCCTTCGCTCTCCTCGCCGCCTACGTCGCTCCGGGCGGCGCCCGCGCTCATCGCGCGAGCGCCGCCTGAGCCGTTCGAAGGGCCTGTTCCGCGTAGCCCCGGCCGAAGAGCACGGTGTGCACCAGCAGCGGGAAGAGCTGGTGGAGGCCCACGCGGTCCCGCCGGCCGTCGGCGAGGGGCGCGGCCTGCTCGTAGCCCCGGAGCACCGCGTCGAGGTGGGGGCAGCCGAAGAGGGCCAGCATCGCGAGGTCGGTCTCGCGGTGGCCGCCGTGCGCGGCCGGGTCGATGAGCCGGGCACGGCCGTCGGCGCCCCACAGGACGTTGCCGTTCCAGAGGTCGCCGTGCAGCCGGGCGGGCGGCTCGGCGGGGCCCGCCAGGTCGGGCAGCCGGGCGCAGACCTCCTCGAAGACCGCCGCCTCGGCCGGGCGGACCGTACCGCCGTCGACCGCGGCGCGCAGATACGGCAGGACGCGGTGCTCGGCGTACCAGGCCGGCCAGTCGGGGCCCGGGATGTTCTGCATGGGCGCGCGTCCGATGTACGCCTCCCGTGGGCCGCCGGGCGGCGGGGCGCCGAAGGCGGGCGCGCCCGCGCCGTGCAGGGCGGCCAGGTCGGCGCCGAGTCGGACGGCGGCCTCGGCACTCGGTGCCCCCTGCCGCACCAGGGCGATCACCAGACGGTCGGCGTCATGGCCGTACACCGTGGGCACGGGGACCGTGTCCGTCGCGGCGAGCCAGCGCAGCCCCGCCGCCTCCGCCCGGGCGGCGCCGGGGCCGTCGCCCAGCTTGACCAGGACCGTCCGGCCGTCGTCGAGGGCGACCTCGGTCAGGGTCCCGGAGCGTCGGCGTTCGCCGGTCGCCGTGCGGCCGGTGAGCCGGGCGGCCAGGGCACTCGGTGCCGTGCGGTCGGTCACGGCGGACCACCTCCCGATGTCGTGCGCCGCGGGCTTCCCGTCTCCTGCCCTCGGACGCCTCACAGGATCCCGCAGGGGTCGGGTGTGACGCCCGTGAAATCTCCGCCGCATGTCTTGACATGCGAACGAAACGCTCCGTAGCTTGGCCGATCATTTAGATTCGTGAAGTGAGTTCACGGATATGAACAGCCGGGCGGACGGCCCGGGAGAACAACGGAGTGTGCCCATGGGCGTTCGCCGACGAAGTCGCCGCCTGGCCGCCATGATCACCGTCGCGGGACTCGCGTTCGGTGCGGCGGCCTGCGGATCGGGGTCCGACAGCGCCGGAAGCGGTGACCCGAACACGCTGGAGGTCTGGACCCGGAGCAATCCGGACCCGGCCGCCACGTACGAGCGGGTGTTCGCCGCCTTCACCGAGAAGACCGGCATCAAGATCGACTACCAGCCGGTCATCAACTTCGACCAGCAGCTCCAGAGCCGGGCGTCCACCAAGGACCTCCCCGACGTGATGATCAACGACACGGCACTGATGGGCAGTTACCAGAGCCAGGGCCTGCTCAAGCCGATCGAGCCGGACTCCATCGAGGGCCACGACCAGATCACCGCCAAGACCTGGGCCTCCACCGTGGGCGTCGACGGCGAGCACTACGGCATCCCGTACTCCCGTCAGGCCCAGACCCTGATGATCCGCACGGACTGGCTGAAGAAGCTGGGCCTGAAGGCGCCGACGACCTGGGCGGAGATGCTCAGCGTCGCGAAGGCCTTCGCCGAGCGCGACCCGGACGGCGACGGCAAGAAGGACACCTACGGCATGGTCGTCCCCGGCAGCGCCCAGAACGGCTACGCCGCCTGGTGGGGCGCCAGCTTCCTCTGGTCCGGCGGCGCCAAGATCATCGAGAAGGACGGCACCGGCTACCGCCCCGCCATGGACTCGGCCGCCGCCGTGCGCACCGTCAGCTGGATGAAGGACAACCTCTTCTGCGGTGACAACGGTGTCATCCAGCCCGGCGCCGTCAGCGCCATCACCGGCACCGCCACCAACTTCCAGGACGGCAACGCCGGGATGTACCTCACCGGCCCGTACAACATCGCCACCTACGACACCACGCCCGGCAAGGACACGTACGAGGTGGTCCCCTTCCCGGCGGGCCCGGCCGGGTCCACGGTGCTGGCCGACGGCGAGAACATCTACTTCGGCGCGAAGACCGGCAAGACGAAGCAGGAGCAGGCCCTCGCCGCCTTCCTGATCTCCCCCGAGGGCCAGAAGCTCGCCATGACGGGCAAGAACCAGCCCGTGGTCCGCATCCCCGTCAACGCGACGCTCGACGCGGCCCAGGTACGGGACGACCCGCGCTGGAGCGTCGTACAGAAGGCCTACGAGGACGCCTCCGAGCAGTTCCCCAACGCGCCCGACTTCGCGCCGATCAAGCAGGACACCGCCGACGCCCTCAACGCGGTCTTCACGTACTGCGGCGGCGACGTGCGCTCCAGTCTCAAGGAACTCAACGACACCCTCGCCGGTGACCTCAAGGACCAGGACCTGTTGAAATGACCGCCACCACCGCGACCACCGCGTCCGCCCTCGCGCCCGACCGGCGCAGAGCGCTCCTCAGGCGGGTCTTCGGCAAGAAGGCCGTCCTGCCCTGGCTGTTCCTGGCCCCCGGCCTGCTGCTCGCCCTCGTCTTCAAGTTCCTGCCGATGGGCAAGGGCATCTGGCTCAGCTTCTTCGACGTACGGCCCTTCCTCGGGGACAAGTGGGTCGGCCTCGACAACTACACCCGGGTCCTGACCGACCACCGCTTCCAGGACGCGGTCGGCCACACCCTGCTCCTCGGCATAGGCCAGTCGCTCGGCGCGATCGCCGTCGGCTTCTTCCTGGCCCTGCTCCTGGAGGGCCAGGCCCGCTCGCTGAAGATCATGCGCACGGCCGTCTTCCTGCCGGTCGTCACCGCGACCGCCGTCGTCGGCGAGCTGTGGCGGCTGATGTACTACCCGACCTCCGACGGCCTGGTGAACAGCGCCCTCGGCTTCCTCGGCCTCGGCCCGACCCCGTTCCTCGACAACCCGGACACCGCGCTCTGGGCCACGATGGTGATGGGCATCTGGATGACCGCCCCCTACAACATGGTGATCATCCTCGCCGGACTCGCGGGCGTGGACCGCACGTTGTACGAGGCCGCCGCGATGGATGGCGTCTCGCTGTGGCAGCGGCTGCGGTACGTGACCCTGCCGGCGATCCGGCCGGCCATCGGCATCGTCCTCACCCTGGCCGCCATCCGCGGTCTGCGGGTCTTCACCGAGGTGTACGTCCTCACGGGCGGCGGTCCCGCCGGGTCCACCGAGGTGTGGATGACCCGCGCCTACACCCTCGGCTTCACCCGCAACGACATCGGCGGCGCGTCGGCGGCCTCCGTCGTCCTGCTCGCGGTGACGCTGCTGCTCACCGTCTCCGTCAACTACTTCCGCAAGAGGGGGGACGTGCGATGAGCGCACCGGCCCTCGGCCCGGTCCGGACGCCGTCGTCGTCCGACGAGGCCGTCACATCGAGCACATCGAACGCGAGAACCGGAAGGCAGGCCCGTACGACCCCCGCCCGGTTCGACACCGCGCTCGGCTGGAACGACCGGCCCGGTGCCTCCTGGGTGCTGCGGATCGTGCTCTGCGCGATCGCGCTCGGCGTCTTCGCCGTGCCCTTCCTGACCATCCTCTCCGGCGCCCTGAGCACCCACCCCAGCGGCTCGTCGCTCACGTTCCTCCCGCACGACAGCACCCTGATGAACTTCCGGGTGGCCGGGGAGCGCGGTATCTGGGACTACTTCACCAACTCGCTGGTCATCGCGGGCGGCGGACTGCTGCTCCAGCTCACGGTGTGCGTGCTCGCCGCGTACGCGCTGGCCCGGCACCGGTTCCGGGGCCAGGCGCTGATCATGACCCTGTTCATGCTGACGATGATGCTCCCCGAGGAGGTCATCGCCATCCCGCTGTCCCTGGTCCTCGGCCATGTCCCGGTGGTCGGCATCGATCTGAAGGGCACCGTGTGGGGCGTCATCCTGCCGCTCGGCGCCTGGGGCTTCTCGGTGATGCTGCTGACCGAGTTCATGAAGGACATCCCGACCGAGATCGAGGAGGCCGCGCGCCTCGACGGTGTCGGTGAGCTGCGGATGCTGTGGCAGGTCGTCCTGCCGCTGTGCAAGCCCGCGCTCGGGGTGGCCGGGGTCCTCGGCTTCATCATGATCTGGGACCAGTACCTGCTGCCGCTGATCGCCGCGAAGGACCCCACCGACTACACGGTCACCGTGGCTCTCTCCATCCTGCGCACCGACCCCGAGGTCGGCTCGGGCGTCGTCCTCGCGGGCGCGGTCATCGCGCTCGTGCCCAGCCTCCTCGTCTATCTGCTCCTCCAGCGCTCGCTGGTCGCCGGCATCGCCGCCGGGGCCACGAAGGGCTGACCCCCACCAACCCCGTAATCGAGGGAGACATGAAGTTCCAAGGAGTGCTGTTCTTTCCGGTCACACCGTTCGCCGCGGACGGTTCACTGGACGAGGAACGGCTCGCACAGCACATCGAGGCCGGGGTCGCGGCCGGTGCCGGGGGCGTGTTCGTCGCCTGCGGCACCGGTGAGTTCCACGCGCTGACGACCGAGGAGATCGAGCGGGCCACCCGGGTCGCCGTGGCGGTGACGGCCGGGCGGGTGCCCGTGCTGGCCGCCGCCGGAGGCCCGGCCCCGGTCGCCCGCGACCAGGCCGCCCGGATCGAACGCGCCGGCGCCGACGGCATCCTGCTGCTGCCGCCCTATCTGGTGAGCGCACCGCAGCGGGGCCTGGTGCGGTACGTCGAGGAGGTCACCGGGGCCACCGCGCTGCCGGTGGTCTTCTACCAGCGCGGCACGGCCCGGCTCACCGCCGACACCGCCGCCGAGATCGCCGCCCTGCCCGGGGTCGTCGGCCTCAAGGACGGCATCGGGGACATCGAGCGGATGCACCGCGTCGTCCGCGCGGTACGGGCCGTGCCGGGCACGGACGACTTCCAGTTCTTCAACGGGCTGCCCACCGCCGAGATGACCGCGCCCGCCTACCAGGGCATCGGCGTCGGCCTGTACTCCTCCGCCGTGTTCGCCTTCGCCCCCGAGATCGCCCTCGCCTTCCACCGGGCGCTCGCCGAGGGCGACGAAGGTCTGGTGGCCACACTGCTCGACGAGTTCTACGGCCCGCTGGTCGCCCTGCGCGACGAGGTCCCCGGGTACGCGGTGGCGCTGGTCAAGGCCGGGGTGACCCTGCGCGGCCTGGACGTCGGCGGCGTACGGGCCCCGCTCGTCGACCCGACGCCGGAGCATGTGGCCCGGCTCGCCACGCTGATCGGCCACGGTCTGGAGGTGGTGGGCGCGTGACCCCGAACGGCACCGGCAACCCGGGCACCCACGGCACCCGGATCCGGGAGCTGATCGTCACCCCGATCGCCTTCCGCGACCCGCCGCTGCTCAACTCCAACGGCGTCCACGAGCCCCTCGCCCTGCGGACGATCCTCCAACTCGTCCTGGAGGACGGCACGGTGGGGCTCGGCGAGTCGACCGGCGGCACCGTCCGGCTGGAGCGGCTCGACGCCGCCGCGAAGGCCGTGGTCGGACTGGACGTCTTCGACACCACCGCCGTCACGGCCGCGATCGACACCGTGCTGCGGCCGACCGTGCCCAGTTCCCACGAGCGCGGCTGGACCACCTCGGCGGTCGAGGTCGCCTGCCTCGACGCGCAGGGCAAGCTCCTCGGCCGCCCGGTCAGCGATCTGCTCGGCGGCCGGGTCCGCGACACCGTGCCCTTCGCCGCGTACCTCTTCTACAAGTGGGCCGAACACCCCGCGCTCGACGGCCGCCCTGCGGTCCGGGACGACTGGGGCGAGGCCCTGGACCCGGCCGGCGTCGTCGAACAGGCGCGGCTGATGCAACAGCGGTACGGATTCCGGTCGTTCAAGCTGAAGGGCGGTGTCTTCCCGCCGGACGAGGAGATCGCCGCGATCCGGGCACTGGCGGAGGCCTTCCCCGGGCAGCCGCTGCGACTGGACCCCAACACCGCCTGGACGGTGGAGACCTCGACGTATGTGGCCCGCCAACTGGACGGCGTACTGGAGTACTTGGAGGATCCGACCGCGACCATCCCCGGGATGGCGGAGGTGGCGAAGGAGTCGCCGATGCCGCTCGCCACCAATATGTGCGTGGTCGCCTGGGAGCATCTGAGGCCGGCGGTCGAGCAGGACGCGATCCAGGTGCTGCTGACCGACCACCACTACTGGGGCGGGCTGCGCCGCACCCGTGAACTGGCCGCCGTCTGCGAGGCGTTCGGGCTGGCGCTGTCCATGCACTCCAACTCGCACCTGGGCATCAGTCTGGCCGCGATGACCCATGTGGCGTCGGCCATCCCCAACCTCGACCACTCCTGCGACACGCACTACCCGTGGAACTCGGCGGACGACGTGATCGTGCCGGGCGTGCTGGAGATCCGGGACGGGGCGGTCGCGGTGCCGACCGGACCCGGGCTGGGCGTGGAGCTGGACCACGACGCCCTCGAACGGCTGCACAGGCTGTACGTCGACTCGGGGATGCGGTCCCGGGACGACACCGGGTACATGCGCCGGATCCAGCCGGGGTACGAGCTGCGGCTGCCGCGCTGGTGAGCCACGGGTGACCGCCGGCCGGTGAATCACCGCTGATCAGGGGCCGCCTCCGGGCGGCCCCTTCGGCGTGCGTGGCCCACCGTGCGCCTTCCGCGCCCTCCGCGCTTTCCGCGCCGGTCGCGGGAGGCGAACGCGGGGCGCGCGGGCACACGGCGGCCGCAGGTCTGCCTCGTTCGGTGGTTTCCGCATCCTTGGGACGCGAAGTCGCCCCTTTCACGCGGTGCCCGACCGGCCGCCCCGCCTGTTTGGCTGTGTCTGCGACACGTTCCGCCCATCCGCACATGTCGCCCCACAGCCGCCTTCCGGCGGCCGTCGCCTCGGAATCCGCCCACGACCACGTCGTAAGCGCGCCACCCGAGTTCCGCGCCCCCGCAGTGGACGACGTCCGTCTCCGGACGCGTCCCCGCATGTCCGCGCATCCGCGCCCACCGATCGGGAGGGAATGTGACCGCCCCCGTCAACTCCGCCGAAAGCGCACCGGAACCAGCCGACGAACCGCAGTTCACCAGCCTCAGCACCCAGGCCGCGCGGCAGCTCGCGACGACCACCAAGTCCGAACCGCAGATGCAGGCCATCACCTCACGGTGGCTGCTGAAGACGCTCCCGTGGGTGGACGTCAAGGGCGGAACCTACCGGGTCAACCGCCGGCTCCAACTGCGGATCGGCCGGGGCCGGGTGCAGTTCGACCAGAACGGCGCCGACGACGTCAAGGTCATCCCGCAGACGCTCACCGAACTGCCGGCGCTGCGCGGCTACGCCGACCTCGCGGCCCTCAGGGAGATCTCCGCGAAGTTCCGGGTGCGGGAGGTGCGCGCCGGCCAGGTGCTGGTGGACGCCGGGCAGCCGGTGACCGAGGCGTATCTCGTGGTCCACGGCCGGTTCACGCGGTACACCACCGGCAAGTACGGCGAGGAAGAGGTCCTCGGCGTCATCAGCGACGGTGACGGGCTGGGCGACGAGGCCATCGGGCACGCCGACCCGCTGTGGCTCAGCTCGGTGCGGGCCGACACGGCCGGGGTGGTGCTGGCGCTCAACTGGGACGTGCTGATGGCGTTCGTGGAGCGCACACCGTCCCTCGCGGCGCAGTTCGAGGCGTTCGTCGAGCGGCAGCGCAAGCCGATGAACCGCAAGGGCGAGGCCGATGTTCCCCTGGAGGCGGGGCACGTGGGCGAGTTGACGCTGCCCGGTGGCTTCGTCGACTACGACCTCGCGCCGCGCGAGTACGAACTCTCCCTCACCCAGACGGTGTTGCGTGTCCACACCCGGGTCGCGGACCTCTACAACCACCCGATGAACCAGACGGAGCAGCAACTCCGGCTGACCATCGAGGAGATCCGCGAACGCCAGGAGTGGGAGCTGGTCAACAACCGCGAGTTCGGGCTGCTGCACAACATCGACTACGGGCAGCGCATCAGCACCTTCTCCGGGCCGCCGACCCCGGACGACATGGACGAACTCCTCTCCATGCGCCGCAAGACCCGCCTGTACCTGGCCCATCCGAAGGCGATCGCTGCGTTCTTCCGGCAGTGCAACCGGCGCGGTCTGGTGCCCGGCACGGTGAACGTCGACGGGCACGAGATGCCCGCGTGGCGCGGGGTGCCGCTCTTCCCGTGCAGCAAGATCCCGATCACCCCGCAGCACACCACCAGCATCATCGCGCTGCGCACCGGCGAGAAGGACCAGGGCGTCGTGGGGCTGCGCCAGACGGGCATCCCCGAGGAGTTCGAGCCGTCGCTGAACGTGCGGTTCATGGGCATCGACACCACCGCGATCATGAGCTATCTGGTCACCGCCTACTACTCGATGGCCGTGCTGGTGCCCGACGCCGCCGGAATCCTGGAGAACGTACAGATCGGCTGGATGCCGGAATGAGCGAGCCGTCGGTGGCCGACGCGCCGCCCCGGACCCGGCTGCCGGGGCCGCCCGGCCTCGCCCGTACCCGGCGGGACCGGCGCGGTGGCGCGGTCCCCGGGCTGCGCCACCGGCCCGCCGTGCCCGCCGACCCGGCGAAGGTCGCGGAGGTCGACCGGAGGCTGGAGGAGTGGGCGGAGCGGCTGGAGCTGTTCCCCCGGGAGTGGAGCGGGCAGTTCGCGCGCTTCGGGCTGGGCCGGGCGATCGTACTGGCGCATCCGGGCGGCGTCGGCCTCGAACACCTCACCGCCGCCGGGAAGTTGCTGCTCGCCGAGCATCTGGTCGACAACCTCTACTGCGAGGTCGACGAGGGCAAGGGCGGTTCGCCGCGCGGTCTCGGGGCCCGGCTGCTGATGGCCCAGTCGGCGCTCGACCCGCTGCACAGCACCCCCGCGACGGAGGAGCGCTGGGGCCACGGCGTACGGGCCGACGGTCCGCTGCGGTCGTACCACCACGCGCTGCGCGACTACGCCGCCCTCGCCACCCCCAGCCAGGTCGACCGGCTCGTGCACGATCTCGCCCGGCTGCATCTGGGGTATCTCGGCGAGGCCGCCTGGGCCGAGGCCGGTCACCTGCCACAGGTGTGGGAGTACCTGGTGATGCGGCAGTTCAACAACTTCCGGCCCTGTCTGGCGGTCGTCGACGCCGTGGACGGCTGGGAGCTGCCGGAGGCCCTCTACGCCCGGCCCGAGGTCCAGCGGATCACCGCGCTGGCCGGGAACGCGGCCACGATCGTCAACGACCTGTACTCCTTCGCCAGGGAGATGGCGAACGACCCCGACCACCTCAACCTGCCCAAGGTGATCGCCGCCAACGAGCGGTGCGGGCTGAAGGCCGCCTATCTGCAGGCCGTGGAGATCCACAACCGGATCATGGACGCGTTCGAGGAGGAGTCCACGGCCCTGTCCGCCACCTGCCCGCTCACCGGGCGCTACGCCACCGGGCTCGCCGCCTGGGTGGCCGGCAACCACGAGTGGCACGCCACCCACACCGAGCGCTACAGCCTGCCCGACTACTGGTGACGCCGGGCGGGCGTCAGGGCTCCGACGTCTCGGCTTCGAGCGAGGCGCGGGTGGCTTCGCCGTAGACGCCGGACTCGTCCTCCAGGAGGACGCGGGTCAGCTGGTAGCCGCGGACGGCGCTCTGGACCTCGCGGTCGTAGTCGCCGTCGGCCTCGCCGTTGTAGAAGCCGATCTGGGCCAGGCGGAGCTGGAGTTCGGTGACCTCGGCGCCCTGGTCGCCGAGGTCCAGGACGGGGGGCCGTCCGGCGGACTGGGTCGGCGCGGGGGCCGCCGTGGCCGTGGCGTCGCTGTCGGACGGGGTCCTGGTCGGGGTGGTGGAGCGGGTGGGGGTGGCCCGGCTCTCGGTCGGGGTCGCCTCCGGCGAGGGGGACGCGGTCCGCGACGGCGAGGCCGATGAGGTGGTGGTGGAGGAGGAGGGGGTCACCGTCGACGACGCCGTCCGCGCTCCGGCCGCCGCCTCGGGGAGGTCCGCCCGGATGTCGCCGGGGCCCGAACCGTCCCGTGTGGGCGCCTCGTACGAGAAGAATCCGCCGGTGACCCCTCCGATCACCAGGACAGCCGCCAGGGCGACGCCCGCCCCGGCGGCCAGCGCGGCTCGACCGTGCCGACGGCCGCCGTCGGCGCGGTCGGCCGCATGTGGTGCGTCGCCCAGAAGCTGTTCGTCGGCCGCGAACCGCTCGTCGAGGGCGCGGGCCGTGGCGACGGGCGCCGCTGTCGCCACGTCCGGCTCGTCCTCGGGCTCCTCCAGGCTGTCGGCCGGAGCGGTCTCGCCACCGACCTTTACGAAGGGGCGGATGCGGACCGGATCGAAGTCCTCCGCGGCCTCGGCCTGGGCCGTGCGGTCGTCCCGGTGAGCGTCCGACGCGAGGCGCCCGCAGGCGCAGGCGGGGGTGCCGTCCGTCGCCCGGGGCGTGCCGCACTGCGGGCAGACGGGGGCTGTCGGTTCACTCACGTGCGGTCTCTCTTCGAACGGATTCCAGAGTTTAATCAGATCTTCTGCACAGAATCCCCAAGACTTGCTTGAATCTCAAACCGTTCTCGGCCAAGTCCGGTTCGGTGACGACGAGTTCGGCTCACAAGGTCTTCATGTGCCGGGGCTGGTGCGCGACCCGGTGCGCGGTGTGTCATGCCTCTGACATCAACCCGCCGCCGTGCCCCGGCGCGCCGGAGTGGAAGGACCCCCGTGAGCCTGACCCGTCCCCGACCCCGTACCCGCCGCCGTACCCGCGCCCTGTGCACGGTCACCGCGCTCGCCCTCGGCGCACCCCTCGCGCTGTCCGGCCCCGCCGCCGCGGCGGTCCCGACGTACTCGGTCTATCTGCAGAACTCCGTCACCGGCCTCAACGCGGCGGACAGCGGCGGTACGGTCGCCGCGCACAACCCCAAGGGCAACGAGGACCACCAGCAGTGGACGCCGGTCGCCGTCGGCGGCGGCCACCAGCTGCGCAACCTCGACGAGTCGGGGATCTGTCTGGGGCGCAGCGGCACCTCGGCGGTGACCACGACCTGCGGCGCGGACGGCACCACGTGGACGATCACCGAGGCCGCGAACAGCACCTACACCATCGAGGTGCCCGGGACCTCGCAGTATCTGACGGGCTCGTCCTCCGACTCCGCGCTCGTACAGCTCGGGTCGAGCGGTGACTACGCCCGCTGGTACCTCACGCCGGTCGGTTACGCCACGTCGGCCATGCCGTCCGCCGACACCCGCACCCTCGACCAGGTCGCCTTCCTCACCTCGCACAACGCCTACGCCAACGGTGTCGACGGCAACTTCGCCTCGTTCCCGGTCAGTCTCTTCCCCAACCAGGCGCGCGGGGTGAGTCAACAACTCACGGACGGCGTACGGGGCTTCATGCTGGACGCCTACACCGTGTCGGGGCAGGCCGTGCTCTGCCACAACAGCTGTGACGGGGTGAGCAGCCCGGTTCCGCTCGCCACCGACCTCAAGCGCATGGTCGACTTCCTCAAGGCCAACCCCGGTCAGTTCGTCACCGTCTTCCTGGAGGACTACACCGCCTCCGACGTGCTGAAGTCGTCGCTGGCGTCCGTGAGCGGGCTGTCGGACGTGCTGTACCGGCCGGACCAGGAGGGCGTGGCGACGAGCGGCTGGCCGACGATGGCGGATCTCGCCGCCCGGGGCAAGCAGTTGCTGGTCTTCAGCGACCGCACCCGCGCGAGCGACGTCTCCGCCGGCTACGCCACCCGCAACACCTTCGGGGTGATGTACCAGCGCGAGTGGACGGTGGAGAACTACTGGTCGATGGGCGGCGGGCTCGGCGGCTCCGACTGGTCCTGCTACAGCCGTTGGGGCACGAGCCGCCCGCTCACCACGGACTCGGCCGCCTTCCACCCGCTGTTCGTGATGAACCACTTCCGCGACTACACGATCAGTGGCACGGCCGAGACGGACAACGCCAAGCTGGGCAACCGCGCGCAGAACTTCTGCACCCCGGCCGCGCGCAAGAAGCCCAACTACCTCGCCGTGGACCGCTACGAGCTGGGCTCGCCGTCACCGCTCACCACCGTGAGCAGCCTCAACACGTACGTCCTCACGCCCGGCCAGTAGCCGAAGCCCCGCCCGGCGGCCGTGCGCCGACGACCGCCGGGCGAGATGCCCGACCGCCCTGCGGGGCGCTGTACGGATGCTCCGCAGGACGGGCAGCTGGCTCCGGGAGAGCTTCGCGCGCTCCCCGCCGCCCGCGATCAGCGCGTTGACCGACGCCATCGGGTCGGCGCCGGCCGACCGGGCCACCAGCGCGCCGACCACCAGCGGCAGGAGCGCCACCGCGAGGGCCGAACCGGTGGCGGTGGCCGTGGCGGTGACATTGCGGCGGGGGCGCGGGCGCGAGGGGTGCGTGTCCATGACGACAGTGCACCAGCGGCGCCCGGCACCGGGCATCCGGCCGCGTACTCAGCCGCCCCGGCCGACGTACTCAGGCCGCCACCACGGCCCCGCGCTCCCCCGACTCCAACACCCCAGGCTCCGGCTCCCCTTCCGCCGGCTCCCCCGCGTCCCGGTGGATCGGTGTCCCCGATCCGGTCAGCGGGACGCCCGTGCCGCCGCGCCGGGCCGCGACGATCTCCGCCGCGATCGACAGGGCGGTCTCCTCGGGCGTACGGGCGCCGAGGTCGAGCCCGATCGGGGACCTGAGGCGGGCCAGCTCCCGGTCGGTGAGGCCGGCTTCGCGCAGCCGCCGGTCGCGGTCGGCGTGGGTGCGGCGGGAGCCCATCGCCCCCACGAACGCGACCGGCGTCCGCAGCGCCGCCGTCAGCAGCGGGATGTCGAACTTGGCGTCGTGGGTGAGCACGCAGAGCACCGTGCGGGTGTCGGTCGCGGTCCGGCGGAGATAGCGGTGGGGCCAGTCCACGACCAGTTCGTCGGCGTCCGGGAAGCGGGCCCGGGTGGCGAAGACCGGGCGCGCGTCGCACACGGTGACGTGGTAGCCGAGGAACCTGCCCGCGCGCACCAGGGCCGCCGCGAAGTCGATCGCCCCGAACACGATCATGCGGGGCGGCGGCACCCTCGTCTCCACGAGGAGGGTGACCCCGCCGGGGCAGTGCGCCCCGTCCGCGGACAGCTCGACCGTGCCCGTGCGGCCGCCGTCCAGCATGGCCCGCGCCTCGGCGGCGGCCGTCCGGTCCAGCCCGGGGTGTCCGCCGAGACCGCCCTCGTACGCGGAGGCGCCCGCCGGCTCTCGCGGACGGTCGTCTTCGGCCCGTACGAGCAGGGCGTGCCCGAGGAGTTCGGCCGGGCCCCGGACGACCCGGGCGACGGCCGTCGGCTCACCCTCGGCGGCGGCCGCGAGCGCGGCGCCCAGGACCGCCCCGGCCGGTGATCCGGCGGTGACGGGCGTGACCAGGATGTCGATGACACCGCCGCAGGTCAGACCGACGGCGAACGCGTCCTCGTCGCTGTAGCCGAAGCGCTGCAGGACGGTCTCGCCGTCCTCCAGGGCCTGCCGGCACAGCTCGTACACCGCGCCCTCGACGCACCCGCCGGAGACCGAACCGATCGCCGTACCCTCACGGGAGACGGCGAGGGCCGCGCCGGGGCCGCGCGGGGCGCTGCCGCTCACCGCGACGACGGTGGCGACGGCGAAGTCCCGGCCTTCCCGCGCCCACACGCTCAGTTCGGCGGCCAGGTCAAGCATCCCGGCCCGCCGTCAGCACGCGGTCGGGGCGGATCGGCAGCCGGCGGTGGCGGACGCCGGTGGCGTGCCAGACCGCGTTGGCGACGGCCGCCGCCGCGCCCACGATGCCGATCTCGCCGATGCCCTTGATGCCCACGGGGTCGTCCGGGTCGGGATCGTCCACCCAGTCCGCCTCGACCACGGGCACGTCGGCGTGCGCGGCCACGTGGTAGCCGGCGAGGTCGGCGCCGTAGTGGCCGCCGGACGCCCGGTCGCGTACCGCCTCCTCGTGCAGGGCCATGGAGATGCCCCAGATCATGCCGCCGACGAGCTGGTTGCGGGCGGTGAGCGGGTTGACGATCCGGCCCGCCGCGAAGACGCCGAGCATGCGGCGTACGCGTACCTCGCCGGTGGCGGGGTCCACGGCGACCTCGGCGAACTGGGCGCCGTAGGAGTGGCGTTCCTTCTGGGCGAGGGCGCCGAGGGCGGCGGTGGTGTCCGAGCGGACGGTGAGGCCCCCCGGCGGGACGTCCTCGCCGGGGGCGAGGCGCTGCCGCAGTTCACCGGCCGCGAGGGTGACCGCCCAGGCCCAGGAGCGGGTGCCCATGGAGCCGCCGGCGATCATGGCCGGGCCGAGGTCGCTGTCCCCGAGCCGTACCCGGATCCGGTCCGGTACGACCTCCAGGGCGTCGGCGGCGACCAGGGTGAGCGCGGTACGGGCGCCGGTCCCGATGTCGGCGGCGTTGATCCCCACGGTGAAGGTGCCGTCGGCCTCGGCGGTCACGGCCGCCGTGGACGGTCCGGCGCCCGCGCCGAAGGAGGCGGCGGCCGTGCCGGTGCCGAGCAGCCAGCGGCCGTCGCGGCGTACTCCGGGGCGCGGGTCGCGGTCGGCCCAGCCGAAGCGGCGGGCGCCCTCGCGGAAGCAGGCGCGCAGATTGCGGCCGGCGAACTCCAGGCCGGAGACGGGTCCCCGTTCGGGTTCGTTGCGGACCCGCAGCTCGATCGGGTCGAGGCCCAGTTTCTCGGCGAGTTCGTCGACCGCCGACTCCAGGGCGAACGAGCCCGGCGCCTCGCCCGGCGCCCGCATGAACGTCGGGGTCGGTACGTCCAGCCGTACGACCTTGTTGACCGTGTGGTGGGCGTCGGCGCCGTACATCACCCGGGCCGGTCCGGCGCCGGACTCGACGAACTCGTGGACGGTGGAGGTGAGGCTCTGGGAGGTGTGCTCCAGGGCGCGGAGCCGTCCGTCGGGGCCGGCGCCGAGGCGGACCCGCTGGGTGGTGGGGCTGCGGTAGCCGGCCAGGGAGAACATCTGACGCCGGGTCATGACGACCCGGACCGGGCGCTGGAGGACGGTCGCGGCCATGACGGCGGCGACCTGGTGGGCGCGGACGCCCTTGCTGCCGAACCCGCCGCCGACATGCTCGGAGCGCACCCGTACGGAGGCGGGGTCGAGGGAGAACAGGTTGGCGAGTTCACCGGCGACCCACATGGTGCTCTGGTTGGAGTCGAAGACGTCGAGCCGGCCCCCGTCCCAGCGGACCGTCACGGCGTGCGGCTCCATGGGGTTGTGGTGTTCCTCGGGGGTGGTGTACTCGGCGTCCACGACGGCGGCGGACGCGGCGAGTTCGGCCTCCAGGTCACCCTGCTCGATCGCCGCCGGACCGAAGGCGCCCGCGGGGTACGCGTCCGGGTGCCCGGCGGTGAACGCGACGTCGTGCGGCTCCTGTTCGTAGTGCACGACCAGGGCCTCGGCGGCCTCCCGGGCCTGTTCGGAGGTCTCGGCGACGACCAGGGCGACCGGCCAGCCCAGGTGCGGCACCCGGTCGTGCTGGAAGACGGCGGTGGTCGGGTCGGGTTTCATGCCCATGAGGCCCGTGTAGTCGGTCTCCACGCGCGGGGCGTTCTCATGGGTCAGCACGGCGAGCACGCCCGGCATCCCGAGCGCGTCGGCGGTCTCGATGGCGCGGATCCGGCCGCGTGCCACGGTGGAGAGCGCCAGCCAGCCGTGGACGAGTCCGGTGAAGGGGATCTCGCCGGCGTAGCGGGCGGCTCCGGTGACCTTGTCACGGCCCTCGACACGGGTGTGCGCGGTGCCGACGGCCTGCTGGTGCGCCGTGGGGGCGGTGGTCATCGGGTGGCCTCCCCGGGGTCGGAGGTGGGTTCGGACGCGGATTCCGAGGTTTCGGAGGTGGGGTCGGCGGTGAGTTCGGACAGGACGGCCACCACGAGGTTGCGCAGGAGAGTCACCTTGTAGGCGTTGTGCGGCAGCGGCTTCGCGTCCGCCAGTTCGGCGTCGGCGGCGGCCGCGAAGGTCCCGGCGTCGGCCGGGGCGCCGGTCAGCACGCGTTCGGCGGCGTAGGCCCGCCACGGCCGGGAGGCGACCGCCCCGAAGGCGAGCCGCGCCTCGCGGACGACGTCGTCGCGGACGTCGAGCGCGGCGGCGATCGAGCCGATGGCGAAGGCGTACGAGGCGCGCTCGCGGACCTTGCGGTAGCGGGAGTGCGCGGCGACCGGCGCGGGCGGCAGGGTGACGCCGGTGATCAGGGCGCCCGGCGGCAGGGCCGTCTCGATGTGCGGGGTGTCGCCGACCGGGAGGTAGAAGTCGGCGAAGGGCAGCTCGCCCGGCCCGTCGGCCGTCTCGTACGACACGACGGCGTCGAAGGCCGCCAGCGCCACGCCCATGTCGGAGGGGTGGGTGGCCACACAGTGCCCGGAGGCACCCAGGATCGCGTGGTTGTGGTGCTCGCCCTCGATCGCGGGGCAACCGCTGCCGGGGGCCCGCTTGTTGCAGGGCTTGGTGACATCGGCGAAGTAGCCGCAGCGGGTGCGCTGGAGGAGGTTGCCGCCGACGGTGGCCATGTTGCGCAGCTGCCCGGAGGCGCCGGCCAGGACCGCCTGGGTCAACGCCGGGTAGCGGCGCCGGACTTCGGGGTGGGCGGCGAGATCGCTGTTGGTGACGGTCGCGCCGATCCGCAGGCCGCCGTCCGCGGTCGGCTCGATCCCGTCGAGCGGGAGTTCACGGACGTCGACGAGCCGGGCGGGCCGTTCGACGCCGGTCTTCATCAGGTCGACGAGGTTGGTGCCGCCGCCGAGGAAGCGGGCCTCGGGGTCGGCGCCGAGCAGGGCGACCGCGCCGGAGACGTCGTGGGCCCGCTGGTAGTCGAACTCCCTCACGCCACGGCCTCCTTGGCCTTCGCGGTGCTGTCAGCGGCGGCGCGGGCGACGGCCTCGACGATCGACACATAGGCGCCGCAGCGGCACAGGTTGCCGCTCATCCGCTCCCGGATCTCCTCGGCGCTCAGCGGTGGCGGCGCCGCCTGGGGACGGACGTCGCCGGTGACGGCGCTGGGCCAGCCCGCAGCGTGCTCCTCGATCACGGCGATCGCCGAGCAGATCTGCCCCGGTGTGCAGTAGCCGCACTGGAAGCCGTCCAGATCGAGGAACGCCTGCTGCACCGGGTGGAGTTCGTCCCCGTCGGCGACGCCCTCGATGGTGGTGATGTCCCGCCCCTCGGCCGCCACGGCCAGTTGGAGGCAGGACACGTGGCGACGGCCGTCGACGAGGACGGTGCAGGCACCGCACTGCCCCTGGTCGCAGCCCTTCTTGGTGCCGGTCATGTCGAGCCGCTCGCGCAGGGCGTCGAGCAGGGTGGTGCGGTGGTCGACGGAGAGCGTGTGCTTCTCGCCGTTGATGGTCAGGGTGATGGCGCTGTACGTCGAGGAGGTGGCTGGGGACATGATCAGCCTTCTTTCGCGTATCCGGGGCATGTCGAAGGGACCCGCTCCGGCAGGCGGTCGAGTCGGGAACGGGGACAGCCGGGGGTGCCGGCGCCGGGCGCGCCGAGGCTACGATGAAACAACCGGACAGCTGTCCTCTCCGGGAAAACGTATTGGACAGTTGTCCGCTTAGCAAGTGCGGGTTTCGGCCAGGACCCGGGAGGAGGCCGTGTGCGGCAGAGGAAAAGCGCCGAGCTGCGCTCGGACGCACAGCGGAACCGCGCGCGCATCCTGGAGGTCGCCCTGGTCGAGCTGACGCGCCGCGCGGACGTCCCCCTGAGCCGGATCGCCAGGAAGGCGTGCGTCGGACAGGGCACGTTCTACCGCCACTTCCCCACCCGGGAGGCCCTCGTCCTGGAGCTCTACCGGCACGAGACGCGGCAGGTCGCCGACTCCGCCGCCGAGTTGCTCGCCGGCCATGAGCCGGACCGGGCGCTGCGCGCGTGGATGGACGACCTCGCCCGGTTCGCCATCACCAAGGCGGGCCTCGCGGACGCGATCCGCCAGGCCACCTGTGGCTCCGACAGCCCCGACAGGCCGGGGCACGCCCCGGTGACCGAGGCCGCCGAACTCCTGCTCCGCGCGGGCGAGAAGGCCGGAACCATCCGCCCCGGCGTCACCACGGACGACTTCTTCCTCGCCATCGCCGGCCTCTGGCAGCTCGACCCCCAGGACTGGCGGCCCCGCGCCACCCGCCTCCTCGACCTCGTCATGGCCGGCCTGCGGGCCGGGCCGCCGCCCACGGCGAAGTGACACCGCCGGCCCGCCGACGTCAGCCCGGGCCCGGGCCGGCGCCGTCGCCCTTCAGCCGCTCCAGGTCCGAGGGGCGGACCTGGATGGCCAGTACGGCGATCAGGGCGGCGACGACGGTGAAGATGGCGGCCATCACGAAGGCGGCCGAGACGCCCGCGGTGAGGACCTCGTGGGACCAGGGCGGCGGAAGCTGCCCGGTGCGTTCGAACTCCAGGCGCTCGGCGGGGGTCGCCTGGGACAGGAAGTCCGGGACCTGGTCCTCCGCCTCGTTGGTGCTGGCCGTGCCGTACATCGTGACGAGGATGGAGAGGCCGAGCGAACCGCCCACCTGCTGGGTGGCGTTGAGGAGGCCGGAGGCCGCGCCGGTCTCCGGGGTGGGGACGTTGGAGAGCGCCATCAGGGTCAGCGCCACGAACTCCATGCCCATACCGAGGCTGAAGACGAGCATCGGGCCGAGGACGCTGCCGGCGTAGGTGGAGTGGATGTCGGTCAGCGTCAGCCAGGCGAGCCCGGCCGCGGACAGGATCGCGCCCACCACCATGAAGGGTTTGGGCCCGTAGGTGGGCAGGAACTTCGAGGCCAGTCCGGCGCCGACCGCGATCACCGCGCTGACCGGCAGGAAGGCGAGTCCGGCCTGCAGCGGGCTGAAGTCCAGCACGTTCTGCACGAACAGGGTCAGGAAGAAGAACATGCCGAAGATCGCGGCGGCGAGGCACAGCATGATGCCGTAGGTGCCCGCCCGGTTGCGGTCACGGAACATGTGCAGCGGCGTGATCGGCTGCTTGGACCGCCGTTCGACCAGGACGAACAGGGCGAGGAAGGCGACGGCCCCGGCGAACGAGGCCAGCGTCAGCCCGTCCCGCCAGCCTTCCTGCGCGGCCCGGATGAAGCCGTACACCAGGAGCACCATGCCGAGGGTGGAGGTCAGCGCGCCGGTGATGTCGAAGTGGCCCGGGTGGCGTTCGGACTCCCTGATCCAGCGGGGGGTGGCCAGCACGATCAGCAGTCCGATCGGCACGTTGACGAACAGCACCCAGCGCCAGTTCAGCCACTCCACGAGGACACCGCCGGCGAGCAGCCCGATCGCGCCGCCGCCCGCCGAGACCGCCGCGAACACCCCGAACGCCCGGTTGCGCTCGGGCCCTTCGCGGAACGTCGTACTGATCAGCGCGAGGGACGTCGGGGACGCGATGGCGCCGCCGACGCCCTGGAGGGCCCGGGCGGCGAGGAGTTGGCCCGCGTTCTGGGCGAGACCGCCGAGCAGCGAGGCCAGCACGAACAGCAGCACACCGAAGATGAACACCCGCCGCCGGCCGAGGATGTCCCCGGCCCGCCCGCCCAGCAGCAACAGCCCGCCGAACGTCAGCGTGTACGCGTTGACCACCCACGCCAGGCTCGTCGTCGAGAAGTCCAGCGACTGCTGGATGTCCGGCAGCGCGATGTTCACGATGGTGATGTCCAGCACCACCATCAACTGACAGGACGCGATGACGAACAGCGCCATCGCACTCCCACCACCACCTGATTCCGAGGTGGTGGTGCGCACTGAGGAAGTCGGCTGCGGATTGCTCATGGCGTATCGCAAAGGCAGATTCCGGTGAACGGTCCCGTCCACCGCCGCGTTCACTGTTCGACCGTACGCCGGTGCCCTGGGCGTCACCACTTGGGCGCCGGTGCCGCCCGTACACCATGCGTGACCTGGTCAGTGCCCGCGGAACGCCTCCTCCAGCCACCAGGAGCCATGGGCACGGGTGACCTTGGCGTCGAGGAGGAGGGCGGTGGTGCGGGGGCCGGTGAGCCAGTGGCGGAGGGGTTCGAGGTCGGCGGGGGTGCGGACGGTGGCGGCGTCGAGGCCGTAGCCGCGGGCCAGGGCGGCGAGGTCGGTCGGGGGGAAGGTCACCGTGTCGAGGGGGTGGCCGGCGGGGCCGAAGTGGTGGACCTCGGCGCCGTAGGACTCGTCGTCGTAGACGACGATCACCATGGGCAGGCCGAGGCGTCGTACGGTGTCGAGTTCGACGGCGCTCATCAGGAAGCCGCCGTCGCCGAGGGCCGCCACGGGCAGGCGGTCGGGCCGGGCGAGGGCCGCGCCGATGGTGGTGGCGAGGCCGAGGCCGATGGACTGGAAGGCCTGGGTGAAGCAGAAGCCCTGGTGGTCCGGGACCGAGAGGTAGGCGCTGGGGTGCCCCATGAAGTTCCCCGAGTCCACGCCGACCACCCGCTCCGCGGGGAGCAGGTCGTCGAGGGCGATGCTCAGGGTGCGCGGGTCGATCCGCTCCCCGTCACCCTCGTCGTCGTACGGCACGTCCCGCCACCGGGCGCGGGCGGCGAGGGCGGCTTCGGTGGTGGGGGTGCGGTAGCCCCGGGCGAGTACTTCGGTCGTACCGCCGGCGGTGGCCGCGAGGGCGCCGCGGGCCGTCAGTTCCACGTCTCCCGTGACGGCCAGGTGGACCGGGCGGTGGCGGCCCGCCGCGGTGGGGTCGTCGTCGATCTGGACGACGGTGGTGTCGGGGGCGACGAGGGTGCCGTGACGCGTCGTCCACATGTTCAAGGCGCAGCCCCAGCCGACGATCAGGTCGGCGCCCCGGATGAGTTCGGTGGTCAGGGGAGAGGCGAAGCCGCCGGAGATACCGAGGGACCAGGGGCTGTCGTGGAAGAGGCCGTGGGCGACGGCCGAGGTGGCGAGCAGGGCACCGTGCCGGTCGGCGAGGGCGGTGAGCGCGTCGCGGGCACCGGGGGTACGGGCGCCCCGGCCGGCCACGAACACCGGGCGTCGAGACTTCTCCAACTCCCTTGCCACAGCGGCCACTTCGGCAGGGTCAGGAGCGACCGGCACGCGTGCGGGCGGCGGAGCGACGGCGGACGCCGGACCGGCTTCGGGGATCTCCAGGGCCTGCACCTCCAGGGGCAGGTTGAGGAGGACCGTCCGCCGGTCGTGCAGTGCGCGGCGTACGACCTCGCAGGCCTCCCCCACCGCTGTCTCCGCCGACGTCACCCGGGCCGTCTCCGCGCCCACCGCCCGTGCCAGCGCGTCCTGGTCGATGTGGAAGTTGGAGCGCGGCTGGGTGACCTCGGCGGCCAGGACGAGCAGCGGGGTGCGGCTCTTGGCGGCCTCGGCGATGCCGGTGACAGCGTTGGTCAGGCCGGGGCCCTGGTGGACGCTGAGACCGGCGATACCCCCGGTCGTACGGGCGTAGGCGTCGGCCATCGTCGCCGCGCCGCCCTCGTGGCGCGCGGCGACGAAGCGGGCGCCGGCCGCCACCAGCGCGTTGGTCAGATGGAAGTTGCCGGAGCCGACCACGCCGAAGACATGGTCGACACCGGACGCGTACAGGGCCCGGCCGACGGCCTCGGCGACCTTCACGGGCGCTCCACCAGGGCGAGCACCCGCGCGGGCGCCCCCGATCCCGCCACGATCGGCAGGGGCCCGGCGATGACGACGGCGCCGGTCGGGGGCAGTGCGTCCAGGTTGCGGAGCTGGGTCAGGCCGTACTTGTCGTTGCCGAGGAAGTACGAGTGGCAGGGGAACGCCGGGTCGAAGGAGTGCGCGCGTCCGGCGTCGGTGCCGACCGTCTCCACGCCGAGCCCGATCACCGGGGTCTCCTCGGCCACCCAGCGCGCGCACTCCGGTGCCAGACCGGGGGTGTGCGGGCCACCGTCGTCCGCGTTGAGGAACGTCTCCTGGGAGTGGCCGCGGGCGTCCCAGCCGGTGCGCAGGAACAGCCAACCGCCGTCGGGCAGCGGGCCGTTGGCCGCCTCCCAGGCCTTGATGTGGTCCACCTCGACGAGGAAGTCCGGGTCCGCGGCCGACTGTTCGGCGAAGTCGAGCACGGCCACGGGGGCGATCAGCCGTCGCGCCGGTACGGACGCCACGTCATCGAGATCCTTTCCGGTGACCCAGTGGACGGGGGCGTCGAAGTGGGTGCCGGTGTGCTCGCCGCTGCGGAAGTTGTTCCAGTACCAGGCCGGGCCCCGGTCGTCGTACCGGCTGATCTCCTCCAGTTCGAACACCTGCGTCTGGCCGAACTCGGGCGGCAGTTGGATCACGGGCGTCGCCGACGACAGCGGCGAGGTGAGGTCCACGACCTCGATCGCGCCGCTGCGCATCCCGGAGACCAGGGCTGCGAGGACGGACGGCTGGCTCATGGCGGCCTCCGGGGACGGACGATCGACGCGGACGTACCTCTACGGGCCCGTCCAGGGTGTCACCGGGTGCGCACGCGCACCAGATCGAAATAGGGATGCGCGGTCGGCGCGGGCGGCGTTACGATCACCGCGATGACTACTCCTTCCCTTGCCAGATCGGGGGTCTCGTCCGCGCAAGGTGAGTGCTGATGCTCACTGATCAGGCGAACGAGGACTTCCGGCTTTCCTTCTGGGTGCGCGTGCGCGAGTTCGCCGTGCCACCCTCCATGATCGAGACCGCGACCGCCCGCCGTGCCGTCGGCGACTGGGCCGGGGCGTGCGCCGCCGCGGGTATCGACATCGATCTCGACCTGCGTACCGTGTCGAGCGGTCACGGCCGTGAGCTGGCGGCCCAAGTCCGGGACGACCTCCGGCACTTGGCCCCGGATCTGCTGCGCTGGCACATGCCGAGGATCGCTCCCGACGGGCTGCTGCGTCCGGGGCTCACCCTCACGCTGGCCCGGTATCGGGCGGCGGGGCGCGCCGGTCCGTATCCCGTGCACCTCGTGGCCCGGACCCCGCCCGCCTGGGCCGACGCCGGCCAGCGGATCGGCCTCGCGCTGTGGGACGGGTCCCGCGACGGGTCCCACGCCGCGACCGGGGCCCGCGGGCATCCCCACCCTCGCCCCAGCCGCCGGTACCGGCTCGATCTGCATCGGCATCTGTGGGATGCGCGCAGGACGGATGAGCTGCGCGTTCGTTCCGGGGCGGACCGGCCGCCTGGCCTGTGGGCGCCGGGGGCGGGCGGGTCAGGGGCGGGCGAACCGGAGGTACTCCGGCCGGGGCCGGGCTCGCCGCGGTCGTACGACGCCGGGGCGGATCGGCCGGAGTCCGACGATCCGGCTCTGGTGGCCGCCGAGCATGGGTGCGCCGTCGCACGGTGGGCGGACGAGGCCGCGCTCGTGCTGCGCGCCGAGGGACGGTCCACCGGGACCGTTCTCGTACGGTACGGCACCCGACGCCGGCTCCTGCTGGACCTCGGCGCGGACGCGGACACCGACGCCGACATCGACCTCGGCGGCGGCAACGGAGACGGCAGCCGCGACCCCGGCCGCACCGCCACCACCGGCACCACCGGCACCGGCACCGGCACCGGCACCGCCCCAACCCCCTTGCGCATCACGCCCGTTACCGGTGACAACGGTGCACTCGGCTCGCTGCCCGTGCTGCCCGACGCCGCGACCTGGCTGCTGCCCGACCTGGAGCTGATCCGGGCCGGGGCGATCGATGTCGGCCGGCTGCATCCGCTGGTCGCGTCGGCGCTGGTGCCGGACCAGGTGCGGTCGGGCCCGGCCGAGCCGCCGGACCGGGCCGGGCAGCCGCGGCTCGTGGAGTGCCGGGGAGAGCGGCACCGGATCGGCCTGGTCGACGGCGTCCTCGTCGCCCTGGACCATGACCCGGCCCAACTCCGGCGCGAGGAACTGCTGGTCGAGCTGACCGGTACGCCGCTCCCCTGTCTGCGGGCCATCGACGAGGCACACCGTCGCCCGGACTGTCTCTCCGGCGTACGCGAACGCCTGGACCACGGGGACATCGCCGGTGCGCTGGCCGTCGTCGAAGGGCTCCTCGGCCCCGAGGCGGTCCTGCGGGACGGCGCGCTGCGGGACGAGTTGGAGTCGGCGGCTCACCGGCGGATCGCCTACGGCCTGTACCGGGCCGGTCTCACCGATCTCACCCGCGACCGGGTCCGCGCCAACGTGGGACGCCGCCCGTCCCGTCAGCGCCGCCCCCGCGTCGCGACCTTCTTCTGACCGCACCCTCACTCACTCACTTACGCGCCCACTACACACCCCAAGGTGATCACCCATGCCCACATGCACACCGTTCGCCCTGCCCACCACCTTCACCGAAGCCGACAGCCCCGTCGGCCCGGCCGGCCCCGCCTCCCAACTCGACACAGCGGGCGCCCTGTTGACCCTGCTGCGCACCACGACCACCGAACCGCGCCCCGACATCCAGCTGGAGGCGCTGACGCTCGCCGTCGCCGCGGATCTGCCCGTACTGCTGTGGGGTGAGCCGGGGATCGGCAAGACCGCCGCGCTGACCCAGCTCGCCGCCGCCCTGGACCTTCCGCTGACGACCGTGATCGCCAGCGTGCACGAGCCGTCCGACTTCTCGGGGCTGCCGATCGTGGGCGACGACCCGGCCGAGCAAGGAGTGCCGATGGCTCCGCCGGACTGGGCGGTGCGGCTGGTGCGGGCGGGCCGGGGGCTGCTGTTCCTGGACGAGCTGTCGACGGCACCGCCCGCCGTCCAGGCCGCGCTGCTGCGGCTCGTGCTGGAGCGCAGGATCGGCTCGCTCCAACTGCCGCCCGGCGTAAGGATCGTGGCCGCCGCCAACCCGCGCTCCTCGGCGGCCGACGGCTGGGAGCTGAGCCCGCCGCTGGCCAACCGGTTCGTACACCTGCAGTGGACCCACGACCACGAGGTCGTCGTACGGGGTCTCGGCGGGACCTGGCCGCGGGCCACCCTGCCGCGGCTCGCGCCGGATCGGCTGTCGGAGGCGGTGGACTTCGCCCGGCGGGCGGTGTGCACGCTGCTGGCCGCGCGCCCCAAGCTCGTGCATCAGCTGCCCAACAGCGAGACCCGGCGGGGCGGCCCCTGGCCGTCGCCCCGGAGCTGGGAGATGTCGCTGCATCTGATCGCCTTCGCGACCGCCTCCGGTGTCTCGCGCGATGTGCTGTCCCTGCTGGTCAGGGGCACCGTGGGCGACGGTCCGGGCCTTGAGCTGCTGGCGAGTCTGGACCGGCTGGACCTCCCGGATCCCGAGGTGCTGCTCGCCGACCCCGGGGCGGCCGAGCTGCCCCAGCGCGGGGATCTGCGGCAGGCGGTGCTCGACGGCGTGGTCGCGGCGGTCCGGGCGCGCCCGGAGAGGGAACGCTGGGACGCGGCATGGGCCCTGCTGGTCCGGGCGCTGGAGACCGGCGCCCCGGACCTGGTGGTCGTCCCCGCGACGACGCTCGCCTCGCTGCGCCGCGACGACTGGGACGTGCCGGCGGCGATCGAGAACCTCGCCGGAGTCGTCACCCTGTCCCGCCGCGCGGACGAGGCGGCGGCCCGCGCCAAGACAGCGACGAAGACGAGGTCCCGCCGATGAGCACCGACACGGATACGAGCGCGAAGGCGAGCGCCGACACGAGTACGAGCACGGAGGTGGGCGCCGGCACGGACGGGAAGGTGAACGCGGGCCTCGGCCCCGGAGCGGCGGACACGTCGAACACGCCCGGCGCCCCGGGCACCCCGGGCGTGCCCGACACCCCGGGCACGCCGACCCTCGACTACGACAAGCTCTTCGCCGCCCGGCTGCAGGCCGCGCGGGTCCGCCCCTATCTCGCGACGGCGTTGTTCGCGCTGCACCCCGTCGAGTCCCGGCAGGTGCCCACCATGGGAGTGGACCGCTACTGGCGGTGCTATGTCTCCCCCGGCTTCGTGGACCGTACGCCGGTGGAGGAGCTGGCCGGGGTGTGGGTGCACGAGGTGTCGCATCTGCTGCGCGACCATCACGGGCGCAGCGACCGGGTCGCCAAGGAACGCGGGCTGACCGGCCCCGGCGAGCGGCTGCGGATGAACATCGCCGCCGACTGCGAGATCAACGACGACGTGTACGGCGAGGGACTGGTCAAGCCGGAGGGGGTCGTGGAACCGGCGACCCTGAGCCTGCCCACGGGACAGTTGATGGAGAGCTATCTGCGGCAGTTCCAACTGGGGTGGCAGACAGCCGAGTTGGCGTGGCTGGACTGCGGCAGTGGCGCCGACGGCCTGGAGCGTGACTGGGAGTTGGGGCCGGACGGGGCGCACGGGCTGAGCGAGCAGGAGCGGGACGCGGTGCGGTTCCGGGTGGCGCAGGGCATCACCGGCCGCCCGGGGTCCGCTCCCGAGGGCTGGCAGCGCTGGGCGGAGGAGGCGTTCCATCCGCCGCAGCCGTGGCGGGCGCTGCTCGGCGCGGCGGTCCGGTCGGCGGCCTCCGCGCCCGGCGCGGGCGAGGACTACAGCTACGGCCGGCCGTCGCGGCGCTCGGCCGGTGTGCCGGGTGCGGTGCTGCCGAGCCTGCGGCGCCGGCCCCCGCATGTCTCCGTGATCATCGACACCTCCGGGTCGGTGAGTGACGCGGAGCTGGGCAGCGCGCTGCTGGAGGTCGCGGCGATCTCCCGTGCCGTGGGCGGCAGGCGTGACCTCGTCACCGTCGTCCCGTGCGACGCGGCGGCCCGGATCGCCCATCCGCTGTGCCGGGCCGAGGGCATCCCGCTGCTGGGCGGCGGCGGTACGAACCTCCGCGCCGGCTTCGCCAAGGCGCTGCGCAGCCACCCCCGGCCCGATGTCATCGTCGCCCTCACGGACGGCCAGACCCCTTGGCCCAGCTACCGGCCGCCGTGCCGGACCGTGGTGGGCCTGTTCCCCCGGCACCACGAGCGCTCCACCTGGGACGAGGACGACCCTGACTACGTACCGGACTACCCGCCCGACTGGGCTCGTGTGGTGCAGATCGGGTAGGCCGCCCTCGCCTCCGATCCCACCGATTACACCGCTCTCATCGCTCTCTCACCTCACCCACCCCTCCCCCATGACAATGAAAACGATTATCGATAAGGTGCACATGTCAACCCGGGCACCTCCTTGTCGAGGTGTCGTCGGGCTGCCCTGACGCCTGAACGCACCGCACGAAAAGGGGAGCCGTGGCTCATCTGTTGGTGGTCGAGAGCTGGGTCGGATCGATGAGCAGACTGCTCCCACGGGCCATCCGGGAGGGCGGTCACGAGTTCACGTTCCTCACCCGCGACCTGCACCACTATCTGCGCGCGGCCCCCGAGGGCACGGCCCACCCGCTGCTCGGCGCGCGGAACGTCGTCACGGCCGACACCAACGACGTGGACACCCTCCTGCCAGAGGTGGAGCGCCTGCACTCGGTGTTCGGCTTCGACGGGGTGATCTCGTCCTGCGACTACTACCTCCCCACCGTGGCCCGGATCGCCGGGCACCTCGGGCTCCCCGGGCCCGGGCCGGAGGCCGTGGCGGACGCCTGCCGCAAGGACGCCACCCGTCGTGTCCTCGCCGACGCCGATGTGCCCGGCCCCCGTTTCGCCCTCCACGAGGAGTGGGCCGACCTCGCCCGGGCCGCCCGGGAGATCGGCTATCCGCTGGTGGTGAAGCCCGTCGACCTGTGCGCGGGCATGTATGTCCGGCGCGTGGACGACGAGACCGAACTCGCCGCCTCCGTACGGGCGTTGGCTGATTTCCCGCTGAACGCGCGGGGGCAGCGCCGGGTGCCCGCCGTGCTCCTCGAAGAGCTGCTGACCGGGCCCGAGGTGAGCGTCGAGACCGTGTCGTACGCGGGAGCCGTGCGGGTCGTGGGCGTGACCGACAAGAGCGTCGGCGGGGCACCCGCGTTCATCGAGACCGGGCACATGTTCCCCGCCGCCCTGTCGGCCGCCGACGCGGAGGCCGCCGAGCAGACCGCGCTGGGCGCGCTCAAGGCGCTCGGGCTGACCGACGGCGTCGTGGCGCACACCGAGATCAAGCTGACCCCGGCCGGTCCGCGGGTGGTCGAGGTGAACCCCCGGCCCGCCGGGAACCGCATCACCGAACTGGTCCGCCATGTCACGGGTATCGATCTCGCCGCGGCGGCCGTCGAGGTCGCCCTCGGCCGGGAACCCGATCTGCGGCGCCGGGAGACCGGGCTGCGCAGCGCCGCCGTGGGCTTCCTCGTACCGGAGACATCGGGCACCCTCGAAGCGCTGGACGGTGGCCGACTCGCCGATGAAGAGGGCGTGTTGGAGGTACAGTTCGCCGAGCCCGGACGGTCCGTCAGGTCGGCGGGCAGCAACAACGAGTATCTCGGCCATGTCATGGTGGGCGACCCGGCCGGACCGGGCGCGCGTGAGCGGGTCGAGACGCTGGTGGCCGGGCTGCGCTCCGGGCTGGTGATCCGGTGACCGCCGTCGCCCCGGTGGACCGTACGGCGGCCACCACCCCGTACGGGGAACTCTCGTACGCGGAACTGGTGGAGCGCGTCCGGGCGGGGGAACTCGGTCCGGATCCAGGAACGTTGCGGATCGCGGTGGCGTTCGTGACCCGGCAGGCCGTACGGCACGACGGGCGGGGCACCGGCTATCGCAACGAGGTGCTGAGTCTGCGTCTCGCCGGTGCCGTGGGGTCCTGCGCGGTGGAGCCAGGTGCCCTGCCGGACGCGGCGATCGACGACTGTGTGGGCGCCGATGTCGCCCGGCTCCTGGAGCATCCGCTGCTCCCGGTGCGGGTGGCCGCACTGGACGCCTATCTGATGCATGTCGCCCCGCACACACCGGAGCACGGGGCACAGCCCTTCCCGCTGCCGGCCGGTACCTCGCTGGAGAAGTCCCGGGCGCGGGCGCGGGCCGTCGTCGAACTGCTCGACCTGCCCACGGGCGCGACCGTCCTCGTGGTCGGAATCGTCAACTCCCTGCTGGAGGCGCTGCGTTCGCGGGGCTTGCGCTATGTGCCCTGTGATCTCAAGGGCGGGGTCACGGAGTGGGGCGAGGAGATCGTCACCGACGCGCTCTCGGCGGCCGACCGCTGTGACGCGCTGCTGGTCTCCGGGATGACGCTGGGCAACGGCAGCTTCGAGCCGTTGCGGCGGCACGCGCTGGCGCACGGCAGGCAGTTGGTGATGTTCGCGCAGACGGGCAGCGCGGTGCTGCCCCGGTTCCTCGGGCACGGGGTGAGCGCGGTGTGCGCGGAACCGTACCCTTTCTTCTGGCTGGACGCGGGCGCGGGCACGCTGCATCGCTACCACCCGGACGGCCGTGTGTCGGGTGGTAGCCGGTGACCTCGTCGACCGTCGTGCGGCCTGTCGCCCGGCCGGAGTTGCTGTCCCTGGTCGGACGGACGCCGCTCGCGCGCATCACCGCCGATCTGCCCGGTCCGCAGCCGGGGTTCTGGGCCAAGCTGGAGGGGCTCGCGGCGGGTGGGATGAAGGCGCGGGCCGCCGTGTCCATGCTGCTGGGGGCCCGGGAGCGGGGTGAACTGCGGCCCGGAGCCCCGGTGGTGGAGTCGACGTCCGGCACGCTGGGCATCGGCCTGGCGTTCGCGGGACAGGCCCTCGGCCATCCCGTCGTGCTGGTCGGCGACAGCGAACTGGAGCCGTCCATGCGGCAGTTGCTGCGCTCCCACGGCGTACGGCTGGAGCTGGTGGACCGTCCGGCGCCCCGGGGCGGCTGGCAGGCGGCACGGCTCGCGCGGCTGCGGGAGCTGCTGGCCGTGCTGCCGGGGGCGTACTGGCCCGACCAGTACAACAACCCGGACAACACCGCCGGTTACGCCTCGCTCGCGGCCGAACTCGCCGTCCAGCTGGACCACTTGGACATCCTGGTGTGCAGTGTCGGCACCGGCGGTCACAGCGCGGGCGTCATCGGCCCGCTGCGGCGACACTGGCCGGCGCTGCGGCTGATCGGTGTCGACTCCACCGGCTCGACGATCTTCGGCCAGCCGGCCCGGCCACGGCTGATGCGCGGCCTGGGCAGCAGCATCCATCCGCGCAACGTGGCCTACGACGCCTTCGACGAGGTCCACTGGGTCGGCCCGGCGGAGGCCGTCGACAGCTGTCGGCGTCTGGCGCGGGGCAGCTTCGTCAGCGGCGGCTGGAGCACCGGCGCGGTCGCGCTGGTCGCCGCCTGGGCGGCCCGTGTCCACCCGGGCGCCGTCGTCGCCACCGTCTTCCCCGACGGCCCGCACCGCTATCTCGGCAGCGTCTACGACGACGACTTCGCCGCCGCCCACGGCCTCGACCCGGCCTCCGCCGCCGCCCGGCCCGTGGAGATCCCGCATCCCGGGGCGGCCGAGGCCGTCGGCTGGGTGCGCTGCGGCAGGGTCGCCGACCCGCTCACGGTGCCCCGCCCCGCCCCCCACCAGGTTCCCGCTCCGGAAGAGAGACTGTGAAGGTCACCCTGCGCACCGTACGGCTCGAACTCGCCGAGCCGTTGCGCATCTCCCGCTCCACCATGTCCGCGCGCGACGCGGTGTGGCTGACCGTCGAGCACGACGGGCTCACCGGTCACGGCGAGGCCGTCACCAGCGTCTACTACGGGCTCGACACCGACACCCTCGGGCGGCAGTTCGCGGACGTGGCCCGGGACCTCGGACGCTTCCGTGATCCGGAGAGCGCCGCGGAGGCGCTGCGGGAGGGCGATCCGCTCGGTGCCCCCGAGACACCACCGGCCGTGACGGCCGCCGTCGGCGCCGCGCTGCTCGATCTCGTCGGCAAACGGGCGGACAGTCCCGTCCACCGGCTGCTGGGCGCCCCGGCGGCTCCGGTGGCGGCGACCGCCCGGACCATCGGCATCACCTCCCCGGCGCGTGCGGCGGCGGAGGCCCGCCGTCTCGCCGCGAGCGGCTTCGAGATCGTCAAGGTCAAGGCCGGGACGCCCGACCCGGAGGACGACGTGGAGCGCGTCCGGGCCGTCCGGGACGCCGCACCCGGGGTCCGGCTGCTCCTCGACCCCAACGGCGCCTGGGCCCCGCCACAGGCGCAGGCCCTGCTGCCGCGCTTCGCGGAGCTGGGTGTGGAGGCCGTGGAGCAGCCCCTCGCGCCGGGTGATCCGGAGGCGCTGGCCGTGCTCGCCGCACGCTCGCCGCTGCCGGTCGTCGCCGACGAGGACGCGGTGGACCTGGAGGACGTACGGCGGCTGGCGGGCCGGGTGCACGGGGTGAACGTCAAGCTCGCCAAGTGCGGCGGTGTCCGTGCGGCCCTGCGGATCGCCGAGGCGATCGAGGGCAGCGGCACCGACCTGATGCTCGGCTGCCTCACCGCCAGCAGCCTCGGTCTCGCCCCGGCCGTCCATCTCGCCGACCGGGCCCGCTGGGTCGACCTCGACGGCCACCTCCTGCTCGCCGACGACCCATGGACCGGGATCGGCGGCACGGACGGGTTCGTCAGGACAACCGACCTGCCAGGACTGGGAGTTCGGCTCCGCACGGCCCACCGGACGGGCCATGGGACGGGCCATGGGACGGGCCAGCCGACCGATGACGCACCGGGGGAGACAAGCCGTGCAGACGTGGCATGAGATACGCCGCTTCCCGTTCGCCGTCCGCCTCCTGCTGGTCAATCAGCTCGGCGTCAACATCGGCTTCTACCTCCTGATCCCCTACCTCGCGACCCATCTCACCGAGAACCTGGGCATGTCGGCGGCCGTCGTCGGCATCGTCCTGGGCGTCCGCAACCTCAGTCAGCAGGGCCTGTTCATCATCGGCGGCTCCGCCTCGGACCGGCTCGGCGCACGGGGCGTGATCATCGCCGGGTGTGCGCTGCGGACCCTCGGGTTCGCCCTGTTCGCGCTCGGCGACGGGCTGCCGGTGCTGCTGGCCGCGTCGGTGCTCAGCGGGCTCGCCGGGGCGCTGTTCAACCCGGCGGTGCGGGCGTATCTGGCGCAGGAGTCCGGGGAACGCAAGGCGGAGGCGTTCGCGCTGTTCAACGTCTTCGCGACGACGGGTGCGCTGATCGGGCCGCTGCTGGGCAGTGTCCTGCTGCTCGTGGACTTCCGGACCTCGGCGCTCACCGCCGCCGGGATCTTCGCGGTCCTCACCGTCGCCCAGGCCCTCGTCCTGCCCGCGCGGACGGTCGAGCCGAGCGGCGGCGGGGTCCTCGGGGACTGGCGTGAGGTGCTCGGGAACCGGGCCTTCCTCGCGTTCGCGCTCGCCATGGTCGGCATGTTCACCCTGGAGAACCAGCTCTATCTGCTGCTGCCGGCCGGGGCCCGGGAGGCCACCGGCTGGGACGGCGCCGCCGGTCTCGTCTTCCTCGTCGGCACCCTCGCCAACCTCGCGCTCCAGCTCCGTATCACCAAGGCGCTCAAGTCGCGCGGCCACAGGGCCCGTTGGATCGCACTGGGCCTCGCCGTGACGGCTCTGGCGTTCCTGCCCCCGGCCCTGGGGGCGGGGTTCGGCGCCTCCGGCCCGCTCGCCGCCGTTCCCGTCCTGCTCGGCGCGCTGCTCCTCTACCTGGGCCTCATGATCGCGTCACCGTTCGTGATGGAGCTGATCCCCCGCTTCGGCCGCCCCGAGCTGACCGGCACCTACTTCGGCATCTTCTACGTCGTCTCGGGCGTCGCCGCGGCCCTCGGCAACACCCTTGTCGGGTGGGCCATGGACGCCGGGGAGCGCGGCGGGCACGCCTGGCTGCCCTGGGTGTGCTGCGCCCTGGTCGGGCTGCTCTCGGCCGCGGGCATCGGCCGGCTCCACCGGCGGGGCGCGCTGCCCTCGGACCCGACGGCCGCCGTCCCCGCCACTCCCGCCACCCCCGCCGAGAAGAGCGGCGCATGACGAACGCCAACCTCCTCACCGACAACCCCGAGCTGTACGAGGCCCGCTTCCCCGACACCGAGCGGCTGGCCGGGCGCTGGGCCGAGGACTGTCTGCGGCGCCACGGGGCCGGACCCCGGGTCCTGGACATGGGCTGCGGCACCGGACGCGACGCCGCCCATCTGCACGGCGCCGGCCGTACCGTGACGGGGGCCGACCTCTCCGCGGCGATGCTCGCCCACGCACAGGTCCGGCACCCCGGCCCGTCGTACGTACGGGCGGACCTGCACGGCTTCGACCTGGGCCGGGCGGCGTTCGACGCGGTCGTCTGCCTGGACAGCTCCCTGCTGTACTGCCACACCAACGCCCAGCTCGACGGTTTCCTCGCCTCCTGCCGCCAAGCCCTGCCACCCGGTGGGCTGTTGGTGGCGGAGATTCGCAACGGCGCCTATTTCCTGGGCCGTACGGACCTGCTCGACACCCCGGCCGTCCACACCTTCGTCTGGCGGGGCACCACCCACCGGTCCACCACCATCCTCACCGTGGACCGCACGGCCCAACTCCTGCGCCGTACACGGCTCTGGACCTACGACGACGGCGCACCGCCCGTCGAACAGCGGTCCGCCTGGCGGCTGTTGTTCCCGCAGGAGCTGCGGCACGTCCTCACCACGCACGGCTTCGAGGTGCTGGAGCTGCACGACGGGCCCGGCCCGCGAACCGAACCACCGTGGGAGGAAGGGCGGTTGCCCGGCGACACGACGGACGCGGACCGGCTGCACGTCGTCGCACGACTCACCTCGGCCCGCTGACCCACCCCTCATCCCCATCCATCCAAGGACCCCTCATGCACGAAGAACTCTTCCCCGGGCTGCGCCGACGCGGATTCCTCGCCGCCACGGGCGCCGCCACCCTCGGCGCCCTCGCCCTGACGGCGTGCGGCGGTGGAAGCGGAACCGACTCCGAAACGAGCGGTGACGACGACGGAACGCCGAAGCGGGGCGGGCGGCTGCGGGCCGCGTTCGCGGGCGGCGGCGCCAGCGAGACCCTCGACCCGCATCTGGCCAGCCTGTTCGCGGACGTCGCCCGGGCCAAGGCGCTGTACGACAAGCTCGCCGACTACGGCGCCGACCTGTCCGCCGAGCCGCGTCTCGCCGCGAAGTGGGAGTCGAACAAGGCCCTGGACCGCTGGCAGGTCACCCTGCGCGAGGCCACCTTCCACGACGGCAGCCCGGTCACCGCCGAGGACGTGCTGTACAGCTACCGCCGGATCGCCGACCCGGAGAAGGCGTTCCGGGCGAAGGCGTCCCTGGAACCCATCGACCTCGACGCGAGCCGGGCCACCGGCGAACGGGGCATCGAGTTCGTCCTGAAGCGGCCCACGGCCGAATTCCCCAATGTGCTGGCCGCGTTCGGCGCGTACATCGTGCCGGAGAACGCGGGGCGCGACACGACCGACTTCGACACGAAGCCGGTCGGCTCCGGGCCCTTCCGGTTCGTGTCCTTCTCCCCCGGTCGCTCCGCCGTCTTCCGGCGCTACGACGCCTACTGGGAGGGCGCCGCGCACCTGGACGAGCTCGAACTCGTCGTCGCCAACGAGGAGTCGGCCCGCGTCAACGCCCTTCTCGGCGGCCAGGTCGAGTACGCCCACGAACTCAACCCCACCACCGCCCGCGCCCACGAGGGCAAGGGACAGATCGAGATCGTCCGGCTGCGCAACAGTGCCATGCAGGCGTTCTGCATGAAGACCGACCGGGCGCCCTTCGACGACAAGCGGGTCCGGGAGGCGTTCTTCCTCATCGCCGACCGGCAGGAACTCGTCGACGGGGCGCTCTCCGGGGCGGGCGTCGTCGGCAACGACCTGTTCGGCAAGGGATACGAGTACTACGCCGCCGACCTCCCGCAGCGCGAGCAGGACCTCGACCGGGCCCGGACCCTGCTGAAGCAGGCCGGCGCCGAGAAGCTGGAGGTCACGCTGGACACCTCCGCCGTGGCCGCCGGGTTCACCGAGGCCGCCAGCATCTTCAAGGACCAGGCCGCGAAGGCGGGCGTCACGATCGATGTGCGCATGGGCAGCAAGGACTCGTACTGGAGCGACATCCTCGACTCCGGCACCCTCGCCTGCTACCGCTCCGGCGCCATGCCCATCGAGGCACACCTCTCGCAGCGGCTGCTCACCGACTCCACCACCAACGCCACCCACTGGCGGCACAAGGACTTCGACGCCCTGTACCAGCAGGCGCAGTCCACCCGCGACAAGGCGGAGCGGGGGGCCGTCTACGAGCGCATGCAGCGCCGGCTGTACGCCGAGGGCGGCTTCCTGATCTGGGGGTTCGCCGACTGGATCATCGGAACGGCCAAGAGGGTCAAGGGCGTTGCGACCAAGGCCCCCGCCAACACGCTCGACTGGGCCCGCTTCGACAAGGTGTGGCTCGGGTGAGCGGAGGCGGATTGCGCTCCTTCGTCGCCCGGCGGCTGCTCCTCGGTGTCGGGCAGACCGTGGCCGTCGTGCTGCTGGTCTTCGCGCTCACCGAGGCGCTGCCGGGCGACGCGGCGGTCGCCCTGGCCGGCGACCAGCCGGACCCGGCGAGGATCGCCGCCATCCGCGAGGCGATGCACCTCGACCGGCCGGTGCACGAGCGGCTGGCCGACTGGGCGCTCGGCCTGGCGCACGGCGACTTCGGGACCTCGCTGACCTCCGGCCGCCCGGTCGCCGGATACCTCGCCGACGGCTTCGGCCCGACCCTGCTGCTCGCCGCGCTCACCGTGGCCCTGCTCGTACCGATCGGCTTCGGCCTCGGGGTGCTGGCCGCCCGGCACGAGGGCGGCCCGGTCGACCGGCTGATCAGCTCCCTGACCCTCGCCGTGTACGCGGTCCCCGAGTTCGCCCTCGGGGTGCTGCTGGTCACCGTGTTCGCGCTGAAGCTGGCCTGGTTGCCGCCGACCGCGCTCGGCCACGGCACCGACCTGCTCGCCCACCCGTCCGTCCTCGTGCTGCCCGTCCTCGTCCTGCTCTCCCGGCCGGTCTGCTCCCTGGTCCGGCTGGTCCGCGCCGGCATGGTCGACGCCCTCGCCTCCCCGTACGCCGCCCACGCCCGCCGGTACGGCGTCCCCGGCGCCCGGGTCCGCTACGCCCACGCCCTCCCCAACGCCCTCGCCCCCGCCGCCCAGCAACTCGCCCGTACCGTCGACTGGTTGCTGTGCGGTGTCATCGTCGTGGAGGCCCTCTTCGTGATCCCCGGACTCGGCACCGTCCTCCTCAACGCCGTCGCCGAACGCGATGTCCCCGTGGTCCAGGGCCTCGCCGTCGTCTTCGGCGTCCTGACCGTCGTCCTCAACCTGGGCGCGGACGTGGTCGCCCGGCGGCTGGCGCCCCGGGCGGGGGCCGCGGCATGACGGCGGAGACGACCACCACCTCCACCGCCGCTCGGGCCGCCGCTTCCGCCGCCGCGCCGAGGATCCGCCGTCGTACGGGCCGCTTCGCGCTCGGCGCCGCGATCATCGCCGTACCCCTCCTGCTGGCCCTGCTGGGGCCGGTGTTCGCCGGGGAGCCGGCGGCGCGGGCCGCGTCGTTCGCGCTCGGCGACGGGCACTGGCTCGGTACGGACTTCGTGGGCCGGGACGTGTGGCAGCAGGTGCTGCACGGCGGCCGGCCGGTGGTGCTGACCGCGCTCGGCGCCGGGGCGCTGGCGTATCTCGTCGCGCTGCCGGTCGGTCTGGTGGCCGCGCTGACCCACCGGCGCTGGCTGGAGGAGCTGCTGATGCGGCCCCTGGACGTCCTGATCGCGATCCCCTCGCTGCTGCTGATCCTGCTGGTCGCCTCCGTGCTCACGCCCGGGCCTCTCGGCCTCGCCCTCCTCGTCGCGCTGGTCAATGTGCCGGACGCGGCCCGCCTCGTACGGGCCGCCGCCACGGAGGCCGCCGCCCGGCCGGTCGTCGAGGCGCTGCGGCTGCAGGGCGAGAGCTGGTGGCGTACGGCCGTCGGCTGTGTCGGCCGCGCCATCCTGCGCACCCTCGGCGCGGACGCCGGCACCCGGCTGACCGGGGTGTTGTATCTGGTCGCCACAGCCGCGTTCCTCGGTGTCGGCGTGACCCCGGACGCCGCCGACTGGGCAGTGATGGTCGACCGCAACCGCACGGGCCTGTTCGTGCAGCCATGGGCCGTGGTGGTGCCCGCCCTGCTGATCGTGGCACTGACCACGGGCACGAATCTCCTCTTCGACGCGGCACTGGAGAGACCTGCCGACGAGCACGCCGGGAACGGCCGACGCCGCACCGAGGGCGCCGGATGCCGGATACGGAAGGAAGCACGGCCATGACACGCCATGACGACCGGACCAGGCCGACCCCAGCACCGCCGGCAACTCCGGCGCCCCTCGCCGAGATCGCCGGTCTGCGGGTCGAGGTCGGTGGGCGGGCGATCGTCGACGAAGTGAGTCTGCGGGTGCCGCCCGGCAGGGTCACCGCGCTGATCGGTGCCTCGGGCAGCGGGAAGACGACCACCGGGCTGGCCCTGCTCGGCGAGTTCCCGGCGGGCGCGCGCGTCACCGGGGAGGTCCGGGTGCCGGCGGACGGCCTCGTCGGCTATGTGCCACAGCATCCGGCGGCCGTCCTCAACCCGGCCCGCAGAATCAGCGCCCTGCTGACGGACATCGCCCGCACGCGCGTACGCCGCCTGCCGCGCGGCGAGCGCCGGGCGGCCACCCGCGCACACGTCCTCCGGGCTCTGGCCGACGCCCAACTCCCGGCCGCGGAGCCCCTGTTGCGCCGCTACCCGCATCAGCTCTCCGGCGGCCAGCAGCAGCGCGTGGTCCTCGCCCAGGCCCTGCTGCTCGGCGCCCGCGTCGTGGTCGCCGACGAACCCACCACCGGCCAGGACGCGTTGACCAAGAGCCGCGTCGTCGAACAGCTGGCGGCGGTCGCGGCGCGCGGCATCGCCGTCGTCCTGCTCAGCCACGACCTCGACGTCGTCCGCGCCCTCGCCGACGAGGTCCATGTCATGCGCGCGGGACGGATCGTGGAGTCAGGACCGGCGGAACGGGTGTGGTCGACCCCCCGTCACGAGTGGACCCGCCGACTCCTCACCCTCCCCAAGCCGAACGGGGACCCCCGTCCCGCAACGGCGCCCGACCACGCCGGACGGCCGGCGCGGCGGGTGGTGCCGGTGGCTTCGGTACGGTCGGTGGATTCGGTACGGCCCATGGCTTCGGCGCAGCCGGTCGTGTCGGCGCAGCCGGTGGCACCCGAGCTGTCGGAGTCGGCAGAGCCACCTGAGCCGCCGAAGTTGCCCGAGGCGCTGGAGCCGCCGAAGTTGCCCGAGCTGCTGATGCCCCCGGAGCTGCCCGAGCCGCCCGAGCTGCTGAAGGCGCCCGAGCCGTCGGAGTTGCCGGAGAAGCCCGAGCTGGCGCCACAGGTGATGCCCGTGCCGCCCGAGCCGCTGGAGGCGCTGGAGGCGCCCGAGCCTCCCAAGCCGCCGGAGAAGCCCGAGCTGCTGGCGCCGCAGGTGCCGTCGGAGTTGCCCGAGCTGCTGGCGCCACCGGCGCCGCCCGTGCCGCCCGTGCTGCGCGTGCTGCGCGTGCTGCGCGTGCGGGATCTCACCGCCCGCCACCGCGACGGATCGCGCGGCACGAGCGTGGCCGTCCACGCTCCCGAACTCACCCTCCGCTCCGGTGAGTCGCTGGCGCTAGTCGGCCGCTCGGGCAGCGGCAAGACGACGCTCGCCCGTTGTCTCGCCGGGCTTCACCGCGACCACGACGGCGAGATCCTCCTCGACGGCACTCCCCTGCCGCTCAGCCTGCGGGACCGGAGCCGAGGGCAGTTGGCGGCGGTGCAGTACGTCTTCCAGGACGCCCGCGCCGCGTTCGACGAGCACCGCCCGGTGCTGCACCAGGTCGCCCGCACCGCGGTCCGGCTGCGCGGCGTCGGCCCGGGTGCCGCCGAGGCCGAGGCCCTGACCACCCTGACCCGCCTGGGCCTTCCGTCGGACGTGGTGAGCCGCCGCCCGGCCCGGCTCTCCGGCGGCGAACTCCAGCGCGCCGCCCTGGCCCGCGCCCTCCTCGCCCACCCCCGCGTCCTGATCTGCGACGAGATCACCTCGGGCCTGGACACGGTCACCCGGCACGGCATCCTCGACGTCCTCATGGGCCTGCTCGGCGACGACACGGACCCCGGCCCGGCGCTCCTGCTGATCACACACGACCTGGAGACCGCCGCCGTCGCCGATCGCATCGCGGTCATGGACGCGGGCGAGATCGTCGAACAGGGACCCGCCCGGCAGCTCCTCACCACCCCACGGCACGCCTTCACCGCCTCGCTCGTCGCCGCACGCAGTAACTTCACCGAACGCTCGTAGGTTAAGAGGACATGCCCCGCCCACCAGAGGCAACGGGCAGTGTGGACGCACGAGTTGAGCGTGAGGGGTTGGCCTATGGGCACGAGCAGGGGGCGGTTCGGCGTCGCGGTGGCGGCGGCCCTGACGGTGGTACTGACCGGCTGCGGCGGGGGCGGCGGTGACGGCGATCAGGACGACGACGCGAAGGCGAGGACGGAACCGTCGTCCGCGACCCGCGCACCCTCCGGTACGAAGGGAACAGGCAAGGACGGAAGCGACGGCAGGCAGGCCCAACCGTCGGAGACGGAGCGGACCACCTCGCCCAAGACTTCGCCCAAGACCTCCCCCACCCCCACCCCCACCCAGCCGGACACCGATACCGACACCGACACCGAAGCCTGTTTCGACGGGCGGTGCGTCATCACCGTGTCCGAGCCCGTATCCATCGACGTGGACAGCCGGTTCGGGGTCGGGGAGCTGCGTGTCACGAAGGTCACCGACGACACCGTGGTGCTCCAGTCCTCCGGCGCCGGAACCTTCCTCAGCTCCTCGATCGGCGAGGGCGGCACCGGCGGCCTGAACGGCCTCGGCTTCCGCGTAAAGTCCCTCGAAGGCGGCACGGCGGTGCTGGAGTTCTTCCCCCGCGCCTGAGTGCCCGGGTGCCGAGTGCGCGGGAGGCAGGGCGGATGGGCGTCGTCGTACGGGAACAGCGGCTGGCCGGGTTGCGCTGGCTCGTGGTGTCCGGGCCCGGACGGGAGGCGTTCCGGGCGCTCGGCGAGACCGCGCGGGCGGACATCCGGGCCGTACGGGAGACGATGCCGGAGCGGGAGGCGCTGCGCCGCCGGGTCGGTACGGGGGAGGGCGCCGCCCGGCTGGAGCGGGTGCTGCGGGCCACGCGCGAGCGGCATCCCCGGGAACTGGCAGAGCTGGAAGCGCTGGCCGAGGGCGCGGGCGTCCCCTTCGAGGACCTGCTCCTCGCCAACCTCCGGGGCGACCTCGGCACCGACGACGGAACGGGCTGCTCCGACCTGATCTGGCGGGGCGACCACTCCGTCGTCGCCCACAACGAGGACGGCGCGCCCACGCTCGACGGCAGGCTGACGCTGCTCACCCTCCTCCTCGACGGCCTCACGCCGGTGACGGTCCAGTGGTATCCCGGATTCGTGCCCGCGAACGCCTTCACGGCCACCGGGCACGGCCTGGTCTGGGGCATCAACCACCTTCAGGTGGCCCGCCCGGTGGCCGGCGGCGCCGGACGCCATTTCGTCGCCCGCGCCATGCAGCAGGCGCCGACCCTGGACGCGGCCCTGGAGCATCTGCGCACCCACCCCGGCGCGGGCGGTTTCTCCTACGCGCTCGGGGAGTGCGCCACCGGCCGGGTCGTGGTCGCGGAAGCGGCGGGCGGCCGGACGGCCGTCGTCGAGGCCACCCCCGCGGAGCCGCTGCACTGGCACACGAACCATCTGCGCCATCTGCCCGACACGCCGGAGGAGGGTGGCGCCTCCTCCGCCGACTCCCTCGGCCGGCACGAGGAGAGCCTCGCCCGGGGCCGCGCGCTGGAGTCCCTGCGCGCCGAAAGGCCCCTGCGTACCGAGGGACCCCTGGGCACCGAAGGCCGGGAGGAGCCTGCGGCCCCTTGGTTCCTGGACGCCCTCACCGGCGCCCCGCTCCCCCACGGCGTCCATCGCACGGCCGCCGGCGGCGACCCGCTGATGACCCTGGGCACGGTCGTCGCCGACCTGACCGCCGACCGTGTCCTCGTGCGCGGCGCCCGGGGCGACGCCGCCGAACTGCCGCTGTCCGACTTCGTTCGCGGCATCGCACCCGAGCCTGCCGAACAGGCCGCGGGGCCCGCGCTCCCCGCGCCCCGCGCCTGATCCCCGCGCGCGTCAGACGATCTCGACGAGCAGGTCGCCGCCCTCCACCTGCTGGATCTTGTTGATGGCGAGCCGGGAGACCCGGCCGGCCTTGGAGACGGTGATGGTGGCCTCCATCTTCATGGCCTCGATGGTGGCGACGGTGGCACCGGCCGCGACCTCGTCGCCCTCGGCGACCGCGAGGGTGACCACACCGGCGAACGGGGCGGCGACATGGCCGGTGTTGGAACGGTCGGCCTTCTCGGTGACGGGAAGGTCGGAGGAGGCGGCCTTGTCGCGGATCTGGATGGGGCGGAGCTGCCCGTTCAGGGTGGACATGACCGTGCGCATGCCGCGTTCGTCGGCCTCGCCGACCGCCTCCAGACCGATGAGGAGCCGCACACCGGGCTCCAGGTCGACGGCGTACTCCTTGCCGGGGCCGAGGCCGTAGAAGAAGTCCTTGCTGTCGAGGACGCTGGTGTCGCCGTAGGTCTGGCGGTGGGTCTCGAACTCGCGGGTCGGGCCGGGGAAGAGGAGCCGGTTGAGGGTGGCGCGGCGGTCCTTCTCCAGTCCGGAGCGGTCCTCGGCGGTCAGGTCCGTGACGGGCTTGGCGTCGGCGCGGCCCTGGAGGGCCTTGCTGCGGAACGGCTCGGGCCAGCCGCCGGGCGGGGTGCCCAACTCGCCGCGCAGGAAGCCGATGACGGAGTCGGGGATGTCGAACCGGTCGGGCGTGGCCTCGAAGTCGGCGGGGGTCACTCCGGCGCCGACGAGGTGCAGGGCGAGGTCGCCGACCACCTTGGACGACGGGGTGACCTTGACCAGGTGGCCGAGGATGCGGTCGGCGGCGGTGTACATCGCCTCGATGTCCTCGAACCGGTCGCCGAGGCCGAGCGCGACGGCCTGGGTGCGCAGGTTGGAGAGCTGGCCGCCGGGGATCTCGTGGTCGTAGACGCGGCCGGTCGGGGACGCGAGGCCCGCCTCGAAGGGGGCGTAGATGCGGCGGACGCTCTCCCAGTAGGGCTCCAGGTCACCCACGGCCTGGAGGTCGAGTCCCGTGGGCCGGTCGGAGTAGTCCGTCGCGGCCACGATCGCCGACAGCGACGGCTGTGAGGTGGTGCCCGCCATGGAGGCCACGGCCCCGTCGACGGCGTCGGCGCCGGCCTGGATCGCCGCGAGGTAGGTGGCGAGCTGGCCGCCCGCCGTGTCGTGGGTGTGGATGTGCACCGGCAGGTCGAACTCGCGGCGCAGCGCCGTCACCAGCTTGGTGGCGGCGGGGGCGCGCAGCAGGCCCGCCATGTCCTTGACGGCCAGGACGTGGGCGCCCGCCTCGACGATCTGTTCGGCCAGCCGGAGGTAGTAGTCGAGCGTGTAGAGCTGCTCGGCCGGGTTGGAGAGGTCCGAGGTGTAGCAGAGGGCGACCTCGGCGACGGCCGTCCCGGTGGCGCGTACGGCGTCGATGGCGGGCCGCATCTGGCCGACGTCGTTGAGGGCGTCGAAGATCCGGAAGATGTCGATGCCGGTCTCGGTGGCCTCCTGGACGAAGGCGTCGGTCACCTCGGTCGGGTACGGCGTGTACCCGACGGTGTTGCGGCCGCGCAGCAGCATCTGGAGGCAGATGTTGGGCGCGGCGGCCCGGAAGGCGGCCAGCCGCTCCCAGGGGTCCTCGGCGAGGAAGCGCAGGGCGACGTCGTAGGTGGCGCCGCCCCAGCACTCCAGGGAGAGCAGCTGCGGCAGGGTCCGGGCGACCACCGGGGCGACGGCGAGCATGTCCTTGGTGCGGACCCGGGTGGCGAGCAGCGACTGGTGGGCGTCGCGGAAGGTGGTGTCGGTGACGCCGATGGTCGGGGACTCGCGCAGCCAGCGGGCGAAGCCCTCGGGGCCCAGTTCGACGAGCTTCTGCTTCGAGCCCGCCGGGGGTTCGGTGACGGAGGGCCTCGGCAGCTTGGAGGACGGGTCGATCAGGTCGGGACGCGGGCCGTTCGGCTTGTTCACCGTCACGTCGGCCAGATAGGTGAGCAGCTTGGTGCCCCGGTCGGCGGAGTGCCGGGAGGTCAGCAGGTGCGGGCGCTGCTCGATGAACGACGTGGTGACGTTGCCCGACTGGAAGTCCGGGTCGTCCAGGACGGCCTGGAGGAACGGGATGTTCGTGGAGACGCCCCGGATACGGAACTCGGCGACCGCGCGCCGGGCCCGGTTGACGGCGGTGGTGAAGTCCCGGCCCCGGCAGGTCAGTTTGACCAGCATGGAGTCGAAGTGGGCGCTGATCTCCGTACCGGCGTGGGTGGTGCCGCCGTCGAGCCGGATGCCGGAGCCGCCGGGCGAGCGGTAGGCGCTGATGCGGCCGGTGTCGGGGCGGAAGCCGTTCGCCGGGTCCTCGGTGGTGATCCGGCACTGCAGGGCGGCGCCGCGCAGGGTGACGGTGTCCTGGGAGAGCCCGAGGTCGGCGAGGGAGGCCCCGGCGGCGATGCGCAGCTGGGACTGGACTAGGTCGACGTCGGTGACCTCCTCGGTGACCGTGTGTTCGACCTGGATGCGGGGGTTCATCTCGATGAAGACGTGGTTGCCGTCGCGGTCGAGGAGGAACTCGACGGTGCCCGCGTTGCGGTAGCCGATCTCGCGGGCGAAGCGGACGGCGTCGGCGCAGATGCGGTCGCGCAGGGCCGGGTCGAGGTTGGGCGCGGGGGCCAGCTCGATGACCTTCTGGTGGCGGCGCTGGACCGAACAGTCGCGTTCGAAGAGGTGGATGACGTCGCCGTGGCCGTCGGCGAGGATCTGCACCTCGATGTGGCGGGGCTCGACGACGGCCTTCTCCAGGAAGACGGTCGGGTCGCCGAAGGCGGAGGCGGCCTCGCGGGACGCGGCCTCGATGGACTCGCGCAGCGCGGCGGGGTCCTCGACGCGGCGCATGCCGCGCCCGCCACCACCGGCGACGGCCTTCACGAAGACGGGGAAGCCGATGTCGTCGGCGGCGCGGACCAGCGCGTCGACGTCCGTGGACGGCTCGGAGGAGCCGAGGACGGGGACGCCGGCGGCGCGGGCGGCGGCCACCGCGCGGGCCTTGTTGCCGGTCAGCTCCAGGATGTGGGCGCTGGGGCCGACGAAGGTGATGCCGGCCTCCTCGCACGCGCGGGCCAGCTCGGGGTTCTCGGAGAGGAACCCGTAGCCCGGGTAGACGGCGTCGGCGCCCGCCAGCCGGGCGGCACGCATGATCTCCTCGACGGAGAGATAGGCCCGCACGGGATGGCCGGGTTCACCGATCTCGTAGGCCTCGTCGGCCTTGAGCCGGTGCAGCGAGTTGCGGTCCTCGTGGGGGAAGACGGCGACCGTCCGCGCGCCCACTTCATAGCCTGCGCGGAACGCGCGGATCGCGATCTCGCCACGGTTGGCGACCAGTACCTTGCGGAGCATCCCTGATCCCTTCGAGCTGCCATGAGGACACCATGGTCCCGGCCATGATGCCGTCGCATCACCAGAATCGTGTCACTCAGTGCCATGTGAGCCCAGTCACTTCACGAGCCAGACTGGACGACCGTGGGACATTCCACCCGGTCGACGCGCCCGTGTCCGGTCGCGCCCTCACGGACCCCCCGGGCGCAGGTGACCCTCAGTGCCACGCGAACCGCCCTCTCCACAACGGTCTTCCACCGCTCCCTCCCGTCAACTCCCCACCGCGAACTGGCTGCCCGTCTTCTCGCCGTCGTCGGTCCGCGCCGCCGCGACACAGCGGAAGACCCGGAGTCCGTCGGCCCACTCGGCCGCGCTCGGCGGAATGATGTCGACGCTCCACTCCTCGGCGACCCGGCGCCCCTCGGGGGTCATCGACGCGGCCATGACCTTCTGGGAGCAGAGTGCCTTCACGTCGGGGTGCTTGATCAGGTCGCGGGCGTTGTTGGTCTGGCCGTCCTTCGGCAGCGGGGCGATGGCGAAGGTCTCCCACACATGCTTGGCCTGGCAGTCGGCGCGGCTGACCGTGATGATGCCGGAGATGTCGACGATCCCGCTCCAGCACTCGGGGGTCTCGACGCAGCGGCCGCCCACACCGTCGACGCTCGTCGCGGCGCAGTCCTCGGTCGTGGTCGTCACCCCGAAGTCCGAGGCGCCGTCCTTGGCCTCGTCGGCGGTGGCGGTGGTCCCGGCGGAGGGCAGGGAGTTCCCTCCTCCGTCGTCGTCCCCGTCGCCCTGGTAGACCACCACGGAGACCGACAGGCTCACGGACACGGCCACCGCCGCCAGCCCGATGACCAGCGGACGCCGCGACCGGCCGCCCTTCCGCCCACCGTCACCGTCGCCGCCCCGCCCGGGAACGACGGTCGCACCGCCCGCCCCACCTGGTCCGCCCGGCCCGGGGACAACGGTCGTACCGCCCGCGCCCCCGCCCGTGCCCCCGTCCGTCGGCGCGTCCCGGTACGGCGGTGGCATGGTCGTGGGCGGCATGTCCCCGTACGGCGGCGGCATCGTCGTGGGCGGCACGCCCCCGTACGGCGGCGGCATGGTGGTGGCCGGGCCGCCCCGGTACCCGGGGGCCGTCGTCATGCTCGGCGGCGGCCCGAAGCCACCGCCGAAACCGCCACCGCCACCACCCACCCCACCGCCGCCGCCCAGGTCCACCGTGTCGAGGTCGACCGCGGCGAGGGCGTCGCGGAACGCGCCCGCGTCCGACAGCCGGTGCGCGGGATCGGCGGCGAGGGCGTGCCGGAGCGCGGAGTTGAGGGCGGGCGGCAGTCCGGGGAGGTCGGCGTAGGGCCAGGTGTGGCGGACGATCAGCTCGGCGAGGCTGAGCTGGGTGCCGTCCTCCGGGTAGTGCGGCGGGCGTCCGCACAGCAGGGCGTAGACGGTCGCGGCGAGGGAGTACACGTCACCGGCCGGGGTGGGGTCGGCCATGTGGAAGGCCTCGGGCGGCGCGTACGCGGGGGTCAACGCCTCCCGGGTCACGGAGAGTTCGCGGCCCGGCCGGGGCATCGCGGCGAGACCGAAGTCGGTGAGGGCGATGCCGCCGTACCGGTTGACCATGACGTTGCCGGGCTTGATGTCGCGGTGCAGCACCCCGGCGGCGTGGGCGGCGGCCACCGCGTCGGCCAGGGCCTGTCGGCACATTCCCGCCGTCGCCCGGAGGGCGGCCTCGCGGCGTCTGGTGCGTGCTCTCGGCGTGCCGGGCGAAGGCCCTCGTACTGGACGTACTTGGGTCTTCGCCCGGTGCGGCGGTGGGGGCCCCTCCCGCTCGAGCGAAGCCGAGAGTGGGGGAGCGTGCCAGGCGTCGCGAGGCAGACGGGAATGTGCCGACAGGCCCTGGGCCCACCCCGATGTCGCGCGCCTCCTTGGCCGGGAGCGCGCCCTGCCGGTGCAGCCGGTCGCCGAGGGAGCCGCCGGGGCACAGCTCCAGCACCATGTAGGGCCGGTTGTCGGCGAGGACCCCGGCGTCGTACACCGGGACCACGTGCGGATGTCCGGAGAGCTGCCCGGCGGCCGTGACCTCGCGCAGGAAGCGCTGGCGGTCGCGGGGAGTGGAGAGCACCCTGCTGTCCACCTTGAGCGCGACCTCGCGGCTCACGGCCAGCTGCCGCGCCCGGTACACGGTGGCGAATCCGCCCTGACCCAGGACTTCCTGGATCTCGTAACCGGGCAGTTCCGTTCTTTCGGGCCCCATGATCTGCCGTACCCCCAGCGCACAGCCCCGGTCAGGATGTCCGGCCGAGGTGAGGCGAGACTAGCCGAGCCCGATGACACTACCGCCTGTTAAATCGTTTCATTTCCGCTGGACTCCATCGCATCCGACCTATTGACCGGATTCGACGCGGAACCCTAACCTCCGGGCAATCGAATTGAAACCTTTCACCACGGCTCTCACCACAGCTCTTCCACAGCTCTTCCACCGCATCCCTCCCCTCGATCCGAAGGTGCACCATGGCACGGGACTTCTCACGGCGAAGACTCCTCCAGTTCAGCGGTATCGCGACGGCCTCCGTCGTCCTGTCCGGGCCCCGGGCCTTCGCCGCCCCCGGCTCGGCCGCTACGGCCGCGACCGCGGAGGGGGCGCTCGTGCCGACCGGGATGCTCACGGATCTGCTCCCGCGGGCGCTCGCCACCGAGGCCGGGCGGAACCCCCGTTTCAGCTGGCAGGTGCCGGACTTCCGCGAGGGCACGGTGCAGCGCGCCTACCAGCTCCAGGTGGCGACCGCCCCGGTCGGTTTCGAGGACGACGAGCTGCTGCTGTGGGACTCCGGCAAGCGGGACTCCGCCGACTCCACGGCCGTACCGTACGGCGGACCGGCGCTGCGGCCCCGTACCGCCTACTGGTGGCGGGTCCGGAACTGGTGCAACAAGCGTTCGCAATGGTCGGAACCCGTCCTCCTGGCCACGTCGGTGGAGGACGAGTGGGAGGCGAAGCCGATCTGGGTGCCCGCAGGGCCCGTGATGACCGACGGCACCCTCACCGTCCGTGTGAAGATCACGGCCGTGGCGGCCGGGGTGTGGTTCCGGGCCACGAACACCGCCAACAACTACATGTGGCAGCTGCGCGCGGGCACCACCGGGGTACTGCGCAAGCACGTCTGCGTGAACGGTACGTACACCGTGCTCGCCGAGGTCCGGCTGCCGTTCGCGGTCACCGCCGGGGAGTGGGTGGACCTGAGCGTCACCATGACCGGTTCGACCTTCACCACCACCGTGAACGGCACCGTCGTCGACACCACCACCGACAGCCGCTACGCCTCCGGCAACATCGGGCTGCGCAACGGCGCCACCGAGTCCCAGACCTACGACCGGGTCACCTTCACGGCCGCCGACGGCACGGTCCTGCTCGACGACGACTTCGCCTCCGACAAGGGCACCTTCGCCACCGGCACGGTCTCCGGCGGCGTCCTCACCTTCCCGACCGGCGCCTCCTCGCTCTCCTCCTACGGCGCCGACGACACCTGGGCGCTGCTGCGCCACGAGTACGACACGAAGCCCGGCAAGGAGATAGCCGCGGCGGTCCTCTACGTCGCGGCCACCTCGCCCGATCCGGCCCGGCAGTACGTCGCGAAGGTGTGGAGCAACGGCACGACGGTCGGCTACGCCTCCGTCCGCTCCGGCACCGGAACCGCCTACCAGGCCTTCGACGTGACCTCCACCCTGCGGGCCGACGGGAAGCCCAACGCGCTGGCCGCGCTGTGCTGGACCACCGCGCAGCAGAAGTTCCTGGCCCAGCTGGAGATCACGTACACCGACGGCAGCCGGTCCACGGTCGCCTCCGGGGACCACTGGACGGCGCGCCGCCAGGCGGGGTTGCTGCCGTCGAAGGGCAGTGCGGGCAGCAGCTACTTCACCGTCCCGCAGGAGTACTGGGACCTGTGCCGCGAGCCCGTGGGCTGGACGAGGCCCGGCTTCGACGACGGCGACTGGCTGAAGCCGGTGGTCCGTACGGCGATCGACGGGCTGGTGCCCGCGCTGATCGAGACGATACGGCCGCACGACGTCACCCCCGCCTCCTTCGTCAAGGTCGCCGACGGACGCTGGCTGGTCGACCTCGGCCGGGAGATCGTCGGCGGGCTGGCACTGGAGATCACCGGCAGTGCGGGCGACACGGTCGAGGTGCGGCTCGGCGAGGAACTGAACACGGACGGCACCGTCAAGTACCAGCTGCGCGCCACCAACACCTACCGCGAGGTGTGGACCCTGCGCGACGGCGAGCAGCGCTTCGAGCACTGGGGCTACCGCGGCTTCCGCTGGGCCGAACTGCGCACCACGCTCGACCTGTCGAAGGCCGTCGTCACCGGCCGCGCCTGGAAGCTCGACTGGGACGACGCGCACGCCTCGTTCCGCAGCTCGGACGCCGACCTCGACCGTGTGTGGGAGCTGTGCCGCTACTCCATCGAGGCCACCCGCGGCGACCTCTACACGGACACCCCCACCCGGGAACGCGGCCCGTACGAGGGCGACGCCCTGATCAACCAGCTCTCGGAGTACGGCGTCCAGCGCTCCTACGCCCTCGCCCGCTGGTCCAACGACTATCTGGTCCGCAAGGGGACCTGGCCCACCGAGTACCGGCTGATGTGCGCGATCTCCGCGTGGGAGGACTATCTCGCCACCGGCGACGACCGGCAACTCGCCAAGGACTACGACCTGTTGACGGCGAAGAACCTCACCGCGTACCTGGACTCCGCCGGGCTGGTCCGCAAGGCGCCCGGCAACACCAGCCAGGACCTGGGCGATCTGGTCGACTGGCCCGCCGCCAGCCGGGACGGCTATGTCTTCACCAACGTCAACACCGTCGTCAACGCCTTCCAGTACGCGGCGTTCCAGGCGCTCGCCTCGTGTGCCGCCGCCCTCGGCAAGGACGCGGACGCGACCGCCCTGCGCGGCCGGGCCGACACCCTCGCCACCGCGCTGCGCGCCGCCGTCCTGGACAGTGCGGGCGGGCGGTTCCTCGACGGCGTCGGCACCACGCACAGCGCCCAGCACGCCACCGCCTTCCCGGTGGCGCTCGGTGTCGCGGACGCGCTGGACGAGGAGGTGCGGGCCCGGCTGGGCGACACCCTGGCGGCGGGCGGCATGAAGGTGAGTGTGTACGGGTCGCAGTTCCTGCTGGACGCGCTGTTCCGGCTGGGCCGCTCGGACGCCGCCCTCGCCCTGCTGACCTCCACGGCCACCAACTCGTGGCTGCACATGCTGGACGCGCTGAAGGCGACCATCGTCACGGAGGCGTGGGACCCCGCGCTGAAGTCCAACATGACGCTCTCGCACGCCTGGGCGTCCGCGCCCGCCAACGCGGTGGCCCGGCACATCCTCGGCGTCCAGGTCAGCGAGCCCGGCGCGGCCGGGTTCCGGATCCGGCCCAGGACCGGGTCGCTGACCGAGGTCGACGGGACGGTGCCCTCGCTGCGGGGGCCGGTCTCGGTCACCGTGCGCCGCTCGGCCGACACGCACACCACCCTGGTGACCCTGCCGCCCAACTCCCGTGCCGTGCTGGAGGTGGAGATCGGGGACGCCTCCCCGAAGGCGTACCGGGTGACGGCGGCCACGCCGCGCGGGGAGGGAAGCGCGAAGGTCGAGTCGTTCACCGACCTCACGGGCACGGTGCTGCGGATCGGCCCGATCGGTTCCGGTACCACGGAGGTGCGACGCAAGACCACTTGAGCCCTTCCCTCACACGGAAGTGACCGATAACCCGTAACGCGGGGCCCACGCTGAGCTAGCCTCAACATTCCGGGGGCGAACTGACGTACGCCAAAAGTCACTTCGGGGGTGTTGTGTCAGACCAGCGGCCGGTGCCGCCATCGTCATCGGCGGACAGGACTCGGGCGCTGCGACAGGCGGGGGCCCTGCCCCCGCGCCTCGGCGACCCGGACCGTATCGGTCCCTATGTGTCGCTGGGGCTGCTCGGCAGCGGTGGGATGGGGCGCGTCTATCTGGCGCGCCCCGCGGACGGCGGGCCCGACCTCGTCGCCGTGAAGGTGATCAGGCCCGAGTACGCGGAGGACGTCCGGTTCCGCCGCCGGTTCGAGCAGGAGGCGGCGGTCCACGCCAAGGTCCGCACCCCGCGCATGCCGCGGCTGGCCGGTACGGGCTTCCGGGACGAGCTGCTGTGGATGGCCACCGAGTATCTGCCGGGGCTCGACCTCGCGGCGGCCGTGCACGAGGACGGACCGCTGCCGGCCGTCGCCGTACGGCGGCTGGTGGCGGAGCTGGGGCGGGCGCTGGCCGATCTGTCCGCCGCGGGGATCGTGCACCGGGACCTGAAGCCGTCCAACGTGCTGCTGTCCGCCCGGGGCGCGCACGTCATCGACTTCGGTATCGCCAAGGCCGCCGACGCCAGCGCGATCACCGGCACGGGGAACCGGGTCGGCACCCCGGCCTACATGTCGCCCGAGTATCTGCGGACGGGCGCGTGCGACACCGCGTCGGACGTGTTCTCGCTGGCCTGCACCCTGGTCTACGCGGCGACCGGCAGCGCCCCGTTCGGCGACGGCACCGGCGTGGACGTCATGCACCGGGTGGCCTTCGAGGAGCCCAACCCGAAGGTGCTCGCCGAGATCGCGGCGACCGACGCCCCGCTCGCCGAGCTGCTGACCGCCTGCCTGGCCAAGGAGCCCGACCGGCGGCCCACCCCGGCCCAGCTGATCGAGGGCCCCTCGGCCGGCTCACCGGCCACCGTGTCCGGGACACCCGGGACGTCCGACACCTTCGGGTGGCCCGAACCGCTCGCCGGCCGGGTGCTCGCCCGCCAGCGGGCGTACGAGACGCTGTGCCGGCTGCCGCTCGAACAGCCCGGCCCGGGGCCGCTGGTGAAGGCCCCGGTCGCAGGCGCGGGCGCGGACGGCACGTCGGCCAGTGCCTCCGCCGATGGGTCCGCCGACGGGTCGGACCGGCCGTCGCCGCCGGCTCCGCCCGGTGCCCGGAACCGGCGCAGGCGGGTGGTGATCGGGGCCGCCGGTCTGGCGCTCTGCCTCGCGGCCGCCGGTGGCGTCCTCCTCACCCTGCTGAGCCCCGCCACCACCACGGCCTCACCGCAGCGGGACACGGCGACGTCCGCCGACGCACTGCCGGGTGCCACCCCCTCGGTGTCGGCGTCCGCGAGCTCGCACGGCGCGGACGCCGCCCCGGACGGCGGATCGGGGACCTCGGAGGTCTCCGGCGAGGACGACCGGCCCACCGCCACCGGCGACGACACCCCGCACCCGGACCCGTCCGCCCCCGGCACCACCGACGACGACCCGCACACCGACTCCTCCGCGCCCGCCCCCGGGACCAGCGCGCCCCCGGAGACCACACCGACACCCGACGCCCCGTCCACCGAACCCGCCAATCCGGCCTGGCTCACGGACTGCGCGTACTACTACGGCAACGGACGCACCCGCCTGGGCGACACCGGCAAACGCGTCCTCCAAGTGCAGTGCATGCTGTCCAAGCGCGGCTACGGCCTCGGGGACGGCGGTGTGGACGGCGAGTTCGACTCCGGGACGCAGGCCGCGGTCCAGAGCTTCCAGCAGGACAAGGGGCTGCTGGTCACGGACGGTGTCGTACGTCCCCGGGTCTGGAAGGCGTTGCGCTCCGCGGAGTGAGCCGGGCGGTCCGCGCGGCCGGGGCCGTCAGGCGACGATCAGTCGACGAACAGCCCGCGCGCGGCGGCCCGCGCGTCGAACTCCTCCAGACGGGCCTGGGCGTCCGGGAGGGCGTCGCACATCGCCTCCAGCAGCACCTGCCCCAGCAGCATGGGGGCGCTGACGGTGTCGAAGACCAGGTCGGTGCCCACGGCGGCGGGCAGCAGCAGATCGCTGTGGGCGGCGACCGGGGCGAAGGTGCCGTCGGCGACGGTCACCACCGTGAGTCCGGCGGAGCGGGCGTGGGCGAGCGCGTCGAGGAGTTCGCGTGGATGACGGGGCAGCGCGAAGCACAGCAGCGCGCTCGCACCGGCGTGCCGGGCGCTGTCGATGCGGTCGGCGAGCAGGGAGCCGCCCTCGTCGAGCAGCCGTACGTCGCTGTGGACCTTCGCCGCGAAGTAGGCGAAGCCGCGGGCCGGGGCGGCGGAGGCGCGCAGCCCGAGCACCGGCAGCGGCCGGGAGGCGGCGAGCAGCCGGCCCGCGCGTTCGACGGGTTCGGGGTTCGTCAGCAGGGACGCCAGCTGCGTCAGATGCTCGATCTCGGCCCGCACGGCCCGCTGGTACGGGTTGGCCGGCCGGCCGCCGGTGCCGTGCTCGTGCCCGGTGGGTGCGACCGCGCGCAGCCGGTCGCGCAGGGCCGGATAGCCGTCGAAGCCGAGGGCGACCGCGAAGCGGGTCACGGACGGCTGGCTGACCCCGGCCAGCCGGGCCAGTTCCACGCTCGACAGATAGGGCACGTCCGCGGCCTGCCGTACCAGGCAGTGCGCGATACGGCGCTGGGTCGGGGTGAGCCGGCGCCCCTCGAAGAGCTGCTGCAGCCGTGCGGCGGCGCCGACGGCGTCCGTCATCTGGTCCCCCAGCCGGTCGTCGTGCTCGGTCCCCTCCCCCCGCCCGGCGGTGCGCGTGTTCGGTGCGCGGTGCCGGGCAGGAGCGGGGGCGGACGGTGATGGCGTGGCCCGCGGGCCGTGGGCCGTGGGGCCCTGGCGGGTCAGCTCACGAGGCCGGCCGACGACAGCCAGTCCTTGGCGACGATGTCGGCGTCCTCCTTGTCGTTGACGAGCTTCTTCATCATCTCCAGCAGGTCCTCGGTGGTGAGCTTGGCGGAGACGGCGTTGAGCGCCTCCTTCGCCTTGTCGTTCACCGCGTCCTTGTAGACGAGGGGCGTGACGTTCTGCGAGGAGAACAGGTTCTTCGGGTCCTCCAGGACCACCAGCTTGTCCGCGACGATGGCGGGGTCGGTGGTGTACAGGTTGGCGGCCTGCACCTTGTCGTCCTTGAGCAGCTTCACCAGGGTGGTCTGGGCGCCCGCGTCGAGCGGCTGGAACTTGCCGAACTTGACGCCGTAGACCTTCTCCAGTCCGACGCCGCCCTGGGTACGGGTCTTGAACTCCGACCCGGCGCCGAGCGTCAGGTCGCCCGCGACCGGCTTGAGGTCGGCGAGGGTCTTGAGGTTGTACTTGGCGGCGATCTCGGAGGTGACCGTCACCGAGTCCTTGTCCTCGGCCGCGGCGGAGTCGAGGATCTCCACCGAGGAGGGGAGCTTCTCCTTCAGTTCGGCGTTGATGTCCGCGGTGCTGGTCGCGGTGCTGTTCTTGTCGACCGCCACCGACAGCAGGGCGCCGTTGTACTCGGGGAAGACGCCGATGCCGCCCTTGACGACCTGGTCGTAGTAGACCTCGCGGGCCCCGATGTCGAACTTCCGGGTCACCTTCAGGCCCTTGCTCTCCAGGGCCTGCGAGTAGATCTCGGCGAGCAGCTGGTTCTCGGGGAAGTTCGCGGAGCCGACGACGATGTTCTTGCCGCCGCCGCTGTCGCCGCCGCCGGTCAGCGGGTTGTCGTCGCTGTCACCGCCACCGCCGCAGGCGGTCAGCGTGAGCGCGGTGATGAGGCCGAACGCGGCGCCTCGGTACATGCCTCGCATGGAATGGTTCCTCTCTGATGTCAGGACTTCGACGCCGAGACCCTGAGGCCCGGCGAGACGACGACGCGGCGCAGCGCGGTGAACACGAGCTGGACGACGAGGGCGAGGGCGACGACGACCGTGGAGCCGCCGATGACCAACTCGTAGTCGTTGCGGGAGAGTCCGTCGACGATGTAGCGGCCGAGGCCGCCGAGACCGGGGTAGGCGGCGACGGTCGCGGTGGCCACGACCTGGATCGCGGCGACCCGCAGCCCCAGGAGGATCAGCGGCAGCGCCATCGGCACCTCGACCCGGATCAGGACCTCCCACTCGGTCATGCCGACGCCACGCGCCGCGTCCCGGGTGGCGGGGTCCACGCCCCGTACGCCCTCGAAGGTGTTGATGAGGATCGGCGGTACCGCGAGCGCGACCAGGGCCACCAGGACGGGCGCGGTGCTGAGCCCGGCGAGGGTGACGACGAGGACGACCAGGCCGAAGGTGGGGATCGCGCGGGCGAGGTTCGCCACGCTGGCCACGGCGAACGCGCCCCGGCCGGTGTGCCCCACGAGCAGCCCGAACGCCAGCCCGATCAGGGCCGCGAACAGCAACGACAGTCCACTGTAGGTGAGATGCTCCACCAGCCGGCTCGGGATGCCCTCGTCCCCGTGCCACTGTGCCGAGGCGGTCAGCCAGTCGCCCACGAGCCGCATCTGGTTCAGGAAGTCGTTCATGCCGATCTCACCTTGTTCCGGGACCACGGGGTGAGCAGCCGCTGCGCCAGGACCAGCAACGCGTCGGTGGTGAGCGCGAGCAGCATGATCAGGACGATCGCGGTGAAGATCGGGGTGGGGAAGTCGAGTTGGAGGCCGCGGGTGATGTAGTAGCCGAGGCCGCCCTGCCCGATCAGCTGTCCCACGGCGACGAGGCTGATGGACGACACGGCGGCGACGCGTACGCCGGCGATGACGACGGGGACGGCGATCGGCAGCTCGACCTGCACGACGCGGCGTACGGCGCCGAAACCCATCGCGGTGGCCGCGAGCCGGACCGGTTCGGGGACCGAGGCGAGACCGTCGACGACGTTGGGCACCAGCACCGAGAGGGTGTAGAGGGTCAGCGGGATCATCACCGTCTGTTCGGTCAGTCCGGTGTAGCGGACGAAGATCATGAACAGGGCGAGCGACGGGATCGAGTACAGGATGTTCGACACGGTCAGCACGGGCGGGTAGAGCCAGCGCCAGCGGTGGCAGAGGATGCCGAGCGGTACGGAGATGATCAGGCCGAACAGCACCGGCAGCAGACCGAGTCGGAGATGGATGCCGGTGTACTCGGCGAGTTCGGCCGTGTGATCGGCTATCCACTGCCACCGGATCAGCGGTTCGTCGTCGCTCATCGTTCACCGCCGCCCGGGGTCTCGACGGCGGCCACCTTGTCCACGGCCGTGGACAGCTCGTGCGCGTCGGCGACTCCGGCGACCGCGCCCTGCGCGTCGACGGCGACGGCGAGGCGGGCGGGGGACAGCAGGGCCGAGTCGAGGGCGGCGCGTGCGGAGTCGCCGACCAGGCTGAAGGTGTGGCCGAGGGGGGTCAGGGGCACGTCCGCGAGGGTGCCGCCGTCCGGGAGTCCGGCGGTGGCGACCCAGCCGAGCGGCCGTCGGGCCGCGTCGACCACGAGCACCCAGGGCGCGTCGACCGCCCGTGCCTCGGTGACGGCGGACGTGGCCGGTAGCACCGGGCCGTCCCGCAGCGGGAGTTCGGCCGCGTCGACGAAGGAGAGCCGGCGGATGCCCCGGTCGTGTCCCACGAAGTCGGCCACGAAGTCGTCGGCGGGTCCGGCGAGCAGCCGCTCGGGCGTGTCGAACTGGGCGAGCCTGCCGCCGGTCCGGAACACGGCGATGTTGTCGCCGAGTTTGATCGCCTCGTCGATGTCATGGGTGACGAACACGATCGTCTTGTGCAGTTCCTTCTGCAGCCGGATGAACTCGTCCTGCAGTTCCGCCCGCACGATCGGGTCGACCGCGCTGAACGGCTCGTCCATCAACAGCACCGGCGGGTCGGCGCCCAGCGCCCTCGCCACCCCGACCCGCTGCTGCTGCCCGCCGGAGAGCTGGTTCGGGTAGCGCTTGGCCATCTCGGCGGGCAGGCCCACCAGTTCGAGCAGTTCCGCCGCCCGGGCCCGCGCCTTCTTCTTGCCCCAGCCCAGCAGCAGCGGAACGGTGGCTATGTTGTCCAGGATGGTGCGGTGCGGGAAGAGTCCCGCGTGCTGGATCACATAGCCGATGCCGCGGCGCAGCTCGGGCGCGTTGACCTCCCGGATGTCCCGGCCGCGCAGGCTGACGGTGCCGGAGGTCGGCTCCACCATGCGGTTGATCATGCGCAGGGTGGTGGTCTTGCCGCAGCCGGAAGGACCGACCAGGACCGTGATGCCACCCTCGGCCAGCTCCAGCGACAGGTTGTCCACCGCTGTCGTGCCGTTGGGATAACTTTTTCTCACCGCGTCGAATCTGATCAAGACTGCCCCTTACCCGACTGCATATGGCCATTCAGGGTCGTCGGTGAGTGAATGACAGTCAATGGAATTCCGTGAACGGCACGTTACGTTCACACCAAGTCGCGCCAGAAATGCCCGGATTGCACATTTATCCACTCCATGTCCTCTTTCATAATGGGGCGGCTCGGGCGCGGGTGGACGACGGAGGGAGACATCGCATGCGAGAGGTCGTCGTCGACGGGCGGACGCTGACGTACGACGAGGTGGTGGCCGTCGCCCGGTACGGCGCCCCGGTCGCCCTCGCCGACGAGGTGCTCCCCCGGCTGGCCCGCGACCGGGCCGTGGTCGAGGACGTCGTCGACCGCCGGGTGCCGACGTACGGCCTGACGACGGGCCTCGGCGCCCGCTCGTCGTACGCGCTGCCGCGCGAGGAGCTGGAGGCCTTCAGCGTGCGCACGGTCCGCGGACGGGCCCACGCGGTCGGCGACCCGCTGCCGGTGCCCGTCGTCCGCGCCGCGCTCCTCGCCCGGGTCAACGGCATCGCGGGCGGCGGCAGCGGCGTACGAGCGGAGGTGCCGCGGCTGCTGGTGGACCTGCTGAACGCACGGGTGCACCCGGTGATCCCGGAGGTCGGGTCGATCGGGGCCTCCGATCTGTGCCAGCTGGCCCATGTGGGGCTGGTCGTCATCGGGGAGGGCGAGGCCGAGTACGGCGGCGAGGTCCTCGACGGCGCCACGGCCCTGCGGCGGGCCGGGCTCGCCCCGGTCGAACTGGGGCCCAGGGACGGGCATGTGCTGTGCGGGGCGAGCCCGCTGGCGGCCGGGCAGGGCGCGCTCGTCCTGCACGAGACGGCCGCCGTCCTCGCGCTGGCGCAGGCGGTCACAGCCCTCACGTACGAGGGGTTCCGGGCGAACACCAGCCCGCTCGACGCACGGGTGCTGGCGCTGCGCCCGGCCCCCGGTCAGTCCCGTGCGGCGGCCGGCCTGCTCGCCCTGCTGGCGGGCGGTGAACTGACCGGTCCGGGCCACGCGCGCCGCGTCCAGGACCCGGTCAGCCTCCGGTGCACGGCCCAGGTGCACGGCGCCGCGTACGCGGCGCTGGACTTCGCCACCGCCGCGCTGGACCCCGAGCTGAACGGCTGCGGCGACAACCCGGTGGTGCTGGCCGACGGCGGTGAGATCCTCTCCTCCGGCAACTTCCACACCCCGGCCCTGGCGCTCGCCCTCGACACCCTCGCGCTGGCACTGACCCAGACCGCGTCGGTCTCCGCCGAGCGCACGAACCGGCTGCTCGACCCCGCCGTCAGCGGACTGCCGGCGAACCTGTCGCCGTACGGTCCGGAGCGCTCGGGTTTCGCGCCGCTGACCAAGACGGCGCAGGCGCTGACCGCCGAGATCCGCATGCTGTCCGTCCCGGTCTCCACCGACCCCCGGCACGGCGCGGCGGCCGTGGAGGACGACTCGACCAACGCCTCTCTGGGCGCCCGGCGGCTGACGACGCTGCTGACCCGGCTGCGGCAGCTGCTCGCCGTGGAGGCCGTGGTCGCCGCGCAGGCGGTGGATCTGGCGGCACCGGCCGCATTGGGGGGCGGGCCGGAGTTCCTGCGGCGTGCGATCAGGGAAGTTGTTCCCCGCCTGGACGACGACCGGCCGTGCGGGGTGGACGTGGAGCGGGTGCGCCGCGACATCCTGGAGTCGGACGGCGTCCGGAGCACTCTGCGCGCCCTGACCGGGGAAGCGTCGGCCTTCGTGGGAGGAGCGTCATGACCAACTGCGACGTGCACCAGCATCTGTGGACCCCTTCGCTGGTGACGGCATTGCGCTCACGCCGCGAACCACCGTTCCTGGACGGCTGGACCCTGTACCTCGACGGCGAGCCGCCGTTCGAGCTGCCGCCCGCCGACCACGACATCGCCCGCCGTACGGAACTCGCCGGCGCCGACGGCCTCGGCCGGGCCCTCGTCTCGCTCTCCTCCCCGATCGGGGTGGAGTGGCTGCCCGCGACCGAGGCCCGCCCCCTGCTCGACGCCTACCACGAGGGCGCGGCCGCGCTCCCCGAACCGTTCGGTGCCTGGGCCGCCGCCTGTGTCCGGGACGTCGACGCCAAGGCGACCGCCGAGGACCTCGACCAGGGCTTCGTCGGCCTCCAGCTCCCGGCGGACGCCCTCACCGACGCGGCCGGTTACGACCGCTGCGCCCCGCTCCTGGACCTCCTCGAAGAGCGGGACCTGCCGCTGTTCGTGCACCCGGGGCCCGCGCCGGGCGGAGCCGAGGGGCCCGGCTGGTGGCCCGCGATGGTCCCCTACGTCCAGCAGATGCACTCCGCCTGGTTCGCCTTCCGCGCCTTCGGCCGCCCCCGCCACCCCCGGCTGCGGGTCTGCTTCGCCCTGCTCGCCGGACTCGCCCCGCTGCACGGGGAGCGGTTCGCCGCCCGCGGCGGCGGCGACCACGCCGCGGTGGACCCGGGCGTCTTCGTGGAGACGTCCTCCTACGGCCCCACGGCCGTCGAGGCCGTGGTCCGCGCCCTCGGCGTGGACTCGGTCGTCCAGGGCTCCGACCGCCCCTACGCCGAACCCCCGCAGCGGCCCGGCTTCGGCCTGGGCGGGGCGGCGGCGTACGCCTTCCGCATCGCCAACCCACGACGGCTGCTCACCGGCACGGACCGCTGAGGGCGGAGGGGGCGTCAGCGGCCGGAGCGGATCAGTCCCGTGAGGTAGCGCCACAGCGAGGAGCGCTGCCGGGCGGACACGTCCGGTGTCACCGCCCCCGCCTCGTCCGTGGCCCCCGCGTCGGTCGCGCCCGCCGGGTCCGGCGGCGGTGGTTCGGCGCCCGGCGCGAGTTCGTAGCGGACGGGCAGCGAGCGCAGTCCGCGCATGAACGGCGAGGAGCGCCAGGGCAGTTGGTCGACGGGGAGGGCGAGGTCGAGGTGGGCGAACCGCTCGAACAGCCGGCCCACTCCGACGGCCGCGACCGTCGAGGCGAGTTCACGGGCCGGGCACTGGCGCGGGCCCGCGCCCCAGGACAGATGGGCCCGGGTGCTGACCGTGGTGCCGACGGCCACGTGGTCGGCGAAGAGCGGGTCGGCGTGCGCGGCGGCGGCGGAGACCCAGACCGGGTCGCCCTCGCGGATCGTGTAGGCGCCGAGCGGGGTGTCCTTCGCGGCGAACCTCGGGACGAAGTTCACCAGCGGCGGCTTGCGCATGACGACCCGGTTCATGGCCTCCCGGACCATGCCGGCGGAGAGGCTGGCCCGCACGCTGTCCTCGCCCGACAGGACCTCGACGACCGTGTTGGAGATGAGGATGCCGACGTGGTCGGAGGTCATGCCGAGCAGCATGAACAGCTCGCGGGCCAGCGCGTCGAGCGACAGGTCGGGGTGGGCCGCCAGCAGATAGGAGGGGAAGTCCTCGCCCGGTGTCTTCAGCTTCAGCTCTCCCAGTTCCGTGAGCGCGCCGAGCAGCCGGTCGAGGGCGGGCCCCGCGTCGGGCCCCGCGTCCAGGACCCGCCACATGTCCATCAGGGCGTCGTCGCCCTGGGAGCCGGGGAAGCCCAGCAGATGGCTGGCCACCATCAGCGGCAGGGGGCGGGAGAACTGCGCGGACACGTCCGCCAGCCCGGTGCCGCCCGCCTGTCCCATCAGGGTGATCAGTTCGTCGGCGTAGGCGGTGACGGCCGTCTTGAGCCGCTTGGCCTGCGGGTTGCGCGGGTCCTGGAACGGCTTGAGCGCCTGGTCCCACGCCGACCGCAGCGACGGGTAGCCGGGGCCGCCCTGGATCAGTACGTGGTTGACCTCCAGGGAGGGCCCGAGCGGCCAGTCGGCCGGGACCCTGCCCTCGGTGCGGGCCCGCCAGTTCTCCAGGCCCTTGGGCCAGCCCGCGTCGTCCTGGAGCACCTGGAGCGACTCGCGGTAGCCCAGCACCAGCCAGGCGGGGACGCCCAGCAGGTCGACCGGGGCCACCGCGCCGTGGCGCTGCCGCAGCCGCTCGTACACCAGCGAGGGGCGCGTCTCGTAGTCCCGGGTCAGCAGCGGTTCGGGAGACAACTCCTCCAACCCCGCGCCGTCCAGCTCCACGGACACACCCTCACCCGACTGGGTTTCCCTCACCATGCCGCCCCTCCGACACTCCCCGTACCGGCGCACCTTCAGCCGGTAGCCGGAACCGTGGGGACCCTACCCCAGAGTCACTTACGGGGGAACGCCGGGCATCACCACGCACAGCTCCGGCCGGGTGACGCACAGCCGCGCGCCGGGCTGCGGGCGGGCCGGGCGTCACCTCCCGGCGCGGGCCGCCTTGACGAACTCCCTGATCAGACCGGGGTCCTTGACGCCCCGGCGCTGTTCCACGCCGCTGGAGACGTCCACGCCCCAGGGCTGGGTGGCGGCGACGGCGTCCCGTACGTTCTCCGGGGTGAGGCCGCCCGCGAGGAGCCACTTCTCCCCGGAGGCGGCCAGCGGCTTGCTCGCCCAGTCCCAGGCGATGCCCGAGCCGGGGACGGGTGCGTCGAGGAGCAGCATGTCCTCGCCGAACTCGCCGCAGCGGGGCACCGAGTCGCCGAAGGCGGCGGCGCGGATCAGGGTCCGGCCGTCGGCCGCCAGCTCGTCGTAGTAGGCGCGGTCGTCGGGGCCGTGCAGCTGGATCGCCCGGATCCCCGACGCGGCGGCCGCGGCCCGTACGTCGTCCAGGGGTTCCTCGCGGAACACCCCGACCGTCAGCACATGCTCCGGCACCCGACGGCCCAGCCGGGCGGCGAGGGCGGCGTCGATCCGCCGCGGACTGGCCGAGAAGACGAAGCCGATGGCATCGGCCCCCGCCTCGACCGCCGTGTCGACGTCCTGCTCGGTCTTCAGACCGCAGATCTTGATGAAGAGGGACTCACTGGAGTTGCTCACACCCCCAGCCTGCCGCATCGGCGCCGCGACGGGGACAGCGACCACCCGGCCCCGGCCCCGGCCCCGGTCACTGCCACGCTCCCGACAGATGGCGGGTGACGACCGCGGTGAGGGTGCGGACGCCCTGGGTGGAGCCGGGGTCGATGCCGGTGAGTTCGCGGACGCGGCGCAGCCGGTAGTCGAGGGTGCGGGTGTGGACGTTGAGGGCGGTGGCCGTGGGGCCGCGCTGCATGTCGTGGCGGTAGTAGGCGTCGAGGGTGAGCAGTAGGTCCGGGCCGGAGTCCAGCGCGCGGGCCAGCGAACGCAGCCATGCGTCGACGAACGGCACGTCCGCGACCGCGAGTTCCACGAAGACGTCGGCCAGGGCATGCGGTCGCAGCCGGCCGGAGGCCCGGCGCAGCGGGGCCGCCCGGCCGATCCGCCGGGCCCGGTCCAGCGCCTCGGCCAGCTCCGGCAGCGGCGCGGTGGCGGTGCCCACGGCACAGGGCCGGCCGAGGGCGCGGGCGAAGTCCCGTACGAGATCCGGGAGATGGCCGGGAACGAGGTCGGGCAGGAGGTCGGGGGCGGTGTGCGGCGGCGCGGTGTGTGGCGGAGCGGTGTGCGGCGGCGCGTTCTCCGCTGTCGTGGCGCCGGGAAGCAGCGGCACCAGGGCGATCAGTTCCGCGCCCCCTTCGGCGTCCTCCGGGCCCCACATGACCGGCGTCTGGTGGGCCTTCACCAGTGTCTCGATCTCGTTTTCCAGGAATCGGTCGACGGCGGGCGGTTCCGGCAGCCGGAACACCGTCACCGCGCAGTGCTCCGGCAGTTCCATGTCGACCGCGGCGGCGAGTTCCGCGGATATCGGATCACCCTTCAGCATTGACCGGGCCAGCAGCGCGACCTGCTCGGTGTACGGCATTCGGCGGCGCAGCACACGGACGAATCCCTGCCGGTAGGCGCCGATCCCCCGCTCACCCTGCGGGGCGAACCAGGTCATCATCCGCATCAGTTCGTCGACACCGCCGCCGCGCTGCGCGTCGGTCGCCTCGTTGATCTCGCGCAGCATGAGCGCGGTGTGCACGCGCAGCACCCCCTGCCGTGCGTCGAGCGACATCCCGGCGGCGGCCCGCAGCTCCCCCATGGACCCGATGTAGCCGAGATCATCTTCGGTCAACTCGCTGTTGTCCGGCGAGAGTTCGACTGTCCGATGCCGGAGCCACACTGCGTGCTCCAGTGTCTGGGCACGGGCCCGCACATCCTTGTCCAGGAACCCGAACTCCGGTATCTCGCGCGTGTAGGTCTCGACCTCCCGGCGGGCGTTGGTCGACGCCTGACGGGCCAGTTCGGCGAAGAGGCTCCCCATGGACGCGAGCATGTCATTCCGGACGAACGGGCCGACAGACGAGATCCGGACGGCGTTCATCACTTCGCATAAATCGGCGGCAAGCGGGCCGACAGGGTTTTTGTCACCATGCGCAAAATTCCCGGATCGGGGCGTTCCCGTCACCTGTTCCGCTTGTGGAGGAGTCGTAAAGCGGCCTTAATGAGAACCGCCGTACACGCCCGTGGGGGAACACGCGAAATCAGTACGGGCACAGGTACGCAATTCCTCGGCCAGGCGCCACGCAATGGCGCACGCCCATACGGGAGGGAAACTCCGATGAAAGCAGGCGTACGAAAGAGAATCATGGCGGCGACGGCGGTAGTCGTCACCTCGACGGCGCTCATGCTCGGCACCCCGGGCACCTCGTCGGCCGCCCCCGCCGCCGCTCCCAGCCTGCGCGCCTACGGGATCACCGGCGACGGCACCCTGATGGCCGCGTTCTGGACCGACCGGGCGGACGTGCTCAACTGGGTCAGGGCCGTCACCGGTCTCAGCGGTGACACGGGCCTGATCGGCATCGACTTCCGGGTGCAGAACGGCGTGCTGTACGGCGTCGGCAACAAGGGCGGCATCTACACGATCACGATCCCGACGGGCAGCCAGGACGTCGTGGTCTCCAAGGTGTCCCAGCTGCAGTACGCGCTGGTCGGCACGAACTTCGGCGTCGACTTCAACCCGGCGGCCGACCGACTGCGTGTGATCAGCGACAACGGCCAGAACCTGCGGCACAACCTGAACGACCACACGACCATCCAGGACCTGAACCTCACCACCCCGCCGATCGAGGGCACCACCAAGGGCGTCTCCGCCGCCGCCTACACCAACAACGACCTCGACGGGACCACCGCGACCACGCTGTTCGACATCAACACGACCACGGACCAGGTCGTCATCCAGTCCCCGGCGAACAACGGCACCCTCGCCCCGACCGGCAACCTCGGCCTCGACGCCCAGATCAACGCCGGCATGGACATCTACTCCACCCTGAGCGGCGGCAAGACGGTCGACAACACCGCCTTCGCCACCCTCACCGCCTACGGCGCGAGCACGCCCTCCCTCTACACGGTCAACGTCTTCACCGGGCAGGCCACCCTCGTGAACGACGCCGCCAAGTCCAAGTTCCCCCTGAACATCACGGATCTGGCCGTCTCCCTCACCGGCAGCTGACCACCACCGCCCCACCGCTCCACCCTCGCCGCGGCCCGGACCTCTCCGGACCGCGGCGAGTCGGCGTACGTACCTCCCCTATGCTTCTACACGTCTGTAGAGGGACATGGCTCTCAACAGCCTTCGTACGTACGCACGTTAAGGAGTGGACGCCACGATGGTGTTCAAACGACTGCTCGGTTCGCTCGGTGTGGGCGGCCCCACGGTCGACACGGTGCTCGACCCCGGCGCGGTCCGCCCCGGCGCCACGCTGAGCGGCCGGGTCCATCTCAAGGGCGGTGACGCCGACTTCGAGATCGAGCACCTCACCCTGGAGCTGGTGGCGCGGGTCGAGGCCGAGCACGAGGAGGGCGAGAGCGAGGGCGTGGCCGTCTTCGACCGGACCACCGTCGGCGGCGGCTTCCGGCTGGCGGCGGGCGAGGCGCACGAGGTCCCGTTCACCCTCGCCCTGCCGTGGGAGACCCCGATCACCGAGCTGTACGGCCAGGCGCTCGGCATCGTGCTCGGCGTCCGCACCGAACTGGCCGTGGCCGACGCCCGGGACAAGGGCGACCTCGACCAGTTGAACGTCACCCCGCTGCCCGTGCAGGAGGCGATCCTCGAAGCCTTCGGCCAACTCGGCTTCGGCTTCCGGTCCGCCGACCTCGAACACGGGCGGATCCACGGCACCGGTCAGCGACTCCCCTTCTACCAGGAGATCGAGCTGACCCCCGCCCCCCAATACGCCGACCGGATCAACGAGATCGAGCTGACCTTCCTCGCCGGTCCCGGCGGCGTGGAGGTCGTTCTGGAGGCCGACAAGCGCGGCGGCGCGTACACCGAGGGCCACGACGCCCTCACCCGCTTCACCGTCTCCCACGACGAGGTCGCCCACCAGGACTGGAACGCCCTGGTCGACGGCTGGATCCGGCAGTTGGCCGAGCACCGCTCCGCGTACGCGGCCAACTCCCTCTACGCCCACCAGGGTTCGCACGGCGACGACGGCCACCGCTCCGGCCCCGGCATCGGCACCGCCGTCGCCGCGGGCGCGGCCGGGCTCGCCGTGGGGGTGGTCGGCGGCATGGTCGCCGCCGAAGTCGTGGACGAGGTCGGGGACTTCTTCGAGGGCGAGGAGGAGGAAGAGGAGGCGGAGGAGGAGGAGGCCGAGGAGGAGTAGACGGCGGAGGAGCCGCAAGGGAGGGCCGACGTACGGTCCGGCGGGCCGGGAGCGGCCCGCCGGGTCAGCGCATCTTCTCCAGGTCGAGGTCCGATCCGACGACCAGGGTCACCACCCCCGCGGCGGCGTCCGCGGACCGCGCGGCCTTGGCGTCGGGCAGCCGTGAGGCGAGGACCTTGGCGTGCTGGGTGAGGTCGTCCGGGTAGGAGACCGTGGTGGTGTCGGTGGTCTCGGGCGCGTTGCCCGTGCCGACGACCGTGAAGCCGGCCTCGCGCAGCTTCTCGGCGACGGCGGCGGCGCGCCCGGTGACCCCGGTGCCGTTGAGGACCTGGACGCGCACGGTGGACGCGTAGATCAGGTCCTTCTTGGCCCGCGCCTGGAGCTTCTTCTTGTCCACCTCCTTGTCGCCGGCCAGCGAGGTGAACAGATCGGCGGCCTGCGGGTACTGCCAGACGATGTTGGCCTTGTCGGTGGGGACGTCGGCCTCACGCGGGTAGTTGGGGACGGTGAGGAAGGTCAGCCGGTCGCTCGGGATGCCCTTCAGCTCGGAGGCGAGGTCGTACAGCGGGTCGATCCCGGCGAGATCCTCGTCCGTGGTCAGGGACTTGGTGGCGGACTGCAGGAAGTCGTAGAGCGACGTGGGGCTGGTCAGCTTGGACTTGGCCTTGGCGGCCAGGGCCTCCATGAACTCCTGCTGGCGGCCGATGCGTCCGATGTCGGAGCCGTCGCCCACCGCGTAGCGGGTCCGTACGTAGCCGAGGGCCTGCTCGCCCTGGACGGTCTGGCATCCGGCTTCGATGTCGAGGTGGGCGTTGTCGTCCTTGATGGCCTGCTCGGGGCAGACCTCGATGCCCTCCAGGGCGTCGACCATGCCCTTGAATCCCTGGAAGTCGACGGACATGAAGCTGTCGATGCGCAGCCCGGTGTTGGCCTCGACCGTCCGGATCGAGCAGGCGGCGGCCCCGGCGACCTCGCCGGTCGAACCGCCGATCGCGAACGCCTCGTTGATCTTCGCCAGATGTGGGCCGGACGTGGTGCCGTCGCCCTTCTCGCAGGCGGATATCTCCACCCAGGAGTCGCGCGGGAACGACACGACCGTGGCCCACTCCCGGTTCGCGGGGATGTGCAGCACCATCAGCGTGTCCGACTGCATGGTGGTCAGGTCCTTGCCGTACTTGGCGTTGGCCCCGTCCCGGCTGTCCGAGCCGACGACCATGATGTTCTTCGACCCCGGGCTGAGGTTGACCGGGCGGTCCCCGCCGAGTTTGCCGTCGACGTCGGCGCCCTTGATGTTGTTGTTCAGGTCCTGGTAGACCCAGGCACCGACACCGCCGACCCCGAGGACGAGCACGGCCGTGGTCCCGGCGAGCCAGCTCACCGTCCGGCCCCGCCGTGTCAGCCGCGTGCCCCCGCCTCCGGCGCCCGCGCGCCGCCGTCCCGTACCGCTCACCGGCCCTGCCCCCGCCTCGGCCGCACCCGGCCGGTCGACTGCCCCCTGGACGTCCGGTGCTCGTGATCACCGAACCCGCAGGACTCTACATGCATGTAGATATACGGTTCGGTGCCGTACACGTCTCACCACGCCCCGTGTTCACGACGTCGTTCACGCCCCTCGTGAGCGAACGTCACAGAGGCGTCGCAGCGTACAGAATGAGGGCCATCGTCACGGCCGAGTTCGCCGACGACATCGCCGAGAGGGCCGCGCCGACGGCCGCTCCCCACGTGGCCAGTCCCACCGTGGTGAACACCGAGGGCCAGCTGCGCACCGCGGGCGCCGGACCGAGCAGGGCCGCCACCCGGCGGGGCACCGGGCCCACAGCGGGCCGGGTCGCGGCGAACCCGGCGAGCGTCGCCTCCGGTGAACCGGCGGACACCAGCGCCGCCTTGCCGATCGCGCGCGCCACCACCCGGCGGCTGCCGACCGTGTGCGCCGCGTCCTCGTCCGCCCACCGCTCCGCCGTGTACGCCACGGCCGTGCCCAGGGGCCGCAGGAACGGGTTGGCGCGCGCGGCCAGTCGGACGGCCAGCAGCAACCGGTGGTGTCGGGCGGCGAGATGGGCCCGCTCATGGGCGAACAGCGCCCGCCGCTCGGCCGGTTCCAGACAGGCCAGCAGAGCCGTGCTCACCACGATCCGGTCACGCCGGCCGCCGGGCAGCGCGTACGCGTACGGCGCCTCGTCGGGCAGGACGGCCACCTCGGTGCCGGGCAGCCCGGCCAGGGCCCGGTGGGCGCGGCGGCGTACCCGGCCGTGCCGCCGCAGGGTCCGGCCGCAGGCGAGCAGCACGGCGAGCAGCGCCGGGATGGCGAGGCGTCCGGCGACCTCGTCGTACGGGACGGCCGCGCGCACCTCGGGGTCGGACCAGCCGTCGGGCAGCGGATTGCCGGGCAGTTGGGCCGTGCCGACCACCATCAACAGGCCGAGGCAGACCGTGCTGCACACCGCCATCACCACGGCGACACCGGTCAGCAGCCGGGTGGCGGTGCGTGGATGCAGCCGTTGCTCGGCGAGGCGTGCGATGGGCCACGCGGTGAGCGGCAGGACCAGCGGCAGAAAGACGAACACCCCCATGAGGCTTCAGTCGTCCCCTTCGCCCCTCGCCCGCCCCAGCAGCTCGCGCAACAGCCGTTCGTCGTCCGGCTCCAGGGAGGTGACGAAGCTGGCCAGCACCGCCTCACGGTCGCTCTCGCCGTCGAGGACGCGGCGCATCCGGTGCGCGGCCAGGCCCGCCTGGTCCGAGGCCGGGGTCCACACGAAGGAGCGGCCGGAACGCTCCCGGCTCACCGCGCCCTTGGCCAGCAGCCGGGTCAGGATGGTGATCACCGTCGTATAGGCGAGGTCCCCGCCGAGGCGTTCCTGCACCCACCCCGCGCTCTCGGGGCCGTCCGCCTCGCGCAGCGCGGACAGGACGAGGGCCTCCAACTCACCTTGGCCCCGCCGCCGGGAGCGCTGCCGGTCCGTCACGCCCCGTCCCCTTCCGTCACCGTCACCCGTCACTGTCCTCGTGATCTACAGAATTGTAGAAGGAGAGTTGCCGAAGAACCCTCCTCATCTTCTACAGTGCTGTAGATTTCTCAGGAATCCACGACACCGAGAACCACACCTACAACGTCAAGAAGGAGTACGCCGTGGGAGTTTCCCTGTCCAAGGGCGGCAACGTCTCGCTCAGCAAGGCGGCACCGGGTCTGACGGCCGTCCTGATCGGACTGGGCTGGGACGTACGGACGACCACCGGCACCGACTACGACCTCGATGCCTCGGCGCTGCTGCTCGACACCGCCGGGAAGGTCCTGTCGGACCGGCACTTCGTCTTCTACAACAACCTGACCAGCCCGGACGGTTCGGTCGAGCACACCGGCGACAACCTCACCGGCGAGGGCGAGGGCGACGACGAGTCGGTCAAGGTGAACCTGGCGGCCGTGCCCGCCGAGGTCGACCGGATCGTCTTCCCGGTCTCGATCCACGACGCCGCGAGCCGGGGCCAGAGCTTCGGCCAGGTCCGCAACGCCTTCATCCGCGTCGTCAACCAGGCCGGCGGCACCGAGATCGCCCGCTACGACCTGTCCGAGGACGCCTCCACGGAGACGGCGATGGTCTTCGGCGAGCTGTACCGCAACGGCGCCGAGTGGAAGTTCCGTGCCGTCGGGCAGGGTTACGCCTCCGGGCTGGCCGGGATCGCCGCCGACTTCGGCGTCAACGTCTGAGGAGGCGGGGTGAAGGGGCGGTCTCGCCCGACCGGCCCGCGCCCCGAGGACCGGGCCGACTTCGAGGCCGTACTGCGGCAGGCGTTGGACACCCCGGACATCCGGGACGCCCTGCGCGCCGACGCCGGCGGTCTGGCCGTACGGCGGCTGCGGTTCCGGGTGGCGGCGGACGCGGACACCATCCTGGCGGCGGCGGACCGCGAGTACGGCGCGTATCGCGCCGCGCTCGCGTCCGCCGTCGGGGCCGCGCACACCGGCGGGGAGCGGGACGTGCCGGTGGCCGAGGACGACGGGGGACGGGCGTCGCGCCGGGCCACCGACGCCGAGTTGCTGCCGCTCGTGGCGGTGCTCACGCCGTCCCTGGCCGCGTCCTCCGCCGCCGCCGTGTTCGTGCTCGGCCTTCTCCTCCGACTGGCCGGTGTGCGGGGCACGTTGCCCGGTTCGCTGATCGCCGCCGGCTGGACGCTCACCTTCTTCGCGGCCGTGAGCGCCCTGCCGGCGTTCGCCGCGCTGCTCCGTACGGCGCTGCGCGGACACGGCGGGCCGGAGCGTCCCGGCGGACCGGAACAGGCCCGACTCGTGTGGCGGCAGGCGCTGTTGCAGCGGGGCATGCTCCCCCATCTGCGCCGCTGCCTCCACGAGGACCCGTCCCTCAGCGGACCGAGTCCCCGGAACCGTCCCGCTTGACCACGCACAGGGCCCAGATGATGAAGGCCGAGAAGGCGATCATCACGATGGACCAGACGGGGTAGTACGGCAGGGACAGGAAGTTGGCGATGATGATCAGGCCGGCGATGGCGACGCCGGCCACCCGCGCCCACAGCGACGCCTGGAACAGCCCCAGGCTGACGAGGACGGCCACGGCTCCGAGGATGAGATGGACCCAGCCCCAGCCGGTGAGGTCGAACTGGAAGACGTAGTCGCGGGTGCTGACGAAGACCTCGTCCTCGGCGATCGCCATGATGCCCCGGCAGACGGCGAGGATGCCCGCGATCATGAGCATGATGGCCGCGAAGACCGTCAGCCCCTCGGCGACGGGATGCGCGTGCTTGGTCGAACGCACATGCCCGCTGTGTGTGGCTGTCATACCGCTACCTCGATTCGGTGTGGTGCGTTCCGTGGCCGCTGAGGACGAGTTCCTTGGCGCGGCGGAACTCGTCGTCGGAGATGTCGCCGCGCGAGCGGATCTCGGACAGCTTGGCGAGTTCGTCGACGCTGCTGGGCTGTCCGCCGCCGCCCTTGGCCGTCTGCCGGATGTAGTCGTCGAACTGGGCCTGCTGGGCCCGTGCCTGCGCCACCTCGCGGCGGCCCATGTTCTTGCCTCGGGCGATCACGTAGACGAACACGCCCAGGAACGGCAGCAGGATCGTGAAGACCAGCCAGCCCGCCTTGGCCCAGCCGCTCATGTCGTCGTCGCGGAAGATGTCGACCACGACCCGGAAGAGCAGCACGAACCACATGATCCACAGGAACAGCAAGAGCATCGACCAGAAGACGCTCAGCAGCGGGTAGTCGTACGCGAGGTACGTCTGACCACTCATGTCTCTCCTCCGTTCCGGACGTTCGCCCGGCAGGCGTCCTGCCGTCCTCGGCGCGCCCATGGCGCCGTGACCGGCGCCGTTCCCAGCCTGCGCACGGCCAGGTGCCGGTGCCTCACCCCGGGCGGGTGAGACCGGACCCCTCCTCCGGGGCGGGTTCCGCCGCGGCGGCGGTCACGGCCACGAGCGCGAGGACGACGACGACCAGGACGGCGACGAGGGCGACCACACCGACCGTGGGGTGGTTCCACAGGATGAGCGCCAGGGCGCCCGCCCCGAGGACGATGCCGTTGGTCCACCGGGGGTGCGCCGCCGGCAGGCGGCCGGCCCGTCCGGTGGACAACCCGGCGCTCCGCAGCGCCCGCCCGGCCGCCGTGGTGCCGCGCCGGGCCAGGCGCCGCACCCAGCGGGCCGCCCGACCGGGGCCGTACAGATAGGCGGCGAGGGCCGTGGCCAGGAAGACGACGAGGAGGGTGCGGGTGCTGTCGCGCAGGAAGCGCAGGAAGGTGTCGAAGATCGCCCCGGCGGCGTCCGGCGGCAGTGTCGCGGCCGGTACGGCGTCCAGGTAGACGCGGCGGACGACGGCCAGCGCGACGAGCAACAGGGCCATCATCACGCTGATGCCGAGGGACGTGATGAGCAGCATCACCCGGTGCCCCGGCGCGGTCCACACGGCGAGGGCGGCGAGCACGAGGGTGATCACGGGCAGCCAGACGCCGAGGATGTTCAGGAGCCGCATGGCGTCCTGGGCCTTGCCCAGTTCGTCGGTGTGGAACACGGTGACCGTCCGGTCGGTGTCGGGAATGGCGGCGGCCTTGTCGAAGCCCGCGTCGACGAGGCGTTCCCGTACCTCGTCGACGACGGTGCCGAGGTCGAGCTGAATGGTGTCGCCGGTGGCGCGCAGGGCGCCCTCCCGCTCACCGGTGAGCATGTGCACCACCGCGGCGTGCGCCCGTTCGTTCGCGCCCTCCCAGGTCTGCCGGAACACCTCGCTGGTGACGACCCGGGTGACGGTACGGTCCACCACCGTCCGGACCACGGAGCGCAGCGGGCCGTCGAGGGCCCCCGCGCCCGCCACGACGGCCGGCGGAGCACCGTTGTCCGCGAGCACCTTGGTGAGGGCGTCCGTCACCGCCTTGACGTCCACGTTCTTGACGACCTCGTCGGTCAGCCGGTTGATCACGACCTGCTGGACGGCCGGGTCGGAGGCCAGCGGGGCCACCGTCTCGACGTACCGGTCGGTGTCGGCGACCGTCTCCTGCACCCAGGCAGCGACGACCGCGAGGGGCGCGAGCAGCAGCGTCACCACCAGCAGAACTGCGGCCCCCGCCTTACGCAGCCGCCGATGCCGCACCCCCGCGTGCCGCCGCAACCGCTCGTACTCAGCCCGCTCCTCAGCGCTGAGCGCATGCGACGCGGCTGCCGCCGGGCCCTGGTCGCTTGCTCGACCGGCGCCGGGGTGGGGTGGGGGTGAGGTGGGGTCCGGCGGGCCTGAGCGGGGGTGGGCCGGTCCCGGGCCGGGTTCGGGCGGGCCCGCGTCGGGGTTCGGCGGGCCTGATACGGGTTCGGACGGGCCCGAGTCGGGGCTGCGTGGACCCGCGCCGGAGTACGGCAGGCCCTCATCGGAGTCCGGCGAGCCCTCGTCGGAGTCCTGCGGGCCCGATACGGGTTCGGGCGGGCCCGATGCGGGTTCGGGCGGGCCCGGTACGGGTTCGGGCGGGCCCGCGTCGGCGTTCGGCAGGCCCTCATCGGAGTCCGGCGAGCCCTCGTCGGAGTCCTGCGGGCCCTCGTCGGAGTCCTGCGGGCCCGATACGGGTTCAGCCGGGCCCGCGCCGACGTTCGGCAGGCCCTCATCGGAGTCCGGCGAGCCCTCGTCGGAGTCCTGCGGGCCCGATACGGGTTCGGACGGGCCCGAGTCAGGGGTGCGTGGACCCGCGTCGGAGTTCGGCCGGCCCTCGTCGGAGTCAGGCGGGCCCGAGCCCGCGTCGGGCGGTACGGGGTCCTTGTCCGTGGCCATGGCTCCTCCTTGGGCGGACGGGGCTCAGCGGGAGCCGGTGGTCGGCTCCCTGGAACCCGTGAGGCCCGCCCGGTGCAGGGCGGCGCGCCAGGCGAGGGCCACCGCCGCCTCGCCGAGGCCGAGCAGGACGAGCCACAGGCCGAGCAGCCGGGTGAGCGCCGTGGCCGACTCGGTGGGCAGGGCCAGCACCACGATCCCCGCGACGATCCCGAGCACCGCGGCGCCCAGCACGAAGCCGCGGTGGGGCAGGTCCTTGGCGGCCAGGGCGGTGTGGAGGGTGAGGATGCCGGTCGCCAGCCAGACGATCCCGACGATCAGCGACAGCGCGGCGATCGTCTGCAGCGGGTTCCGCAGACAGAGCACACCCGCCAGCACGTACAGCAGCGCGAGGAGCAGCCCGGACAGCCGCTCCCCCGGTTCCTGTCGGGCGAACACGTCGACGAACCGGAAGGCACCCATCGCGAGCAGATACAGACCGATGAGCACCGCGAGGACATGCAGGGTCCCGTCCGGCCAGACCAGGACGATGACACCCGGCACCAACGTGGCCACGGCCGAGCCGAGCATCCACGTCCAGGACCGCCCCACCCGCGCCAACGCCTCCGCCGGATCGCCCAGGGCTCCGGACGCCACCCCACGCGAGATGGCACCCGTCCCACCGCGCCCGGCGTCCGTGGCACCGGATCCGGCGTCCGTGGCGCCGGATGCGTCGTCGGGACCGGTACGTGATCGCGGGCCGCCGGACTCGGTCATGGCTCCTCCTCACACGGCTGGGCGGACCGCTTCCGCACCGCACCACCGGCGTGCGGCGGTGTGCCGGTAGGACGGCGTGCGGTCACCTCACGCCGCCAGCGTCCCGCCGCCCCTCGCCCGGCGGATCACCCCCGGCGGGTGATCCGGCGCGCGCCCGGCCCGCGGTGAGGTGGGGGTACGCCCGGCCGGCGGTCGAGGCGGTTGAGGAGGTAGGTGTCATGACCGTAGCGAGCGCATCGACGGTGTCGCTGTCCGTGTCCGAGAGGGCGGCCCACGGCCGCGACGCGCGCAAACGCGCCTCGCGGTCCTGCCACGGCTGGTTCGAGGCGGGCGCGGACGCCGGCCGCACCGACCCGATCGAGGTGATCGAGCGGCAGTCGGCCACCCGGCTCCAGGACCTGGTCCCGATCCGCTACGGCCGCATGCTCGAATCCCCGTTCCGCTTCTACCGCGGCGCGGCGGCGATCATGGCCTCCGACCTCGGCCCGCTCCCCAGCACCGGCCTGACCGTACAACTCTGCGGCGACGCCCACCTGCTCAACTTCCGCCTGCTGGCCTCGCCCGAACGCCATCTCGTCTTCGACATCAACGACTTCGACGAGACCCTGGCCGGCCCGTTCGAATGGGATGTGAAACGGCTCGCGGCCAGCTTCGTCATCGCGGCCCGCGCCAACGGCTTCTCGACCGCCGAACAGAACGACGCCGCCCGGACCTGCGTGAAGGCGTACCGGCGGCGGATGCGCGAGTTCTCCGGCATGCCCACCCTGGACATCTGGTACGCACAGGACGACGTCGACCGACTGCGGGAGCTGATGGCCTCCTCGATGGACAAGGAGAGCCGGCGCCGTACCGCCCAGGCGACCGCGAAGGCCCGTACGCGCACCCATCTCCAGGCCTTCGAGAAACTCACCCGGGTCACGGCCGAGGGCCGGCTGATCGCCCCCGACCCGCCCCTGATCACCCCGCTCCGCGACCTGCTGGCGGACCCCTCCGCCGAGGGCCAGGAGAAGGAGCTCCACAACGTCCTGGAGCAGTACGTACGCACCCTGTCGTCCGAGCGCCGGCACCTGCTGCGCCACTACCACATCGCCGACATGGCCCGGAAGGTGGTCGGCGTCGGCAGCGTCGGAACCCGCTGCTGGATCATCCTCCTGCTGGGCCGTGACGACACCGACCCCCTGCTCCTCCAGGCCAAGGAGGCGCAGGAGTCCGTCCTCTCCGCCCAACTCGGCGGCGACCGCTGGGACAACCAGGGCCGCCGGGTGGTGTCGGGGCAGCGGCTGATCCAGACCACCAGTGACATCTTCCTGGGCTACACCCATGTCGTCGGGCTGGACGGCCGTGAACGCGACTTCTACGTACGGCAGTTGCGCGACTGGAAGGGCATCGCCCGGCCGGAGACCATGGAACCCGCCCTGCTGCGGCTCTTCGCGCGGCTGTGCGGTGCCAGCCTGGCGCGGGCCCACGCCCGTTCCGGCGACCCCGTCGCCATCGCCGCCTACCTCGGCGGCAGCGACCGTTTCGACCGCGCGCTCACCGAGTTCGCCCAGGCCTACGCCGACCGCAACAAACGTGACTTCGAGGCGCTGGGCGTGGCGGCGCACACGGGCAGGGTCCGGGCCGAGAGCCTCTGAGCGACGCTCCGATCAGCCACTCCGGTCACTCCGGTCATGCCGTCACTCCGGCAGCTGGCGCATCTCCAGTACGCGTAGGCCCAGGGACTGGCAGCGGGCCAGCAGCCCGTACAGATGCGCCTCGTCGATCACCTGCCCGAACAGGACCGTGTGGCCGGACATCAGCACATGGTCCAGCTCGGGGAAGGCACCGGTGAGCGTCTTCGACAGCTGTCCTTCGACGCGGATCTCGTAGCGCATGAGCGGTGTTCCCCCATGGCCGGGTACGGACGGGCGGGTTGTCTGCGATCCCTCTCTGGGATGGTCCGCCCCGGAGCACCGGCCGGGCCTCACCCCGGGAAGGTGAGTCAGAGGGCCGGCGAGGCAGTGGGTCAGTGGGTGGTCAGTGGGTCAGATAGAGCTTGAAGCCGATGATCAGGAGGCCGAGCAGCAGGTTCACCGAGGCGGTGACGGCGACCAGTCCCCAGGGGGCGTCGGCCCGGCGGGCGGCGGCCACCGACCAGCCCACCTGACCCGCCACGGCCACCGAGAGCGCCAGCCAGAGGGCGCCCGGCAGATCGAGGCCGAGGAGGGGGCTCACCGCGACGGCGACGGCCGGCGGGACGGCCGCGTTGACGATCGGCCACTCCTCGCGGCACACCTCCAGCACGACCCGGCGGTCCAGCCCCCGCTGCGCGAGCCGGGCCCCGAAGAGCTGGGCGTGCACATGCGCGATCCAGAACACCAGGCCGGTGAGCAGCAGCAGGAGGACGAGTTCCAGACGGGGAGAGGATCCGAGGGTCCCCACGCCGATGATCACGGAGGAGGCGAGCATGGACCCGTAGACCCCACCGGTGTAGTCGGCGCGGGCGCGACGCGCGCCGGCACCGCGCTCGGCGGGTGCCGTGGCAGGCCCGCTCCTGGACATCATCTCCTCGGCCTCCTCGTGCGTCAGTGCCGCGAGCGGGGTGCCCCGGCCGGGGTGGCCGGGCCGCCGGGCGCGTCGGCCGAGCCGGGCGGCCCGGGCTGGGGAGGGCCCGTTCCGGGTCCGTCCGCCGAGGTACCGGCCCTGTCGGCCCGTCCGCTCGGCAGCCGTGGGGTGACCAGGAAGGCGGCGAGGGTGATGCCGCCGGTGGCGAGGATCGCCGCCTTGAGGCCGTCCAGCTGGGCCGAGGCGTAGGAGTCGGCGAGCGCGTCGGCCTCGGACGGGGGCAGCCCGGCGCGTTCGGCCGCCGTACGCACCTGATCGGTGGGGACGAAGCTGATCCCGGCCTGGAGCGCGACACTCGTCTGCTGCCTGGCCTCCTGGGACAGCCTCGGGTCGTCCTCGACCTGCGAGGTGAAGGCATGGGCGAGGGAGCCGATGAGCAGCGAGCCGATGAGCGCGGTGCCGAGGGCGGAGCCGAGGTTCTGGGCCGTGAACTGCAGCCCGCCGACCTCACTGCGTTCCTCCTCGCCCACGCTGGACTGCACGACGTTGCCCAGTTGTGAGGCGAGCAGCCCCATGCCCACGCCGAGCAGGCCCATGGCGAGGGCGAACTGGGTGTCGTCGATGACGGGGTCGATGGTGGCCAGCAGCCACACGATGGCCGCGGCCAGGGTCGCCAGGGCCAGCCGCACCACCCGGCGCGGTCCCGCCAGCCGGCCGAGCCGGGAGGCGACCAGCGAGGCGGCGAGCATGGTGACGGAGACCGGGAGCAGCCGCAGTCCGGTCTCGAAGGCGTCGAAGCCCTGGACGACCTGCAGATAGAGCGGAATGGTGAAGAACAGCCCGAGCAGGATGAGGTTCTGGCAGAGCAGCGCCGACAGGCCCGAGCGCAGGGCGGGCCGGTGCAGCAGGGGCAGGTGGACGAGGGGGTCGGTGCCGTGGGCGGCCCGCCGGTGCTCCCAGTGCGCGAAGCAGGCGAGGACGAGTGCTCCGGCGCCGATGACGAAGAGGGTCGGGGCGAAGCCCATGACGGTGAAGGGCGGATTGCGGGGCTGCACCCAGCCCCAGGTGCCGCTCTGCAGGACACCGAGCACACCCAGCCCGAGACCTACGGCCGACAGCGCGGCGCCGACGCCGTCCATGGTGGGCCGGGGCCCGGCCCGGGGAGTCTCGCTGATCACCCGGCGGAAGCAGAGCACGGCGAGGACCACGACCACCTCGCCGATGAAGACCAGCCGCCAGGTGAGATACGTGGTCACCCAGCCGCCCAGCAGCGGGCCGACCGCGATCCCGGCCCCCGCCAGTCCGCCGATGACGCCGTAGGCGACGGCCCGGTCCCGGCCCCGGTAGGACTCGGCGACGAGGGCGGCCATGGCCGGCAGCACCATCGCGGCGCCGAGGCCCTCGATGACCGACCAGCCCAGCGCGAGCACCCACAGGGTGGGCGCCGCGGCGGTCAGGGCCGAGCCGATGCCGTACACCACGAGACCGAGGAAGAAGAGCCGACGGCGCCCGAAGATGTCGCCCACCCTCCCCCCGATGATCATGAAGGCGGCCATGACCAGCGCGTACAGCGTGATGACGGCCTGGATGGCGGTGACCTCGGTGTCGAAGTCCTCCACCAGCTGGCTGATCGAGACATTCATGACGGACGTATCCAAAACCATCAGGAACTGGGCCGTCCCGAGAACGATCAGAGCCCGCCAGTGCTTCACGACGCCCACCTCACCGAGTACGCCCGCAACACCACCGCCGCCGCCCTACCGGCGACCGTTCTGCACTCTCCATCGCAGCTCAGAAGCCCTGTCGGCGCCTCACCCGCCACGGGCGAGGCAACCACTTCTCACCCCGCGACCACGGTCCGCCGGAGCCGCGAGCCGGTCGCGGCAGCGGCATCTCACGCGCCCTGCGCACCGCCTCGCATACGACCGCGATCGGGCCTGGGGAGAATCTGGGGAGAATCAATCGGTCGTCGGACTCCCCAGCCATCCATCGATGACGGCGCGTCCCTTCCTGCCTGCTTCCGGGATGAAGTGGGCGTAGTAACGGAGGGTCACTGTCGGCGATGAGTGCCCGAGACAGCGGGCCACGGTCACCACGGACTCCCCCGCCTCCAACATCATCGAGGCGAAGGTGTGCCGCAGTACGTGGAAGCCGTCTCTCGGCGCCGCCTGCCACTGCCATGGCTTCGCTCCCGGAGGGCGCGGCGGGATGACTCCGGCCGCGGCCAGCGCAGGCTTCCAGGTGTTGGTGTTCCACCCGACCACCGCGATGGCGTTGCCGAATTGCGTGGTGAGCACCAGGGAGTACTTCCTGCGCCGCCCCTCCGGCTTTTCCCACGGCAGCTCCACCTCAAGGGAAGGAAACGTTTCTGCATGCCGCTTCAGCTCGTCGGCAACCGAGGAGGGCATGTCGACAATTCGGGTCTTCCCTCCCTTCGGGAGCGTGAAGTACAGCCGACCCTTGTGCGACTGCACTTGGCGGCGGACGTGAACCACGCCTTTCGCGTAGTCGATGTCCTCCGGGCTCAGCCCGAAGACCTCGCCCTGACGGAGCCCGCAGCCCAGGCCGAGCACGACGGCTATCCGGTATCGCGGGCTGATGGCGTCGCGGACGCGCAACGCCGTGTCCAACGGCCAAGCATCGCGACGCTCCTGTGTCGGTTTGGGCCAGCGCACGGACTTCGCGTGCATGGGGTTCGCGGTGAGCCGCTTGTCATCGACAGCCGCCTCCAGAATGGAGGACAACTCAGACAGAATGCCTCGCTGGTAATCGACGGAGAGGGCAGTGGCACCCAACTGGGCTATGTACGCACGCAGATCCGTCGCCGTGATGTGCCTGAGCGGAAGCCGGCCCAGATACGGAACGATGTGAAGACGCGCTCTGCGCTCCAGGTTGTCCTGAGTCTTCGGCACACCCACGATGCCCGGCGCCCAGTGTTGATCGATGTAGTCGGCCAGCGTGATGGATCCGTCGCGCGGATCCACGAACTCGCCCCGTTCCTCGTCCGTGGCTGTCCGGCGAAGCCATGCCTTGGCGTCCTCCAGGACAGCAAAGGAGCGGTTTCGGACGCCGGGTATGTTGGCGACCCTGTATCGCTTCCCCTTGCCGTAGCGGGTGGTCCGCTCCCTTTTCCCGGTGACCGGGTCCTTCGTCTTCTTGAGCCAGCGGTCTTCTATGTAGCCTGCCAGAACTATTCCTTTGAGAGGGATGCAAGCGCGGCTCAACGACCTACGGCTCGACAGGTGCCTTGAGACGGCCGGACCGATACTGCGGAGTTGCGTTCAGAGGGTTGAGCTCGGGATTCGACCTGGAGTCCGCCTGCTCCTGTTCGCGGATCCAGGAGTCGAGGGCTTCCAGCCGGTACATGACGCGGCCTCGGAGACCCATGCGGAAGCTCGGCGGTCCCTGCCGCCGATGCCGCCAGACGTAGAGGGTGTGAGGCGACAGGCCGAGATAATCCGCTGCATCCTTCACAGTCAGGAAGGCTCCACGGATGGCACCTCCGTGGGCGGGATTGGCGACAGGGGAATTCAACTGTTCTGCGGGCATGCCAAGTTCTCTGTGAGCTACGGGCAGGACCAGCGCTTGGGGGGGCAATCCACGCCTCCCACCACTCGGCGCTGTTGACGGTGTAGAAGCAGCAAGCAAGGGGAACTCACGTCAGCACGACGTAGGTTTCACCGCCTACTGCGTTCGCGACGGCTCAATCACCTGACGCAGCCGCCGGGAACACTCTTGATGGTCCTCACGATCAGCGGTTTGGCTAACCGGCGATCGTCGTATATGTTCCGCCCGCGATGGACATCAACCTGCACAACGTGAACTGGTCCCCGACTCATACTCCGATTCAGTGGAGAGGCCAGTCCGACCTTCATGACCTGGTTTTCTCCCGGTCGTTGTACGTTGACATGCTCCCGGAGAAGGTTCCAGTCCGTTAGGGTTCTTTCTTGTCTGCGCTGAGCTGAAGTCACGGATCCTCTCGGACGAGATCCTGTCCACCCAAATCGCGCGGACCAGCTGCTACAAGGCTGGCCTCGAACGCTGTTTCCAGAAAAGGGATACCTTCACAGCCGTGCCATCGAATGACGCCCCTCTCCTCAACTCCCCGCCCTGCCAAGGCGGCACTGATGAGGTCACGCGCGAACGCCTGGGGGCTCAGGCTGGCCTCCTCCGCCCGATCGAGCAGAGTCGCGAACTCCGTGGGCTCCAGATCGATACGCAGCTTGGACGCCCGTACGAGTCCGAGGGATTCGGGTGTGCAGGACTGACCGAGATGTTCACCCAACAACTCCGCGAGCAGCTCCGGGATGGGGGCACGGGGCCGTTCACCACGACGGATCCACCGCCCGACGCGGGTGTGGTCGACAGCGATGTCGTGCTGATGGGGACCGGTGACCTGGTCGGCCAGGGCCCGCTGCTGCGGGCGATGCTGGCGGAACCGGGTCTCCGGGCCTCCTAGGCCTCGCCGAGGCTGGGGTTCGGCTGGAGCAGCGCGTCGGCGAGCTGTTCCAGCCGGACCCCGCGGGAGGCCTTGACCAGGACGACGTCGCCGGGCCGGAGGATCGAGTGCAGCAACCGTAGGGCCGCCTCCTGGTCGGGCAGATGGATGGCCGGGGCGCCGGCAGCGCTCGCGGCCGTCTGGATCCACCCCGCCTCCTCCTCTCCCACGACGATGACCTGGTCCAGGACGAGAGCTGCGGCGTGCCGTCCGATGTCCTCGTGTGCGGTGCGGGCGGCGTCGCCGAGTTCGTTCATCTGGCCGAGGACGGCGATGGCTCGCTGGTCGTGGCCGCGGGCCATCGTGGCGAGCGCGGTCAGGGAGGAGCGCATCGAGTGGGGGTTGGCGTTGTAGGCGTCGTTGACGATGGTGACGCCGTCGGGCCGGGTGTGGGTCTCCATCCGCCACCGGGACTGCCCGGTGGCGGACGACAGCAGTGCGGCGACCTCCTCGACGTCGAGGCCCGCTTCGCGGCCGACGGCTGCCGCGGCCAGGCTGTTGTGGATCTGCACCTCGCCGACCAGCCCGAGCTGGACGTGGGCAGTGCCTTCGGGGGTGTGCAAGGTGTAGCCGGGCTGGCCGAGGTCGTTGACGGTCACCCCGGTGGCGCGGGTGACGGCCTGCGCGTCGAGGCCGTAGGTGATCACGCGTGCGTTGGTGCGCTCGGCCATGGCGCGGACGCGCGGGTCGTCGGCGTTGAGGACGGCGAGGCCGTCGTCCGGGAGTGCCTCGATGAGTTCGCCCTTGGCCAGGGCGATGTTGTCCCGGCCGCCGAACTCGCCGACGTGCGCGGTGCCGACGTTGGTGACGACGCTGATGTCGGGCGGGGCGATGTCGGTGAGGCTGCGGATGTGGCCGATGCCGCGGGCGCCCATCTCCAGGACGAGGAACTTCGTGGCGGCATCGGCAAGGGTGATCGTCAGCGGCAGTCCGATCTCGTTGTTGAAGGACTGCGGGGTGGCGACGACACTGCCGGCGGCGGCAGGACCTGAGCGATGAAGTCCTTCGTGCTGGTCTTCCCGGCAGAGCCGGTGATCGCCACGACCGTCGCCCGGTCGAGGGCGCCGTGGACGAGGTGACGTCCCAACCGTCCGAACGCAGCCAGTACGTCGTCCTCGACGAGGATCGCGGGGGCGCCGACCGGACGGGTGACCAGGGCCGCGACGGCTCCCTTGTTGACGGCGGCCTCGGCGTACGCGTGGCCGTCGGCGTGCTCCCCGGCCAGGGCTATGAAAAGGGAACCGGGGACGGCGTCGCGGGAGTCGAAGACCGCGGGCGCGGTGACGAGGACGTCGGTAAGGCGGCCGCCGACGACGTCGGCGATCGCCGACAAGGACATGGGGTGCACGTTTTTCTCCCTGGTCAGGTGGATGAAGGGGAAGCTACCGGCCGGGTTTCGGTGGTCGGGGCAGACTGGCCACGTCCCGTGCGGCGCAGGTCGAGGCTGATGCCCCGGCGGCCGAAGAAGTCGGCGAACCGGTCGGCAGGAAGGCTGGCCTGTCGTGTCTCCGGGGTGTGGCCGCTGGGGTTGTGGTAGTGGATCCGCCCGTTGTCGTGGCCGATCGCCAGCACGAGGTGTCCGCCGCGTCGTTCCGGGTCGATCCCGGGCCGGCGGATCTCTTTGGACACCGACGCCATCACCATCCGTCCCTCGTCCAGCAGTGCGACGAGCCCGGCCGGGTTGAGGGTGCCGTGCACAGTGGCGCCCAGTTGGTGGGTGTCCTCGACGTACCGGGCGAACGGGGCGTAGATCAACCCCTTGATCTCGTTGTCCCGCTGAACATAGGCGCCGTAGCACCGGGCTCCGGACAGGAGCGTGAACAGGCTCGGCGCGTCATCGAAGCGGTGCAGCAGGGCCATACGCAGGCAGGCCATGCCGCAGATGTGGCGGCACCACCGGCCGTACACCTCTTGGGAAGGGGCGCCGGACAGCGGCCAGTTGGGGTCGTCAGCCGGGTCGTGGCCCTCGTAGGCGATGCGGGTGATCAGGTGGGCGGAGGCGTACTGGGTCACGGCCGGGACCGGGGCGTGGACCGAAGGCCGGTCCTGTGTGTCGTCGTCAGCGCAGCACGGACGCGGCCGCATCGCTGTTGCCTCCCGTTCGTAAGTTGAAGATGTTCGCCTGGATACCGTTGCCGTACGCCGTTGTGAGGATGAGCAGCAACTTCTTCGTCCCCAATCGGGCTCCGGCCCGCCCCAGGGCAGTGCAACCTCGGCAGCGGGATCGGCCAGGTAGTAGGAGGCGAACGCCGACGCAACCAAAGGAGGCGTGTCGAATACGCGGGTCTTGCCGCCCATCGGGGGGTGCAGTGCAAGCGAACGTTCAGGAGTTACACATCCCGACGGATACTGAGCGGCCTCTGATCCACAGCCCAGAGCCATGACCTGCAACTTCAAGATGCACGCTGCAATGCGGTGACGCGGAGCGACGGCGTGGCTGCCATACTCCGATGGCGTCACACGTCAACGGTCAATGAAGTTGGCATTCCCACGGCTCGATATCCGGCTCCCCCAGAGGCAGCTCCCCGGTGCAGTAGCGGTAGAGCCAAGCTGCGGCCCTGCTCTCCGCGTGCTTCTCGTTGACCGGTTCTCCCTGCTCATCCAGTTCGAGGACGTTGGCGAAGATCGCGACGCAGATCTCCATCTGGGAGGGCGACTCGCGCAACTCCTCCCAGTAGTCGACCCCTTCCAGCATCGGGTGGCCCACCGACCCCCGGGCGAGCCATCCAGCGAAGCATCGAAGGGCTCCGGAAGCACCATGGCTGAGATGCGAAGGCATGCGAAGAATCCAGCCCCACCCTTCCCAGATCGATCGTCGACATCCCACCGCAGGAAGCAACGGACTCTCCGGAGGTGGCGGCGATCGTTCGGGACACCCCTTACATGATCCCTTTCCAATGCCAAGGAGACGCTCCTGCCCTGCCGCGTAGGCAGTCGACGCGGTACTGAGCCTCCGCCTGCCACTCGGGGCGCGTGGCCGCGTGCTGGGCGGCGTAGGTGGTCATGCGCAGTTCTCGGGTGCCGGCCAGGAGGTCATATCCCTCCCACTCGGTGACGTCGGTTCCGTAGATCTCGCAGAACTCCGCGTACTCGGCTGCGGTGACTGTGCCGGTGGTCGTCATCTTGACCGCGGTAGAGACGAGGTCCCACTCCGGTGGTCCGACGGAGACTCGCTCGAAGTCCATCAGTACGGGACCGGTCGTGGTGCGCAGGACGTTGCCGACCCACGCGTCGCCATGCACCACGCATTCGGGCAGACCTGGTGGTCTGTGCTGCCACATCTCGCGAAGTTCCGCATACCGATGGCGGAGCCACTCCCGGTCGCTCTCGGACAGGGATGTGGCCCCGTCAATCCGTTCAGCGATCCGTACGCAGGGGTCGAGCCGGTCGAGCGGGAAGTCCGGTTCGGGCAGAGCGTGGAGCATCTTGAGTAGTGTGACGACTTCCCTGACGGTGCCGATCTCGTGGTGGGGAACTTCGGCCCAGAACGTCACGGGACGGCCCATGGCTTCGACCGGCTGCTCGATCGGCAGCGCGCGGACCGCCGGCACCTCGTAGTCGGCCAGCCATCGGGCAACCCGGACCTCACGCACGGATGCCTTCCACTGGCCGACGCGCGCGATACGCACGATGACCGCTCCGGGAAGACGCCAGATCTCGTTCTCGGCGAGGCGAAGTGGCTCGGCGCCGCCCGGGTCGAAGCCACCGAGGAAACACGCTTCTTCCAACACGGAACGGTCGGGCGCGGCCGAGATCGTCATGCCTGCAAGGTAGTCGTGATACGGCGTCGAAGGTGCGCCGCCTCCTCCAGCCCCCGGTGCTCCGCCGCGAAGCGGCGGAGTTCCCTCAGATCGTCGGCCGCCCGGCGCGAGGTGAGTCGGCCAACGTCGTCGAGCGCCTGGTGCCCGATGGCGATCGCCTGCAACGGATCCCCCTTGACCATGACGAGGGACGCCAGCTTCGTACGGGAGATGCCACGCGAGCGAGCGTAGTCGTCACCGTGTCCGGCGACCGCCGAGGTGAACCGTGCGCCCGCCCGGCCCGGGTCCTGGTCGGCGTAGATGGCGAGATCCCACAGAGCGTGAGCCGTATCTCCGTGGTGCTGGGCCTCGTCGTAGTACGCCATCCACAGTGGATCCTCAGCCGGGTTCGAGTGGTCGAACGCGTCGTCGGCCGCGCCGACCGCGGCCATCGTCCCCTGTACATCGCGCATCTTTCCGAAAGCACGAGCACGGGCGCTGTGCAGCATGGCCCGGATGGTCGGCGTGAGCCGGTCGGAGCGGACCAGCCCCTTTTCCGCGTAGGTCAGACCGTCGTCCGGATCACCGAGCCAGATGGCCTGGCGAGCCAGGAAGGAGAACGTCTTGGCGCGGAGCCACCAGTCCCCAGCCTCCTCCGCACATTCGGACGCGATCTTGAAGGCGACCCGGGCCTCGTCGTGGGCGTAGGCATCGAAGTGCGTGGCACCAACGACAACACCCAACCGCGCGACGCTGCCGAGGAGTTCCGAGCGGAGACCTGAGGGGCAGTCAGTGGAGAGCAGTCGTACGGCCCACTCCAGGGAACGGCTGGCGAAGTCGCCGACCAAGCCGCCGCCGCCCTGGGCGTTGTCCCAGCGGTGGATGCCGTCGGCGACAAGGCGCAGTTGTTCAAGTTCTGTGGGGCGAATCCGCTTGGGCAGTTCCGGTGGCGCGGTGGGTGCCACCAGTCGAGCGAGGTCTATCGGAGTCACGGCGGCGAGACTGGTGTAGGCCAGGAAGGCACGTCGGTCCACTGGCGGAAGGCTCCCAGGTAGTGGGACAGAGCTGTCTCTGCCCAGGATGCGTCCTGTGTGCAACTGAACGGCCCCCTCATCGGGGCCGGAGCGGACATTATCCGCTTCACGCTTCCTTTTATCCGCATCGCCGAAGACCATGCCCCAGGCGCGAGTGAGCACACCGCCGGTCTCCAGAACGGCGTCCAGGCGCTCGGCAAGGTCGCGTCGGCACCGGTACTGCCCCTTCTCCATCTTGGTGATCACATCCGGGCTGACCTGCACCATCGGCCCTAGCTGAGCAGCCCGAAGACCGGTACGACGCTTGCGCCAGTAGCGCAGTTCCGCGCCGAACCAGTCCTGCGGCGAGGCGTCTGGATTCAGCTCTTTCTCTGGCTGCGGCATAAGCGTCCCTGGGTCGTGATGCGGATATCTCAGGTCTCCGCATCCGGATCTGCACGAGGGTCTCGCGACCTGACTGAATGGTGGCTGACAGGTTCCGCACCAGTACACACCGCAGTCGAACCTCGTGGCCGAGGTTCTCGCCAGACCGAAGTGGACCAGTGATGGCCGACCTCTTGGAAGTATCCGCCGTGCCAGCCGCCGACATACGCGCCACAACGCGAAGTGCCCATGGACATCTGGCAATGGACCTCGATGTGACCGAGCAGGCAGTGCCCTTCGTCAGGACCGTCGTACGCGCCCACTTGAAGCTTTGGGGCCTGGACGATGTGACCGACGACGCGACCTTCGTGGTCACGGAACTGCTCACCAACGTCCTACGCCACGTACGTCCCGCCTTGCCCACCGGGGTGAGAAACGCTCAGCTGACGGTCACGTGTCTGCCCGGCGCACTGAACATCTGCGTGCGGGACTGCGATCCCGTACTGCCGAAGCCTGGTCACGCCGCCGATGAGGCCGAGCACGGTCGGGGCCTGCCTCTGGTCATGGCGTTCGCCGATGACTTCGGCTACTCCCCGATCAAGGTCGGTAAGGACGTATGGGCGACGTTCTTCATCACGAACTCCGACGGCGCTGCGAACCCAGCATTGAAGGCGTCATGAGAAGGTCAGACTCGGCTGAAGAGCCCACTAGCAGACCGACCGGACCGACGACGCCCCCTCCCGTGGTGCCGGTGCCTTCGCGTTGTCGGGATGAGGCGCTCCCGGCGTACACCACCATGTCGCCCATGGACGAACCGCCCTTGTCGGCGAGTGGCGGCTCGGCCTTCCTCGGCGGCTCCGCTGCAGGAGCCGCCGAGGAAGAGCGCCTTCCCCCGCTGCCTCCGCCTGTCGGCACTGCCCGCGAGAGGCGAGGGACCGCCCACCGTCACTTGGGCGACGCACTCAGGTGTGACCGCCGCCAGGACTTCGTTCCCGACGTGCTCCGCATTCGTCGTGGTGGTCGTTGGCGCAAGGTGGATCGGCGTAAGAACGCTGGTGAGTGGGGGAAGTTCGCGCATCGCGCCGAACTGCTCGTCTTCGACATCGATCACGGTGAGGAGGGTGGGCCGGGTATCGCTACAGGCGTGATCCCTTCAGCGCAGGACGCTGTCGGGCGTCTCTCCGCTCTTGGCCTGGCCCCCGGGATGACCGTCGTCGAGATCGGCTCGGACAACGGTTGGACGGCAGCGCTCTTGGACCATCACCTGCAGAACGGCTGGGTGGTCACGGTCGCGGACACCGAGCGCCTCGCCAACGCGGCGCGGCAGCCACTGGACCGCTATCCGAGGGTGCAGATAGTGAACACGTTGGCGGACCGGGCTCTGGGGCCTGCCAGATCGTTCGACCGCCTCCTCTCCCATCGTGCAGTCCAGCGTGTTCCGTGGGACTGGGTCCGCCGTGTTCGCCCAGGCGGCTGTCTGTGCCTACCGCTTCGTACCGGCCTTGAAGGCGCCAGCACGCTGCTCACCCTGCGAGTGGCAGGTAACGGCCGGTCAGCCAGTGGCCGTTTCGTGGCCGGACCGGCAACGCGGGCAGTGTGGCTGCGAGGCCAACGCCCCGACGCGGTAGTGACCGTCGAGCCTCATGAGCCTCCGCGGACCTCGGGGGCCTCAGGCTCGACGCGTACGCTTCTGCGGCCGGCGGCGCAGCTCTTCGCCGGCCTCCTCTATCCCGACCTTCGGATGCAGTCGGTTCGTGGCGCCGCGCAGTTGGAAGGCGAGGTAGCCGACCGTCTCCGAGTTCATGACGGTCAGACATCGCGGGCGGTGGTCTTCCTCTGCGGTCCTGGGAGTGTCTACGAGTGGGGGCCGCGTGATCTCGGCACCGTTCTGTTCGATGCGCTCGCTCGATGGCAGGCGGCGGGGGAGCCGGAGCCGCAGCAACTCGGCCTGACGGTCACAGAAACCGAACACAGGCTATGGGTGGGCGCGCCCGACGGCCCGTCTTGGGAACTGCCGGACATCCACATTCCCTCTGTCGGGACGCCGCATCATGCGATCTGACCACCCCCCTGCCAGCGCGTTCCGCGGCCGGTGTCCGAGCCGACGCCGTGCAGGCCCCCCTCCTGGTCCGAACGCTCCGAACGCTCACGAGGGGTGAATTCGGGGCGACAAGTACCCAGTCCTTGATCAGCCGTTCACCTGTATGTCGCACGGCATCTTGGCTGTCAGCCGGATGCCGTGGCCGCACCGCAAGAACCAAGTTCCCAACAGAAGTAGGTAATCGGATGACTCCTCCTGATGGCTCGGTTGTTCGCAATCCTGAGGCGCTCCGCGCGGACATGGTCCGTGCGCTCCTTGATCAGAACGCGATCGCGTCCGAGCCCGTCGTCGCCGCTTTCAGCGCGGTGCCGCGGCACCTGTTCGCCCCCGAAGCCCCTCTGGACCTCTCCTACGACCTCCACGGCATCGTGCCGGTCAAGAAGGACCAGAGCGGCTTCAACCTCAGCGTCATGTCCGCCGCCCACCTGCAGGGCGTGATGCTGGAGCAGGCCGATGTCCGCCCCGGTATGAAGGTTCTGGAGATCGGCTCGGGTGGCTACAACGCCGCGCTCCTCCAGGAACTCGTAGGTGGCGACGGAGCAGTCACGACCGTCGACATCGACCGCGATGTCGTCGACCGAGCGCGTCGGTGCCTGGACAACGCCGGGTACAGCCAGGTGCAGACGGTCCTCGCCGACGGCGAGGACGGTGTCCCTGACCGCGCCCCATACGACCGGATCATCGTCACCGTTGCCGCTTGGGACATCCCGCCCTCGTGGATCAGCCTGCTCACGGAGAAGGGCCGACTCGTCGTTCCGCTGGCCGTGCACGGTACGACCCGCTCTATCGCGTTCGACCGTGACGGCGCCGGTCTGGTCAGCGACTCCTATCGTCTGGCGCACTTCGTGCCCATGCAGGGCGAGGGTGCCGCCACAGAGGAACGGAAGGTGTTGCTCCGGGACGGCGTGGCGCTGAAGACCGACGAGGAGCACGTAGCGCTTGTTCCGGAAGCGCTGAACGAAGCCCTGGACGCTCCCAGGTTCACGCGCTGGTCGGGCGCTGCCTTCGACCTCCCCGATGAGCTGGATCTGTACCTCACGCTCAATCTGCCGAGCGTGGCGCGTCTGCACGCGTCCGAGGAGATCGTCGAGAGCGGACTCCTGGAGCCCTCGGCCCGGCTGGGTGTGGCAGCGCTGGTCAGCGAGGACAGCATCGCCTACCGCACGCGCCGGGTGAACGAGGACACCGAGGGCTTCGAGAGCGGTGTGGTGGCGCACGGCCCGCAGGCCGAAGTCCTGGCGGAGCAGTACACGGAACTGCTGCGGGACTGGGCGCGTAATCACCGGCGCCGGGGCGCGGCAGCGATCAGGTACCAGCCGGGGCCCGCCCCGTCCGCGTCGCCGCGGAATGCCGTGCGCAAGCGCCACGGCGTCCTGGTGGCGACCTGGCACTAAGCCTCCGGGGCCCACTCCTGGGCTCCGGGACCTGCACCATCTCAATGCCAAGGAGGCATGCATGACCGTTCAACTGGAGCACGTCTCTCCTCCCCCGGTCACCGACGAGACGACACCCGAGCTGGACCCCTTCGAACTGGACATCACCATCGTCGAAGGCGGGCCCAACGCCGACCACCTCATCCGACTGACGGATGACGGCTGTGGCCAGTCGTGCCAGTCCGCGTGCACGAGCTGCCCGTAGCAGCACCAGACCGGTTGATCTCGTTGCCCGGCCGCGCCCGTCTCGTGGGCGTGGTCGGGCACCGCATGGCCACAGGAGAGGTGGATGTACCGCTACGTTGACGCAGTTGTCGTACGAGCGGCTGTGCTGAGTTCCGATGCTCCGGCACTCTGGCCGGAGCTGACCGGTCCGTCCGCGAGCGCCGAGTCATGGCGGGCATGGTTGGAACAGGCCTGGCAGACAGCCGACTTCGCAGCTGCCGTCGCAGCCGCGAGCCCGGCCCTGGCGAGCCGAGTGCACGAGGTCTGCGTCGGCCGGCCCATGTCAGACGCTGCGGTCCGCCGCACGGTGGTTTCCGTGTTGCGCTACCTGTTGCGCGCCCGCTCACGCGCCACTCCGTTCGGTCTGTTCGCCGGGGTCGCTCCGGCGCACGTAGGGCCGGTTCCCGTGTTGCGCCGAGGAACCGACCACCATGTGACTGCCCGTCCCGACACGGCCCGGGCCATGGCCTTGGTTGACCAGTTCGAGGAACACAGCGCTGTCCGGCCGCATCTGATGCTGATCACTTCCAGCCTCGTCGTCGAGCGCGATGGCCATGCGCTGGTCGAGCACCGGCCCTGCGGCACACGTGACGCTGCTTCCGAGCAGGTGCAGCTACGGCTGACAGGGCCGGTCCGCACAGCCCTGGACGGGGCGCGGACTCCGATCTTGTGGGGCGACCTCGCCGAGAAGGTGTCGGCCGGTTTCCCGACCGCCTCGTCCGCCGCGGTCGAAAAGCTACTGGCGGGCCTGGTCAAGCAGCGATTCTTGGTGACCAGTATCCGGCCGGCCATGACGGCGACCGACCCGCTCGCTGCTGTCCGCGCACATGCCCGACTTCTCCCGCCCGATGAGACGGCGGAATTGCGCGAGGTCGACGAGCCGGTGCTCGACCTGCGGGCGGACTGGCGTCTGGTCGTACCGGAGACCGTGGCCGAGCAGGCGGCAGCGGCAGCCCGGGCGCTCACCCGACTGGCTCCCGATGGAGCGCTGCCCGGGTGGACCGGATGGCACAGGCGGTTCCTGGAACGGTACGGGCCGAGAGCAGTCGTGCCCGTCATGAAGGCCATCGACGCGCTCGGATACCCGCACGGCTACCTCGGGTCCCCTCACCCACCGGAGCCCGTGCCGCTGCCCGACCGGGACGAGCGGCTCGTCAGGCTCGCCCAAGTCGCCGGGATGCAGGGCCGTCTGGAAGTCGAACTCGACGACGCCGCGATCGAGGAACTAGCCACCACCGATCCCCATCACCCCGTGCAGCCGAGCACGGAGGTCACCGTCCGCATCGCCGCCGCAAGCGTTGAGGCCCTGGGGCAGGGCGAGTTCACCCTCCACGTCGAGGGGGTGGCACGTTCCGCCGGAACGACCACCGGCCGCTTCCTGGACCTCCTGGACGACGAGGACCGCCGCCGCATGACCGCCGTGTACGCCGGGCTGCCGGGGGTGCACGAAGGAGCGCTCGTCGCGCAGATCAGCTCCGCACCGCTGTCCGCACGGGCTGACTACGTCGCGCGTGCTCCTCAGGCGGCCGAGCTGGTGATCTCACTGGGCGACTATCACGGTTGTGACGTCCTGCTTCCCTTGACCGACCTCGCGGTGACCGCCGATGCCACACGGCTGCACCTAGTGTCCCTCTCCCGGCGGCGCCCGGTGCACACGCTGCTGCTGAGCGCTCTCAACCTGCACTCCCACGCCCATCCGCTCGCCCGTTTCCTTGCCGAGGCGCCCGTCGCGCTGACCGTCCCGTGTACCGGATTCGTGTGGGGCACCGCCGCTGGGCACCTGCCGTTCCTGCCCGCGCTGCGGTACGGGCGCGCGATCCTGTCACCGGCCCGCTGGATTCTCTCCCGGGACGACCTTCCCACTCCGTCGGCCCCCTGGCCGCAGTGGGACGAAGCCCTGACTCAGTGGTCACGCACCATGCATCTGCCCAAGCGGGTGTCCCTGAGCGAGGCCGACCAGCGTATGACTCTGGATCTGACCGTGCCCTCGCACCGAGCGCTCCTGCGTACCCACCTCGACCGCGACGGCTCGGTCACCCTGCGCCTGGCACCGACATCCGAGAGCCTGGGCTGGACCGGAGGTCACGCCCACGAGGTAGTGATCCCCTTCATCGCAGATCAGAAAATGCCCCCCGTCCCGAGTAGCACGAACCTGTTCGTCAACCGTGACCACGGCCACCTGCCCGGCTGCGACGATCACATCTACCTCCAGCTCCACGGACATCGTGACCGGCAGGACGCGATCCTGACCCGGCATCTGCCGTTCCTGCTGGAGGAACTGGGCGCCCCTCGCTCGTGGTTCATCCGCTACACGGGCTCCGACGACCATCTACGGCTGCGCATGACGTGTGCACCCGGCACTCTCGGATCGTCGATCGTGCACGTCGGCGAGTGGACGCAACAGCTCCGGCACAACGGCCTGATCACGCACGCCAGTCTGGAGACCTACCATCCGGAGACAACGCGGTTCGGCGGCCCCGGCGCGATCGACGCGGCCGAGCAGTACTTCGGCGCCGACTCCGCAGCCGTGCTGGCCCAACTCGCCATCCGTACCGGAAAGGCCGGCCTGGACAGCCGCGCGTTGACAGCCGCGAGCATGGTAGACATCGCCATCGGTCTGCTCGGCGACGACGACACGGCTATGCGCTGGCTCATCAAGCACACCCGCACCGCCCCGGCCGCTCCACCCCGCGCCGTCTACCACCAGGCCGTCGACCTCGTGCGCGTCGGCCCGCAGGACGTGAACGAGCGCATCGTCCCGACGTGGTCCGCACGCCGAGCGGCACTGGCCGACTACGCCCGCGCACTCACGGACGCCGTCGTGAACCCGCAGAGTCTGTTGCCGGACCTGCTGCACCTTCACCACATCCGGGTGCACGGTACGAGCCTTGCCGAGGAACGCCTGCATCTGCACCTGGCCCGAGCCGCCGCCCTGAGCTGGACGGCACGAGCACGGAGGACTCCTTGACCACCACAAGCCCCGTCCCTGCCGCTCTGTCGACCGCCGAGAAGCTGGCCTACGAACTGTCCGACCCGCACACGGTCTGGCGCGGGCGCCGGCCCGACGGGGTTCGCGCCTGGCCACAGTCGCTCGGCGGAGGAGCAGCCGGCATAGCTCTGCTGCACATAGAGCGTGCCCGGACCGGCCACGGAGACTGGAACACCGTGCACACCTGGCTGTCGGAAGCCGTGGCCGGCGACATCAGTGCCGCGGCCAACGCGAACCTGTTCCTGGGCGCCCCTGCCCTCGCGTTCGTCACGCACCGCGCGATCGGGACATCCAACCGCTACCGACGGGCCCTGGATCATCTGGACACGGCGACCGTCACGGTCACCCGCAGCCGTCTCGCCGAGGCCCACCAGCGCATCGACCGCACTGAGCGGCCGCCCATGAAGGAATTCGACCTGATCCAGGGCCTGACCGGACTCGGTGCCTACCATCTAAGCCGCCACCCCGGCCATGAGATCACCCGCGATGTCCTGTCCTATCTCGCCCGTCTGACCGAACCCCTGCCCGGCTCGGCCGGACTGCCGGCCTGGTGGATGGATGTCTCCCCCAGCGGATCACCGCATACCGACTACCCGGGCGGACACGGGAACTTCGGGCTCGCCCACGGCATCGGCTCCACCCTTTCCGTGCTGTCCCTGGCCCTACTGCGCGGCCTGGACGTGTCCGGCGCAGTCGAAGCGGTCGAACGGATCTGCGCCTGGACCGACCTCTGGCGTCAGGGTGACCTGGCGGCCCCTTGGTGGCCGGGCTACATCTCGGTGCAGCAAGCGACCGACAACCACATCCACAGCTCGCTGCGGCCTCGTCCCTCCTGGTGCTACGGGGTCAGCGGCACCGCCCGCGCCCAGCAGTTGGCAGGACTCGCTCTCCGTGAGCCAGCACGCGTGCGGGCCGCCGAGAACGCGATCCTCGCGGCCCTTCGCGACCCACTGCTACAGAACCGGCTCCCCCAGACCGGACTGTGCCACGGGATGGCCGGACTGTTGCACGCCGCGTGGCGGATGGCCGACGAGACAGGCAGCACCGAGATCACCGCGGAGCTGCCGCGTCTGACCGACCGCCTGATCACCGCACTCGATCAGGATTCACCTGACCCGGAACTCCTCGACGGAGCCGCCGGAGCGGCCCTCGCCCTGCACACCTACGCCACCGGCAGCGCGCCCGCACCGCACTGGGACACCTTCCTCGCCCTGGCCTGACACGGAGACCCGCCTCATGAACCCACCCTCCTGGCACCAGGCCAATGTGACCTTCCCGGACTGGCCGCACGCCGAGACCACCGCCGTGGCCCAGCTCGCCCCGCTCCTCTACGCCGCAGAGGTCGAAGGGGCACTCACCTCATGGTTCTTCATCCGCAAACGCCCCTGCTGGCGGGTTCGCTACCTGCCTGCCGTCCACGGGCAGCAGAACCCTTTGGGTCGCGGGCTCGACGCATTGGCCGCCGAGAGAGCCATCGCAACGTGGACAGAGATGATCTACGAACCCGAGGTCCACGCCTTCGGCGGCGAAGTAGCGATGGCTGGCGCGCACCGCCTCTTCCACCACGACAGCCGCCACGTCGTCGAGCTTCTCCGAGACAACGCCGACGGGCACCGAAGCGAGATATCCCTTGTGCTGTGCAGCCTCATGATGCGCTCCGCCGGACTCGACTGGTACGAGCAGGGCGACGTCTGGGCACGGGTGGGTGCCCACCGTGCACAGCCCGTCGGCGGCGACTCTGGCAGCCGAGATGGGCTGCACACCGCTGTGGAGCGGCTGATCTCCGTGCACGCAGAGCGCATGATGAGCACGGGTGCACCGCTGGCCCACGTCGCCGCGTGGGCCGGCGCCTACGTCGACGCCGGACGAGAACTGGCCCGCCTCGCGAACTCCGGACAGCTTCATCGGGGGCTGCGTGACGTCCTGGCCCACCACGTGATCTTCGCCTGGAACCGGATCGGCCTGTCCCACAACACCCAGGCCACTCTCGCCGCCGCCGCGAGAACCGTCGTCTTCGGCCCCGACCCGGCCACCGAGAGGAGCACCGGGCACCGTGTGGAAACTCCCTGACTCCCTGGCCCAGCGCTTCCCGCTCGTCGCCCGCCCCCGCCCCGCCTGCCGCCCCCTGCGTGAACGCGTACACGCGTTGGCCGAACTCGCCGAAACCTCAGTGAAGACGAGCAATCCGAGCACCGCCTCCGCGGTCTACAACCAGGCCGCGCTGATCGCCTCCGACATCGGCACCCCAGCCACCGCCCGCACGATGTGCATTCAACACGCCAACGCCTATCTGTACGCCGCCCCCCTGACTGCCGGAGCGGCAATCCGCGCTCTCGAACCCGTCGTCAACCTCGCGCGCCTTCAACTCCGGGCCGGGCAGACCGACGACGGCCACCGACGCCTCGTAACACTGTTCGACGCCGTCACCTCCGCAAGCCCGGTGCTGATCGAGAACATCGCCGTACCCGCGGACCTCGTCGCGAACTCCGCCGACCGCCGCGAAGTCCGCGCCTGGCTGTGGCGAGTCCTCATCGCCGACGGCACTCGCGCGTTGACCACCGCCGGTCGCTGGACCGAGGCACTCGCCCACGTCGAAAAACACGGCGGCGTCGGAAAGCGCATGCTCGACGGCCGTCAAGTCGCCGTCCTCACCGCCCTCACGAGCGGAAACAGCCGTGGAGCTAGCAGCCTCCTAGCCCACACCTTTCCAGGACAGAAATGGGAAGCCAACGTCACGGCCTGCCTCACCCTGCTCTGCCGGCGTGCATCGGTACGCCCCTGGCGGCGCCCTCTGCACGACTTGGTGGCCGCCTGCCTCGAACGCCCGAACCGGGACGATATGACTGTCTTCGACACAAGGCTCGGCCTCGCTGTACTGGACGTGATCGCTTCAGCCCAGGACCCCTTGGGCCGCCTCGTGGTTGCCGATCTGCACCGTCGGATGATGAAGACAACGAGCGGCTACGCCGCCCGGGAAGCCCTGACCCACCCCTTGTTCACGGCTCTGGCCACCGACCAGCAGACGTCAGACTGCCGCGCTCTCCTCCGGTCCTGCGCACTCGGCGCAGGGACTCTCCCTACCGAGCTGGCCGACCAACTGGCCGCCGCGCTCAGCGCGAGCGATCGCGTCATTCGCCAGAATGTGAACCGCCCCGCCCCATCCGACAGCAATAGGAAAGAACCGGGCATTCGGTTGGCGGTCCGTCACAGCAGCAAGCAGGCGTGAATACCGCTACACGAACCCTTACCGCTCTCTCGGCAACGCCGCCGCAATGCGACGAATCCAACTCCTCACCCTGCCAAACTCATTTCACAGAATCCCCTCCCCGAACCGCACATTCACCGCCCGATCACCTATACAATGGGTCACGACCGGAAACGGGCACCCGGGCGTCGCGGAAATGACGCAGGCCGACGTCATCACGTCCCCGGAGGTCATCTTGCCCACCCGTTTCCATTTCCGCTGGCACAGAATCAGCCCCGCTCTTCGAGCCGCAGGCACCTGTCCAGTGACGTATTTCGGTTAAGGTTCGGACTTTTCGGGTTCTGCGACCTCCGTCAGCGCTGCCACTAGAACGCGACACAATAAGAGATTTCCCCACCGTCTCCGATTAAGAATCCGCAAGGGTCTATACCTCTGGGGCCTGTGGGTGCCCGCTGCCCCTTTTCCCTCTCGCAACGACTCCATCACCCCGACCGCAGTGACATGCACCTGACCTGATCTACGGAGCAACGCATGCTGATTCCTGACCTGTTGGCAGCAGCCCTGGCCACAGGAGCGTCCACGGCCGTGGTGACGGTGCCATGGTTGGTGTGCGTCCGCCGGCGGGCCGTGCGGGCGGAGGAGACCCAGCGGACGGCGTTCGCTGTTCATGAGCGACAGGTGCGGTCGGTTTTCGCGGAGATGCGTCATCTGGTGACAGCCCGGTTGCCGGGTCTGGTCACACATCTGACTCATCCCCATGTGCCGGTCCCGTCGTTGGCTCAGGACGTGTTCCGTGGAACGGAGCTGGACGGACTGCACCGGAAGGTTCTGGATCTGGTGTCCTCGGCTGTGTACGAGGAGCGGATACGGGTCGATCTCGCGGCCCAGAGCGTGATCCGGTGGACGGCGCAGTCTGCTCGGGCGCATTCGATCCGGATGCAGGAGCTGCTGGAGGAGTTGCAGCAGCTGGTCCACGACCCTGACGTGCAGCAACGTGTCCTCGCGTTGGACAGGTTGAACGAGTTCACGCGGCGGCGCTGGCAGGCCGCGGGCATCGTGTGCGGTGACACTCCGGGACTGACCCGCCAGGACACACATCTGTCGGACATCGTGAAGGCGGCGCAGTCGCGGGTCGAGGGCTTCGAGCTCATCGAGACCGTCAACTGCTTCGCTCCGGAGCGTGATTTCGGGATCACGGGCGCGGCGGCGGAGCCGGTCATCATCGTCCTGGCCGAGCTGCACGCGAACGCGTCGTTCTACTCATCCGGCACCGTCCCGGTCCATGTCGAGATCCACGAGACGCCCTCGGGTGCGGCGGTGATCATCGACGATGCCGGCGTGGGTCTGCACGAGGACGACCGGCGATTCGCGGAGCGGATGCTATCGGGCCGCACTGTGCTGCTGACCGAGCTGGGAGACCCGGTCCGGCTGGGCCTGGCCGCCGTCGGCCGGCTCGTCGAGGAATACCCGCTGCGGGTCACGTTCGCGGTGTCTCAGTACGGCGGGGTCCGGGCCGTACTCGACATCGGCAGAGACCTGTTGGTCGCCATGGGCCCGGCCGCGCGCCCGTCGGTGATCTCCCCGATCCCAGTGGGCCGCCGAACGGTGTCGGAGCTGACCCCGGAAGCGGTGACGGGCAGCTCCGCCCCGACCACTGCAGCGGAGCTGCCTCGGCGACGCCGACAGCAGCCGGACCGCCTCCGCCCCTCCAGTTCCTCGCCCGAGGAGGGCCCGACGGCAGCGCGTGATGCCGAGGAGACCAGAAGCCGCTACGCGAGCCTGCAGCGCGGCACCGCTCGGGGACGGACCAAGTCCGCTCCGACCACGACCACGACAGAAGAAGGGACCACCCGATGAAGGCATCGGTGCAGAAGGATCAGAGCGGCTGGGCGGAACGGCTGCTGGGCGTCCCCGGTGTGCGTTCGGCCTTATTCTTCACCGACGACGGGCTGTCGGCCGGTGGTTCGTCCAACCTGCCCAGTGCCGCTCAGGCGGGCACCGCCGCGATGGGCAGCGGCCTGCTCAGCACCGCACTGGCCACCGTGCGGGCGGTCACCGGGCAGCCGGACGAGGCCACTGTCCCTCTGTCGCAGATCACGGTGGAGGTCGCCGGTCAGTTCCTGATCGTGATGGCGGCCGGGAACCACACCAATCTGGCCGTGTGGACCGAACCGAAGGCGGACATCGGCAACGTCGCCTTCGAGATGGTCAACCTCATCGGTCGCCTCGGCGAGAAAGCCTTCGACGCCCCGGCCCGGGAGGGGCGATGACGCAGTCCCGGCGCGGGCCGCGGACTGTACCCGCGTATGTGGCGACCAGCCGTCACAGCATGCCGCGCCGTAACACGTTCGGGCAGCTGACCCGTCTCAAGCGGTGCGGCGGCTACGAGCCCGCCGGACTGGACCCGCCGCAGACGCATCTGCTCCAGCTGCTCGCCGGCGGATCGCTGACCGTCGTCGAGGTCTCCGCACACCTGCGGCTGACCGTCCACGCCGTGTGCGTGGTGGCCTCCAGTCTGGTGAACGAGGGCCTGGTAGAGGCCCGCGCCCCCATCCCGGAGGCGGAAGAAGTCGATATCACGCTGTTGGAGAGGGTGCTCGTTGGACTCCAGAGGGACAGGTTCAGCTGAAGGGCTGCCCGGCAGTCCGGCGTACGTGGAAGACCGGGTGCGCTTCCTGGTGAAGTTCGTCGTGGCCGGTGGGCTGGGCGTGGGGAAGACCACGCTGATCCGGACGGTGTCGGAGATCACGGCGCGCAGTACGGAGGCGGTGATGACTGCTTCCGGTGCCGCCACGGACAGTCTCGCGCTCACGCTGCAGAAGTCGACCACCACGGTGGCGTTGGACTTCGGACGGCGCACCATCGACGACGAGACGATCCTGTACCTCTTCGGTGCCCCGGGGCAGTCCCGCTTCATCACCCCGCTGTGGCCCGGACTCTCCCACCGCGCCCAGGGTGTGCTGGTCCTGGTCGACCTGCGCCGATTAGCGGACTCCCATCCCTTCCTCGATCTGATCGAGCGGGCCGGGCTGCCGTACGTGGTGGCGGTCAACCTCTTCCCCGACACCCCCACGATCGCCGAGCGGGACCTGCGAGACGTCCTGGATCTCGCGGAGGCAACACCGCTGGTGTTCTGCAACGCCCTGGACCGCGACTCCGCCCTCGACGCCCTGATCGCCCTGGTCGCTCACTCGCTGACCCGAGCCCGCCTGGACCCCGCCTCATGACCGCGTCCCCGTATCTGCCCCACGCCTATCGCCTGTACGAGCCCGGCTTCGCCCAGGACCCGCACGCCTACTACGCGCACATGCGCACCCACTTCGGCGATGTCGCGCCGGTCGAGATCAGTCCCGGGGTGTTCGGGTACCTGGTCATCGGTTACCGGACGGCGCTGCAGTTGCTGCACGACACCGAGCTGTGGTCCAAGGACTCCACCGTGTGGGCGAGTCATTTGCCGCAGGACTCCCCGATCCTGGGCATGCTGGGCCCCCGGCCGAACCCGCTCTTCGCCGACGGCGCCCGGCACGCCGGCTACCGGCAGGTCATCACCGACTCCTTCAGCCGGATCGAACCCCACCATCTGCGCGACCTCGTCCGCGAGATCGCCGGCCATCTGATCGGCCGCTTCGCAGGCAAGGGGAGGGCCGATCTCATCACCGAGTTCGCCCGGCCCATCCCTTCCTACGTGATGAACCGGCTGTTCGGGCAGCCCGACAACACCGCTCCCCGGCTGGTGACCGCCCTGGCCGGCCTCATCGAGGGCGGCGACGGAGCCGCCGAGGCCAACGCGGAGTTCGAGACGTACATGGGCCAACTCCTCGCACGGAAGACGGCCCAGCGCGGTCACGACCTCACCTCCTGGATGCTGGATCACCCCGCAGGGCTGAGCCCGGAGGAAGTGCTGCACCACGTGGTGCTCACGGTGGGCGCCGGGCAGGAACCCACCACCAACCTGATCGCGAACGCCCTAGCGATCATGCTGTCCGACGACCGGTACTACTCCAGCGTCACCAACGGCGCGCTCACCCCGCTCCACGCGGTCCAGCGTGTTCTGCGCGAGGAGCCGCCGATGGCGAACTACGCGGCGCACTACCCCCGCCGCAATGTGCGGATCCAGCACCTGAGCATCCCCGCCCACTGCTTGGTCATGGTCTCCTTCGCCGCAGCCAACGCCGACCCCCACGGCGCCGGCGCCCCGCTGTCGGGCGGCGGCGCCCACCTCGCCTGGTCCGCCGGCCCGCACGCCTGCCCGGTCAAGGACCCGGCGGTCCTGATCGCCATGACCGCGATCGAGGAGATCACCCGCCGCCTGCCCGACCTGGAACTCGACGGCCGCCGCGAGGACCTCCAGCGGCGCATCGGACCGTTCCACACCGCCTACCGCCACATCCCCGCAACGTTCACCCCCGTGACCGCCCTTCCCACAAGAGGAGACCGAGCATGGCCCGGCAACCCGTTCCGTACGTCATCGACCCCGCCGGCCGCGACATCGCCGGCGAAGCCGCCCGCCTGCGCGCCCTCGGCCCGCTGGTCCGAGTAGAGCTGCCCGGTGGCATACCGGCCTGGGCGATCACCCGCCACACGGTGCTCAAGGAACTGCTCCTGGACGACCGGGTCAGCAAGGACCCCCGCCGGCACTGGAACCTGTGGACGTCGGGATGGATCGAGGCCAACCCCGAGGCCCACTGGATCTACAACTGGACCGGCGTCACCAACATGTTCACCGCCTACGGCCCGGACCACCGTCGGTTGCGCAACCTCGTCGCCCCCGCCTTCACCGGCCGCCGCACCATCGACATGATCCCTCGGATCGAGCAGATCACCACCGGCCTCCTCGACGCCCTGGCCGCTCACGCCGACACCGCACCCCACCGTCCGGTAGATCTGCGCGCCCAATTCGCCTATCCGCTACCCCTCCGGGTGATCTCCGAGCTGTTCGACCTGACCAACGACGAGCGCGCCGAGGCATCCCACTTCGTCGACATGATCCTGGACACCACCACGCCGCCCGAGGCCGCAGGCCACGTCCTGGACCACACCCGCCAGGTGATGGCCCGGCTGATCGCACGCAAGCGAACCCAACCCGGTGATGACCTGACCAGCGCGCTGATCGCCGCCCGCGACCAGGACGACCAACTCGGCGAACAGGAACTCGTCGACACCCACATCCTCACCCTGGGCGCCGGCTTCGAGACCACCGTCAACCTGATCGGCAACGCGATCGCCGCCCTCCTCGACCATCCCGACCAACTCGAACTCCTGCTCAACGGCGCCGTCGCCTGGAAGCACGCCGTCGAGGAAGTCCTGCGCTGGGCACCGCCCATCACCTCCCTGCCGCTGCGCTTCGCCGCCGAGGACATCGAACTCGGCGAGGAGACGATCACACAGGGCGAAGCCATCCTCACCACCTTCGGCACCGCCGGCTGGGACCCCGACACCCACGGCCCACACGCCCACCGCTTCGACATCACGCGCCAGCCCAGCAGACACCTCGCCTTCGGCCACGGAGTCCACCACTGTCTCGGAGCGCCCCTCGCCCGCGCCGAAGCCATCATCGCGCTCCCCGCCCTGTTCACGCGCTTCCCCGACCTCCACCTCGCCACACCAGCAGTCGAGTTGATGCCCTATCCATCCTTCATCTCCCACGGCCACTCATCGCTCCCCGCCCTGCTCACCCCCGCCTCGGCCTTCCCCGGCGCCGCGTAGAAACCCGACCGGCGAAGGGCCATCGCCGCCCGCCCCGTCCCTGCCCCTCTGCCCGTTCGGACCGACCCATGAGCATCCTCATCTCGCCTCCTCCCCCGACTGCCGCCGATCCCGCCTCTGCTGAACTCCCGCTGACCAGCAGGGTCTTCAAGAACGCATGGGCACGGCAGCCCAGGCCAGCCGTCCTGCCGGCCGGAGACACGTTTGACGCCGTACGCGTCGCCCAGCACCACGGCCAACTGGTTCTGAACCGGCTGTGTAAGTTCACCCGCCTGCCCGTCGGCGCAGTCCTCGCCGACGGCGCCGTGTGGTGGTTCTTCATCCCGCCCCACTTCGACGAAACTCCCTGGCCCCCAACCACCCGCTACCTGAGCACCGGCAGCTTCATCGTCGTTCCGCCCCCGGAGCACACCCGTGCCGCCGGATACAGCCTTGGCTGGATCCAACACGGCAGCCCCGGAAGGGAGTTCACCTCCCCGCTCCTGCTCCGCCTTGTCCTCGAAGCCCTCACCGACTGACGCGCGCCCTCAACCCACGGCCATGCCCCGCCGGACAGGCCTTGCCCTTCCAATGGAACCGGCACGGCCTGTTCGTCCGGGCCCGTCCGTTCAGGAAGGAATCTTGACCGTCGTGCCAGCACCGCCCCCCAGCCCGAGCACGCTGACCACGCACACTCACGCGGGCGGGGCCGGGACCTCCCCGTGGTTCACGCACCCGTCCACCGCCAGGATCGACAACGCCCTCACGGGCGGCCATGACCACTACGAGGCCGACCGTGAACTCGCGGCTGGCCTCCTGGACGCGGCGCCGTGGCTTGCCGACATGGTGACGATCAACAAACGGCATCGCCACCACGCCGTAACCGCCCTCGCGCAGGACCTAGGCATCGCCCAGTTCCTGGACCTGGGCTGCGGGCTGCCCTCCAGCTGGAGCCGGGAGCACGGCCGCCACGACCCCGCGCTGACCCACGAAGCCGCGAAAGCCGTCCACGCCGACGCCCGGATCGTCTACCTCGACAACGACCCCATGGTCTGCGGCTACACCCGCATCGCTCTCACAGCAGCAGCGAGACCGGCGTGGTCCAAGCCGACCTCCGCCGGATCGACCAGGTCCTCGACCACCCGGGACTCAGCCTCCTCGACCCCAGTCAGCCGATCGCCGTGCTGGTCCACGACGTCCTGCCCTGGCTGAGCACCACTGCCGCGACCCGGACCATGACCGCTCTGCACGAGTGGCTCCCCGCGGGCAGCGCCCTGTCCGTCACCCACGCCACCGCGGACATGGAGCCCGCAACGATGTGGATCCCTGCGCGCCAGGTACGCCGACGCCGGCATCGCCTACCAACCACGGTCACGGGAGCAGATCCAGGCCGTGCTGACCGCGTGGAACCCAGCACCCGGGGACTTCGTCCCGACCGCCTTGTGGCGAGCCGACGGCATCCGCCGAATGCCCTCCGGGGAACACTCCCACGCCTACGCCGCCATCCTCACCACACCACAGCCGGCCCCCGCCCATCGCCCTGCAGCCCGCACGAATGGGCAACACCCCACGGCCAAAGCCGAATCCGACGGCTTTGGACCGGTACCTGCCTGAACCACATCTGATCGTCTCCTCATGCCCGCGCCCGGCCCGCCTGTGCTCAGCCGGAGCCTGCTCGGACGGCGCCGAAGCACTGGTTCGTCACAGCCGGGCGCCGTGTACTGCCCTCCTCGTTCAGAAGGAAGAACCACCTATGAAACGGTGTGCCGTCAGCCACAACCGCCTCCTCGCGTGGGCGGCGGTCCTGCTGATGCTCGCGAGTCTGCCCTCCCTCGCCAGGGCGGCATCGCGACTCGACGCACACGACGGTGCGAGCTGGCTGCCCGGCGGCTTCGCCGACTGGGTCCAGTTCGGCGCGGCGCTGACCGCCTCATCACTGCTCGCCGCCATGCTCGCCGCCCGCACCGCCGACCACGAAGGAGGCACACGGCGAAGGCGACTCATCCAGCGCTGCACGGTGGCCGCGTGCAGTCTGATCTGGCTCTACACCGCGACGCCAGCCTCCAGCCCGTTGGCCCGGCACCTGGGAACGGCCGTGTACGGAGTCGTCCTGGCGTGGCTCGCCATCGAAGTGTGCCGGGCCAACAGTGCTCCCCTGCGCAGCGGGTTCGACCTCACCGGCCGTGAACAGCGCCTCCGTACCTGGAGGATCACCTCCTGGGCCTACTTGATGTGCGTCGCCGGGGGCTTCCTCGTCACCATGGGCGGCCGTCTCCTGAGTGCCGCCGGTTTCGACGACGCTCCGATCGCGGGACTCGACCAGCGCTCTGCCCTCGAACTCAACGGTCCGGCCGAAGGCGTGCTCGTCTTCATCGCCACGGCGGCCATCGAGGACGTGGTGATCGTGGCCGCCACAGCCACCCTGCTGGCCAAGGCCCAACGGCCCACCTGGCTCATCTACACCGTCATCTGCCCCATCGAGGTTGCCCTTCACTCCTACCTGGGCATCCCCGCCCTCGTCTTCGCCGTCCTGGCCGCCGGCCGCATCTGGCTGTACCGCCGATACGAAAGCTTCCTCCCCCTGGCCGTCGCCCACCTCGTCTTCAACCTCTCCGTCCTGCTCTTCTGGGTCGCCCCGCACCGCATTACGGCATCGATCGGCATGGCACTCGCATTCGCGGCTGTCCACGGATCCATACCCCGCCGGGCCGGTAAAGCAGAAGCGGCCGCGTGATCGAAGTCGAACTCCCGGCCCAGACCGCGCCATCCAGAAAACGCAGAAACGTCAGCAGTAGAACAGACAGCCGCTGGACTATTTCGGAAATCGTGCCAAGGTCCCGGACGGTGGGCGACGTTCGGAAATGGGTCGCAGCCGACATGAAGAAGAAATACAAAGCAGGCTGACATTCTGCAGGAATCCAAAATGAGCTTGCGCTCTCGTAGAAGAGGGCGCAGATCAACGACGCTCAACTGAACGCAAGTCAGAGACTCGGTTGCCGTCCCGCCGGACAGAGCCTGCTGCCCTTCCGGAGATCCGGCGCGGCCCGCCGTCCAGACCTGTCCGCGGAGGAAGGGGAAAATTATGAGGAAGAGCCGGATCATCCGGGTTGCGAGCTGCAATTTCGAACGCAACGGCGCCGGTGACTACGACACGTGGCTGACCATGCACCAGCGGCTGGCCTCGTTACGGCCGGCCGTTCTGTGCCGCCAGGAGAATCCCGGCCACGGTCGTTGCGGAGCCGAGCGCACCCTCTTCAACGAGTCCCAGCGCATCCTCGGCCTCAGCGGCGAACTCGGCCCCGGGCTCGGAGCCACCGCCCTGTACTACGACCCGGAGTTCTTCCAGCAGATCACCGTATGGAACACCCAGTGGCCGGCCTGGCTGCTACACCCCGTCGCGATGACCCTGCGGCTGCGCGGCACCGAGAACACCGACGTGGTCGCGGCCTGCAGCCACCTGTCCTACAACTCGCCGTCTCTGCGGGCCATCCAGGCACAGGACGTCACGCGCTTCGCCGACCGCGTCGAGACCTACCAGACCGACGTCGGGCCTGTGCAGCGGAAGCTGCCCGTCCTCGCGATCGGTCAGGACGGCAACAGCTACGCCGATCCCTCGCGGCTCGTTCCCGGCGAGAATCCCGTGCCGGAACTGGACCAGATCATCGATCCGCAGCACCGGGCGCACCGCAGCTACGAGATCGCCCCCGACCGGCGGGTGATGGACTCTCTTCCGGACCGGACCCTGCTGACCGCGGAACTTGAGGACGCCGCCCGGCACGCCGCGCTCCTGCCCGGCGGACCGGGCCTGCGGGCGGTTGCACCGACCGTGGACGCCTCCCCGAGCCACGGACCGGCCCACCGCGTCGACCGCATCTACACCAGCCGCATACTCCTGCCCGCCGTGACCAACGCCGAAGTCATCGACATGAAGGGGCTCTCCGACCATCACACGGTCATGGTCACCTTCGACCGCGACACGATCGTCGACATCCACCGCGAGCGCCTCGCGTCCGTGGCCTGACCCCCATCAACCAGCTTCCGTCCTGCTGGGTTCTCCTCGCTGGACGCGGTCCAGCCGCTCCCGCCGATCCTCACGCCCCGCCCCATCACGTCCCACGTCGCCTCGCCAAGGCACCCGTCCGAACGTCAAGGATCATGAAGAAAACCGAATCCCAGATGAGTCTGCGCCAGAAGCAGATCCTCACCTTCATCTCCGCATGGGCCGCCAGCCACGGATACCCGCCCACCCTGCGCGAGATCGGCAACGCGGTCGGGCTCAGCAGCACATCCTCCGTCGAATACCACCTGAAAGTCCTGGAAGAGCAGGGATTCCTCACACGCGACCCGGCACGCCCGCGCACCTACCGAGTCGTGACCCACTCCGAACCCCCGCCCCCGGCCGCTCCCGTGTGCCCCGTACTCACTCCCAACCAGCCCGAGGAGGCGTCCGGAAAGGTGTACGTCCTGCAGATCATGCTCGGCCCCGAACTGGGACACGCACTCCTCAACGGCGCCCAACTGACCGTGGCACAGCAACACGACAACGACCCCGGCACCCCGTCCGTGGACAACGCCACCCTCCTCGGCCGCGTCGTCGGCCTCACCCACCCCCTCTAGCATCCCGTCGTCTGAACTCCTCCCGGGCTGGCCGCCCAGCACGACGAGATCGAGCGCCTACGCGCACAAGTCGCCGAGGGCTCACCTGCGTGCTGTGCCGAAGGCAGTCCATGAGGCAGACCCCCGGACCTGCGCCCTCATCCTGCCCGCATAGGCAGATTGCCCCGTGGGTAGCGTCATGCGGAGGACCGAACATGCCCTCAATGAGACGGAAAGGTAGGGGAGTTGAGCTTGCTGAAGGTCGTGACTGCCTTCCGAGCGACGGCGGGTGGCCCGGAACTCTTCAAGGCGACCGGATGAACTCCCCGCTCCGGCCGGAACAGCTGCGCGGCCTGATCACCGACGTGCTGGAGACCGGCACCAGTTGGCACACACTGCCCGGGGTATGCCGTCGGCTCGGCCTGGAGGCCCCCGACGCCAAGGACTGGAACGGCGGCGGCAAAGCCAAGTATGTACGGGCGCTCCTGGAGGACTATGGGCTCGCCGAGCTGGTTGATCTGGCTCGGAGGGTCGCCGAACAACTCGGCAGCGAACGGCTGGAGGAGGAGCTGGCGCAGTTGGGGCCCCGCGGGGCCTCCGGAGAGTTCCGCAACCTCATCTTCGCCGGGACTGGCCCCAAGCCGGAGATGGTGCTCGACGACTCGGTGGGCAACTACCTGGAGATCACGGCGCATGCCGAGCACTGGCTCTTCTACGACCGGCCCCTCACCAACCAGGGCCTGGCGTGGCGGAACATGCTCGACTGGTGGCCGACCACCAGCGCCTTCGCCAGCATCGCGAGTGAGGTGGACGCAAGCGATCCGGCCGCGCCGGGCCGCACCCTCTACAAGCGTCTCTTCGCCTCCGTCCCTGCCACCTCGCCTCCCGCCCAGATGCTGTTCAAGACCTATTGCTCCCGCTGCGGGCGGCCGGACGGTCCTGACCAGCCGGCACTCCTTCCCGAAGTGCACCTGCACTACGACCCCTACACACGGCGCGAGCGGGGCGGGCGAGGACCGTTGAACCGCGAGCGCATGGACTTCCTGCTCCTGCTCCCCAACCGCGTCCGGATCGTCATCGAGGTCGACGGAAAGCACCACTACGCCCGTCCGCAAGCCCCGCCGGCGGGGCAGGAAAAATGGACGGCGGCGCCGGACCTCTACTCCCACATGGTCGCGGAGGATCGCGCCTTGCGGCTCAAGGGCTACGAGGTCTACCGGTTCGGCGGCTACGAGCTGATGCAGTCCGGAGCCGAGGACACGGTGAGCACGTTCTTCGATCGCCTTCTGGCCGACCTCGACACCCCCTCGCCTCCGGTAGCGCACTGACCAGTGAGGATGCGGGACGGTTCGGGCCAGCATCCTTATAGACGCAGGTCCCTTACGTGATCAAGATCTGTCCGGATTCATCCGGTGAGGCCGAGGGCGGTCAGGGATCTGCGGCCGTGGCGGGCCTCTGATCCAGTCCGCGAGCTGAGGGCCGGTCGCTGTGCCGGGTGGCTGACTGGTGATCAGGTGGACGGGTTCCATGGTGAGCGTGCCACTGGAGAAGTCTGCTCTCCAGCGCACGACTTGTAGGGCCGGGCGTGCGTCAGGGTAGTCGAGGGGGTGAAGGCGACGGTCTTCAGCCGCCGGATCTCCAGGCGTTGGTGAGCTCGGCGCGGTCGTGGTGGTCGAGCGTGATCTCGCGCCAGGGCAGGCGGCGGACGCGGTCGAACAAGCCGGGATGGTTGGCCCTGGCCTGGGCGATGAAGTGGGCGCCACGGGTGCGGAAGTAGGTACCGTGGGCGGGCTGAGTGTGCAGCGCATCGGCGGTGATGACCGTGCCGGTCAGGTCGGTGGTGTCCAGCAGGGGCTGGAAGGCGGGGATCTCGTTGTTCTTGTCGGCGACCTGGCTCTGGGCCACGTCGCCGACAAGCAGCATGCTCCACCGCCTTACCTTCGGCGAGAACATCATCGGGACCGGCACCGACTCCTTCCGCCTCGCCCAGACCCAGGCCAAGGCCGAGGCCGCTGGCTGACGATCACAGCGGGCTCTTCCTCGACAGGCGCCGATTCGCCGATCGATTCGCGTTGCTCAGCCGACCGGCCCGGTCACCATCAGCGGGCGTACCGCCGGTTCGAGCAGCGCCAACGTCCGCTGCTGCGTGTCGAGGGCGACGCGGATACCGACCGGCATCGGCAGATTCGGGCCGGCGTGTCCGACCTCGACGTTACCCAGGACCGGGATGTCACGGTCGCCGAGGACCTCGAGAACTATCTCTCGCAGGGTCGGGGACGCGTCGGGCGAATCGAGTCCGTCGATCGCGGTCGGGATGCCCACGACCATGCCGGCGATTCGATCGAGGATGCCAGCGTGCCGCAGTACCTGCAGATAGCTCCACACATACGATGCTTGGCCGCCCAACTCCTCCCAGAACAGCACCGCGCCGTCGAACCATTCGAGCGGCAGCGCGTAACACGTCGCCTGGTTCAGCACGATGCGATTGATCACCCCGCCGATCAACCGCCCCTCGGCGTGACCGGCACGCCAGCACTCCCACGACGGGCTGGCTGGCAGCGCACCGATCGGCTCCGTACCAGTCAGCAGCGTCGAGTAGAGCTTCTCCAGCACCACCTGGCGCGCCGCGGGCGCGGCCTGCCAGTGCCCGCCGAGTCCAGGGGTGGCCACGTCGGCGTGGAACCCGACCAGACCTGTGCGCGCATAGAGCACCAGATGCAGCAGCGAGATGTCGCTGTAGCCGAGGATCGGCTTGGGATCGGCCGTGATCGCCTCGACGTCGATCATGTCGAGGTAGCCGAACGCCGTCTGGCCGCCATCATGCGCGATGATCGCGCGCACCTCAGGATCACGCAGAAGACCATTGAATTCCCTGGCGATCTCCGCCGGCGTAGCTGCGCTCCACCAGCGGTGCCGCCCTGCTTCGAGCAGCGGTGCCCGACGCACGCGGAATCCCATCCGCTGGAGCACGACTACCGCCTGCTCCAAGTCGGGCTCGTAAGCGGCATGGAGGGGCCCGGACAGCGATGCGATGACGACGAGATCTCCCGGCCTCAGAGCACGAGGCCGAAGCAGTTGAGGCAGATCGATGCGGGGCACCGAGGCAGCATCCCCGACGCCTTCAGCAACACGCTACGTATTTACCGATCAACCGCCCAGCAGGCCGAGCCCGCACAGGCCACCAGCTGGTCCCAATACGGAGCCGCCCCGGAAACATCACGTGAGCGCCCACAGAGCCGGAGGACGGTCACCACCACGGCACCGAGGAGAGGCCACAGCGCCCCGAAGAGGTGTCAAAACGCACTGACATCCTCGGGCTCGCCGAGCAGGAGCCGCCGCCGGAACTCACCGGCATGCGTTGTTCCTTGTCCTCGGCAAAGCCTGCCCACGCCGCCCCAGACGGCGGTGACCGGCGGGAGATGGCCGGGGAACCCGTCGCCGTGTTGCCGCTGGGGACCAGGACCACGTGACGTCCCAGAAAACAGCGCTGCCCGTCCGGGCATTAGCTGTATGTGCCTTCATCTCTCCCTCCCATCTCATCTGCCGCGTCCGTATCGGCATCGGCGTTTCGGCCACAGCCGAGGTCTCGGCACCTCGGCTGTGCCAACGGCCGTCGGCCTGCGACCTCGCGATCAGGCAGCTGGGGATACGGCTCAAACACGTGTGTTCGATGACGGACAGCACGTCGTTGTTCCGGTCATCGCTACCCTGTCCGCCCAAGTCAGCGCTGGAGGTGCCCCGTTGTCTGTCGTCCGAGCAGGCCCAACCGATCCCCCGACACCCCTACGGGCAGAAGGGTTTGTCACCCCGTTCGATCACGGGCCGCGGGGAGTGGTCCAGTGAGCGCGGAGCCAGCATCGCCGACCGCCGCGGTGACGCCGCGACGGTTGCCTCCTCCGCCGCCGGCCGAGTTGCGGTACGGGGGCCAGTACAGCAAGAACCCGCTGGCGCAGGTGTCGTTCTGGGCGATGTGCCGGCGGTTGCCGTCGGTGCTGAAGCAGACGGCACACATGGCGTGGGCGATCGACCGGCGTGCAGTGCTGCTGCTGGCCGTCTGTCAGCTGGCCATCGACATCAGCGCCGGGTACCAGCTGGTGGCGACCGCTGATGCGATGCAGTCCGTGCTGGGCGAGGGGCAGGTCGCCGACCGGCTGCGCGAGGCCGCTGGTGGTCATCGCGCTCGCGGCGGGGGCAGGGCGGATGGCGACGGCTCTGTCCTCGTACGCGGACGGGCGCATCACTCCGCCGCTGACGACCGAGGCGGACAGCGGTCTCGTGGCGGCAGTGTGCCGGATGGAGGCCGCCGCCCGCGCGGAGGACGGCTGTTCGGACCGGGAGGAGGCCGCCGAGATGGGGGTGGTCCGCAGCCGACTCGTGGTGCAGGACGCCACCCGGCTCACGGCCGCCGCGATCCGGATGGCCACCGCGAGCGGGGTCCTGACGGTGCTGCACCCGCTGATGCTCCTCGCGGTCGTTCCCGCCGGGGTCGGCGCGGTGCTCCACGCGAAGGTTACCTACGAAACCCACTACTCCAACGTGGGCGACCGCAACGTCCGGGCGAACATGCGCGGCTGGGCGACGTCCCTGAAGTACACCCACGAGATCCGCGCCAACGGCATGACCGGCTACCTGGTGTTCTGGTACCGAACCATCTCCGAACGCATCGACGCCCGCACCCTGGCCGCCGCCCCCAGGATGCTGCGGATCACCCTGGTCAGCTCAGGCATCGGCGGCCTCTTCCTCCTCCTCACCTGGGCCGCGCTGGCCTGGCTTGCGGCCACCGGACGCATCGAGGCGGCGATCGCCGCGACCGCCGTCGTCGGCGTCCAGACCACCCTGGCCGCCCTGAGCCAGCTCGTCATCTACGGCGCGGCGATGTTCCACAGCTCCCTCTACCTCGCCGACATGGACACCTTCCTCACCTACGCCGCCCAGCGCGCCCCCGACCGCGGAACGGCCGGGCTCACCAGCGCGCTGGAGACCGTCACCGTCGAGGAGGCGGTCTACCGCTACCCGGGCAAGGAGAAGCCCGCGGTCGCCGGGGTGTCGCTGACCGTGCGACGCGGCGAGATCCTCGCCGTGGTTGGCGAGAACGGCTCCGGAAAATCAACCCACACCCGACTGCTCACCGCCGTCTTCCTCACCGACAAGGGCACCGTCCGCTGGAACGGCCACGACGTCGCCGACCTCGACCCGCACCAACTGTGGGACGTCTCCGGCCTCGTACCGCAGAACTTCGCACAATGGCCGCTGACCGTCCGGGACAACGTCACCCTCGGCCAGCCCCGCGACACCGGGGACGACCTCGTGTGGCAGGCCCTTAACGCCGTCGGCCTGCGAACCGCCATCGAGGAACTCCCCAGCGGCCTGGACACACTGCTGGCCCGCGAACTCTGGGGCGGAACGGAACTCTCCGGCGGGCAATGGCAGCGCCTGGCCTGCGCCCGAGCCCTCTACCGGGGCGCGGGCCTGCTGATCCTGGACGAACCGACCGCCGCCCTCGACGCCCGCGGCGAACACATCATCCTCGAACGGATCAAGGCGACCGGCAGCGGCTGCATCACCCTCGTCGTCACCCACCAACTGGAGAACACCAAGATCGCTGACGAGATCGTGGTGATGGAGGAAGGCCGGGTCACCGAACACGGCACCTACGAGGACCTCGCCTCCGGCGGCGGAACCTTCGCACGCCTGCTAGCCCTGTCACAAGACCGCTGACCGACCGGGTGCCGCCCCGTCATATGCCGGGGCGGCACCCGCCTTCGTCCCCATCCCGGATTCCCGCCTTCCCGAAGGACCTAGATGACGACCAAACGACACGAGCAAGACGCCCGGCAGCCACAGCCGGCCTTCGCCTGGTCGACCCCGGCCGGGAGGACTGCGCGATGAAGCCCGAGGAGATCAACACCGCGGCGTGGACCGCCTACGGCCACCACCACCTCCGGCGAGGCACCCCCCTGCCAGAAGTCGAACGGATCGACTGGGGCCCCGGCACCACCGGTCCGGGGGATGCGATCCTCGGCGACCTTGACGGCCGACGGGTCCTGGACCTGGGCTGCGGGCTCACCCGGCACGCCGCCCACCTCGCCCGCGACCACGGCGCGCTCGTAGACGCCGTGGACTCCTCACCCACGCAGATCGAACGCGCCCGCACCCGCTACGACCAGCTGCCCGGTCTGAACGTGGTACTCGCTGACGCCGTCGAACACCTTCGCGCCGCCGCCCCGTACGACGTGATCTATTCCGTCCACTCCGTCCCCTACATCGACCCCCACCGGCTGCTGCCCGCCCTGAGCGCGGCGCTCAAGCCCGGCGGCAAGTTGTGCTTCACCGTCCTGCACACCAACTCCCACGGCGAGGGACCCTCCACCTCGCTCGTCCCGCGGCCGGAGACCCTGCGGCTGGCCGACGGCCCGGAACTGACCGTCCAGATGTGGGTCCTCACGCCCGAACTGTGGGAGGACCTGCTGGTCCATTACGGGCTCCGAGTGGAGAGCATCACCGTCCTCGACGCCCCGGAAGCGGGCAACCACGCCTCCTACCGGCTCTTCCAGGTCCGCCGCCCCGTACGCGCCGCCGACGGCGCGGTGGTGCTGAACGACGGCTTTCCGATCCCGCCGCGACCACCTGCTTCTTGACTCCCCTGCCCAGGTCAACGCTCCCTCTGGGAAAGGACATTCACGTTGCTGACGATAGGCAACTACAACGCCTGCAAACTCCGCCTCGACGCCCGCGGCACCGCCGCCTGGAACGCACGCGTCGCTGCGGTCCGCGAGCTGGCACCCGACTTGCTCGGCTTTCAGGAAGTCGTGGTCGACGAGTCAGCTACGCCTCATGACCAGTGGGATGTCCAGGCCGCCGAAACGATCACCGCGTTCGCCGCGGACTGCGGTCTGACCACCACGATCTCCGCCACCCCCGGACGGCCTCAAGGGGCGGTGATGGCCGCCAACACACACCGCGCCTGGTACACCGCCATCCTGTGGAACCCCGACACGGTGTCCTTCATCCCGGGCAGCTACCGACCCCTGGGCGCACCCGACTTCTGGCACGGGCTGACCACCGCTACCTTCGACATCGGCGGCGGGAAGTTCCTCACCGTCGTCCCCTACCATGGGGACCCTTTCCGCCCGGATTGGCGCGCGGAGGAGGCCCTGCGCATTAAGGGTCTTCTGCGTCGCACCGGAGGGGTGGCACCCGCCCTGGTCGTCGGCGACTTCAACGGCCTGTCTGCTGCCCAAGTGCCCGGCCCGGACGGGTCGCCTGTCTACTACGACGGCGAGCCGTACGCCGAGCAGGACCACGACCCGGCGTTCTGGACAGCGAGACCGCGCCGATGGCCCTGGCGTACAGCACACCGGTGAAGTGGAACCCGGCGCCCATCCCACGCGAGAGCCGGGCCCTCGCGCTGCCCCAGTACCGAAGGGACCGCACCACACAAACGCAGAGTCCCCGTCAGCAAACCGACGAGGACTCATGAACGATCGAGGCTGGAGAAACCCCATCACCGCAGGTCACGAGGCACTTCTTCGTTTCCGGATGAACTATCCACAGGCATCAGGCCGGTGGATCCGGGTTCAGAGGATCCTGATCCTGTCTATGCGGACCCCGTTGGGGTGGTTCGGCCAGGTGAAGGTGGTCCACTTGTTGATCGCGGTACCCGGCTGCCACTGTCCGTCCCCGTGCCACTGGGCCCGATTATTGCCGGTATCGATTCGCTGGACCCACTCCTCCCCTCCATAGATGTCAACAACCGTTTCTCCGGCGTTGGCCCAGCACACAAACCATTGGTTGTCCGAGGGGCTGTGCCCGCTGTGCCCCTTTACCGCGAGAAAATCAGGCCTGTCGCAGGAGACTTGATTGATCGCGGATGCCTGCGACGCGGTGCCGACGGTGAGCGAGGCGGCCGCCACGACGCTTGCCAGCGCGGACAGGACCAATCGCTTGGCTCGTTGATTCATTGAACTTCTCCTCTTTTTCTCGTGCTGGAAGGCCGGACGGCGGTGCGGTCTGGCACCGTGCCGCCGTCCGGAGGTGAGGGGTGAGGGTTCGGCTCAGGTCGGGTCAGGCGCGGTGCGGTTCTTCGCCGAGCAAGTCGGCGGCACTGCGGTGCACAGATCCTTGAGTCGTCTTGGCGAGTGGCCCCGCGAATCGAGGACGGCGATCGGGCTGGACCGCCGTCCTCGCGCCATCACGGTGGGTCAGTGGATCCTGATTCCGGTGATGCGGACCCCGTTGGGGTGGTTCGGCCAGGTGAAAACGGTCCACTTGTTGATCGCGGTGCCCGGCTGCCACCTTCCGTCGCCCTGCCACTGGACCCGGTTGTTGCCGGTGCTGATCTTGTCGACCCAGTGGTACGTTCCAAACGCCCAGCTGGAAACTCCTACCCCTTGCTCGTCTGTCCCGGCGTTGGCAAAGCAGAACTGCCAGGACGCGGTGGCGCTGCCGGGGACGTACCCCTCATGGCCCCATACGGTGAGGTAGTCGGTCCTGTCGCAGTTGACTCGGTTGATCGCGGACGCCTGCGGCGCGGCGACGACGGTGAGTGAGGCCGCCGCCATGACGGAAGTCAGCGCGGACAGGACTACCCGCTTGGCTCGTCGATTCATGAAGGTTCCATCTCCCTTTTTCTAGGCGTGTTCGGAGGACCGGACGGCGGTGCGGTCTGGCACCGTGGCGTCCGGAGTCGAGGGGTGAGGGTGTGGTTCAGGCCGTGTCAGACACGGTCAGGAGGTGCGCTGCCCGGTCGACTTGTGCTTCGACCTGCTTCTTGTAGCTGGTCAGGACTTTGGTGTTTGCGGCTATGAGCTGCTGCTGGTATCCGGTGAGGACCGCGAAGTAGACGCCGGCCAGGTTCGACGACCGTGTGCAGGACTCGTCGGCGGTGGCCGTGGCGATCTCCTTAGCGGTTGTCTTCTTGGCGCTCAGGAAGCCCTGGGCCAGCTTCTCGGGATCGTCGGCCGGGTGTCCCGCCTCGCTCATGCAGGCCGACCAGTTTTTGCGCGCGGCGAGAACCCGGCTGTCCGAGGCCGCCTGCTGGAACGACTGGCCGAACAGATCCTGGGTCAGCTTCCAGCCCTTGCTGCCGGCGAGAGACGGCACCTGCTTGTCCGCCTTGTCCCAGCAAACGTTGTAGTCCTTCAGTTCCCGGCCGGCCGGGCCTTTGGAGACCGGAGGAGTGATCGCGACATGGAAACCGACGCGCTTCGCGGTGCCACCGCCGATGTAGCCCCAGGCGCCTGCCGGGCGAATGGCTTCTTTCTCCGCCTGCGTCTTCGGGGCTCTCTGGGGCTTCTTCTTGTCTGCATAGCTCGCGTACCCCCGGCTTTTCATGCAGCGGGCAACCAGCGCCTCGTTCGTGTCGTGCAGCAGGACGTCATCCTGCTCGGACGTGCCATAGGCGGACAGCGGCAGCCCTATCAGCCCGTCGTACCCCGTGAGGGGTGCTGTCGGTGTGGCCGCGATGGCCGGCGAGGTGGTCTTCACGACCGAGGGGCTAGGGGTGAGGCCCGTGGAACAGCCGGTTGCGAGCAGGCCAGCGGCGAGCACCGCGACACATGTCTTGCTCATGCCGGGGCGCCTGCCGTGGCTGACGGCGGGTGTGCGTCGGGCTGCTGCCATGCTGGGTTTTACCTTCCCGGGAACAGGTGGTTGAGGTCCTGGCCCCGGGAGGGAGCCGACCCGAACATCATCTGGGCGCGGCGTGCTTGTGGTGTGCACGGTGTGCACGTGGCACGGAAGTGCGGGCCCCTGAAAGCGTGAGAGGGGTCTGTCACCGTGTCCGGAAAAGCGCCGTGCTTGGATGGCCCAAGCCTGTGCCGTGCTGCGTCCCATCCGCCATTCCATCGGAAGTTTTCGGCATGCTGGGATGATCGAACTGGCACTGGCCTGGAGAAACGCGGCCATCGTGGGACGCCGAATGGGATGAGGAACTGATGGAAGCACCTGAAGAGACAGCTGATTTCGCCGCGCTGTTACGCGAGTTGAAGCAGCGCTCCGGGCTGAGTTACGAGTCCCTGGCGAAGCGGGCGCGCATGAGCACCTCGACACTGCACCGGTACTGCAAAGGGGAAGGGGTGCCGGCTGACAACGCTGCCGTCGCCCGCTTCGCCCGGGTGTGCAAGGCAACTGACGAGGAAGTGAAGGAGTTACACCGGCGCTGGGCCCTGGCGGACGCCGCACGGGAACGTGCGCGGCGGACGGCGGACACGGCCGCAACCGCCGTGGACGGGGCCGGCACGTCCATATCCGGCTCTGCGGCGGAGCCATGGGCGCGCACCGGAGAAGAAACCCAGCCGGAGGCGGCGCCGGACGCCCCGCCTCCGCTCGCGCCCGAGGATCCTGCGGTGCTCGCCGAACCGTCGCCAAAGACGGTCGCCGTCGCGAACGGCACGCCTGCGCGTATCTGGAGCGCACGCAAGCGGTGGGGCCTGATCGGGGCGGGCACCGCCGCCGTGGTCGCCGTGCTGTTTACCGCGATCACGGCTACCCCGAAGCCAAAGGAGAATGACACGGCACCGAGCGGCCGGCCGACCGGCGCCCTGGCCTCCCCAACGGCGCCCGACGCCAAGAAGCCGCCGCAGACCGCTGCCCCAGTCAGCACCCAGGACAGCCACAAGGTCCCACTGACGGTGACCACCCGCACCCATGCCTGGGAAGACCCGCAGTGCGAGGCGAACTACCTGATCAACCGGCCTCCCACAGACGTCTCGCAGCCCTTGATGGGCCAAGACGTGCTGGGCTGGGTGAAGGCGCACCGCGCCATCGCCGCCAACCGGCAGCGCGTTGCCCTGACCGTCCAGGGCACCGGGGACGCAGCCGTCGTCATCGATTCCCTGCACGTCCGTGTCGCCAACTTGAGCGCGCCCCCGGCCTGGAACACATACCGGGGGTCATCGGGCTGCGGCGGAAACGTGGAAACGAGATCCTTCGACACGGACCTCGACGCAGCCCGCCCCTTCCTCGTGCCGAAGAACGGCCAGCGCGGTATCCCCTACAAGGTCAGCCGGTCCGATCCCGAGGTGCTGTACATCACCGCACGAGCCAGCGCCCACGATGTGACCTGGTACGTGGAACTGCAGTGGTCCAGCGGCGGCCGCCAGGGAACGATACGGATCGACGACCACGGAAAACCCTTCCGCACCAGCGGCAGCAAAGGCCGCCCCGTCTACGAGTACCTGAATGGCGACACCGACTGGACCGACGTGACCGACAGCTGGAACTGATGGACGGCGACGACATCGGCAAGTGGCTCCAGCAGCAGACTCAGCCCTGCCATCTGGACGCGTCTCCTGTCCGAGCAGCAGGAGCTGCTGTCCCAACTGGGCGTCACGGCCGCTGAGACGCCGTCTCCCGCACCGGCCGCCAAGGTTGCGACAAAGCGTCGCAGTGTTCCAGCGGGACCTGGCGGCGCTCGCGCACTGGGTGGAACGGGAAGGCGCGGACCGGCCGGTGCCAAGGGCCCACAACAAAGAGATCGCGGTCGACGGCGAGGCGGAGCCGGTGACTGTGAAGCGCTCGCCCAGGCCCAGCTGGCCGCCCTGCGGGAGCTGGGCGTGGAGTGGGCGTGACGCTCCCTCGGCGGGTCGTTGAACCGGCCGGACATCCCAGAGCACAGAGAGACCCCCGGGCCTCAGATGCCCGGGGTCTCGTACTGTCTCGCCGCGATGGCGAGGGCCGCTCGCGCGGCACGGCTGACAGCGGCCATCGGGAAGTGGCCGCCGACAGACGGCCCCCTGGATCTCGATCCCCTGCGCGTGGGGCAGTTGGGCCCGATCGCCCCGCTTCCGTTCGACGAGGACCGCAGCATCGTCGAGCACTCCGCCGATACTGACGACGAGGCCAGGGAACAGGTCTGCTGGTCGATCGGGCACACGATGAGCTCGCTGGCGCCGTTCGACATGGCGATGGACTGGTGTGATGTGCGACTGATGATCAACGATTACGCCTGGGTCGTGGTCTTCTGCTTGAGGCGTTCGTAGGGGGTCTGGCCGCCGAGGCCGCCGTGGGGGCGATGGTAGTTGTAGTAGTCCTCCCACTCGCGCAGCTTGTCGTTGAAGACCTCGGCGTCGTCGATGATGACGCCGTCGAGGAGCCGGTAGAACTCCTCGGCGTCGATGCGGTGGGAGCGTTCGACCTTGCCGTTCAGCCGCGGGGTGCGGGGCTTGATGTAGGTGTGAGCGATGCCCTTGTCGAGGACGTGCCAGTGGAAGGCGGACTGGAACTCGGCGCCGTTGTCGGTCTGGATGACCTCGACCTGGAACGGCAGGCGTTGGATGACGTAGTCCAGGAACTGGATGGCGGTGGCCTGGTTCAGCGTCGGGTAGATGCGTAGGACGCGCAGGCGGGTGCAGTCGTCGATCGCGGTGAACTGGAAGTACTTGTTGCGTCCGCCGCGGCGGCCCTGGGGCATCGAGGCGAGGGATTCGATGAACTTGACGTCGATCTGCACCCGGTGGCCGGGCAGTTGCTTCTCGTACCGCTTCCATCTGCGGTCGTGGCGCTTGTAGCGCTGGGAGGCCGGCAGGCGGCCCATGTCCAGGCGGTTGAGGATGCGCCAGACGCCGGACTTGCTGATGGTGACGTCGTGGTACCGCTTGAGGTACATAGCGATCTTCTCCGGGCCGAAGTGGTAGTTCTGCCGGAGATAGATGATCTTCCCGACCACCTCGACGTGCGTCGCGTTCGGCGACGTCTTCGGGGCCTTGGAGCGGGTGCGCAGGCCCTCGACGCCGTCGGCCTGGTAGCGGCGGTACCAGGTGTAGTACGCCTGCCGGCTGATCCCGAAGTACCGGCAGGACATAGCGACGTTCCCGGTGACCTCTTCGACGTGGCGTATGACGGCCAGGCGCCGCTTGGCCTCACGGTCAAGCGGCGGGGTGACGTTGGGCTTCGGCATGTGGATCTCCGTAGTGATCGGAGACCCAGGTGTCAACGATGATCGTCAGTTTTAGACCACAACTCCCGCAATCTGCTGATCCGGGCGCTGATGCATGAAGGCTGACTCTTCGACGCGGTGTTCAGCCCACGTAACGAGTCCGCCCTCGACACCCACATGATCAGCGTGGCATTGGGACTGGCCCTGCATGAGGCCGTCTGGCGCAACCAAGTCCGCTCGATCGATGACGTGCCTCTGCCCGACGTCCTGGACCTGCTCGGGCGGGGCGAGAACCCGGCTCAGAGCGTGAACGAGCGGGAGCTGTTGCGATCCCTTCGCCCGGCCGGCGCCAAAGTCCGGGGCGGGCGACTGCGGCTGACCGATGTCGCACGGCTGGAGAACTGTACTGCCGAGGAGTGGGACCGCTGGTGCACCGGCGCGCTCCACGTCGCCTCCTTCCACATCCGGCGTCAGCACACATGGCTCTCGTACGACACCTACCAGACCCGTGGGGCCCTGTTCCGTCTGGTCGATCTCGGTTATGACCACCAGGACTCCGGACGCATCGATCCGTTCTGGTACGCCGCGGAAGACTCGAATCACAACTCCTAAGCCGCACGACGCAGCGTCGCGAGCCGCTCCGCTACATCGAGCAGAACGCGGTCTGCGTACGGCCAGCCGATGATCTGGACGCCGATGGGCAGTCCCTGGGCGGTCGTGGTCACTGGTACGACAAGACTGGGCAGGCCGATGTGGCTGGTGAGGTTGGCCCAGCCGGTCTGGTCGAAGAAGTTCCGCTCCTGGCCGTCAGCTGTGAGAGTGCGACTGCCTGCCGGGATGGCGGCGGTGGGTGCGGCTGGTGTGACGAGGATGTCGTGTTGCGTGAAGAACCGTTGCCAATCGGACCGGAGCCGGGCACGTTCTTCGTTCGCGCGCAGCCAGGAGCGGTGGGTCTGGGTCCGGTGGCGGAGGAAGGTCGCGCGGGGGCTGGAGTCGTCGTCCTGCACTCGTCGCGCGGCAGTGAGTTCAGCGGCAGCGGCTTCGTCGCTGGCGGTGGCCGTGGCGGTGGCGTGCAGGAGCTGTTCGAAGAGTCGGGTGGAGTCGGCGAAGCGAACAGGTCCGGGGGTGTGGCGGACCTGGGCTCCGGTTGCGGTCAGTGCTTCCTCAAAGGTGTTGAGGGCCTGGGCGGTTTCCTGGTCGACGGGGCAGTTCAGGTCCTCGGCCCAGATCGCGATGCGCAGCTGTTCCACGCTCGGGCTGGCCGTCGGCAGATCCACGCGCCACGGAGTGCTCTCGGCTGATGCCGGGGTGGTCAGCGCGCTGAGCAGCAGGTCGAGGTCTCGGGGGTGGCGGGCCAGGGGGCCCGGGGTGATCATGTCACTGGTGGTGAGCCATCCCGGTGGCCGTGGGATGTGTCCTCGGGCGGGGACGAGGCCGTGGGTGGGGCGCAGGGCGTATACGCCGCAGTAGTGGGCTGGCAGGCGGAGGGATCCGGCGAGGTCACTGCCGAGTTCGAGGGGGGTCAGCCCGGCGGCGACGGCTGCCGCGGATCCGCCGGAGGAGCCGCCCGCGGTGCGGGTGTGGTCGTGGGGGTTGTGGGTGGTCCCGAAGAGGGTGTTGCTGGTGTGGAGGTCCTGACAGTAGGCGGGGACGTTGGTCTTGCCCATGATCACGGCGCCGGCGTGGCGGAGCCGTGCGACGGCGTCGGCGTCGCGCTCGGGGATGTGGTCGCGGAGGTCTTCGGCTCCGCAGGTGGTGCGCAGGCCAGCGGTTTCGAAGGAGTCCTTGACCGTGAGTGGCAGTCCGTCGAGCACGCCGACGGATGCGCCGCGGGCCCGGCGTGCGTCGGAGGCGTCGGCAGCCCGTTGGGCGGCTTCGATGTCGAGGGTGATGACGGCGTTGAGGGTACTGGCCTGGATTCGTTCGAGGTAGAGATCGAGCAGGGTCCGGCTGGAGACGGCACCTTGCCGGAGCGCGTCGAGCTGGGCGTGGGCCGGGAGGTCGGGGTAGTCGGTGCTCATGTGCTGACGGCCTCAGGGGCTGCTCGGTGATCGTGCCGGGCGAAGTGCCGTGCGGTGGCGCGCAGGGCGGGGAGGTCCTCGATGGGGTGCCGGGAGACGATGTTCTGGTCGGCGAAGTCGGTGGGCTGGGCAGGCAGTATGCGCTGGGTGTGGGCGGTGAGGGCGGCGTGGATCTGGTCGGCGGTGACCGCTGCGTGGAGTTCGTCTCCGGTGAGGCCAGCGGCTTGGTGCCGTTGTTCGCTGGCCTGCCGGACGTGGAGGTCGAGGTAGGGGCGGACCGCGATCTGGCCGTCGCGGATTTCCACGACGCGGCGGTACACCTTGAAGGGGATGCCGCGCGTGTGTGACCGGTCGTCCGGTGTGGAGTCGTTGGGGGTGAGGGCGATCTCGGGGACGGCTCGGTGGAAGGCGAGCCACAGCGGATGGAGCTGGCGGTGAGCGCAGTGGAGGCCCCACCGGTAGGTGGTGCGCCGTGTTTGGGCGGTGAGGGTGGGGATGAGCCAGCCGACCAGGGTGAGAATCGTTCCAAGGTCGCCGCAGATCCAGGCGAAGTCCTCCCAACCGGTCAAGGTCGTGCCCAGGGCCGCAGCGATCACGTTCCCGATACGCACGGCGCTGTATCCGAGGGTCACGGTCGCGCCGACCGCGACGGTGCGCAGACCGACGCGTACGGCCATGCGCGCACTGCGCCCGGCCAGGCGCCAGGAGGCAACCGCCAGGTACCCCTCGGCAAGGGTGTAGGCGCTGATGTAGACGGTCAGGTAGGCGGCATAGATGTTGTCGTGCGCGTAGTAGAGGGTGAAGTCGGTCGGCCGCTGGACGGCGGGCGTCAGCAGGAAGAACAGCACGAACAAGGTACTGATGACGGCGGCGCCGGAGGCGAGCCAGAACCGGGACATCCGCCGGGCTCGCTCGGCGGATGAGCTCCAGTGGCTCAGGACGATCTGCTGGCCGGCCAGCAGCGCCACCACGCAACTCATGGAGAGCGGGACGGCCAGATTCCTCGTACCGAGAGCATCGTCGACGGCCCGCCACACCGAGCTGATCGAGAACAGGAAGCTGAGCGCCGAGAGCAGGTAGACCGCGGTCAGTGCCGCCCAGGCGGTGTCCCGCCGCCGGACGGGAAGATCTCTCAGCAGGCAGGCGAGGCCGATGAGCGCCACGGTCAGGCTGATCGGATGCAGGATGTCCTTCACCGGCCGGCTCCTCTGCGGCTGAGCAGGGTGTGCGCGATCCGCTCTTGGATGTCGTCTCCTGTCGAGGGCCCGCTGTGCAGTCGGTGCTCGATGACCCGCCCGGACAGATAGGAGGCGAGGAGCTCGGCGTCGTGCTCCTCGGTCTCCTCGTAGCTGCTGCGTGCGAGCATCATCTCCACCATGTCCGGGTCGAGGAGCGGCGCAAGCTCCTGCGGGGACACCTCGGAGGGCCGGCGGCGTTCATGGTGGCCCAGCAGCAGATGGGCTATCTCGTGACCGATGACATGGTCCTGGTGGGCACGGCTGGTCAGCGGGTCGTAGAAGATGTGGAAGGCACTCACGGTGACATAGGTGACCCCACAGCGCCGTTCCGGAGTCGTCTCCGCCGCCTTGATGTGCACCGTGCGCCCCGTACGGCGGGTCACCTCATGGCGAAGGTCGCGAATACTGGCGACCTGAGGGATTTTCAATTCCGCCAGCAGACTGGGCTGTTGGCGCGGAGACGACCACATAGTTCTCTCAGTTTCCCGTTCTTCTGCTCGTATATGACATGGCGTCATTCAGGCGCCGGAGGGAGCCCTTCGAGTTCCCTCACTCGGTCAACTTCCTTGAGTACAGCGGCAAATCCGTCTGCGGACAGACCGATCATCCGGTAGAAGACACTCTCGACGCCCGCTTGTTTTGACTTGACCTCAGCAAACTGACGGACCGCTTCAGCAGCCAGTTCCTCATCATCGAAGAAGCGGAGCGGGAACCCGAAGGCTTGAGCCAGCAACTCCTTGGTCTCAGCTGACGGGTTGACGCGCTTCCCGGCGCGCAGCAGCGAGATATAGGAGTCGGAGATCGAGCCTCCGAATCCGGCAATTCGCGCAGCCACTTCCTTGTTGCTGTAGGCCCCCCGGCGCGGGGGGTGAACGTGCTTGAACAGCCAGTTCAGCTGCTCACGGAACATGGCTCCGTCATCGACGGAGGCGGTTCCCAACGAGTCACCCATGATCAACTTCCCCTATATCTGATCCTTGCGACTCCACCACAGTACGCCACTCTTGACTGGTGTTGACTGGCACGGCCTGGATATGACAAGTTCTCCACCACCAGCACCCCCTCGGTTGGTTCAGGAAGCTTTCTCATGGGTCATGTATTCACATGCGCAATCGGCTCAATGGCGCGACGCTCGACGCACTCGCAGCACATTGCACGCCCTCTTCATACACGAGCTTTCCCCCTCGAAACCTCTGGCGATGCTCAAGCCCGATTCGTTCCAGGAACGATTTTCGGCACGGCAACGAGAGCAGGCTCCGTTTCCGAGGGGACCGACGGAAGACGGAGGTGCCGGATCCGCTGCACAGCAACGCTTGCGCAAGTCTGCCGAGAGCCTGGTGCTTTACCGCATTCCAAGCGCTCCGGGCGACTGCGGCTGCAACTGCTGCCGTTCGGATCGGCGCGGCGACGGCCGCGCTCGGCGGAGATCACAGGACCCCGTCAAGCGTCACGCTCTGCAACTAGTACAGAGTTTGAGAACCAACTCTGGATCTTGACGCGGAGCCGTGCGTATGTTCGTCGTCCCCGGGCAGCCCGCCCGCGGTGACGGACGGAGCCAGCAAGCACGGACGGGATGGGACCAGGAAGGTCCCGTAATACAGCGACGGCGCCCGAGAGCGGTAACTCACGGACGCCGAACGCTAAGCGGCATACCCGCCCCGGCAAGGGCGGAGATTGCCCACCATCACCACGCTGAGTCCTTCCAAGGGGCGCGCCAGCGTGGCAACACTGCAAGAGGGAGTCTCGCATGCCTCCTGCCCTGCGCAAAAGGCCCTTCCGCCTGGCCTGCGCGGCAGCCACCTCCGCCTCGGCGCCTCAGTGCCCCGAGCCGGACCCCACCATCCCTGCCCCCACGGGCCGGGGATCCCGCCTGCTCATCGGGAGCGGCCGATGAGCAGCGAAGCCCGTGAGTGGGTGTGGGAGCACAGTTCCAGCCGGGGAACCGCGCGTCTGGTCCTGCTGTCGATCGCCGACCGGGTGTCCGACGAGCAGTGTGTCTCCTGGGCCTCGCTCTCCAGCCTGGCCAAGCGCACCGGCGCCTCCGTCTCCACCGTGCGCGAGGCCATCGAGCGCCTGGTCCACGCCGGCGAGCTGGAGCCGCTCGACGACCTCACCGGTCCGCAGCGCAGCACCGTCTACCGTCTCCCCCTCGCCGCCCGGGCCGTGGCACGGACGGCAGAGGAGGACGCCGACCAGACGTCGGCGGAGGGGCCCGAGGGTGCCCCGGCGCTCAAGATCTCTGCCCTGCGGCGGTGCGGAATCCGGCCGCGTGAGGTGCCGGAATCCGCCGCGAGGGTCCGGAAACCGGCAGTACCGGAATCCGGCAGGTCGAGGCGGAAACCGGCACCCCGACGTGCCGGAAACCGGCACAGTGGTGTACCGGAAACCGGCACACAGAACCGTAGTGAACCGGATTTGAACCGTAGGTACAGCAGTGGTGCCGCCGTCCTCCCGGCTGCCGAGTGGCAGGTCGACCCAGCCACCCACACCTGGGCCCGCCAGCAGGGACACCTCGACCGCCTCGGCGAGCAGGGCCTGCAGGCTGCGGACGCGAAGTGGCGTGCCCACCGGGCGGGCCACACACCGAGGCCGGCGGAAGCCTGGGCTGCCGACTGGCGCTCCTGGATCGTCCGGGAGCACGCTCCCAGCCGCCCGAACCTCTACGCCGGGCCCGGCAAGAACTCCACCGCACCGGGGGGCATGACGCGGACGGAGGCCCACACCGCCGCGCTTCTCGCCGCTCTCGACGAGCCGACCGGATCGGAGGGCTGACCGTGGACCGCCGCGAAACCGCCGCGCTGCTGGCCTACATCGGCCGACTCGACCCCCGCACCATCCGCACGGACACCGGCGAGGCGCGTGACCAGCTCGCCCAGTGGCACGATCTGCTCGGCGACGTGCCGATGGCCACCCCGCACGGCTGGGACGCCCGCGTCACCGCGCGCGAGCACATCCGCACCTCGCCGTACCAGATCCTGCCGGCGGACGTGGTCCGGCCCTGGGAGAGCTACCGGCGCGACCGCCTGGCCCGGCACTCCGACCCGACGCCGTCCGCCGATCCGGACGACCAGGCCGCCTGGACCGCCGAGCTGGTCGGCACCCGCCGCGCCGTCGCCGCCGGGATCGCGGAGCCCGCACAGGCCCGGGCGATCACCAGTGGCCGCGACGGGAGCGACCCGAGGCTGGAGGCGATGCTGGAACAGGTCGGCTCCTGCATCCCGCCCGCTGCCCGAGCTGCCCTCGCGCCCTACCGGCCCGCGCGGGCAGCCCGCGAAATGGCCGTCGCCCGGGGAGGCCCTGACGCTCTGAGCGTGCGCTGCGAGTGGTGCAAGGCCCAGCCCGGCGAGCCCTGTCGCCGCCGACGGATCGGCCCCGACGACGGAGTACGCGCAACCGCCCCGCGCGCCACCCCGCACCCCGGCCGCGAGGACCTCGCCGCCGCCCAGCAGGCCCACCCCACCGACCAGGCCCAACAACCCGCGATGGCCTGACCGGCGCATCCAGCGCGTGCACCCCGGCGGTGCACCACCTCCTCCCCCCATCACCGCCCCGGCTGCGGCGCACGCCCGCGCGCCGCAGCCGGCACCCGACGCCGCGCCCGCCCGGCACCGCCCCGCCCCGCCCCGCCCCGCCCCGGCCGACGCGGCAGCACATCGGAGACCCGCCTTGCGCCACATCACCACCCACGACGCACCGGCCACCGGCCTGCGCGGCATCGCAGACACCAGCTGGCACACCCGCGGGACGTGCCACGGCATGGACGTCGAGGACGCCGACGCCGTGTTCTTCCCCGGGCCCCGGGACCACGAAGAGATCGCGGAGGCGAAGGAGCTGTGCGGCTGGTGCCCCGTCCGCCGCGCGTGCCTGGACTTCGCCCTGGAGAACGTCCTCAAGGAGGGCGTCTGGGGCGGCCTCACCGAAGCCGAGCGGCGCCCCTTGCACGACGGACTGCACAAGCGCCTCGACTACCGGCGCGTGACCGCCTTCTTCCAGGGACGCAACGTGCACCTGACAGAGGCCGAGCGGCAGGTCGTCATCGACCACGCCTACGTCCGGGGCTGGCGGCCCGACCGGCTCGCCGGCGCCCTGCAGATCAGCCACAAGCACGCCCGGGACCTGCTCCGGCAGGCCGCCAACAAGGTCTTCGACCGCGACCGCATGTACGGCGTGCCGCGGCCCAAGAAGAAGCGGAAGAAGGCCCCCAGGACCAAGGGCACCCCCGCGACCGCGGCTCCCGGCACTCAGCAGCCGGCAGGCCGCCCGGCAGCGTCGGACCCGGCGCCCGCCCTTCTCGGAAAGGCAGCATGACCCACCCCGTACTCGCCTTCGGTGCCACTTCGGACCTCTCCCTCCTCCTGGCCGCCGTCGTGCCCGCCGCCCTCGCGCTCGTACTGACCGCCTGGGCCATCCGGCGCCGGGGAACCCGAACGCAGAAACGTCCCGGCGGACCGGCGGTCAAGGTCGCCGCCGTCGCCGCCCTGGGCTGCACGGCGTACAGCGCGGACACGAGCTGGCGGTTCGCCGCCGACTATCTCGACATGGCCGGCACCGCCGAGCGCGCCGCGATGTTCGCTGCCGCTGAACTCGCCCTGTTCGCGACCGCTCTGATGGCACGGCAGAACCTGGCCGTCCAGGGCGCCCCCGGGCTGCCGGGCACGCTGGTCTGGGTGATCACCACGGTGCAGGTGATCCCCGCCTACGCCGAGAGCGGCCCCGTCGGCGGCACGGTCAGGGCCTTCGTCGGGCCGGTCATGGCGGCGATGCTGTGGCACCTCGCGATGGGGATCGAGTTGCGCCTGCGCACCCCGGGCGCCGCCTCCCACGGGCTGATCGCCGTCCTGGGCCGAGAGGCTCGCGAGCGTCTCCTGTCACGCCTGGGCATCGCCGCGCGAGACCGCGACGCCGCGCAGATCACCCGGGACCGGGCCACCGCTCGCGCGGTCACCCTCGCCGCCCGCCTCGCCGAGCGCACACCCGACCAGCAACGAAACCGTCGGGGCCGGCGGCTCACGCGGCGCCTGTCGAAGGCGGTCGGCAGAGCCTCGGTCGGCACCGATCCCCTTCAGCGCGCGCAGCTGCTCGACCAGCTCGCCGCCCGCCGGCACGCACTCGCGCTCGCCACGGTCCCGCTGCCCTCGCCCTGGTCCCCGGTGCAGAGCACCGCAACGGCAGCAACGGTCCCCTCACGGTCGGCCTCGAAGGCGCCGGTCCCCGTAGCCGGTCCCCACACTCCCGCCGAGTCGGACGGGGACCCGGGACCGAGTACCCCGAGGGGACCGGTCCCCAAGACCGCGGACTCGAAGGCGTCGGCAGGCATGGGGACCGAAGGCCAGAACGCGGGGACCGGGGTGGGGACCGAGGTCCCGGAAGCAGGCGCGGTCCCGGGGACCGGTCCCGTCAATCCGGAAGCGTCAAAGGGGGACGCTGGAGGCGTGGGGGCCGAACGTCTAACGCGAGAAGCGCCTGCTCAGGGCCATGATTCGCGGCGGGGACCGAACGCCGCCGAGTCGGGGACCGAACCCACCGGGGACCGGGGACCGACCGACACCGACACGGGGACCGAACCCACCGGGGACCGGGGACCGACCGACACCGACACGGGGACCGAACCCACCGGGGACCGGGGACACAAGGTCCCCCTCCGGCGGAAGACGACCACGAGGGCCAGGACGAAGAACAAGGGGAAGCGCGGTCGGCCCCGCACCCCGCAGACACAGCGCCCGCCACGCGAGTTGGAGCAGTCGGTGGAGCAGCTCGTCCAGCAGGTCCGCCCCCACGTCCCCGCCCTGCTCGAACGGGACGGCAACGAGTCCGTCACCCGGGTCCAGCTGCGGGAGATCCTCCGCCGCGAGGGCCTGAAAGGCGGCCGGAACGACCGGCTGAGCCTCGTCCTCCAGGAACTGCGGAGCGACGACACCACAAAGACAAGGAGCACCGCCCGATGAAGACATGCCGCCGGTTCGACACCTTCCGCACGCAGTACGAGCGAGAGATCCGTTTCATGCTCGCCCACTCCGAACGGCACGCGGGCAGGCCGGCGGCGAAGTCCAGCGCGAAGCAGGCGGCCTCGGCGAAGCAGCGGATGGCCCGCGCGCTCAGCAGCCACGTCGGGCGCTGCCCCGAGTGCGGCTGAACAGGTAAAACCCCAGCTCAAACCCCATATCCGCAGTTGGGGCCCGGATCCGCGCCGGGCCCCGTCCCGCTCAGGAGGTATGTCGTGATCCCTCGTCCACCGCGCTCGTCCGAGCCCACCGTCGCCGAGGCTGATGCCTGGGCGGACGTTCTGGTCCGTCGGCAACTCCTCCACGCCGTCGTCCCTACGCCGACCGGGCAGTGGCTCGTCCAGGACCACCCTGACGGGCCCGTGCGCGTCCTCGCGGGCCCGGCCCATGTCCTCGCGCTGGCCGCGATGCTCCAGCACCACACCCGCTCCGCGAGGCCCGAATCCCGATGACGAACGCACCCTCGAACGGCACCACCCCGGAACGTGATCCCGACTCCAACTCGGTCTCGGGGCGAGCAAGTTGGGGCGGAAGCGTAGCTTCCGCCAACCCCGCCCCCAAGGGGGACGGGGAGGACCTGCACCGGGGGGCGCAGGTCCGTCAGGCTTCGACCGAGGGCGGATCGAAGCCAGGACAGGCGGAGAAGCAGACTGAGCCGCGTGTACGCCGACAGCGCGTTCCTCGCGCCCGCCAGCGTCCGCGCCAGTCGCCCGAGAACAAGCGCCTGCACCAGCCCAACACACGTTTCAATGACGATGAGTTCGCTGTGATCAAGTCCGCCGCCGCGCAGTGCAGTCTGTCCGTCGCCGGGTTCCTCGCCCGCTCCGCGCTCGCCGCCGCCCGCGACCTCGACCGCACCAGCGCCCAGATCGCAGACGAACGCGAAGTCATCACGGCCCTGTTCGACAGCCGGCGTCGGCTCGGCTGGGCCGGCAGCAACCTCAATCAGGCAGTCAAGGCGCTCAACTCCGGTGCAGACGTTCCTCATCTCGACGCGGCCGTCGCCGCCGTACGGCGTGCCGCCGACACCGCCCACGAAGCCGCCACACGGCTGATCGAGCACCACGGCTCATGATCCCCAGCGTCAACCCGTCCGGGTCGGACACCAGAGGTCTCCTCTACTACCTCTACGACACCGGCAAGTACGAGGATCACACCGACCCCCATCTCGTGGCCTCCTTCGACGGCATGTCCCCCGACCCCGGCCGCGACGCAACCCTCACAGACCTCCAGCAGCTCCTCGACCAGCCCATGATGGCCCTGCCGAAGCACGCCCGCCCGGCCAAGCACGTGTGGCACACCTCCGTACGCGCCGACCCCGGCGACCGGATCCTGTCCGACGAGGAATGGGGTGAGATCGCCCGCCGTATCGTCGCCGCCACTGGCATCGACCCCGGCGACGGACAGCCCGGCTGCCGCTGGGCAGCCGTACGCCACGCCGATGACCACATCCATATCGTCGCCACCCTCGTCACCGAGGACGGCCACCGTCCCGACGACTTCCGCTCCGGCGCCCGCGCCCAGGCCGAAGCCCGGCTCATCGAGAAGGAACTTGGCCTCTATCAGGTCGCCCCCGGCGACGGCACCGCCGCCCAGCGGCCCACCAGCGCCGAACGCCACAAAGCCGAGCGGCAGGGTCGCGAGCGCACCGCCCGCGAGGAACTGCGCGAAACCGTACGGCGGGCGGTGGCCGGTGCGGGGAGTGACGAGGAGTTCTTCGACCGGCTCGCCGCCGCCGGCCTCCTGATCCGAAAGCGCGCCGCTCCCTCCGGAGACCTCCTCGGATACAAGGTCGCCCTGCCCGGCGACCTGAACAAGGACGGCGAGCCGGTGTTCTACCCCGGCGCGCGCCTGGCCCCCGACCTGTCGCTGCCCCGCATCCGGGAGCGCTGGTCCGCCGGCACCGGGACCGATCCGACTCCCCGGCAGCAGGACACGGTCCGTACGGGGCCCGGCATGCCGGCATCCGCCCGCCGCGGGACGGCATCGGCCGCGTGGCAGGCCATGCTCATCGTCGAGCACGGCGACGACGCGGTCGCCGCCGCCCACATCGCCGCCGCCGGCGAGGTCCTGGACGCGCTCGCGAAGACCTCCGCCGCCCACACCCGCCGCGAACTGCAAGACGCCGCAACAGCGTTCGAACGCGCCTCCCGCTCCCACGTACGCGCCGTACGCGGGCACGACCGCGCGCTGCGGCAGGCCGCCCGCGACCTCGTCCACGCAGGGCCCGCCCTCGGCCGCGGAGAGGACGGTGCCACCACCGCGATGGCGATCGACATGCTGTTCTTCCTCATCACCACCGCCGCCCACTGGCACGCGAGAAAGGGCCACGCCCAGCAGGCCGAAGCCGCCGCCCGGGCCGCCGAGCACCTGCGCACCGCATACCAGACCGCCTCCGCCCAGCCCCTCGGCGTGCTCTATCAACGCGGCCGACGGCTGAGCCGCCCCATGCTCCAGCGACAGACCGTGCTGCTGCGCGAGGCGCTGCCGCAGCTGGCCGAGCAGATCCTCGCCGAGCCCGGCTGGTACGCCCTCGCGGCGACCATCGCGGAAGCCGAAGCCGCCGGCCACGCCCCGGGCGCCCTTCTGTCCGACGCGGCAGAGCATCGCGAACTCGACACCGCCGAGTCCGTGAGCGATGTGCTGGTGTGGCGGCTGCGGCGGACGGCCGATCTGCCGGCCGATGCCTCGCTGCACACCGTGAGCGGCACCACAGGGCGCACGCCCGCTACCCGCACAACGGCGACTCGTCCCAACGCACCCGACCGGCGCCGCGGCGGGGACGAGGCCCCGGCCAAGACCCGGTGAATCCGGCCGAGTGCGGGCGGGCTTACCGCCGCAGCGAACGACCGGAGGGAGTGACGTGTCGCCCGGCCCCGACCTTGTGACCTGCGCGAAGGGACTGTGGACTTTGTGAATTGCAACCGCCAGGGGCGTAGGAGACGATCTTGAGGCGATCAGGACGAGGCAGAGGAGGAAGCCACGGTGTTTCATCGAATACGCCGCCGGGCCAAGCAGCCCAGCGAGGCTCAGCGCGAGTTCGCCGCGTTGCATGCGCGGCTGCAGGACCAGGTGCCGCCCGGTTTCGGGGTGGCACAGGTCGAGCCGGAGCACGCCGAGCCGACCGCGATGGTGGACGACTTCCTTCCGCCAGAGCTGCGGGTACCCGGCCACGACCAGCTCGACGGCAGGATGATGCCGTGGACACAGCCGCTGGTTCTCGACGGTGAGATGGCCGTCTGCGCCGAGTGCGGAACGTACCGGGACTGGCTGATCCTCTCCACCCGCAGCCAGGTCTGGCTGCGGTGCCGGGCAGGCCACCAGTGGCTGGAGCCCCGCCTCGACACCGCCTGGTACAACCGGAACTCCGGGCCTGCGGACGCGACCTACGCCACCTTCGAGGGCTGCCTGCGCCACCTCGGGCACTGACCACCACCACTACGACCCCACCGGGCCCGCGGGCCCGCACTGACCACCCGTCGCCTAATCAAGGGGTCAGTTCCGTCATGCGCGTTCGCGTCGCCACCACCGCCCTCGGCCTCACCGGCATCCTCCTCACCGCACCCGCCTGCTCCACCGGCATCAAACCCGACACCGCCACCCGCAGCGGGAAGCCGGCCAACACAGACCAAAGGGGCCCCGTGCTCTCGTCGGCCGCGCTGGAGACCCGCCTGCTCGACGAGAGTGACCTCGGCACCGGCTACCTGCGCAAACAGCAGCGTCCCGCCCACCACGACGACGTCGCCGTCATCGGCTGCCCGGCCCTGAGCGAGCTGGGCGACGCCCCCGTGACCGGCGCCACGCTCGCCTTCCCGCACAAGGCGAAAGCGGCCTTCACCTACAGCGGCAGCAACTCCGAGATCGCCGAGGAGCTGTACAGCGACAGCGCGGACAGGCTGTCCACAGGCATCGGGCAGATCTTCGACGCCATGTCCAGCTGCCCGACCTATCAAGTCGTCACGGGCGGGACCCCGATCGACGTGGCCCCGCAGAAGCTGCCCGCGCCCCACGGTGCCGGTGACGAGCAGTGGAGCCAGCTCCTGACGTTCTCCACCGGAGGACGGAGCACCGTGGTGAAGCAGACGGCGGTCCGTGACGACAGCCTGCTGCTGATCCTCTCCGGCTCCCCGGCCCTCGTCGACCGCCACCTCGACAAGGCCCTCACCAAGGCCACGACAGCCGGCTGACCGACCCCGACGCACTGCTGCCCCGACCGTCTTGGTCGGGGCAGCAGTGCTGTACAGCCCGTTCCGCTGCACGGCTCGGCAGGCTCTCAAGGGGATGTGACCCATGCGGCGAGTGAACTCCCCGCGGTCATGACGAGGGTTGTGACGACGGCCGCCACCAGCCAGGGCGAGATACGTTGAACGACGACGTGCACTCCACCGAGACGGAGCTCAAGGGCGGGCTGCTGCTTCTCTTCGCTTCGAGACATACGGCTATTCAGCCGCACAGGAACGTGGCATCGCTACGCCATTCGTCTGCCACTTCACCCCACTTCAACCGGCCTGTGATTACCACAAGTTGAGGGGCACCACTACGCCAAAGCACTGCCACTTTCCCCCACTTTGTGCGCTGGCGATACCACGTGCGAAATCCTGACCGCTACCCCGAGCCGCCCCCCACTTCACCCCACTTCCAGGCCGCTGAGCCAGGCAGCTCCGACGCGTCGTCGGCCCCGCACCCCAGCTGTCTTCCTCCGGCTCGGCTACTGCCCCGAACAGAGACGAGATGACAGAAGCCCGGCCTCCGTTCGGGAGTACCGGGCTTCTTCTATCGGGCTGAGGGGTGCTGTCGACCGCTAGGCCGGCGCCCGCAGCAGGCGCTCCCGTGTAGCCACAGGAAGCACCCTGCGCAGGACCGGAGCCGTCGAGCTGACGGAGGCGGCGAACGCGGCCACGAGGTCGTGCGGCACGCTGGAACCGAACGAGGCCGCCCACAGACAGGGTGAGCCGAGCGCGGGCTCCGCCCATGCCTGCCATCCGGCCGGCCCCTCCTCATCGGCCTCGGTCGTCAGGGCACGCGGATCGGCGTCCTGGATGAGAGGCAGCGCCTCCCCGAGGCTGATGTGCGAAGTGAAGGTCGGGTCCGCCGCTGCCACCTGCGGCTGGTCGATGTCGCGGAGCCAGCCATGTGCGGCAACGGCGTCGAGAACCACCTCGGGGTCGGCGAGCGGCACGGCCGGCTCGTCCCGAGCATCGAGCGCGACGAGGAAGTCAGTCACCGCCTCGCCGGGGACGTCGGTCGTGAAGTACGACGACCACGACGCGAGCGGACTGCTCGTGTCCGCCCGGGCCGAGATCTGCCAGGCGATCGGCAGGCCGCCCAAGTGGAACGGCTCGTCCGCCAGACCCCACTGCGCCCAGCGCAGGGCCTCGGGGCTGATGTGCAAGACGGTGCTGCGCAGGACCTGACGGTCCTCCGGTGCCTCGTCCGGCTCGTGCCGTCCGCGGACGGTCGTCAGGCTCGTCCAGCCCAGGCCAGTAAGTGCATCGGCGACGGCGTCGTAGAGGCGCCCATCGTCACCGGCCAGATGACGGGGACCGACCCAGAACGCGGGCTGTCCGCCGTCCGGAGTGGACGCATCGAGCGGGAAGTCGGGGTACAGGGGCGCCTCCAAGGGCTCGGTGCGGGTCTCTAGTTGCCGCTGGCAGCGCGGCGGGGGCGGCGCGGGGGCGCCTGAACGGGGCCCTGCCAGGTCAAGGCGATGGCGACCTCGGGCGGCAGGTGTCCGAGCTGTGCGTCCGGATCCCGTCCTTCCGCGAGGTAGACGACGGTCCGGCCGGTCTCGTCCACGGACTGCACGACCTGCGCGAGGCGGTGCGCCATCGGGAAGAAGGGGTTCATGGCCTGGCGAACCGGAGCGCTCCGGTCGCAGACGGACAACAGATCGATGAGATCGCCGACGGTCATCTCCGGGGACGTCACGAACAGCCTCCTGGCGTGAGGGGACAACGGGAGCAGAGAAACGGGCCGGGGTCGGCCGTGGGCCAGACCGCCGAGTAATAGGAATGGAGATCTGCACAGTCATGCGCGGCGCGGGGGTCTGGTACACACGCCAAAACGGAAGCAAGGATGTCGGCCAGCATCTCCTCGGTGCCAAACGACAGGTGAGTGCTGGGCGCCTTCGCCATACCGGTGACGGCGATCGTCCAACCCTCGCCGTCGATACCGGGGCAGCACCTCGGAAACCAGCCGATGCAGAAGCGGCCGTCCTTCGAGCAACGTCACGGCAGGCTCGGTCGCCCACGATGAGGTGGAGTCCTCCGCAGACAACTGGTCCGTGACGAGCGTGGCCAGCCACAGGGCCCAAGCTGCCACTCACAGAGTCGAGGGCCCTACGGTGCTGAAACCGTAGGGGCTCACGGGAGCTACAGTCACCGGCAATCACCTCTCTGACCTGGCGTTTCTTGCAAGGTCGTCTACGTTGACATGCCCTCGCCCGCGCTGGCCAGTCTTTCCGCACTCTTTCCTGTCTGCCCCCGGCGAACTTGTGTCCGTTGACAGCTGTGGGATCTCAGACGACGTGGCCAAATCTCACGACTGATGGCCACTCGGCGGCCGAGTGGCCACGAATCTGAGACTGACTGGTCAGCCTGTTCACTCTTTGGGGTGAGTCGGACGTGACGCGGACCCCTCATGGCCGGGTCCTATCCGGGCCGCCCGAGGAGGAGATGGGCTTTCCGAGAACGGGACGGCCGAGCTCGCCACTGGTGGTCGTCAGACATTTCTCGACAACACGCTGACGTCGACCTGTGCGCGTCTGGTGACCGGTGAGCCCGGCGCCTCGTTGAACACCGTGATGACGGCTTGTGCAGTGGGACGGGGGGCGGAATGCGGTCGCGGTGGATCGCAATGTGGGCAGCTTGCGCCGCACTGATGGGCGGGCTGCTTCTGCTGTGGAAGATGCAGGATGGCCAATACGCCGAAAGAGTCAGTTCGATCTTGGCCACGTCAGTGGGGCTGCTAGGGGTACTGGCTGTGTGGACGGGACGTCAGCCACGCGGAAGCTCCAGCTGCGGGCAACTCACTGATGCCCTGGAAGTGTTGGCTCGGCTGGTCCGGAAGGAATGGGAGGAGGAGGCCATGCTGCGACAGTTGTTCGACCCAGCTCCCCTTCCCGTGGCATGGATCAACTGCTCGCTGCCGGATTTATCCGATCACCAGGAGCTGACTGGTGGGCCTTTCGCCTGTCGAGTGGATGACTCACACGAGTTGGCGACTGCCTTCCGGGGTCTGCCGCGCCATCGCCTCGTGGTGCTGGGCTCTGCGGGGTCTGGCAAGACCACATTCGTTGTATTACTCACGCTCGCCCTACTGCGCGACCGCCGCACCGAAGATGCGATCCCAGTGCTGTGCTCGGTTACCTCTTTCGATCCCGCCAGGGAGAACCTGCAGCGGTGGCTGGTTCGGCAGATCGCCACTGGTTACCCGACACTGACTGACACCCAGACCTTCGGGCAAAGCGCGATGGGTGCGGATCCTCTGAAGTGACGGTCGGGATCAAGCCGTGAGGCTGTAGTCCTGCTGGTCAGGGCTGGGGTAGAGGCGTTGATGCTCGCGAGCCGCATGGAAGATCCAGTAGTTCTCGAAGTCTCCATTCGTGATCAGCGCGCGGAGTTGGAGGACGGCTTCGGCGCCGTCGAGGCCCCAGCGGGCCCCGGTGATGTCGAGGCGGTCAGCGATCAGGTGGCGGCAGGCGCCTTCGACGGCGCCGGTGGCAATCGGCCAGCCGGCCGCGAGGGCGGTGTCGTAGCGCAGTTGGTCGAGATGGCCGGTGAGGTAGCGGTGGCAGGTGATCACTGCCTCGCGGCGGGCGGCGGGAAGCTGTTCGGCTGCGGCCTGGGCGGTCATCTCGGTGGCGGCGCGGTCAGCGTGTCCTGCGAGGATTGCGGTGAGTTTGTCCGCGGCCCAGGTTTCGGCCTCGCGGCTGCCGGGCGGGTGGAAGGCGTGCGCGGCCGTCCAGCAGTACTCGGCGACGTGAACGAAGTCGAGCAGGACGTGGGGGCGGATGTCGCGGCGGGCGGCTTCGGTGTGGATCAGGTCGAGTTGGTGGCGGGCGCCGTCGACGAGCACGATCCAGTCGCGCAGATGCTGCGGGTCGCGGGCCTCGGCCTGGGCGAAGGCGTCGGCGACGACCTGTTCCGGAGGACGGATCACCGAGGCGGTGCACCATTTCTGCTGTGCTTTCGGGCCCGGCCGCGGCGGCCGTATCTCGCTGCGGCCGCCGGGCGGGTGGATGATGTCGTGCGGCCGACGCGGGGCGGGAGCGGTATCGAAGACGCAGGCCACCGTCGCCATGCGTTTGCGGTTGGGTTTCTCTCCCGGGGCCAGGCGTCCGCGCCGCCCGGCCGCCGCGGTCTTGGCCGCGGCCTGGCGGGTGGCTTCGCGCAGGGCTTCGGGCCGCATCACCACGCCCTTCCCGTCGATCTGGATGACCAGCGGCATCTCGCGGGTGCACGGGGTGGGGATCTTCACCGCGTAGTAGGCGGCGGTGTCGACGGCAGCGGCGACCACCAGTTCTTTGAGGCGGCGCTTGCCCAGGACCTTCCCGCACCGTCGCTCGATCGCGGCGGTGGCTTGGTCGAACGAGCCGCGCACCGCTTCCAGGACCGCGAGCCGGACCAGACCCCGTGAGTGCCGGCCCGCGGGCAACGACAATGCTGCGTCCGCCGGGTGCACGTTGGGCACGCCTCGGCCGCGGTAGGCGATCCGGGTCACTCGCACCGGCCCGAACACGCAGGTCAGCCAGCGACGGTGCCCCCTCTCCCGCCAGGCCCGCGGCAGTCCTTCCGGCCCGAGAACCACGGGCTGCCCTCCGTCCGCACGCACGGCGTCTTCCTCCTTCCTGGCTCGCAGATCAAGGTGGTCCTGCATCAGCTGCCGGAGCAGCTCGCGTCCCAGCTGTTCGAGCTGAGCTTCCAGTTCGTCGTGGGGCATTTCCGCCGCCGGGGCGCCGGCCAGCGTCGAAATGAGGTGTTCGAAGGCATCACGGGAGGTGGAGTACGGGTCAGGCTGGGATAAGGCGTCGTACGGTTCCATCGAGGGCTCTTCTTCGGCAGTGATTCGTTCTGGTTGGCACCTTCGAATCTACGGAGAAGAGCCCCTTGGTCACTAGGAGTTGGCCCGGTCCCGCCCCGGGCCTCGGCGGGCGAGGGTGAACTGTCCCGGCACGTCCTCGTCCAGCCAGCCCCGCTCCACCAGCCGCTTCAGCTTGCCTCGGGTCCCTTCGATCTTCCCGGTCGTCGTCGGCAGCCCGATCCGCGGCACGATCTGCTTGGCCTGCAATGGTCCCGGCGCGTCAGCGATGATCTCCACGATGTCCCGGTACACATCCGGCAGCACCGCCACGACCAGGCCCTCCCGCCATGGCGGCACCATCATCACCCCGACGCCGTGAGGTGCCGTTGTCTCGTTCGGTTCTGGTGCATCCCTGGCCGGAACCTCTGGTTCGGCCTCTGCAGCCGAGAGCTCCGCCAACACCTGCGCGACGGTCTCCCGCGTGATCTCCAGCCGCGAAAGATTCTCCCGCGCCTTCTCCAGCCGAACGACCAACTCCGCAGCCTCGGCCTGGAGTTCCTCCACTCGCTGTCGAGCGGCGGCCTCCCGCACCTGAAGTTCTTCCGGCAAAGACACCATGGCGCCCCACCTCCACCCCGCCACGGTAGAAGTATGACGGCGCCGACCACACGCCAATCAGCGTCTTCCCAGGCCAACCGCCCCGAGTAGGAAGTACACCGGAACCCGTTCGCGCTGATGCGCCCCAGATGCGAGGCTGCCGTCTCCAGACTCCGATAGAAAAGGCCCAGATGACGCCCGACGAGGCACTCAGGCGGTTCAGCCACATTGCGCGTGAGAGGGCATTCGGAAGGCACGTCGGATCTGACCGCCTCATTCAGGCCGGGGTGGACGCCCTGATCGCCGGAGTCGAGGCCCCGTCCCTCGCCATGCTCGCGGGGCTTCTGCGTAGCGAGGAACCCGAAGCACCTGCTCTCTTCGACCAGGTGCTGGAGGAGCTGGGGCTGGCCTTTCACCCGCCTGCCAACCCCCGGGCTGCGAAGTGGGCGATGGCCTATTGGATCGCCGGCCAGATCGCGGACGGGTCTCTCGATCCCGCCACCGGCACACACCTCATCTGGGCAGACATCGCCTACGACCTCGGTTATCCAGGCGACTTGGAGCCACTCGTCCACTGCGCACACAATCTGGACGGCTGGGAAGAGAACTGGGGCGTCTCACGTGAACAGCTCAACCGAGAAGCGGTCGAGGCTGCCCGCCAGCTGCTGAGCAAACGACCACAGCACGAAGGCGGTCACTGACCCGAGTCGAGCATCCCTTCAAAGGATCCGCACCCAAGCGCGATCGAGGACCTGGTGGCCGAGGGTAGGGTCCTGCCAGTCTTGGATGGCCTGGATGAGCTGTCCCCATCTGCGGCCACCGCTGTACTCATGGCGCTCAACGACAGCCTCGACCCACGAGTCCCGCTCATCTTGACTTGCCGGACCGCTAATTACCGCCGTGCGGCAGCGACCTGCGGCATTCTCGCCGGCAGCGTTGCGATCGAGCCCTCCCCTCTTCGACCTGAGGATTCCCTGACAGTGCTGCGCTTGGCCACGCCTCCTGGCTCGCGCCAGGAGGCGTGGCGAACGCTGACACAACATGTGGCCCAGTACCCGAATGGTCCTGCAGCCCAGGTACTGGCCAACCCGCTGATGGTCGCCCTGACCCGGTCGGTATACGCCGACGCGCCCGGTGATCCCTCCGAACTGACCGACCAAGGCCGCTTTCCGACCCAGGCCGTCATCGAGCACCACCTACTCGACGCTCTCATCCCAGCCCTCTATAGCCGCGCGCAAGGGCGCCGGTCGTCTGTCCGGCGGAACTGGGACCCGCGACGTGCCCATGGCTACCTCACCTACTTGGCTAACAGACTTCACCACCATGCCTCCTACGATCTTGTCTGGTGGCAACTGCCGCACTGGTTGCCGGTTTTGGACCGATCGGCACCACGCGCCGCGCTTTGGAGCCTCGCGACCGCTGCTCTGGGACTGGTGGCTGACGGGGTGCAGCGCGTATTCATCCAAGACCTCGCATGGAGTGCACAGGACGCACTGACCCTCACCGGCTTGATGGCTGCGGCGACGTTCTCCATGCAGCAAATCGGCACTTGGGCGAGAGGCAGACCTCGACTGCGGCGCCGTCCGGGCGGTGCGCGCGTCCTGACTGCAGCCGGCGGAGCACTGGCCTTCGCCACGCTGGCGGTACTGACGGGAGCAGTGGCCGTTGGAACCGGTGCTACCGCTGTTGCCCGCTTCCTCGTCTACGCAAGCACCGTCACATTCATGTTCCTCATCGTAGTCCACAGTGCGGGACTGCCGGTGCCTGCCGCCGGGCCACGCCGTGGCAGCCTCATCCCACGGCACTGGCGCCGCCTCCTGCTTCGGGCGATGACCACCATCGTTGGCACTGCCGCGCTCGCCACTGGGGGCTTGAACGTCTACGTCATCGTTCACACACAGCAGCTCTCCTTCTCCGCCATCGCCTGGACCTACGGCCCTCTCCTAGGAGCACTGCTCGGTACAGGACCAGCCGCGTTGCAATGGGTGAAAGGCACCAATGGCGCGCACGCCCCCACCACCGTCCGGGATTCCGTACGCAGCGACCGGCTGGTCGCACTGGTCAGCGGTGCAGTTGCTGGGTTTCTCATCGTCTTGGCTGACTTCGCTATGGACGTGATCGACCGCATCATCATGCCCAGTCCCGCCCACCGTATCTACGAGCCGATCTCGTCCTCAGCAGCCGAGCTGCCCATCGTCGGCATCAGCAGCATGATGCTCGCCTGCGTGGCCTACGCCTGGCCCCACTACTCAGCCGCACGCCTCCTACTCGCTCTCCGCGGCCGACTGCCGTGGCGGCTCCAGAGCTTCCTCGAAGAAGCTCACCGTCTCGGCATCCTGCGCCAGGCCGGACCTGCGTACCAATTCAGGCACGCCCGCCTCCAGAACCACCTCGCCGGACTGCCTCTGCTGCCGCACGCTCGGCATCGGAGCACCTATTCACCATCCCCGAGAAACTAGGCCCGGTGCGCGAAAAAGCCCTCCTGCAGTGCCTGAAATACCGTATCCAACGAAATAGATGGTCACCAGACGGCCACGCCTGACACCCCGCAGCCGTCGAACCTGCCCGACGATGTACATGCCCGAAGGATTCGGACATGGTCGTGAGACTGAGTGGCTGGAAACGGTGTGAGACGCCACGAGAAGTGACAGGTCACAGCGTCGCCGTGTGTCGCGAGCGGCGAGAACCTACAACAGCTGTGGGATCTCAAGTTCGGCTGCATACTCTCACCGCCCGCTGCATGTCGACTGCACTCTCCGTGCTTCTCGACGAACTCGCCCACCGCGCACGGCACATCGAACTGACCGGCGAGCCCCGCCGCGGCACCTCCCGCCTTGTCTGGGGTTACGCCTCCCTGCCCGTCTCACTCTCGGCGCGCGCGGATCATCGGTGAGCTACCCTGCGCGCATGCGCGGACAGTTCACCGGCTGGCCGGAGCAGGCCATGGACGTGTTGTGGCAGCTCCAGGGCGAACCGACCCACGCGACCCGCGAGCGCTACCGCGCGGACCGCGAACGCCTGGTCCGGCAGCCGATGATCGCCCTGCTCAACGAGGTCGCGGACACCGACCCCCGGTACGAGGACTTCTCCGTCTGGCACTACCGCACCGACTCCTGGTGGTGGCAGCACCAGGGCGCGGTGATCCGACTCGGCCGCAAGATCGAGATCAATCTCCGGTTCGACCTGGACGGCCTGCGGATCCAGGGCGCCTGGTGGTACCCCGATCCCGGCCAGGTGGACATGTTCCGCAAAGCCGTGGCCTCCGAGGGGAGCGGCCGCGAACTGTCCGCCATCGTCGAGGACCTGCGGAAGAAGGGCTACGACATCTCCGGGGACGTGATGAAACGCCTCCCGCGCGGCTATCCGACGGACCACTCCCGTACGAACCTGCTGCGCCACCGTTCGCTGATTGCCGCCCGTCCCCTCGGCTGCGAGGAGTGGCTGCACACACCCGAGGCGGTCGACCGGGTCCTCTCGGCCGCCGCCGACCTGGACGCCCTGCTGATGTGGCTGGTCCGCCACGTGAAGCGCGCCGCCTAATGGGGCCAGCTGGGTCGGAGAGACTCGGTGCCGTAGCCGCCAGTAGGTGAGCACTTTCGCCGCCGGAAGCAGTTGAGTTCTGGTGTCAGACCGTGCCCCTGCTGGTCGGCCGGGAGGCCAGACCGCTGATGGGGTGGCGTGCCCGCCGGGCAGTGGGGCGTGAGCACTGGATCCATTAGGCCGCGCGCCGCCTTCCGCGGGCTGCAGGAAGCGAAGTGCCTTGCAAGGAGGGAAAGTTGCTGCTGATCGGCGATGACTGGGCCGAAGACCATCATGATGTCGAGGTCCAGGACGAGGCGGGCCGGAAACTCGCTGTGGCGAGACTGTCCGAGGGCGTGCAGGGGATCGCGAAGCTGCATGAGCTCCTCGCGAAACACGGCGGCGAGGACCTGGATCCGGCCGGGGTGGTGGTGGGGATCGAGACCGACCGGGGCTCGTGGGTGCAAGCCCTGATCGCCTCCGGCTACCAGGTCTACGCGATCAACCCCAGGCAGGCCGCCCGCTTCAAGGAGCGGTACGCCACCTCCGGCGCCAAGAGCGACAAGGGCGACGCGCACGCGCTCGCCGACATGGTCCGCATCGACCGCGACCAGCTGCGGCCGGTCACGATGTCGCGGCGCCGGTCCTCGGCAAGGGCGAGGGCCAGGTCGAGGATGAGCGAGCGTTCGGTGTGCTCGCCGGCGGCGATGCCGTCCAGCACCTTGACCGGAGAGCTGTTTGTCACTTCGCGGCAGCTTCGGGAGGACAGGGCCGTCTCCCAGATGATCTCCGGGTCGCGACGCTAGAAGTTCCCGCCCGCGGCACGCCGTGCCTTGAGGGCCGCGGCCAGAGCGGTCGCGGCGGCCCGGGTGCCGGGATGGTCCTCGCCCAGCACGCGTGAGCGGCCCGCGAGGACCTGCTGGAACTGGTCGACGGCCAGGTTGAGTTGCCCCGCCGCCTGATAGGCGTGAGCAAGGTTATGACGGTAGAGGAGCGTGTCCGGGTGGTGTTCGCCTTGGACCCGGACCGTGGCCCTCACGGCCTCCTCGTGCAGGGGGACGGCCCGGTCGAGCTCGCCCGCCTGCTGGTAGGTACTGGCGAGGTTGTTGCGGGCAGCGCGCGTGTAGGTGTGGTCCTCGCCCAGGACCCGCTCCATCGCCTCCAGGCTCTCCGCGAACAGCGGGACGGCCCGGCTCAGGTCCCCAGTCGCCTGACAGGCGTGGGCGAGGTTGCTGCGAGCCTGGAGCGTGTGCGGATGGTGCTCGCCCAGCACCTCCGCCCGGCCGGCCAGCGCCCGTTCGTGCAGCGGTATGGCGCGGTCGGGATCTCCCGCCGCGTGGTGGGCCATGGCGAGGCTGTGCAGGGCGCTGAGGGTCTGCGGGTGGTACTCGCCCATCACCCGCATCATGGCGTCCAGGCTCCGCGAGAACAATGGGATGGCACGGGCCAGGTCCCCCGTCTCCTGATGAGCGAGAGCGAGGTTGTTCCAGGCGGCCAGCGTGCGCGGGTGGTCCTCGCCCATCACCCGCCGCGTGGGGTCGAGGCTCTCCTCGTGCAGTGCGACGGCCCGGCCTGCGTCACCGGCCTCGCGGTGGGCGACGGCCAGGTTGTTCATGGCGTTGAGGGTGTCCGGATGGTCCTGGCCCAGGACCCGCGTCATGGTGTGCAGGACCTCCGCGTGCAGGGGGACGGACCGTGCGGGATCCCCCACCGCCTGCAAGGCGCTGGCGAGGTTGCTGCGGGCCTTGAGTGTGTCCGGATGATGCTCGCCCAGCACCAGCGCCGAGCCGCTGGCGGCCCGGTCGAGATAGGCGACGGCTCGACGGGGCTGGCCCTGGCTGTAGGCGAAGACCCCGGCCAGGTTCAGCGCGGTGGAGGTGGCGCGGGTGTCGGTGTCAGTGTCGGAAGGAGCCTGCTCGGTGAGGGCGTCGAGGTGGGGCAGCAGGGCGCGCCAGGCGGGCCAATCGCGGCGGTCGTTCGCACCCGCCGGCAGGGCTTCGTACAGAAGCGCGCCAGCCTGCCGGAACGCGGCGGCGATGTCCTGGGGCCGGTGGTGGGGGGCCCTGGGATCAGGTGTCCGGGCGAGGGCCTGGACCAGACGGTGGACCTTCACGGTGTCGCCGTCGAGGGTGATCATGCTGTAGGCGGCCAGACGTCCCAGGGCCTTGTGAGACCGTCCAGCAGGTACCGGGGGATCGCGTCCGGGGCGTACCAGGCGAGGACGCGCAGGATCCGGCCCGCCAGCGGCGTGTCGGAGAGGCGGTCCAGGGTGACGTTCCAGATCCGGGACATGGTGCGCTCGCCGTGTTGCCCCTCGCCGCCCTGGTGGTACATGTCGGCGGGGTGGGCTGCGAGCAGGCCCAGGTAGGTGCGGGGGCTGATGCCGGTCTCGGCAACGTAACCGGCCGCCTGCTCGATCGCCAGGGGCAGGTGGCCCAGTTCGGCGCAGAGTTCGGCCGCGCCGTCGAGAGGTGCCGTGGAGTGACCGGCGCCCTGGACCAGGACACGGGTCAGGAGGGCGTGCGACTCCTCGGCGGTCAGGGTGTCCAGGGGCACGGGGACGGCGACGTCGTGCCAGCCGGACGCGCGGCGGCTGGTGATCAGGATCCGGCCGGAACGGACACGGGCGAGGAGGGGCTGGACGTGGGCCGGGTCGGTGACGTTGTCCAGGACCAGCAGCCAGCCCTGATGGGTGGTCAGCCACTGCGCGGCCCGCTCGGTCAGCTGGTCCGGCGGGAGCTGGGCGAGGGCGGGTTGCAGAGCAGCGGCCAGCGCCGCGAGTCCTGCGGAGAGGGCGGTCGGGGTGTCGGCGGTGATCCACCAGACCGGGTTGTCGGCGTCGGCGCGGGTGGCGGCCCAGTGGGCCGCGAGGGCGCTCTTGCCGACCCCGCCCAGTCCGTGCAGCGCCTGCACCACGAGCGGGTCCGTCCGTTCTGACGTGCCGTCCAGCAGGGCCAGTTCGCGGTCCCTCCCGACAAACGCCGCGCGCCGTGCGGGCAGGCTGAGCAACCCCGGCGGGGCGCCGACGTGGGCGGGCGGGCGCAGTTCCTCCGGCGGTACATGCACGATCGTGGTGTGGTCGCCGGTGCTCGCCACGCCCAGGAAGGCGCCGCCCTGGGTGCTGATCGCGATCGCCCGTTCACCGGATGCCGTGGCGTCGGCGGTGACGGGGGGATCGCCCGGCCGGGCGGCGCGGGTCCTGCGAGTGAACGGCCACCTCACGCCCGTGGCACCTCCTCGGGCCGGTCGCCGGTGGTGATGTGGCCCTCAACCCCGCCGTTCACGGCGACCGACCTCTCCCCGGAGGCCGTCACGGAGCCGGGCGCGGGCGGCTCGTCGGCGGGCCGCGGTCCGGGCGCCGGACGCGGAGCCGTGGGCGGTGGGGCGGCACGGGGCGAACCGCTGTCCCCGGTGAAGATGTTTCCCTTCACCGGTCCGGCGACCGCGACCGCCCGCTCCCCCGACGCCTCGACGCGGGGCGGGCGTGGCGTCGCGTCGCCCGCGGTGCCGTCCGAGGTGGCGAAACCCTGGCCCCAGAGCACCGCAAGAGCGGCCACGGCGGCGCCCGACGCCGAGGCGGCGCCCCACCGGGCGCCCACGTCCTCCACGAGCGGCACGAACACCCACGTCCCGCACACCACCGTCGGCACGGCGAACGCCACGATCGTGACCCCGCACGCCAGCAGCCAACGCGTTCCCCGACCCAACGAGACCACCCCTGTTGCTCGCCTGCGCGCACCATGCTGGCACAGTGCATGAGCGCTCGTACAGCGAACGATTCGCGCGCCCGCACACCCGTTGGCCGGGCGCAACGGAACCGTCCCGCGGCCGGAGTCGACCGCGACCGGCTCCCCGGGAGCGCGGCACCGTTCCGCGCCACCGGCGGGTGCCGGTGGGGCGTTGCGGCCGACCGGGGCAGGCGGGGACCGGCACCGTCCCGGCCGGCGGCGGCAAGGTCACAGCCGGTTCGCTCCCGACTTGTTCCGGAGCCGGTCCTGGTCCTCTTCCAGCAGCGTCCAGACCTCGATCAGGTCCTCCGGTTGCCACTCCCGACGCACACCCGGCTCCTCTCCTCGATCACCACAACGCGACCAAGGTGATGCGAGCACAACAGAGGCAGGGTCAGAACGTTGAAAACCGGTACAAAAGGTCGTCATATCGACCACTAAAAGCTACTTGTCACTTCGCGGCAGCTTCGGGAGCACAGGGCCAAGTAGGCGCGGTTCGGCCGATGTCGAGTCCTGGTGATCTCGGAGGGCATCCGCAAGGGTTTGGCCGTCAAGCCGCTCGCCCGTCGGTACGCACGGTCAACCGGTCAGCCCGAAACCATAGCTACAAGATCCCTTCCAGGCCGGACACCTCGGTCCATGATGTCAGCCACTCCTGAGCGGTTTCCACCTTGCTGGTCTGGGGGCAGAGCGTCCACGGCGCGGTCAGCCGGTGTTGGGTGAAGAGCTCCTCCAGAGCCGTGCGCCGGAGGGCGTACGGTTCGCGGAGCAGCTCGGTGCCGTCGATCTGGAAGACGTCGAAGGCGATGAAGTGTGCGGGCAGCTCCTCGGCCAGCCGCTGGGCTGTCCGTCCGCTGGAGGCGGCCCGGCGTTGCAGCGCCTCGAACGACAGCTGGTCGCCGGACCATACGACCAACTCGCCATCGAGGACCAGACCGTCAGGCAGCTGATCGGCGGCTCGGGCCAGGTCGGGGAAACGGGACTGGATGAGGCTGCCTCGGCGGGACTGGATCAGCACGGGTCCGGGCCCCGGGAACGGGGTGAAGACCAGCGCCCGGTAGCCGTCGAACTTCGGCTGAATGACCAGGTCAGCGGGCTGATTGCCTGGCGTGGGCAGCTGGTCGCGGGCGTAGGCGCGGGCCAGCATCGGTTCCACCGGCGGTCGCAGCACCATACGTCCGGTCTACGGTCCCGCCGCCGGAGGCGCGACTTGAGCTGGCCCGGTCAGGAGTTATCCACAGGCGTCAGCGAGGACCGGCGGCGGTCTCTACCGTGTTGCTCCAGCCGATCATGAGGACGGGGCAGCCGATGATGTACAGGGTGGATCTGGCGGTCCGGGTGGAGGATGCGCTGGCCGAGCTTCCCGAGGAAGGCCGGCGCGAGGTGTTGGAGATGATCGCCGCGGTCCTGGTCCGGAGGGAGTCCTGGCCCGCGGTCGGCGGATGGGACGTGCGGTTCGCAGCCCGGTCGTGGGTGGCGTTCACCGCGTACAGCGACGGAATCGACGTGTACGAACTGGGATGGGCTGGCTGAACACTGCAGCGCTACCCCCGCCTTGCGCGTCTTCACCTGCGCATACCCATGCTGCGAAGGCGACGTTCGCCAGTCCCCGTTGTGAGCAGGATCCGGTGCCCGGATAAGTGCCAGACCCCCGAGACTGGCGTGTCTCGGGGGCCTGGCGAAGGGGGTGGAAGGGCTGGTCAGTTGGTGTCGGTGCTCTCGTCCCGCTGGGGCTGAGAGTCTGTGCGGCGGCATGTGGCGACCACTGCGGCGATGCCGGCGACGAGCAGGAGGCTGGCGCCACCGATCAGCCACGGTGTGGCGTCGGCTCCCGTCCGGGCGAGGGAGCCGACCGGGGCCGACGGCGACGCTGACTGCGCCCCGTCCGTGAACCGGGTGGGCGAGGACGCGCTGTCCGGCGTGCCGGTGGCGGTCGTCTTGGGCTTCGGCCCGCCGGAGGTGTCCTGGTCCGGCGTGTCCGTGGGCGTGGAGGAGGTGTCCGTCGGGTCGTCGCCGGTGGGCTGCTCGGTCTCGGTGGGCTGCGGCTTGGTGGCGGTTTTGGCGTTGGTGACCGTGACGGTGACCGGAGACCCGGGCCCGGCGGTGAAGGTCTTGGCCGGTGTGTAGAGGTCGTAGCCCGCGGGAGCCGTGACCTGCTTGACCCAGAATTCGGCCCAGCGGCTGGGCACGGGGAGGTCGCCGGTCGCGGTTCCCTTGGGGCCGGTGGTGAGGGTGAGCAGGGTCGTGTCGCCGCTGCCGATGTTCACCGTGGAGCCGGGCAGCAGCCTGCCGGTCTTGTTGTCCCTGGCCCTGAGGGTGACGTGGGCGGGCTTGAACGGGTCGACGATCGTCACCCGGGCGATGGCGCCGGGGGTGACGATGACGTCCTGATCGGCCGCGATGTCGTGCAGGGGGCTACCGGAGGCTGTCTCCTTAAGCCGGTAGACGCCGGGAGCAAGGTCGGGGAAGGTCACCTTCCCCTGTGCGTCGGTCTTCCCGCGTCCGGCCTCCTGACCGGTGGCGTCGAGCAGCAGGAACGAGGCGCCGCGCATGACGTCGCCCGCCAGGTCCTTCTTGGTGATCGCGACGCTGCCCACCGCGTCGGCGGTCGAGGTGGTCTTCGTGGCAGGGGTCGGCTCGGCCGGCTGGGCGGAGGCGGCCGGGGCACCGGCGAGAGTGCCGGTCACGGCGCCGGCGAGGGCGGCCGGCAGGAGGAGTCTGCGGACGGTACGGGCGTGCACGGGAAAGGTGGGCTCCTTGATCAGGTGGTGGAGGAGAGGCAAGGTCAGCGGCTTCGGCCGCGGCTCGCAGGGGGCGGGGCAGCTGGCGGGGGTCCGTGGTCCGGGTGGACGAGGGCGAGGCGCAGCCCGTCGTAGGTGTCCGCGTGGATGGTTTCGGTGAAGTCGATCCGCAGTCGCGGCGGTGCACCCGGGACGGGGGCGGCGAAGTAGGTGTTGCCCACGACGGCGTGGTCGTGGAAGGGGAGGCACAGGTCGGCGAAGAATTCGGGGGCCTGCAGCGACAAGAAGGAGCTCCGGTCGAGATCGAGCTGGTGTTGACGGCGAGGGGCGGGCAGCACTGGCCGGCTAGTGGTGCTCCAGCGCGGGACCCGGGCGGCGGGGAGCGCGGCCGGGCGGCGAGAGGCAATGCGCCGGACAACGAGGGACGTCGGGATCGACGGGCCGGGCGGGAGGATGGGCGTGAGCTGGGGTCAGCGGGTGCGGTGGGCTGCTGGGGACGGCGGCACCGGTGCGGGGACGGGCCCTTGGTGGGAGGGTGTGGTGCCGGCGCAGCGGCGCAGGGCGGCCTGGACGGCGCGTTGCTGTTCCTCGATCGGGCGCTGGTCCAGCAGGACCAGGCCCCGGGCGACGGCCGGGTCGTGGGGAGATCCGGACCCGAGTCCGACGATCTTGGCCGCGGTCTCGGCTTCGACCAGTACGCCGAACTCGGCTGGAATCCCGAGGAGTTCACTGGCGTGGTGGCGGGCGCCGTCGAGGGCTGGCAGGAGGCTGATGCCATCGCCGAGGCAGTCGGCGAGGATGTCGAGCAGCAGGTGTGTGGCCGACTGCAGTCGGCTGCGGAAGTCGGGATCGGTCAGCCAGAATCCGTTCGGTTCCGGTGCCGGTGGACGGCCGGACAGGGTTCGTTGTCCCGGTGGCGTGCTTGTCCGGGCTCTCGTCGTCGGCTGGGGGAACCACAGCCGGGTGAACTCCTCGATCGCGCTACGGAGCTTCGTGGTCGCGGCTCCCTGCCACGGCGGCTCGTCGCGCTGGCGCCAGTCACGCATTTTTGCGTAGCCGTCGCGACCCGGGGCGCGACCGATGGCTACGTCGCGACTGTGGAAGGTGTCGTGGTCGGCGAATGTGAGGATCACGGTGTCCAGGACGCCGCCCTGGGCGGTGTGGAGGATCTGCAGCCGCAGTCCGTCGTACTCGCCGACGCGCATCGTGCGGGAGAAGTCAATCCGCAGGCGTAGCGGGGAGCCCGGCTGCGGGGTGGCGTAGTAGGTGTCGCCGATGACGGTGCCGTCGGTGAGGGCGAGCTGGTGGGTGAAGAACTGCTCGGCGTGCAGTGGGATGACGCAACTTCTTTCGGGGGACGGTCGGGTGGGTCAGCGGCGCAGTGCGGGGCGGGAGCCGACCGCCGGTTCGGGCGGGGGTGTGCTGGTGGTCCATCGGCGCACACTGCGGGCCGGCAGGGCGGCAGGCTGTCGGGCTGCGGCGGTGCGTCGGAGATCCAGCGGCGTCGGTGTGGTCGGCCGGGGCGGGGAGACGGGGGTGAGCCGGGCCAGGCGAGCGAGCCGCGGATCCAGGGCGTCCTTGTAGCGCAGGACGGGGGTGGGATCGGCGAGGGCGGCGGCGGTGGCAGCGATCAGATGGTTGGGAGTGCGTGCGGTGAAGGTCGCCTTAGCGCGGGTTCGCCAGCCCGGTGGTCCGGCCCACAACGTCACGGTCTCGGCGTAAATGCTGGTACTGACGATGTCGATGTTCGCTCCGGCCAGCCCGTCCGGGGACACGATCTCCACCATGCCGCGTGCCGGGGGCTTGCGCTCCCAGCCCGCGTCGAGCAGTGGCTGCACCGAATCCGTCCAGTACATCGACCGGGAGGTGAGGAAGGAGTCACTGTCTTCGTCCCACTCGGCGGCGAGGGCTCGGGTGAGTCCTTCGACGATCTCGGGTGGGGTGTTGTGGTTGATGCGCGCCGTCCATCGCGGGGCGGAGACGGAGTCCCCGGCCGCGCTGATCAGCCATGTGTCGTAGTCGTCGCCGAACCAGCCGATGCGGATGCGGTGGTCCGGCGAAGTGATGACCAGCTGGCACGGCCCGACATCGAGGTGGTGGTGGGGCCAGTGGGCCACCGGGGCGAAGCTGGGGTCGGCGTGTCCGGGCAGCCCGGCAAGGTAGCGGGGCGAGACGTAGACGTCCCCGCCGCCGAAGGAATCGTCGTTCGAGGGCACAAAAGTCCTGAAGAGTGAGGGAGTTCGAAAGGGCTGGTCAGGCGGCGGTGGCCGCGAGGGCGGCTTCGAGGTCGGTGATCTGGCCGGTGAAGTGGAGGGTGCGCAGGCCCAGCTCGGCTGCGGCCCGGCAGTTGTCGGCGCGGTCGTCGACGAACAGCACCCGCCCCGGATCGGCGACGCCGGTGGCCACCAGCGCGTGTTCGTAGGCGGCCGGATCAGGTTTGCACAGGCCCAGACGGGCCGAGTACAGGGCGTGGGTCATCAGGTCGCGCCGCCAGTCGGTGGCATCCAGGACGTTGCTGAGGTGGGCGGGGGCATTGGAGAGCAGCACCATGGGCAGCCCTGTGGCCCGGGTGCGGTAGAGGGTGTCGAGGACGTGTGGATCGGTGCGGGTCCACATGGCGGTGTCGGCGGCGCGCAGGGTGCGCAGCCAGCGTGGGCTGGGGTGGTGGCCGAGGACCTTCGCCCAGTAGGCGAGGTCGCTCAGCTCCCCGGCGTCGTAGGCGTTGCGGGGAGCCCAGAACGCGGTCTGGAAGGAGGGGAGGTGCCGGTCGGGCCATTCGGCGAGGTCGGCGAGGCGGGTCCACATGGCGGTGCCGGGCTGGAGGCCGAGGACGCCGTTGTAGTCGAGGATCACGGCGTCAAGGCCGGTGGTCGTGTGGGTGGTGGTCAAGGGGTGGTTTTCTCCAGGGCTCGGTGGGCGAGGACGGCGACGGCGGCTGCGAGCAGGGCGGGCAGCAACAGAGCGGTGCCGACGGTGGTGAGTGAGGCGATCGCGCCGATGAGGGCGGGGCCGGCGAGCAGGCCGAGGTAGCCGGTGACGGAGACCGTGGCCACGGCCCGTGGTCCCCCGGCTCCGGCAGCGGTGATCAGGCAGGGAACGGTGGTGGACAGGCCGAGCCCGAAGATCGCCCAGCCTGCGAGGGCCAGCGGCGTACTGGAGGCGATGGCACCGGTGGCGAGTCCGGTGGCGGCGAGGATCGCGCCGGCCCGTACGACGCGTGCGGCGCCGAAGGCGGAGGTGAGCCGGTCTCCGGTGAGCCGGCCGGCGGCCATGGCCGCGCTGTAGAGGGCGAACGCGGCGGCGCTCACGGCGGCCGGGGCGTGGAGGCTGTGCAGGTGGACAGCGGCCCAGTCGGCTGCCGCTCCCTCCCCCAGCAGGCAGGAAGCGGCGAGTGCGCCCAGCAGCCACAGCTTCGCGGACGGCAGGGCTGGCCGGTGCGCGCCGTGTCCGGCGCCTGCGGATGCGGGCAGTTGATCAGTACCAGTCAGGGTACGGGTTGCGGGCAGGGCCGCGAGTGCCGCTGTGGTGAGGGTCAGGCCGGCGGTGAAGAAGAGGACGCTGTGCTCGGTGTGGGCGGTGACGGCAGCCAGGGCGGCTCCCGCGAGGGCGCCGATGGAGTACGCGGCGTGCAGGGACGACATGATGGGTCTGCCGGCGGCGTTCTGGCAGCGCACGGCCGCGGAGTTGGCGGCGACGTCCATCACACCGTGCGTGATACCGAACACCACGGCGGCCACGAGCAGGGCCGGCAGGCTGTGGCTCTGCCCGATCAGGGCGAGACAGAGGCCGAGGCCGACGGCGCCGGAGGTGAGCAGGGCGGGAAGGCGTGCCGGGCGGACGAGGCGTCCCGCGGCCTGCAGTCCTGCGACCATGCCGAGGGCGGCGGCCAGCAGCACCAATGCCAGTTGCGCGGTGCTCAGTTGGGCGGCCTGCTGTACGGCCGGCATGCGGGCGCCCCAGATGGCCATCACCACGCCGAGACCGGCGAAGTAGCCGGTCAGCAGGCCACGGCTGCGGCGGACGTCTGCCGCGGTCACGACCAGGGCAGCAGGACGGTCGGACAAGGAGATGCTCCTCGAAGAGTGTCGAACCGCGCCTCAGGACGGCGTTGTTCGCGGGGTGGGCAGGGTGCGCAGGCGGGTGAAGGCGGCCGTGAAGCCGATGGCCTGCAGGACGGCGGCGGCGGTGATGGCGTGGCCGAGCTGGGCGGGTGGCACGGCTGCGACGAGCAGACCGGCGGCGGGGAAGGGCAGCAGGAGCAGCAGGACGGTCACGGCGAGGGTGCTGCCGAACACGTCGGGCGGGATCAGGCGGGAGCGCAGAGTGCGCAGGACGACCGTGAGGCTGCCTTCGCCGGCCATCACCACGGCGATCAGCAGGAGGTAGCCGCGGTAGGTGTCGGCCTGGGCGACGGCGAACGTCGCTGCCGCCGCGACGGTGGCGGCCACGGCGCCCACCGGCCACAGGCCCCAGCGGTCGATCGCGGCGCGGGACGCGGTGATGGCGAGGAGGGAGGCGACGGCCGCGGCGGACCAGATGAGTCCGGCGTCCGTGCTGGAGCGGTCCAGTTCGGTGACGATGACGACGGGGACGGCGGCCTGTAGGACGGAGAGTGCGACGTTGGAGAGGACCAGGCCGCCCACGAGCCAGGCGAGGGCGGGCAGCGAACACAGTGTTGCCCAGCCCGCCCGCAGCCCGCGCTTCGCCAAATCCGCATCGCTCGGCGTCGTACGCCCGCGGGGGCCGAGGACGGCGGCGAGAAGGGACACGCCGGCGAGGGCACCGAGCATGAGGGCGGGGCCGCCGCGCTCCAGGAGGAGGCCGCAGACCGCGGGACCGGCCAGGGTGGCTGTCTGGTCGATCCCCAGCAGGACGGACTGCACCCGGTGCGCCCGGAGGCCGGCCTTCCGGCTCGCCTGGCTGCCGACCGTTTCGGCCGCGACGAAGCTGAACTCGGTGAGCACGCCCGTCGAGGCGGCCAGCAGCATCACCGTGACCGTCGCAGCCGGAGCGCCGGCTTCGAGGACAGTGAGAACCACGGCGGCGGCGACCGCGACCAGGGCCCGCGCGAGACAGGCGGCACGGAAGACGCGCGGGGGGCCGTAGCGGTCGACGAGGGTGCCGGCAACGGTGAACGCACCGATCCTGGGGATCCACTCCAGCGCGAAGGCCAGCCCCGTCAGGGCAGCCGAGCCCGTGGTGGCCAGGACGAGCAAGGGGATGCCGTAGGTGGTCATCGCGAACGCGGCGGCGTCCGCCCCGCGCGGCAGATAGACCGTGCGCTTCAAGCCCGCCGTGGAGTACGCCGCCGCGTGGGGGCTCACGCGGCGACGCCGTCGGTCCTGCGGATCGGCGGGGACAGGTGGGTGTGGATGAACTCGGCCAGTAGCCGGTGGACACGCCCGAGTTCGGTCTCAGCCTCCCCTCCCCCGGCCTCCAGGGCTTTGCTTGCGCTCAGCAGGGCGAAGACGTGCTGGATCCGTTTGGTGAACGTGCAGATCGGCTCGGGGTGGTGGTGACGCCGGGCCCAGCGGGCAGCAGCGTCGTAGACGTCGGCGAGGTCGCCTCCGGCAGGGGTGAGGCCGAGGCCGCAGCCCGTGCGGTCGAGGAGTCCGAGAGCGTCTGCGTGCTTGACGGCCTGCCGGATCCGGTCCCGGTCGAGGTCCGTGAGGGTGCAGGCCAGCGCGCGGGACGGTATGACCCCGTGGTCGTCGATCTCGCTGACCAGACGAATCAGGCCGGCCGAAGACAGCTCCGCGCACACGGCCTGGAACTGCTGGTGGGAGAAGACGGGCATCATCGGCGGACTCCTGCGGCCGGCGCGGCGGGAGTCGGGCGGGACGGTGCGGGGTGGGAGAACAGATCGCCGTTGTGCCAGGCCGGGCGGCGCGCGGGCTGGGTCTGCAGCGCGTGTGCCGGCCGGGCGGATGGGGCCGCGGGCCGGGATGGATGGCTGACCCACACCCCTGGAGCGGCGGAACCGGGAGCGGCCCTGCCCCAGAGCGGGTGCCCCGGCGCGTGGTCCACCGGTCGCCCGCAGGCCCACATCGACAGCGCGCCGAAGACGTGGCCGAGCCCCTCGCCGGACGGGGCGAGGCGGTAGGGCCGGCCGTTGCCCTCGGTCACCACCAGGCCGTCGTCGATGAGCTGGCGCAGCGGCGGGTAGATGCCGGTCCAGTAACCGTCGGGGATGACCAGGCGCGCCAGGGCCCGGGCGCTGGCCTCCTGGCGGGCCTTGAGCACCCACAGGATCGCCGGGGCTCGTCGGCCGGACAGGAGGGTGAGGCAGTCCTCGATCTGCTCGACCGCGGACAACGGCTCCGTCGGCTGCTCCAGATGTTCCTTGGCCCAGGCGGCGATCGCCGCCAGCACCGGCAGGAGCTGTCGGCCGCGCCGGGTGAGGCCGTAGGTGACGTGGTGGGCGGAGTGCTCGGTGCGCTCGGCCAGGCCGACGTCGCACAGCGAGCGGATCTTGGGGTGCAGTTGGCCGCTGTGGAGATACGGCAGTTTGGCCGCGATCTGCGTGTAGCGCTGCGGCGGCTCGTTCAGCGCGAGCAGGATCCGCACGTTCCAGCGCGGGGTGATCATGTGGAGTGCTTCGGTGACCCGGGCGATGTCGGCATCGGCGGCGGGCGGCAGACCGGTGGTGGCCAAAGGGGGGAACTCCTGGGTGCAAAAGGGGCAGGTGCCCGATGGGTCAGCGGCTCGGGGCGTCGGCGGCCCGGCGGGGCGCAGCGGGAACAGCGGCGCTCGCGGTGATGGCAGGCGGCTGGGGGGCGTCGGTGCGGCCGAGGCTGTCCAGGACTGCCTGGGTGGTGGCGGCCTGGGTGTCGCGGACGGCGACGGCTTCGGCGAGACGGCGCGCGCAGTCGAGGATGTGCGGCACCTCGCAGGTGCCGATCTGCCGCTCGGGGAGGACGAGTTGTCCAAGGCGTTCGCGGTGGACGGTGATGCTCTGCTCGGCCAGGGCGAGGGTGTGGTGGCCGGCGAGGAGGGCGGCGAGCATGCCCGGCGGCCGGCCCCGGGCGCGGGATCGGAGATCGTTCAGCGAAGCGCTGTACAACTCCTCGATCCGTGCGGCGATCTGAACGGAGGTGGGGTGGGGCAAGCGGCTAGGGCTTTCACGGTCGGCGCTGTCGGGCCGCCCCGGCAGACCGGGGTGCCGGGGCGGCGCTGCCCGGGGGCAGGGTGGTCGTGATCGTCTGCTGGGCCGTGCGGACCGGGCGGCTTGATACTCCGGGAGGCGGCATGGTGCGCAGCAGGTTGTCCAGGGCGGTGCGGTAGCCGTCGCGGGCACCGAGTGCCGCCTCCAGCCACTGCGCGTCTATCCGCAGCTGGTCCGCGGACAGTTCGTCCATGTCGCGCCCCGGCTCCATCGCCTCATGCACAGGGTCGCGGATCCGGGTGACCTGTTCCTCGGCCAGGGCCAGGAACGAGCGCACCTCCAGCGCACGGGTCAGCGCCGCGGAGGCATCCGGACCGGAGGCCCTCCCGTACAGGTCGGCGACCGGGGCGCCGAAGACCTCCCGGAGCCGGGCGTCTTGAGTGCAGGGCTTGCCTCGGACGTTCACCGCAGTACTCCCCGACCGGCCGGGGGCGCTGTAGCGGGCCGGGCAGCCGGCGCGCTGGTGGGCACGGCCGGACCGTGTCTGAGTCCGCGGTTGAAGCGGGCCAGATGTTCGGCGGCGAGGTCCTTCTTCCCCGGTGCATCGGGGTCGAGGAACCAGCGCACGACCAGGGCCCGCCCGTCACGGGCGGTCACGGCCGCGTTGACGCGGTAGGCAAGGTCCAGCGTCGGGCCGTCGACTTCGCTGGGCTGTGTCTCCAGCGCAGCCAGGAGATCGTCCTCAGCACGGGAGAGTGCCGTCTGGGCCTCGGTGAGCAGTCCGTGCCACTTGACGATGTCGGTGGCTTCGGGGTTCGCCGCCGGCGCCGCGGCAACTGCGGCGGTCAGTTCCGCCATGCTCATTGCGAAGCGGTGCTCGATCTTTTCGGTGAGCACGCTGACGACATCCTCTATGTCATCGGACACAGACAACTCCTTTCAGAAAGGCACCGGAAAGTTCCGGCATTCATAGGGGTGAGTGCGAGAGGAATGGTCAACTCGCCCATTGACTGGTGCTGTTGCGGGCGCTGTTTCAGCGAGACACGTACAGGCGCGTTCGGTTCGAGGGCATGCGGAAGGAACCTCCGTGCAGGGAAATGGGGATACCGGGTGAGGAGGCCCGGGAATTTCTTCACGGGCAGCTGGACAAGAGTCCACGGATTCGCCGGTTTGGCCAACCGGCGATCGTCGGCTATGTTCCGGCCCGCCGACGCGAATTGTGCGGGTCAGCGCTTTCGGCCCGGTGGGCGCTGTCCGAGGGCTGCCGGCACCGTGCCCGGGAGCCCGTTGGAACGGGCGGTGAGCCGGACGGGCGGCAAGCGCGCGGTTTCTCCGTCCAGACGGTCTGTGCACCACTGGACGGCATCGGCGGCGGTGGGAAAGCCGCCCTCGCGCAGGGTGTGGGTCCAGGTGTCGGTGTCCACCTCCTCGTGCAGTACACGAAACGGCGCGGGGCTGTGCTCGTCGAGGGCGCGCAGGACCACGACGGTGGTCACGTCGTCCGGGTCGTCGCGGGTGTAGCTGTGCAGCAGGGCGAAACGGCGCGGGTCCCCGTCGCCCATGAGCCGCTGCTCCAGTGCGCGGGTCGTCTCGTCCGCCGGTACGGTCCCGGTGCCGGGCGGCAGGCCGATGGCATCTGGCGGGCAGCCTCGGTGGATGAGCCAGGACTGCGCCATCGCGGGCAGGGGCAGTGCGGCATGGTCGAAGCGGAAGGTGCGTTGCGTCATGTCCCGCTGCAGGTGGAGGGCGAGGAGTTGCGCTTCGCCGGGGATGCCCCAGGTGACGGCGCCGTTGTGCAGAACGTAGTGACTCTCGGCCCCGTCTGGGGTGTGGTGCTCGGCGAGCACGGTGAGCGTGCCCTGCTCTTCGGCGATCGCATATCGGAACGCTTCCTCGGTCCACTCGTCGACGGCCTCGAAGCCGTCCAGCCGAAAGTCCACTTCCGGGGAGTCCAGCTCGGGCGAGTCCGGGTCGGGGGGCATAGGGCCTTTCGGTAGGTGGGCGGGGGTCAGCGGCGGTTTCTGGAGGAGGTGCCCGGCCAGGCACCGGGGGCGGCACTGGCTGGGCCTGCCATCGGGTCCGGACGTCGGCTGCCGGCCAGGGCGGCCCGGCCGGCAGCGGTCAGTGCGACCGGCTGCCCGGCGTGGAGCGGGTGGCTTGTGTCCCGGCAGATCAGTCCGGCCGATTCGAGCCGCTGCAGATGGGTGTGGGGGATCCGGGTACCGGAGGCGGTGACCACGGACAGGCGACGTGTCATGAGGTGTTCGTGGAGCTTGGCGCCGCCGGCGATGGCCAGGAGTGCTGCGTGGTCGGCTGCCTCAAGAGGTGCGCGACCGTCCCCCGGCGCCCGGCGGGCTGCCGACTCGATGGGTTCCAGGGCGGCGATCACGCGGGCCGCGGCAGCAGCGTGTTCAGCGGCAGCCGACTTCAGCTCGCGCAGCGTGCGTTCGATCCGCGTGAGCAGGGCGGAGTCGACGGGGTACTCGCCGCCGGTGAGCCGGTTGAGGAGGGTTCGGTGGAAGCTCACGCCGGCCTCGGCCTTGGCCAGCTCGCGGTGCCGGTCCACCAACCGTGCGTGCGGCTCACCGAGGACGCCGCGATCGCGGTAGGCGCGGAGGGTGCCGAGATCGTGGCCGGTTACGGTTTCGACGCGACGGTCGAGCGGGGACAGAACACGGTCTGTTCCCGGCGTGGGATCGGGGGGCATGGACGGGGTGCTCCCTCGTGTCAGCGGGTGCGGTGCTGCGGGGAAGCGTGGGCCGGGCGGCGCGGGCCCGGCCGTGTGGAGGGCAGCGGCCCCGGCTTCGGCACGGGCTCGCGGGCCGTGAGCTGCGGGGACCGGGCGCGGGCGGCATGAGTGCGGGCGCTCAGGGGCCGGCGGGTCAGCCCCAGGCGTTGCCCCACGGTGTCGTACACGTCGTTGCGGGCGCGGGGCCGGACGGCCACGACGTGGATCTCGCTGCGGTACGCCGACGCTGGTGGTGCCGGACGCGTGGCATAGACGACGCGCCATTCCTTGCGGGAGTCCACGACCAGCTTGCGGTAACCCTCCAGGTCACCGGTCAGCCTGGTCCCGAACCGCTCCGCGTTCACCACGTCCTGCAGGTACCCGAGCGCCAGGTCGCGGATGTCACCGGGCGCCTGGAGAAGGTCGGTCAGGGCCCGGGGATCGAAGCTGAGGCCGAAGGCCGGCTGCCCCGCGCTCACGGCGTCGGCTCGCCCGGCTCACCGGAACCCGACGTCCCGGTGTCGGCAGTGACCGTCCTGTCGGTACGGGCCGAGGGCGGCGGGCCGGGCAGGAGCCGGTGCGCGGGCCGTTCCGGGGAGTTCATGCACGCCGACAGCGGACCACCGGGAGCCCGGATCGCGGTGATCGCGTGGGTGAGGAAGTCCCGGTGCCAGACGAGCAGACCGCTCAGGCCGGCTTCGGGATCCTTGTGCTGCTGGTAGGAGAGCCACAGCGCATGCAGCCAGGCCACGACGTCGTCGTGTTCCTGCCAGCGCAGACACCAGGGGGCCGCCGTGGTGACCTCGGCCCCGTACACCGGCATCAGGAAGTCGTCGACCCAGTCCGCCAGCGCGTCGAGTTCGTCCTCGTACTCCTCGCCCTCCAGCTCCAGAATCGGGCGCGGCTCGGGCGGAGCCGACAGTGCGGGTCCGCCGAGTCCCGGCATGCCGAACGCGGCGAACGGCGACGGGCCCGGCATCGGTCCGGCGGCGAGGTGGTCGAGCTGCTGGGCCTGCTCGGCGGACTGCTCCATCAGCTTCCGGACACTGGCTTCGATTTCTTCGAGATGGGCATCCGGAATCCGGACCGGCTCCAACTCCCCCTCGTCATAGGGGTCTACAGATTCGGGCATGAAAGGGAACGGACCTCCTTGAAGCCGGGACAGAGCCAGGAGCCGTCAACGCTGTGGGGACGGCCCGTGGGGAAGTAGCCCGGCTGCAGTCGCTACGAGGGCACTCAACTGCCCTTCGGGGAAACGGTTGTGCAGATTTCAGGCGGTCAGTTCGACGTCGTCCTGGGTGAGGGTCTGGCGGACCGTCTCGGTGAGCCGGTCATGCGCGATCGAGGCGTAGTGCTTGGTCTTCTCCACGCCGATGAATTCGCGGCCTTCCAGCAGCGCGGCAACGCCCGTGGAGCCGGACCCGGCGCAGAAGTCGAGGACCGTTCCGCCCGGCGGGGCGATCTTGACCAGCTCCCGCATCACCTCGACGGGCTTTTGCGTGATGTGCTGACGGGCCTTGCCCGACGGCTGTGAAGCGCTGTAGAGGCCGGGCAGGTACACCGGATTGCGGGAGCCGTCGATGGCGCCCTTGGAGGCCCAGACGACGAACTCGCAGTTCTGTGTGAAGCGGCCCTTCTGCGGCCTGGCCTGGGGCTTGTGCCAGGCCAGGACACCACGCCACAGCCACCCGGCCGCCTGGATCGCGTCCGTCGTCGTGGGGAGCTGACGCCAGTCGGTGAACAGCAGCGCGGTGCCGCCGGTACGGGTGAGCCGGTGAGCCTCGGTCATGATCTGGGTCAGCCAGAAGCCGTAGGAGCGCTGGTCCATGTTCTCGCCGGTGAAGTCGGCAAGACCGTGTCCGGCATCGGCGGAGGTGTACTTCTGCTTCGCGCTGCGGGAGGTGCGCTCCTTCGCGGTCCGCCCGCCGGAGTTGTACGGCGGGTCGGTGATGACCGAGTCGACACAGTCGTCCGGCAGTGTGGCGAGAACGCTCAGCGCATCGCCCTGGTGCAGGGAAAAAGGCAAAGAGGTACCCCGATTCGGGTGGGAGAGGGCTGGAGAACCCCCTGTTCGCTCAGCGGAACCCCGCAGGCAGGAATCTGGCATGCAAAGCCCAAGGCCACAGACCGGGGTAGAGCAGAAAAGAGGGGGAGTCCAAAAACTGTAGATGCATAACGCCGGTCGGCCAAAAAGTGCAGCGGCGAGGTACCGGAATTCGGCACCTCACACCAATTTTTTGGCTGACCGGCGATCCGGACCTACAGTTTTTGAACCGCCCGGCGCACACCCGCCGCTGACGCATCCCCCTTTTCCGCGCCACGCGGAGGGTCCCCTGCCCCGGCACACCTGATCCACGGCCCCGGCCCGTGCAGGCGAGAAACAACTCGCCCACGCCGGACCGCCTCCCCCGCCCACCACCGGCCGCCGCGTTCCCATCCACAACGCTCCCCGCACTGCGCGGCACGCCGGACCACCCCGTCGAAGGACACCCCATGACACCTCGTTACCCGCCCCTGCCCCAGAGCCCCGACGCACGAGGGGGCCGCACCGGTTGAAGGCACTCGCCGCCGGCATCGGCGTCGTCGTCCTCTCCCCGTTCCTCCTCGCCGGCACGGCCATGCTGATGGCCGTCTCCAGCGAAGCCGCACAGACCGCCTCTCCGCCCCTCACCTGCGTGGATGACGCCGACACCGATGCCGTCGTCGAGCAGGTCACCAAAATCCTCGACGGCGCGTCCGCCCAGGACGTCCGCGTCGAGGGATTGAGCCTGCCCGAGGAGCAGATCCCCCACGCCCGCACGATCGTGGCCACCGGCATCAGCCTCCACGTGCCGCAGAAGGGCCAGATCATCGCGCTCGCCACCGCGATGCAGGAATCCCGGCTGCGCAACCTCAACTCCGGTGACCGCGACAGCCTCGGGCTGTTCCAGCAGCGGCCGAGCCAGGGCTGGGGAACCGCCGCGCAGATCCGCGACCCCGTCTACGCGAGCGAACGGTTCTACAAGGCGCTGCTCGCGGTGGACGGCTGGGAACAGCTGACCGTCACCCAGGCCGCGCAGAAGGTCCAGCGCTCCGCCTACCCCGACGCCTACGCACAGTGGGAGAACCTCGCGACCGCCCTGCAGAAGGCGATCGCCGCCACCTTCCCCAACGCCGACCAAGACTCCACGGAGACGGACTCCTCTGCCGTCTCGGAGTCCTGTGCGGCGGCCGAGGACGGCTCCGGGTACGGCACGATCCCCGAAGGAGCCGTGCCCGAGGGCTACTCGATCCCCAAGGACGCCGCTCCGAAGGCGCGCAAGGCGATCGCCTGGGCTATGGCGCAGCTCGGCACGATGTACCAGTGGGGCGGCACCTGCACCGCGCCGCACGGCCCGGATCCGATGGGCCGCTGCGACTGCAGCTCGCTGACCCAGCAGGCGTACGCCCATGCCGGCGTCACGCTGACCCGCACCACGTACACCCAGATCAACGAGGGCAAGCCTGTTTCCGCTCGGGCGCTGAAGCCCGGTGACCTGATCTTCTCCCGCGGCAGTGCCGCCCGCCCCGAGCACGTGGGCATGTACATCGGCTCGGGACTCGCGATCGAAGCTCCCCGCACCGGAAAGCCCGTGCGGATCACACCCCTGGCGGACTGGGACATCCTCGCCGCCCGCCGCGTCATCTGACCCGCGGCCGAAGCGCGCCCCCTCTCCACCCGCCGCGTCGCTTGGTTCGTCGCGAACCGGCCGTCCACGGCATGTGATCCGGTTCGCCGCCCTTCCTTCTTTCCTTCATCTTTTCCCGCGCGTCGGCTTCGGCGCGCTCAAGGAGCCTCCTCGTGCATCTGCTCTCCTCCGTGCAGTTTCTGGCCTACGACCCCGGCATCTCACCGTCGGGCGGTGGCCTGCCCGGTCTGTCGGTGCTGAAGAACGTCGTCAGCAGCATCAACATGTTCGCGATCGTCGCCGTGGTCGGCGCGCTCGCCGTCTCGCTCGGTGTGTGGGCCTGGGGCCACCACACCGGCGGCCACCAGGCCGAGGCGAACGGCAAGAAGGGCGCGCTCGTCTCGGCCGGTGCCGCGCTCGGCCTCGGCGCCGCCAACGGCATCGTCGAGTTCTTCTCCGCCCTGGGGTCCCAGGTCCAGTGATACCGAAACGATCTTTCTCACTGTCCCGCTACGGCCTCGACTGGTCGGCCCGCAAGCGCGTCACCGTCATCGTGGCCGGCCTCGCCGTCCTGCTCGCTGCCACCTCCGGCATCGCCCTGCTCACGGGCCGCCCCGGAACCGGCACGAGCCGGACGAACGATCCGTCTGCCACGAGCGGCACCGACTCCGCCACCTCCGCTCCGAGGCCGTCGACCGGGGCTGGTTCGGTGGCGAAGCCGCCGCCGGTGGCCGATCCGGTCGCCTTCGCCCGTGCCGCCGCCGTGATGCTGTGGTCGTACGACACCCGCAGCACCAGCCGGGAGCAGCAGCTCGCCGGAATGCGGGAGTGGCTGACGGCCGAGGCAAAGTACGCGGACTGGGCGTCTCTCGCCGGGCAGGTGCCGGATCCGGTGCTGTGGTCGCGGATGGCCGATCAGGACCAGTACGCCACCGCGACCCTGGACGAGGCGCACTATCCGTCGGCGTTCAAGCAGGCCCTGGCGGAGGATCCGTCGGCGATCACGGAGGCGTACATCTACGCCGTCACCGTGACCGGCAAGCAGGAGATCGTCTGGAAGCAGGGCGGTGCCGGTGCCGAGGAACGTGCGGTCACTCTCGCCGTGCAGTGCCGTCCCGACGCCGACTGTTCACTGGTCTCCCTCGCCCCGCGCGTCGTGCCCTGACCGCCCGCAACTCCCCATTTGAGAAAGGAGGGCTGACTCCCCTGTGGGTTTCTGCGACCTCCCCCTGACCGACACGCTGTGTGCCGTCGGCGACGCGGTCTCCTTCGCCTCCGACCCCGGTGCGGCGATCGGCAACTGGATGGCCAAGAGCGCGGGCGAACTCGCCGCCGCCGCGGCCGACCTGGCCGCCGAGGCGGTGGACACCACCACCAGGGTCGACCTGAATGCCGTCTGGTTCCGCGACAACTACGAGATGCTCCTGCCCATCGGGCTGATCGTCCTCGTCGCCACGTTCTGCGCCCAACTCGTACGAGCGGCGATCCGCCGCGACGGCCAGGCCCTGGCCCAGGCGTTCACCGGCACCGCCACCGGCGTGCTGTTCGCCTTCAGTGCGATCGCCTTCACCACCATCGCCATCGAAGTGGTCGACGCCCTGTCCGCAGGGCTGTTCAAGGCGGCGAACCTGTCCCTCGACTCCGCCGTACGCCGTCTGGTCAAGGTCGCCATGATCCCCGGGCTGTCGGCGATGGGCTGGCTGGTCGCCGTCTTCGCCGGCATCGGTGCCGCGCTGGGGGCGTTTCTGTACTGGTGCGTGATGATGGTCCGCAAGGTGGGCATCCTCGTCATGGTCACCCTCGCCGTGTTCGCCGGAGCCGGCGGCGGCTGGGAAGCCACCCGGCGCTGGCGCAGGGGCTGGATCGAGGCCACCGCGACCCTCGTCGTCTCCAAGCTCCTGATGACCGTGATCTTCGTCCTCGGTATCTCGGCGATGGGCAAGACCGAGGCCAAGGACGGCGTCGCCGCTCTCGCCGATGTCATGGCCGGCATCGTCATCATGGCGCTCGTGCTGCTGTGCCCGTACGCGACGTTCAAGTTCGTGCACTGGGCCGCCTCCGAAGGATCGGACGGCGAGAGCCTGCACCGCTCCGGCGGAGCCGGAGCCCAGCTCGCCCGCCAGCACGCCGAACGCGCCGGCCGTAAGGCCGCCGCCGCAGCCGCGACCGCCGCAACGGGTGGTGCCGCGGCCGGAGCGAGCGCCGCTCCGCAGGGCCCGGACTCCATGCCCGGTGGCTTTCCCGGCGACATCGCCGCCGGCCCCACGCCGGACAGCGGCAGCGAGGACAGCGGCAACTCCGCGGCGCCGTCGTCCGCAGGCCAGGGGATCACAAGCGGGGTGGAGAAGGCTGTACAGCCTCCGCCGACCGATGTCCGCGACGACACCAGCGGACAGGTGGGGGGCGGTCCCGGACGGAGCAGTTCGGGAGCGGGAGCCGCAGCGGGTCAGGGCGGCGGGTGGCAGGCCACGCCTCCGACCACGTCCCCGCCGCCTCAGGGCGCGCCGCCGCCCTCCCCCTCGACGACCGCGTCGAGCAGCGCGGCGCCTTCCGGGCCCGCTGCAGCTGGTCCGTAGCCAGCCCCGTCCAACTGGCCCACGGGGCGGGACGTGTTCGCTGCTTCCGCCCCGTGGCGCCCCTTCGCCCGCGTTCCCCTGGACCTCTCCTTGTCTGATCTCTCCGTCGCTCCGGTCACCGTGAAATTCCCGCACCGGTCCCGGCGCGGCATCCTCCTCGGCCTCACTCTGCCCCAACTCACGTCCGTCTCCTGTGCGTTCGTGCTGCTGCTGATCACAGTGGTGACCACCGGGCTGCTCGGCGTCCTCGCGCTCGCCCCGCTGTGGGCGGTCGTCACCGCGCTGGTCTTCGTCCGCCGTGGTGGCCGCTCCCTGATCGACTGGGCGCCGATCGTCGCCCGCTTCGCCCACCGCCACGGCACCGGTCAGACGCTGTGGCTGGCCCGGCCCCTCTCCCGGCCCCGACACGACGGGGTGCTCCATCTCCCCGGCAGCACTGCCTCGCTCAAGGTCGTTACTCCCGGCGACTCCGCGAACGGTGCCGCCGCGGTCCATGACCCGCACCATCAGCGGCTGACCGCCGTCGCCCGTGTCTCCTCCCGCGCGTTCGCGCTGCTGGATCCGGCCGCGCAGAACTCGAACGTCGCGGGCTGGGGCCGGGCGCTGGCCGGCATCGCCCGCACCGGACACGTCGCCACCGTGCAGGTCCTGGAACGTACCGTCCCCGACTCCGGCGACACGCTGACCCGGCACTGGGCCCGGCACGGCCGGCCCGACACTCCCGTCGCCGGGCAGATCTACGCCGACCTGGTCGCCTCCGCCGGCCCCGCCGCCGCCCCGCACGAGACGTACCTGGTCATCAGCCTGGACCTCAAGGCAGCCAAGCGCCTCATCAGCCAGGCCGGCGGCGGACTGCCCGGCGCCTTCACCGTGCTGGAGCAGACCACCTCCTCCGTCGCCCAGGCCGCCCGCAGCGCCGGACTGACGGTCACCGGCTGGCTGAACGCCCGGGAGATCGCCGCAGTCGTGCGCACCGCCTACGACCCGCGCTCCCTGTCCGCCCTGCAGCAGTGGTCCCCGGCCGGGCGGGCCGAAGCCGACCCGCACGCGGCCGGACCGGTCGTGCAGGTCGAGGAGTACGACCGCCTCGCCACCGACTCCGCCCGGCACACCACCTACTGGGTCGAGAACTGGCCCCGCACCGAGACCGGCGCCGGGTTCCTCCACCAGCTCATGTTCACCGCCGGTGTCCGCCGCACCCTCTCCCTCGTCTACGTGCCCCAGGGGCTGGAGTCCGCTCTGCGCGACGTCCAGCGCACGAAGTCCGCGATCATCGCCGACGCCAACGAACGGGCCCGCCGCGGGCAGGTCGACTCCGAGGCCGACTCCGTCGAGTACGCCGACGTCAAGCAGCGCGAGCGCCAGCTCATCGCCGGACACGCGGACGTCGCCCTGACCGGACTGCTCTGCGTGTCCGCCGCGTCGGACGCGGAGCTGGACGCCGCGTGCGCCCAGATCGAGACAGCCGCCGTCACCGCCCAGGTCGACCTGCGACGCCTCTACTACCAGCAGCCCGACGCCTTCACCCTCGCAGCGCTGCCCCTGGCCCGCACCGCCCTGTGACCACCCCTTCCACTCGGCCGCTCAGCCCCGGCCGGCGCCGAGTGCGCCGGACCACGGCAGCAAGGACCCCGTTGACCCCGTCCCCCTCCCCCTCCGCCGACGCGCACCCCTACCTCCGCGCCGCCACCGCCGGACTGCGCCACCACACCCGCGGCCACACGAGCTCCGGCGCACCGGCCGACCGGCTGCACCTGGACACCCTGCACGCCCACCTCACCGCCGCCCACCAACTACTCGACCAGCTCACCGGGACCACCCGGCCCCCGCACCCGGCCGCCGGCCGTCATCTCGCCGCCGCCCACCTCCGGTTGTGGCAGGCCACCGCCGCCGTCCACGACGCCTTCCACACCGTGCCCGCCGCCGAAAGCGCCGCGGTGCAGGAGTGCCGGCCCGAGCGTCTCCCGGACGGTCCGCTGGTGCTGACCATCTGCCAGCGGCACCTGGCCGCCTCCCACGCGATCCGCCGCAAGACCACCCCGACCGACCTCAACACCCCGCCAACCACTCACGCCACCTCGTGCACCACGTGAGCGCGCGCCGCCGAAACGAGTCCCGCCGATGAACCACCGGTCCGCCCGACGCGCGACGGCCTCTGCCCTGTTCACCCCCCACACCACCGATCGCTCCGCCCGCCGGGCCGCCCGCCGGCGACTCGCCGAGGCCACCGCGAAAGCCCGCGCCGACGCCAACTTGCCCACCGGCGGCGGCCAACCGTCCGAACAGCCGATGCCGGGCCCGCTCTATCCCCCATCGGGACGCCCCGGCCCCGCCTCGGCCCGGAGCGGACGGCTGAAGCTGCCCCAGCACCGCATGACCACCGCGGTCGCCGCAGGGGCGTACCCGTTCCTCGCCGAAGGCGGCCTCGGCGCCGACGGCATCTACATCGGCCGCGACGTCCACGCCGAAGCGTCCTTCACGTTCGACCCGTTCTCGCTGTACGGGCGCCTCGAAGGGTTCACCAACCCCAACGTCCTGCTCGCCGGAGTCATCGGCCAGGGCAAGTCCGCGCTGGCCAAGTCCTTCGCCCTGCGGTCGATCGCCCACGGCTACCGGGTGTACGTGCCCTGCGATCCCAAGGGCGAATGGACCCCGGTCGCCGCCGCGCTCGGCGGCACCTCCATCGCGCTCGGCCCCGGACTGCCCGGCAAACTCAACCCCCTGGACGCAGCCCCACAACCGGCCGGCGTCCCAGAGAACGACTGGGCGGGGGAAATCCGCAAGCGGCGTCTGCTCCTGCTCGGCTCCCTCGCCCGCACCGTCCTGGGCCGCGACCTGCTGCCCATGGAGCACACCGCGCTCGACGTCGCCCTCGACACGGTCGTCACCCACGCCACCGCCAACCAGCGCACGCCGCTCCTCGGGGACATCGCGGCCACCCTCAACGATCCCGGGCAGCTCGACGCGGCGGCCGGGATGATGTCGGGCCGGCTCGGAGAGGCCGCTCGCGACCTCGCCCACGCCATGCGCCGCCTCGTCCACGGCGACCTGGCCGGCATGTTCGACGCCCCCTCCACCGTCACCTTCGACCCCAGCTCACCGATGCTCACCATCGACCTCTCCCGGCTCGGCGGCTCCGGCGACGACACCGCCCTCGTCCTCGCCATGACCTGCGCGAGCGCCTGGATGGAGTCCGCGCTCACCGACCCGAACGGCGGCCGGCGGTGGATCGTCTACGACGAAGCCTGGCGGCTGATGCGCCACCCCGGCCTCCTCCAGCGCATGCAGTCCCAGTGGAAGCTCAGCCGCGGTCTGGGCATCGCGAACCTGATGGTCATCCACCGGCTGTCCGATCTGCTCACCGCAGGCGACGCCGGCTCACAGGGCCGCGCACTCGCCGAGGGCCTCCTCGCCGACTGCTCCACCCGCATCATCTACCGCCAGGAAACCGACCAACTCCACGCCGCCGCCACCCTGCTGGGCCTGACCCGTGTGGAGACCGAGGCAATCGCCCACCTCAACCGCGGACGCGGACTCTGGAGGGTCGCCGGACGATCTTTCATCGTCCAACATCAACTCCACCCCCGCGAACTGGCGTTGTTCGACACAGACGCCCGCATGCGCTGAGTTTCCAACGGGTTCCCGGTTTCTGTGCCGTTGATTCCCATGAACCCGAGGGTGGTGGCCCGGTGAAAAGGCTACCGCCGTCTCGGGTTACCGGACCCGTGATGCCCCGTTCGGGCAGGGCGGAATCCTCCGTCACACGCCACCGACCAATCCCCTTCCCGCTTCTCCCCCTCCATCAGGAGTACCTCATCGAGACCCATCCCATCTCCTCACTCTTTCCGCAGCTCGACGAGGACGAACTACGCGCTCTAGCCGACGATGTCCAGGAACGCGGCCTGCTGCACCCCATCGTCCTCGATCCCCAGGGCCGTCTCCTCGACGGACGCGGCAGGCTCAAGGCATGCGAAATCGCTTCCGTGGAACCGGAGTTCGTGACGTACGCGGGAGGCGATCCCAGCGGATACGTCCTCTCGGTGAACCTCCGCCGCCGCAACATCAGCAAGGGGCAGGCGGCGATGATCTCCGCCAAGGCGCGCTCAGAATCTGAGCAGCCGCCGCGTTCAGGCTCTGAGCAGACCACCCGTTCAGTAGCTGAGCAGACGGGGCTTTCCCTGGGGCGTATCAGCCAGGCCAACATGGTGCTGCAGCACGCTGCGGATCTGGTCGAGGCCGTCATCAACGGCGCCATGGGCCTGGACGAGGCGTACTCCACCGCCCGGGAGAACAAGGCCAAGGCCAACTCTGCCGAAGCCCAGCTCGCCCGGCTCCGCAAGGAGGACCCCGACCTCGCCGACCGGGTCGTCGAAGGCGACCTGACCCTGGCCGGCGCCTGGGCAGAACGAACCGAGCGCGTCGAGGAGGACAAGCGGCAGCGGCGGGTGGCCACCCGCCTGCTGGACGAGGTGATACCGCCGCTCGCCCAGGCCCGCGGAACCCGAACCTTCAGCCGCTACGACCCCGAGTACGCCAGCGGCACACCCATCACCCGCGCCACCATCGCCCACGCCATGACCGCGCTGGCCGAAATGGACCAGGTCTGGCAGGAGCGTGACCTGCCGTGACAACGACCGCCGCACTGCGCCTGCAGCACATCGTCGAACAGAGCGCTGTCGCCCTCACCGACACAACCGGCCGCTTCCACAAGCGCCACCTCACCGACGCGGTACGCGAACAGCTCGCCCGCGAGGACCTCGACCCGCACATCAGAGCCGCCGCGCTGGACAAACTGGCCCAGAGTCTCGTCACCGGATTCGGTGAACACCGCAACCCACGGCGCCGACGAACCGGGCGGCTCTTCCACCCCCAGGACGTCATCAAGCTGGGCAACGGCATCTGGGTATGGATGGACCGCGCCACCGACTCCGACGTACTGGAGTGGCGCCGACTCTCCAGAAAGAACCGGGCCCGCGTCGACTCCGCGGACAACGAGATCCAGGACTACACCGACGACGTCCTCGACGCCTTCCGCACCCACACCGACGTCCTCTACCTCGGAGACCTGGAACGCACCGTCTTCGGCTGGAGCGAAGACGAGGCCGTCCCAGGTGAAGCCCTTGGACCGTGACCCCCGCGTACCGCACGCCTCGACGCCAACGAACCCACCACCACACCGCCAACACGTCCCTGGCCTGCCGGTCACCTCGCTCGACCGCCCCACGAAGGCGGGCCCGTTGACGGCCCACCCCGCTGTCCGGGAAGTACGCCGTGCTGTACCTCGGCACCCCGTCGGGCCCTGAGATACGGGCGGCCATGAGTGCCGGACGTCTCGGCTGCATGACCACCCCGGCGCAAGGCGCCCGGATCCCGGACGGCGCCCTGTACGCGTGTGACAACTCCAAGTTCGGCAGCGACGGCCGTGGCCGCTACTGGCCCGGCGCCGACGCGTGGTTCGACTGGCTGAGCCGGACCGTCCACCGGTACGGACCCGACCGCTGCCTGTGGGCGCTCGCCCCGGACCAGCCGTTCGACGCCGCCGCCACCCTCACGGAGTCCCTGCCGTGGCTGGCCCGCATCCGTGAGCTGCGCGTCCCCGCCGCTTACGCGGCCCAGGACGGCTGCGATGCCCCCGGGCTGCTGCCCTGGGACGACTTTGACGTCCTATTCCTGGCCGGATCGACCGAGTGGAAGCTCGGCCCGGTCGCCGAGCGACTGGCTCGTGAGGCGAAGGCGCGCGGCAAGGGCGTGCACATGGGCCGCGTCAACTCCCGCATACGCCTGGGCATCGCCGAGTGGTTCGGCTGCGACACCGCAGACGGCACATATCTGGCCTACGGGCCCGACAAGAACCTGCCCCGGCTCCTGAGATGGCTCGATGACCTCAACGACCGACCCTCCTTGATCGGCGGCAACATGGGCCCCTTCGCCCCGGCCGCGCCAGCACGCTCCGCTCCCTCCCTGACCAGCGGGGCACACCGCACTGTGCCCGCCATTGCGGTGCCACGAGTTCCAGGTACCCGAACCCGCTGAACAGCCCCTGCCGCCACGGCGGCGGTAGCAGCTGCTCCTCGAACGCGGCTGTCCGCCCATCACCGCCAACTGCGCGGCAGCGCAGGCCGCTTCTCTCGTGTCCGGTCCCCGGACTCGCGGCCGGCGCAGCCGATGCCGCCCCATTCCACCCGCCACGACACCGAAGTGCCACCGATGACTCAGCTCACCACGCCCACCGATCCAGCGGGCCATTACATATACGGCCGCCAGGTCCTCGACCTGACCGACCGGCTCAACGCCGCCAGATCGTACGAGGAAGCCGCCCAGCTCGTCGATCAGGTCCTGGAGCCGACGGACGGGCTCGTCGAACGCCTCGCCGAGTTCTTCGAGGCGGCAGCCGAGAAGACCAAGGAGTCCGAGACCGACGACGGGTTCGACCTGTCCGACGACTTCCAGGATGCCGCTGCCTGCGTCCGCGCTCTCGGCGAACAGCTCCACGTCGCCGTCGACCGCATACGAGCACTCGACCCGCCTCCGCTCCAGCACCGGACCCGGCAGGAAGCCGTGGTCCATCGGCACGTCGCGCAGCGCCCGCCCGGCCTGCCGGCACCATCGGCCCCTCCCGCCGGACCGTCCACCGGCCCCACCCGTTGACGGCACCCAGGAACACCATGCCCGCATACCCGCGCCTGTCCGGCTTCGCCGCCGCCCTGGCGGAGCGGCTGCCCGGCACCTGGCGCGGCGAGGATCACGTGTATCCCGCGTTCGCAGACCAGTGGCCGGCGGCCGGCCGGCTCTGGGGGGGGGCGGCCCCGCTCACGCCCCGCCCCGGTCTGCCGCGGACGCCCGCGAACCCGCCGCCCACGGCCCGGCGGTAGCGCGCCGTTCCCATCCATCTCCTGGAGGTGTCACTGTCCGATCTCGACCAGCGGCTGCTGCTGCACTCGACGGCGGACCGGCTCAACACCGTCGCCGACCATCTCCCGCTGCCCGACCAGTTCACACCGCCCCCTGATCCGGGGTTGAGCGAGATCCTCGACGACGAGATCCGCCATCTCTCCCGCCTGCTCGGCGAGCTGGCCGGTGAGCACGCCTTCCGACACCGGTCCGCCACCCGCTACCCGAACCGGGTCACAGTCGCCAGCCGCCGTACCGCCCTCGCGCTCGCGTGTGCCGCCGAGCCGACAGCAGCTGCGCTCGCCGCCCTCGGCGCCGCCGTCCGCCACCTCGGTCATCTCGCCGACCTCACCCACCAGGCTCCCAGCCGTGCCCAAGCCCGGGCGACCGCCACCGCGCACCAGGCGCTCGTGGACCGCATGGTCGCGGCCCGTGCCGAGCTGGCCCGGGCCTCGAAGCAGCTGCGAGTCGCCGCCGACAACCGCACGCCCGGCGTTCCGACCGCGCTTGTTCGGCCTGCGGCCCCCTCCACCGCGCGCCGCCGCTGACCCGACCCACCCCGGAGCACCTCATGCCCCTGCACTCCCCCGCCCGCCGCCCCGCCCTGTGGCTCACTGTCGTCGTGGCGGCCACGATCACCGTGTCCTCCTGTACCACCGCGAGCCGTACCCCCAGCGACATCACGGACAGGGCCTCCCGCACCACGGCGCCCGCGCCGACCGCCGAACCGGCCCTGACGAAGAACCAGGCGCTGGCCCGCATCGCCCACTACTCCGAGATCAACAACCGGGCCAACGCCAGCCACGACCGCCGGCTCCTGGACACGATCGAGGACGGCCCGCTCCACGCGATGTCGCTCTCGGACTACCGTCAGGACGAGGGCCTGCCCGAAGCCGACCGCCCGGCATACAGGCCCTGGTCGTACGACCTTGCCTCCACGACCGTCTACATCCCCCGTTTCACCGCCGGCCAGAAGAAGTGGTTCGCCGCCCTCACCTACAGCGGCAGGGACAATCGCTACGCCCGCGTCCTGGTCATGGCCGAGCAGCCCGGCACCCGGCGGTGGGAGATGGTCGCCGCGGTCGACCTCGACGACCCGTCGCAGTTCCCGACCATCGCGCTGGACGCGGACGGTTACGCCACCGCCCTCGACGCCACCTCCACCACGAACGTCGCCGCCCCGGTCGGCGTGCTGCGAGCGGCGGTCGGCGACAACTTCACCACCGGCGGCGACACCACCGCCTCGAAGGTGTTCGCCCCCTCGAAGGCATCCGCCCGGCAGATCAAAGCGCACGACCGCGCCGTCGGCAAGTTCGGCACCCGCGGCTCCACCGTGTTCTCCGCGGCCCGCCCGCAGTACACCGACAGCTACGCCCTCAAGACCGCCGACGGCCAAGCCGCCCTGGTCGTGTTCGCGCACTCCCACACCCAGCACGACGCCGTCACCCGCTCCGGGCTGGAGATCGTGCCGGACAAGGAAGACCGTGCCTGGCTCGGCACCGCCTCCAGCCCGTCCTTCACCTACACCTTCACTTGCTCCGATGTCGCCGTCGTCCCCACCTCACCCGGTACATCGGCTCTGCTCGGCTACCGGTGCCGCAGGACCGACGCCCACGGCATGACCACCGCCTCATGACCCTCACTGCCCGGAACCCCCGCACCGCACAGGAACCCTCCCTGCCCATAACCGAGTTCACCGACGCGCTCGCCGAACGGCTGCCCGGCTGGCGCCCCTCCCCCACCGCGGTAGCCATCGCCGACGACCCGGCCGCCAACCGGATCTGGGACAGCGGCCCCCTGCCGTATGCCGCATTTGAGACCACCGATGTCCAGCGCAGCGTGCTCACCCACCACTGGGGGCTGCAGCTGTACGTCATGCCCCGCCCGCACCGGCCGGGCGAGTACCTGGTGCTGCCGATGCTGCCCGCCAACACCGGCCACCAGCACGTCCAGGGCCTGAGGGCGCCGCGCGGCATCGCCATCCCGGCCGACCCCGTCCGGGCCACGGCCCTGCTGAAGCGCCGACTGCTGCACGACTACCGATTCACCTCCCCGACCTCGATCCGGCGCAGCAGCCCCGGCCACCTCCAGGTCCACGTCGCCTTCGACGCCGACCGGCGTCCGCGGATCCGCTCCGGCTACATCGGTGTCAACAGTGCTCTGCTCCGCGGTGGTTTCCTGCTCGACCCGGCCACCGGCGAATGCCACCTCCCCGACACCCTCAATCCCACGCGGACCCGGTATCAGCTGATCACCGTCCTGCAGCACCTGCGCCACCGGGACTTCCACATCGTCGTGCACTCCGCCGAAGGACCGCGCTCCCACCCGCCCCTTCCCCGGGTCACCCCACGCAAGGGGATGACCCGGTGAGCCAGAGCCGCCACGACGTGTTCGTCCACGCCCGCCTGGTCCTCTGGCAGCGCCGTATCACCGAGACCACCACCGGCCTGGACCTGCCGCAGACCGGCACCACGCAAGCGGCATTCGTCCCCCTGCTCGACCAGCTGGTCGCCGTCTACAACCTGTCCACCGGCCTCGTCGCGGACCTGCGGCAGTCCGCCGACAGTGCACTCGCACAAACCGATACGGGACGCGGGTACCTGACTCAACTGGGCACCGCCCTCGCTCACACCAACCGGGCGGCCACCCACCTGAGCACGGCCGTGGCCGGCCTCGCCACCCTCCACCGGCATACTCACCGGCCCGGCACCACCACACCGGCCGAGAGCCGACTGAACATCACCCTTGGCCACGCCGCCGCGCAGCGCAGCCTCCAGCGCGCCCTCGACGCCGTCACCCGCCCCGTCACCAACGCTCAGCCCACCCCGGCGTACTCCCCGTTGCCCGTGGTCAGCGAGCAGCATCGCCGGGCCACCGGGAACGGCGGAACCCACCACGGTCGCCGCCACCCCTGAACCCAGGGGCCAACCACCCACCGCCTGTACGTCCTTGGACGTCCTTGGAGAATCCTCTGGCCACCCGCTCCTTTATCGCCCGCCCCACCGACACCGGGTACGCCGGCGTCGGGGTCCTCCACGACGGCTACCCCAGCCATCAACTCCCCCTGCTGCTCGCCGCCCACCGGTACCGCTTCGCTGGCGACCTCGACGCCCTGTGCCGGCACCTGATCGACGAGGCACCGGACGGCTGGTTCGACCTGGGCACCGACCTCCTCGACGACACCCCCGACCCTCTGCGTACCGAACTCACCGACGGCGACGAACACCCCAGCACCAAAAACGACAACGTCTGGGTCATCACCGTCGGCGACACCGAAACCGACACCGAGCCGGAGCCTGAGGGGTGGGCTGTCACCGAGGCGTCCCGCGGGGACCTGCAATGGGGATACGTCCTGCACCCGCACGGCATCGAGATCATCGCCCTGCACGCGGACGACCGCGGTCCCCTCATCCCGTGGAACACCGACCCCCGAATGCCCTTCAGCAACAGCACCTATCACTGGCGCCCCGGGCATCCGATCCCCGTCACGCAGTCGCCCCGCACCCCCACCGTCACCCGGCCGGCCAGCGGCCCGGCGGCGCCCACCACCGCGCCACGGACCGGCCCCCACCGCTGAACCCTCCGTCCCGACTTCCGTGGAGATCGTCCTGCCCTCCCCCACCGCCAAGATCACCGTCGTCGTCCCCAGATACTGGCGGGCGAGCGATGAGCCGACCGGGGTGAGCAGATGCCCTCGTCCGTCTCCCACGGCACACTCGACGTACTGGCCCGGCGACTGGGCGGGCTGGCCGATCAGCTCCCGTCCCGTCCCGAGGCCGTCGATCTCATCACGCTCACCGACGACATCAGCATGCTCGCCCACCACCTGCAGCACGCCCTCAAATGCGCCCAGGACCGGTTCACCGCGCCCGAGACGGTCCACCCGCCCGAGCGCGGCACGCTCGTCCAGCTCGCCACCGCCGCCACCGGCATCGCCCACGTCCTAGGCACCCTCACCGAGGCCCTGGCCTACACCACCACCGGTTTCCAGCGCGAAGCCGTGACGGACCTCGCCCACTCCCCGTTGCGCAACGACCCCGAGGTGCTGCGGACCATGGCGGCCGAGTACTGCGTCACCGCCCGTTTCAGGCTCCGTGACACCGCCGCCGCGCTGCGTGAGGCATCCGCACCTGCCGGGCCCACCACCCCACGCGCGGCCGGCCCCGGCACCCGGCCGGCTGCCGGTGCGCCCGTCCGGCAGCCGAGCCGCCGATGAACCCCGGCACCTCCCCAAATCCCCTACCGACGCCGCGCCCCTCGGGCCAGCCCAGGCATCTGCCGCCAGCCCCGCTCCCCCGGCCCGCCCTACGACGCCCCCACCAACGTCCGGCTTCACGCCGGTGACCCGTAGATCAAGGATCTGCTTCTGTTTCACCACTTCCGTTTCCGCCCCGACCCCGAGCACGGTTTCGTCGCCGCCGCCGACCCGAGCTTCACCCCGCACCTGGCCGAATGGTTCCTCGTCCGCGAGCAGTTCGAGCCCGTCCCCTTCTCCCCGGGCCTGTACCGGCTGACCGAGCCCGACCGCGACGGGCTGCGCCGCACCCGCCAGGCCGTCCACGATCTGCGGCGCCTCGGCTACGAAGTACGAGCCGACAGCGGACTCGATACCGCCCCCGCACCGGCTCCCACTGCGCCGACGGCCGCCAACGACCGGTGGGAACGCCGCTCCCGTATCGCGCGGGCCGCCGCTCGGCTCCCCTCCCGCATCACCGCCCTGGCCCGCGTCCGCCCCGCGCCACGGCCCACGGGGGCCGGTATCGCCGCAGTCGTCCGGCAGCGCGGGCGCGGGAGGTGAGTATGGCCGAGCCGATCCGCATCAACCGCGGCCCAGGCGGCGAGGTCGAAGTCGAAGGACACTACGACCGGTTCGCCGCGGACATCCTCGCCCGAGCCGGATTCCTCACCTTCCCGACTCTGCGCGGGCAATGGGTGCGGCTGCCCTTCGACCTCGGACGCGACTGGGAGAACGAACACGCCGCCTGGGCCGCGCAGATGCTGGCCGCCGCCCGCTACCCCGTCCACCTCGACCCCGACCTGCGCGCCGACCGCCCCGGACCGGCCGTACGACGGCCATCAACAGCCGCGCAGGCCCCGCCGCCCGGCCGCCCGGCACGCCGCTGACCGAGAGCCAGGGAGGACCCGATCCCCGAACACCCCCCGCTGCCCAACTCAGAACTCGCGCGCCGGGCACGGGACTTCCGGATGCGTATGGCGGTCATCGCCCAGGCGGCCGAGACCGCGCTCGATACTGCCCGCGATCGCCGAGGCCGGAGCGTCCACCGCCCCGCCGACGACGCAGCCCGCACCCACCGAAATCTGGCGGCCCTCCAGGCATACGCCACCCAGCTCGCCCCCCACGCCGCCGAACTGCTTTCCGCCGCCCGGCCCGCTCTCGACGCGTTGCCGCCTGCCCGGCACACCGACGGGTGGCGGACCGTGCTCGACCACCTCTCCGCCTCCCACACGGAGATCACGAAGGCCCTCGACTCGCCCGCCGAACCCGGCTCCGAAGCCGCAGGCGCGCAGCACGCGGCCGTGTGGCCGCACCTCGCCTTCTGGGCAGAGCACAGCCACCTCGCCACCGAACTCGCCGGTCGACGCGAGCAGCGCGAGATCCCGCTGACCGCCGAGGAACGGCAACTGTGGACCGACATGGCCCGCGCGGCCCAGCGGCGGGGTGCGCTGAATCTGACCGAGTCGTGGTACGCCGCCGACGGACGGCTCATCACGCTGGCCCACCTGATCAACGACGACGACTCCTCGGTCGTGGTCGCTCTGGCCGGCGACCCAGACGCGCCGGACTGGCAGGTGATCGGGCATTACGCCAACGAGTCCGTCGCCGGGCAGGCACTTCCCTCCGCGGTCCCTCCCGGCGTGCTGCGAGCGGACGGCTCCCGGCTCAACCGCCCGGAGACCGCGCCCGAGGTGGGCCTGCAGGAGCTGATCCGGGACGTCACCGAGGCACAAGCGGCAGGTGACGTCGCCGACGTCCTGTTCGCCGCCACCCAGCACGGCTACAGCGCGGGGTCGCTGATCCGGCTCCAGGAACTGCTGGAGACCGCAGGCCAGTTCGCCCACGCCCTGGAGACCGTGCGGGGCCGCCAGATCGCCGCCCGGCTCGCCGCCCTCGCCCGGCAGGTCGACTTCCTCACCCGCGAAGTGCGCGAGGCGGCCGACGACCTCGACGCCACTGTCGCCGTCCTGCCGCCCCACCGCACCCCACGCCCACGAACCAGGCCGGGCCCGGCTCTGGACACCACTCTCCCAGCGGCTCCCGCCCGCAGTCCCGTACCCGCCCGTCACCACCGATAGGAGACCCGCCTTGCCCGAAGCACCAGCAGAGCCGTTCATGACGATCCGGCACACCATCACCGGCGAGATCACCACCACCGGCTACAACGCCGCCGCCCGGCGGATCCTGCTCCAGGCCGGCTTCGAAGAGACGCCAGTCTGCTCCTGCCGAGCGACGGAACCCGATACGGAGCGGACGCACGGGCCTGCCCGGCAGCCGGCGAGCTGCTCGTCGCCGGCCATCTGGTGCACCTGGACCGAGCCCTCGGTCGGCCGGTGAGCGCCGACGGTACGCCCGGGTTGGCCCGGTCGCCGATGTCGGCAAAGTCCGTGATCCGCTCCGAGAGCGGCCGGCCTCTCCAGCGCATCGCCAACCCCGCCCGCACCCGTACCTGTTGAAGGGGCCTCGTTTTGACCACACCCGCACCGCCTGCCAGTCCAGCGCGCACCAAGGGCGGCGAACTACGGGCCAAGGTGGCCCGACTGCTGGCCGACCGGCCGGGGGAAACGCTCACCATCGGGGACATGGCCAGGCAGCTGGGCCACTCCCACGGCGCCGTCCGCAATGCCGTCCTCACTCTGGTGCGACGCGGCGAGGCCGACCAAGGCGGAACCGGGCAACCGGAGTTCCGGGCGAACGCGAAAACCGCCGCAGCCGCGCAGAGGGCTGTGATCAGCCCGCCGGGCACCCACTCTCCCCGCGCCCAGGCGGCCACGGCCCGCAGGACCGTTCCCGTAGCAGCCGCGCCCAGGCAGACCGGCCCGATCCGTCGCGCGGGGGGCCAGATCTACCACCCCCGGGAGCTGGCCGATCTGCCCGATGTCGAGGCGTTGAACCGCTTGCGCGACGCCGACGTGCCGGTGCTGCTCTACGGCCCTCCGGGCACCGGCAAGACGAGTCTGGTCGAGGCGGCGTTCCCGGACCTGCTCACCGTCGCCGGTGACGGCGACACCACGGTCGGCGACTTGATCGGCGAGTACACACAGGACGACGCGGGAGCCTACGTCTTCCAGTACGGTCCGCTGGTCACCGCGATGACCGAGGGCCGCGCCCTGCTGATCGACGATGCCACCTTGATCTCACCGAAGGTCCTGGCGGCGCTGTATCCCGCGATGGACGGGCGCAGGCAGATCCAGGTCAAGGCCCACAAGGGCGAGACCATCAAGGCCGAGCCGGGCTTCTACGTGGTGGCGGGCCACAATCCCGGCGTCCACGGGGCGGTGTTGACGGAGGCGCTCGCGAGCCGGTTCAGCGTGCAAATCCAGATCGGTACGGACTATGACCTTGCCCTGGCCTTGAGGATCGATGCCCGGGTGGTCCGGGTCGCCCGACACCTCGCCCACCAGGTCGAACTCGGCGAGCTGGGCTGGGCCCCCCAACTGCGGGAACTGCTCAGCTACCAGAAGACCGAGGCCGTCCTCGGCACCAAAGCCGCGCTCGCGAACCTCGTCGGCATCGCTCCTGCGGAGGATCGCGACGCCGTCGCCGACGCCGTCATCAAGGCAGCCGGCGTCAAGAAGATCGCTCCCCTCACCCTCGGCAAGCAGCTCCCCGCCTCAGCCGTCCGGCAGCCCCCGGGCAGCACCGGCTCCGCACACCGGGGCCGCTCGCGATGAGCGCCCACCACCACGTCCAGTCCCCCGCCACCACGCCGGACGACGACGCCGCCCTCGCGCGATGGGACGACGACGGCGCCCCGCCCGCACAACCCCGTTCCTCCCCCAACGCGTGGCTGCGCGTGGGAGCCGAACTCGGCGACCGGCTGGTCGCCCTCTCCGGCCGCCCAGACCTCCTCGTCACCTGCCGCCCCGGCACGCGCAGCGGCGCACCGGCCGCGTTCTTCCCCACGCTGGGCGAGGTCGAGTTCGACGCCGGCCTGTTCGCCCCGCTCAAGCCCCACGAGATCCATCCGCGGATCGTGGGCGACGAGGAGAGGTATCCCGCCGCCTGGGGAGTGTTCGTCCACGAGGCAGCGCACGCGGCCCACTCCCTCTGGACGCAGCCTGCCGGAGCGAACCCCCGTGTCGTCGAGGCCGCGCTCCTGCTGGAGGAGAGCCGCATCGAAGGCGCCCACCTGATCACGCGGCCCACGGACCGCACGTACCTGCGCACCAGTGCCCGAACCCTGGTCATGCCCGACATCGCCCACCCCACCCTGAAGGGCATCGAGCACGCCGCCGCCGTGGCGGCCCTGGTCCTCGGCCGCCGTGACGTCGGCATCCTGGACGGCGGCGAGACCCGGGCCGTCGCCGATCTGTGCGAAAAGGTGCTGAGCGCAGACCTGCTGGCCACACTCACCCGCATCTGGACCGCAGCCCACCAGTGCGCCGACCACGACGCCACGACCATGCTCGCGCACGCGAAAGAATGGTGCGACGCTCTGGACACCGCGGCCCCCGCCCTGCCCGCGCCGGAGAACCTCACCGATCTGCTGTCCGGCGCCGTGGGGGTCGTCATGGACCACGCGGCAGCCACCGACGCCGCCGACCTCGCGGCACAGGCCGCAGCGACCAACGCCATGGCCGCGCAGTCCAAGACGCAGGCTCAGGACCGCGCCCAGCGGGCCGGCCAGCGACGCAAAGCCGCCGCCACCGCCAAGTCGGTCTTCAACGCCCGCGGCACCACCGTCACCCCCGACGGCACATTGGCGCCCCACGGCAACCCGGTCACCGGCACCCGCAGGCCCACCGCCGCCGAGCAGCGTGCCGCCGCGCGCCTGAGCCGCGCCCTGCGTGCCGCCGCCTACCGCGAGCGGACCGAGGAGCGGACCACCAGCCCCACCCCGCCCGGCCGCCTCAACATGCGCGCAGCCCTCGCCCGCGACGCCCAGCGCGCCGCCGGGTCCGTCCCCACCGCCGAACCGTTCACCCACACCCGCCGCCGGAACACCCCCACCCCACCGCTGCGCGTGGGTATCGCCGTCGACGTCTCCGGCTCCATGCGAGCCGCCTGCGCGCCCGTCGCGTCCGCTGCCTGGATCGTGGCACGCGCAGCAGCCCTGACCGACCCCGACTCCCTCACCGCCACCATCGCCTATGACAGGCACCTGACCGCATTGACCCGACCCACCCACCGAGCACCAGAGCGCGTGACGACGTTCGATGCCAAAGGCGGCCACCACAACCTCGGCGACGCCATCGACGCACTCGCCCACGGCCTCGAACTCAGCCGCCCCGGCGCCGGCCGCCTCCTCGTGATCGTCACCGACGCCCGGTACGGCAGGGACGAAACCGCTTCTGCCGTCACCCGCGTCAAGCAGCTCACGACCGCCGGCTGCGCCGTACTCCAACTCACCCTCACCGCCAAGTCCCACCACTTGCCGGGGGCCACCTTGCTGCACCTGCCCCAGCCCTCCAGCGCTCCCGCCGCCATCGCCACCGCGGCCACAGACGCCATCCGCAGGACACGCTGAGACGACGCAGAAGACAGAAAGAAGGAACAACCACGTGGCAATCCGTACACAGTGGACTGTGGAGCACTCCTGCTCCCACGAGGTGATGCATGATTTGTCCAACCGACCTGCCGACAAGCGGGCCGGTTTCGCCCGCTGGCTCGCAGGCCGGGACTGCACCCCCTGCTGGCAGGCAGCTCGCGACGCCGACACCACCAGCAAGGAGGAATGGCTCGCCGCCCGGCGGGCCGAAGAACGGCAGGCCGCCGCTGACTGGGCCTCCCAGTTCGAGATGCCCCCGCTGGAAGGTGCCGAGCGTGCCCTGGACTGGGGCGAGCGCTCCCGCCACCAGCTCACCACCCGCGCCTACACCGCCCTGGTCACCGAAGGCACCTGGAACGAGAGCGACTGGACCTTCCTGGAGGAGACGATCCGCACCATCACACGGGCCGGATGGTGGATCGACCAGCGGGACGCCGAGGGCACCGACCTGCCCGAACTGCTGAGCGCCGCCACCATCGAGAACAACCGCGGCACGGAGAACCCGTTCCAATAGGAACGTATGCACAGAGGATCACGGACTGATACCAGTGCCCAGGAACGCGCGCGGCGGGCTGAGTACTTCGCCCGGGTCACCGTCGCGTGCGCAGTTGGCACCTCGGCCTTGCCGGTAGTGCCGTTCGACGGACCCCACAACAGCCCTCCCTCCGCCGCCTTTGCGCCCCCCGAATCGATGACACGGCATGGCCTCTCACGTTCGCGAACGAGACCAACAGACGGGCTACAGCAGGGGGATACAGACCGTCTTGCCTCGCTCCTGCTCAAATCCTCAACTGGGGTAGACAGGCGGAGCTGGCGATCTTGATGGGTCCCAGGACTTCAGCCCATAGGAGTCCTCAATCTTGTGGACCTTCTCGTGCTTCGGGGGCGCGGGCCAGATGGTGATTAGGTGTTCTTCAACGGGGTGGTCAGGAAGTTCAGGCACCGTGCTGAGCTGTCGTCCTTGGTCCCGTCCACGGGTGTGAATTCGGATGCGGTACCAGCCGGGCCCCTTGTGAGCGAGATTTCTGGCTTCGCGCAGAGTATCTCCTGCCCAGAGGACAGGGAATATGATTCCTTTCTCACTGTGATAGCTGACGTCCACAACCGATTCCCACGCTTCGAAATTCTGGGGCGGCTCATTTTCCCGGCACTCGACGGTCAGCGCGATGTAGCCGCTATGTGTGCCCGACTTAATGGTCAGATAGCCGCTCCCGGCTCCTGCGAGCGTGTTTCCTCTTGGAATCCTCGGAATCTCTTCAGGGTCGGGGAGGATTCCCCATTCGCAGAGGTAGTACTGGCTGTACTCCACATTCAGATGGCCTGTTCTCCATTTCATGCCCGACAGTATGGTCTACCGAAGTGACAGGGTCCATGCTTGCCTTCTGCCCTACTCCTGGCACCTGCAAGACGGCCCCCGCCGCTGGTCGCGTGGGGGCCGTCTGCAGGCTACTCAAGTGCGATGCGCTGCCATGGGCTAGTTAGTCGGGACAGTGTTCAGGAACAGGGACTGCTGGTCGTCGTCCATAGTGCCGTCCACTCCGAAACTCGGACTATAGGAGCGCAACTCGTTGCCCTGCCAGTCATGGATCGGTGGCTGCCCGGCAGGTAGGTGCTGCCACCCTGATCCATTCCAGCCGAACTGGTAGACCTTCCATCGCACTGGGTAGTAGTCCACCAGACGTCCGTGTCGGGGTTGACCTCTTTGAGTAGTTCATTGTTGACACGTTCTGTGGCCCCGACGATCCGGACCACTTCACGGCTTTCTTCCCGGCTCCCCACCAGATGGGGAACCATGTCGCATCGTCAGGGTCGGCTCCGGTTTCATCGCCGCAGTTGCTGAGGCAGTTCCCGGACCGGTGGGCGAAGGGGACTGCGACACGGTTCAGTTCGAAGAGGTTGTTGCGTTCCCAGCCGCCGTGCAGGTTCAGGTCGGAGTCGAAACTGTTCCCGATGACCACATTCCCGGAAGAGGACCACTGCAGGGTGAAGTGGCGAAGGTTGCGGGTGGTGTTCCCGGCAAAGACCGAGTCCCAGACGCGTGACCCGCGGAAGTAGCCGTTGCCGCCCTTGCCTTTGTTCCAGGAGCCGTTGAGCTGGTTGTTGATGATGCTGAGCTGCGCGGCCTCCTCGGTGACGATCGGGTGGGAGCCGACCATGTCGGCGCGGACGCCGCGCACGTACGAGTTGACCGCCCACTTGAGGACGATGCCGTGCATGGCGTAGGCGGGGGCCATGTTGCCGTAGTTGTGACCGCGTCGGCGGGGTCGAGGGAGGGCATGTCCTGAGTGAACGAGAAGTCCTCGAAGCCTACGCCCAGTACGGGGTCCACCAGTGGTGACGCCTTGGAGTCGTAGGTCTTCCCGTCGATGGCTGCGGACCCGTCAGGAAGATGCAACCGTCCCCGAAATCCACCGCCGGCCCGCACCATTGTGATCTTGTGGCCCTACCCGCCTGGGAACGGGTACGGCCACCGCGTGATCGTCGGTCGGTGTCGACAAACGAAGACGTGCGGTGGCCGCGGCGCAAAGCGTGGATCCTGCCCGATGGCGGGAGGCGTTCGACCAGACCATGGCCCAAATCGCGTGGTTGTCCGGCGAGTTGAGCCTCCGGCCGCAGCCCCGCCTTCATCCTCGGACGGCTGTCAGGTGTCGAGCAGTGACGGTCAAACTCCTCGACACACCCACTGGGGCGGACCGCAGCACGGAGAACCCGTTCCACTGATCGCAGCGGAACATAACCGGGAAACGCCGGTTAGCCAAACCGGCGTTGCTGCGGACCATTGTTCCTCCCACCCCGCCACCGATCGCGTGGAAGGAACTCATGTCCCAGCCCCCGCCCACCTCGGCCTTCGCGCCCACGCCCGACCCACTCACTCCCGACCGGGACATCACACACGAGCACTTCCAGACCGGTGACACCGTCGTCGTCCTGAAGGGGGTGGCCGGCGGGGAACTGTGGGGCGACGCGATGCGCGTCGTCGCCCCGTCCTGGCACACCCCGACCCACGAGGACGGCTGGCGGCTGCGCGATGCGACCGGTGGAGCCCAGTCCTACGTCACCGGCCACCCCCGCTACCTCGTGCACCTCTCGCGCCGCTGCCCGGACTGCCTGATCTACCTGCGGGCCATGGAGGACGCCCTCCTCGCGCGGTTCGCAGACCGTGACGAGCTGATCGACTGCGGCTGGTACACCACCACCGCCCTGGGCCAGCTCGTGCACATCGCCGACATCCGGAGCGGACGGTGATCCCCCGCCTCAACCAGCGGACCCACACTCCGCACGACCCACTCGCCGGGGCACTGCGGCGGCCGGTCTCGTCGGACGAGGGCCTGACGGAGTACACGGTCGTCGCCCACTGGCCGGGCCTGGATTACTGCACCCCGGACGACGAACAGAAGACCTGGACATCCCTCCAGTGGGCCGAGCACCTCGAAGACCCTTACCTGGAGCACCCGTTCGCCGCCAGCCCGGACGACGACCGGCGGGCGATTCTCCACCTCGACGTCCGGCTCCATCCGGACGACCGGGAGCTGACCGGCCCCGAGTGGGCCGAGGTCGCTCACCGGCTCGCCCGCGTTGCCGGTATCGAGGTTCCCGGCAAGGCGCACGGCTGCCGGTGGATCGCCGTCCAGGCCCAGCCCGCACGCCTCGACCTGATCGCCAACCTGATCCACCTCGACGGCGCGTGGCACGCCCCGCCCGCAGACATCCTGCGGCGCCTGTCGGCCGAGGCGCGCTGCATCGAGCAGGACCTCCACTTGATCCCCCTCCGCAGCGGGCCCACGACGCGGCCCTCCGTCCGTACCGCGCCCACGGCATCGGCCCAGCTCGCGAGCGTCCTCACCCAGCTCGCCGACGAGCAGGCCGGCCCCCTGGCAACGGTCCGCGGACTCGTCGAGCACACCGCACACCGCATCGCCCGCCAGCCCGGCACCGCCGGCACCGACACGGCCCATCACCTGGAGCTGATCGCCCGCCGCCTCCACGCCATCCAGCAGGACCTGGACCGCATCGCCGCGCGTCTGGTCCAGCCCAGGGGCGCCGCACCGCCCACCACCCGGCACCCCGCCCACCGATCGCCCTAGGAGAAACGTCTCCTTGCCCCGTACCGACCGCTTCCTGGACATCCGCCGCGACCCGCATTCCGACGAACTCCTCGCCCGCGGCGGTGACTCCCAGGCACACGGCATCCTCCAGCGCGCGGGGTTCGTCGCCGTCGTCCGCCTCCACGAGACCTACCACCGCACTCCCACCGGCCTCGCCGAAGACGAGGAGTCCCGTCTCGCCACCGACGCCGTCGCACGCCTGCGGGCCGCCGGATACCACGTGGACTGCGCCTCGGACTTCGACACCGACGCCCGACCGGCCCGTGACCTGCCACTGGCGCTTCTATCGCCCACCTCGCCGAGCGCCTTCGCAACGCCACCACCACGGACGAGGCGGCCGACGCGCTGACCGAGCTGACCGCCGCCCACGACGGCATCCTGACCGCGCTGGAGGGAGTGCTCACCGCCACCGCCGACTTCCACGACGGTCTCGGCCGACCGGCCGACCCCTACACCGCCCGGCGGCTGCGCCACCTCGCCGACGAGCACCTGCACGTCATCCGCACCGGCCTCGCCCACACCCGCAACGCCCTCGCCGACCGGCACGCCCCGCACCCCGGCCGCAGCACCTGCACCGGAGGTGTTCCCACCACCGAACGCGAACGCTCCGCCGGGTGCGCCTGCCCGCCCCCGCCGCGCACGCTCCCGGCCCCGCCGCCCGCGGTGGCCGCCGGACCGCGCCGCTGACCCTACTTCGCCCAAGGACACCATGCACAACCACGACACCTCCGAGCGCCTCGCTTCCTACGCCGACGTCCTCGCCGGCGAACTCCCTGGCACCTGGACCAGTACGCACCTGCTGCCGGAGGCCAAGGACGATCTCGCCGAACTGGCCGACCGCATCTGGGACCTGGACCTGACCGCCGCGTCCCTCGCCGAGCACCCGCTTCGGCAGGCGGCCGTCCTGAGCCGGACCGACGGCGCCCAGCTCGTCCTTGTGGACCGGCACGACGCACACGGCGGCTTCCTCATCGCCGCCGTCGCCCCCCGCTCCCTGCCGGACGAGGCGTACCGCGCCGTCCGCGAGCCCAACGGCATCGCCCTGGCGGACGACCCGTTCCTGAGCGCGGAGCAGATAGCCGGCGACCTGCTCGCCCGCTATGACAGCGCGCTCGCCCAGGTCCGGCACAAGTCCCTGGGCGGAAACCAGCCCTCCCAGCCGGACCGGGTCGTGCTGACCTGGCAGCCCGACGGCAGCATCGCCACCGCACCCGCCGACGACCGTGCCCGGGCGATCCTCCTCGCCCACGGCTTCGTCCAGGACCCGCACAACGGCATCTTCCGCCTCACCGGCGACGACACCACGGTGCAGGCGCGTGCCCTGCGGGAGATCGGCCCGCAGCTGGACGCGCTCGGCATCGGCACCGCCCTCCAGCACGCCGCGGGCCGGACCGCACCCACCTCCGCTCCGGCCGCCGTGCCGCAGGCCCCGGTCGGCCGCCGTACCTCGGCTACCAGGGCGCGATGAGGCAGCCGGAGCCCGAGTTCTGGGTGCTGGAGTACGTCACCATCACCAAGGACCCCCGCACGGGTCTGGTCGTCGCCATCGGCGGCAGCCTGGAGGCGGCGGACATCCTTCAGCGAAACGGCGGCTTCCTCCCGGCGGCCGGACCACGCGGGGACTACCACCGGCTTCCCCACGGCCTACCCGTCGAGCAGCAGCGCCTCAAGGCGACCACCGCCTCGCACTCCCTGCTCGCCGCCGGTCACAGCGTCCACCTCGACCCCGCCCTGAACGCGCTGGCCACGCCGGACGGCGAACGCGACGCGGCCGTGCGCTATCTCCACCGCCTCGCCGAGCGGGCCGCCGACGCCGAGACCAGTGATGAGGTCGCCGAGGTCCTCACCGAGACCGCCTCCCCTGTCCACGGACTGCTGCCACTCGTCAGGCACGTGGTCGTCTGTGCCTGGATCACCGGTACCGACCTGCAGGGGACGGCCTCCGGCGAGGTACCCGAACCCCTCGCACGGCTGAGGAAGTGCGCCGAGGCCATGAGCCGGGCCACCGACGTCATCCTCGACGCCCGCGATCACTCCGCCCGCACACCACACCCGACGGGCACCGCCGCTCCGCCGAGCGGTCTCCAGCCCCCGGTATCCCGCCGCCGCTGACCCCAGGCATGCACACACCACACCGGGCGCCCCTCACCTGCGAAGCGCCCCCAACACCCCCGGAGAAGACACACATCCCGATGACTGCCCCACACCGCCTCGCCACCGTCGCCCTGTCGGTCACCCTCCTCGGCGGCACGGCCGCACTAGCGCCGACCGCGTCAGCTGCCACAGCCTCCTGCACGTACAACCTCGCCGACCACAACGCCACCGTCGACGGAAACGGCATCAACTACCGCACCGGGCCGAGCACCGCCTACACGAGCAAGGGCCTGCTGTACGACAGTGATGACCTCCGGGTCTACTGCGGCAACGGCTCCTGGTACTACACGAAGCTCACCAGCCGCTCCAGGAGCGGCCTGAAGGCCGGCACGTACGGCTGGATCCGCAAGGACATGCTGCTCCAACTCGCCGGCTAGAGCCTGTCCGGCAGGTCATGTTGTAGCTTCCCAGCCACCGTGTCCTTTTCCCACGAACCGTGGCCGCTCGGCGGCCCCGGTCGAGACTGCACAGGTCAGAGACCTGGCCTCGACCAACGATCCCGAGGATTTGGACACGGCCGTGAGAATGAGCGGCTGGACACAGCGTGAGAGACCGCGAGAAGCCGCAGGTCACGGGGGCGCCGTAGGACACGAGCAGCGAGAACCTACACATGTGCGCAGCGGTACCTTCCCCGATTCGTGCGGCAGTGTTGGGCCTTCAGTCGAAGCCGTCGCTGTCCTTCCCGCGGAGAACCGCGAGTTCTCGTTCGAAGGCGCAAGCGGCAGCGGCGATCTGCCAAGCGGATCCACCGGACTGGTTCAGGTTGCTGCCGCCGCGCGGGGACATCACCGCTTCGGCCTCGATGAGCAGTCGGTGGACGAAGCCGTAGCTTCTGCCGCAGATCTGTGCCAGAAGCCGGATCGGGGCACCCCGGTCGTATGCCCGCCGCAGGGCGGCACCCAGATGTCTTCGGGGCGTACCGGTGATCGGGGTGTGCTTGCTGAGCATGGTGGCGTCTCCTTCCTCGCGTTCGCTTGGGGATCTTGGCGCATGCGAACCGCCGGTTGCCGCAGGGTGGCAGCCCGCGCGATCGCATCACTCGATGAGCGGAGCCTGGGCCGGAGACAAGGAAGTCTGATCGGTCCAGGGAGCGGGCAATGCCCACCGTCGGCGGCTGTCCCCGTGCACGTTTCTGCCCGCCGCATTCCCAGAGTTGAGCCCCGGAGCCGGGCTGCTCGCGTGGTCGCCGCCCCCGGCAGCCCGCTGCGTCCGCCTCCGCACTTCATCACCGAACCGGAGGACCCGTAGCACCGCACACGCCCCCGCCGATCTCCCGCAACCTCACACCCCGCCTCGCCACCGCCCTGTTCCGCCGCTATCTGCGCGTCTGCATCCCCACCGGCCCCCACCGGATCGTCCCTCCGACCGGTGAACACCCCGAGGCTGGTCTTGACGCGGCCGGGCGAATCGGCCACCGCCACCACCACTGATCCTCAACCCCGCCCAGGAGGGCCATGCCCCACCCCGCCCCGAACCCGGACCGGCTGGCCGACGAGATCGCTCATCGGCTCGGCCAGCTCTCCGACCGCCTCGCAGCGCTGCCTGCCCGTGAGGCCACGAAGGTCATCGCCCGCGTCCTCGATCCCGAAGACGGAGTCCTCGGCCGCTTCACCCACCTCGTGATCACCGGCAGCTACTTCGCCAAGTCCCAGGCCGAAGAAGGTTCACTGCCCGCGGAGGTGTGGCTTGCCCTGGGCCGGGCCGCCAACGAACTCCATGACATCGGCCTGGATCTCGACGAGCACACCGACACCCTCCAGCGCCTCCACACCCGCCCCGCCGCCACACCGGCCGGGCCCCCGACCGCTGCACCGCTCGTCGTACGGCGCCACCGGTGAAGCGACAGCACAGGCAAGGGTGGGGGCCCGGCGAGCAGGCCGAGCAGCACTACCTGGTTGAGCCCCGTGCCCTGGCGGGCGGCGGTGACCTGCGGCACGTTGCGGAGTTCCTGCGTGCCGGCGGCTGGCAGGACAGGTCCCGGCGCAACGGACAGCTCGTCCTCGACAGCCCCGACCGCACGGTCCGCATCGGCTACAACCCCCATGTTCTGCCCGGTGGTTGGACGATCCACAGCAAGGCCACCGCGCACCGGGAGGCATGGACGGTGTCGCTGGGCCGGCAGACCCCGGTGGAGATCGTCGCCGGACTCACCGACGCCCTCACCCGCCCCCGCGCCGCGCACGCCCCCAACGTCTGGGCCCCACTGCAGGAGCAGCGCTGGAAGACCAGCCGCCTCGACGGGCAGGTCAGCGCCACGAGCCCCGACGGGGCGGCATGGATGCAGTTCCGCCACGACCACAAGGGTCAGGCCCTTTGGTGGTCCGGGGCACGGGACGAGCAGGGCAACGGCTGGACCGCAACGTTCACCGCGTCCACCCCCATGCACCTGGTCCAAGCGTTCTCCGAAGCCCTCGCCAGCCCTGAACCCGTCATGCGGCCCCGCGGGCGCGTCCCGTACAGCGCGCGGATCCGCACCACCTCCGTCTCCGTGCTCCCCGCCCAGCTCAGCGCCTGGCAGCAGGCCCGCGTCCACGCCGCCCGCGCCGCCACCTGGGCCCACGGATCCCAGACGGCCGGCCGCCCCCGCACTTCGGCCCGCCCCTACGCCAACCCCGGTACGCGCGCCCGCCGTTGACCACCCCCCTCTCGCCTCCCCCAAGGAGCCTTGTGCCCGATCTGACCCCGGACGACCTCCACGCCTCCTGCGAGACCTTGTCCCGGCTTACCGAGTACCTGCGCGATGCCCCCGACCCGAACGTGGCGCTCGCTCTGGTCGAACCGCTGCTGGACGAGTACACAGGCATTCCCGTCCAGCTCGGCGACACCCTGCGCGCCCTGGCCCGGGCCGTCCAGGAACACCCCGACATCCCCCGCACCCCCGATCTGCGCCGCTTGGTCGACGAGTTGCGCACCGCCGCGTGGGAACAGTCCGACCAACACACCCTCCACTACACCCTGGACGACCTGCGCACCCTGCTCGCGAACACCTCGGACATGCCGAAGGGCAGCCGATGCCGGTGAGCGAGCGGCAACTCGCCCAGTTCGCCGACAAGCACGCCTGGCAGATCCCCTTCGACACCAGCCCCCGCCACCTCGCCGGCCCCGGTGACGCCCGCCACGTCACCCACGGCCTGGCCGCCGCCGGATGGAGCGCCGTCTCCGACCCGTTGAGTGCCGAGATCGTCCTGCGCAGCCCCGACCTGCGCCACCACCTCCAGTTCGCCCCGAAGCCCGCCACCTCCGCATGGTGGCACCTCCATGCCGAACCGACCGACACCGAGCCCGCCTGGTACGCCAGATTCGGCGCACTCGTGCCCGCGGAGGTCCTCGCCGGCTTCACGGACGCCCTCATCGCCCCGCCACCGCAGGAGGCGGACCCGTGGCAGTCGTTGACAGTGGCGGGCTGGCACCGCGACTCAGGAGGCACGGCACATTCGCCGGACTCCATGTGTCACGTCGAACTGCGCCCGTTGAGCGAATTCAGCGCCGGGCCTTCCTGGCACGTCGAGGTCCGCGAGCCGGGCCGCGAGAAGTTCCACGGCCCGCGCATCTGGCACGCCTACCTCGACGAGCACACCCCCGCCCATCTGGTCGGCTCGTTCCTCACCGCGCTGGCCGACCGCAGCCCCCTCCAGCGCGGCACGTTCGACCCAACCGGCCACTACAGCGCCGTGCAGGAGCCCAGTGCGCTGCGCCCGCAACAGGTGGTCGACGCGCACACGGCCCGGATCGACTCCCTCCGCGCACGTGCACGCTCCGCCCGCCGACAGCAGACGAAACCCGTGACGAGCCCGGCCAAGGCCCAGCCGGCCGCCCGCCGCTGAACCGACAGGACTCCTCCTCATCTCCGCCGACCACCACGCACACCGCGGCTTCCTCCGCCACCTCGACGACTATCTGAGCGACAGCAAGAAGATCCTCGACGCCTGGGACGCCTACTCCGACGAGCACACCGACCTCGACGGCTGGCCCTACGACGACCACGCCTACGGCATGCGCGCCAGCCGGCGCGACGCCGACACCGCCGAGGCGTTCGAGCCACTCCGCCCCGGCGCCCGTCACCTGCTGGACACCGCCGAGATACAGCTGACCCAGCTGCCGGAGAACACCGTGCAGAGCCGCTGGGTCTACCAGTTGGGCGTCCTGGGCGACGCCCTCGACCAACTCGACGCACTCAACGAGCGGTGGCTCACCACCCGAGACGCGCTCCTCACCACCGCCAGGCCCGGCACCGCCGACTTCGACGACGCCCGAGCCAAGCACCACGCCGAATCGTGGAGCTGCCTCGACGACTGGGCCACCCACGGCACAGCACTCCTGGAAATCAACTCCACTGCCCGCAAGGCCCGTTCGCCACTGGCACCGATACCGATACCCGCAGCCGTCCGGCGGATCCCGGCACGGAAATGAACATCCACCTGGATATTCAGCCACCAGCACTTTCAGGAGCCCATGCCCGACACCACCGTCCCCTACGTCCTGACAGCACCCGGCTACCTCGCGGGAGGCGGCGACTTCGAGCAGCTGACCCAATGGCTGCAACACGGCCATGGCTGGCGGGACACGTCCCCGATCGACCAGCACACCGTTCTGACCAGCCCCGACGGCCGATCATTTGCCGCCCTCGTCCGCGGCGGTGCCTGGACCTGGAGCCTGTGCGCCACGTCCGCCCTCGGCCGGGCCGGAGGCGCAGCCGTGCTCGGGGAGCATCTGCCGGTCGAGTACGTCACCTCGGTCGTCGAAGCCATGCTGCGCCCGGCCTCCGCCCGCGCTCCCGATCCCCTCGGCCCGTTGCGCGAGGCTGGATGGACCACGCCGGAGAGTGATCCCTTCGCCGTTGTGTCTCCGGACGGCCTGGTCCGGGTCACCGACGATCCCGCGGCCGGACCCGGCTACGTGCGGTGGCGTGCTGCCTGCGAAGTCGACGGGTACAGCTGGTGGACGGCCGCGTTCAGCGCCGACACCCCGCCCGATGTCGTCGCAGCCTTCACCCGCAGCCTCGCCTCCGCCGCCCCGCTGCCCCGGATGGCCATCGGAATCCCGCTGTACGGATGCGCGCCCCACACCCGCATCAACCCGACCTCCCACAGCTACGACGACGAGCAGGCTCTCCTCGAAACACGCATCGCCGCGGCCCGGGCCCGACGCTCCGCCCACGGATCGCCCGCCGCTCGACCGTCTTTCTCCAGGCCGCTGCCTCACCACCGCACCCACTGACCAGCCCCGCGCCTTCGGCCCCGGCACCGGCTGCCACCGCCACTCCCGGCCGGCCCAGCGATAGCCCTCTCCTGCTCCGCCGACGTGCCACCACCAGCAGGACGGCGGGATCCGAGGGGCCATTCAGGTCTCGTGCACCGGCCGCGACCGGGGCCGGGAGGGGTGCGGGGAAGGACCGCGACGACCTCCCCAGGCACGAGCGGCCCTTCCCCGGGCACACACCGCCCGGCTACCCCGAGAACGCCTACTCACGCCTGGTTTGCCAGTCCCGCACCGCAGCCGTCAGATGAGGCTCAAGGTCCGGCGGGACCGGCTTCCCGGCCGCCATCTCCGTGACGGCCTCGGCGACCAGCCGCAGCTTCACATTCGCATGCTGCGAGACGGTCACCAGGATCTCCCACGCATCCTCCGGCCGGCAGACAAGGGTCGCCATCAGTACCCCTCGGGCCATATCGATGACCGGCCGGCTCTCTATCGCATGGTGGAGCTGCTCGTTCTCCCGCACCAGCCCGGCAGCGGCACCAAACGCCCGCTCACCCCCGTCCGCGCCCTCCGACGAAGGGGTCTCGCACGGCAGAGATGATCTGGCCGTCTCAACACGAGCACGGCGAAGCTTGCGCGGGCGAGGTCCCATGTTCGACCCCTGCCCGCCGAACACCCCCACACACCGTCCAGGACCCGAAATCCCCCAATCACACGCCCCCCGGAACCACCGTGACACGAGATCCACGGAATGTGACACAGCCGAGCACACCTCCGCAGCCGCTCGCTTCCCACGGGCAGCGCCTTGATCAACTCTGCAAGGCCCTCTTCACCAGAGAGGTCTGCCTAGCCGCTTGGAGCGACTACGACGAGCTGCCCGACGCCCCCAGGGATACGCCCGAGGACGATCAGCACCACGAACGACGTCTCCGCCTGCGTGACGCCGCAGTGTGGAACACCGTCGCCCCTCTTCGGGCCTTCACCCGCGAGATGATCTCCATCGCGGAAGCACAACGGCGGCAACTGGAGCAGGCCCTGGGCTACCACAGTGCCCGTGTATGCCTCTGGGGCTCCGCGGTGAAGAAGAGCGCAGAGGCCCTCGACGCGTTCGACACCCTCGAAGAGGACTACCGCATCCGCCTCGCCAAGCTCCCTGCAGCCGCTGCGGCCGGCACGCCGGAGTACGACGCCCTGATCGACGCCCGCAATGCCAAGGCGTGGCACGTGGTACGGAAGTTGTCTCTGCACGCATCGGCGATCTCGCACGTGCACGAACACTTCGAGCGCTACATGCCGCAGGCGAAGGATGGAGCCCTGCCTCCCGTTCCGTCACCGGCCCCAGCCCAGGACGAGCCCCGGCGGTCCCGACGATGAACTGGATGCTCGTCCAGCCCGATGACGGGGCCGACGATATCCTCGTGAGCCCTCCGTGTCTGGCAGGCGGCGGGGACCCACGTTGGATCACAGCCGCTCTCCACCAGGCCGGCGGATGGCGCTACGACCACATCCCGCTCGCCCCGGTCGTCCATCTGGTCCGTCCCGATCAGCAGGCGGAACTGAGTCTGTACCCGGATCCGGACGAGCCGTGGTGGACGATCCTTCACACCCCCACCGCCGAACACCCCGCCTGGTACGCGCGGTTCGGGGCCCGCACCCCGGTCGAGATCCTCTCCGCGTTCACCGACGCCCTCATCCTCCCAGCACCCGCATCGGCGCCGGGCGATCCTTTCGAAGTCCTCCACACCGCAGGCTGGATGGAGCGCTCCGCCTTCTCGGTCTCCTCCCCCGACGCGCCCGTCCGCATCGAGCGGGCCCACCAAGGTCGAGGCAGCTGGTTCATCACCGCCTCTCTTCCCGGCGATCCGGAGACGGTGATCTGGCGCGCCCACGTCAGCGACACCACACCGCTCCGCCTGGTCACCGCCTTCACCCGCGCCCTCGCCGATTCGACGCCCCTGCGCCGTGACCCTCTCAGCCTTCCCCTTCGAACCCAGCCCCACCTCCACACAGCTCCCGCGCCGGCGCGGCCGAGTGAGGGCGTACTCGATCCGCTGGAGCAACGCATCCAGGACCTCGCCGTACGACGCCGACGTACAACGACGCCACCACCACTGCCGAGGCCGGAGCCGCCACGGCGCCGGACACGCTGACCCGACATACCCCCGTCGAGAGATCCCTCCCCCTTGCCGAATCCCTCACTCCGCTCCACCAGCGGCGACGGCTACGACGTCGCCTTCAAAGCACTCCTCGGCATCCTCGCCGTCGCCGTCCCGCTGTCCAACCTCGCCTGGCTGACCGGAAATCTCACCGCCTGGATCACCAACTCCGGTCCCTGGGCGGCGTACCGGCCGGTCGACGCCCTGCTCCGCCCCGAGCAGCTCTGGCCGTCCGCCGGAGAAACAGCCCTGCTTCTCGGGACTCGTATCGTCCCCGTCACCGTGCTGGCCGCCCTCGCCGTGACCGTCGCCATCGTCTGGGTCCGGCGTAAGAACACCGGCGGCGGCCGGAAGAGGATCGTGGGGATGGCCAGGGCGAGGGACATCGAGCCCTTGATGACCAAGGCGATCACCGCCAAGGCCCGCTCCCTGCGCCCGAGTCTGAAGAACGCCAAGCACATCGACGCCGCCGACACCGGCGTCCTCCTCGGCAACCTCCAGGGCACCCGGCACGAAGTCCGCATGGGGTACGAGGACGTCGCCGTGGCCATCATGGCGCCGCGCTCGGGCAAGACCACCTCGCTCGCGATCCCCTCCATCCTGAATGCCCCCGGCCCGGTCATGATCACCTCCAACAAGGCCGCCGGCGACGCCTACACCGCCACCCTCGACGCCCGGGCGGCGGCGGGCCGGACGTGGTCGATGGACCCGCAGCAGATCGCCCACGCCGAGCGAGACATGTGGTGGAACCCGCTCGCCGACGCCAAGACCCTCGACGGCGCGGGGCGCCTGGCCGGTCACTTCCTCGCCGCCTCCGTGGACGCCTCCCAGCAGGGCGACTTCTGGTCCAAGGCCGGGTCCAACATCCTGAGCCAGTTGTTCCTGGCCGCAGCCCTGGACGAGCGGCCCATCACCGACGTCATGCAGTGGCTGGCCTTTCCTGCCGACCGCACCCCGCTCGACATCCTGCGCGACCACGGCTTCAGCGCGGTCGCCGCCCAGCTCAAGGGCACCGTCGAAGGCCCGCCGGAAACCCGGGACGGCATCTACGAGACCGCTCGCCAGTACGCCGCCGCCCTCCTCAACACCGAGATCGCCGCCTGGGTCACACCCCAGCCCGGCATACAGGAATTCACCCCCTCAGACTTCGTCACCTCCACCGACACCCTGTACCTGTTGTCGAAGGACGGCGGCGGAGGCGCCTCGGCGCTGATCGCGGCGTGCGCGGACTCCGTGATGCGCGCCGCGACCACACAAGCGGAGCGTGCCGGCGGGCGGCTGGACCCGCCGATGCTCGCGATCCTCGACGAGGCCGCCAACGTGTGCAAGATCAGCGATCTCCCCGACCTGTACTCCCACTTGGGCTCGCGGGGGATCATCCCGATCACGATCCTGCAGTCCTACCGGCAGGGCCAGAAGGTGTGGGGCGACGCGGGCATGGACGCCATGTGGTCCGCGAGCACGATTAAAGTGATCGGCTCCGGCATCGACGACCCCGACTTCGCCGACAAACTCTCCCGCCTCATCGGCGACCACGACGTCGAAACCACCTCGACCTCCACCTCCGACTCGGGCAAGTCGACCTCCGTGTCGATGCGGCAGGAGAGGATCCTGCCCGCCGACGCGATCCGCGCCCTGCCCAAGGGCACCGCCCTGCTCTTCGCCACCGGCCTGCGCGCCGCCACCCTCACTCTGCGCCCCTGGTACACCGAACCCGACGCGAGCACCCTCGCCGCCGCCTCCGCCCGCGCCTCCCAGGCCATCACCACCCGCGCCGTCGCCAAACACACCCCCCACCAGCACGACTTCGGCCCCACCAGCTGACCCCGTCCTCGCCGCAACCCGCCCCCTGCCCCGGAACTTCATGGCTGCCACAGATCACCACGACATCTTCTTCGGCTCGACCGACGACGGCTGGACCTTCGTCGTCCTCAACCGCCCGATCCCCAACGCCACCCGCATCCTGACCGGCGCCGGCTTCACCGCCCGCTCCCACCAGGGCCGCACCCTCTTCCTCCTGCCGCCCGAGACGGCCCCCGAGGCCCACGACCTCGCCGGCACCGCGGCCTACGGCCTCATGGCGCACACCATGGACCTCGTCGACCTCGCCTGGACGACACGCCAGCCGCACCCCACGCCCACGTCCGAGGCGACCATCCGCTTCACCGACCAGACCGTCTCCGCGACCGCGGCCACCGACAGGGCCGGCGCCGTCCTCGCCCAGCACGGCTTCACACCAACCGGCGCACCGCAGACGTACAAACTGCCCGGCCACCTGGGCGAGCGCGACCGGCTGAGCGCTGTCGTCCGCGCCGAGGCCCACCTGCACGCCGACGGCGTCGGCGTACGCGTCGAGCTCGGCATCGCCACCGTCCAGGACATCCCCCTGGCGTCGCACCCGAACCGTGCCACACCCGTCCCACCGCCTGCCGACCGCGCTCCACGCCGCTCCCGCTGACCACCCCGTTCACTTGGAGCGTCTTGCCCCTGATCGACCTCTCCGCCGAGACCACCCACCTCACCCGGCTCGCCGCCGACTTCGACCTTCTCCACGCCGAACTGCACGACCTCGACGCGAGCCCGGGAAGCGACGCGCTGCACCGGATCGCACCCCGGATCCGTGCGATCCACCGACTGGTCGCCCAGACCCTGGAACGGCTGACCATCCTCGACAGCAGCCACTACCACCCCCTCCCCGGCAGCCGGCCCACCCTCACCGCGCTGGCCGCCGCCGCAGCCCACGCCTCCCACGCCGCAAGTGACCTGGCCTCCGCGGTGAACGACGGCTTCCCCGCCGCCCTCGGCCCTACCGTGGGCGAGGAGGCCGCCGGTGAGGCACGGAGCCGGGCAGCTACTACGATCCTCGCCGAGCGCGTGGCCAGCGCCGCCCAGGGCCTCGTCCGGTGCCGCACCGCCCTGGCCCACGCCATCACCGGCATCACCGCGAACATCGCGGGGCACCCCGAGCTGGCCGCGCCCGTGGAGATGATCACGGCCTCGCAGTACGCAGCTCTCCGGGCGCTGTCGGAGGGGGGCGGCACCCTCTACGTCATGGGCCGGCGCGAAAGGCTCCGGGCTGAGCTGAACACCAGCGGTGCCAGGATCAACATCGCCACGTTCCGGGCTCTGCAATGGCGCGGCCTCGTACGCACGGTGGACACCCCCGTCTCCGTTCCTGTCCGGCGGCAGGGGCGACTCATCAGCGTCACTCCGAACGGGCTGCGGGCCCTCGCCCACCACACAGCCGACCGGCCTCCGACAGCGGCATCCCCACTGGCACCGCCTCCGCCGCTGCCAAGGGCGGCACCGGTGGCGCGCTCGGGCCCCTGATCCATCCCTTCGGCCGGCTGTCTCGGTTTCACTGCGCTCTCCTCTAAGTCGCCCGCGGCCACATCTCGGCCACCGAAGACCTCGGCCGCCAGTGCGTCCGGGGCCACGACGTGACCGTGCCGATCAGCGTGGTGCGCACCCTGGCCGCCCGCGGACTGACCACCAGCGAACCCAGGACCGCGCCACCCTCCTACTTCGGCGGCATCCCGCACTCCCGCATACGCCGCACCACCGACGGCATCACCGCCCTCAGCGCGCTCCTCGCCCAGCCCCCGGCCCTACTCACGGCAGCGGCCCCACCGGTCCCTGCCCCGGCCCACAGGACCCGCGTCCGGCTCTGACCGCCGTCCTCCTCCCCGCCCCACGCAAGGACCCCGTCATCTCCGCCTCCCCCGCCCTCATATGCATTTCTCTCGGTGCCGGAATCCAGTCCAGCGCCATGCTCGCCCTCTCCGCCGAGGGAATCCTCCCGAAGGCCGATTACGCCATCTTCGCCGACACCGGCTGGGAACCGCGAGCGGTCTACGAACATCTCGACCTCCTCGAAAGGAAAATCGCCACGCCCGCAGGAATACCGGTCCTTCGGGTCACCTCGGGAAACATTCGCGATGACGCCCTCGACCCCGAACACCGCTTCGCCTCCATGCCCCTCTACATCCTCAACCAGGACGGAAAGCAAGGAATGACCCGGCGCCAGTGCACCGGGGAATATAAAGTAAAGCCGATCAAGAAGCAGGTCCGGGAACTCCTCGGATACCCCTACCCACAGCGCATCCCGAAGGACGTCTTCGTCGAGCAGTGGGTCGGCATCTCGACCGATGAATTTCATCGGGCCAAAGATTCCGACGTCCGCTACATGCGCAACCGGCACCCCCTCATCGACCTCAATTGGTCGCGCACGGACTGCGCCCGCTACCTGAAGTCCATCGGCCTGGAAAACACTCCAAAATCGAGTTGTTTGGGTTGTCCATTTCACGGAAACGCGCAGTGGAGAAATATCCGGGATACGAGTCCGGAGGAATGGCAGGACGTGGTCGCGTTCGACGCGGCCATCCGCCAGGGTAACGCCCGCGCGAACGCCTCTGGAAACCCCCTGCTGGGCCAGGCCTACCTGCACAGATCCCGGGTTCCGCTCAGTGAGGCCCCGATCGACCACGTGACAGCAGCCGAGTGGGCCGCGCGCCAGCAGGAACTCGACGACCAGCCCGCGATGGTGCAGACGTTGGAGCAGGGTGTGGTCGACGGCTGCTCCCCGTGGTCCTGCCGCGGTGAAGCCGAGTTTGTGCAGGACGACTTCGGGCTGGCCACATGAGGCAGATCACCCTCAACCCGTTCGCCTCCCCGGCGGATTGCTCACACGCACTGACTGCTCGGCGCGCGAGACGCGGACGGCTGCGGACTTCCTGCCGAGACGAACGCTCTCCGCTCGCTGCGGAGCGTCTGCGCTCTCTGCACGCCGGCGAGCCTGGGTGGACTCCGAGAGGCGCCACACCGTGACCGACCCTGCAGCCCACGGCCGCAACAGACGGCACCGCCACCCCGAGAACCGGCGCGTGGACCGCTACAACTGGGAACTCGCCCGCGGACCGATTCCCGCCTTCGGTGAATCGAAGTCCCTCGCCGCCTGGGCAGCCGACGAGCGGTGCGCAGTCAGCCGAGAAGCACTCCGCACCCGACTCGCCCTGGGATGGAACCCGGCGGACGCCATCACCAAGTCCCGTCACACCAAGCCGGACATGACGTTCACCTACAACGAGCGAACGCTGACGCTCCGCGGGTGGGCCGACCAGAGCGGAATCAAATACCACACCCTCTACAACCGCATCATGAAATCAGGCATGAGTTTCACCGAAGCCCTGGAAAAGGGAGCGGAAGGAGCTGACTTCGCCCTGCCGGTATCGGCATTCGGGGAAACAAAGACTCTCCTCCACTGGGCGGTCGACCCCCGGGCGGGCTGTGCCCTCAGCACCATGCGACGGCGCCTGGCCCAGGGCTGGGACCCTGAGCAGGCCATCACCGAAGAACCACAGAACCGCTCCACCCTGGGCACCGGAGTCCCCCACCGTGCCTTCGGGATGTGCATGGGGCTGGAGGACTGGGGACGCCACACACAGATCCCGGCCGACACCCTTCGCCACCAGATGACCTATTACGAACTACCGCTGGAGAGCGCGCTCTCCAGCCTGGGCTGGACACCCCAGACGAACACGCCGACCGAGCTCAACCTCCTGCACGTCAGCGCCGCAGAGCTCCGACCTGGAGACCACGTCCTCGGTACGGACCACGCCGCCGACGGCGGACAGTTCTTCACCGTCCGCCGGCCCGTCACCGCCCCTTCTGCAGCACCACGCGCTCCAGACACCGGCCGCATTCAGCAGCCCGCGCACGCCACAGCCACACCGCCCCGCCGAACCGGCCGATAGCACCGACGGCCCGTCACCGCGTCCGGCACAACAGCACGACCGGCCACACACGCCAGCTGCGTGGATCACACAGGCCCCGGCCCTCACCATCACGACCGTGCGGTCATCCCCACCTCGTGCCAGGACCCGGCACACACACCACGGCCGTGTACCTCAACACCCGTTCAGGCATCCCAACGGCCATACCGATATGCCGCTTTCACCCCCAGCGCAAGGACATGAACCTGTCTCGATTCTCAATAGCTTGCCCCTTCCACAAAAACGGGCAGTGGAGAAATATCCAGGTCACAAGCCCGGACGACTGGCAGGCCGTGGTCGCGTTCGACACGGCCATCCGCCAGGCCAATGCCCGCGCGAACGCCTCCGCCAACTCCCTGCTGGACCAGGCGTACCTGCACAGATCCCGCGTACCGCTCAGCGAGGCCCCAATCGATCACGTGACGGCAGCCGAGTGGGCCGCGCGCCAGCAGGAACTCGATAACCGGCCCACCGCGGTCGATGAGTTGGAGCTCGGCGTGGCCGACGACTGCTCCCCCCGGGCCTGCCGCAGCGAAGCCGAGCCGGTGCGGGACGACTTCGGGCTGGCTTCTTGAGGCGGATCATCCTCGACCTGTTCGCCGGCCCGGGTGGCTGGAGCCACGCCCTCACCGTCCTCGGCGCACGGGATGTCGGTCTGGAGTGGGACGAGTGGGCCTGCAAGACCCGTGCGACGGCCGGGCAGTTGACGCTCCGCACCGACGTCGCAGCCTACCCGGCGTGGATCTTCTCCGGCCGGGTCCTCGGGCTGATCGCCTCCCCGCCATGTCAGGCATGGAGCATGGCAGGCAAACGCCTCGGCCTGGTCGACCAGCCGCTCGTCCACCAGGCCGTCGCCGACCTCGCCGCCGGCCGCGACACCCGCGAGCAGCTGCTCAGCGCGTGCGCGGACGAACGCTCCCTCCTCGCGGCCGAGCCGATGCGCTACCTGCACGCCCTCAACACGATGGGCGAGCCTGAGTGGGTGGTCATGGAGGAGGTACCCGACGTGCTCCCCCTGTGGCGGCAGTACGCCGCCATCCTCCGCAGCTGGGGTTTCTCGGTGTGGACGGGCATCCTCAACGCCGCCGACTACGGCGTCCCCCAAACCCGGAAGCGGGCGATCCTGCTCGCTTCCCGTGTCCGCTCCGCCCAGCCGCCGCCCCCGACGCACGCCCAAGTCGCCGAGCCCGAGTCGCTGTTCGGTCCGGGCCGCGCCCGATGGGTGTCCATGGCCCAGGCCCTCGGCTGGGGCGCCACCGACCGCCCCGTCCCCACCGTGTGCGCCGGCGGCGGACCCGGAGGCGGTCCCGAACCCTTCCCCTCCGGCTCCCGCAAGACACTGGTCGACGCCCGTGACCGCGGCACCTGGCGCCACCCCACCACCACGAACGCCGTCATCCTCCGACCACCGTCACAGGAACCGGATGCAACGGCAGACCAGGGTGCCCGCGACAACGCGCACGCCACCTCTACGGCACCGTTCGTCAACGGCGAGGCGGCCCGGTGGACGTGGGCGCTGCGCAACAACAACCAGGCCAAGGCCACCGTGCGCCGTGCCGACGAACCCGCCGGGACGCTGTTCTTCGGCCACCGGGCCAACGAATGCGTCTGGATCACCACACCCACCGGCAGCCCTGCCGACAGCGTCCCCGAGCCGGTGCCCGGCCCGATCAGGATCACCGCCGAGGAAGCGGGCGTACTGCAGAGCTTTCCCGCCGGCTACCCCTGGCAGGGCAACAAAGGCCAGCGGTTCTCCCAGATCGGCAACGCCGTCCCCCCACTCCTCGCCGCCCACCTCCTCGCCCCGCATCTGAACAAGCCCTTCGACCCCGACGACTTCACCCTCGCCGCCTGATGCCCCGTACCCCCGAACCCGCCCCCACCGAGGACGACAACCTCGACGACGTGCCCGCCCCGAAGCCGGTGCACTACGCCGAACAGGCCCTCCTCGGCGCCCTCCTCTTCCAACCACAGCGCCTGGCCGACACCGGCACCCTGGAGGCCGGCCACTTCGAAAGCCACACCCACGCAGCGCTGTTCACCGCGATCCGCACACTCCCACCGCCCTCCCCCGAACAGCACGCCCAGCACACCACCTGGATCAACAAGGTCCTGGAATCCGCCCGGCCCCACGCCCCCGGCCTGAGCGCCTCCTACCTCCACGCACTGATCCAGTTCTGTCCGCGCCTCCAACACGCCGCCGCCTACACCCGGTTGATCCGCGCCGACCACGCCCGCCGGACCCTACGCGGCCACGCCGAACACCTGGCGACCGCCGCGACCGACCCCACCCTGCCCCATCCCGCAGACACCGTCCTGGCCCGGGCCGATGCACTCGCCCGCCTGCTCGACGACCTCTCCGGGCAGTTCGCCCCGCACCCCGGCCCACTCCCCCGCACCCCACAACCAACCGCCCCCGCCCGGCGGGTGAGCGGGGACGACCTCGGCGAAGAACGCGACCTGCTCGCCTCGGCCACCGCCATGCCCCAGGAGGTACGGCAGATGCGGTGGCTGACCCCAGCCGACTTCGTCCTGCCGCTGCACGCCACGCTCTGGCGATGCGTCACCGCCCTCGTCCACCGCGGGGACATGGTCGACCCGGTCACCGTCCTCGGCGAGGCCCAGCACCACGGCCTGATCACCGACTCCCTCACCCCACGCGACCTCATGGCCATCGTCTCCAACACAGCGGGATCCCCCGAGTACTGGGGCGAGCGCGTCCTCCGACGCGCCCTCCTCTCACGCTCCCACACGGCCGCCGCCACGATCACCGCCTACACCGACGACCCCGCCAACACCCCCCACCAGCTCATCACCGGCAGCCGCCGCGCCCTCGCCGACCTCTCCGCCGTCCGCACCCGCTGGCAGCACGCCACCGGAGCCACCCCGCCCCAGCGGCGGCGGCCCGCACCCACCACCCGGGCCGGACCGCCGACCACCAGGGCCGCGCACGCCGCCCGGTCCACACCCGCAACCCGCTAGCCCCCGAGTACGCCGGTGGCCGGGCCCGATAGCCCGGACACCGGCAGAACAGACGAGACCCCCACATGACTGCCGCCATCGACGCCCACGCCCGCCTCGACACCCACCCCACCCACCCAAGCGCCGTACAGGCCATTCTGACCGGCACACAGGCCCACATCGCCCACACGGCCCTGGAAGCCGCCGACTGGAGCGTCGCCGCCACCCACGTCCTGGTCCTGGCCCGCATCGATCACGAAGAGCCCCACTGGGCCGACAACGCAGCCAAGCAGCTGACCGCCCAAGGCATCACCGTCGAGATCACACCTCGGCTCCAGGAAGCCATCAACGAGGGATGGACCTGGCCGAACTACCCCATGCCGTGGTGTACCCGCAGCGAAATCCGCGAGATCTCCAACCAGGCACAGAAGATCCACGACGACATCCGCCACGGCCACCTCCTCATCCACGCCCATGCCCACGACGGCCACACCACCGTCGCGGTCGGCACCTACCTGCACCAAGGCGGCAAGTCCGTCTACCTCCACGGCGAGAACCACCTGCGTCAGGTCGCAGACACCTTCGGCTCACCCGCGCAGGCACTGCTCGCCTTCGAACGTGTCCACGCGGCCGATATGCGCCCCGGACCGGCGCCCCTGACCGACACCGAACGCGACGCCATCGCAGCGCCCTCCGTCTTCGACGTCACCACAGCCCGGTCCGAACCCTCCCGCCCGAAGCCGGAGACAGTCCCCGTCTACCTGGCCGATGCCGGCGACCACGACGCGCTCCTCGACACCTTCCTCGACACACACAGCGAGTTCGAGAAGTGGCGGACCTGGTCCGACAACACGACCCACGCCATCCACGAGTCGCAGACCCTGCGCATCGAACGCGTCCACGAAACCCCCGCCCACGAGACCGCCTGGACCATAGCCGCCTACGAGACACCCGTCTCCGACCGCATATGGCATCTCACCGCGACCGGCGCCACCCCCACCGCGGTGCTACAGGGCCTCCTGATCCACCTCGCCGACGGCGACGGCTGGGACACCCGCGTCGGCACCCCGGTGGACGAGAAGATGGTCACCGCCGCAACCCAGCCGCTCTCCGACGCCGGATGGAAGCACACCGCGGACGCGCGATGGATCCGCTGGACGTCCCCCGAAGGAGACGCGGGCGTCCGCTTCGACGCCTTCGCCGCACAGCATCCGAGTCAGAACCTGGCCACCTGGACCATCTGGGCCGGCCCCAGACCCGACAAGCCCACCTGGACTGCCACAGCGTCTCCCCACGTCCCGAGTTCGCTGCTGGCCGGTTTCTCCGAAGCCCTCGCCCACGAGACCGGCACACGCCAACCCCAGCCGGGCCGCGAACCCAAGACCCGCCTCGCCGCCAGTGCACCGGCGACTCCAGCGGTCGCCGCCAGCCGTCCCGCCGGCCGTTCACGCTGACCATCGGCCCACACGAGCGGGGCAACATAGCGCGGGATCGCCGGTTAGCCAAACCGGCGATCCCGCGCATCATTGGTAGTCCACCGCCACGCCCTGCCCGCACGTCGAAAGGCACCACCCCACGACCACAGAGCAGCCAGAGGCCGGCAGGCGATCACGCCGCCGCGTAGCTGGCCCGGAACAGATCCTGCGCCCGCTCCACGTCCTTCGGCGTACGCAGCTGCACCTCCAGATCACCCGTACCGTGGTGACCGAGACCGGACACGTCACGGGTGAAGCCCGGAATGAGGTCGACGTTCTTCGGATCAGCCTTCAGGTAGACCAGCAGCTTGCTGCGCTGCGGCGGGCAGAGGCAAGCAAAGTTACGCAGCCGCTGATACGCCCGGTACTGCTTACGCTCGACACGGTTCACACCGTCCCCGAGCCCGAGCAGGACCTCGTCGACCACGCCCGCCAACTCCACCATCGACGCGCCCTGGACGTCGGCCGCCGCCCGGGCAACCGCCGGGTGACGCGCCCAGCGGCCCACCTGCATGCCGCCGCTCACAGACGCCACGGTCTCAAGCCCGAGCAGGTCGCTGCCGAAAAGACGGTAGCGGACCAGGTCGATCGACCGCCGGTGCTCACGCACGGCATGCACGTCATAACGCGTGAAGTCGCCGGCGATACAGATCAGCCGCGGTCCGCTCCACAGGACCTGGGCCGCGGCCTTCACCCCGAGCCGGTCGCGGACCAGGTGCTCGAACTCAGCGCGATGGTCCATCAGCCACGCCAGGTAGAACAAGCCCTGGTGGATCACCCCTGCATCAGTCGCACGTTTGTACTCAACGATGACCGGCGAACCGTTCTCGTCCAGCCCGAGCGAATCGACCCGACCCCCGTGAACCGGCCCCGTGCCGTACTCGCTCGCCAGGAACCGCACCCCCAGCAGCGTCTCCATGTGCGCTTCGACGAGACCCTGCACATCTGCCTCGACCTCAGCAAGCCGCGGCGTAACCTCGGTCACCCCGCCCTTCATTATATCCGTGCGGAACAGCTTCAGGCCCGACACCTTCCCCTCCTCGGCTCAGAGATCATCAACGCCGAGGGGTGCGGGATTGTTTCCGCGAGAGGCTACGGAGGCGCGAAGATTTGACGTTGTGCGGCATCCGCACGGTCACACCCGGTGTGGTCATGCCCGCGGGGAAACGGACACAGATGCCAGGGGCATGTTGGCAGGAGTACGTGTTCCATGTACGCGAGCGCCGCCGCACGGACGTCCCCCAACGCGCGGAGAGCCGCCCCGGCCCCGTCCCCTTCTGCTCGGGAGCCACTCGCGTGAACGTGACCTCACCAGGTGACGGGCAGTTCGTGGAGACCGTAGATGACCGCGTCGGTCTTGAACGGCAGTGTCTCCGGGGCGGTGGCGAGGCGCAGGGTGGGTACACGGCGGAAGAGCGTCTCGAAGAGGACCCGCAACTCCATACGGGCCAGCGGCTGGCCGATGCACTGGTGGGCGCCGTAACCGAAGGCCAGGTGGCGATGGCTCGCGCGCCGGATGTCGATGCCGTCGAGGTCACCGGTGTGGGATTCGGGGTCGCGGTCGGCGATGTCGATGGCCAGGACGATGCCCTCCCCCGCCCGTACGACCTCACCGGCCAACTCGATGTTTTCCGATGCCACTCGGAGGATCCCGGTCTGGATGATGCTGAGGTACCGCAGGAGTTCCTCCACGGCCGCGGCCGTTGTTCCCGGATCGTCGGACTGGCGCAACAGGGCGAGCTGGTCCGGATGTTGCAGCAGGGCGAGGATGCCGAGCGCGACCATGTTGGCGGTGGTGTCGAAGCCCGCGAACAGCAGGAGCGCGCCCATCTCGGCCGCCTCGGCACGGGTCAACTCCCCGGCCTGGATGGGTCCGACGAGCCCGGACAGCAGATCGTCGGCGGGCTCAGTCATCTTGCGGCCCACCAGGGCGTCGAGGTAGGCATGCAGTCGGCCCATGGCCGCGACGCGTTCCTCCAGCGGGGTGTTCCTGCCGAGGATGAGGCTGCCGTTGCGCTGGAACTCGACGTGTTCGTCGTACGGCACGCCGAGCAGTTCGCAGATCACCAGCGAGGGCAGGGGTCGCGCGAGGGTCTCCACCAGGTCGGCCGGGTTGGGCCCGGCCAGCATGTCGTCGATCAGGCCGTCGACGAGCCTCTGGATGACCGGCCGCCGCATCTCCATCCGCCTGGCGGTGAACGGCGCCTGCACCATCCGCCGCAGCCGGGCGTGTTCGGGGTCGTCCATCTGCGCGAAGCCCGCGGTGCGCTTGCCGTTGGTGGGGACCGGCGCCGGGAAACCGGGACGTGTGACGTCCGCGCTCACTCGCGGATCGACCAGGAGGGAGCGGATCTCGGCATATCTGGTCACCATCCACGCGACGTTGCCGTTCCACAGCCGGATTCTGGTGAGGGGCCCCTCCTGCTGCTTCGCCCGCAGGACCGGGGCGGGGTCGAGAGGACAGGCCGCCGCCCGGACCATCGGGTACGCGGGGATGTCGGCCTGGTGTTCGTCCGCGGCGATAGATGCGTCCGTCACGTCGGTCTCGCTTCCGGCTCGGTGTCACCACGGCCTCCGACCGGCCCCGGACGAGTCGTCGGGCAGCTCGCCGGGCTACTCGTCAGGCACCCGGTCCGATCAGCCGGTGACACGGATCATCAGGGGCTTTCCGTACCGGATTCTGCCTCGCGCACTACCGGCCAATCCATGTCCACGGTACGCAAATCGCCAAGCCTGAGGGCTTGTTGACCTTTTCGGGTCGTGTTTTTGCCCAGGCACGGGGACATCCGGCTCCCGGCCCGCGCTGTCGGCGCGGACCGGGAGCCGGATGTCCTCAACCCTCAACCCTTGGTCCTCGGTCCTCAACTCGCGGCGGCCGGTACCGGCTTCCGGCCGCGGACGGTCTTCTTCACGGCCTCGGCCGGTGCGGCGACGGTACGCCGGAGGCTCTTGAGGCCGATGGCGACGGCGGCCGTGGTCAGGACGCCCGCGGCGACGGCGACGGCGAACAAGAACGGCTTGCCCATGTGGCCGACGGAGAGGAACCCGCCGAACGGCACGGAGACCGTCGTGGAGAACTGCATGACCAGGGATCCGGCGACGCCACCGCCCAGCATGGAGGCGGGGATCATCCGCAGGGGGTCGGCGAGGACGAAGGGGATCGCCCCCTCGGGGAGGGAGACCAGGCCGAACAGCCAGGAGCATTTGCCGTAGTCGCGTTCCGCCTGAGTGAACACCTTGCCGCGCACGAGACCGGCGAGCGAGAGGCCCAGGGCGGGGACCGCGCCGGCCGCCATCACCGCCGCCATGATGGACATGTTGAGCTCGCTGAAGTTCGCCGGGGTGTTACCGCCCACGCCTGTCATGGCGAAGGAGACGGCCGCCTTGCTCAGCGGCCCGCCGAAGTCGGAGCAGACCATCAGCCCGAGCACCAGGCCGAGCAGCAAGGGGTACTTGAACTGCAGGACGATCATCGGGTGCTCCATGGCCCCGAGCAGCATGTTGAAGAGCGTTCCGCACACGGCGACGGCCACGGCCGCGGAAGCCGCGCCCGCCAGCACAGGAGAGAGTACGGAGCGGGTGAGGCCGGGCAGCTTCGGCGGAGCCGGGACGCGTCGCAGCAGGACGGTGACCGCACCCGCGACCGCTCCGGCGACGAGGCCGAGGGGAATGCCGCCCTGGGTCACGATGACAGCGATGCCGCCGATGACGGCGGGAGCCACTCCCTGCCGTCCCGCGATGCCGTAGGCGAGGTAGCCGGCCACGGCCACGGGAAGGCCCGACAGGGTGGTGGAACCGGCCTGGAGGCTCAGCGCGCCCCAGGTCGAGAATGCGAACCAGTCACCGGAGTTCAGTGCCTGTGTGACGTCGTCGGTGACGCCGGGACCGACGACGGCGAGGGCAAGGCCGAACAGCAGGGCCGCCACCCCGACGACAGGACCGAAGTACGGGACGCTGGACGCCAGCCAGGCGCCGAGCCTGACGCCGATGTGTCGGCCCTGGGCTCCGCCCTGGTTCATGGGCGTGGCCGGGTAGCCGGCGCTGGTACGGGATGGGGACATTGCGGGGCTCCAGGGCGGTTGCGCGACACGGCTCCGTGATGTTCGGGGCCGCTGCTGTGAGGTCTGTGCGAGGGGTGCCGGGGCGGATGCCGCCGTCCGGACTTGTCGACGCGGCGGGGCGGGGCCGGCACGCGGGAGTCCGTTGCGCGGCGGGGCGTCCGCCACGGGGGCGATGCCGGTCGCCCGGAACGCGACCGTGGGGCCGGAGCCCGGCGGCGTCCGCCGGGCTCCGCCAGGCGCGAACGCCGTCAACGGTCGTGGTTATCTCGTCTTGAGACGGAGGTGCAGCCCGTCACGGATCGCAGTCCACTTCACGGCGATCATCTGGAAGTCATCGCAGCACATATCACCGACGCCGCCCGAGTTCAGGCCGACGATGAAGGCGGCGGCACCGGTCTTGTCCGTCGTGTAGACAGGGGCGCCGGAGTCACCAGGCTGGGTGATCCTGCCGTTGTTGTAGTAGGGCCAGTTGTTTCCACCTCGGACGAAGGTGAAAGCGCGTGACATGGTAATGCAGACGTCTGTGCCGCCGTAGCAGGTACTGAAGTTGGTGTTCTGGATGGGGTGGCCGCAGTGGTTGAACGTCCTGGCGCCGCTCACGCACACCTTCTTGCCCTTGGTGGCGGTGTCCTCACCGTGGACGAACAGCGAGCTGCTGCTGGTCTCTGTCCCACCGTCCCACAGCCACGACTGGTAGTTCTGGTTCGCGGTGGGGGCGATGATTTCCGTGTCGTAGTTGGTGTAGCGTCCATCGATTTTCCCCAGCAACGCCCCGGCCTGCCAGGAGGACGAGCGTACCCAGACCCTGGACAGGACGTTGTAGCAGTGCGCTGATGTCAGCGTGAGCATGTCGGCAGTCACTGCGTGCTGCACGGCGAAACCGGAGGTACAACCCTTGTTGTTGGATCCGACGATGGCGGTCCCACCCCAGGTCCCGAAGCCGGTGAAGCGGCTCTGGGGCTCGAAACGGGACTGCTTGATCGTGACCGAGTTCCCGTACTTGGCGCGCAGTCCCTTGACAGCGGACAGGGGAGCATCGGTCCGGACGATCATCTTGTCCGAGTCGGCGTCGTAGCTGGTGCTGACGCTGTATGTGTGGGCCTTGCTGGCCCACTTGCGGTCCGTCACCGTCTTGTCGATCGCGGTCATCGCCTTCTGCGTCAGCCGGCTCGTCTTCACCGGGACATCGACGTTGTCGGGAAGCGCCGCCTCGACCTTGGCCTTCTCCGCGGCGGAGGTGCCGGCCGGGAGTCGCAGAACGGGGTCGGCCCCCTTAGAGTCCGTGGAGATCCCGAGTGCGGAGTACTTCTCCGAGACCTGGTTGATGCGCTTCCACTGGCCCTGCGTCGGCACCGTCCGGACGGTGGCGGACGAGGAGACGGAGGAACCCGCCTGCGGGGCGACGGTCGCGGCGACCGCCGAGGTGGCGGGGATCGCCAGCGTCCCGGCCAGGATGCCGGCACTCGCCGCCACCACCCCGGCCAGTCGCGCGCGTCTCGATACTGATCTCATTTCGCTTCTTTCTGTCTGCTGCGAGGTGGACCGAACCGGATGCGCCGCGGTGTCGTCCGGAGGGGAGATTCGTCCGCGCAGGTCAGGTGCGTGCCCATGCCAGAGGCGACGTCCGTGACCCGCACGGAGCGCAGTCCGACACGCTCCGGCGACGGCCTTCCCCACCTGGGCGGGCAGTCGCGGAGACGCGGCGGGTCGCAAGCGTTCGTAGACGCCCGGCGCGGTCCGGGGTATGCGGAAGCAAGCATGGGCGCGGGGAGCGGCCCGGGAACATGGGTGTTTTTGCGTATTTGCGGTTCGCCGACCCCCGCGGAACGACAACACGCAGGTGAGACCGGGTGCCCGGGGCCGAAAGCCCGTCCGGCCGACATGGTGTCACCCTGCTCCGCGCCGCACCGGGGGGCAGCCCTACCCGCCCGAGGCGCCCTGCGGCACCAGGGCGACCGGCCCACCGCCCGTCGACCACGAACCCCTCGCCACCTGTGCGAACAAGGGCGGGACCGTTGAATTCAGGGCCTGCTCGGTGGGGTGGTCGCCGACGTACGACGTCCATCATTGATACACAATTCAACGAACCCTTGGTACCCACCGCGTGCGAATGCGTAAAAACGCCCATGGCGCCGACGGAGTCCCCACCTCGACGATTGCTGCCATGACGCGCACCGAGGCGGAACCGGCCCGCCACAGCGACGGCCCCGGGCCGGGACACCGCTCACCCGACCCACGGCTTCACCTTCGCGACGCCTCGCCAGAGGACGTCGACCGGGCGACGAACCCTTCTCGGTGACAGCCCACGCGAAGCCCTCACCGGCACCCGCCACCCCGCATCCCGCGACGGCCCAGAAGACCCGTTCGCCCGGTCCTTGGCATTCCCCGGAATCCGCGAGCGCGACTCGACGCAGGAAAGACCCTGCGCTCGGGGTGAAGTGCAGTCACGTCAGATCGCTCCAGAAATCCCCTGCGCCCCGTCCAAGCGCCAGGTGAAATCGCATACGGGCGCACGGCCGACCAAAAAAGGTATGGAAAATGCGAAGAAGAATGCCCCGGAAGCTCCTCCTGGGCGCCGTCCTGTCCGCCTCGCTCATGCTGGGCGCCGCCGCCCCGTCCTACGCGCAGATCGCCCCCTTCGACGCGGGCATCAGCAACGACGACTGGCAGCTGGTCACAGAGATCGGCGAACTCAACAACGCCCTCCTGGAATACGTCGACGACAACAGCCAGGTCACCCTGGTCTTCACGGGCGGAAAGGTTCCCGACACCTGGGTCTACCCCGACGGATTCACGGGATTCGCCAACCCCGACATCGTGCTCACCGGCGAGTACAGCCAGTTCGCCACCAACGATGAGGTCGACTCGATCAAGGGGGACGCGATTGACAAGATCAAGGCCGGCGGCTACAACGCCATCGCCGAGTACAACGCGGACACGGACAAGGTGGACGTCGTCACCAAGGCGCCGACGTCGGTCACCGACCCGCTGGTCTCCACCTACGACAGCAAGATCAACATCGTGGCCGGCAGCCCCGGGATCAGCTCGGCGGACTGGGCGCTGATCGACGAGATCGCCGAGGCCAACGGCGCCCTCACCTCGTACGTCGACACCGACGGCCAGGTCACGCTGGTGTTCACGGGCGGAAAGGTTCCCGACACCTGGACGTACCCGGACGGGTTCACCGGCTTCTCCGACCCCGACATCGTGCTCACCGGCGAGTACAGCCAGTTCGCCACCAACGACGAGGTCGACTCGATCGAGAGCGACGTGATGACGCAGATACAGACCGCCGGGTACAGCTCCAGCGCGGTCTACAACCCCCTCACGGACGTGGTGGACGTGACCACGTCGGCGCCGTCGTCGGTCACCGGCCCGCTGGCCACGACCTACGACAGCAAGGTCAACTTCATCGCGGGTGATGTCGCTGCGTCCTCCGGCGGCGCGAAGGACCAGGGGAAGAAGAAGGAGACCGCGAAGGAGAAGGCGGCCAAGGAACGGGCGGCGAAGAAGAAGGCTGCCAAGGAGCGGGCGGCGAAGAAGAAGGCCAAGGCAAAGGCAGCAAAGAAGGCAGCGAAGAAGGCCACCAGGGGGAAGGCGGCGAAGAAGACCACGAAGAAGGCGACCGTCGCCCACAAGGCGGGCACGAAGTTCGTCATCCCGCTGCCGTAGGCGAAGTAGGGCGGTCAGTACCTCGCCCGACGGTGTGGTGAAGGCAGGCCGACAATTACGGGGGTCGGCAGGTCCGGGCCGATCGCGTCACGGATGCCCGGCTGTGCTGCGCACAGCGCGGCCGGGCATCAGGCGTGAGTGGGCCCAGGTCCGTGCGAGTGGGCATGGGTTGCGGGCGAGCACGACGGGTATGAGGTGGCCCCCTTGTCCGCCACATGCCTTCGCCGCCGAGCCACCCTCACCGAGGGACTGGCCGCATAGATCGTCTCCACGCTGCGAGGGGAACCGACAATGCACGGCTCCCCCAGGGCCAGGGCGAAGGCTGACGCCCGCGACCCAGTGAAGGCTTCATACGTGCCGTTGCGCCAGCCGTGCCGTCCGACTCCGCTGCTCTGTCGCTAACTCCCACGCGAGGCAACCCGCCTGACCGGCCCGAGCTGCGGCGCCGCCGTACGACAGACGTGGCGGACGCGGAGTGGGCGGCCTCCCGGCAGCTACCGATGGCGTGATCGGCATGAGGATGATCACCCTCTCCTCCGCACTTACGCCCGGTTTCGCATACTTAAAGTAAGGACATCCTGATGTTTCGAGACCTGCCGAAAGGTTCCCCGATGAAGATCCGCTACGGCCTCTCCGCCGGCACCGCCCTTGCCGCGGCGGGGCTGGCTCTGAGCACGACCGTGGTTCCCGCCTCAGCCGCCACCAACGGCCTCGCCCACCTCATGGTGAAGACTGACGGCCGCTCGGTCTACGTCAGCACCTCGACACGGTTCGGCGAGCCCCTCACGATCTGCCGGCCGCTGAGCGCGGGCTCAGGCTGGAAGGACGGACGTCAGGATCTCATCCTGGGCGCAAAGGTGAAGCTGATCACCTTCTCCAGCCCGGACTGCACATTCGGATACCTCGTCTCCCGCGACTTCACGGTGCCGTCCGAGAGCAGCAACAAGAACTTCTGGGCCGACCTGACCTGAGTGGAGTCGGGAAGCGACACGGTGGCTGACGCTTCGGTTTCGGTCCCGCCCCGCCCTGTTGTCGGTGGTCTCCGAAAGAGGTCTGGATCAATACCAGTGCCAGGGCCACAGAGGATCACCGTTGTCGTCACAGTGGCGTTGCCCTACTGCCACCGGCCGTCAGGGCTGGGGCAGTAGGGCCCGCTGGCCCGACGGGCCGACATCACCGCCAGATGTTCGAGCCCTGTCCGCAGAGCGGCGCTTCGCCGGCCGCCCCGGAAGGTGAGCCGCTCGGCCTGCGCGGCGAACGTCGCCTGCGGACAGGACGTTCACGGCAGCGGCACTGCCTCACCTGTAGGACTCCAGTTCGTTCGGGTCCGCGGTGAACTGGTAGCCGTCCGCACGGGTGTAGATCACCGGAGGCCACCCTTTCTTCGTGGTGATGTCGCGCATCATCGCCACCCCGACTGCACCTGGCTGCGGGTCAGTTCGGTGGCCCGCATCAGCTGCGGCGTGTGCAGGCCCGCCCGGCGGGCCTGATTGGGTGCCTTCCAGATCGCTTCCGCGTGCTCGCGTCCCGCATCTCCCCGGTGCCGCGACCGGGGCATTCCTACTCATCCCGCAGGAGTTTCGCGAGCTCCTCGTCGACGTCGACCTGCCCGTGTCCACGGCGGTGAGGATCCACTCGCAGGTGGCGCGGGCACGGTCGACGTTGCGGTGCACGGTCTCGCGTTCGTCGTCGGAGAAGGGCCGCTGGCCCCGACCAGGTCCAGGAACTCCAGCGCATGGTTGATCCGGCGCACGGTCGGCTCGAACGGCTCCGGCTCACCGGTGTTCCGCCTCATGCATCTCACGCAGCTGGCGGGCCTGCTCGACCTGGGCATGGTTGACCTGATGACGGGCCGTGTCATCCCGCATCGCCTTGAACGCCACCTCCGGCCGGCGCAGCAGATCCATCGCCACCTTCAAGGCGACCTGCTCGTCGGCGACCAGGTCGCGCACGGCCTCCACCTTCTCCTGCACCGTTTCCGGGCCCGGCCCGCGCTAGCCGCCCCGCTGCCGGGTCGTCTCCGGCGTCCACCGTCGCTTCCCGGTCCGCTCGTCCAGCGGCGGATTCTTGATCACCGCCCACCGCTCCTCCGGATCCGAGATCGCCGCCAGGACCTGGTGCGTGCTGAAGGCCACCCCCGCGCACCGGTGCCGTTCCGGGAACCGGCTGGCCACCCACCGGTACTCCTTGATCGTGTTGTGGGGACGTTGGTGTCCTCCGACAACCGGTGCAGCCACGCCGACACCCCGAACAGGTCGTCCCCGACGGACCGCCCACCGTGCTCCTGCATCGGGACCACTTCGAGGGCGCCGTCACCGATCATGAACTGGCACTTCGCCATCGTGTCGACGGCCTCACGCAGCCTCTCCACGATCTGCTCGTACCGCGCGACGCTGACGTTGCCGACCTGCTCCGTACTGGGCACCATGCCCACCCCCTGCCAGGCCGGAGCACGGCCCCGCGGCCGTGAAGAAGGGGAACTCCGGCCCGCCCGGTACCGGCAGAATCCGCCCACCAGGCCGCACCGCGTAGGCGTGCAGCCGCGGTGTGCGGAGCACCCGAAAGCTCTCCGCAAAGCCCGTTGCCGGGCCACTGAGAGCGGAGAGGTTCATGAGTGCCGAGCCCGCCCCCGTGACGCATGTACGAGATCGACGGAGGTTCAAAGATGGTCTCTGAAAGCGATCCAGAACTCACTTCCAGAGACCGCCGGCAACCCACCGCTACGGCAGATCCAATCGTGGCACCACGACAGGGGACAGAATTTTCGGCCTGTCCCCTGTCGAGTCCGCGCTAGGGACAGATGCCCCGGCCACAGGAACGGTGGAGCGTCTGTGGACGCGCTGCTCCTACGCCTCCCGGAGCCGGGCACACTTTCACGATGCCGGATCGCCTTCACCGGCATCGTCCACACGTCCGCCTACGGCGGCGGCCTGGGCCGCGCCGGGACGCCGGCGGCGGCGGGGAGCCTGGTGCGGCGAACCACCCGCCACCGGCACATCGGGTGAGATACCCGTCACGCCCATGGCTAGTGGGATTTCACCCGGACACAGGGCTATTGTTCGACTCCTAAAGTCACAGCTATGCAAGGGCGCTTGCTGTGTTCGAAGCTCGGAATTGAACGCGAGGGCCACCACGCCAACCGGCGATTGTCCCTGCCCGATGCGTTGTCGCGTGCGACCGGCACACGGCAGACCCACTATCCGCGGCCTTCGGGCATGGGGGCCATGCCGATGGCCCGTTCGGTGCCCGTCCGGGGCTGCCGGAGAGGAGCAGGGCATGGCTGTCGGGGTCCTGAAGACAGGAAACCTGCCCGAGGCTTTCACGGAGTTCGTCGGCCGCCGGTCAGAGGTCGACGACGTCCGCCGGCTCCTGGAGAACAAGCGGCTGGTGACCCTTACCGGAGCAGGCGGTATCGGCAAGACGCGGCTGGCGCTCGTGGTGGCCGCCTCGGTCGTGGAGGCGTTCCCGGACGGCGTGTGGCTGGTGGATCTGGCGGCGGCGCGGGTGCCCGCGACGGAGAGTGCGGGGGCGGGCACCGTGGCGACCGCGGTGGCGATGGCGCTCGGCGTGCCGGACCTGGGCACCAGACCCGTCCTGGAGCAGCTGACGACACGTCTGGCCGGGCACCGGGCACTGATCGTGCTCGACAACTGCGAGGAACAGGTGCACGCGTGCGGCGAGTTGACCGATGCGCTCCTGTCCGCCGCCGGACAGCTCCGAGTGCTGACGACCAGTCGGCAGGCGCTCGGCATCGTCGGCGAACACCTTTACACCGTCCCGTCCCTGAGGCTGGACGAGGCGGTCGAGCTGCTCAGGGTCAGGACCACGGCCTTGCGACCGGACATCCGACTGCCGCACGCCGCGGACAATGCGGCCACCCGGCTCTGCGCCGACCTGGACGGGATACCGCTGGCGATCGAGCTGGCCGCGTCGAGGCTGCGGACACTCACCGTGGAACAGCTGTCGGAGCGGCTCGCCAACCGCTTCGCCCTGCTGACCGGCGGCAGCAGGACCGCGCTCCCCCGGCACCGCACCCTGCGCGCGACGGTCGAGTGGAGCCACGAGTTGTGCTCGCCGAAGGAGCGTCTGCTGTGGGCCCGGCTGTCGGTCTTCGCGGGGTGCTTCGCCCTGGAGGCGGCCGAGGGCGTCTGCTCGGGCGACGGCCTGGAGTCACACGACGTACTCGACCTACTGAGCGGCCTGATCAGCCAGTCCGTCGTGCTGACCACCGAGGCCGAAGGACTACCGCGCTACCGCCTGCTGGAGACCATACGCCAGTACGGCAGGGAGCGGCTCGTCGCGTCCGGTGAGGAGGAAACCCTGCGGCTGCGCCACCGCGACTTCCACATCGCCGCCGCCCAGCACGTCACCGACCACTGGTACGGGCCGGGCCAGCAGCAGGCTCTGGCTCGGCTGCGCGCCGATCACACCGATCTGCTGGCGGCCCTGGACTATCCCGGGGACGCACAGGCGACACTGGTTCTCGCCGGATCGCTCTGCCATCACTGGTGTCTCGGCGGCTTCCTCCGCGAGGGCCACCACCGGCTCGAGAGGGCGCTTGCCGCGGCGCCCGAGCCCACCCCGGCTCGCACGCGGGCGCTGCTGGCCATGGCCATGACGCAGCTGCTGCTCGGCGAACCCGTGGCGGCCCACCGACGGCTGGACGAGGCCGAGGAACTGGGCGCCGCGCTGGGCGACCCGACGGTGCGTCCGGAGGTTCTGCACCAGCGGGGAACGCTGGTCTGGGTGTTCCGGAACGAGCCGAAGCAAGCTGCGGCGCTGCTGGAGCAGGCGGTGGCCGACAACACCGGGCTGGGCCAGGAGTCCCACAACGCCATGCCGCTGTTCCAGCTGGGCTTCGTACAGCTCATGTGCGGTGATCCGCGTGCCACTGCGACCGCCGTGCGAGCGCTGGCCGTCGCCGAGAAGTACGGCGACCAGCGGGGCCACGCACACGCACTCTGGGCCATGAGCACCGCCGCCTCCCTGCGCGGCGAGGTGTGGGAGGCCGTGGAGCACCTGCGCAGCGCGCTGGAGATCCAGCAGGGCTTCGCGGACTACATGGCGTGCGCGTTCATGCTGGAGGATCTCGCCGTGGCGACCGCCGCCTGCCGTGACCACGAGCGGGCGGCCCGCCAGCTGGGGGCCGCTGATGCGGTGTGGCGGGACATAGGCGTCACCGCCTCCGCGTTCCCGCAGCTGATGGATCGTCATACCCGCTGCGAGGAGGAGATCGTCCGGGCCGTGGGCACGGGCGTGTACGAGGAGGCGTTCGCGGCGGGCAGAGCCGCCAAGAACCGCGCCGAGGCCGTCGCGCTGGCCCTTGACATCGTTATCGCCCCCGCAGCGACTGCCGCTTCCGAGGGGCAGAACCCGCTCAGCCCCCGGGAGCGGGAGGTCGCCGAGCTGGTAGCCCAGGGGATGAGCAACAAGCAGATCGCCACGCGACTGGTCCTGTCCCCACGTACCGTCGACCGCCACATCGATAACATCCGCACGAAGCTCTGCCTCTTCCGCCGAACCCAGATAGCCGCCTGGTGGGCGACCAACCAACCCGCCGCGGCACTCACCGACCGGGATACCGGCGCCCCCCTGGTGTGAACGGCGCCGTACGCGATTGCCGCACACTTCCGCACTCGAGGCAGGACGATCATTACGCGTCGGCTCTCGATCGCCCAGCAAAGCGGACGTTCACACGCAACCGGACCGATACGGCTGATGGGGTAGCTGGGTGGCGCGCATTCCCCCCTGCCGGGGTTTTCCACGTCGGGGAGAGCGGCGAACAGCCGGCCAACGGGACCTCGACGTGATCCGAGGCCGCAGTCGGAGCGGACCTGACCGGCGATCGTCAGAAAGCATGAGAGAAGAAGTACTCAGTCACGGTGTGTAGCCCCCTGGACCTGAGACACCCAACGAGTGAGCAACTCCTGCTGCGTCCTGGCGTTCTCCCGGAGGACACCTGTGACGGCGAACCCGCGCAGCAGGGCGAGCAGGGTCTCCAGATCGTCACGTTCGAGATGGAGACCGCCTGATCCAGCCGAGGCCCCACTGAGGGCCGAGCGCAGCTGTCGCCCGAACTCGCGCTCGGCGGGGATCAGTTCCTCCCGGAGGGCGGGGTCGGTGCGTGCGGCCATCCACAGTTCGAGACCCGCGGTGAACAGGGGCCCGGACATGAACCGGTACATCACGGCCACGAGGGCTTCGACGCCGGTCGGAGCGTCCGCGCCGCGCATCATCTCTTCGAGCTCTCGCAGTTGGCCCTCGGCGACGTGGTGCACGGCGGCGGCGAGCAGCTCCTGCATGGACGCGAAGTGATGGGTGAGCGATCCGCGGGACACCCCCGCGCGGGCCTGGACGCGTTGCATGGTCGTGCTGGCGTAACCATCGTCGACGAGAGTCCTGACCGTCGCGTCCAACAGGGCGGTGCGGGTCGACAGCCATCGTTGCTGACGTCTCTTGCTTGTTTCCACCCTTCATAGTCTAATCAGACCGACCGAACGGTCTGTTTCAGGGAGGGCTCATGGTTCTGGCCGCTGATCTGGTGCGCGGCGCGCCGCGCGAAGAGCGGTGGTCTTCGGCGACCGCTCGCTGTCCTTCACAGAGGTGGACGTGGCGGCGAACCGCTTCGCGAACGTCCTGCTGGGCGCCGGAATGTCGAAGGGCGACCAGCTCGGCATGCTGATAGACAACGGCCTGTGGTCGGTCTCCCTTGACTTCGCCTGCCTCAAGTCGGGCATCGTGCGGGTCCCGCTGAATCCCCGGCTCTCGGCCACCGAGCGCCGCCGCATGATGACGGGCACCGGCACGAAGTGGCTGCTCCACGACGCGGATCTCACCGGGGAAGCCACCGAACTGGCCGCGAGCCTGAACGGCCTGAACACCATCGGGCTGGAGGGGCCGGGCGCGGGAGGTGGGATCGACCTCCTCAGCGCGGCCGAGTCCGCCGACGCCTCGGACCCCGCGGTGCAGTTGGACGAGTCGGATCCGATGCTGCTGCTGCACACCTCGGGCACCACCGGAGTCCTGAAGGCCGCGACACACACGCAAGGCTCCTACGCCGCGATCACCGCGAACATCCTGGCGGACTTTCTGTCACCGGCACCGGATTCGGTCATGCTGCATGCTGCTTCGCTGATCCACGCCAGCGGCACCTTCGTGCTCCCCTACTGGACCCGCGGTGGCACGGCCGTCGTATTGCCCCGGTTCGAGCCGGCGACGCTTGTCGAGGCGATCGCAAACCACCGCGCCACGGAAATCAACCTGGGGCCGACGATGCTGGCGATGCTGTTCGCGAGCGACACCCTGGAGGCCGCCGACGTCTCCTCGCTACGTACGGTCGTCTACGGCGCCAGTCCGATGCCCAGGCCCCTCCTGGAACGCGCCATCGGTCTGTGGGGCCCGATCTTCAAGCAGTACTACGGCCAGACCGAGGTACCGCTGGCCATCACGGTCCTCAATGAGAGCGACCATCTCGATCCCTGGCTCGCCGGATCCTGCGGTCAGCCCTCGGTCGACATGGCCGTCCGGCTGACGGACGAGAAGGGAGTGCCCGTCCCGCCAGGGGAGACGGGCGAAGTGCAGGTCAAGTCGGCCAGCCAGATGGCCGGTTACCACGAGGCGCCAGAGCTGAACACCGAGATGATCACGACAGAGAGCTGGATCCGCACCCGGGACATGGCCTACGCCGACGACCGCAGCTACCTCTTCCTCGTCGATCGGCGCAGCGACATGATCATCACGGGTGGCTACAACGTGTACCCGCGAGAGGTGGAAGACACCATCGCCGAACACCCCGCGGTAGCCGAATGCGCTGTCGTGGGTGCCCCGGACCCGCTCTGGGGTGAGGCCGTCACCGCGTTCGTCCACCTCCGAAAGGGGCACTCCGCCACAGAGGACGAACTGAGACACCTGGTCCGGTCCCGCCTGGCCGGCTACAAGGTGCCGAAGAGAATCGAGTTCACCGGCGAACTGCCGAAGTCCCCGGTCGGCAAGATTCTTCGCCGCGCGCTGCGTGAACCACTGTGGGAGGGGCGGGTATGACCGGCTCCAAGCACGCCTACGAGTCGATCCGGGTAGAGACACGGGACCGCGTCACCACCGTCATCATGGACCGGGCGGAGCGACGCAACGCCGTCGACGGACCCATGGCGGCCGAGCTGGCCCACGCCTTCCGCGCCTTCGACGCCGACCCCGACGCCGACGCCGCGGTGCTGTGGGGCGCTGGGGGCCACTTCTGCGCCGGAGCCGATCTGAAGGGCGTGAACACGGACCGCGGAAACGTCGTGCGCATGACCGGCGACGGCCCCATGGGACCGACCCGGCTCCAGCTCAGCAAGCCCGTCATCGCCGCGGTCGAGGGATACGCCGTCGCGGGCGGCCTGGAGCTGGCCGTCTGGTGCGACCTGCGGGTGGCCGCCGCCGACGCGACCTTCGGCGTCTTCTGCCGCCGCTGGGGAGTACCGCTCATCGACGGCGGCACCGTGCGGCTCCCCCGGCTGATCGGGACGAGCCGTGCCCTGGACATGATCCTCACAGGACGCCCCGTCGACGCCCGGGAGGCCGCCGACTTCGGCCTGGCCAACCGGGTCGTCGATCCGGGCACCGCGCGAAGCGAGGCCGAGACACTGGCCCGGCGGATCTCCCGCTTCCCGCAGACCTGCCTGCGCAACGACCGACGGTCCGTCCACGTCCAGGAGGCACTGTCGGAAGCGGACGCCCTGCGCTTCGAGACAGCCGTCGGTCTGGAGTCGCTGCGGTCGGACGGCCACTCGGGAGCCGTCCGGTTCACCGACGGCGCCGGCCGGCACGGCACCTTCGACTGAACTGCGACGGGCATGCGTGGCCCCGCCCGACGCAGCGCGGCAAGGGCCCTACGCGGCACCGCCGTTGGCCCACGCACGTCCCTCGGTCCCGAACACGCGCACTCGCTTCTGAGCTCATGTCTGGCCGTACGCCACACGGCCGAACCGGAGCTCGCGGCCTCCCTTCCCCACGGCACCCCGCTCCCGCGCCAAGACGCACTCGGCGCCGTCGGACAGCCGCCCCTGCCGCCCGTGGCCGCCCTTGCGGGACCGGACCCGCTTCATCACCGAAAGGACCTTCAGCCCTATGGGCACACTGGACTCCAAGGTCGCCATCGTCTCCGGCTCCGGCCGCGGTATCGGGCGTCACATCGCGCTCAAGCTGGCCGGCGAAGGCGCGGCTGTCGTCGTCAACGACCTCGACGAGGCCCTGGTCGCCGAGACGGTCAAGACCATTACCGAGGCAGGCGGCCGCGCTGTCGGAGCCCCGGGCTCGGTCACCGCCCCGGCCTTCGCCGACACGTTCGTCCGTACGGCTGTGGAGAGCTTCGGCGACCTCCACATCATCGTGAACAACGCCGGCTACACATGGGACGACGTCGTGCAGAAGACCAGCGACGAGCAGTGGGAGACGATGCTGGACGTACACCTCACCGCCCCCTTCCGCATCCTTCGCGCGGCCCAGCCGGTCATCGGCGCGGCGGCCAAGCGGGAGCGTGCCACGGGGACGCCGGTGTGCCGCAAGGTCGTGAGCGTGTCCTCCATAGCTGGGCTGAGCGGCAACCCGGGCCAGTACGGCTACTCGGCGGGCATCCTCGGGCTCACCAGGACGATCGCCAAGGAGTGGGGCCGCTACAACGTGACGTCAACGCGGTGACCTTCGGCCTCATACGGACCCGGCTGATCGCACCGGTCGGCATCGGCGAGACCGTCGAGATCGACGGCAACGACATCCCCATCGGGGCCAACCCGCGACTGCTGGAATCCGCCACCCACACGATCCCTCTGGGTCGTACCGGCACTCCGGAGGAAGCGGCCGGCGCGGCCTATCTGCTGTGTGTGCCGGAGTCGGACTACATCACCGGACAGACGCCACCTTCTTCGCCCGGGAGGTGCTGCCGCACCGGAGGAGGTTCGAGGACCAGCACGGGCGCAGGTCGTACCGGGCTTCCGGCGCGCCCAGGTTCTTGCTTGGTCGCGCAGGTCTCAGCTGAGTATCGGCGACGCCGAGTTGCCCGGATCCCGTCGGCGTCAACGTCGGCGTCGCTGTCTTCAACTGCCCCACCGGCACCTTCACGCGGGAGAACCGTCGCGGCCCGTTCGGGCCCAAGGCTTCCTGGGCTCAGGCCGGCACAGGCACGGACGCACGTGCCGATCGGGGGAGGCGGCGAGGCAACCCCGGGGCGCGTCATCTCGACGAGTCCGCCGCGACCCGGTCCAGCCGGAGTAGGACGGCGGTGTTCCCACGCGGCAGCGAGACGGTGAGCCGCCCCGCGTCCGCGTCCCACCACGGGGCGGCATCGGCTGTCGCGGGATGCACCACGGTGGGCCGGACGTGAACGCCACGCAGATGGGGGAGGGTGAGGGCGCGGTCGGTGTCGGCTGATCCGTTCCGGTCGTATCCGCTCGGGGCGGGTGCTTCGCCGTTTCCCGGGTCCCTTCTCCAGACCGCGAGGAACGTGGCCCCCTGTCCTCGAAGCCCATAAGCGACCCAATGGTCCTCCCAGCCGGGGAGTCCCAGAGGCCAGAACGGCCTCGCACTGCCGAGCTCCGGCCGGAGCTCTTTGTACACGGAGATCGCCGAGCGGACGAGGCTGAACTGCTCGGGGTTCATCAGGTTGAGGAATCCGGAGAGATGGACGCGGCCGAGGAGTGCGCCGGTGAGGGTGAAGGTGATCTCGTCGAGGGTGTGGTCCGGCTGGGGGTAGGCCCAGACCGCGGCCTGCTCCGGTGTCACGGCGGTGGCTGCCGCGGCGGCGATGGGCGGATAACGCAGGAGGTCCTGCTGGTCACTGGTGGACTGCAGTTGAGCCACGGCCAGCTGCGCGTAGTCCATGCGCAGGCCGCCCGATCCGCAGTTCTCCAGGACGAGAGCGGGGTACCGGTCGAGGAGCGAGGTCATCCAGTCGAGGTGGGCGCGGTGGTGCCCGAGCAGACCGGCGCCCGGGCTTTCGGGGCCGTTCTCCGTGCCGGGGCCGATGTTGACGTTGTAGTCGAGCTTCAGGTAGCCGACACCCCAGTCACCGACCAGCCGGTCGACGACCGCGTCGAGATGGGCGCGGGCGGCCGGGTGACGCAGGTCCAGGTGGTGCCGCCCGTGTTCGGTGACGCGCAGGCCACCTCGCCGGAAGAACGCCTCGTCCGGCAGGGTGCGGGCCAGGGGGCTGCGTACGCCGACGACTTCGGGTTCGAGCCAGAGCCCCGGGGTCATCCCGCGCGCTCTGATGGCGTCCAGGACCTCCGGCAGACCGCCCGGGAAACGGCGGGGAGCGGGCTCCCATGCGCCGACGGCGTCCCACCAGCCCTGGGCGTCGTCGTCGTACCAGCCCGCGTCGATCACGAACACCTCGGCACCGGCCGCACCCGCCGCCTCGATCAGCGGCAGGAGCCGTTCGGTGGTGGGGTCGCCCATCAGGGTGTTCATGTAGTCGTTGTAGATCACCGGCAGCATGCGGTGGTCGGGGTGATCGCGGCGGATGCTCCGGCGGTAGTCCGTGAGTTCACCGAAGGCCGCGTCCAGTCCGCCGCTCCGCGTATGGACGAGAACGGCCGGGACGGTGTGGAACTCCTCGCCGGGGGCGAGGGTGTGCTGCCACTGGTGGTGCGCGTCGTCGGGGCCGAACAGGGCCACATAGGCGGCCCCCTCGCGTTCACCGGTCTCGAAGCGCCAGCCCGCGCTGGACTCGATCTGCCACAGCCAGGCGCGACCTTCCTGGTCGGTGAGGCCAGCCACGGGAAGGTGCCGGCCGGTGGACCAGCTTCCCTGCGAGTACCGCTCGAAGCACCCCCGGCCCTCGTGGCCGTGGGCGGACCGGCTCAGCGGGACCACCCGCTCACGGAAGGCGTCCTGTCGCCACCGGCATTCGGCGAGCCAGTCGTTGTCCGCCCAGTGCAGGGTCAGACCGTCGAGACCGCCGTCGGCGTCGACGATGCCGCCGAGAGCCAGGGTGGAGACGCTCTCCAGCCGCAGCGGCACGCCACCCTCGTTGACCAGGCGTACCCCGGCCCGCAGGAAACCGCTGCCCGGGCGGGTCTCCAGTGTGATGTCGGCGGCCAGACCGGTCGCGGGGTCCGCCAGCCGGATCGTCGTACGCTCCCTGCCGCCGTCCAGGAGCGTCTCGTGGCCTCGGTAGGTCAGGCGCTCGCCGATGGCCGTCTCGATGAAGCGTTCTCCCGACCACATGCGTCCGTGACCTGTGGCGGTGATCTCGACGAGGGGCACCAGGCAGGCCCAGTCCTGACCGGGTCTTCCCAGTCTCACCGCTCCGGTGGCATCCACAACTGCGTGCAGGCCGGACTCCGGATGCGACCAGACCCAGGACCCCTCGACGGTTTCGACGGCAGCGGTCAACGCGATTCCCCTTCCGGGATGGTTCGGTCCTGCGGTGGTCCATGCGGGGCTGAGCTGGGGATTCACCTACGGCGGTGAGGGCGGGCCCGCGGCGGCGGATGTACCTGCGGAGCTGAACTTGCGCTCACAGCCTTGACGACCGCGTTGTGACCGCTCACAATCCTCGCATGTTTGTGACCGGTCACACAAGGTCGGGCAGCCCTGCCGGCCCCCCTCAGCGACAGCAGAGGGCCGCGAGCATCCGCGATGTCGCCCAGGCAGCAGGCGTCTCCTACCAGACCGTTTCGAGGGTCATCAACGGCCACCCGAACGTCCGGGAGGAGACGCGGGGGCGGGTGCGGGAAGCCATCGCCGCCCTGGGCTTCAGGCGCAACGCCACCGCGTTCGCCCTGGCCAGCGGCGTGACCCGGTCGATCACGGTGCTCACGTCGAACACTCTGCTCTACGGCTACGCAGCCACCCTGCAGGGCCTGGAGCAGGCGTCCCGCGCTGCCGGCTACACGCTCGGCGTGCGGGTCCTGACGTCCGAGGACGACCTGGACCGCACCATCGCCTCGGCCTCCGACGGCGGTAGCGGTCTGGTGGTCATCGGCTTCGACCGCCTCGGCGCGGCCGCCCTGGACCGCGTACCGGCGCATGTGCCGTGCGCGGCCGTGGTGGAGGCGCCGTCACCGGGGCGATCACCCGGTCTGCCCTCGGTGTGGGCCGACGACCGCGAGGCTGCCCGTGCCGCAACCGAACACCTCTTGTCACTGGGGCACGACACCGTCCACTATGTGGCGATTCCCGCCTCGACCGGAACCCGGCGTTCGGTGGGACCCCGCGCTGAAGGCTGGCGTCAGGCCCTGGAATCGGCCGGCGTCGCCGCTCCCGAACCGTGCGGCAAGGGCTGGGACGCCCAAGCCGGATACGAGGCCGGGAAGAAGCTCGCCCGAAACCGCGACGTCACCGCGATCCTCTGCGGCAACGACGACCTGGCGCTGGGTGTCCTGCGGGCCCTGCATCACGCGGGTCGGCGGGTCCCGGAGGACGTCAGCGTCATCGGATTCGACGACGCCCCGCACTCCGCCTATGTCACACCGTCCCTCACCACGGTCCGTATGGACTTCCAGGGGCTGGGCCGCACTGCCTTCGGGCTGCTGCGTGCCCGGTTCGACACCGATCAGCAGTCACCCGCGGCGGTTCCGGCCGAACCCGTCCTGGTGTTCCGGGAGAGTACGGGGCCGCGCCGCACATGAGCCGGGCGGGATGCTCGCACCCGCCGCCTCCTCCGGTCGCCTCTCCCACAGTCATCGCCCGTCTCCGCAAGCCCGCACCGCCTCACCGCACCTCAACCATCAAGGATCCGCCATGAGAAGAGCCGTCTCTGTCCTTGTCACCGCCTGTCTGCTCGGGCTGACCGCCACGGCCTGCAGCGACAGCACCGCCGGCGGTGGCGGCGCGGCACCCACGGGATCGGTCGACCCGACCGCTGACCTCAAGGGCGTCGAACTCACCATGTGGACGGCCCAGAACAGCGTCGGGCAGCCCAAGCAGGCCATCGAGGCGTTCGAGAAGGCCACCGGTGCCAAGATCAACACCGAGGTGATCCCCGACCCCTACGAGTCGAACGTCCCGACCAAGCTCGCCTCGGGTGTCAAGCCGGACCTGATGTTCTGGCAGCCCACGGGCAGCACCCTGCCGTTCATCCAGCCGCAGCAGAACCTGCTGCAGCTCGACAACGAGGACTGGGTCTCCAAGCTCGGTGAGACGGAGAAGGGCCTCGGCCAGGTCGACGGCCACCGTTACGCGGCCATCGTCACCAGCCCCGCGGTCCTCGGTGTCTATTACAACAAGGAAGTCTTCGAGAAGGCGGGCATCACCAAGATGCCCACCAGCTACGACGACATGATCGCCACCGCCGAGAAGATCAAGTCGAAGACAGGCGTCGCCCCGTTCTTCGAGGTCGGCGGCGACAAGTGGCCCCTGCAGTGGCAGGTCCAGGTGCAGATGACCGACCTGCCGCAGACGTTCTGGGACAAGCTGAACGAGAACAAGGAGAGCTGGACCAACAAGGTCATCGTCGACGCCATCACCAAGTACAAGACGAAGATCCTTGACGGCGGGCTGGCCCAGAAGAACTACAAGACCGGCACGTTCGTCGACCAGGGCAAGGCGATCATGGACGGCAGCGCCGCCATGGCCCTGAACGTCACCTCGCTCCAGTCCCAGATCCAGGCCACGTCCAGCACGGAGGAGATGGACAAGAAGCTGGGCTGGTTCCCCATCGCCAACAGCGCCGCCAAGGCCGAGTACTCGCCGGACCAGACCAACGGCGTCGTCGCCTTCAAGACCGGTGACACCAAGCGCCAGAACGCCGCCCGGCAGTTCCTGTCCTTCTGGCTCGGCCAGAACTACCCGGACTACATCAAGGCGAACAAGCTCGTCTCGGTGCAGCCGTCGGTGCCCAACCCCGACGGTCTGCCGCAGACCGCGATCGCCCAGGCCGAGGCCCTGTCCTCCGCCACCGGCGTCTTCCAGGTCAAGGGACTCACCGCGCCCGACATGCACCTCGCCCTCGCCGACATGATCTACGGCAAGAAGAGCCCGAAGCAGGTCGCCCAGGCCGCCCAGGACCAGTTCGAGCAGGTGCTGAAGGCACGCGGCGTCGACGGCTTCTGACCGGCACCGCTTCGTCAGCCCGTCCCCCGGGCCGCCCGTCGGCGGCGTGCCCGGGGCCCGCATTCGGAGGTAGGAAAGTGGTGGACACCGCCACGATGGACGTCATCGACGCCAAGCGTGCGAAGGACCGGGGCAGCCCGCCCCGTAACAGTCGCCGCGAGCGGCCCCGCAGGAAGCCCGACCAGCCGTGGTGGTTCGCCGTTCCCGCGCTCGCCGTGTTCGGCGCGTTCTTCCTGCTGCCGAACCTGCTGAACTTCGTCTACCCGTTCACCGACTGGTCGGCGTTCCACCCGCAGATCAGCTTCGTGGGTCTGTCGAACTTCGAGACCATCCTCAGCGACGGGTCGATGGCCCGGGACATCCGCATCACGCTGGTGTACGCGGTCCTCGTGGCCGTCTTCCAGAACGGGTTCGGCCTGGGCCTCGCCCTGCTGCTGGAACGGGACACCCGTTTCAACCGCTTCTTCCGCGCGGTCTTCTTCCTGCCCGTGCTGATCTCCGCACTGGCCGTCGGCTACATCTTCCGGGCCCTGCTGGAGCAGGACGGGGCGCTAAACGGCGTGCTGTCCGCCCTCGCGGGTCACGAGGTCGACACCCCCTGGCTGGGGTCGACCACCTGGACCCTGGTTGTGGTGACCCTCATCCACGGCTGGAAGTGGATGGGCCTGGCCATGCTGATCTACCTGGCCGGCCTGAAGAGCATGCCCGGTGACGTCCTGGAGGCCGCCCGCATCGACGGGGCCGGCGCCTGGCGCACCTTCTGGTCGATCAGGTTCCCGCTGCTGGCGCCCGCGGTGACGTTCAACGTGACCACCGCGCTGATCGGCTCCATGAACACCTTCGACATCGTCCAGGCCACCACCGCGGGCGGTCCGGGCAGCGAGACCGAGGTGTTCAACATCTACATGTTCCGCATCTTCGGCCAGGGTCTGTACGCCCAGGCGTCCGCGATGAGCCTGGTCCTCTTCCTCATCGTCGTCGTCCTCGCCGTGCCCGTCATCGTCGGCCTGCGGCGCAGGGAGAACAACCAGTGACCACGATTCCCGCGTTCGCCCCCGTACGCCGCAGCCCCCTGCGCTGGGTGCAGCCCGTCGCCGTATTGCTCGTCGCGGCCGTCACCATCGGCATCCCGCTCTGGCTCGTCGCGGTGACCTCCGTGAAGCCCCAGGCCGAAGCGATCAAGCCCAACCTCTCGCTGCCGCACCAGGCACAGGCCGCGGAGAACTACCAGCAGACCTTCGACCAGGGCAAGATCGTCCAGGGCTTCGTCAACAGCACGCTGGTCGTGGTCCCCTCCGTCGTCCTCGTACTGCTGCTGGGCGCCGGCGCCGCCTGGGTCTTCGCCCGCCGCAAGGGCCGCCTGGTCGGCACGCTGTACGCGCTGAGCATCAGCGGCCTGCTGCTTCCGCCCGCCGTCATCACCATCGTCATGGAGTTGCGGCAACTCGGCCTGGCGGGCACCCAGCTCGGCATGATCGCGGTCTACACAGGGATGTACCTGTCCACGTCGATCTTCTTCATGACCGGCTTCATCCGGAACCTCCCGGAGGAACTGGAAGAGGCCGCGCGCATGGACGGCGCCAGCCCGGCCCGGGTCTTCTTCCAGGTGATCCTGCCGCTGCTGCGACCCGTCATCGCCACCGCGACGATCATGGTGATGCTGTTCGCCTGGAGCGACATCTTCTACGCGTTCTTCGTCCTAGGCGGCGGGGAGAAAGCCACCCTGCCGCTCAACCTCTACCAGGTCGCCAGCGCCCAGCTGTACCTGAACAACTGGCATCTCATCTTCGCCTATGTCGTGATGATGAGCCTGCCGATGGTGGCGGTCTTCGTCATCGCCCAGCGCCGGATCGTCGCCGGCATCACCAGCGGAGCCGTCAAATAGGTTGCGCCCAAGATCTCCGGGGCGCGTCTCCCCGCGCGCCCCGGCCCCCCAACCTCCGGTCCACCCGATCCGTCCGGGCGGTCCGGGCCCACTCACCATCCTCCCGCAGCGTCGCGGGAGGCGGAGGACGCACATGCCCCGAACCAAGCACAGCTCCCGCAACACCGCACGCCTGATGGGAGCGGTCGCCTTCACCGCCGCGCTGGTCGGCACGACCGTGACCGTCCCGACCGCCCAGGCGGCCACCCCTCAGGTCACCGTCGACCTGGGCAGGACCACCGGTGACGTGATGCACGGAGCCAACGGAACGCTGTACGGGCTCAGCGACGACGCCGTCCCCGGCGACGAGTTGGTCGCCCCGCTGCACATGACGACGGTCATCCAGAAGGCGCCGGACGGTGCGCAGCACCCCAACGGGGACGCTCTCGCGATCAAGAAGAGCTATGACCGCAACGGCGGTGGCGAGGTCCACATCTACATGCAGGACATCTACGCCCAGTGGCCCTACGAGAACCTCGGCCTGAGCGACTATCTGGCCAAGGTCGACACGATGGTCCGCAAGGTCGCCGCCCGCTCTGACCGGGACGACTTCGTGTGGGTGCCCTTCAACGAGCCCAACGGCAACTGGTATCCGGATCTGGGCAGTTCGGACAGCGCCAAGTACGCGAGCGCGCTGAGCAAGTTCCAGAGCGACTGGACGACCGTCTACGAGAAGATCCGCTCGATCATCCCGAACGCCCGCATAGCGGGGCCCAACGAGACCCACTACGACGGCAAGCTCATGGGCGACTTCTACCCGTGGGCCAAGGCCAACAAGGTGCTCCCGGACATCACGACCTGGCACGAACTGGGCCCGGACTCCCTGAAGGACTTCGAGTCCCACCTCGCCCACTACCGGGCCATCGAGAAGAAGGCCGGCATCTCCGAACGGCCGGTCAGCATCAACGAGTACGGCAACCGGCGTGACCAGTCCGTGCCCGGACAGATGGTCCAGTGGATGTCGATGTTCGAGCGCAACAAGGTCTACGCCGACCAGGCGTACTGGAACATCGCCGGCAACCTCAACGACAACGCCGCCCAGACCAACATCCCCAACGGCACCTGGTGGCTGCTGCGCTGGTACGCGGGCCTGACCGGCAAGACCGTCAAGCTCGACCCGCCGCAGCCCAACACCATCGACACCGTCCAGGGCATCGCCTCGCTGGACACCACCCGCAAGCAGGCCCAGGTCCTGCTCGGCGGCACCTCCGGCGACGTCAACACCGTCATCCGCAACGTCCCCTCGCGCTTCGGCAAGAAGGTCAACGTCACCGTCGAACGCATCGGCTGGAGCGGCTACGAGGGTGCCGCCGCGCCGAGCGTGGTGTCCCGCACCACCGCCAAGGTCACCAAGAACGGCAGCGTCACCGTGCCTCTGAGCGACCTGGACGCCATGTCGGCCTACCGCGTCACCGTCAACCCGGCGGGCAGCGGCTCGCCGACGGCAGCGAGCCTGCCCTGGTCCGCGTCGTACGAGGCGGAGAACGCCGCGATCACCAGCGGCACCGTCTACTCCCAGGGCTCGGTGACCAACCCCTACGGCTTCGCCACCTCCGGCACCAAGGACGTCGGCAGCCTCAACAAGTCCGACAGCCAGGTCGCCTTCACCGTCGACGTCCCGAAGACCGGCACGTACGACCTGGACGTCTTCTACGGCAACCAGTCCGGCGGGCCCGCCACCCACACCCTCACGGTCGACGGCGGCTCGCCCCAGACCCTCACCTACGGGTCCACCCTGAACTGGACCTACCGCGCCACGGCGAGCACACCCGTCTCACTGACGGCCGGCAAGCACACCCTGACCCTGTCCAAGGGCACCAACGAGGTCACCCTCGACAAGATCGACCTCACCGCGTCCAGGACTCCGGACTCCGTCTACCCCGCGACCTACACCGACATCACCGGGTCGCCGTCGTACGAGTACGGCGTCTCGGGCATCAGCGGCGCCGGCGCATTGAAGCTGGAGCGCCGCGACAAGGCCGCCTTCGACGTCTACGCACCGGCCGACGGCTACTACACCGTGCACGCCGACTACGCCGCCACCGGCAACGGCACCCTGAGCCTGGACGGCGCCACCGCCGCCAAACTCCCCTCCACCCGGGGCCGCGTCACCGACAAGCCCCTGCGGCTCTACCTGTCGGCCGGCAACAACCGCATCACCGCCGCCGTCCCGGGCAAGGGCAGCCTCACCCTGCGCGACCTGCGCGTCACCGGCAAGGTCAGCACCACGGGGGCCACGGCCTACGAAGCCGAGGACGCCACCCTCACCGGCACCGCGTCGGTCTCGAACAACTCCTGGACCTCCGGCGGCAAGTACGTGGGACACGTCGGCCTGGGCGCCGGAAACACCCTCACCTTCAAGGTGAACGCCTCCTCGGCCGGGCGTTACGTGATGAACGTGCGCTACGCCAACAACGAGGTCGCCGGGTCCGGGAACTACAACACCAACGTCATCTCCCGAGCGGCCGACCTCACCGTCAACGACACCACCCAGAGGGTCATGTTCCGCAACTCCTACAGCTGGTCCAACTTCTGGGACCTCCCGGTCCCGGTCACCCTCAAGGCCGGCGTCAACACCATCACCTTCGGCAACGCCGCGGCGTACGCGCCGGACATCGACAAGGTGACCGTCGCGCCACTGAACGGCTGACGACACCACGCGTCCTGGGGCGGACTGCGAGCCGGCCCGCCCCAGGACGCGCACGTTCCGGACGAGGCGACGCCAAGCACGTGGCCAAGTGAACGACCGTCTGCTGCTCAGGTGTCCCTCTGGTGTCTCTCAGCCCCGGACGATGCCGGCTGTCTCGCTCCCGATGCCATCGGTCCCGCCATTGAACGTGCGCCGATACGCGTGCGGGGACACACCCACTTTCTCCGTGAAGTGGCGGCGGAAATTGGCCGGGCCGCCCAGACCTGACGCCTCCGCGATCCGTTCGACCGCGAGCGTGGTCGTCTCCAGCAGGTGTCGGGCGTGCTGCAGTCGCTGCGCGGTCAGCCACTTGATCGGCGTCGTTCCGGTGACCTGCCGAAACCGTCGCAACAGCGTGCGCTCGGTGACATTCTCCCAGCGCGCCAAGGTCGTGACGGTGATGGGTTCGTGCAGATGGCGGCGCATGCGGTCGAACAATGGTTCCAAGCCCTCCTCGCACCGGGGCATGGGCAGATCGATGTACTGTGCCTGACCACCGGAGCGGTGTGGGGAGGCCACAAGTCGCCGGGCGATCCGGTTGGCGACCGCCGCTCCGTGGTCGAGGCGGACGATGTGCAGACACAGGTCGATCGCCGCGGTGGCACCCGCGCTGGTCAGGATATCGCCGTCGTCCACGTAGAGGACCTCCGGGTCGACCTTGACCGACGGATAGCGTCTGCCCAGTGTGTCCGCGTGGAGCCAGTGTGTCGTCGCGGTACGGCCATCGAGCAGTCCGGCTTCCGCGAGCACGAAGGCTCCGGTGCACAGGGAGACGATCCGGGCCCCGTTGGCGTGGGCTGATTTGACCGCGGATAACAGATCCTGCGGGATCTCGTCCCTGCCGAACGCGAGCGGCGCCACGACCACGGTGTCGGCACCGTCCATCGCCTCGTACCCGTACGGCGTGTCAGGCACGAACCCGCCGCCGGTACGCAGACCGGGAGGCGCGCAGAAACGCAAGTCGTACCAGGCTTCCGGTGCGCCGAGGTTGGGCCTGCCGAACACCTCCCAGGGAATGGTCAGCTCGAAGATCGGTGCGTCGGCCGTCACAGCGACGCTCATGATGTGGCGCTCCATGTCATTAATTTAGCGATGGTTGTCGTTTCCGGTACTTGGGCCGATCACGGACGTACGAAAGTCTCGCATTCAACCAACTGCCGCACTGGAGGACGGTGGCGGCGACGGTGTCCAGTGCCGGTCCCCCGCGCGGGAGGGGCCTGGGGTCGTCCACGGAGACGCATGAGCGAGGCGAGGAAACACACATGCCTGCAGAACATCCTGACGCGACGCCGACCACGACGCGGGAGGGATCCGCCCCGAGCAGACGCGCCTTCATGGTGACCAGTGCCGCCGGCGGGGTCGTGATCGCGGGCGGCCGGGCCGTCGCCGCACCCGCGGCGGCCAGCGGTGCCCAGGCCCTCGACGATGCCCCGGGCAGCACGGTGTCGCTGACCGTCAACGGCGTACGGCACACCCTCACCGTCGACAACCGCACCTCGCTGCTGGACCTGCTCCGTGAACACCTCGGCCTGCCCGGCACGAAGAAGGGCTGCAACGCGGGCGCCTGCGGTGCTTGCACGGTTCTGGTGGACGGTACCCGCGTCAACTCCTGTCTCACGCTGGCCGTACGCCTGGCGGGAGCCGAGGTCACGACGGTCGAAGGGCTGGCGGCTGATGGCGACGACGGTCGACTGCACCCACTGCAGAGCGCGTTCATCGAGCAGGACGCCTTCCAGTGCGGCTACTGCACGCCCGGACAGATCATGTCCGGCATCGGCTGCATCAAGGAGGGCCACACCAACTCCCCGGAGGAGATCCGGGAGTGGATGAGCGGCAACATCTGCCGCTGCGGCTGCTACGTGAAGATCGTGCGCGCCGTCGAACAGACCGCCCACGGAAAGTGAGGCCGCGCCCATGTATCCCTTCACTCTGACCAAAGTCTCCGACGCCCGCGAGGCGGTCGACGCCGCCCGTCGCGGCGGACGCTACATAGCCGGCGGCACCACCCTGGTCGACCTGATGCGGGAGACGGTCGAACGCCCCGGCAGCCTGATCGACATCAGCGGCCTGCCACTGCGCGACCTCTCGGTCACGGAAGGCGGGGGTCTGCGCATCGGTGCGCTGGTCCGGATGGCCGAGGCCGCCGCCCACCCCAAGGTGCGCGCCCTCTACCCCGTGATCTCGCAGGCGCTGGAGCTGAGCGCGTCGCCCCAGTTGCGGAACATGGCCACCATCGGCGGGAACATCATGCAGCGCACCCGGTGCGCCTACTTTCGTGATGTCACCGCCGCCTGCAACAAACGCGAACCCGGCTCGGGCTGCGCCGCGCTGCACGGCCAGAACCGTACCCACGCGATCCTGGGCACCTCCGCGTCCTGCGTGGCCACCCACCCCTCGGACGCCGCCGTGGCCCTCACCGCGCTGGAGGCTCGGGTTCGGTTGCTGGGGCCGGGTGGCGAACGGACCGTTCCCCTGTCCGGGTTCCTGTTGCCACCGGGGGACACCCCGGACCGCGAGCAGGCGCTCCGTAAGGGTGAGTTGATCACGTCGGTGGAGATCCCGGCGCAGCCCCGGCCGCTCCGGTCCGGCTATCTGAAGGTGCGCGACCGGCAGAGCTACGAGTTCGCCCTCACCTCCGCAGCCGTCGCCCTGCATCTGCGTCGCGGCGTCATCCACAAGGCGCGGGTCGCGGCCGGAGGTGTGGGCACCGTGCCCTGGCGGCTGCCCGCCGTCGAGCGACTCCTCGTCGGTGAGCGGCCGTCGGCGTCCCTGTGGGCCAGAGCGGCTGAGCGGGCCGACGACGGCGCTCGCCCGCTGGAGCACAACCGCTTCAAGGTGCAGCTCCTGAAACGCACCGTCGAACGTCAGCTGCGCATCGTGGGAGGCGCCGAATGAGCTCGCAGCCGAGGGCAGCCGTCGGTGCCCCCCTGTCCCGGGTGGACGGCCGCCTGAAAGTGACCGGCCGGGCCACCTACGCGGCCGACCACGTCCTCGACGACACCGTCCACGCCGTCGTCGTCGACAGCACGATCGCTCTCGGACGTGTCACCGGCATCGACACCGGTCGCGCGCTCGCCCACCCCGGCGTCATGAAGGTGATCAGCCACCTCAACGCGCCCAGGCTGGCGTACCGCGACAACCCCGGTGCCTGGCTCGACCCGGCGGTGGGCGAGCGTCTGCACGTTTTCCAGGACGACAAGGTCCTGTTCTTCGGGCAGCCCGTCGCCGTGGTCGTGGCCCGGACCCTGGAGGCAGCGCAGCACGGGGCGAGCCTGGTCAAGGTGTCGTACGCCGCCGAAGAACCCGTCACCGACCTGGCGACGACGGACCGACCGGTCAACCCCCCGCTCCCTAATCAGGACTACGAGCGAGGCGAACCGGACGAGGCGCTGGCCTCCGCGCCCGTGACTCTGGACCGGACCTACCGGGCGGCCCGCAACCACCACAACGCGATGGAACCGCACGCCACCGTGGCGCGCTGGGAGGGCGACGAACTCACCGTGTGGGACAAGACGCAGTGGGTCCTGGGCACGCGGGACGAACTCGCCGCCGTCTTCGGAATACCGCAGTCCTCGGTGCGCTGCGTTTCCCCCTTCGTCGGCGGGGCGTTCGGCAACGCCCTGCGGACCTGGCCACACGTCACGATCGCCGCCCTGGCCGCACGCGAGGTCCAGCGCCCGGTGAAGCTCGTACTGACCCGCAGGCAGCTGTACTACGGAACGGGTTACCGTCCCGCGTACAGCTACCGGGTGCGTCTGGGCAGCACCGACCGCGGCCGACTGACCGCGATGCTCCACGAGTTGCGGTCCGAGACATCGGCCTACGAGCACTTCGTCGAGAGCGCCCGGGTCCCGGGACAGATGCTGTACGCGACGCCTCACGTCCGTCAGACGCACCGGACGGTTCCGCTGGACGTCAACACGCCCACGTTCATGCGCGGGCCCGGCTACTCCACCGCCGCGTTCGCCATCGAGTCGGCCCTGGACGAACTCGCGTACGACCTGGGCGTCGACCCGATCGAACTGCGCCTGCGCAACGAGCCGGACGTGGACCAGTCCAATGGGCTGCCGTTCTCCACCCGGCGGCTGCGCGAGTGTCTGCGCACCGGGGCCCGCGAGTTCGGCTGGCATCGGCGCGACCCCCGGCCCCGCTCCACCCGCGACGGCGACCAGCTCATCGGCACCGGTGTCGCCGCCGGCTGCTACGACACCCTGCGCGGCCGTGCGGAGGCCGCCGTCAGGCTCGGCGCCAACGGCACGGCACGGGTCCAGGCCGCCGCCAGTGACATGGGCCCCGGCACCTACACGTCCATGTCCCAACTCGCCGCGGACGCCCTGGGCCTGTCCCTGCGCAACGTCCGCTTCGAACTCGGCGACTCGGCACTGCCGCCGGTCCCACCCCACGGCGGTTCCCAGACCATGGCCAGCGTGGGCTCCGCCGTCCAGGACGGCTGCGACCGACTGCGACGGCAGGCGATCGAACTCGCCGTCCGGGACGAACGGTCCCCTCTGCACGGAGTCACCGAAGACGCCGTGGTGGTCCGCGGGGGCCGTATGCACGTGCGCGACGATCCAGGACGCGGCGAGACGTACGCCCGGCTCATGGCCCGCCACGCCCTCACGCACCTCGAAGCGCGCGGAGTCTACGTACCGCCAGCGGCGGACCAGGAGCGGACCTCGGCCTTCGCCTACAGCGCCGTCTTCGCCGAGGTGGCCGTCGACCGACACCTGGGGCTGGTACGGGTACGGCGGATGCTCGGCGTCTACGACGTGGGGCGCGTCATCAGCCCCAAACTCGCGGACAGCCAGGCGCTCGGCGCCATGGTGGGCGGCATCGGCATGGCACTGCTCGAACACACCGTCACCGACCACCGCGACGGCCGCATCACCAACGCGAACCTGGCCGACTACCTGGTGCCCGTCAACGCCGACATCCGCGACCTGCGGGCGGTCTATCTCGAGGGCGAGGATCTCGAAGCCGACCCCATCGGCGTGAAGGGCCTGGGCGAGATCGTGAAGGTCGGGGTGGCGCCCGCCGTGGCCAACGCCGTCTTCCACGCCACCGGGCGCCGTGTCCGTGAGCTGCCCATCACCGCGGAGGCCCTGCTCTGATCGGTCGTCGCGGGAGATCGCCGCTCGGGACTCCCGCCAGCCGTCCCTCCCCACATGGTCGTCCGGCCCGCCGCCGCCCCATGAGCAACCCCAACCCAGAAAGACACGCACATGCTCAACATCGCCGAGACGTTGTCCAGTTGGTGCCGTGAGGGCCGCCCCTTCGCCCTCGCCACCGTGGTCCACGTCAGTGGCAGCGCACCCCTGCCGCCCGGCACCGCCATGGCCGTGGACATCGACGGCAACGCGGTGGGCAGCGTCTCCGGCGGCTGTGTGGAAGGGGAAGTGTACGAGCTGTGCCGGCAGGTACTGGCGGAGGGCGGGGCCCCCGTGTCGGCCCGGTTCGGCTACTCCGACTCCGACGCCTTCGCCGTGGGCCTGACCTGCGGCGGTGAGATCGAGGTCCTGATACAGAACGTCGATCGGACTGCCCTTCTGGCCGCCGCTCTCGCGGAGGTGACCTCCGGCCGGCCCGTGGCCGTCGCCCAGATCGTGGACGGCCCCGAGAAACTCGTGGGCCGCATGATCGTCGTACCCGGCACCGAAGCGGACGGCGGGCACCGGGGAGCCCTGGACGACACGGTCACGGAACGGACGGTGGTGGCACAGGCCCGTGCCCTGCTACGGGCGGGACGCAGCGGACGGGTTGAGGTGGGCGCCGATGACGGGATGTGCCACGAACGGCTGACCGTCATGATCCACAGCAACGCGCGCCGCCCCAGGATGCTGGTCTTCGGCGCCGTCGACTTCGCCGCCGCCCTCAGCTCGGCCGGACGCTTCCTCGGCTACCACGTCACCGTCTGCGACGCGCGCCCGGTCTTCGCCACTGCCGCGCGCTTCCCGGACGCGGACGAGGTCGTGGTGGACTGGCCGCACCGGTACCTGGCCCGCACCACGGTGGACTCCCGCACCGCGATCTGCGTCCTCACCCACGACGCCAAGTTCGACATTCCGCTTCTGCGCCTGGCTCTCGGTCTTCCCGTGAGCTATGTCGGCGCCATGGGATCACGGCGCACTCATGAACACCGTCTCAAGCTACTGCAGGAAGAAGGTGTGCCCGAGACGCGTCTCGCGCTGCTGCGCTCACCGATCGGGCTCGATCTCGGAGGACACACCCCCGAGGAGACGGCTGTCTCCATCACCGCCGAAATCATCGCGCACACCAACAAAGCCTCGGGGGCACCGCTTTCCACGGGGCACGGCCCCATCCACCCTGCCATGTCGGCAGGCGGCGGCCGGGCAGTCGCGTAACCAGGAGGAACCTTGAACATACGAGAGACCCTGAGAGAACGAGGACCAGGACCCGTGCGCCACTCCCTGCTCAGGGCCGCTCTGGGTACCGCGCTCCTTGTCGTGACGGGCTGCACGACGGACACCCGGGACACCCGCTCCGGCAACGCCGCGGCCTCTGCCGGCACCGGTGCGCAGGAAGGGCGGGTGAAGGTGCTCCGGACCGTGGCGGACGGCCTCAACTCGCCATGGGGACTGACCGCTTTGCCCGAAGGCGACCTACTGGTGTCCTCCCGCGACGAGGCCACCATCACCCGCATCGACGCCGACACCGGTGAGCAGACCGAACTGGGAACGGTGCCGTCAGTCGCCCCTCAGGGTGAGGGCGGACTGCTGGGCCTCGCGATCTCCCCCGGCTTCGTAACCGATCACCTGGTTTATGCGTACTTCACCTCGGCCTCGGACAACCGCATCGTCCGGATGCGCTACGACCCGTCACAGCCCGCCGGCCGCCAGCTGGGTCCGCCGGACACAGTCCTGCGGGGCATCCCGCACGGCTACACCCACAACGGCGGCCGTATCGCCTTCGGCCCCGACGGGATGCTGTACGCGAGCACGGGCGAGTCGGACGAGACCCACCTCGCCCAGGACCGGGACTCGCTCGGCGGCAAGATCCTGCGGATGACCCCGGACGGTGAACCGGCGCAGGGCAATCCGGAACCGGGATCGGTGGTGTACTCCCTGGGGCACCGCAACCCCCAGGGGATCGCCTGGGACGACGACGGACGCCTGTGGGCCTCGGAGTTCGGCCAGGCGACCTGGGACGAACTGAACCTGATCCGGCCCGGACGCAACTACGGCTGGCCGGAGGTCGAAGGGCGCGACGACACTCCGGGATTCACCAGCCCCGTCCAGCAGTGGATTCCCGAGGACGCCTCTCCCAGCGGCATCGCCCACGCCAAGGACGCGATCTGGATGACGGGACTGCGCGGCCAACGCCTGTGGCGCATCCCGCTGAACGGCGCCCGGCCAGATGGAGAGCCCGGAGGATATCTGGAGGGCGATCACGGCAGGCTGCGCACCGTGGTCGCGGCAACCGAGGACAGGCTGTGGCTCGTCACCAGCAACACCGACGGCCGGGGCTCGCCGAGCGACGAGGACGACCGGATCCTGCTTCTGCAGGTGTCCTGACTTCCTTCGTGCGGATCCCGGCTCCGGCCCGGGAGCCTCATCTCCCGGGCCGGAGCCGGGATCCGCACAGCCGTAGCGCGTCGTTCCTGAAGCGACCGGACGGCCATGCCATGTGGCTTGTATCGAAGTTTCCCTGCACTTCACTACTGCTGGACGGGGGGCCTTGACCCGGATCTTGGACACGGGCTATGCGGCTTGGGCCAGGGTAGTTGATGTTGTGTCGAGTGCTGTCTCGTAGGCGATGGGACTGCGTTGTCCGAGGCGGGAGTGACGGCGTCGGGTGCTGTAGCGGTTGAGCCAGCGGAACGCGTCGAGATGGGCCTCGCGATCGCTGGAGCAGCGCTTCCGGCCCTGAAGCGTCTCGCGTTTGAACGTCGCGTTGAAGGACTCGGCGAGCGCGTTGTCCGCCGACCTGCCGATCGCGCTCATGGACTGGCGGACGCCGGCCTGACGGCAGGCGTCGGCGAAGGCCCGGCTGGTGTACTGGGCCCCGTGGTCGGTGTGCATGTACGCCCCGGCGAGGCTGCCGCAGGTCCGTTCTGCGGCGGCCAGGACGTCGGTGACGAGGTCGGTGTGCATGTGGTCCGCGATCGCCCAGCCGGCCAGGCGGTGTGAGGCGAGGTCGATGACGGTGGCCAGATACAGGGACTTCCCGCCGTCCAGCGGGAGATAGGTGATGTCGCCGACGTACTTCGCGCTCGGCTCGCTTGCCGTGAAGTCGCGGCCGATGAGGTCCAGGGCCTTCGCCGCGGCCGGGTCCGCGACAGTGGTGCGGTGTCTGCGGCGCAAGCGCACGCCCGCCAGGCCGGCGCCCCGCATCACCCCGCGATCCGCTTGTGGTTGACGCGCTCGCCCGCCTCGCGGAGCTCGGCCGTGATCCTGGGGACGCGATAGGTGCCGTCCGACTCGCGGTGCACGGCCCGTATCCGGGTGGCGAGGCGGGCGTCGGCTTCCTGCCGGGCGGTCCGGTCCGCAGCCGTCCGACGCCAGTAGTGGAAGCTGGAGTTGGCGATGCCCAGGATGGTGCACAGCCGCTTCACGTCGTAACGGCGTTGATGGTCTGCGACGAACTGGAAGCGGTTCACCAACGCGTCTCCCCGGCGGAATACTTCGCCGCCTTCCGCAGGATCTCGCGCTCTTCCTCCAGCTCACGGACCTTCTTGCGCAGAGCGGCGTTCTCCGCCTCCAACTGCGTCGGCGGCTCTGTCGGCACCTCCGCCCGGCGCTCCCGGGGTCGACTCGCTCCAGCCGCCCGGACCCAGTTCCGCAAGGTCTCGGGGTTGATCCCCAGATCGGCGGCGACTGCCTGATCGTCGCCTCCGGCCGCGACTGGCACAGCGCGACCGCGTCCGCCTTGAACTGCGGCGGATAGTTCTTCATGACCACGAGATGTCCGTTCTCAGATCCTCAGGATCCAGTGTCTCGTGTGTCCAGGATCAAGGGTCAAGGCCCGTCAGCGCCTACTACTCGCTCGACACCGGCAGCGTGGAAACCCTCACCGGCGCCCCTTCCGCCTGACCACCCGGCCCAGGCGACCGGCCCGACGCCATGACAGTGTCGGACCGGTCGCCTGGGCGACGAACTGCCGGAGCAGTCTGTCGAGGACCTGACCTGTCAGTCGGAGGAACGGCTCCCGCGCAGGACCAGGGTGCTCAGCAGCCCAGCCTGGGCTGCTGCCCCTTGCCTAGGTTCTTGCCGGTGATAGGGCCCCGGGCGGGTCGAAGCCACCGGAGGCCGGGAAGGTGAAGCCCTTGGCGGTGGTGGTGTTCATGGCGATCAGGTAGTCCCCGTACTCGGAGTAGCAGAGCGGAGCACGGCCGGCCAGGAGCTTCTCGACTCTGTAGGTGGTACTGGCGAGGGTGGGGCCCTCGACGTCCCGGGGAACGGGCGCGGGTCGAGGTCCCCCTGCCAGCGCGTTGTGCAGGGTGCCACCGGGCCGCGGGAAGCCGCCCGTTGGGAGGTCTGCGGAGGGTTCGTTGTTGCGGCGCGACCGGCCACAGATTTGGGGCAGCACGGGCGCACCCCCGAACGAGCCTGGAGCCGCGTGTCGGACCCGTTCCAACGAGATACGTGAAAGTTCAATATTCACAGTTTCTAGACTTTTTCCGACGGCGTCACACACAACTGTCGTAGAGGCTTTCCTCACCACTCGGCTTCCGCTGCTCCGCTGGTGGAGTCCGAGGAACCCCTCACATGCGAGCTCTCCCGATAGGAGATGTTGTGTCACGACGAACCCCCCAATCCGCTGATCGAGGATCCGCGGAAGGCTCAACTGCCCCCAGTGGACGCCGCGCCGCCCGGTGGGTGGTACCTGCCGCAGCAGCCCTCCTGGTAGGACTTCAGGTAGCGGGGGCCAGTTCGGCCTTCGCTGGCCGGGGGGACCACATATGGCACAACCGGACAGGGACATATGCGGACCTGGAAAGGCAGTGCAAAGCTGACGGTGGTGTCGGGCTGGTAGCCGTCAGGGACGCCGGCAACGGGAAGGTGACGGCAGACTGCAAGAATCGCTGAGCCGGACCACAACGGGGAGTTGCCGGTAGTGAACCACCGCTCACCCCTCTTCGAGTCAGCGCTCCCACCAGGAAAGCGCTCGTACTTCCGGGGCTCTTGCGGCATCACTGCGTTTCGGCGAGGCGCTCGGCCGGGGTTCCCGGTCGAGCGTTTGCGTGGGCGGCCGTGACTTCGATGGCGACTGCCACGAGCGCTCGACCACGCCGCGCCTTCGACCGCCCGCGCCCACCGCCGCCGGTTCGCACACCCGTCGGCTGGCGATCTCAAGCCACCAAGCCAGGCTGCGCGTTGGAGTCGGCCGCGGGAAGTGAACACACTGCCGGGCAGGAATGACGTCTCCGCCATCACCCGCACCGGCAAGCGCCCGGTCTGTTGCGACAAGCGTGAGAACCCATGGCTCGATAGGGGATCACGGTGCAAAGCATGGGGACAGCGTCCGCCAAGTGCAGCGCGGCAAGCACAATGCGGTGCGCTTCTCGAAGGACGTCGGCCTTGCGCCATCGACCGAGCCAGCGCAGACAAGCCTGCCCGCCCGAGCTACATGCAGCAGTTGCCAGCCGATGTCGTCGCAGTACGCACAGGATGCCCTGCAGGCACAGCAGTCTTTCCCAGGCTTGCGGCCTGGTGCCGCTGTTGTACCCAGGGACGGTCTCTCGGGGCTGCTTCGAACCGTTGGACCCCGAGGGCGAAGGTACTGCTGGGGGCGGTTCCCCACCCAGGCGCGGGCAGCGAAGTCAGAGCCCGCGGTAGCCCTGCTCCACCCACGCCCACCGAAGACGCAGGAAGTCAGCGGCAGCCCAGGAGAACAGCACCGCGTCGCGATCGCCGACGGTCGCTGGGCACACGCAGGTGACCAGGACGGTGCCGCCGGACATCGACGAACAGGTGGTACTCGATGCCGCTGAACTTCTTCACGCCGCCATGCCCGTGCAGTCCGCCGTGTTCACTGCCCTTGACCCTCTGACAGTCCACGATGGCCGCGCTGGGGCGCCGGGATCTAGGCCAACCTGCACTCGCTTGCGTTCGCCCAATGTCGTCAACGTGCTTTTCTTCAAGTCGACTTGGCGCCATTGCCGCCGGTGCTGGCAGACGGTCCACCACGGCGGTAGGTCATACGGCGACAGTCTCCAGGCGCAACCGGGCCTCAGCCAGTGCGTCAACGCCGCGTGGGTCTCCCGACGCGTGGTGTTTCGCCGGTCGCCCACCTGGCACCATCGGCACCAACTTACCCCGCTGACAGGCCCTTCAGACGCTGTTCAGTGCTGTGACCGCACAGGTTCGCCGGGTGGAGGTCGTCAGAAGTGCAACAGATCGTGTGCCGCGGCAGCACCGGTTCGGTTCGCTACCGGCGGGCGGTGGCGCCGCCGTCCTCGGCAGCTGGGAACCGGGTGCCGGTGATCGCCCAGCTGGCCAGCTCTGTTGCTCGACGCGAAGGTGGACGCGGGTGCGTCGGGTAGGGCATTGACGGGTTCGGCCGCCCGGTCGGGTCGGGAGGACTCAACAAGGTGGCGGAGGAGGTGACTTCGCCAGTCTGGTGGTGTGGCAGCGCACCTTGGCGGTTGCTGTTGGGTGCGGGGCTTCGGGGCAGGTGAACGGCGCGGGCCCGTTGGCCAGGCTCTGGCGAATGAGGTGGATGACCGGTGGGCGGTCGCCGGGCTCGGCGCGACGTGAGCGGCCGACACGCTGAGGCTTCATCCCTGATCAGGGCGGTCGCGCCCCACTTGGGTTTCGGTCTTTATGTTCTTGAGACCTCAAGCATATCTGTCTTGACGTACAGGAGCGCAGGTCACATGATCTGTGCATCAGGACCACGGATGCCCGTCCATCCCCACGCGAGACTTGACCCAGCCCCGCGTGGCGCCCTCTCCCCCCGCAGGAGGTTGGCCCGAGCGAAGCTCCGGCGGTGCGTGAAGTGTGCACTGCTCGCCGTTCGCTTCGCCTCGTTTTTTCGCTTTGTGGTGCCGAAGCGGTCCCCAGTCCCCACAGTGTTCTCTGCGTACTTTCGAGGTCATTGCCGCAGAAATCGGCACAGCCTGTTCTTTTCGATATTTTCGTTCCTGCCGCCATCTGGGGGCGACTTCTTCGGGCGTCGCAATGCAATCCTCTCGCAACCCTCTCCTTGCCCTCTCTTTCACTTTTTCGGTGGGGCCAAAAGGGTTGCTTTTGCATGCCTGGAATAAGCCTGGAGGAGTCGGGGCGAGCTGGAGGGAAGGAAGTTCTTGAAGTCTTGACATCGCGGTCGTGCTGATCCCAAACTTATCTCGCTCGACGGTGCGGCCAACGAGGATCGCGCCGCTGTAGGAGCTATTTCGAGTTCTGTTCGGTCCGAAGAGTCTCTTTTTTCGGGGTCACCAGGATGCGAAATGCCCACGGAACCGAAGGAGTGGAAATGGATTCCAAGCGCTCTCTCAGGGGCAGAGTGGCTCTGGCTGCATTCGCCCTCGTGACCGCGGCGACCGCAACGGTCGCGCTTCCCGGAACCGCTTCGGCCCAGTCCGGGTCCAGGATCTGCGGGAACTACTGGGACGCGTACGCCGCGAACTCGAAGGGCGAGGTCAGGAAGGTCGGCAGGGTAGGCAAGTTCATCGAGGTCAAGAAGTTCGAGTTCGGTGAGTGCCACCGGGTCAACACCAAGACGGACGCCCTCAACATGACGAGCCTTCCCGGATATAAAGGGAAGGTGCAGTGGGGCAACAGGGTCAGCGTCGGGAATGAAACCTGCGAGGCTGTCGGCGACCTGTTCAGCGACAAGTACGGAAACGACCCCTGCCTCAATATGCAGCGCGTCGACGCTATCGGCCAGGTAGCGGGACGTACCGCCACAGTCATGTCTATCGTCTACTAGGGCGAGAAGGAGGTCGCGACCGGTCCGGAGAGCGTGAAATATATCGGACGCGTGCCCCGCGGGCTCTGTAGACGAGATATGGGCTGCGACCGGAACAGACCCTAGGCCCAAGTTCGCGCCTGGGTTCGTCACCGCATCTGATTGCTGGCATTCACAGCTTCCGGGTTCTCTTCGCAAACTCCGTGTCGCGGCCAGCGTGAGGCAGTGGGGTTCGGCTATTGGTGGCCTCCGGACCGCCCGCCTACCGACAAGGTTCGATCCGGGATCTCGTCCGCGTGGCCTCCTCTGACGGGCGACTTCCGAACCGGACGACCGAGTGCCTGCCGTGCCGGCACTCCAGGGAAAGGAATGAGTAATGGCAAGAAGAGTCTGGTGGCACCGGCTGCTCATGTGCGTGGCGCTGCTGCTCGCGACCATGATGGGCACGGTCGGATCGGCGCAAGCCGCGACCCAGTGCATGACCGAGCAGCAGTCCGACGGCGCGCAGATCGTTCCCGGTCAGGGCGGTGGCAACGTGACCCGTGCGGTGTGGCGGATCAAGGCGCCGGCCGACTGGTACGACGTGAGGTTCCGGGGCCCGCTGTTCCTGTGCCCGGCCGGCCGTACCTGCAGCTACTCGTGGGAGAAGAGCAAGACGTCGAGCGCTTCCTGGAACCTCGGCGGCGGCACCGACCTGGGTAACGCCAGCTCCCCCAGCAAGAAGTGGTACAACCTCGTCGTCGGTATCGCGGGTGGCTACTCGCGGACCACCGAAACGACCACAACCTTCACCTGGACGGTCAACCTGCTTGGCAGGGACCAGGCCGCGCCCGTCAACGTGGCCGTCCGACGCTGGACTCAGGGTGACTTCGTCGGCGGCTGGGTCAGGACCAACCGCGGCTGCCTGAACGGCAGGGAGTACGACTGGAACGGCAGCGTCAGGTTCGGCAAGTGGAACCGGAACATCTTCCAGCGCTGGATGGCCACGTACGAGATCAACGGCAAGATCCTGGCCCGCTGAACGAGCACGCGCTCCAGCACCCTGGCCATCGGTTTCGGCGGTATCCCCGCAGACCCAGGAGGAAAGAAATGATCTTCAAGCGCACGAAGCACCGCACCGCAGTACTCGCGGCCCTCGCCACGGCGGCCGGCCTACTGATCGCCGTCCCCGGCACGGCCGAGGCGCAGGCCGGCTCCCGTGTCTGCGGGAACTACTGGGTCGGCTACTACGGCAAGAACGGCGAGAAGGAGGTCGTCTGGGCCAGAATATTCGAGGTTCCCAAGAGCGACGGCGTTGCCTGCAAGACGGCCGTCAACCGCACCAACAACGTCGCCAACCCGCCGGCGGACGTCACGAAGCTCAAGCCGAGGTGGGGGGCCCGGCAGAGGGTGGACGGCTGGACCTGTGAGGACTTCTCCCTCAACGTACTCGACGGCAAGCGCGGGCTCGACGTCTGCAACAGCATCAAGCGCGCTGACAACACCGGCCAGGTCAACAGCCGTCCCATCGTCGAACTGTGGGCTCTCCGCGACTAGAGCCGTGGGAGGAATCCAGGCTCCGCAGGATGTACCGAGCCCCCGGATGTCCTGACCGCGCACACAGGTGCCCTGCTCTCCCGAGCAGGGCACCTGTGTACTGTGCCCAAGCTCGCGAGATCGCTTGAGGCATGCGGCTTCGCGAGCACCGAGCTGACGAACTGTTCCGGCGAGCTCTGCCCGTTGAACAGCTTCTGGATCTCGGTCAGCAGCGGGGTGCCCCGGGTGAGGCCGAGCGACTGATCCCAGGACTGGGTGATGCCGATCCGGCGGCCTCCAGCCACTTGTGGACGTCGGAGTCCTGGGACTGGAAGTCGCTGGCGAACGCGCAGCGCTTGGGGGCCGCGTGCGCCGCCGCCCGGAAGTTGTCCGGGAGCCTTGCGGCCCGTCCGGCATCAGGACGACGACGGCGTGCCGGCCGGGGGCGGCTAGCCTCGTGCTTTCACGAGGTGGCCTGTCCGCAGGCTGATCAGAAACGCAGAAAGTGCTCTTGACCTGCAACGATAGGACTTGCTGAGGGTCCTGTTGGTTGCGAGGGAAAGAGCACTTTCCAGGTGAGAGAGCTTATCGCGTCATACCCGCGTGTCCGTGTCCAGGGGGGACGGCCGCCAGGTGGTCTCGCAGGCCGGTTCGGTCTTGCTCGTGGAGACGGTCCGCAGGACCGGCCTCGACCAGGCAATATCCGTGGCATCGGCGCCGTGGCGGAAGCCGCGGGCTGTCCATGACCCCGGGAAGGTCCTGCTGGACATCGCGCTGGCGGTCGCGTTGGGCGGAGACTGCCTGGCCGATGTCGGCATGTTGCGGGCCGAGCCGGCTGTGTTCGGGCCGGTCGCCTCCGACCCGACCGTCTCCCGCCTGGTCGACACTCTTGCCGCCTCCGGGGAGAAAGCCCTGCGGGCGATCCGTGCTGCGCGGGCCGAAACGCGCGATCGGGCCTGGCAGTTGGCCGACGGGAAAGCGCCCAATGCGGGCAGGGCGGTGACCGCCGACCTCGACGGGGTGCTGGTGATCGCGCATTCGGACAAGGAGGACGCCGCACCGACGTGGAAGAGAACCTACGGCCACCACCCGCTGATGGGGTTCGTCGACCACGGACCGGGAGGACGCCGGCCTCGATGATCCGGCGGAACACCAGCTCCGTCAGATAGGCGGTCCGGCCCGCGGGTTACCGCTTCCACGAGCTGAGTCACTGCTTCGCGAAAGCGGCCTGTGGCGAGCTTGGCCAGGCTTGGCGCACACCCGGTGCCGGCCGGTCAGGCGGTCGTGGGCACGAGCCGCCACTGCTGGCAGTTGTTGTTCAGCCACGACCACTGGCGTACGTCGACGCCGTTGCCGGTGCCGCAGTTGGCGACGTCGGCGACCTTGCCGGTGCTGACGTTGGTGATGCGGACGTAGCCGTCGCCGGTGTAGATCATGCGGAACTTCTGGCAATTGTTGGCCAGCCAGGACCACTGCCGGATGTCGGTGCCGTCGGCGGAGGAGCAGTTGGCGACGTCGGCAACCTTGCCGGTTGCGACGTTCACCAGGCGGCTGGCGTCGTCACCCCGGTCCTCGATACGCCACTTCTGGTTGGCGCCGCCGGTGCAGCTCCACTGCTGGATGTTGGCGCCGTCGGCGGTGCTGCTGTCGGTGACGTCGAGGCACTTGCCGCTGTGGCGGTTGACGATGGTGTACGCGGTCGGGGTGGTCGCGGTCTCACCGGACGGGCCGGCCAGAGAGGTGCCGAGGGCGACCGGGGTGCCGAAGTCCGGGGTGCCGTCAGCGTTCCAGGTGAACTTCTGCGCGCGGGTGGTGCGGCCGTTGCCGCAGCCGCCGTTGGCCGCGCTGTTGCCGTGGTAGACGATCCAGTTCTCGGTGCCGTCGGGGGAGGTGAAGAAGCCGTTGTGGCCGGGGCCGTAGACGCTCGCCGTGTCATTGCGCTGGAAGACCGGCGTCTGCTTCTTCGTCCAGGAGGCGGCATCCAGCGGGTCGCTGCCGGTGAGCTCCAGCTGGCCCAGCTTGTAGTCCGCGGTCCGGCAGTGGCTGGCAGAGAAGGTCACGAAGGTCCGGCCGCCATGGTAGAGCGGCTCGGGTCCCTCATTGACCGCGCCACCGGAGGTCTCCCAGCTGAGCGTGGGGCTGGAGATGATCGTGAAGGTGGAGCTGCTCAGCGTGTACGGGTTGCTCATCGGCGCGATGACGAGGCTCTGCTTGCTGCCGTTGATGAAGCCGCTGCCCATCAGGTAGAGCTTGTTGTCGTGCTTCAGCACGCTGGCATCGATGAGCCAGCCGCCGGGGCTGAGGTTGGAGCCGGTGAGCTGGTTCTTGTACGTGTACGTGCCCATCGGGTCGGTGCCGGAGCTCTCGAGCACGTGCGTGCGCTGAGTGTCGCAGCAGGCGGCGCCGGACTGCGCGGCCGAGTAGTACAGGTACCACTTGCCGTCGAGGAAGTGGATCTCCGGCGCCCAGATGTTGGCGTTGCGGCCCGCGGTGGTGTCCGACCAGATCTCCACGCTCGGGGCGGTGCTCAGCCCGGTGAGGGTGGGGGACTTCCGCATGAGCAGTTTGTTGGTGAACGTGGTCGTGACCAGATAGTAGTTGCCGTTGTAATACTCCAGCCAGGGGTCGGCACCCTTCTGGGACTTGACCGGGTTTGTGTATGGCTGGCCGTCGGCCGCGGCGGTGGGCTGCGTGACGACGACCAGCAGGGAGGCGATCAAAGAAAGCAGGGCTGCCCCGAGCATCGCCCAGCGACGACTCGATCGTTGACGGTTCATGGTGCGGATCACAGATGTCCTTCCAGCAGCGGCTCGGACTAGCGGCCCCCCGCCCGCGTGTTCGAAATAACGAACAATGTGCGTAACTTCGACCGAAAGGTAGAGGTGCGCCCGGAGTGCCGTCAATGGGTCGGGCAAGGCCGGTGTCGCGGACTCCATCGACCGCCCGAACGCTTTCTCGCCTTCGGAAGGTTCAGCTCGGACGGCGTGGACGGCCGGGCCCGGAAGCGAAGCGATCTGCCCCAGCAGAAATGCGAGCACCGCCGGCATCCTCTGATGCGGCCCGGCGGCGGCCCCGTCGAAGTCCCTCCGCGATGAGCGCCAGGATCTCCCCGCTCGGGCGGGACGGCCCGTTCCGCTCGAACCAGCCGCCTGCGCAACAGCTGCCGTACGACTTCGGGGTCGACTGTCGTCCCGGGAGACGGAGGGCCCGATCGAGGAGCGAGCCGTGAGCCGCTTCGCCTGTTACTCCATGGTGATCCTGACCTGCGGGCACGCCGCCGGCGCGGTACGCCGACCGCCCGAGGGGCTGGGGCGTGTCGCGACGGGGTTGCCGACGTATCTCGCTGAGGTCAGGCGCCCCCTGGCTCCTCAGTGCGCGCTTCTCCTAGCGGACACCGGCTTTCGGGCGCCGCCTCAAGGTCCCGGACGCCCGGACGGGCGTCCAGCTGCAGGTCTTCGACCGCGTCCATCCTGTGAGTCCGCAACGGGAATACCGCCTGGCAGTGGTCATTCCGGGTCGACGGCAGTATCGTCCCGCTCCAACGGACTCGTCCCGGACGAGGCCGACGTGGGTACGGCCCATCGGTTGAAGATCCAGCCATGGATGGGCCTCGACAACACCAATCAGACCTTGACCCCGCAGTTAGTTCCATTGCGGCGTTCGCCATGTCGAACATGGTTCGACATGACGAATACCGGGGCTTGGCCAGCAAGTTCCGATCCCAAAACACCCTGCGCAGAGACGAGAAACGCATGGCACCCGCACTCTCCAGACGAACACTCCTGCAGGCCACGCTGCTCGCCATGGCGGCGCCGGCGATGACGTACGCCGCCACCGGCAGGGCAGCCGCCGCCACGCTGCCGGCGCCGTCCTCCTGGACGCTCCGACCGTTCGAGCTCACGGATGTCAACCTGGGGCAGGGCATCTTCGCCACCAAGCGCCAGCTGATGCTTGACCACGGCCGCGGTTACGACGTGAACCGGCTGCTGCAGGTGTTCCGCGCCAACGCCGGGCTCTCCACGGGCGGGGCGGTCGCCCCCGGTGGCTGGGAGGGCCTGGACGGGGAGGCCAACGGCAATCTGCGCGGGCACTACACCGGGCACTTCCTGACGATGCTGGCGCAGGCGTACGCGAGCACCGGAGAGCAGGTCTACGCCGACAAGATCCGCACCATGGTCGGCGCGCTGACCGAGGCGCGCGCGGCCCTGCGCACCGACCCTCGCATGCTCACCGTCACCGGTAAGTGGGGCGGCGCGCACGAGAACGTCCGGGGCTCGTACCAGTACGTCGACCTGCCGGCCGCCGTGCTCGGCGGTGCCTCGGCGATCACCCTGTCGGTCTGGGTGAAGCCCACTCACAACGCCAACTGGCAGAGGATCTTCGACTTCGGCAACAACACGACCCGGTACATGTACCTGGCCTCCCGCAACGGCAGCGGGGTGCCGCGCTTCGCCATCACCACCAGCGGGCCGAACGGGGAGCAGGCCCTGAACGGCACCGCCGCCCTGCCGCTGAACCAGTGGAGCCACCTGGCCGTCACGATCAGCGGCACCACGGGCACCCTCTACGTCAACGGCACCGCCGTCGCCCAGAACACCTCGATGACCCTCAACCCGTCCGTCCTGGGCACCCTGACGAACAACTGGCTGGGCCGCTCGAACTACGCCGGCGACCCGGTGTTCGCGGGCGCCTTCGACGAGTTCAACGTCTACTCGCGAGCCCTGACCGCGGCCGAGATCACCTCTCTGCAGACCAACGAGGCCAAGAAATCCTCCGCGGCGCTCGGCAACCTCGCGTCGTACTACTTCGCCACCACCACCGGCGGCACCTGGGCCGACGCCTCCGGACGCGGCCTGACCGCGACGCTGCGCCGCACCTGGGGCGGACCGAGCCACCCCGGTTTCCTCGCCGCGTACCCGGAGACGCAGTTCATCGACCTGGAGACGCGGACCACCGCCGACTACACCAAGGTGTGGGCGCCCTACTACACCGCGCACAAGATCCTCAAAGGCCTGCTCGACGCCTACCTCGCCACGGACGACGCCCGCGCGCTCGACCTCGCCTCCGGGATGTGTGACTGGATGTACTCGCGGCTGTCGAAGTTGCCCGACGCCACGCTGCAGCGGATGTGGGGCATCTTCTCCAGTGGTGAGTTCGGCGGCATCGTCGAGACGATCGTCGACCTGCACTCGATCACCGGCAAGGCCGAACACCTCGCGCTCGCCAAGCTCTTCGACCTCGACAAGCTCATCGACGCGTGTGTCGCGAACACCGACATCCTGGATGGCCTGCATGCCAATCAGCACATCCCAATCTTCACCGGTTATGTCCGGCTGTACGACGCGACGGGTGAGACGCGCTATCTGACCGCCGCGAAGAACTTCTGGGGCATGGTGATCCCGCAGCGCATGTACGGGATCGGCGGCACCAGCACGGCCGAGTTCTGGAAGGCCCGCGGCGTGATCTCGGGCACCATCAGCGGCACCAACGCCGAGACGTGCTGCGCGTACAACCTGCTCAAGCTGAGCCGGATGCTGTTCTTCCACGAGCAGGATCCGAAGTACATGGACTACTACGAGCGAGCCCTGTACAACCAGGTCCTCGGCTCCAAGCAGGACAAGGCCGACGCCGAGAAGCCGCTCGTCACGTACTTCATCGGCCTCACGCCCGGGCACGTACGCGACTACACCCCCAAGCAGGGCACGACCTGCTGCGAGGGCACGGGCATGGAGAGCGCCACGAAGTACCAGGACTCGGTGTACTTCAGGAAGGCCGACAACAGCGCGTTGTACGTCAACCTCTACAGCCCGTCCTCGCTGACCTGGTCCCAGAAGGGCGTCACCGTCACCCAGACCACGGACTACCCGCGGGAGGAGGGCTCCACGATCACGATCAGCGGAGGCAGCGCGTCGTTCGAGCTGAAGCTGCGCGTGCCGTCCTGGGCGACCAGCGGCTTCAAAGTGACCGTCAACGGCAGCGCGGTCAGCGGCACTCCGGCTGCGGGCAACTATTTCACCGTGTCGCGGACCTGGAACAGCGGCGACACCGTGCGAGTCACCATCCCGTTCCGGCTGCGAGTGGAGAAGGCCCTCGACGACCCGTCGCTCCAGACCCTGTTCTACGGCCCGGTGAACCTGGTCGGCCGCAACTCAAGCACGAGCCACCTCCAGGTCGGCCTCTACAAAAACGCCGCCCTCTCCGGCGACCTGCTGCCCTCGCTTACGCCCCTGTCCGGCAAGCCGCTTCACTACACGCTGAATGGCACCGAGTTCGCCCCCTTCTACGAAGGCACCACGGCCCCGACGCACGCCTACGTCCGCCGCTCCGAGCCCAAGGTCGTCTTCGGAAACACCGACTCTGGTGTCACCAACCCGGCGAAGTCCAGCGGCACGACACTCCTGGACGACATCTGGGCCGAGGCGCCGTTCGCGGACAAGGGCGCGCTGGTGACGCAGGTGCAGGCGACGGTGAACTCCTGGGTGTCCGCGGGTCTGCTCACCCAGGCCGACGGACAGACCGTGGTCACCACGGCGCAGAACGCGACATACGTGGCCTGACGGCCGGCCGGGACCGCCTCGGGGGGCTGTTCGTGGCGTGCCTCGACGGGGGATGCCTGCACGGGCGGGGGCGGGACTAATCCCATACCGTTGACCGACGGTCGGGACATGCCATGCTATAGTCCGTTTATTGGTTGTTCTATCCATAACAACCAATAAACGGTGCTTCGTCCAGTGACACGCGACGAGTGCCACACCCTCGGACGATCATCGGCCCGCGCCGGAGCGAGGACTTCAATCGTGCTGCCAGTCGGGCGGGGGCAAGGAACGTGACTACTGTGGCTGGGTCGGTGGGGAATCTGCCTGCGCCGTTCACCACCTTCGTGGGCAGGCGGCGCGAGGTCTCCGAGATCCGCCGACTCCTTGGGACGGCACGACTGGTGACACTCACCGGGGCAGGCGGAATCGGCAAGACGCGGCTGGCGCTGGAGGCCGCCGCCGCATCGATGGAAGCCTTTCCCGACGGTGTCTGGCTGGTGGACCTGTCTCCTGTTCAGGAGGCGTCGGCGGTGGCCGGCGCGGCGGCCACCGCGCTCGGCGTGCCGGACCTTGGAGCCGGGCCCGCCCTTCGGCAGCTCGCGCTACGACTGGTCGGACGCCGGGCACTGATCGTGCTGGACAACTGCGAGCGATTCGTCGACGCCTGCGGCGAGCTGGCCGACGTCTTATTGTCGGGCGCCGCCGGGGTACGTGTCCTGACCACGAGCCAGCAGTCTCTGGGCATCGTCGGCGAGCACCTCTACACCGTGCCTCCTCTGGCGCCGGACGAGGCGGTCGAGTTGCTGCGTGACCGGACTGTCGCGGTTCGCCCGGAGTTCCGTGTCACCGACGCGACCCATGCCGCGGTGTCCCGGCTGTGTGCCGATCTGGATGGCATGCCGCTGGCGATCGAGTTGGCCGCTTCCAGGCTGCGTATTCTCACGATCGAGCAGATGCTGGACCGGCTGGAGGACCGCTTCGCGCTGCTCACCGGCGGCAGTCGGACCGCGTCCCCTCGCCAGCGCACCCTGCGCGCGACGATCGAATGGAGCTACGGTCTGTGCGCCCCGGCCGAGCAGCTGCTGTGGAACCGCCTTTCGGTCTTCGCCGGGAGTTTCGCCCTGGAGGCAGCCGAATACGTCTGCTTGGGCGAAGGCGTCGAGGCGCACCAGGTATCGGACCTCCTGGACCGGCTCATCGCCCAGTCGGTCGTGCTGATCACCGAAGCCGAGGGTCTGCCCCACTACCGTCTGCTGGAGACCATCCGCCAGTACGGCAAGGAGCGCCTCACCGAGTCCGGTGAGGCGGAACGACTACGGCTGCGACACCGCGACTTCCACCTCCGCCTCGCTGAACACATCGCCGATCACTGGTACGGCCCGGGCCAGGAACAGGCCCTGACCCGGCTTCGCGCTGGGCACGCCGACCTGCTCGCCGCATTGGACTGCCCCGGCGACCCACAGGTCACCCTCGCGCTGGCCGCCGCGCTGCGTTACCACTGGTGCATCGGCGGCTTCCTGGGCGAGGGACGCCAACGACTCGACCGGGCCCTCACCGCCGCGCCCGCGCCCACCCCGGCCCGCGCCCAGGCACTCATGACAGCCGCCTGGTTGACGCTGCTGCACGGCGACCACGCGTCGGCCGACCTGCTGCTGAACGAAGTCCACGAACTGAACGAACTCCTGGCTGACCCGTCAGTTCACGGGTCTGTCCAGCACCTGCGCGGCACGCTGGCGGCAATATTCCTGGAGCAGCGGCAGGAGGCGGTGTCACTGCTGGAGGGTGCGATGGACACCTACTTGGCGCTGGGCAGGGAGTCCGAGACCAACATGTTGCTCTCCCAGCTGGCCTTGCTGCACCTCGGCCTCGGCGACCCCCGCTCGACCGCGATCGGTGAAAGGGCACTCGCCCTGGCGGAGACCCATGGCGACCGGCGAGGCCGCGCACACGCGCTGCGGGCCCTAGGTCTCGATGCTTATGCGCGTGGAGAGCCGAAGGAGGCCAGGGAACTGATCCGTGCCGCGCTAGAGATCGAGCAGGGCTTCGCCGACTACTTGGGCGCCCAGATGATGCTGGAGGACCTGGCCTTGATGACCGCTTCCTGTGGTGACCACGAACGGGCGGCTCGGCAATTGGGGGCCGCGGCCGCTCTGTGGCGGAACATAGGCATTACCACGTCCGCCTTCCCGCAGCTGGCCGCGCGCCACGCACGGTGTGTGGAGCAGACGGTACGGGCATTGGGCCAGGCCGCGTACGAGAAGGCGTTCGCCGTCGGTAGCGCAGCCGACGGCCGCGCCCAGGCCATCGAGCTGGCCCTGGACACCACCCCTGAACCGGGGGCCGGGACGACCGCTCCGAACATGCTCACCCCCCGGGAACGCGAGATCGCCGGGATGGTGGCGCAGGGCCTTAGCAACAAGCAGATCGCGTTCAGGCTCGACCGGTCGCTACGGACGGTGGACCGTCACGTCGAGAACATTCGAGCCAAGCTAGGTGCCGGCCGCGCTCAGATCGCGGTCTGGTGGGTCATGCACTCGAACTGATGCCGCGACGGTCACAGTTTGCCGCTGGGGGAGTGCGTTCGGCGTGTGTCCTCGGTGTGCCGACCGGAAGTCCCGCACTGGGTGTACTTGGCCTTTCGGCCGGTGCGGTGGGTGGTGCACCTGCCGTGCCCCTTGCGGCAGTGGGGGAGCTTGCCGGGCGTCCTGACGGGGCGAACCTCGGCTGACCCGGCACTGGCGCCAGCGCCGGAAGTCGCTCCCATGCCATGGGTCAGAGGTTGTCGGTGTCCCAGATCGGACGCGCCGCGAGGACGGTTCCGCCCGCCTCGACGATCCTGTCGTTCGCCTCCGTCCGTGCGATCGTGACCCGCATGCCTTCTCCGGCGTACGGCCGGACGACCAGCCCGTGTGCCTCGAACTCGGCCGCGGAGGCCAGGGTGTCGGCGCCGAGTGGAAACCAGACGAAGTTGGCCTCGGCGTCGGGCAGTTGCCGCCTGCTGCTACCACCGGCCGTGCTCACTATCGCCAGGGAGCTGCATCAACTCGGTCTGGCAGGCACCCGGCTCGGCATGGTCGGGTATGTGTGACATACGTCTGTACATACCCGACCATGCCCGTGGGTGGAGGGCTCAGCACCAGTCGGTGTAAAGACCCCAGTGCGTGATCTTGTCGTTGTAATCGTCACCGACGTAGGTGAAGTGGTAGCCGGGGGGCAAGCAGCGGTGCTGGCCCGCGGCGTTCCATATGTGGCCGTAGTACGGCGTGAGAGTGATCGAGGTTCCCAAGACCGACGGCATCGCCTGCCGACGTGCCATCGACCGGACCGACAAGGTCGGCAACCCGCCCAGCGATCTCACCCGGCTCGGGGTCAAGTGGGGTGACCGGCAACAGCTGAACAGCGTGACCTGCGAGTGGTACTCCCAGGATCTGCTGAACGCCAACTACGGGGACGACGTCTGCCTGAAGATGCAGCGGGCGGACAACACCGTGCAGGTCACCGGCCGCACCATCAGCGAACTCTGGTACAAGTAGTACCGCCCGGTGGGGGTGCTCCTCGATAGCGAGCACCCCCATCTCGTCGCTCGCCTCGCGCCGCCATAAGCATGATCGTCCATACGCAGAATCGAGCGACCCGCCCCGCGAACAACGGGCCTCGCCATGAGCGGAGTCGACCGTGAGGCGGACGTCTTCGTCATCAAGCCCTCCGGGGTGCCGTATGGGAACCTCACCATCGACGACCTGGTGACGGTACGGCTGTCGGACGGCGAGGTCGTCGAAGGCGACCTGCGCCGTCGACCGACACCGAGACCCACCGCTGTCTGTATCTGGCGTTCCCGTCGATCGGTGGCGTGACCCACGCCCACTCCACCCGTGCGGTGGCCTTCGCCCAGGCCCGCCGCGACATCCCCGTGCTGGGCACCACGCACGCCGACACCTTCAACGGGCCCATTCCCAGTACCTCGGACCTGACCGCCGAACAGTGCGCGAAGAACTACGAGTACAACACCGGCCGCATGATCGTGGACCTGCTGAAGGACGACGACCGGAAGGCGGTCGAGTTCCCGGCCGCGCTCGTGGCGATCCACGGCCCCTTCACCCGGGGCGCCACCGCCCGCAAGTCCCTGGAACACTCGATCATCTGCGAGGCGGTCGCCGACATCGCCCTGCACACCCCCTCCCTGTCCCCGACCACGCCGCCCCCAGCCCACCTCCTCGCCCGCCACTACACCCGCAAACACGGCCCCGACGCCTACTAGGCAACCCGGGCCCAGCGGCAGCCTCCGGTTGAACCGGCCCTCCACGCAAGCGAATTCCGCCCGGACCCTGGGTGCCTGGCGGAATTCGCCGAGTCGGCCCGTCGTGTGTCCGGGGCTCAGTGGACAGACGCTCGCATTTCGGGCCCATCGCCTTCGCCGTCGGCAGCGAGTCGTCAGATCACGTCGAACCGGCACGCCATCCACTCACCATCCGCGGTCACCGTCGCGCAATCCCCGGCGGCCACGCGACGGTGCCCACGACCGCCTCACACCACGGGCGGAACACAAGGACCGTTCGCAAGCCGATCTGGGCGCCACTTCGTACGAGGTCTTCAGCTGGATTCGCGCACGACCAGGCGGCAGGCCACGGTGTGGACCCCCGGCGCCGGTTCGTCGTTGATGGCGTCCAGGAGTCGTAGCGCGGCGGTGCGGCCGATCTCGGCGAGATCCACGTCGATGGTGGTGAGCGGGGGACGGGAGGCCAGAGCCATGGTGTCCCAGTTGTCGTAGCCGACGATGGCTGTTCGGCCGGGCACATCGATGCCGTTCTCACGCAGGGTGTCGGCGACTCCTCGCGCGATCTGGTCGTTGCCGCAGAAGAACGCGTCGGTGTCCGGGGCGGTGCGCAGGACGGCCTCGGCGGCGCGACGTCCCCAGGCTTCGCTCCAGTCGCCGTGGTGGATCCGGTCGGTGGCGAGTCGCAGGTCGTTGTGTGCGAGCAGATCGACGGCGTGCTGGGCTCGGTCGCGGGCGGCAGCGTGGTGTGCGGGCCCGGTCACGTGTGCGATGCGACGGCGGCCGGTGTCGAGCAAGTGTTCCACGGCGAGGCGGACCCCGTCGCGGTCGTCGGAGACCACGGAGGTGTCGGCCGGGTCCGTGGAGGGCGAGAGTGCGTAGACGACCGGCACGTGGTCGATGCCTGTCAGCGGGGGACGCGGGTCGGTACGGCGACCGGTGACGATGATGCCGTCTACCCTGCGGTCCATCAGGTTGTGCAGGTGGTGCTGCTCACGGATGGTGTCACCGCGTGTGTCGCACAGGAGAACGGAGATCTTGCCAGCCCCGAGCGCGTCCTCGGCCCCCAGCAGGACCGGGGTGCTGAAGCGACCGATGCCATCGGTGGTCATCAGCCCGACCGTCCAGGTGCGGCCGGTGTGCAGGCTCTGGGCATGCTGGTTCGGGCGGAAGCCCAGTGTCTCCACGGCCGCCAGAACGCGCTGCCGGGTCTCGGGCCGCATCTTGCCACCGCCGCTCAGCGCCTTCGACGCCGTCCCCACGCTCACGCCGGCCAGTGCCGCGACATCGGCGAGCCTTGCGGGCCGAGCTGATCGAGAACGTGGGACCTCCGTCACGAGCAATCCTTTTCCTAGTCGAGGCAACCACGTACATCGTGCCAGCAACGGGCCCAGGACACTATGCCTCACCTGCGCAGAAAAAAACTGGGGCGTAACTATTGACCAGCAGCCGCGCACTACTTAGGTTCCCGGCAGAAAAACCTTTTCCCTTCTGTCGGCGCGGCGTTGCCCCGCCCTCTCCTGGGACGCGAGAGCGTGAGCGCCCGACAGCGTTCCCGTCGAAATCCTTCCCGTCGAACTCGCGGTCCGTGACCTGCCAACCCCCATCGGAGAACCATGCCCAGCCCACGTTCCGCCGTGCCCGCCACCGGCCCGATCCGCCTCGGTCCCCACGCCCGTGTCGCGCTGCGACCCGCCGTCGCCGAGGTGCGCGGGGGATTCTGGTCCGTCCGCCGTGAGGTCAATGCCCGCATTTCGACCCCTCAGGGGCCTGGGCTGCTCGAATCAGCGGGCAACCTGCACAACCTGCGGCTGGCGGCGGGCGCCGCGGACGGCGAGTTCCAGGGCGGGTACCCGTTCGTGGACACGGACGTCTACAAGTGGCTGGAAGCGGCCTCCTGGCAGGTCGCCCAGAGCCCCGAGGGGGACCTCGCGGCCCACGTGGACCGGATCATCGCCCTGGTGGCGGGCGCCCAGCAGCCCGACGGATATCTGAACACCTGGTTCCAACTGGTCAAGGACGGCGAGCGCTACAAGGACCTGCGCTGGGGCCACGAGCTGTACTGCGCGGGACATCTGATCCAGGCGGCCGTCGCCCACCACCGGGCTACCGGCCGCGCCGAGCTGCTTGACGTGGCCGTGAAGTTCGCCGATCACATCGACTCGGTGTTCGGCCCGCCAGGCAGCGGCAAGCCGATCGACGGCATCGACGCCCACCCGGAGGTGGAGACCGCCCTGGTCGAGCTGTACCGCGAGACCGGCGAACACCGCTACCTGGAACTCGCCGGCTACTTCGTCGACCGCTTCGGTCACGGCCTGCAGGGCGGCGAGGCGTACTGCCAGGACCGCGTCCCTCTGCGCGAGGCGGACAACGTCGAAGGCCACGCCGTCCGCCAGCTGTACCTGCTGGCCGCCGCCACCGACCTGGCCACTGAGACGGGGGACGCCGAACTGCGTGCCGCCGCGGAACGGCTCTGGTCGGCGATGACCGCCACCAAGACCCACATCACCGGCGGACTGGGCGCCCACCACGACGAGGAGGACTTCGGCGACCCGTACGAGCTGCCCAACGAGCGCGCCTACTGCGAGACGTGCGCGGCCATCGCGTCCGTCCAGTGGAGCTGGCGGATGGCCCTGCTGACCGGCGAGGCCCGCTACTCCGACCTGATCGAGCGCACCCTGTACAACGGGTTCCTCGCCGGGGTGTCGCTGGACGGCGAGCGCTGGCTGTACGTCAACCCGCTCCAGGTGCGCGACGGCCACACCGACCCCGGCGGCGACCAGTCGGCCCGCCGCACCCGCTGGTTCAAGTGCGCGTGCTGCCCACCGAACGTGATGCGGCTGCTGGCCTCGCTGGAGCACTACCTCGCCTCCGCCGACGCCGACGGTCTGCAGATCCACCAGTACGCCACCGGGCAGTACGCCGGCGACCTCGACGGGGCCATGGTCCGGGTGAGCGCCGAGACCGACTACCCCTGGCAGGGCAGCATCGGCTTGACCGTCGACGAGACCCCGGAAGACCGGCCCTGGACCCTTTCTCTGCGCATTCCGCAGTGGTGCCGCGAGTACCGGGTCCGGTACGGGGACAAGACCTACGACCAGACCGATGCCCCCGCCACCGACGGCTGGCTCCGCCTGGAACGCGTCTGGGTACCCGGTGACCGGGTCGTCCTCGAACTCGCCATGGCCCCCCGCCTGACGGCCGCGGACCCGCGCGTGGACGCCGTACGCGGTTGCGTGGCCATCGAGCGAGGACCGCTCGTGTACTGCCTTGAAGGGGTCGATCACCCCGGCGGCGGCCTGGACGACATCGTCCTCGACACCACCCGTCCGCTCGCCGAGAAGCACCGGCCCGACCTGCTCGGCGGCGTCGCCACCGTCCTGGCCACCGGGCGCCGACGGAAGATCCCCGATGCGGGCTGGTGGCCCTACACCCGCGCCTCCGCCGACGAGCGGGCCCCGGAGACGGACGGCGATCCCGTCGCACTCACGGCCGTCCCCTACTACGCCTGGGCCAACCGCCAGGACGGCAGCATGCGCGTCTGGCTGCCCACCACCTGAATCCCTCCGCATCCCCGCCGTTCCCTCGCCCGCCTCATCTCCCCTACCACTCACTCCCTGCGAACCGCCCCAAGACAACGAGGTCTCACCGTGAGAAACTCCCGCCGTACCCTGATCGCCGCCATCGCCGCCGTCGGCGCGCTCACCTCCGTCGCGGCCTGCGGCGGCGGGTCGGACTCCTCTGCCTCCGGATCGGGCAGCACCGGCGGGACGTACACCTTCTGGGACCCCTACCCGCAGTTCGACGCCTCCTCGGAGTGGGGCAAGGCAGTCGCCAAGTGCGGCTCCGCCGCGGGGGTCACGGTCAAGCGCACGGGCATGGACACCTCGGACCTCGGCAACAAGGCGCTGCTGGCCGCGCAGCAGGGCAACGCCCCCGACGTGATGCTCGTGGACAACCCGGTGGTCTCCACGATGGTGGAGGCGGGCATCCTCAACAAGACAAGCGACCTCGGGCTGGACACTGCGTCGATCCAGAAGAACATCATCGGCGCGGGCACCCTAGACGGTGCCTCGTACGGTGTCCCGATCGGCGCGAACACGCTCGCCCTCTACTACAACAAGAGCGTGCTGTCCGCCGCGAAGGTCAACCCGGCCTCCATCAAGGACTGGGCCTCGCTGACGGCGGCCCTGGAAAAGGTCAAGGCGGCCGGGAAGAAGGGCATCACCTTCTCCGCGATCAACACGGAGGAGGGCAGCTTCCAGTTCCTGCCGTGGTTCTGGGGCGCGGGCGGTGACCTCTCCAAGCTGGACTCGGCGAAGGGCGTCGCCGCGCTGACCCTGTGGAAGGACTGGGTCGACGAGGGATACGCGCCCAAGGACGTTCTCCAGAACACCCAGACCACCAGCTGGCAGGAGTTCGCAACCGGCGACTACGCGTTCAGCGAGAACGGCACCTGGCAGCTCGGCAACGCCGAGAAGGCCGGCTTCGGCTACGGCGTGATCAGCATCCCGGCGCAGAACGGCGGCGCGGCGCCGGTGCCGACGGGTGGCGAGTTCGTCACGGTACCGGTGCAGAAGGACACCGCGCGTTACGACGTCAGCAAGAAGATCGTGACCTGCCTGACCAGCTCCGCGAACCTGCTGGCCACGGACACCACGCTGGCGTACGTCGCGCCCACCGCGGCCGTGCAGTCCGAGCAGGTCAAGGCGAACCCCAAGCTCAAGCCGTGGGTCGACGCGGTCGCCGCGGCACGCGGCCGCACCAGCGGCGGACTGGGCACCAAGTACCCCACCATCTCCCAGCCGATGTGGACCGCCGTCCAGGCCGCTCTGTCCGGAAGCGCGAGCCCCAAGGACGCTCTCAGCACCGCGCAGACCGCCGCCGACAAGGGCAGCAACTGACACTCGCCGCCCTCGTGACACGCCCCGGGGCCCTTGCTTCGACAGCCGCACGGCACCCGCAAACGCGGGGACACCACCGCGCCCCGGGGCGGCCACCTTCATCCAGGAGTACGCATGACCATCGCCCGCGTCGACCGCCGCGCACAACGGTCCCCGGCCAGGCCCGAGGTGGCCGTGGCCAGACAGCGGACGAACGCCTCGGCACTGCGGCGCCGACAGCGGCGCAGGAGCCGGCTGACCGCGCTGGCGTTCCTCGCCCCGCTGGTCGTCTACCTCGCCGCGTTCTACGTCTATCCGCTCTACCGCAACCTCGACCTGAGCCTGCGCGACTACACCGTCCGCTCGTTCGTCGCCGGCGATGCGCCCTTCACCGGACTGGACAACTTCAGGACCGTCCTCGACGATCCCACCTTCGGCCCGGCGATGCGTCACACGATGCTTTTCACCTTCGTGTCGATCGCCTTCCAGTACGTGGCCGGGCTCGCCCTCGCGGTCTTCTTCAACCGGCACTTCCGGCTGGCCGGCACCCTCAGGGCGCTGTTCCTGATCCCGTGGCTGCTCCCACTGATCGTGTCCGCGTCCACCTGGTCGTGGATGTTCAACAGCGAGTCCGGTGTCATCAACTACGCCCTCGGCCTGGCCGGCGTCTCCCCGGTCGACTGGCTCACCTCACCGGACTGGGCGCTGGCCTCGGTCGTGATCGCCAACATCTGGATCGGCATCCCGTTCAACCTGGTCATCCTCTACAGCGGCCTGCAGAACATCCCCGCGGAGTTGTACGAGGCGGCCTCCCTGGACGGGGCGAGCGCCTGGCAGCAGTTCCGCCGCATCACCTTCCCGCTGCTGCGCCCGGTCTCGGCGATCACCCTGCTGCTCGGACTCGTTTACACCCTCAAGGTGTTCGACCTGATCTGGATCATGACCAAGGGCGGGCCCGGCGACTCCTCGTCCACCCTGGCTACCTGGTCCTACCAGCTCGGCTTCGGCACCCTGCTGCCGAAGTTCGGCCCGGGAGCCGCGGTCGGCAACATCCTCATCCTCATCGCGCTCGTCTTCGGGCTGCTGTACATCCGCGTCCAGAGGAGGCAGGAAGCGTGAACTCCCCTACCGGAAAACGACGTTACACCGCCATCGGGCTCCTGCTCACCGCCGTGATGCTGTTCCCGGTGTACTGGATGATCAACGTGTCCCTCACCCCGCAGCAGGACATGCGCAAGAGCCCGCCCGACCTGCTGCCACTGCACCCCACCTTCGAGGGCTACCGAGCCGTCCTCGACGACCAGATGCCGTACCTCGGCACCAGCCTGCTCATCGGCCTGGGCACAGTGGTCCTCACCCTGCTGCTCGCCGCTCCGGCCGGATACGCGCTGGCCAAGCTCCGCCCGCTCGGCGGCGGCGCGCTCGGCCTGTTCCTGCTGATCGCCCAGATGATCCCCGGCATCGTCATGGCGATGGGCTTCTACGGCATCTTCCTCGACCTCGGTCTGCTCAACTCCTGGTGGGGCCTGATCATCGCGGACTCCACCATCGCCGTGCCGTTCGGCGTCATGATCTTCACGGCGTTCATGTCCGGCATCCCCGGCGAACTGATCGCCGCCTCCCGGATCGACGGTGCGGGCACCTTTCGCACGTTCTGGTCGATCGTGCTGCCGGTGAGCCGCAACGCCCTGGTCACCGTCTCCCTCTTCAGCTTCCTGTGGGCCTGGTCCGACTTCGTCTTCGCCAACACCCTCGACAGCGGCGGCGACTGGCGGCCGATCACCCTCGGCATCTACCACTACATCGGCAACAACAACCAGGAATGGAACGCGATCATGGCCACCGCCGTCATCGCGTCCCTGCCGGCCGCGGTGCTGCTGGTCCTCGCCCAACGCTATGTGGCCGCGGGCGTGACCGCGGGAGCGGTCAAGGACTGACCCCTGATGACCGTCGCTCCCGGCCCACCCGTCGGTCGGGGCCGTGCTCCGCCCGCGCGTCGGCCGCACCCCACGCAGGCTGTCGCCCCTCTTGAGGGCCGAAGTCCCCATGCAGCCGGTTGGCTGCCTCCCCAAGCCGCCCCCCTCCTCCTCCCCCCTCCCCCCGCATTCGACAAGCCACCACCCCTCCCTCAGGAGAGCCGCTGATGTCATACCTGAGCTCCCGTCACCGCCACAGAACATCCCTCGGTCGGGCCGGCGCCGCCGCCCTCGCCACCGCCCTGGCCGCCGGCGCCGTGGCCCTGTCGGGCCCCTCTGCCCAGGCCACCCCCGGCTCGTCCACCACCCTCGTCGTCAACGCTGCGCAGACCCTGCGGCCCGTCACCCACGTGGGCACCGGCAGCCTCTACGGTCTCGCCGACGACACCACCCCGTCCGACAGCCTTGTCAACGCGCTGAAGCCGAACACCTTCGTGCAGATGGCCCCGGGCGGCTCCCAACTGCCCAACGGCGAACCCAAGCCGGCCGGCGACACCCTGGTCGTGGCCCCCAAGGCGGCACGCGCCGGCGCCAAGGTCGTCGCCCGCATGCCCGACTGGTACCCGAACTTCCCCTACAAGTGGGTCAGCATGAGCGACTGGCTGTCCGCCGTGGACAAGCAGATCGCCGCCGTGAAGTCCTCCAGCGCCACCAACATCTCGGCCTGGGCCATCTGGAACGAGCCCGACGGCAACTGGGACACCGCCAAGGCCGGTCCCTTCGACGACGCCTGGAACCTGACGTACAAGAGGATCCGCTCCCAGGACACCACCACCCCGATCCAGGGGCCGAGCCTCGCCTCGTACACCCGCGCCAAGATGCAGACGTTCCTCCAGGACGCCATCGCCAACAACGCCGTCCCCGACGTCATCGCCTGGCACGAGCTGCAGACCAGCTCGACCATCGCCGCCCACATCGCTGACTACCGCGCCCTGGAGTCCAGCCTCGGACTGAGCCCCCGCCCGATCGACATCGAGGAGTACGGCACCCCCGCCCAGATGGGCAACTCCGGCGCCCTCATCAGCTACGCCGCCAAGTTCGAGCGCGGCGGCGTCCGCAACGCCGAACTCGCCTTCTGGAACCACTACGGCACCCTCGGCGACACCCTCACCGACACTGGCGGCTCGCCCAACGGCTCGTACTGGACGTACAAGTGGTACGGCGACATGTCCGGGAGCATGCTCACCACCACGCCGCCCGCCCAGACCGGCATCGACGGCATAGCCTCCCGCAACAGCACGGGCAACCAGATCAGCGTCATCACGGGCGGCTGCACCGGCTCCTGCGCGGTCACCGTGAACGGCCTGTCGTCCCTGTCCGCCTTCGGCAGCACGGTCCACGTGAAGCTGGAGTACAGCCCCCACACCGGCCGTACGACCGCCTCCCCCGGCCCGATCACCATCTCCGACGCCGACTACACCGTCTCGGGCGGCTCGATCACGGTCCCGGTGACGATGAACGCCGCCGACGGCTACCACCTGGTCATCACCCCCAGCGGCACCAACACCTCGCTGGCCGGCCGCTACCAGATCACCAACAAGAACAGCGGCCTCGCCCTCGACACCAGCGGCGCGGGCACCGCCCAGGGCACCTCAGTCGTCCAGGCCACGTCCACCACCGGCACCGACCAGAACTGGACCCTGGTCTCCGCCGGGAACGGCCTGTACAAGATCAAGCAGCAGTCCAGCGGCCTGCTCCTGGGCATCACCAACGCGGGCACCGCCGACGGCGGCACGGCCCTGATCTGGGGTGACAACGGCACCGCCGACCACCTCTGGCAGGTCATACCCGCCCGCGACGGCTACTACAAGATCGCCAACTACAACAGCGGCCGCCTCCTCGGAGTCGACCAGATGAGCACCACCTCCGGCGCCCAGGTCCTCCAGTGGAACGACAACGGCACCGCCGACCATCTGTGGGCTCTCACCGCGCGGTAACACCCTCGCGGCCCACACCCCGAGAAGCGCAAGGGCCCGTCCGCTCGAATCGTCGAGCGGACGGGCCTCGCCGCCGTGCGGCCAAGCCCTTGAGGAGAATACTTAGCGCGTGGTCGCCATTGAGAAGTGACGCCCGGCCAGGTAGGCGGCCATCATGGCAGCTCCTACGCGGCGAGGTCGTCGGTGGACGGCTTCCGGTGCACGGTCGTCACGGAGAGCTTGTCGGGTGGTAGTAGGACCGTGGTCGGGCACGCAGTGCGGGCGTCGGGGCTGAGAAGCAGATCGCAGGCGGTATGTCAGCAGGCGAAACCGGTGTCGCCGGTGTAGGCCGGTTCGGGCCTGCGGCACGCGACGGTCCAGGACGCCGCCCTGTATGTGGGCCTACGTCGAGGCAGCGGATTCAGCGCAGACAACGTCCGTACCGAAGCGCAAGGTCCGTGCCGCGAAGCGTCCGGCGGGACCACCAATGGCGGCGCACGTGTCGGCTGGCACACCCGCCGTTTGTCTGCCGCCGCCTCTCGTACCGCGATGATCCCGGTCTGACCACGAACCGGCGGCCGAACCAGGGGTGGCCGTAGCCGTGGTGTTGATGGCTGCCTCTACCGGCTCGGTGGTGGCCGGCGCGTCGGGCGTAGTCTGGGTCTGCCGGAGGCCGCGGGGGTGTGGAGGCGTAGTGATTCGCCGCCGCTGCCTGGCGGATGCGCGCCGTACGCGCACCACCGATGCGTTGGCACACCATCCTCGGGCCCCCCAGGGCACGCGCCACTATCGCCATGCGAACGGCATCGTACCTGTCCGCCAGCAACAACCGCATCGCGGCTGCGGTCCCGGGCAAGGGCAGCCTCACCCTGCGTGACCTGCGCGTGGCAGGGCCGACGAGCACCTCCGGCGTCACCTCCTACGAGGCTGAGAGCGCCACCCGCGCCGGGACCGCCGACATCGGGAGCAACTCCTGGGCCTCCGAGGGCAGTTACGTCGGCCACATCGGCCTCGGCTCCGCCAACACCCTCACTTTCAAGGTGACCGCGCCGAAGACCGGGCGCTACGTGATGAACGTGCGCTACGCCGACAACGAGACCGCCGGCTCCGGCAACTACAACACCAACGTCGTCTCCAGGGCGGCGAGCGTCACCGTCAACGGCACCGCGACGACGGTCATGTTCCGCAACAGCTACAGCTGGTCGAACTGGTGGGAGCTCCCCGTCCCCGTCGCACCACCGCGGGCACCAACACCATCTCCTTCGGCAACTCCTCCGCCTATGCCCCCGACATCGACCGCATCACGGTCGCGTCACTGAACAACTGACACCACGGCCGTCCGGAGCCCATGGGCCCCGGACGGAGTAACCCCATCACACCCTCCAGGAGGAGCCCCGTGCCATCGGGGAGACTTCGGAACTCGCCACGACGGCCCACCCGTACGGACGTACGCCCCGAACCCCCCGACAGCACCTCGTTGTGCGAACTCCCCGGGACCGAAGCCGTCCGCACGTATACACCGAGCCGTGGCGGCATCACGTTCACCGGAGTGCGCCTGACCGGGCAGGGCACCCTTCACCTGCTCGCGTCTAAACCGGAGAGACGACCTGGATTCCGAAAGTACCGTACCGACTGCAGCCGAACCGTCGTCGGAGTCGAGCTGGGTGTTCTCCTTCGACTGGATGTGTCAGACGCGCTCTTAAGGGGCGAGGAATCAGGTGAAGTTCACGTCCTGGGCCAGCAGGACGCGGCCGGAGTGGTTCACGGTGTTGGTCGCGCGTCGCATGTAGGCGCGCCAGGAGTCGGAGCCGGACTCGCGGCCGCCGCCGGTCTCCTTCTCTCCGCCGAAGGCGCCGCCGATCTCCGCACCCGAGGTGCCGATGTTGACGTTGGCGATGCCGCAGTCGGAGCCCTCCGCGGACAGAAAGCGTTCGGCTTCGGCCTGGTCGCGGGTGAAGATGCCCGACGAGAGTCCCTGCGGGACGTCGTTGTGGAGGCGGATCGCCTCGTCGAAGTCCGTGTATGTGAGGACGTACAGGATGGGCGCGAAGGTCTCCTCACGGACGATGGACGTCTGCGCGGGCATCCGGACCAGAGCCGGGGCGACGTAGTACGCGCCCGGCGCGGAGTCGGCGGACTGTCGTTCGCCGCCGGTGACGATCTCCCCGCCTTCCTCCACCGCACGGTCGAGGGCGCCGCGCATCCGGGCGTGCGCGGCTTCGTTGGCGAGCGGACCGACCAAGACGCCGTCCGCGAAGGGGTCGCCGATCGCGAGCTTGCGGAAGGCCGTGGCGAGGCGCTCGGTGACCGTCTCCGCGACGTCGGCGTGCACGATGAGCCGCCGCAGCGTGGTGCACCGTTGGCCCGCCGTGCCGGCCGCGGCGAAGACGAGGGCGTTCACCACGAGGTCCAGGTCGGCGGACGCGGTGACGACGGCGGCGTTGTTGCCGCCGAGTTCGAGGATGCTGCGCCCGAAGCGTGCCGCCACCTGTGGGCCGACGGCCCGGCCCATGCGGGTCGAGCCGGTCGCGCTGATCAGTGGCACCAGAGGCGAGTCCACCAGCCGCTCGCCGGCTTCCGCGCCGCCGAGCACGACCTGGTTGAGGTTGGCCGGCGCGTCCCTCTCGGCGATGGCGCGGTCCAGCAGGGCGGTGCAGGCCAGCGCGGTCAGGGGGGTCAGCTCCGACGGCTTCCACACCACGGTGTCCCCGCAGACCAGGGCGAGCGCGGTGTTCCATGCCCACACCGCCACCGGGAAGTTGAACGCCGTGATCACGCCGACCACGCCCAGCGGGTGCCAGGTCTCCATCAGGCGGTGGCCGGGGCGTTCGGACGGCATGGTGCGGCCGTAGAGCTGCCGGGACAGGCCCACGGCGAAATCGCAGATGTCGATCATCTCCTGGACCTCGCCCAGCGCCTCGGAACCGATCTTCCCGGCCTCGACGGTGACCAGGGCGGCGAGATCCTGCTTGTGCTCGGTGAGCAGTTCACCGAGACGCTTGACCAGCGCGCCGCGCACCGGCGCCGGAGTGGTCCGCCAGGTCAGGAACGCGGTGTGCGCGGCTTCGATCGCGCTGTCGACGTCCTGCGCGGTGTCGGCGCGCAGACCGAAGAGGTCCTCGCCGGTGACGGGGGTGCGTGCGGTCAGCGCGTCGCCCTTGACGGCTGCCAGGTCGACACCGCAGCGCTCCAGCGCGGCCTCGGCCCTGGCGCGGATGGCCTCGGTACCGGTGACGGTGGTGGTATCGGTGGCGGTGGCGGTCATGGCGACTCCTCATCGATGCTGTCGAGCTTGAGTTCCTCGGCGACTCGGACGAGCGAGTCGTGCCGCTGTCGTGCGTAGAGTTCGGCCGGGTCGCGCACGGGGCGCCCGATGGCGTCGGAGATCCAGCCGGCGTCCCGTGGGGACTCGGCCAGGCTGGTGTCCTTCGTTCCCTCGTCGCCGAGGTTGGACCGGAAGATCCCGGCCGCGGAGCGGGGCAGGAAGTCCTCGTAGACGATCGGTTCGGCGGTTACCCATCCGCCGTCGAGGAGTTCGGGGAGTGTGTGCGGCGGTTGCCGGCCGTCCGCGGGCCGGGGCGCCACGCGGTAGGTGAAGAAGGCCAGGTTATGGCGGGCCAGTTCGGCCTCGTCGCGGGGCAGGTGCCGGGCCCACACGGCGTGGGCGGCGGCCTGCCGGGGCAGTGACGGGTCCTCGGCCAGCCGGCGGTCGGTCTCGGCGGTCATGGTGTCGTAGAGGGAACGCCCCGCAGGGGTGAGTGCGATCCCCCGGGCCTCCACCTCGCCGAAGCGGACCCGCAGCGCACCGGAGGTGACCGTGCCGTCCGGCTCCCGGAAACGCCGTGGCTCGGACAGTGCCCGGAAGGAGGTCTGACGGAGCAGGATGTCGGGGCCGTCCCAGCGCGGCGGGCCCTGGATCTCGTCGATCATCGCGATGCCCCGGTCGGTCATGCGCCGGTACAGCTCGTCGATGTCGAGGACGCGAGGGGTGAGGTGGTTGATGTGGGTGGAGCCGACCCCGGCGATGTCGGCGGCCACGCCGGACACCTTCTCCAGGGTCTCGTACCAGGTACGGTCCACCGGCTCGGGCGAGAGTTCGAAGACGGCGGTCGCCAGGCCGAGGAAGCGCCTGGCATCGGGTTCCGGCAGGCATCGCTCCCGCTCCGCACGCTCGGCGAGGTCCAGGAGTTCGGGCGGGAAGAGGGTGCGCCGGGCGAGGAAGTTCTCGATGCGGGACCGCAGTTCGGCGTCGAAGAACCGCCGGTCTTCCGTGACCAGGACGGAGGTGAACACCCGGAACGGGTTGCGCGCCAGTTCCAGGGGGTCGACGGGGCGGAAGGCGGTCGAGACGACCGGGATCGAGCTGGCGGAGGCGTCGCGCAGGTCGTAGAAGCCCACGGGATGCATGCCGAGCGCGGCGAAGATCTGCCCGACCTGGCGCAGTTCGCCGGGCGTGCCGACCCGGATCGCGCCGTGCCGTTCGGCCGTCACCCGCGCGATGCTGCCGAGCCGCTGCGCGGCGGCGGTGCCGTCGCGGCGCAGCACGTCGGCGTTCACCTGCGCGGAGACATCGACCAGCGTGGTGTAGGCGGGTACTTCCCGCCCGTACATCTCGGACAGGGATCGCGCGAAGCGGGCTCGGAGTTCCCAGGTGGGGACCGCGTTCACGACTGACTCCTTCCTGGGGAGGGTTCGGGTGGGACGGTGGCGAGAGGGGGGTCGACCGGTACGCCCAGTGCCTCGGTCGTCCACACCAGGAAGGCGCGGGCCGCTTCGCGGACGGCGTCGACGGCTGCGGGCAGGAGGGGGCTCGGGTCCGTGGACCGCTGGACGGCGTAGACCCTCCGGCGTGGGCCCTGGGCGCGCATCCGGCGCATCGTGATGGACCGGTCGATGCCCAGGGCGAGTGCGGGAACCATGGCGACGCCGAGGTTCTCCCGGACGATGCCGCGGATCACGTCGAAGTCATTGCTGGTGAAGCGGATCTCGGGCCTGAATCCGGCCTGGGCGCACAGCCGCGTCAGGTTGTGGTAGCCGGCCGAGTCCTCGCGGTTGGTCACCCAGATCGCGTCCGCCAGTTCTCCCGGCTCGGTGTGGTGTGGGTCCTTGGTGTGCTGCCCGGGACCGCAGAGGATCACCAGTTCCTCGTCGAGTACGGGGGTGACGCGCAGTTCGCCCGGCCAGCTCTCGGGGACGAGGTCGTACTCGAAGACCAGGCCGAGGTCCGCCCGGCCCTCGCACACCGCCTGCGCGACGTCGGCGGGGCCGCCCTCGTCGCTCTGGAGCGTGAACTCCGCTCCCGGGAACCGGGCCACGAGCCGGGCGAACGCCCTGGGGAGCAGTTGGGCACTCACCGTGGCGAACGCGGCGACCCTGAGCCGGCCCCGGTTGCCGTCGGCGAACGCCCGTACGTCCTCCTCAGCCTCGCCGAGCCGGGACAGGATGGCCGCCGCGTGACCGCCCATCTGGATCGCGGCCGTGGTGGGCCACAGATTGCGCGGGCCCCGTTCGAAGAGCTTGACGCCGAGGGCGCGTTCCAGGGCCGCGATCTGCTGGGAGACCGCCGAGGTGGTGTAGCCGAGCTCCTTGGCCGCGCCGCTGAGCGAGCCCGTTCTCAGCACGGCCTGCAGGGTCTGGAGGTGGACCAGGTTCAACATGGGCGAGCCCCGGTGGCACCGGTTTTGGTGGTGCCGCCGCGCAGCCAGCCGATCAGGGTGAGCGCGTCCCAGACCGGGCGGCCGGTGGCGGCCCTGACGGCGGGCGAGTACGGCGGGAGGTTCGTGCATTCGAGGACGAAGGCCCCGGTGTCCGGGCGGGCGGCGACCGCCTCCCGGGCCACGGCGACCACCTCGGCCTCCGCACGTGCCAGGTCCAGCGTCTCGTCGTCGCCGGTGAGGACGTGGAAGAGGTGTTCGGTGTGCTCCAGGCCGGTCAGGTGGACGCGGTCCCGGAGAACGGGTCCGATGCCGACGGCGGCGAGGTGGGTGTCGGTGAGCGTGCGGGCGTTGACGGTGAGCACACACACCGACTGGTCCCGGCGCAGCGTCTGGAGCACCAGAGGCACCTGGAGCAGGCTGGAGGTGGCCACGGGCACCTCCAGCTCGTCGGCGAGTTCGCGCTGGTACACCGCGAGGAATCCGCAACAGGTGGTCACCGCGGCCACGCCGTCCGTCTGGAGACGGGTGGCGGCCTCGGTGACGGCGGGCAGCAGGCCGGCGGCCGAGTGCTCGACCACCTGGCTGGTGCCCGCCCCCGTGGCGACCGTCATGGCGACCGGGAAGGCGAAGCTGGCGGGGTTGCCCACGTCACCGGTGGGGCGGGGGACGCGGTTGTCCAGCATGACGATCCCGATGTCCGCCATCGTGACTCCTTCGAGGTCGGGGTTTCCGTGCATGCGGTCGCGGGTTTCCGCCGGCTACCGTCGCGAGTTTCCGCTGCCTGCGGTCGCGGGTCTCCGCTGTCCACCCTCCCTGGGCGGTCACTCCCGCGCGAGCTCGACGCCCTTCATCTCCTTGAGTGCGAGGACGCAGGTCAGGGAGATGACGGCGGCTCCTATCACGTACCAGGACACGGCCAGGGACGATCCGGTGGCCGACACCAGGGCCGCGGCGACCAGTGCCGCGGGGGCTCCGGCGACCACGCTCGACATCTGGTAGGCGACCGATGCCCCGGTGTACCGGTAGCGGGTCGGGTACTGCTCGGCGTAGAGGGAGCTGTTGAGGGCGCCGGTCGGACCGTATCCGAACACCAGGGCCAGGGTGATCGCCAGCGCGATCAGAACCGGGTCGCGGGTGTCCAGCAGCCAGAAGAACGGGATCGCGAACAGGGCGATGAACAGGGTCCCGGAGAAGTAGACCGGCTTGCGTCCGATGCGGTCCGCGAGAGCCGCGTACAGCGGCATCGCGAACAGCAGGAGCCCCGCGCCGATGAGTACGCCGGTGAGTGCCCAGGACTGGGGCAGCCCGAGTTCGGTCTTCACGTAGGAGAGCGAGTACACGGTGAACAGGTAGTAGCCGATGGTCGCCGCCGCCTGGACGAAGATGAGCAGGAAGGTCTGCTTCTTGGCGTGCTTCAGGACCTCGGCGATGGGCAGTCTCGGTCGCTTCTGCTCGTCCTTGAGGGCCTGGAACTCGGCCGGTTCCGGCAGGTGGGTCCGGATGTAGAGCCCGACCAGGACGAGCACGCCACTGAACAGGAACGGCACCCGCCAGCCCCAGCTGAGGAACTGGTCGTCCGGCAGGAGCGCGAAGAGCGCCATCATGCCGGCGGAGACGAGCTGTCCGGCCGGGACGCCGAGCTGGCAGGCCGACGCGTACAGCGCCCGGCGCTTCGCCGGTGCGTTCTCCACGATGAGCAGTGCGGCGCCGCCCCACTCCCCGCCCAGGCCGATGCCCTGCACCGCGCGCAGCAGGACCAGCAGGATCGGGGCCAGCACCCCGACCTGTCCGACGGTCGGCAGCAGGCCGATCGCGAAGGTGCCCAGGCCCATGATCAGCAGGGTGGTCACCAGCGCCTGCTTGCGGCTCATCCGGTCGCCGAAGTGCCCGAAGACCAGGCCGCCGAGAGGCCGGAAGAAGAAGGCGACGCCGAACGTGGCCAGCGAGGTCAAGGTCGCGGCGGTGGAGCCGAGGTCGGCGAAGAACACCGTGGGGAAGACCACGGCGGCCGCGCTGCCGTAGAGGAAGTAGTCGTACCACTCGGTGGCCGTGCCGACGAAGCTGGCACGGGCGGCACGCATCGCGGTCGACCGGTCGAGGGCTGCGGGAGCGGACGGGGGCGGGGTTTGTACTGCTTGTGCCTCCATGGGCGGATCCTTCCGGGAACCTGCACGGGATTGTTGTCGGGGACGGGGCCGTGGGGGAAGGCGGTACGGGGGTGGGGAGAGGTGATGTTCAGTACACGGGGCGGCCGGAGGACCGGCCGCTGAGCACGGCCTGCCAGGGGGCGACGGGAGGCGGGGAGTCCATGTGCTCGGGTACGGGGACGTGGATCACGGACGGTCCCTCGCGGTCCGCGGCCTCCTTGACCAGCAGCTCCAGGTGGTCGATGTCGGTGGCCCGGGAACCGGGGAGGCCCATGCCCTCGGCGAGGAGGACCGGGTCGATCGGGCCGGGGTCGACGCCGAAGTAGCGCTGGTCGAGGAACAGGTGCTGGAGCATCTTGATCCAGGCCATGGAGGTGTTGTCGAGGACCACGTAGGTGATGGGCAGGGCGAGCCGGGCCGCGGTCTCCCAGTCGCCGACGCCCATGGCGAGGCTGCCTTCCGTGGTCACGCACAGGACCCGTTCCCCCGGGTGTGCCACGGCGACGCCGATGGCCGCGGAGATGGAGTACCCCATCGGTCCGTGACCGCGCGGGATCACCACCCGCCAGCCCTCACCCGCGCTCTCCCAGTACGCGGACAGGTTCGGCGTCGGCGTGCCCGGGTCGGCGACCACCCAGGTACGCCCGCCCATCACCGTCCGCAGGCGACGGATCACGTCCCGCGGCTGGAGCAGGCCCTCGCCGGGGTCCGGCAGCTCGACCGCCGCCGTGCGCGCCCAGGCGTCGCGGGCGCCCGCCACTCCGGCCGTCCGCCAGGCCCTGGTCTCCGCGGACGCGGGCGGGATCTGCTCGCGCAACTGGTCCAGGATCGCGGCCGCGTCACCGACCAGGGGCACGGCGCCGGGGAAGTTGCGGCCCGCGCGGGCCGCGTCGGTGTCGATCTGCGCGATCCTGATGCCCTGGTCGCGAGGCGGGGCGGTGTAGCCGTTGGTGTCGGTGGAGTTGGCCCGGCTGCCCACGACGAGCACCGCGTCGGCCTCGGCGAGGCTGTCGTTGGCGTAGCCGCGGCAGCCGTTGCCGCCCGCGACACCCAGGGAGAGCGGATGGTCCTCCGGGAGCGCGCCCTTGCCGTGGATGGTGGTGGCCACCGGGATCGCGGCGTGCTCGGCAAGGGCACGCAGTTGCGCCCAGGCGCCGGACGCGTGGACTCCGCCTCCGGCGAGGATGACCGGCCGTTCGGCGCGGGCCAGGTCCTGCGCGACACTGGCGACCGCGTACGGGGCGGCCTGCGGGCGGCTCCCGGGCAGGGCGCAGTCGCCTTCGGGTACGGCGGGCGAAGCGTGCTCGTCGAGGACGTCCTCCGGGAAGATCAACGCGACCGGGCCGGGCCGGCCGCCGGTGGCCTGAGCCACGGCCTCCGCGACCAGCGCGGGGATGTCCTCGGCCCGCTCCGCGCTCCGGCACCACTTGGTGACGGCGCCGAACAGGGCCTCCTGGTCGATCTCGGTGATCGCGCCGGAGCCCCGGCTGCGCCGGTGGATGTCGCTGGTGATCACGAGGACCGGCACGCTGGAGGCGTACGCCTCGCCGATGCCGCTCGCCAGATAGACGGCGCCCGCGCCGCTCGACGCCTCGCACACACCGATCCGGCGGTGGGTCCGGGCGTACCCGTCGGCCATGTAACCGGCATGGCGCTCGTCGCGGGCGAGGATGTGCCGAATGTCGCCCGTGCGGCGGGCGAGGACGTCGTAGAGGACGACACCGGTGTCACCGGGGACACCGAAGACGGTGTCGACTCCGTGCCGGATCAGCGATTCGACGAGTAGTTCGGCCCCGTTGGGGCCTTTGTCGGCGGCCATGGAAGTCCCTTCCATAGGAAAGCGGCGGTGTCGGGCGGAGGACGAAGGAGGGGGACGTCCGGTGCCGGCGGTGCCGGACGGCTGCCGCCGGAGGGACGGCGGGGCGCCGGACGGATGTGGCGGCGCCGGACGGGGCGAGGTGGTGGGGGGCGGCGGCGGTGGCGGACCGGGCGAGGCGGTGGCGGACGGCTGTGGCGGCGGCGGTGGCGGACCGGGCGAGGCGGTGGCGGACGGCTGTGGCGGTGGCGGTGGCGGTGGCGGTGGCTGTGGCGGACGAGGCGGTGGCGGACGGATGGCGGCGGTGGCGGACGTTGGAGGGACGGCAGGGGTGTCGGGCGGCGGCAGGCGGGGCGAGGGCGTCGCGCGGCCCGGACCGCGGTGGTGTCAGAAGACGGCTGTTTCGAGTTCGAGCGCCCGGCCGGTGAAGCGGGACAGCCGCAGCGGGGACAGGTCCAGCGGCGGGGCGCCGACCAGCCACCAGTCGGCCAGTGCCTCGCCGACCGCCGGGGACTGCATGAAGCCGTGGCCGGAGAACCCCGCCGCGACCCAGAGACCGGGGATCTCGTCGACGGGACCGACGATGGCGTTGTCGTCGGGAGTCATCTCGCGCAGCCCGGCCCACCCCCGGACGATCTCCAGTCCCTCCAGGGCGGGGAACCGGTGGGAGAGCACGGTGGCGAGGGACTCGACCCGGGACCAGTCGACGACCGCGCGCTCGGTGCTGGGCGCCGAACGGTCGTTGCCACCGACGACCGCCGTGCCCGCCGCCTCAAGGTGAACGTAGGCCCCGCTCGCCATGTCCACAGCCAGCGGAAGCCCCTCCCGCAGGCCCGGCAGCGGTGCGGTGGCGAACGCCTGCCGGGAGTGCGGGAACACCGGGATGTCCACACCGCACAGCCCGCCCACCGTACGGGCCTGGGGGCCGGCGGCCAGGACGACCAGCTCCGCCTCGATCGGCCCTTCGCTGGTCCGGACGCCTCGCACCGCGCCGTCACCGTCGGTGAGGAGTCCGAGGAACTCCGTCCTCTGACGGATCTCCGCACCGCGCCTGCGCGCCCCGTACACATATCCGGCGACGGCGTCGGACGGTGAGCCGGAACCGTCGCCGGGGGCGTAGGTGGCGCCGAGCAGGTCCTCGGTCCGGATACCGGGGAAAACGTCCGCCGCCTGTCCGGGATCGAGCAGGCGCACATCGACGCCGAGAGATCTCTGCAACTCCGCGTTCTTCTCGAAGACCTGGAGGGTGTCGGCGTCCGAGATCAGGAAGAGATAGCCGTGCTGCCGGAAATCCATGGGCTTCCCGGTCTTTTCCTGGAAGGCACGCCAGAACGGCAGCGACCGCTGGACGAGTTCGACGTTGACACGGGACGAGAACTGCTGGCGGATGCCGCCGGTTCCGTAGGCCGTCGTCCCCTCTCCGGGCATGCCGCGCTCCACGACGACGACATCGCGGTATCCGCGCTCGCTGAGATGGAAGGCGATCGACGTGCCGATCACTCCGCCGCCGACAATGACCACTCGGCCGCCGTTCAGGGTTTCCCGGCGCAATTGGACCTCCTGAAGGGGAAATACGGGCTGTGTGTGGCGTTATTTGTAGGGCCGGGACCGAACGTCCTGCAAGGGGGCTGAGCTACAGCACTCCTTCAGATGCCTTGCAGTGTTCGTTGAGGTGTGCGGGAACGTCGGGCAGGGCACGTGTGATCGCGGGCACGCCGCAATGTCTCCGAAATACCTGAACGCAATTAACCGCCGTCCGCGTTGCGTTCTTGTTTCTCCGGATCGGTATTAAGGAGTACTGGAGAGGGGGTTACGCACTTCTCGGCCTCCGGGGCCTTGGAACCGCCTCGCGGGTCCGGCTAGAAAGTCGCGCATGGAATGGTCCGAGTCCTCTTTCCTCACTGATCTGGCGACCGCGGTGGCCGGCGATGTCGATGCCGGCGATGTCGATGCCGGTGATGTCGATGCCGGCGGCGGACGGCGGGCCCAGTACGCGTCGGACGCGTCGAACTACCGGCTGGTGCCCCGGGCCGTGGTCTTCCCCCGGAGCGCGCGGGATGTCGTCGCCGCCGTCGGGGTGTGCCGCGCGCACGGTGTTCCCGTCACCAGCCGTGGCGGTGGGACCAGCGTGGCGGGCAACGCCGTCGGCCCCGGTGTGGTGCTGGACTTCTCCCGGCACATGAACCGTGTCCTCGCCGTCGATCCCGGCCGACGCACCGCCCGGGTCGAGCCCGGAGCCGTACTGGACGACCTGCGGAACGCGGCCGCCCGGCACGGCCTCACCTACGGTCCGGACCCCTCCACGCACAGCCGTTGCACTCTCGGCGGCATGATCGGCAACAACGCTTGCGGGTCGCACTCGGTGGCCTGGGGCCGAACCGTCGACACCGTTCTGGAGCTGGACGTCCTGCTGTACGACGGGACCCGGATGACGGTCGGTCCGGGGCCTTTGGACCGTGCCGAACGTGACCGGGTCATAGCGGAGGCCACCCCCCAGGGGCGGCTGTACGCCGGCCTGTGGGAGCTGGTCCGGCGGCATCTGGAGCCCATCCGGAAGGAGTTGGGGCGTTTCCCCCGTCAGGTCTCCGGGTTCGGCCTCCACCACCTGTTGCCCGAGAACGGGTTCGATGTCGCGCGGGCGCTGGTGGGCACCGAGGGCACCTGTGTGATCGTGCTCGGTGCCACCGTGCGGCTGGTCGAGCCGCCCGCGGTGCGTGCGCTGCTGGTGGCGGGCTTCACCGACGCCTGCGAGGCGGCGGACGCGGTCCCCGCGATCCTCGGCCACCGGCCACTGGCCGTGGAGGGGATCGAGGAGGGTCTGGTGGACGCCGTCCGCCGCAACCGCGGCTCCGGCGCGATCGCCGAGCTGCCCGCCGGTTCGGCCTGGCTGTATGTCGAGGTGGGCGCCGCCGACACGCGTTCCGCGACGGCCCTCGCGGAACGCCTCGCGGGGGAACTGCCCGGAGCGAGGGGGACGGTCGTGGTCACCGATCCCGCCCACCAGAAGGCGCTCTGGCGGATCCGTGAGGACGGCGCCGGTCTCGCGACCCGGTTGCCCGACGGAGCGGAGGCATGGCCGGGGTGGGAGGACGCGGCGGTGCCGCCGCACCGACTGGGCGCGTATCTGCGGGAGTTCCGCGCGCTGATGGCCGCGCACGGCCGGCGCGGCATCGTCTACGGCCACTACGGCGACGGCTGCCTGCATGTGCGTATCGACTTCGACTTCTCGACCTCCGCCGGGGTCACCGCGTTCCGTACCTTCGTCCGGGAGGCTTCGGAGCTGGTCGCCGCGCACGGCGGCTCCCTGTCGGGCGAGCACGGCGACGGCCGGGCGCGGGCCGAATTCCTGCCGCTGCTCCACAGCCGCGAACTCATCACCGCCTTCGAGGAGTTCAAGGAGCTGTGGGACCCGGCCGACGGCCTCAACCCCGGAGTCGTGGTCCGTCCACAGGGCGTGGCGGACAACCTGCGCGCGGCACACCCCTCGTACCGTCTCCCCCTGCTCAGCGAGTTCGCCCACCCCGAGGACTCCGGGGACTTCGCCCGGGCGGTCGGCCGCTGCGTGGGCGTCGGCAAATGCCGCGCCACCGCCTCGACGGGTACGGCGGTGATGTGCCCGAGCTACCAGGTCACCGGCGACGAGCGCGACTCGACACGGGGCCGGGCACGCATCCTCCAGGAGATGGTCCGGGGCGAGCTGATCACCGACGGCTGGCGCTCCGCCGAGGTGCGGGACGCGCTGGACCTGTGCCTGTCCTGCAAGGGCTGCAAGAGCGACTGCCCGGTGGGGGTGGACATGGCCACGTACAAGGCCGAGTTCCTGCACCGGCACTACCGCTTCCGGCCGCGCCCCGCCTCGCACTACTCGATGGGCTGGCTCCCTCTCACCTCCCGGGTGGCCTCCCTGATGCCGGGGCTGGTCAACCGGGTCACGTCGTCCCGGCTGGCGGGGCCGGTGAAGCGGCTCGGCGGAATCGCCGCGGAGCGTGCGGTGCCGGCCTTCGCCGAGCAGACCTTCCGTGCGTGGTTCGCCGGACAGGGGCCGACGCGGCCCGACGGCCCCCGGGTGCTGCTCTGGGTCGACACCTTCAACAACTTCTTCAGCCCGGACGTCCCGCGCGCCGCCACCGAAGTCCTGGAGGCAGCCGGTTTCCGGGTCGAGATCCCGGACCGGGTCCTGTGCTGCGGGCTCACCTGGGTCACCACGGGGCAGCTCGGCATGGCCCGCCGCATGATGCGCCACACCCTGACCGGCCTCGCACCCGCCCTCGCCGACGGGCTGCCGATCGTCGGCCTGGAGCCCAGCTGCACCGCCGCGCTCAAGGACGACCTGCCGGGCCTGCTGCCGGGGCCGCGGGCCGAGGCGGTCGCCCGCTCCACCACGACCCTCGCCGAACTGCTGACCTCACCGGCCGCCGACTGGCGCCCGACCGCCCTGCCGGTCCGCACGATCGGCCAGACACACTGCCACCAGCACGCGGTCCTGGGCGACGACGCGGACCGGCTGCTGCTCGCACGCCTCGGTGTCGACCACACGGCACTCGCCTCGGGCTGCTGCGGCCTGGCGGGCAACTTCGGTTTCGAACGTGACCACTACGCGGTGTCCGTCGCGGCCGGGGAGCGCGTCCTGCTGCCGGCGGTGCGGGCGGCGGACCCGGAGACGCGCGTGCTCGCGGACGGATTCAGCTGCCGTACCCAGATCGCCCACGGCACCGACCGCCGGGCCGTGCACCTTGCCCAACTGCTCCACGAAGCCCTGGTCGGCGACGAGGACCACGCAGACCGCGCAGAGCTCCCAGAGCGCGCAGCACATCCCGAGCCCGCAGACCCCGAAGACCGCGACAACAGTGAGGACGGACAGTGACGATGGCATCGGACACGTTCGCGATGATGGACGAGTGGGGCCCGCAGAAGGTCGTGTGCGTGTCCGACACCCGCACCGGCATGAAGGGTGTCCTCGTGGTGGACAACACCGCGCGCGGCATGGGCAAGGGCGGCACACGGATGAGCCCCACGGTGTCCGTCGGCGAGATCGCCCGGCTGGCCCGGGTGATGACGTGGAAATGGGCCGCGGCCGACATCTTCTACGGCGGCGCCAAGGCGGGCATCCGGTTCGACCCCGCCGCGTCCGGCAAGGAGGCCGCGCTGCGCGCGTTCGTCCGCGCCCTGCGCAACGAGGTGCCCGAGGAGTATGTGTTCGGGCTCGACATGGGGCTGACCGAGGCCGACGCCGCCGTCGTCCAGGACGAACTCGGCGACCGCGGCGCCGCGGTGGGCACGCCCCGCGCCCTGGGCGGAGTCCCCTACGACCAGCTCGGTGTCACCGGCTTCGGGGTCGCGGAGTCCGCTCGCGCCGCGGCGACGGTCGCGGGACTGGAACTCACCGGCGCCCGGGTGACCATCCAGGGCTTCGGCGCGGTGGGCGCCGCCGCGGCGCGGCGCTTCGTCGAGCTCGGCGCGTGCGTGGTCGCCGTGTCGACCGCCCGCGGCGTGCTGCACGACCCGGACGGCCTGGACATACCGAAGCTGCTGGCGCTCAGGGAGGCGGTGGGTGACGAGACCGTCGTCGAGTACCCCGGCGGAACGCGGCTGCGGGCCGGTGAGGAACTGCTGGTCGCCGCCGAAGTGGTCGTACCGGCCGCCCTCCAGGACGTGATCGACGACGACGTCGCGCACCGGATGACGGCACGCCTGGTCGTCGAAGGGGCGAATCTGCCCACGAGCCGGCGCGCCCAGGAGATCCTGCGGGAGCGCGGCATCCCCCTCGTCCCCGACTTCATCGCCAACGCGGGCGGGATCGTCGCGGCGGCGTTCGCCATGGACGCCCGCCACTCCGCGTTCCGCCCCGACCCGGGGGCCATCTTCACGACCGTCGCGCGACGCCTCGCCGAGAACACGGCACTCGTGATGTCGGAGTCCCAACGGCAGGGCACCACTCCGCACACGGCCGCGCGCACAATCGCTCAGGACCGGGTCCGAGAAGCGATGCGCCTGAAGGGCCGACTGCCGAGGTGAGCCTCTGTGGACAAGGGAGTGCGCTGGGACCTCGCTGGGACTTCCGGCCGCGTCAACGGGCATGGCCGTGAAACAGCCGAAAGCGCAACTGAGCACGTCAGAGAGGCGGGCCGATCCAACACGGCAGTCACAGGACCACAGGGTCTCTTCCGGGACATCTGACCACGAGGACGCCCTGGTGTGACGCCGACACAGTCTCTTTCGCGCACCGGCGTCTCCCGTCCTGGTATCGCTCACGAGGCGTGACCGGCACACCAGTTAGGCGAGCCCTCAAGATCCGCTAAGCGGCCATCACCCGGCAGCCGTCCTGGGGAGAATCCGGGGAGTATGAGCCGCACTGGGGAGCGCGTGGGGAGAATGGGCTGCACAACGCGGCACGATCCCGAAAGAGCCCGAAAGGACGATGCGCGCAGGTCAGAGTCGGTGATTGCCGCATCGCCTCAGGTCAGAGTGTCCCGGAAGACAACTTCAAGCGGATCTCGTCATGGGCGGCCATTCTGTTTGCTCCCACACTCGTGGGAACCATCTACGGCATGAACTTCGAGGACATGCCGGAGCTGGATTGGAGCTTCGGTTACCCCTTCGCCATCGGCTTGATGGGGATTATCTGTGCCAGTTTGTACGTGATTTTCAAGCGGCGGGACTGGCTCTAGAACCTTGAGGTGGCTCTCAGCTCCCGTTCATACTTTGCTCGCGCACCCCTTGCGGATCGAGTCAGAAACGACCGTGGGGAGTTCCTGGGGAGAAGTGATGCGGGGGATCTCCTCGCCCTGCCTCCAACGAGCCCCTGACCAGGTCTTTGGCACGTCGGCGGCCGCTGGGGAGAATCTGGGGAGAAACGAATGGCTGCCCCCTCCTTGAGTTTTCGGCAACTGGCCCGCATGGCTTCCTGTTCGGCACCCCCGCGCGACGCCGCCGCCGCTGCAGCCACATCACAGACAGTGAGAATCTTCGGCTGCCTCTGTTCGCCGACGATCCTGTGTAGTCCACCGTCGATGACGGCCAGCCTGTACTGCTGTAGGTCTTTCCATCGGAAGGTACGGTGGCGGCCGCTCCCTGCGACTGAGAGTCCGTCCGTTCCCGCACCGCCCGTTCCCAGGCATCAGTGCACACAACACGCACCGACCAAAGATCAGGTCGAGCCCTTCTCAGGCTGGTGCGAGGATGGCAACACACTCCATGTGATGCGCCATCGGAAAGGTATCGGCCTAAAAGGACCCCAGAAGAGCACTGGTCAGAGCCGGTTTTGGGGCCCATCGTCCTTCGTGCAGACACCCAGAGCGTCAAGGCCGCAGTCCTGCTCAGGGCTGAGCAGGACTGCGGCAACCAGCTCACCCGGGGATCCGCCCCCGCTCGCTCCGGACTCCAGCTCACGCATCATGGCCCTCGCACTGTCTCCGGCCGCCATAATGGAGTCATGCCCTCCAGCCCACAGCACCCCACCCACACCCAGACGGACGTCTCGGGCGCGGACGCCGAGGACCTCGCGCTGTACCGGGAGAAGTTCCGCCGCCGTCTGCCGGAGTCGCTGGACGAGTTGCGCGGTCCGACCCAGGGGGTCGTGGATCTGCCGCTGCACATGGCCTGGTCCGGGATGACCTCGTACGACCTGGGCAAGCCGCGCCAGCGTATGGGCCTGTACCGCACTGTCCTGCACGAGGGCCTGCACGACGACCTGCCCCGCTACCTCGACCAGGACCTGCTCCTCCAGCTGTGGCCGGTGCTGCGCACCCTCGTCGGACGCACCGTGCGCACCGTATGGGAAGACGCCTTCCCTCAGCTCGCCTCCCGCGCCCGGGCAGCCGCGTGACGGACATGCCGGAGCTGCACTCGCGGCTCCTGGCGGATGTGATCGCGCTCGGTTCCCCGTATCCACTGGTTCTCACCGGTGGATACGCCGTGCGGGCACACCGTCTCGTGAACCGCCCCAGCCAGGATCTCGACGTCGCCACCGAGAACCCGGCGCCCATGGCCGACATCGCCGCCATGCTCCGCGCCGGCCTGGAAGCCCGCGGTTGGAAGGTGCACGCGCTGGAGACCGCCCCGCTGTCCGCCCGCTTCACCGTGACCGACCCGGCCACCGGGCAGGAATGCGAAGTCGACATCCTCAAGGAGATCTTCTGGCGGCCGGTCGCCCAGAGCCCGTACGGGCCCGTCCTCGCGGAGGAGGACGTGATCGGAACCAAGGTCCGCGCCCTCGCCGACCGCGGAGCGCCCCGCGACCTGATCGACGTGTTCGCTGCCTCCCGCCGCTGGACCAATGCCAAGCTCGAAGAGTTCGGCCGCCGCCACGCCCGCGGCCGCTTCGAGCTCGAGGATCTGCAGGCCAACCTCACGGGCGCCGAGTGGACCGACGACGAAGCCTTCACGGCCTACGGTCTCGACAATGCCACCATCGCCGCTCTCCGCACGTGGGCCGTGGAGTGGGCCGACGACCTCGCAACCCGCCTCCTCGAGGAGGCCGATGATCCGGACATTGACTGAGCGTTTTCCAACCTCACGTTGATGCGTGGTGAAGGACGAGGACGGCCTTCACCATGTCGGTGATCCGGCTGGTGCTGCAGCGGAGCTTCCGCAGAAGACGCCAGCCCTTGAGCGTGGCCATGGCCCGTTCACCGACGCATCGGATCTTGGCGTGACTGGTGTTGTGGCGGCGCTTCCACCTCTTCAGGCGGCGACCGCGGAACGGGACCCGAACAGGTCCGCCGGCTCCTTGATACGCCTTGTCCGCCCAGCACCTCAGGCTCGCTTCGGCGAGCGCGTCAATGATCCCGTGGTGTCGGGCAGCAGTGAGGTCGTGGGTCGATCCAGGCAGGGCGGGCGAGGCCCAGAGCAGGCGTCCGAACGGATCGGTGAGGACCTGGATGTTCATGCCGTGGCGCTTGTGTTTCCCGGAGTAGTACGGGGCGTCCGCAGCGATCCGGTCGATCGGCAGCAGGGTGCCGTCCAGGATCACGAACGCCTTCTCGCGGATCGTCCGCATCGCCTCGGCGAGCGAAGGCGCGAGGGCGGCCAGGGCCTCGACAGCTTCGCGTATATAGCGGTAGACCGTGACGATCCCGATGCCGAATCCGGCAGCGAGCTGGGCGTAGGTATCACCGCACCGTAGGTGCGCGAGGGCCAGCAGAGCCTGGCGGCCGACAGGCAGGCGTCGCCACCGTGTACCGATCGCCGCCTGCCGCGCGGTCAGTTGACGGGTAAGGAACCGCAGGGTTCGGCTGGACAGATCGATCGAGGATGGGTAGACAAGCACGTGAAGCTCCTGGCAGACACGGGTGATCTTGGTCGAGAACCCGTCTACCAGGAGCTTCGACGTCGCGCAGGAGCGTCCAACTTGCGGTCAGCATCGGGATGTTGGAAAACGCTCACTCCCCCAGGCAGCCTTCCGGCCTTCGCCCCGACCGAAGCGCTGTTGGCCACGCGTGGCCAACGCGTGACCAACAGCGGCCAGAAACAGTCAGAAACACCTAGACAGGGCCTGACCCAGGCAGCAAGTATGAACCTACAATCAGTTGGCAAAGTGCCTGTTCAGAAGCTCTGTATGTTCATGTCAGGCCAGGGGTGGCGGCACGAGCCGCACAGCTACAGGAGCCCCTCCGGGCAACCCGGCCTCGGCGGGGAGCACGAGTTGGCCGGGCGCGGGCCGAGTTCGGTTCACCCCCGCGTCGGCAGGGACCACAGGTGCCGCTGGTAGCCGCCCCTGGTGCCACACGGTCCACCCCCACGTCGGCGGGGACCACCCGTCGAGGACGGCGATGCACTGGCCGACGACCGGTTCACCCCCGCGTCGGCGGGGACCACGACTGGAGTCGGCTGCTGCTCTGGAAGTCGGCCGGTTCACCCCCGCGTCGGCGGGGACCACGAACTGAGCATCCCCGCGACCCGGTCCATCCGCGGTTCACCCCCGCGTCGGCGGGGACCACGTTCGACGGGGCGACGGGCAGGTCCCCGTCGACGGTTCACCCCCGCGTCGGCGGGGACCACTGCCGTGCTGCCTGATGCGGCCGGTTTGATCGCGGTTCACCCCCGCGTCGGCGGGGACCACTGGCCTTCTACTTCCCTCGGGACGCGGATCAGAGGTTCACCCCCGCGTCGGCGGGGACCACGCGGGGGTGGTGCCGGTGACGGCCGGGGAGGACGGTTCACCCCCGCGTCGGCGGGGACCACACGTCGCTGGCGACCGCGATGTTCAGGCCGACCGGTTCACCCCCGCGTCGGCGGGGACCACCTCCTTGTTGAGCAGCGTGAGGGCCGGAGCTCCGGTTCACCCCCGCGTCGGCGGGGACCACAGGGGCCGCCTCCTGGTCGTACACCTCTGGCACGGTTCACCCCCGCGTCGGCGGGGACCACCGAAACTCGGTCCGCGGCTCGTCGTACGGAACCGGTTCACCCCCGCGTCGGCGGGGACCACAGCAGGAACTCATGCTCCTCGATGGCGCCCTTCGGTTCACCCCCGCGTCGGCGGGGACCACCACCTCGGCCCACGCGCGGGCCACGGACAGTCCGGTTCACCCCCGCGTCGGCGGGGACCACCAGAGCGAGCCGCTCGCGTTCTGCCTCGATTTCGGTTCACCCCCGCGTCGGCGGGGACCACGATGACGACGCTGCCGGTGCCGTATGCCTCGCCGGTTCACCCCCGCGTCGGCGGGGACCACCTTCAGGGTGCCGCCGGCCGCCTGCCCGGCCTCGGTTCACCCCCGCGTCGGCGGGGACCACGTGATCGGCCAGTTCGGTGGCGAAGTCGAGGGCGGTTCACCCCCGCGTCGGCGGGGACCACGACCCCTCCATGACCGCCAACGACTCGATCAGCGGTTCACCCCCGCGTCGGCGGGGACCACGGTGAGAAGTGGGACCCGACCGTTCGGGAGTACGGTTCACCCCCGCGTCGGCGGGGACCACGATGCTCATCGCGGCGAACGCCACCGCCTTCGGGGTTCACCCCCGCGTCGGCGGGGACCACACTTCGTGACCTGCAGCTTAGCTCCCGCTTTGCTTGTTCTTTGCCTGGCTGGTTTGTCGTGGGGCAGCGGTCATGCGCATGAGGGTGAGTCCGTCGAAGTCCATGGGGACGCGGCGGCGTGTTCCGGCTGTGCGGATGGCGTAGCCCTGTTCGGTGGGGGCGGGGTGGACTAGGACGGCGGCACCGTCGGCGACGACTTCGGTGACGGCGTCCCAGAGTTGGTCGCGTACGCGGGCTGAGGCGGTGCCGACGAAGATGCCGGGGACGACTTCGGTGGTCCAGCGGCTGAGGGCGCCGCGGAGGTGGTCGGGGACGGCGGTGGTGGCGATGACGAGCATGGAGGGCATGTCAGGTGCTGTCCGGTGCGTAGTTCACGCCGGCGGGGAGGATGCCGGTCTTGGGGTCCCAGAGGTGGACGATGCGCACGTCGTGACGTTCGGTCGGGTCGTCTGTGTCGTCGGTGGGGGTGTTTGGGGTGAGGAGTCGTTGGATGTCGTGAATGACGCGGGGCAGGAGGCGGATGAGGCGGAGTTCCTCGCGGAATGTGCGGCGGGCTTGTTGTTCGGGGTCGGTTGCCTGGTGGAGGGAGAAGGCGACAGGGAGGGTGGTGTCGGCTTTGTAGAGGTCGGCGATGTCGTAGACGAAGGCGTGCTGGGTGCCGGTGTGGACGAAGCCGAGGGCCGGTGAGCAGCCGAGGGCGAGTACGGCGGCGTGGATGATGCCGTAAAGGCAGGTGTTGGCGGCGGACAGGGCGAGGTTGACGGGGTCTTGCTGGTGCCACTGGTCGGGGTGGTAGTTGCGGCGGAAGCGGCCGATGCCGTGTTTTTGGGCGAGGAGTTTGTAAAGGGCCTTCATGCGCTGGCCTTCCATGCCGCGGAGTTGGGCGAGGGTGGTGCCGTGGGGGACGGTGTCGTCGCCGAAGCGCTGGTGGTACATGCGGGTGGCGACGTCGAGGCGTTGGTGGGGGTCGGCCCAGGCGGTTACCTGGTGTTCGAGCCAGCGGGTGGTGAGGGAGTCGGGGAGGATGCCGGCGTAGGCGCGGACGCCGCCGGCTCCGGTGCAGATGACGCTGGTGCCGTGGCGGGCGAGGGTGGTCAGGGCGCGGGTGGTGATGGAGACGCCGGGGCCCAGGAGCAGGCAGGTCAGTGCGGCGGTGGGGAGGTAGACGGTGTCGGTGCGGTCGTCGTCGAGTTGGATCTGGGCGCAGACGCCGGTGTCGTCCTGGACGACGCGGACCATGTCGAGGTAGAGGAAGGACAGGGAGTCCGCGATACGCGGGAGCATGGCGAGGGTGGGGGCGGCAAGGCGTCTGCGGGCCTCGCCGCCCCGGGGGTGGGTGCTCACGCGGGTGCGGGGGCGAGGCTGAGCAGGCCGGCGCCGTAGGACTTGGCTCGGCCGATGCCGGTGAGCAGGGCGTGGGTGAGGGTTTCGGGTTCGGTGATGGTGGCGGTGCCGTCGTAGCGCACGAGGTGGTGTTGGCCGCGCAGGGTCTGGTCGGTTCGGGGGTGTGCGGCGGTGAGGGGGGTGGGCAGGAGGGTGCGCAGGTCGAGGCCGGCTTCGGTGGCCCGGCGGGTCCACCACTGGTCGGCTTCCTGGCCGGTCAGGGGGATGCGCTGGCCGCGCTGGCCTTTGCGGTCCAGGGGCAGACGTTCGGTTTTGACGGGGTTGACGGTGATGCGGTAGCGGACGGGTCGGCCCTTGGTCAGCGCGGCGAACATCGGGGCGAGATTCTTGAGTTCGGTGTGGCCGTAGTCGTCGGGCAGGCGGGCGGGGTCGAGGACGGCGGCTTGGACGAGGAGGGTGCTGGTGGTGTCGGTCTCGTCCAGGCGGTACAGGAGTCCGGCCGCCTGGCGGGGGCTGTCGCCGAGGTTGTCGGGGACCAGCCGCATCAGGGTGCGGTGCATCTGGGCGGCGTCGTGCAGGTCGCGCTGGACGGCGCGGCTGCGGGGGTTGAGGCGGATCCGGGCGAGCGCGGCGCTCATGCGGGGACCTCTTCCATGACGTAGTCGATCAGTTTCTTGTGCAGGGCGTGGGGGCGGGCCGCCAGCTGGGCGGGCAGCTGCTGCACGGTGCGGTGGATGCGGCGGCGGTCGTGGCCGCGCCCGTCGGGGGCGAAGCTGCGGGGCATGTCCTGCACCATGACGGTGTCGGCAGCGACGGCGGACGGCTCGGGCGAGTGTTCCCACAGGACGGTGACCGGGACGGTGCCGTCGGTGGGTGCGGGCCGGGTGGTGTCCCAGCTGAGCGGCACACGGTGCAGGAGGTCGCCGACGGGGTCGGCGGCGTGGGTGCGCAGCAGGAGCGGCTCGTCGGGGACGCAGGAGCGGCGGCCGAGGTAGGGGGACCAGTGCGGCTGGTGCAGGGCGTGGGCGATGCGACGGGTGGTGTCGGTTGGGCCGGTGACGGCGACGACGAAGACGGCGTCGGCGAGGTAGTGGCGGCGGGTGACGACAGCGGCGCCTTTGTTGCTGCCGCCGCTGGTGGCGGCGGTCTTCTCCTTGGGCTGTCCGCCGCCGACGGTGTGGTAGTCGACCAGGCGGGTACCGGGCCGGTCGATACGGACGGTGAACTCCAGAGCCCGGTAGCGCTCCAGGGCGCCGGTGTCGTGGCGGGGGATGCCTTCGGCGGCGGCGAACATGCCGGTCAGCGCGGAGCGGGTGGGGAAGGGGGCGGTGTCCCGGTCCGGGGTGAACGCCGAGCGTTCACCCCAGGACTGCAGGGGTGCGGCCAGCCGCAGCAGCAGCCCGCTCACGCGCCGGCCCCGGCGGTGGGCAGCGCCGCTGCCTCCAGGGCGGCGTCGATCAGATCGTAGAACGAGTTGTGGACGGCGCCGAGGGGGGTGAGGTCGGCCCTCTCCTCGGCGGGAAGATTCGCGGGTTCCTCGACGGCGGCGTGGCCGTGGAAGGGGCGGTGGCGGTCGCCGGTGAGCCGGTTGAGCTGCTGGGCGTAGCCGGACAGGGCCTTGCGGGAAGCGCGGGCGAAGCCGCCGGCCTCGTCCTTGACCGGTGTCTCGAAGGCGGCAGCTAGCGACAGGGGGCGCTGGGAGCGCACGGCGAGGTAGGCGAGGTCGGGGACGGTGTGGGGGGCGGTGCTGTTCTTCTTCGCCTGGGGCAGTGAGAGCAGGAAGTGCTCGGCGAAGGAGCCCAGCACCGTGCGGGCCGCCTTGTCGTCGCCGTCCAGGTTGGTGAGCAGGTCGGTGATGTTGACGGTGGCGTAGCGGTAGAAGACGCCGGCGCTGAACTCGCTGGTGTCCAGGTGGCCGCTGCCGGTGTCGGCCTCGCCGAGCCAGTCGTCGACGGCGGTGAAGTAGTCGCGCTGCGGCTCGGCCGCGTGGGTGGTGAAGGCGTGGGCGACCTGGGCGGCGCCGTCGACGTTGGCGCCGGGCAGTTCGGCGAGCATCCGCCCCAGCAGGCTGATGGAAGCCGTCCGGCGCTTGAGGATCTCCTCGATCCGGTCGACGGGGAGGATCTGCCCGGGTTTCTTCTTGCCCAGGCCCGCCTCCAGGGCGTCGCGGTGCTCGGCGCAGACCGCGGCGAGTTCCTCCAGCCCGCTCTCCGGCAGGAACAACAGCACCGAAGTGTGACCCTGCTGCTCGGTACCGATGCCCTTCTTCCCCGCACTGGCGGCAACCTGAGCGCCGGCGAACTCGGCCAGCTCCGCCGGCCACCCCGCCCGCTCCAGTGTCTGACTGACCTTCACGGGCACCAGCCGGGTGCGGGCGGCCTTCTCCCCCAGGTCGCGCTCGACCCCGTGACGGATCACCCGTTTCCACGACTGGCTGGAGACCCGGATCCGGGAGGCGTTGCCGTACCGGACGGTTTTCGGCGAACCGAGGTCGTCACGGTTGAGATTGGCGGCCGGAACCGACTGCAGGGCGCTCAGGTCCAGGTACAGGGCGGTCATGCGAGATTCTCCTCAGGCAAGTCGGCGAGGTCGGTCGAAGAAGCGTCAGTGGCGAGGCCGGCGGTCTCGGCTTGGAGGGTGCGGAAGTAGCTCTCCAGCCAGCGGGTTGCGATCCGGTCGCGGTCGCGGTCCCACCAGGTGAGGTCCTCCAGCAGCACCGCCCAGTCCACCGCGACGCCGCCGGACAGCAGATGCCGGGTCATCGCCGGCAGCCGCACCTGCAGAGCCTCACTGCTCTGACGGCTGTACAGATGCAGGTCGCCCTCGGCCGAACCGGCCTTGATGACCTGCGCGTTGACTGCGGCAGCCAGGCTCGCGCCCAGGTTCGCCCGCGCGTACCAGTGCTGCATGCCGCCGTCGTCCTGGGCGCTCTCGGCGTCGGCGGTCCGGGCCGAGCGCGGGCGCGCGGCGATCAGCGCGGCCACCGCGTAATGGGCGCGCCGGGCGTCACGGTGCATGCGCTCCGGCAGCCGCCGTACGAGGTAGCGGTGGAGGTGGTTGCAGCGCTCGACCGGCTGGCCCAGTCCGGTACGCAGAGCCGACTGGGCCTGCTTGTTCACGCACAGGCCCAGCACGTAGGCGACGAAGGCGTCGGAGGGCCGCTGTTCGGCAGGCGGCGGTGACACCGCAGCTGGGGGTGGGGTGGTCACGACACACTCCTCGAAGAGAAGAAACAGGGGGTGGGGGTGGGTGGTCAGGCGGCGGGCCGCAGGAGGGCGCGCAGGGCCGAGCGGGCGCGGGTGCGGGCCCGCGCGACGCGGATGTCGGCCCGGCCGACCGTCCCGATAGCCTCGTCGAGCGCGGTCAGTGCCGCGCTCACCAGAGGCGGCAGCGGCGGACTGTCACACCGCTCGGCATCGGTCATCCGCCAGAACTCGCGCTCGGCCGCGACCCAGTAGCGTCCCCCGGCCGCCATGGCCCACGGGCCAGGCTTCCTCCGATCAAGCTTGACCTTGGCCTCCGACACGGCGCTGGCGTCGGTGGCGAGCTTCCACGCCAGACGGGCGGCGTAGTCCAGGCGCTCGCCGACGTCCTCGGCCGCCCGGTGGCAACGGGCCAGATGGCGCGCCATGCGCGGATCGGCCTCCTCCTGCCACTGCAGCACCGGCGGCGTGGTCGCCTCGAACCACGTCGTGTCCTTCTGCTGCCCGTCCTGATGAAAGCCATAGGCCCGCACCGACAGACGGGACCGAAGACGCCCCGGCAGATCACCGAAGGCGGCGGGCCTGAGCGAGCTGTGTCCGCTGTCCATCAGCAGCAGAGCGTCCAGGTCCCGCCACAACGCCCGCGCCCCGTCCGCCTCACGGACCCGCAACAGCCCGTCCTTGTCACGGTCCACGACCGTGTACGGGTCACGGACGGCGTGCCGCGGCTCGTGGGTGGACCAGGTGATGTAGGCGTCGCACACCTGGCTGTGGTCCGCCGACGGCTTCAGCAGCACCGCGTGCCGGAAGTGCCCGGTCAGCAGCCGCCCCGGCCACGTCGGCTCCTGCAGCGGGCCGAGGGGATCGGGCAACTCCGCAGCCTCCCACGGGCATTCATCCCGTGCCTCCGCTTCCAGCCACTCGCCCGGCAGCGGCACCGCCAGGACCAGACTGGTGAACAGATCCGGAGCCCACACGTGATACGAGACCGCCTTGCGCAGCGGCCCGGCATCCCCGTTACCGGGCTTGACGGTGGTGATACGACGCGGCGTGCACTGCCCGGACGGCCCGCAGTACAGCTGGGCGATCAGGTGCCAGACGGCCTCGGCCGCCGGCACCGCCACCGGCTCCCCGTCCGTGAAGTGCCCGAACAGCACAGCCCCGTTGACCCCGGTGGGCCGCCCGAAAACCAGCTTGTTCACCCCCGAGGGATTCGGCAGACCCTTCGCGTCCAGACAGTCCTTTTCGAGGCGCGGGTCCTGCAGGAACGGCCGCTTCGGATCGAACAGATCGAACCGCCCGGCAGGCACCTCCTCATCGAGATACGCATCCACCGCCTCAGGATCGAACCGGCCCCCGGCAAGAACCCGGTCACGCACCCCCAGCCAGGAGACGATCTCCTCCGCCGCGTCCACGTCGTCCAGACGCACACCCACCTCGTCACGGGCGATACGCGCGGTCATCGCCGCGAGGATCCGCAACAGCCCGGACGCCGCTGGCGGAACCGGCAGCTCCAGATCCACGATCTCGTGGGCCCGGTGGAACAACTCCCGCAGCCCGCACCGCGCGGACACCCCGTCCGCCCACCGCACCCCAATCCACGGCTCGTCCCGCAAGTCGAACCCGTCCGCCATGCTCCCCTCCCCCATGTGGTGTCCACCCCTGCCCCATCAGGGCACGCCAAAGGCCCCCATGCCTCGCATCCGCCGTGCAAAGCGAAGCCGTGGGCACAGTGAAGCAGCCCGCACTGACAACGCACCGGGAGAACCGGATGTGTCGAACTCCTTTACGAATAGGCGCCGTTGGCTCAGCCGCTCTCCATGGATCTAAGCTGGAAGGGCCCGCTTGTCTTGATACTTCCCCACTCTGTGGGTACCTCGATTGGGCATCGCCAGGACTGGACAGAGCACCATCCGCCGGAGCAACCCGAGGAGAAACTCTTGTCACGGCACACACCACCGCACCCGTTACCGGCATGGCCCAGCGCTTGGACATTCATCGTGCTGGTGTTGCTAGTAGTGGTGATCTTGATCATCGAGCCGACTCCGGCCTTGGCGACGACCTGCGGAGCAGTCCTGCTCGTGGTCACCGAAACGTGCCGGCGCCTGGGACTAGGATCGTTGCAGGCGTAGCCCCAGTGAGACTGTAAGTGCCTGCCGACGCGGGGGTGTTCCGCTGGAAGGGCCCGCCAGGCTTGAACACTGCCGCCGATGTCCCCGCCGACGCGGGGGTGCCCGGGGCTCCGGAGATAGCTCTCCTGAGCAAAGCCTCTCCGGGCGCCAGCTACCCAGCCTGGAGAGGCTCTTGGCAGTCCACGCCCTAATCTCGCACAAGCCCAAGTTCCGAATCCAGATGCATCCTCTTTCGGCCGACTTGGACCGACTGTGGTCGGCCCGCCAGAACCGGTTGGCGCAGTATGACCAAGTCCCCGAGAAGGGGATGGTCCGTCCACTCGTCGGGAGCCCTGTGGGATGCCAACTCTCCTTCGAACCAGTCGGCGTTGACCGGGACGGTCCGCGCCATCACGGCCCTGACCTCCGCGACCGTCAGATTTCCGGCACGGCCCGGCAGTAGTTTGATGCCTTCTGGATCCAGGGTGGTGGTGCCGTCGGCATGGGCGTACACGCACAGCAGGCGCACCGCGTCGGCGCCGAGCCGGGTCGCCGCCTCCCACTCCTCTTCCGCCCCGTCCAGATGATGCAGACAGTGCAGTCCCGACACGCTGCTCGTCCGGGGGATGACGAGTACGCGTCCGACGCTGCGCTCGGCCAGTTGCTTGCCCCGGTAGGCGGTGTAAGCCGCCGACTTCGCCGGATCACTCCAGGCGAACCGTTCACCGCTGTCGCCGTGCACCTCTTCGACCAGCTCCTGCACGTCCTGGGGGATCGCCAGCGGCTGCTTCCCCCGCCGGGCCAGGACCTCGGAGGTCTTCCGCAGCAGGAACTCCGCGTACACCTCGCCCCACTGGGCCGGCACCCCGCAGTCTGCGGCAAGCGGGTCCAGCACGACCAACTGCGGCTGGGTCGCCCAGGCGGGCCGGTTCCGTCCCTGAGGCCGGCCGTGTTTCGCCCACCAGGTCTCGTGCCGCCAGCAGCGGCCTGCCCGTTGCAGGAGCAGCGCCAGCGGCGCCAGGTCGCTGATGACGATGTCCGCGTCCAGGTCGAGGGACTGCTCGACGACCTGCGTCGCCACCACGATCCGCCGCTTCGGCCGCGGCCCGGACCGCCCCAGACCTGCCGTGACCGCCTGGGTGCGTCGTTCGCGTTCATCGCCGGGGAACCTGGCGTGCAGCAGCTGTACCCCGTCCTCGCCGCGCGCCGGCAACATCTCGGTCAGGTTCAGATAGGTCTGCTGGGCCTCCGCGACGGTGTTGCACACCACCAGCGCGCAACCGCCCTCGCCTTCGGCCACCGGCTCCAGCAGCCGCCGGATCACCGCGAGCCGCCCCTTGCCGACAGCCTCACCGTGGATGACCGGCTCGATACGGACATGGAGTTTCATGGGCCGCTCGGCCGCCTGCTCCTCGCGCCGCACCCGCGACATCGGGGTGGACGCGCCGTCGGCGGCGTCCACGTACAGCCATCCCGGATACGGAGCCCGGAACGAACGCCCTTTCAGCTCCGACGGTTTGTGCCCCGTCCCCCGCAGGTACTCCTTGATCAGCCGGTCGCTCACCGACGCGGGCAGCGTCGCCGACAGCAGCACCACCGGCACCCCGTACGAGCCCAGCCAGTTCAGCAGCCGCCCCAACAGCACCTGCATATACGGGTCGTAGGCGTGCGCCTCGTCTACGATGAACGTCTTGCCCGACAGGGCCAGCAGCCGCAGCGCGTTGTGCCGCACCGGCAGCACCCCAAGCAGCGCCTGGTCCACCGTGCCCACCGCGAACTGGGCCAGCAATGGCCGTTTTCCGCCGCGCAGCCAGCGCCGCGGCCGCATGTACTCCTCACGCCGCGCACGCCCGGCGGTGCCGTCCTCGTCCCCCTCACACGTCAGCACCCGCAGCCCGCCCGGCTCGTCCTCCGCGTACGCGCTGTTCAACCAGGCCATGCTGTGCGTCAGCGTGAGCCCGGCCTCCGGCCCCGCCTGCCGGGCCACCACACCCGCCACCCGTCCATACATCTGGTCACTAGTCGCCATCGTCGGCAGCAGGAACACAAAGCCGCGCGTGCCCAACCGAGCGGACAACACCCGCTCCGCCTCCAGAGCGGTCTCGCTCTTGCCGTCCCCCGGAGCCGCGGTCACCAGCAGGATCCCGCCCCGCCGCCCTTCCCCGGCCAAGGTGTCCTGCGCGCTCACGGCGGTGGCGAGTTCCTCCGCGACCGACCGCTGCATCGGATTCGGCTCCCCGACAATGCCGTACGCCTCGGCGAAGTCCTTCCGCTCCAGCTCCACCGGCAGCAGGCCCGCCTCACGCACCAGGGCCTCGGCGTCCGCACGCGACCGCTCGAAATGCTCAGCCAGGGAAGCCTTCGGTGCCTGCTGCCGCTTCCGTACATACGTCTCCTGGCTGACCAGCCAGTCCGCCAGGATCACCACACCGGTCACCAAGACCGCCGCCGGCGCCTTCACCTCCTCGGGCGGCAGGGGCCGACCCAACGCATCGAACACCGCACCGGCGTGGGCGACCCTCTGCGCGGCCCAGGCCGGACCACCCAGCAGGTCCATGTTCGACGGGTGGAGGCCCTCGAACTCATGGAACCGGCCATGATGCCCGCCGATGATCTCCGCGACCCTTTGCGCCGCCCCGTACACCGAGCTGTCGCCGTCCCGGAACCCCAGAGCGGCAAGGACCGCCGATGCCGCGTGCATCCCAGCGACCTCGTGCGGCATCCGCTCCACCCCGATACGCCCCCGGTCCCCAGACAATGCCTCGCTCAGCCCCTCGCCGGCACGGCGATCGCACAGCTGGAAACCCGACAGCTTGCCCACGTCATGAAGCCCCGCGCACATCGCAGTCCACGACCGGGCACGCCCCGGATCACCCGGCATCCCCAACCCCGCCGCGATACAACGCCGCTGCCCCTCCGACAGATAGCGATCCCACAAGAACAACGCCACCGCCGCCGCATCCAGCAGATGCCTCACCAGCGGATACGGCCCCAACTCCGGATCCAGACCCCGCGACTTCCCCCACGCCGATTCATCCACCACGCCAAACGAACCACTCACCACGCCCCCTCCCTCGACGCCGGCCACTCCCACGCCCGCAGACCCAACCACACACCACTGACACCCCCAGGCCACAGCCCGGTACAGTCCACCTGTGCACCCCACACCGACCACCCACCCTCACTACCTTTACGTAAAGGGACAGCAAAGCGACCGCTAGAGTCCAGGTCAGGAAGTGTGGTCCCCGCCGACGCGGGGGTGGTTCGGTGCACCGGACCCTGAAGGCGGAGGGGCTGGCGTGGTCCCCGCCGACGCGGGGGTGGTTCGCAGGGGGCGGTGGGCGGCGTACAGGGTGCGTCGTGGTCCCCGCCGACGCGGGGGTGGTTCGTCGGCCACGATCTCCGGCAGGGCGACGTCGACGTGGTCCCCGCCGACGCGGGGGTGGTTCGGACACCCCCGGCCTTGGGGGCGACGTTCACCCGTGGTCCCCGCCGACGCGGAGGTGGTTCGGCAGCGGAGTACGCCGGGGCGCAGACTCTGAGGTGGTCCCCGCCGACGCGGGGGTGGTTCGGCCGCCATCGAGGAGCTCAAGGGCAACCAGCAGTGGTCCCCGCCGACGCGGGGGTGGTTCGCAGTTGGCCACCAGTTACCTGCCGGCCGAACTGTGGTCCCCGCCGACGCGGGGGTGGTTCGCCTTCCGCCGCACCCGCGACATCGCCACCCGGGTGGTCCCCGCCGACGCGGGGGTGGTTCGAGTGCGGGGCCGGGTCTACCTGTTGCCCCAGCGTGGTCCCCGCCGACGCGGGGGTGGTTCGTCGTCGGATGCGGTCGGCATCTGGGGTGCGAGGTGGTCCCCGCCGACGCGGGGGTGGTTCGTCGTCGGATGCGGTCGGCATCTGGGGTGCGAGGTGGTCCCCGCCGACGCGGGGGTGGTTCGTCGTCGGATGCGGTCGGCATCTGGGGTGCGAGGTGGTCCCCGCCGACGCGGGGGTGGTTCGGAGCCGCGGGGCCGCCCGACTCGCGGGGGGCGGTGGTCCCCGCCGACGCGGGGGTGGTTCGCACGCCGGCGAGCCCCTGCACGAGCGCACCGCGTGGTCCCCGCCGACGCGGGGGTGGTTCGATCCATTCCGGCTGCACACCCCGCGCCTGCCCGTGGTCCCCGCCGACGCGGGGGTGGTTCGTCGACGCTGGCCCGGACGTGGCCCGCCGACTAGTGGTCCCCGCCGACGCGGGGGTGGTTCGGTGATCCTGCCCGGCCTCGCCGCCCTCGCCCTGTGGTCCCCGCCGACGCGGGGGTGGTTCGCCCTCGATGCCCTCGGCGCGGACCGAGGTGCCGTGGTCCCCGCCGACGCGGGGGTGGTTCGCCATGCGCGACCCCGACATGACCAGGGTCGCCGTGGTCCCCGCCGACGCGGGGGTGGTTCGCCATGCGCGACCCCGACATGACCAGGGTCGCCGTGGTCCCCGCCGACGCGGGGGTGGTTCGTCCCTGGTCGGCAAGCAGATGGGCGCCACCTAGTGGTCCCCGCCGACGCGGGGGTGGTTCGATGGTGATCAGACGATGAGGGCGAGGTGAGCCGTGGTCCCCGCCGACGCGGGGGTGGTTCGCCGTTCGACGAGCAGTTCATGGCCGACATGGAGTGGTCCCCGCCGACGCGGGGGTGGTTCGTTCGCCGCGCCCGAGCCGCCCGCGATCCGGTTGTGGTCCCCGCCGACGCGGGGGTGGTTCGTACGTGAGGGCCGTCAGTGACGCCGACAGCGAGTGGTCCCCGCCGACGCGGGGGTGGTTCGCTCATCTCGGGGCGCGCGCCGGGCCGCGACTCGTGGTCCCCGCCGACGCGGGGGTGGTTCGGCGTAACGTCTTCGTCAGTGATACGCCCTCGGGTGGTCCCCGCCGACGCGGGGGTGGTTCGGCGCAGGCTGAGGCGCTGCGGCAGACGCTGGTGTGGTCCCCGCCGACGCGGGGGTGGTTCGGTGAGCGCGGTGGCGCTGATGGCGGGGAGTGCGTGGTCCCCGCCGACGCGGGGGTGGTTCGTACAGGTGCCGGCCGCCGCTCGGGGTGTTCACGTGGTCCCCGCCGACGCGGGGGTGGTTCGTTCCCGGTGCAGGTCACCCGGCACCCCTTTGAGTGGTCCCCGCCGACGCGGGGGTGGTTCGTCTCCCGTGTCCACGCCGTCGGGCACATCCCGGTGGTCCCCGCCGACGCGGGGGTGGTTCGGCCAAGGCGATGCGCGCCGGCGCGGTGCTGTGGTGGTCCCCGCCAACGCGGGGGTGGTTCGTCGACGCCGTGGCCGACGCCGCCGCACGGGCAGTGGTCCCCGCCGACGCGGGGGTGGTTCGGTCGCCCCACGTGTACGCCTGCTCCGCTTCCTGTGGTCCCCGCCGACGCGGGGGTGGTTCGGACGCCGACGCCAAGCGCCGCCAGGAGCTCGCGTGGTCCCCGCCGACGCGGGGGTGGTTCGAGGACCCGGAGCTGTTCTTCCCCATCGGCAACGTGGTCCCCGCCGACGCGGGGGTGGTTCGGACCAGCTCATCGAGCTGTACGGAGGTGAGAAGTGGTCCCCGCCGACGCGGGGGTGGTTCGGAGGCGGCGCTGATTTCCCAGGAGCCGATGTCGTGGTCCCCGCCGACGCGGGGGTGGTTCGTCGACGTCGTGGGGTACGGGGCTGGAGCAGCAGTGGTCCCCTCCGACGCGGGGGTGGTTCGGTGACGCGCCTGCCGAATGGGAAGGTCACCGTGTGGTCCCCGCCGACGCGGGGGTGGTTCGGCCGTCGACTCCAGGACGGGCACCCGGGTCACGTGGTCCCCGCCGACGCGGGGGTGGTTCGATGGCACGCTCGCGCAGCCGCCCCATCGCCTCGTGGTCCCGCCGACGCGGGGGTGGTTCCTCGGGGGGGGCGGACCGCCCGGAGCGGCCGAAGTGGTCCCCGCCGACGCGGGGGTGGTTCGCCGGGCACGAAGCCGGTCGTCCACCTGTCCCGGTGGTCCCCGCCCGACGCGGGGGTGGTTCGGTGCACCGGACCCTGAAGGCGGAGGGGTTGGCGTGGTCCCCGCCGACGCGGGGGTGGTTCGCCGCCGCCCAAGCCCAAGCCAGCCGACCCCGAGTGGTCCCCGCCGACGCGGGGGTGGTTCGTTGGAGCGGGAGCGCGCCGTGTACCGGGTCTGGTGGTCCCCGCCGACGCGGGGGTGATTCGCCCCGCCACAGGTACGCGCGCACGCGCATCCGTCGTCCCCACCGACGTTTGGGTGGCTCGGTCACCTGCAAGACTGAGTTCCTGACGCTCGGGTGGTCCCCACCGACGCGGGGTGGCTCATCCGCGACGTGCTCGAAGCTGAGGTACAGGCCGTGGTCCCTGCCGGCTCAGGGGTGGTACGGCGATCAGGACTTGGCCACCGCCGCGGGCCGGCGATGCCACCGGCACAGGGGTAGATCCACAAAGAGCGAGGCAGTCCGGCTGAAGCCCCCTGTAGTGCCTAAACCGAAGGAGTGACTGCCAGCAGCGGGAGTCCACTGGGACTTTTCTGGGACTTCCAGCTGCATCAACGGGCACGAACGTGAAACAGCCGAAATGCGATATGCCCAGGTCAACGACGCGCCACCGCTCATCACAGCAGGTCACACGGCCTGCCAGTCTCTTCCGGGACATCTGACCGCACCGGCGTTTCCCGACGAAGTCCTGTCTCATGTCAGTCACTCAGCGTGTCTGTCGTGGTAGCGAGATCCGCGGTACTACCGCCTCCGGCAATGGCTCTCCCGGGGATGCTAGGGAGAATCCGAGCTGCTGGGGAGCGTGTGAGGAGTATCGACCCCATAAAACGGCACGCCCGTAAGGCTGCAAGACGTAACAGGCTCCTGAACGGCCGTGACGGTGGCTCGGCAGAGGTGGCCCAGGGCGGCGGACCGCCTGCCGATCGACCGGCGGACATGCTCGCGACCGGGCCGGTCTGATCGCCGGAACCTCAGTACAATCGGCGATTTCACGGGCCCTTCAGCAACGCAATCTGAAGGCCCGGGCAGGGGACTTCGTAGGCAGGCTATGAAAGGTGGCCCTGTTCGCAGACCTGGCGGGCGACTTCGCGGAGTTTGACGTTCTTCTCCTGGGAGTAGCGGCGCAGGACGTCGAAGGCTTGATCCTCGGCCAAGTGGCGGGAGCCCATGAGGACGCCCATGGCCTCGCCGATGACGTGGCGGGTGGCAACAGCCTGTTCCAGCTGGGCGTGGGAGCGGGCGCTGGAGAAGGCAATGGCGGCGTGGGAGGCCAGCAGCCACCCCGCCAGGTCGCTGGCCTCGGTGAACGTCCCCGGATTGCGGGAGTAGAGGTTCAGGGCGCCGAGAACCTGGTCCTCGGTGAACAGCAGGAAGCCCATCATGCTGCCCACTCCCAGCGCGTGGGCCCGGGGTGCATAGCCTCGCCATCTCTTTTCGCCCGTGAGGTCGGCGATCCGGAAGACCCGCTCACCACGGGAGCTGTGGGCGGCGTCGAAGCACGGCCCTTCCCCCAGCCGTTCCTGAAGCCGATCGCCGTCGATGACCAGTTGATGGGTGGGGGACGAGCGTCTCCACCCGCTTGCCGTGCAGCACGAGGATGCCGGCCGCGTCACAGCCGTCGACCAGCTCGGTGACCGACGCAGTGATCCGCGCCAGCGTGGCACCCACCGAATCCTGCGCCAGCAGATCTCGCGACATCACAGCCATCTGCTGCGCGAACCGACCCCAGCCCACCCCGTCCTCCAGCCCCTCGCCGCCGTCCGCATGACCCGCATACCCTCGCTTCCACGAACCCGTCAGTGATGTGGGAGACAATTCCGAACCCTGGAGGAGCGCAGCAACCTCTTCCGCAGCCGGATCGCCGGGCGGCGCATCCTGATCGTGCTGGACAACGCGGTGTCGGCCGTCAGTCCGGCGGTAACAGAAGGTGACCGGCGTCCATCGCGCCCCCGAGCGCCGGGCGCAGTACACCAGCACTCTTGCAGACGGCTCTCTGGGGAGAATCTGGGGAGGATGGGCGGCGCTGGGGAGCGCGTGGGGAGAATCAACCGCGTAACGCCGCATGACACCGAAAGGCTCGGAAAGAGCCATCCGCCCAGGCCAGAGGCGAATGAATCCGCATCGCCGCAGGTCAGGGCCACCAGGTAGACAACTTCAAGAAGATTTCCTCGCACTCATGGGCGAGCGGACTCAGTTTTAGGCCGCCAATCGAGTCGGTACCGACACTTCCGACAAGGCCCTTACTCACGAGCCCCCTGAACTGGGCGGGAAGCGGCGCATCCACGGCAGGCGATGCTCCGCTCTCCGTGCCTGCGCCCTGCGCAGGATGCCACCGGCGCGGCACGAGGCGACCAGACTCACGCTCTTCATCTTCTGGACGCAGCAAACCAGCCACATACCACACTCGACGTGCCTCTTGGAAGGCAGCGTCATCCCTAGGCACAGCAGGGCCTCTCTACTGATCGATGCCGACGGCGCAGGCCTTGACAGCCCCTCGCTTGGCGACCAAAAATCGCCGCTGCAAACACGTTACTGAAACGATTCACGGCGAGCGTCAAATCGCCCTCCCTCGGTCTCCAGGACGCCTCTCATTCCGTTCCCTGCACATCGACAGTAGGAGCCCGCATGTCCTCTGTAGCCCGCCGGTCCATCCTGCGCTCGGCCATAGCCGTGGCGCTCGCGCCCACCCTCGGCTCGGTGTTCCTGTCCGAGCTCGCCCCCCTGGCGTCCGCCGCCGTGTCCTGGACCGCGAAGTGGATCTGGGCCCCATCCAGTTCCGCGAACCAGTGGGTGGCGTTCCGTAGATCGTTCACCTTGAGCGCAGCGCCGTCGAAGGCGGTGACCCAGATCGCGGCGGACTCGAAGTACTGGCTGTGGGTGAACGGCACCCTGGTGGTCTTCGAGGGCGGGCTCAAGCGCGGCCCCAACCGTACGGACACGTACTACGACGAGATCGACCTCGCCCCGTATCTGAAGAGCGGCGCCAACACGGTCGCGCTGCTGGTGTGGTACTTCGGCAAGCAGGGCTTCTCGCACAGCAGCAGTGGCAAGGGCGGGCTGCTGTTCCAGTCGGACGTCGAGGTCGGCTCGACGACCACCCGGCTGGTCAGCGACACCGCCTGGAAGCACACCGTCCACCCGGGCTACTCGAACAACACGAGCGGTACCCAGGTCAACTTCCGGCTGCCCGAGTCGAACGTCTACTACGACGCCCGCAACGCCACCGCGATGGCCGGCTGGGAGTCCGCAGGCTTCGACGACAGCGGCTGGAGTGCGCCGACCGACTTCGGTGCCGCAGGCGGGGCCCCCTGGAACGGCCTGGCGCAGCGGCCGATCCCGCAGTTCCGCTACTCGGGGTTGAAGTCGTACGCCAACGCGACCTCGCTGCCGTCCACGGGCCAGGGCTCCACCGCGATCTCGGCAACACTGCCGTCCAACATCCAGGTCACCCCGTACCTGAAGGTCGACGCGCCCGCCGGGGCCGTGATCGGCATCCAGACCGACCACTACGACGACGGCGCGGGCCTGACCGGGATCGAGCCCGGGACGCAGTACAACATGCGCGCCACCTACGTCTGTAAGGGGGGCACCCAGGAGTTCGAAGCGCTGGCCTGGATGAGCGGTACGGCCGTGCGGTACACCATTCCGGCGGGCGTGACGGTCCTGGAGCTGAAGTACCGCGAGAGCGGCTACGACACGGACTTCGCCGGGTCGTTCAGCAGCAGTGACGCCTTCCTGGACACCCTGTGGACCAAGGCGGCCCGCACGATGTACGTCAACATGCGCGACAACTACATGGACTGCCCCACCCGCGAGCGCGCCCAATGGTGGGGCGATGTGGTCAACCAGCTCAAGGAGGGCTTCTACACCTTCGACACCAAGTCCCACGCGCTGGGCAAGAAGGCCATCGCCCAGCTCGCGGCCTGGCAGAAGCCGAGCGGAGCGCTGTACTCCCCGGTCCCCACGACGATCTGGACCGCCGAACTGCCCGTACAGATGCTCGCCTCGGTGTGGTCGTTCTGGACCTACTACCTCTACACCGGCAACGAGAGCGCCGTCACCGCCGCCTACCCGGCCGTGAAGAAGTACCTGGACCTGTGGACCCTGGACGGCGACGGCCTGGTCAACCACCGCGCCGGGGACTGGGACTGGGAGGACTGGGGCTCGAACATCGACGCCCGCATCCTCGACAACTGCTGGTACTACCTCGCCCTGGACACCGCCGCCAAACTCGCCGACCTCAGCGGCAACACCAGCGACGTGGCGGGCTGGAAGTCCCGCCGCGACAGCATCAAGGCCAACTTCGACCGCGTCCTGTGGAACTCCACCCGCAACGAATACCGCTCACCGGGCTACACCCGCGACACCGACGACCGCGCCAACGGCCTCGCCGTCGTCGCCGGCCTCGCCCCCGCCTCGCGGTACAAGGCCGTCACCGAGGTCCTGCGTACGCACCTCAACGCCAGCCCCTACATGGAGTTCTACGTCCTCGAAGCGCTCTACCTCATGGGCGCGGCCACGGTCGCCGAGGAACGGATACGCAACCGCTTCGCCGCCCAGGTCGCCGACCCCGCCTGCCATACCCTATGGGAGGTATGGGTCAAGTCGGAAGGCACCGACAACCACGCCTGGAACGGCGGCCCCCTGTACGCCCTGTCGGCCTACGCCGCCGGTGTCCGCCCCACCAAGCCCGGCTGGGAGACCTACGAGGTGATCCCACAGACCGGCACCCTCACGAAGATCAACACAGTGGTGCCCACGGTCGAGGGAGACATCCGCTTCGGCATCACCCGCGACGGCACCGAGGTCACTCTGACCCTCACCTCCCCGGGCGGCACGACCGCCCGGGTGGGTGTCCCCACCTACGGGGGCTCCTCGCCCGTCATCAAGGCCAACGGCACCACCGTCTTCACGGGCGGCTCCTCCACCGGCAGCGTGTCCGGCCTCAGCTATGCGAGCAAGGACTCCTCCTACGTCTACTTCACCCTGCAGCCAGGCAGTTGGACGTTCGCGGTCACCGGGGCGGGCAGGCTTGACGACGTCGCCCTCGGCAGGTCGGTCACCAGCAACAACAGCCTTGAGAACAGCGACTGGGGCAAGAACCGGCTCACCGACGGCAAGCTCACCAGCGTGGCCGGCGCCAAGGGCTACACCAGCAACGACTTCTCCTCCGCCGACGTCAGCGCGAACCCCGTATGGGTCGAGATCGACCTCGGCGCCGACACCGACCTCGACGCCGTACGCCTCTTCCCCCGCACCGACACCCCGGCCGCCGGCGGCGGCACCGCGGGCTTCCCAGTCGACTTCAGTGTCCAGGTCCGGGCCGACGGCAGCTCCTCCTACTCCACCGTGCGCACCGTCACCGCCGAGCCCAACCCGGGTGGGCTCGTGCAGACGTACGGCTTCAAGAGCACCACCGCCCGTTACGTCCGCCTGCAAGCGACCAAGCTCGGTACTCCCGCCACTGACGAATCCAGCAAGTACCGCCTCCAGCTCGCCGCGCTCACCGTCCCCACGGCCGCGACCACTGTCGCCGCCAACTACACGCTGGAGAACGGCGACTGGAGTAAGACCCGGATCCTGGACGGCACGCTCACCAGCGTGGCCGGGGCCAAGGGCTTCACCAGCATCGACTTCCCCTCCGCCGACATCAGCGCCACTCCGGTGTGGATCGAGGTCGACCTCGGTGCCGACCGGGCGATCGGCTCGGTCACCCTCCACCCCCGCACCGACACCAGCGGAGCCGGCGGCGGCACCGCGGGCTTCCCCGTCGACTTCACGATCCAGACTCGGTCCGACGGTTCGTCCTCCTACACCACCGCGCGCACCGTCACCGCCGAACCCAACCCCAACGGAGCCGCCCAGAGCTACACCCTCAGTTCCGCGAGCGGCCGCTATCTGCGTCTGAAGGCCTCGAAGCTCGGCAAGCCCGCGTCGGACGAGACCACCAGGTACCGTCTCCAGCTCGCCGAGATCCGTATCAAGTAGCAGGTCCGCTCATGGTGGACGGCGGCGACAAGGAGCGGTCGCCGCCGTCCACCACCCGCAAGAGGGGCCCTGTCGCACCCCGGAACAGCACTCCCTGGAACAACGCGGTCTCCCAGACGCCCGGCATCAGCAGCAGGCTGACCTGTAGCTCGAAGATCAGGTTTTCCTGGAGAGGGCATGTACGGGTGCCCCGGGAAGCCGAAGTACAGGGAGCGGATGATGAAGTACATCAAGCTGGGCGACCTTCAGGTCTCCCGCATCGGTCTCGGCGCGATGTCGATGTCGCACGCCTACACCGGGGCGGGCTCGGACGACGCGGAGTCGATCCGTACGATCCACCGGGCGCTCGATCTGGGTGTCACCTTGATCGACACCGCAGAGATCTACGGGCCCTTCGTCAACGAGGAACTCGTCGGCCGTGCCTTGAAGGGGCGCCGCGACGACGTCGTCCTGGCCACGAAGTTCGGCTTCATGTCGCACACGGGTCGCGAAGGTGTCGACGGCAGCCCGGCGAACATCCGCATCTCCGTCGAGGGCTCTCTCAAGCGGCTCGGGACGGACTACATCGACCTCTACTACCAGCACCGGGTCGACCCGGACACTCCGATCGAGGAGACCGTCGGGGCGATGGCGGAGCTGGTGGCCGAGGGCAAGGTCCGTCATCTCGGGCTGTCCGAGGCCGGCGTGGACACGGTCCGGCGTGCCCATGCCGTCCATCGGATCGCGGCCCTGCAGTCGGAATACTCCCTGTGGACACGCGATCCCGAGGCGGAGACTCTGCTCGTGCTGCGGGAGCTGGGCATCGGCTTCGTGCCGTACTCGCCGCTCGGCCACGGCTTCCTCACCGGGCAGATCCGCTCCACGGACGACTTCGCCGACACGGACTGGCGCAAGAACAACCCCCGGTTCACCGGTGAGAACTTCCAGCGCAACCTCCGCCTGGCCGACGAGGTCAAGGCGGTCGCCGACGAGGTCGGCGCGACGCCGGCGCAGGTAGCGCTGGCCTGGCTGCTCGCGCAGGGCGACGACATCGCCCCGATTCCCGGCACCAAGCGCGTCGAACGGGTGGAGGAGAACATCGCCGCCGACGGCATCCTCCTGACCGCAGAACAGATCGAGAAGCTCGACAACCTGCCCGCGGCAGCCGGTGACCACCACGACGAGGCCGGGATGCGCCTGCTCGGTCGTTGATCCGCCCTTCGGACATCCCGCGTCGACGCGGGGCTCCACCGTCACTCGCGCGTGCGGGACCACAACCGTGCGCGCCCGCACGTAAGCGAGGTCGGGATGAGTAGCGAACGCCAGGTCGACGCCGCCACGGGTCCACCGCACACCCCTGCCCCCGTGACCGGCGCGGCCGCCCCCGGGCGAATTGTGCCGGTGGCCTTGGTCCTCGCCTACTTCGGCGCGTACATCGCGGTCATGAGCCCGCCGACCGTGAGCATGGCCCTGCGAGTCGTGGACGTGGTGGGGCACGGTGACAAGCTGTCGATGCTGGGCACCGTCCTGTCCATCGGTGCCCTGGCCGGCGCGGTCGCCTCACCGCTGCTGGGCCGCCTGTCCGACCGCACCACGCTGGCCTTCGGCAGAAGACGGACCTGGCTGGTCATCGGTCCGGTCCTGGGGACAGCGGGCCTCGCGCTGATCGGCCTGGGCGACACGGTGCTCCTGCTGACAGTCGGCTGGGTGCTAGCGCAGGCTGGCTGGTCGGGCACCCTCATGGTCTGTCAGGCCCTCCTGCCCGAGCGCGTACCCGACGCCATGCGCGGCCGGGTGAGCGGACTCATGGGCGCTGGGATGCCGATCGGCATGGTCGGCGGCACCCTCATCGTGAGCCTCACCGAGTCCAGCCCCGCTCTGATGCTGCTGGTGCCCGGCCTGATCGGGGTCGCGACCGCCGGGTTCCTCGTCGCCGTCGTTCCCGACACTCCTGCGGACCAGGCGTCCCTGCCCCGGCTGGGACTGAAGGAACTGCTCCAGACCTTCTACGTGAACCCTCGCCGCTACCCGGCCTACTCCTGGGCCTTCCTCAGTCGGTTCCTGATGTTCTCCGGCGTCTTCATCATCCTCACGTACCAGACGTACATCGTCTCCGACCGCATCGGCTTCACCGGCGCCTCCACCGCGGACAAGGTATTCCAGTCGACGCTGGTGATGGTCGCCGGATCGGTCGCGGCGTCCGTCCTGTTCGGCGCGCTCGGGGACCGAACCGGGCGGCTGAAGCCCTTCCTGCGGATCGGCGTGGCCGCCGCCGTGGCCGGACTGCTCCTCCTCACCGTCGGCGACAGCTTCGGGATCTTCCTCGCGGGGCTCGCGCTCATCGGGATCGGCCAGGGCGCCTACCTCGCCGACGACCTCCCGATGATCACCCGGGTGCTGCCGGACCCGGACGACACCGCCCAGGAACTGGGCGTCTACAACCTCGGCCTGGTCCTGCCGCAGATGCTGATCCCGCTGTACGGGGCGGTGCTGATCGGTTCCACCGCCAACTACCCCCTCCTGTTCGCCGTGGGAGCGGTGTGCGCCGCGGCTGCGGCCTTCACCCTCGCCGGCGTACGCGGCGTCAAGTAGTCGCCGTACGAACCGATTTCACGGAGAGGACACGCGCGACATGGCAGACACGTCACATGGGCGAGCCGGAGCTCTGGTGCTGTTCGGCATCACCGGAGACCTCGCCAAGAAGATGCTGCTTCCCGCCCTGTACCAACTCGTCCACCAGGGCCTGCTGACAGAACCGGTCGTCGGCGTCACCCGCGGCGGCTGGACCCTGGACGGGCTGCGGCGCCACGCCCGCGAGTCGATAGAGGCGCAAGGCCCTCTCGACGAGGACACGTTCGCCCGGCTGGCCGGACTGCTGCGCCTGGCCGTCGTCGACTACGACGAGCCTCGCAGTTTCCGCTCGATCGCCGAGGAGACACGGGGCGCGGGAACGCTCGCCCACTACCTGGCAGTACCACCAGCCCTCTACGCCAGGGCAGCCGGACTCCTCGCCGGCGCCGGACTGAACGACGGCGCCCGCCTGGTCGTCGAGAAACCCTTCGGCTACGACCTGTCCTCGGCACATGCCCTGCAGGCCGAGGTGACACGTCACTTTCCCGAGGAACGGCTGCGCCGCGTGGACCACTTCCTCGGCAAGGACGTCGTCGAGGACCTGCTCACCATCCGCTTCGCCAACCCGCTCATGCAGGCCGTCCTCGACCGCCGCCATGTGCGAAGCGTCCAGATCACCATGGCGGAGGACTTCGACGTCGCGGACCGCGGCGGCTTCTACGATGCCACCGGCTGTCTGCGTGACGTCGTTCAGAACCATCTGCTGCAGACCCTCGCCTACTTCGTGATGGACGCCCCACGATCCAACTCGGCCGTGGACACGCTGACGGAGCGAGCCCGCGCCCTCAAGGCAATCCGGACCGTCCGCCCCGAGGACCACGTCCGCGGTCAGTACGCGGGCTACCTCGACACCAAGGGGGTGAAGCGGGACTCGACGACCGAGACGTACACCGCACTGCGTACCTGGGTGGACACCGACCGCTGGTCGGGCGTGCCCTTCACGATCCGTGCGGGCAAGTGCATGGCGACCACCTCCACCGAGATCATCGTAGAACTCGCACGGCCGGTAACCCCTCACCTCCCTGCCGAGCGGACCGACAGCCCCGGCTCCGGTCTCGTCCGCTTTCGCCTCATGCCCCGCTCCGGCGTCACGTTCGACCTTCTCGCCCAGCACGCGGGCGACACCACGGCACTGGACAGGATCTCGGCGACCGCGGACTTCACCCGCCTGACCGGTAACGACACGACCGCGTACGAGCACATCCTTGCCGACTCGGTCACGGGCGACCCGCGAAGGTTCTGCCGCATGGACATGATCGAGGAGTGCTGGCGCGTCGTCGGTGACATGCTCGGCCCAGAGGAGCCGCCGGTCGTCTACGAGCCCGGCGGCTGGGGCCCCGCTCAGGCCGACCGTCTGGTCACCGACGGCCGCTGGTCGCCGCTTGAGAACGTGGTGTCGAGCCAATGAGAGAACCCTGCCGACGTCCCCGACAGCACCACCCCCGCCGACGCCCGTCAGCGGGGCCGCGCCCCCGTCTGGAGCCCGCTGTGCGTTTACCGTCAGACGACCAGAGCACCCGTGAGGGGATCCTCGATGTGCACCGCGCCTACCTCGACGCGATGCACGCAGGAGACACCGAAGTACTCGACGCCCTCCTCGACGACGGCTTCACCCTCACCCATATGACGGGATACGTGCAGCCGAAGGACGAATGGCTGGCGCAGATGGAGCAGGGGCGGTTCGTCTACCACACCATTGACGAGAGGAACGTGACCCTCGACATCGACGGAGAAACGGCCCGCCTGGTCGTCCGGACCGTCACGGACGCGACCGTGTACGGCACCCGGGCCGAATGGCGGCTGCAACTGGCCACCGGCTACGGACTCAGGGACGACACCTGGGTCGTGCTGCGTACCGAGGCCACCACCTGGTGACCGGGATCGTTCGGAGGCGGATGTGACAGTGAACCGGCTGGGCCTGGTCGTACACGGCGGACGCCCTGAGGCCGTGGAGGCGGCCGGCCTGGTGCGTGCCTGGTGCGAGGAACACGACGTGCGGTGTGCGGACATCGACGTGTGGCACGACGGTGGGCGGCGCAGCGCCCGCGAGGAAGTGAGGGCCGCAGGCGACCCCGACCTCGTGGTCACCTTGGGCGGCGATGGCACCTTCCTGCGCGGCTCTCGGCTGGCGGCCGCGAACGACGCCCTGGTCCTGGGAATCGATCTGGGCAGGGTGGGCTTTCTGACGGAGTTGTCGGCCACCGCGGTGCGCTCGGCACTGGACGCGGTGCGGGAGGACCGATTCGAGATCGACACCCGCATGCTGCTCGCACTGCGTGCCTCCCGTCGGCTGGAGGTGCCGTCGGACATGGAATCCCTCATCGCCTACGGCCGGGGGCCGCTCCTGCCGCCGCCGCAGGTGCGGCCCGACTGCGAGGTCGACAAGGACTGGGGCATTCCCCTGGACGTCACCGCGCTCAACGACATCGTGCTGGAGAAGCTGGTCAGAGACCGGCAGGTGTCCGTCGGCGTCTACGTCTCCGGCCGCCTGCTGGCCTCCTACTCGGCCGACGCACTCCTCGTCGCCACACCGACCGGCTCGACGGCCTACAGCTTCGCCGCCGGTGGGCCCGTCGTCTCGCCGCGCGCGGAGGTCCTCGTCTTCACGCCCGTCGCCCCGCACATGGCCTTCGACCGCTCGGTCGTCACCGCCCCGGACGAGCCCGTCGGGCTGCGTCTTCTGGAACGGTCGGGACCGGCTGCGGTCAGTATCGACGGCCAGCTGCGGGGCGTCCTCGATCCCGGGGACTGGATCGGCGTGTACGCCGCCCCGCGCCGCCTGCGGGCCGTCCGGCTGGGCCCTATGGACTTCTACGGCCGTCTGCGCGAGAGGATGAACCTGACCGATGCACCGGCCGCGGTTGCCGACGGCTCCCCCGCCCCGCTGTGGTCGGTCACGACGGCGCCGCCCCGGGACCTCGCACACCTGTCCCTGCTGACGGCACCGGGCGGTTCCTGACAGGCCGCCTCCGCTCACCCCGTGCAACACGGGGCACCGCCGCCACACCCGACCGCGCAAGGAGTCAGGAATGTCCCGGACGGACACTCCTGCGTAGTTCCCCGTAGCGCCAGGTCTCGCAGGCTGCCACTCCCGCCAGCAAGACGACTACGCCCAGCAGGCCGGCCAGCGGAGGAAGGACGATCGCCGCCGGCAGCCAGGCGAGGAGCAGGCACAGAGCAACCAGGCGGAACGGACCCCACACTCCCGCGGAGATGCGGCCGAAGATCAGCAGTCCCGCGAGATATGTGGCGGCGCCGCCGCACAGCGCGCCGGCGTAGAAGCCGCCGAGTCCCTTTCCGCTGTCCGCGTGCGCCACCACTCCCTCGACGCCGAGCGCGGTCAGCACGATGCCCGCCACGATGGGGAAGTGGCCATAGCCGAACGCATGCACCGCCATACTCAAACGGGAGCCGCCCCGCGTCTCTGCCAGCCGGTGCTCCACCAGCAGGCTCACCACATCGAAGTACAGCCACCACAGCCCTGCCGCCACCGCTACACCCAGAACGCCAGCCGTCAGCAGAGGCACGCTGACCGGATGGTCCGCGGCACCGGCGGCCATGGCGATGAGCGACTCGCCGATCGCGATGATGACGAACAGCTGGTGCCGCTCGGTGAAGTACCCGGCGTCATGGATACGCCAACTGCCGCGCCGCGAGGTCAGATAGACGCCACCCCAGTCCACCACGATCGCCGCCGCGTACAACACGGTCTGCCACCGCCCGCCGATCACCGCACCGGTGATCAGAAGGGCGGAACCGCCCAGCACGGGCGGCCAGGACACCGCGAGTTGGCGCCGCAGTCCCTGGTCACCGCGGGCGAGCAGCGTGTAGATGACGAGGTGCACGCAGCGTACGAACAGGTAGGCGCAGGGCAGAACCAGCGGCCCGTACAACCCACCCGGGGCGTCGTCCCACGCTTCCGGGACAGTCAGCGCCACCACGAACACCCCGGCCATGGCGAGGGTCATCCCCAGCCGTACGACGCCCAGGTCGGCCTGCGCCTGGTTGCCCAGCCACGCGTACGCCGACCAGGAGAACCACACCAGGGCCAGCAGAAGGATTCCGTGGAGCACCCCGATGCCGCTGTGCTCGTGGGCCATGTACTCGGTGACGCGGGTGAGCGTGATGACGTACACGAGGTCGAAGAAGAGCTCGAACGTCGTCACCCGACTGCCGACCAGAACCGTGGGGGGCCCGGTCGGCGGTCTCTCCTGCGCACTGCTTGTCCTTCTCACCGACCGCACCCTTTCTCTCCTGCGCGTTGCGAGCACAGTGTGATGGATAGTGCAGATCAGGAGCGTGAGACAGGCCCTGTCACACCCCCGCACGGTTCCACGATTCCCCGCCGCGTCATTCGGCGGGCCTCCGGGACAGACGTACTTCCTCCATGTCGAGGCGCCGCTGCACCTGGCGCAGCACCGTGTCGTCGATCTCGTGCTCGTCCCGCAGCCGCAGTACGGTGGCACGTTTGCGGGCGAGCAGCTCCAGACGAAGTGCGGTGTAGTGCCGGTCATGGCGCAGCACGTCCGCGTCGTCGATCTCGCCGCCCCTTGCCCGCAGGACCAGCAGATGGCTCTCGTACTCCTCGCGCATGCGTTCGGCTACAGCGGGAGCGGCGCCGAGTGCCTCCGCGACCTGCGGCAGCGCCTTGAGTGCCTCCTCGGTGGCGGTGGTCTCCGCCAGCGACAGTTCCTCCGCCACCGAGGTGTCCTGCGGCAGGCGAGCCCAGCGGACCACCGCCGGCAACAGCAGGCCCTGCACGACCAGCGTGGTGACGATGACGCCCGAGGTGACGAAGACGATGGTGTCGCGGTCGGGGAACGGCGCGCCGGAGTCCAGCGTGGTCGGCACGGACAGCGCGACGGCCAGGGACACGGCGCCGCGGAAGCCTGACAAGGCACTCACCACCCGGGCCCGGTGGCCCATCCGGCGCAGTCGCTGCTGTGGACGGCGGTCCAGCAGACGGATCGCGTAGACCGCGGTGAACAGAAAGGCGAAGCGTGCCGCCACGACGACCGCTGAGACCGCACCGACCGCGATCAGTGCATGCGTGAGGTCGGCTCCGTCCAGATTGCGCACTGCGGCCTGTGCCTCCAGCCCGACCAGGACGAACAACGCACCGTTCAGCACGAAGGTGGAGAGTCCCCAGAACTCCTCGCCCTGGCGCCGGGTTGCCGCCCCCACCAACCGGGGGGACGCCTGGCTCATGATCAGCCCGGCCACCACGACGGCGAGTACTCCCGAGGCATGGATCACTTCGGCCAGGAGGAAAGCCGCGAACGGGGTGAGCACGGCGGCCACGTTCCCCAGCAACGGCTCGTCGAAGAGGCGGCGCACCCGGATGCTGAGCCAGGCGACGAGCCCGCCTGCCGCGGCGCCGCCCGCGTAGGACACGAGGAACAGCCACGTGACATGCGGGACCGTCAGGTGCTCACCGCCGACCGTGATGCCGACGGCGAGACCGTAGACGACCAGCGCGGTGCCGTCGTTGATCAGGCTCTCGGCGCGCAGGAGTGTGACGTTGCGCCGGGGCAGGGCCTTGGCCAGGACGCCGACGGCGGTGGCGTCGGTCGGCGCTACCGCCGCACCCAGCACCCAGGCCGGGCCCCAGCCCAGCCCCAGTTCGTGGGCCACGACGGCGACGCAACCGGCGGTGGCGATCACCAGAACGGTGCCCGTCAGGAGGATGCCACGCAGGTCGCGGCGGATCTGACGCAGCGACGTGGTGATGCTCTCCCAGTACAGCAGCGCCGGCAGGAACAGCAGCAGCACGGCCTCGGGCGGAAGTTGCACCTCGCGCAGGGCGGGGACGAAGCCGAGCAGCGCGCCGATGACGAGCAGCAGCACGGGTGGTGCGACGCGCAGGCGGTGTCCCATGCCCTCTCCGAGCAGGATGGCAAGCCCCAGGAGGACGATCAGTTCGAGGCCGAGCACGGTGTTTCTCCCCGTCGGTTTCAGGCGTGTTCGGGCGTGGTCAAAAATCCAAGGTCCTCGGCATAGTGACGGAAGCAGTGTCGACCGGTGTGCATCGACCACAGCGTCGCCGCTAGTACGGCAGGATCCTTGCGATGGTGTCCCGGGATGATCGCACCGGGGATGACGAGCTGGCCGACGTGGATTCCCTCACGGGCGAGGGTGTCGTGCAGGAGACGACCGTAGGCACTTTGCGCCGCGAAGGCAATGGATGTGCCCGCGCGTTCGGGGTGTGGGACGAGCGCGGTGCCGCCGTTGACGAACAGGATCGTGCCGCGGCCGAGGGCCCGCATGGTGGGCAGCACCTGCTGTACGGCGGCGACCGGGCCGTAGAGCGAGAACTCCACGGGCCCGGTCAGGTCCGCAGCGGTGGTGTCCAGGACGTGCCGCATGAAGTCGCCGCGGGGGACGGGGCTGTACTGAAGGATCTCGATCGGGCCGAGTGTGGCGTGTGCCGCGTCCAGCGCGGCCTGGAGCGACTTGGTGTCGTGCACGTCGGCGGCGAAGCCTCGCGCCGTGATGCCCTCGGCGCCCATGGCGTCAGCGAGGGAGTCGAGCCGGTCCTGGTGGCGAGCGATGAGGGCGACTTCGTGGCCCATGTGTCCGAAGCGTTGTGCGACGGCGGCTCCGAGGCCGGGACCGGCTCCGATGATGGCGATAGTGGTCATGACACGTCCATGTCCGGAAGAACTGCGGGTTGGGGACCAAGCGGTGGCGCGCTTCGTGGGCGAGGCCCGGCTGCCTTGCCGGTCAGGGCTGTTGATGACGACAGGGCCCCGTACAGGGGAGTTACGGGGGAGGCCCCTGTACGGGGTGCTTTCTGGGTGCCGACCGTGGATCAGGCCAGCGTCGTGGTGTCGATGACGAAGCGGTAGCGGACGTCGGAGGCGAGGACGCGGTCGTACGCCTCGTTGATCTGCTCGGCAGGTATGACCTCGACCTCGGCGCCGATGCCGTGCGTGCCTGCGAAGTCGAGCATCTCCTGTGTCTCGGGTAGACCTCCGATGAGGGAGCCGGCGAACGTGCGGCCCTTCATCAGCAGGGAGAAGACGTTGACCGACAGCGGCTCGGCCGGTGCGCCCACGTTGACCAGGGTGCCGTCCACCGCGAGCAGACCAAGGTAGGCGTCCAGGTCGAGTTTCGCGCTCACGGTGTTGATGATGAGGTCGAACATGCCGGCGAGCTTCTCGAACGTCTGGGGGTCGCTGGTGGCGTGATAGTGGTCGGCTCCGAGCTTGTGGCCGTCGTCCTGCTTGCGGAGCGACTGCGACAGCACCGTGACCTCGGCGCCGAGAGCATGGGCGAACTTCACGGCCACATGGCCGAGTCCGCCGAAGCCGATGACGGCGACCTTCGTCCCGGGACCGGCGCCGAAGCGCTTGAGCGGGGAGTAGGTGGTAATGCCCGCGCACAGCAGCGGTGCCGCGTTCGCCAGGTCGACGGAGTCGGGCAGTTTGAGGACGAAGTCCTCGTCGACCGTCATGCGGGTGGAGTAGCCGCCCTGGGTGACCTGGCCGTACTTGTCGGTGTCGCCGAAGGTCAGGGTGCCTCCGCCCTGGGCGCAGTACTGCTCGCGGCCGGCCTTGCAGTAGGCGCACTTGCGGCAGGAGTCGACCAGGCAGCCGACGCCGACACGGTCACCGACGGCGAACTTCGTGACCTCGGAGCCGACCTGGGCGACCACACCGGTGATTTCATGGCCGGGCACCACCGGGTAGGTCTGTCCGCCCCAGTCGTCGCGGGCGTGGTGGATGTCGGAGTGGCAGATGCCGCAGTACTTGATGTCGATGAGGACGTCACGCGGTCCGGCCTCGCGCCGCTCGATGGTCGTGGGGGTGAGCGGTTCGGCCGCGGAGGTCGCGACGTACGCGTTTGCGGTGAGCACGCGGTTCTCCTGTGGGGGTTGGGGGTGCTGCGGGGTACCGGCCGCCGAATCCGTGCGGCCGGTGGTTCAGCGGGGCACGAGCTGCATGGTCGTGGCACTCGCCGTGCCACTGGTGATGCGCTGGATGATGTGGGCCGCGTAGTGGCCGTACTTGCGGCGGTAGGCGGCGTCGGCCGCGTCGTTGATCTCCTCGTCCGCGTCGACGAAGGAGACGTCCTTGCTGACGCCTCCGGCTTTGATACGGCCTTCCTGACGGGCGCGCGTGCCGCGGTACCAGTCGGAGCGGGGGCCGTTGACGGAGCGGACGTAGACGTCGTCGCCGACGCGGACTACCCAGATGGTGCGCCAGCTGCTCTGGGCGCCGTTGGGGCGCAGCGAAGCGTAGCTCCTCGGCGTGGCCGATGGCGTCGAGTTCGTCGTCCGTCCAGTTCGCGGCGGTGGTCATCGAGAGCGCTCCTTGCGTCGTCGGAGGGGTGGTTACCGCTGCCGGGCGGGCCTGAGCAGCACGCTGGCCGCCGTCGTGAGCAGGACCAGGGCCGCGGCGATCAGGAGGCTGGTGCGCAGGCCGTGGAAGAAGGTCGCGTGCTGGGCCACCAGCGCGCCGAAGACGGCGACGGCCAGGGCTCCTCCGAGCTGGCGCGAGGCGTTCAGGACACCGCTGGCGGTGCCCGCGCGTTCGGCGGGGACACGGTCCAGCAGCACGGACGTCACCGCGGGAACGGCCAGCGAGCCGCCAGTACCGACCGGCACCATCAGCAGCACCACCAGCCAGGTGGGCGCCGAGGCGTTCGGCAGGCACAGCAGTAGGAGTCCGACGGCCATGACGAGCTGCCCGGTGACAACAGGCATGCGGGGGCCGAACTTCGCGGCACACCAAGCGGCCGTGGGGCTGACAAAGGCGCTCAGCAGGGTCATCGGCACGAAGGCGAGCCCGGTCATCAGCGGTGACAGGCCGTGCTCCTGCTGGAGGTACAGGCTCAGCAGGAAGATCATGCCGTAGAAGCCGACGTTGAGGGCGAAGCCGACCGATGCCGAGATCGCCACGGTCCGCTCGCGCAGCAGGGGCAGTGGCACCATCGGATTGCGTCCACGGGCCTGCGCGACGAGGAAGACCACGGCCGCGACCACGGCGAGCCCGAGGGCGTTCAGCACCCGTGGCGCGGCGAGGCCGGCTGCACCGGTCTCGATCGCAGCGAAGGTCAGGGCGCCCATGGCCACCACCGCGGCGATCTGTCCCGTCCAGTCGAAAGGGGCGTCCGCGCGTCGGGGCGAGTGGCAGGTGCGGGACAGCAGGAACAGCGCCGCCAGACCGACCGGCAGGTTCACGAAGAAGATCATCCGCCAGCTGACGGCACTGAGCAGACCGCCGAGGACCGGGCCAGCTGCCCCGCCCGCAGTGCCGCCCATGGCCCAGAACGAGATCGCCCGGGCACGCTGGGCGGAGTCGGGGTATGCCTCGCGGAGCAGCGCCAGCGAGGCGGGCACGATCACGGCGGCGCCCGCGCCCTGGGCCAGCCGCGCGCCGACGAGCACAGCCAGGTTCGGGGCGAAACCGCAGAGTGCCGAGGCGACGGTGAACAGGGCGAGGCCACCGCCGAACGCCTCGCGCGCGCCCATCCGGTCGGCGATCGCCCCGGCGGACAGGAGCAGTGCGGCGAACATGAGGGTGTAGCCGTCGACGACCCACTGAAGACCGGTGATGCCCGCGTCGAAGCTCCCGCCGATCTCGGGCAGCGCGACGTTGACGATCAAGGCGTCGAGGGTCATCACGAAGAAGCCGAGGAGCGCGGCCGCCAGCGCCCAGCGAGCGCTGGCGCCGCCTGGGTGGCTCCCCGCGACGCCGGTCGATGACCGGGTGGGGGCGGCGGGACCGGACAAGATCGTCTCCTCTGGGAGTGTGGCGGCGTCCGACTTTCCCGGACGGCATCCAGCCTGCTCGCGACAGGCGCCGGGCGGCAGGCCGTGCTGTGCCGGGGAGCGGTGTTCCAGGGTGCGACAGGGCCCCCCTCGTGGCTGTCACCCTGGTCACAGGGCTGCAAAACTCGATCTCATGGCACGTGAGCAGCGCAACGGCAACACTGGTGGCAGCGAGCTGGGCAACTTCCTGAAGGCCCGCCGTGCCCGAGTCACCCCCGCTGACGTGGGCCTTCCCGAAGGCGCGGGCCTACGCCGCACTCCGGGTCTGCGCCGAGAGGAACTGGCCACCCTGGCCGGTGTCAGCATCGACTACTACACACGGCTAGAGCGCGGCCGTGAGACCAACCCCAGCACGTCCGTCGTCGACGCTCTCAGCTCTGCGCTGCTGCTGGACGAACCCGAGATCCGGTATCTGCGCGAACTCGCCGCGTGCGCGGCGCGTGGTGGAACGACGCGGCTGACGCCCCATGAGACCGACCCCTCCGTCGAACCGGGTCTGCATCTGCTGCTGGAGGCCATGCGCCCGTATCCGGCACACATCGTCAACCGGACCATGGACCTGGTCGCGACCAACCCCGGCGGACTGCGCCTGCTGGCAGGTCTGGAGGACTGGCCGGAAGGACAGCGCAACATCGTGCGCTACGTCTTCCTTCACCCCACCGCGCGCGAGCTCTTCGAGGATTGGGAGAACCAGATCCGCGGTTGTGTCGCCCGTTTGCGCACCCTGGCCGGCGTCGAGCCGGACGCTCCCGATCTCACCGGCCTGGTCGACGAACTCCTTACGAAGAGCCCGGACTTCGCCCGCTTGTGGGAGCTTTACGACGTCAGGGGCCACAGTCATGGCCTCAAGACGTTCCACCACCCTGACGCCGGAACGTTCACCCTCGGCTATCACTCGCTTCAGCCGGAGGGGACCTTCGGGCAACGCATCGTCGCGTATCACGCCGCTCCGGGAACGCCGGGCTACGACGTGATGGTCCGGCTCGACCGGGAGCCGGTGCGGGCCGAGTCGACGTCGAGGGAAGCCCAGCCCGGCTGAACCCGCAGGGGGCCGTGCCATGCGGCACGGCCCCCTGACCTGTCTGCCTCGCCTCGGGCCTACGGCTTGACGAGAACCTTCAGCGCCTCGCGGTCGGCCATGGCCCGGTAGCCGTCGGGCACCTCGTCCAGACCGACGGTGCGGTCGAAGACACGACCTGGTTCGATCCGGCCCTCCAGGACGTCCGGCATCAGCTCCTCGATATAGGCGCGTGCCGGGGCGACACCACCGGTCAGGGTGATGTTGTTCATGAACTCCGGGAATCCCAGGGGCACATCGGTGTACTGGGGGGCACCCACCCGGCTCACCGTACCGCCGGGTCGGACGGCGCCCAGCGACATCTCCAGGGCGGGCAGGGTGCCCACGCACTCCAGCACGGTGTGCGTGCCGTGACCGCCGGTCAGTTCGCGAACGCGCTCGATGCCTTCTTCGCCGCGTTCGGGGACGACTTCGGTGGCTCCGAAGTCCCGTCCAAGGTCAGTGCGGCCCGTGTGCCGACCCATGAGGATGATCTGTTCGGCGCCGAGCCGCTTGGCGGCGAGGACGGCGGACAGGCCGACGGCGCCGTCACCGACGACCGTGACGGTCGTTCGGGCGTTAACGCCCGCGGTGACGGCGCAGTGGTGCCCGGTGCAGAACACGTCGGACAGGCTGAGCAGGGAGGGAAGCAGGGCGGAGTCCTCGCCGACCGGCAGCTTGACGAGCGTTCCGTCCGCCTGCGGCACCCGCACGGCCTCTCCCTGACCACCGTCGTTGCCGTCTGCGGCCCACAGCCCGCCATGCAGGCAGGAGGTCTGCAAGCCCTCGCGGCAGAACTCGCAGGTGTTGTCCGACCAGACGAAGGGTGCGACGACGAGATCGCCGCGTCGCAGCGTGGACACCTCGGAGCCGGTCTCCTCGACGATGCCGAGGAACTCGTGGCCCATGCGCGCGCCGTCTTCCGAGGCGGGCATGGAGCCGTACGGCCACAGGTCACTGCCGCAGATACAGGCGCGCAGCACACGCAGGATCGCGTCGGTGGGCTGCTGGATCTTCGGGTCGGGCACGGTCTCGACGCGGACATCGCCGGCGCCGTACATCAGTGTTGCTCGCATGGTCCTGTTCCCAGTTCGTTTGTCGTCGAATTGGTTGTCAGCGGGTGCGGCTGCGCGGCGCGTCGTACTCCGCGTCGTCGACCTTCTCCAGCCAGGAGGTCTCCGGGCCGCCGCCCGGGCCGGTGCCCTCCCACAGGGCCAGGTGGGTCATGAAGTGGTCGCGGGTGGCGCCGTGCCAGTGCTCCTCGCCCGGCGGGGTGTGGATCGTGTCGCCGGGGTGCGCCTCGATGACGGTGCCGTCCCGGGTACCGATCAGCGCGACTCCGGAGAGGATGTGCAGGGTCTGGCCTCTCGCGTGGGAGTGCCAGTCCGTGCGGGCGCAGGGCGAGAAGCGCACCGTGTTGGCGCGCATCCGGGACGGTTCCTCGCCGGCGTAGATGACGTCGAACCAGACGTCGCCGGTGAACCAGTCGTCGGGCGCCTTGGTGGTGGGTGGGTGTTTGAGGATTTCCATAGTTCCTCTCCGGGACGTGGGGGGGGGACCGTCGGCCGGAGTACGGCTCAGCGGGGCGTGTCCGGGTTTTCGACGATCGCCTTGAGCTGGGTGACGGCGCTCATGGCGTTGGGCCATCCCGCGTAGAACGCCAGGTGGGTGATGGCTTCGGCCAGTTCCTCCGTGGTCAGGCCGTTGTCCAGGGCGCGACGCAGGTGCGAGCCGAGCTGCTCGTTGCGGTACAGAGCCACCAATGCGGTGACGGTGACCAGGCTGCGGTCGCGCGGGGAGAGTTCCTCGCGGGCCCACACGTCGCCGAAGAGGACCTCGTCGGTCAGTTCGACGAGCTTCGGAGCGGTGTCACCGATCAACCGTTGCGCGGGGGTCGCGTTCTCGGTCATGAGGAGCTGTTCCGGAGCTTCGAGACGGCATCGAGATCGTCGCGCACGCCCTGCGGTTCCCGCGCCAAGGGCATGTTGGCCTCGTCGCGGGCCGCGTCCAGGGCGCCAGGGGTGTCCTCAGTCAGTGCGGCAAACAGCGGTCCCAGGTCACTGGGGGCAGGGCCCTTTTCCGCAACCAGCTCGAAGGTGCGATGGGTGGCCTCGGGGGCAGTGAGGGCTCGGACCAGCACCTGGGCGATCTGTTCGCGGGCGATGACTCCGTCGGAGGGGCTGCCCGAGCGCCGGGTGTCGCCCTGGAGGAAGACAAGCTGGCGCTCGTCGGGGGCATGCATGTCGAACCAGCCCGGCCGCACGATGGTATAGGGCAGCCCGCTGGCCCGGACCAGGCGTTCGGAGCGGCGCTTCCAGTCGAGCAGGTGGTCGTACGCGCTGCCGCGGGCGGTGACCCCGATGGCGGTCATCAGCGCGATGCGGGGCGTCTGCCCGTTCAGGGCGGACAGGATGTTGCGGACACCGGCGTAGTCGACGCTCTCCGGCGAGGAGTGCGCGCTGCCGTAGGACCCGAGCGTGAGCACGATCGCGTCGACCCCGTCCACGGCCTTGGTCAGGGTGTCGGGCTGTGTGACGTCGCCGACGACGAGCTCCGCGTCCGAGGGGAGCTGCCGTCCGGCCTTGGCCGCGTCGCGTACCAGTGCGCGGGTCGTGTGGCCCTGGGCGAGCGACTCGGCCACGACGAGGCGTCCGATGCTGCCCGTCGCGCCGACCACCAGCACGGTCAGAGGTGTTGTTGCCATGGTTCGTCTCCTACGGGTCCGAGGGACCTGGTGTCCTTCTCCGCGACTTGCGTGGGAAAGGACGTCGTCCAGTGGGTGTGCCGGGCTCTTCGCCGGTCAGGGGATGGTCAGTTCACCGGTGCGCAGGGCCGCGGTCACTCCGCCGTCCATCAGGAGGTCGGCGCCGGTGATGAAGCCGGCCTGCGGGCCGAGGAGGAAGACCGCCGCGTCGGCGACCTCGTCCGACGTACCGAAGCGTCCGGCCGGCGACACCTTCCGCACCTGCTCGAACCACTCACCACGGGGTCCGGACAGCTCGTCCAGGGCGAGCGGCGTGATGATGACGCCGGGACTGACGGCGTTGACGCGGCCACCTCGCTTGCCCCAGGCGACGGCCGACGTCTGCACCCGCAGCGAGTTGGCCCGCTTGGAGAGCGCGTAGGCGTGCACGGTCGTGCCGATCTTCTCCGCCTGAAGGAAGGGCAGCTCCAGCAGTTTCGAGGTCTCGGTGGTGGCGAGGGCGTGCTCGATCTCCGGCGCGTAGGGGCTCTCCCGGTGCCCGGCCATGCTGGCGATCACGATGCCGGCGCCGCCGGGTGCGATGACGCGGGCAAAGGCGTCGAGGACCATCGCGGTGCCCACGAGGTCCACGTGCAGGATCCGGTCGATGCTGGCCTGGGTGGGAGAAACACCGGCGGTGTGCACCACCTGGGTGACCGGCCCCAGGGCGGCCGCGGCGTCGGCCAGGGCTTCGACCGCAGCGTGGTCGGCGACGTCGGTGACGTGGGTCGTCACCTCGTGTCCCTCACCCCGGAGGCGCTCGGCTGCGGCTTCGGCCGCCTTGTCGCTGTAGTCGGCGAGCAGCACGGTGCGGCCGGCACCGACACGCCGGGCGATGGCAAGGCCGATGCTGCCCGAGCCGATGACGACGACTACTTCCTTCGCGTCTGTGCTCATGTTCCGAACCCCTCGTCTCTGTTCTCGCGGGTGCTCTCACGGCGGTCCGGTGCCTGTCGATCTCCGCCCGGGGCGGGTCCTCGCACCCGACCGGTACGGCGGCGAAGGCGACAAGCGCTGTCGGCACGTCTTCGGCACTGCTATCCACCCTGCGGGAGTGACGTACGACATGGCAGGCCGTGTCGTGCCGGGGAGTGACAGGGCCCCCCAGATCCCTCCCGTGCCTCGGCCGGTGTGTCCACACTGGAGGACATGACACGTGAGCACACCTCCAGCGACGGCACCGAGCTGGGGCGCTTTCTGCGCGCCCGCCGCACTCGGCTGACGCCTGCCGAGGCCGGGCTCGCGGCAGGTACCGGGCCGCGCCGCACCCCTGGCCTGCGGCGCGAGGAAATCGCCACCCTCGCCGGCATCAGCGTCGACTACTACGCCCGTCTCGAACGCGGCAAGGAGACCCGCCCGAGCCCCGCCGTCATCGACGCTCTCGCCCGGGCCCTCCGCTTGGACGACGGCGAGCAGGAGCACCTGCGCAGCCTCGCGGCCCTGGCCGCCCGCAGCGTCCCCGAACCCCGGACGTCGCCGTCACGGACGGTCCGAGCGGGCACCAAACTGCTGCTGGAGAGATTGCGCCCCTACCCCGCGTGCGTGCTCAGCCGCACCACCGACGTGCTCGCGTGGAATCCCGGCGGGCTGCGTCTGCTCCCCGAGATGGAGAAGTGGCCGGTCAAGGACCGCAACATCGCCCGCTACGTCTTCCTCCACCCTGCCGCCCGCGAGCTCTTCGACGACTGGGGGTCCCAGGTGCGCGGCAGCGTCGCCCGGCTGCGCGCACTCGCGGGAACAGACCCGGACGCACCGGACCTCACTCAGCTGGTGGGCGAACTCCTCCTCAAGAGCCCGGACTTCGCCCGGCTGTGGGAACGCCACGACATCAGGACACACGCGCACGGTCGCAAGACCCTCCTTCACCCCGAGGTCGGCGACGTCACTCTTGGTTACCAGTCCATGCACCTGGAAGGCACCCCGGGCCACCGTCTGGTCGCCTTCTTCGCCGAACCGGACACGCCCGAGCACGACGCCCTGGTCCTCCTGGACATGCTCGGCTCCCAGCCGTCGCAGGCGCCCGCCGCCCGGCCGAACCGTCCATCGGCCGCAGCCCAGGACGATGCGGCTGCGTAAGCCGACTAGTACTGCAACGGTGCTTGCCGTGACTGCTGGCCAGGTCAGTCGTTGGTGAGGTTATGGGTGGGGACCTTGCTGATGTCAGGTTGTGGGCGAGCGAACTGGACGCTGTGCACGGGCGGTTCGTGCACCGGTTCAGCCGGTCGGAGCCGAGTCAGTCGGCGCTGGCATACATGCGGGGATTGGTTGCGCCGCTGGAGCGGAAGAACGGCTGGACGCTGGCGGAGGAGGCCGGGCACGCGGGCCCCGATCGCATCCACCGGTTGCTGAACCGGATCGAGTGGGACGCCGACGAGGTCCTGGACGACGTGCGCGAGTACGTCGTGGAACATCTCGGAGACCGGGATGCCGTCCTGATCGTCGATGACACCGGCTTCCTCAAGAAGGGCATCCGTTCGGCCGGCGTGCAAAGGCAGTACTCCGGCACCGCGGGCCGCACCGAGAACTGCCAGGTCGGTGTGTTCCTCGCCTACGCCACCGGCCGCGGACGCACGCTGATCGACCGCCGCCTGTATCTGCCCACGTCATGGACGGACGACCGGGAACGGTGCCGACAGGCCGGCATCGACGGCAGCGTCGCCTTCGAGACGAAGGTGGCCATGGCCAAGGCAATGGTCCGCCGGGCGATCGCGGAGAAGATTCCGTTCGGATGGGTGACCGCGGATGCCGCCTACGGCTTCAGCAAGGGCTGGCGCTTCGAGCTGGAGCAGGCGGACGTCTTCCACGTCATGGCCACCACCCGCCACGACACCGTCGTCACCCGCTGGGCCCTCGACCACCCCGTCCATGACCTGTTCCCCGGCCTGGCCCGGCAGAAGTGGAAGCGCCGCTCCTGCGGCCAAGGTGCCCATGGACAGCGGATCTACGACTGGGCCCGCGTCGAGGTCCGCCCTTGGCACCGACCCGACCGCCGGCACTGGGTGATCGCCCGCCGCAGCGTCAGCCGCCCGGAGGAGATCTCCTACTACATCGCCTACTGCCCGGCCGACACCACGCTGGATGAGCTGATCCGCATCGCGGGCAGCCGCTGGGCGGTGGAGGAATGCTTCCAGAGTGCGAAGCAGGAATGCGGCCTGGACGACTACCAGGTCCGCCGCTATCCCGGCTGGCACCGCCACATGACCCTGGCCATGGCCGCCCACGCCTGCCTGACCGTCCTGCGGGCCCGAGAACTCGACGCCGACAAAGCAGAAACGGATCCTCCCAGCTCATCCACCTCAGCCTCGGCGAGATCAGACGCTTGATCACCCGCCTCACCGACCGCCGCCCCACCCCGGTCGACCACATCCTGCACTGGTCGACATGGCGCCGCAGACGGCAACAGCAAGCCCGCACCAGTCACTACAAACGACGCGGACACAGCCCCTGAAAGCTGCCCAGCAATCAGAACAAGCACCGTTGCAGTACTAGGGCGCCTGCCGGCAGAGGGGATCAAGTCGGCACCCCGCGCTATACCCACAGCCCATGACCTCAATAGAGACAAAATGGCACACTATGGACATGGCACGTGAGCGCGACGGCAACAACAGCACGGAGCTGGGAACCTTTCTGCGAGCCCACCGCACGAGAGTGACCCCGCAAGCGGTTGGACTGCCGACCGGACCGGGCGTGCGGCGCACACCCGGCCTGCGCCGCGAGGAACTCGCTACCATCGCCGGCGTCAGCGTGGACTACTACGTGCGGCTTGAGCGCGGCAAGGAGTGCAACCCGAGCCCCTCAGTCGTTGACGCACTCGCCCGAGCCCTGCGCCTTGACCCCGCCGAGCACGAACACATGCGAGTCCTGGTCTCCCACCTCGGTGGCGCGGTCCCACTGACCCCCGATGCGACCCTCAGGGAAACCGTCCGACCCGGCATGGCGCTCCTGCTGGAGAACCTGCGCCCGTACCCCGCATACGTGGTCGGGCGCCTCATGGACATCCTCGCCTGCACCCCCGGAGGCCTGCGGCTGTTCGCCGGAATGGCGGACTGGCCACCGCACCAGCGCAACATCGTGCGCTACGTCTTCCTCCACCCGGAAGCGCCCAAGCTGTTCGACGACTGGGACGACCAGGTCTGTGCCGCCGTCGGCCGCCTGCGCTCCCTGCACAGTCTGGAGCCCGGCGCACCGGGCCTGGCCGAGCTCGTCGACGAACTCCTCGGCAAGAGCCCGGAATTCACGGATCTCTGGAACGGTTACGCCGTCCGCTTGCACACCCACGGCAACAAGACGTTCCACCATCCGGAGGTCGGCGACCTCTCCCCCGGCTACCAGTCGATGCAGATCGAAGGCACGCACAGACAACGCCTCGTGGCCTTCTACGCCGAGCCCGGCACTCCCGACCACTACAAACTGACGCTTCTGGACACAGCGGGAGCCGAGAACCGAGCAGCCCGCTCCCAGCACGACACAAGCTGACCAGGCAGCCCCTGGCTGTCCGTCGCCCCGTCACCAGGTTGAGAGGGAGCACTGTTCCTGGCAGCGACACGGCCCCCCTGGCGTATGGCGCCGCTGATCTTCCGCTGCAAGAATCAAAGCGGCAGCCAGCAGGGAGCGCAGGCGAAACTCAGCCGCTTGCTCAACCGTCGTGGTTCAGCCCCTCAGGAGCACTGTACGCGGACTCCGCCACGGCCATCCCGGTTGTCATCGGCTCGGCCCCGGGGCGCGTTTCCCGGTGCAGCCACCTGCGATGAGGCCCTCGCGGCCAGTCATCACCGAATGCCCCCATGTGCCCTCCCGACTGCTGCCCGGCGTGCACGCCGGGCAGCAGTCGGCAACGCAAGGAAGCTTCATGTCCTATAGCTCATCCACCCTGAAGAAGAGAATCCGCGCGGCCACGGTCCTCACCGCGGTCTCGGCGGTCCTGGTGTCCGCGCCCTCCGCGTTCGCCGCCGCTCCGGCGCCCGTCATCAGCCACGTCCAGACGGTGGCCAAGTTTGACTACGCCGCGGGAGAGATCCCGGAGAACATCACCATCAACCCGGACCGCTCGATCACGCTGTCCATGATCGGCGCGGCGGCCAAGAGGGCGCCCAAGCTGGTGCGCATCTCGACCTCCGGCCACCGCACCGTCCTCGCCACGTCCGCCGAGGGCGACGGCATCACGGGCAACATCCGCGGCAAGGACGGCACGGTCTACTACAACGTCTGGTCGTCCAGCGCTGCCCGTTCCGGCGTATGGAAGATCGCGCCCGGCAAGGCTCCGAAGCGGCTCGCCGCACTGCCCACCGACGGCCTGCCCAACGGCATGGCCCTCGACCCGAGCGGGCGCACCATCTACGTCGCCGACAGCCTGAAGAGCACGATCTGGGCCGTCCCGGTGGCGGGCGGAAAGGCGAAGGCGTGGCTGACCAATGCCGCGCTGGCCCCCGTCTCGTCCGAGGCCGTGCCCTTCGGCGCCAACGGCCTGCGCTTCCACAAGGGAGCGGTCTGGGTATCCAACCTCGCGAAGGACAGCCTGCTGCGCATCCCGGTCACGGCGCACGGCAAGCCCGGCGGGATCCACGTCGTCACCAAGAACATCGACGGCGTCGACGACTTCAGCTTCCTGAACGCCCACTCGGACGTGGTCTTCGCCGCTCAGAACGCTCCTGACAAGGTGTCCGTGATCTACCCGGACGGCAAGGTCAAGGCGGTTCTGACCCACGCCGACGGCCTGGCGTCTCCCAGCGCCACCGCGGTCAGTGACGGCCACCTCTACGTCACCGACGGCGGCCTCAACGCACCGCACAACGCGCAGCTGCAGCGCGGGAAGATCAACACCAACGCCCTCTGCTCGCCCGACAACGCGTAGTCCGGGACATGACTGGGGCCCAGCCGACGTGCTCGGCTGGGCCCCAGTCCGTTCATGCGGGCTGATGCCGCCCACGGTTTCAGCCTCCTGGTTGGCGGAGCGGTTCTTCGACAGCTCCACTCCACAACCGGAGGCCTTCACCCCTCACCCGATTCAGACGGTGTCAGAGCACTAACTCGACCAACCTGCCTGGGCAGTACTGCTAGAGATCTTCAATGGCTGGGGTTACGGCGGTTGGAGGTCGAGCCCGGTCTTGGCAATGAGTCCCTCGATGAGGTGGGGCCGGTACTGCATACGTTTCAGCCGGGTCTTCACCAGTGCGGTGAGCTGGTCGAGGCTGTGTTTGGTGAGGTTGGCCAGGGATCTCTTCAGGTGCGACCACACGCCCTCGACCGGGTTGAACTCCGGTGCGTACGGCGGCAGCTGGTAGACGGTCAGCCATAATCGCGCCGCGATCAGCCGTCGCATGGTGCCGCTGACGTGGGTGTTCAAATTGTCCCAGATCAAGACGATGGGGTCGCCGAGCTGCTGGTGTGCGGCATCGAGCAGGCGGGCGTAGTCGGTCTCGGTGAAGCCCTTGCGCCGGCCTTTGGCGGGGCCGCGGTCCAGGTGGATACGGTAGATCAGCCGTGGGCTGCGGTCGGCTTTCGTGCAGATCAGCGCCGCCATCGAGACCCGCCTGGTGCCCGCGGAGGTGACCTTCACGACCGGAGTGCGGCCCCGGCGCCCCCAGGTGCGGCCCTTGGGCGGCCTCAGGCCCTGACCTGCCTCGTCCTCGAAGCAGAGCCAGGCGCCCAGGTCCGCCGCCCTCTTTTTATGACGGGCCACTGTTCGTCCTTCCACGCGGCGATCCTCGCCTCATCCCGCTCGGTGGCCTTGCGGGCCGGGACCTGCACGCTCCAGCCGATGCGATGCAGCAGCAGATCCAGCCCGGCCAGCGTGTACTCAACACCGAAACGGCGGCGCACGATCTCGCCGATGCGGGCCAGCGTCCAGCACTGGTCACTCCAGCCCCACACGGCCGGACCCGCCTCCAGCACCACCTCCAGAGCACGCAGCTGACCGGCGCTCAGCTTGCAGCGGGCGCCACCGGGGCCTTTGGAGACCAGCGACTGACGGCCGCCCGAGGCCAGGGCCCGGCGCCAGCGGTTCGCCGACATCCGGGTCACCCGGAACCGCCGGGCCACCTCCCGGTCACTGGCCCCCGCATCGATCAAGTCAGCTGCCGCGAGCCGGACTTGCTCACGCCGATCGCGCTCCTCGGCCGTCAGCCCACCGCCATCGGGATACCTCACCCCTCCGGCATAGCGCGAACCACGACAACCGTCACGACCCCACGTAACCCGCACACTTGAAGATCTCTAGTCGTACCCCTACTCGCCGAGTCAGGGGCAGCGCCGCGTGATCGGGACGCCTCCAGGACATCGGCGGCGCTGGCCAGGAGGAGCGGCTGAGGGGCGGTTCGGGCCACTCCAACCTCACGCTTTCAGCGCCGCCGGGCGTAGTGTCGACCATCCGCAAAGGCGTCAGCCACCCGCAAGTTGCATACGGACCTGCGCGAGTTAAGGGTTCTCCCAGACGGGGAGGAAGTCGGGGGTGGTCCTGCCACTGCTCGCCAGCACTGGTCAGGCATTGCCAGACACGCGCGCCCTGCTCCTCGTCGCCTTGGTTCAGGAGGCCCACGATGCACTCGCTGGAGCTTGTGACCGCATGCTTGTTGGAGTTCGCGATGCGGTAGAAGCGGGCTACGGCATCGGGACCTAAGGTGTCGTCGCCGTTGATGGCCTCCCACTCCTCGTCGGCCTGCGCAAAGAGGAAGGCATACACGGCCTGGACGTCGTCGGCGGTGGGCACCGTAACAGCCGTCGAGTAACTCCCCTTTCAGGGCAGCTCACGCAAGCAGCCTCGTCTGAGGGAAGGCGTTTATACGAGGGTGATGACGGGCGAGGTCGGTAGGATGAACGTCCTGACGCTCTGTCGGACACGGATGGACCCAAGGTCACCCGTCTCCCTCGCTCGTACCATGAGGTTGCCCTTGAACACGCTCCTCGACGTGACGCTCACGCAGGACCAGCGGAGCCTGCTCACCGCCATCGCCCAGCCGTGGCTCAACACCGGCGAGTGGCCGCGGTGGGTCAATGTGCAGCACGACTTCGACCTGCGTGACCTGGACGCCACCGCCATCTACGACTCGCTGCCCCGGGTGGGCGTCGAGGGGCCATTCGCCGCCGAGTACGGCTTCACTTACCACTCTCGGGCGTCCGCCTTCGGTCAGCGCGACCGGGTGCGGCTGACCGTGGCCGCCTGCCTGGCCGTCACCGGGCTGCGGATGACGGTCGGGGAGCCGTTCGTGCAGGCGCTGCGCCACATGGTCGAGCTATACCGCAATCGGTCGATGGCCGACGACGAGGTCCCGCCTCTCATCCTGCGCTCGGGCGAGCTCGAGGCCGCGCTTCCCCAGCTCAAGCCGTGGTTGATCAAGGTGCTACCCGACCTGCTCTCCCATGAGCCGTCCATCAGCACCGGCGGCGGTGCCGGCATCGGCGAAGGGTCCTGGGAGCGGGAGGTTACCCGCAGCGTATGGCAGTTCCGTGACGTGAACAGCGTGGAGGAGTACATCGAGAAGACGACCGAGATCGTCACGGCGAATGCCGCCCAGCTCGCGCCCGCGCCCGTCGAGGCGAAACAGCCGCCGACCATCGCGCACGGGCGCGGACCGTACGTTGACCCCGCTCTCCTGGACGACCTGGAGGAGGCCGCCCAGACGAGCACTCAGTGGCGACTGCATAAGTTGATCGCCCTGTGCCAGGGGCTTAACGACGCCTACGAGGCAGGGAACCCGTACGTCTGCGCGGCGATGATCCGGGCCATCCTCGACCACATCCCGCCGGTGTACGGGCAGCCGGACTTCAAGCAGGTGGCCGCCCGGTACTCCTTCACCGTACGGCGGACCGACAAGGCCCACGCACAAAACCTCGAGACCTTCAGGCCGATCGGCGACGATGTGCTCCACCGGCCCATCGGCCCGAGGGTGCCCGTCATCACCATGGACAACATCCCGGCACCCCTCCGCCTCAACGCTGTGCTTCACGAACTGCTGCTGCTCCTGAAGAGGAGCGCGCCCTAATCGGATCGCAGACGCCCGCCCCGCGTCCGCACGTCACCACCGAGGGACAGCCCCTGTCTGCACCCTTGGACCCGGCCCGTGGAGTTGGGCCCGCGTGAAATGGTGAGTTGTCGGGGCAGCCCGCCAATCCAGGCTATTTCCCCTCATTAGGGTGATGCAGCGTCCAGGCCCCTAGCGATTTCCGAGCTTCGGTAATACTGTTAGTCACAGCAAGATAAGGCATGTAGTGAGAAGCGAAACACCGTAAATCGCTATCGATGAGTGGAGAAACACCCAGAGGTGGTGGAGTCTAATTCGATGAAGGTGCGGAAACCTCCGATAGTGCTCCACCCGTTTTTCTTCTAGACCTACTTTGTCTCCGAGGAGTTCCATTGAGCTAAGGGTCTCAGTAAGTGCGCGAGCCTGAGATAAGTGATATGAGGCTCTCTCATAGTATTTTGCCACGGCCAGGGCCCCGTAGATCCCGATGAGCACAATAAAAATGCACAGGGGGATGGTGCGTGCCGAAAATTTCTGCTGTACCACGAGGGCGCTCAAAGCCGCCGTTACGGCTAGTAGTGTATTGGTGAGCGCTGATCTCTGAGTTTCCGACTGCCTCAATTGCTCCCGGTGCTCTTTCCAGTAGGCGCGGATGGATTCCTCTGATGCGCTTTGCATGATTGCTCACTCCTCTGGAAGGCGGCAGCGACGGTTCTTCCTGCTAAGGGGTATCGTAGCTGATCGAAATTGTAGATTACAGGCTGTGGGGTGGTGCGGCTCCGCGGTCGAAGAAGGAGATGGCTATGCGGATCTTCATCAGTAGCGTGCTTAAGGGGCTTGAGGCTGAGAGGGGGGCGGTGTACGGGCTGATCAAAGCAATGGGGCACGACCCAGTTCGCTTCGAGGACTTCACTGCACAAAACGTCCCGAGTCGAGAGGCATGCCTAGCTGGCCTCGACAGTGCTGACGTGTACTTGTTGATCCTGGGGCCACGATATGGGCATCGCTTCCCCGACACTGGGCAGTCGCCTACTCATGAGGAGTGGTCAGCTGCAACAGCAGCTGGAAAAGTGCGCATTGTGTATCGAAAGGATGGTGTCCAGTTCGAGCCTGAGCAGCATCAGCTTACGCAAGAAATCAGTAACTACATCAGCGGCGTGTTCCGCGGAAGCTTCTCCTCTACGGAAGAGCTTATGGTGAAAATTGCAGAAAAGGTTCGCGAGCTTGAATCTGAAAGCGGACCGCTAGAGTTCCAGCAGCTGGTTGATCCGGTATCTGTTGAATGGACCGCTCCTGAAAGCGGATCTCTGTTTGGGGCAGGTCAGCAGTCTCCAGTCGTTGAGGTCCATGTTGTGCCGATTAGGCATCCAGGTTACCCATCACGAGTTATGGCGCAGATGCGCGATGGGCTAGCCGATAGGATTCGACGAACTGGCATGGTGGATAGCGGGCTTGCATTGAACCCTGTTAGTCAAAATTCCAGTGTGGAGGTGAATGTTCCGGCGCCAAGTCGACGGTGGAATGAAATCCGCAATGGTGAGCTGTCGGCAATCCGATTGAGTAATTCTGGCCAAGTGCTCGTGCGGTCGTCGCTACCCGCCGACAACATGGGATCAATCTTGGACCGCGCGAAGCTCCCAGTGCAGTTGACCCAGATGATTCAACTGGTAGGGGCTCTCAACCTGATTGAAGCCGAGCGCGTCGCGGTCGGTGTGAGCATTCCTCGCCTTCAAGGAGTGGCAGTTGCGGCCTTTGATGAGAACAGGTCGCGGACCAGTTCCAAAATTCTCATGAACGCGAACGAACCGGTAAGGATTGAACCGGACGAGTCTATTTCTCTGGCTGGTTTGAATGCAGGCGCGCCTGAAGTGGCTGGCCACCTCGCGCGGGCTCTGATCGAAGCGGTCGGCAAGCTTCGCTAGAGATAAAACGCAGCCACTCTTTTGGTGGTGACCGGATACAACTGCCGGGAAGCGATCAACCTCCACGTGGTAAGCGATCATCTGGCTGCCCAATTGGTGCCGCTCAGGGGCAATCGTGAACACCCCGAGGGGACAGTGGTGCTTGCTGCCCGGGCATGCGCGGTCGAGCGGGCTGGTCCGCTTTTGGACCCCAATGTTGGGGCGGCCCGGATATGTGAGGAGTCGATCACCGCCCGCGACCAGCCCAGCTGGTTCAACTTCTTCAGCAGGAGTGCATGCAGTTGGTCCCATACGCTGGCCTCGTTCCAGACCGCCAGGCGCCGCCAACACGCCATGAGCGAGCTGAGGCTGAGCTTCCGGGGCAGGTGCTCCCACTGGATGCCGGTGTGCGGCACGAACAAGAGCCCGCACAGGGCCTGCCGGCCCGCCACCCGCAGCCGGCCCTCGACCTGCTTCGGATCCGGCCCGGGCAGCAACGGCTCGATCAGCGACCGCAGTTCATTGGCGACGATCCATGGTCGCGACAGTCTTTCCCACGACCACGCCAACGATCCAGCGGGGCGACAGCCACATGATCACAGCGGACGGGATCAGCCCCTGCGAACTGATCCCGTCGGCATGAGAAGGCGGCACACTGATCCGATGGCATACGACTTTTCGAAGGGTGCGCCTGCAATCCAGCCCGAACCGCAGGTCTTCAAGGGCTACGTCGCGACGGTGACGCTCTACGCGGATCGTGCTGAGATCAAGCGCAAGCTCATGGGGAAGGTGTCCGGCGCCAGGGACTCGGTGATCCCGCTCAAGGACGTCATCAAGGTGCAGTCCAAGGAGCCCACCCGCCTCGTGAACGGGTACGTACAGCTCGCCACCGAGCAGGATCGCGGCCAGCTCCGGATCGCGACCGCCGAGGCACAGAAGGCCATTGCGAACAACTCGCGGACCGTCCTCTTCACATGGAACCAGCGGGAGACGTACGCCGCGTATCTGGCGGCAGTCACCGCCGGAGTCCAGGCGCAGGGCGGCAACCCGTTCGGACAGGACGCCCCTGCACCAAAGCCGGCGGAGCCGGGTCGGCGAACGAGGACTTGACGGGATCAGCCCCACGGGACTGAGCCCGTCGGCATGATGATCGGCGTGAACGATTTCTGGATTGCACTCATAGGTGCGCTCGTAGGTGGTGGCTTCACGCTTGCGGGGACCATTCTTCAGTCGAAGAGCGGTGACAAGGCTGCTCACTTGGCTCAGACACGGGCCACAGCCCAGCGAGGAGTGGAAGCGGCAACAACGCTCGCGATCACCATTCAGCGCCAGACGTATCAGCGTCATGGCACATTCGAGGACCGCGAGGGCTGGGGCCGGGAGCTGATGGCCCACCAGTCCAACCTCACCGCTCTCCTGGGTCTGCTGCCGGACGATCAGAGCGTGACCCGGAACCGGGTCTTTGAACTCCTCGAAGGCGTCCAGCCCTGGGATGGCCAAGAGGTATGGGAGACCTACCGAATCCGCACCACGCTCTTCCTCGGCGAGATGGCGGTGTGGCTCGTGGCGCTGGCCCGTGGTTCGGAGCCGCCCGAGTACCGGGATATCAGCCGGATTGCCGAGGAACGGATCTTGGCCTATCGCAAGGCCGAGCTGGAGGCCGAGCGCGAGAGATTGCTGATTGAGCATGAGATGTACGAGCTGGATGAATCTGATCGCGATCGGGTGGTACAGATCGACGCCGAGCTGGAGGAGATCGATCAGAGCCTAAGCGCGCTCCAGCAGTCGAGTCTGGCCCAGCTCCCCTCGTCATGACCCCCGTCAGCGACGTGCGTTCCGAGAAGCAGCGCCTAAGTGCGCGCCGTGTCGCGGATCTCCGCGAACCACCATGTCTCGACGGCGGCGAGGGCGGCGAGGATCACCACGACGCCGGCCAAGCCGGCCAGCGGCGGAACGGCGGCCGCCGCCGGCGTCCAGGCGGCCACCACCACCAGGGCCACCAGACGAAAAGGCCCCCACACGTTGACCGCCATCCGCCCGAACAGCAGCAGCCCGGCCAAGTAGAGGGCCGTTCCTCCGCATAGTGCGAGCGCGGAGAACCAGCCCAGTCCATGGGCACTTTCCGCGTGACCGACGACCCCCTCGATGCCGAGCGCGGTCAGCACGATGCCGGCGATGACGGGGAAGTGCCCGACGCCGTAGGCGCCGGCCGCGAGGGCCAGCCGGGTATCGCTCTCCGCCTGGTGCAGCCGGCGGCGCGCCACGACGGTCACCACGTCGAAGTACAGCCACCACAGGGCCGTGGCCGCTCCCACGCCCAGAGCGGCCGCGCCCAGCAGCGGCCAACTGACCGGCAGCTCGGCGGCACCCACTCCCAATGCGGTCAGCGATTCGCCGATGGCGATGATGACGAACAACTCGTACCGCTCAGAGAAGTACTCGGCGCTGTGAATGCGCCAACTGCCCCTGCGGGACGTGGCATACACCACGCCCCAGTCCACGGCGATCGCCGCGGCGAACAGCACGGTCTGTGTTCCACCGCCGATGGCGGCGCCCGCGAGCAGCAGGCCGGCGCCGGCCAGCACTGGCGGCCATGAGACGACGACCTGCCGGCCCAGCTCCCTGTCTCCGCGGGCGAGCAGGCCGTAGACGACCAAGTGCACGCACCGCACGAACAGATACGCCGCGGCCAGGACCAGCGGACCGTTCAGCCCTCCGGGCAAGTCGTGCCACGCCTCTGGTACGGCGAGTGCCACAGCGAAGACCCCGACCATGGCCAGTCCCATACCGACCCGCAGGATCCCCAGGTCGGCTCGCGCCTGGTTGCCGAGCCAGGCGTACGCCGACCACGACCACCACAGCAGTGCGAGCAGCAACAGGCCCTGCACGATGCCCATACCGTCGTGTGCGTGGGCCATGAACTTCGTGACCTGGGTGAGCGCGAAGACGTAGACCAGGTCGAAGAACAGCTCGAAGGTCGTCACTCGATGGTCCGCGGTCAACGCGTGCACCACCTCGGACGGTTCCTCCTGCTGTTGCCGGTCTCTCGGTATTGCCACAGTCGGTCTCTCTCCCTCACACCTGCCGCGACCACCGTTCCGCCCGGCATCGCTCGCGCAGACGCGGGTGAGGCGCACGCGGGACAAGTCGCTCTTCAGCCTGGCCCAAGCCTGCTGATCCCGCGCGCCGGATGACAGGCCGTGCCGTGCCGAGGAGCCTCGTTCAGGGGTATGACAGGGCCCCTCTCCTGGCTGGCACGCAGGTCACAGGGGTCACAGACTGGGAGACATGAATGATCCGCAGCAGAACAGCACATTCACTCTGAACAACGGCGTCACGATCCCGGTGCTGGGTCTGGGAGTCTTCCAGAGCCCGGCCGAGGAGACGGCTGCGGCGGTGGAGACGGCTCTGCAGACCGGCTACCGGCACATCGACACGGCGGCCGCCTACTTCAACGAGCGAGAGGTCGGCGAGGGCCTTCGCCGATCGGGCGTGGACCGGTCCGAGGTGTTCATCGAGACCAAGATCTGGGTCTCGGACTACGGCTACGACGAGACCCTGCACGCCTTTGAGAAGAGCACCCGCAAGCTCGGCGTGGACCAGCTCGACCTCCTGCTCCTGCACCAGCCGGTACCCGAGCGGTTCGACACGACCGTGGCGGCCTACAAGGCCCTCGAGCGGCTCTACGCGGACGGCAAGGTCCGTGCGATCGGCGTCAGCAACTTCATGCCGCACCACCTCTCGGAGCTGGTGGAGCGCACCGACGTCGTCCCGGCCGTCAACCAGGTCGAGCTGCACCCCTACTTCACTCAGCCCGACGTCCAGAAGGCGAACGCCGAGCACGGCGTCCTGACCCAGGCGTGGTCCCCGATCGGCGGCATCACCTTCTACTGGGACCAGGACGGCACCGGACGCAGCACGCTCAAGGATCCGACCGTACAGTCGATCGCGCAGACGCACGGCAAGACGTCCGCGCAGGTCCTGCTGCGCTGGCACCTGCAGCGTGGCCGCAGCGCGATTCCGAAGTCGACCACTCCTTCGCGGATCGCGGAGAACTTCGACGTCTTCGACTTCGAGCTCAGCGCTGAGGAACTCGCCGCTCTCGACGCGCTCGACACCGGCGTCCGCGGCGGCCCGGACCCGAACGTCACGAGCCCTGAGCGGTTCAAGGTCGTCATTCCCGAGAACTGAGACCGGCGGCCAAAGACCGCCGCTTGAACAGCTAGGCGCCGTTCGGATCGACCTGCTCCACGAGCACCGGGTCGACCTGAACGGCGCCGCCGCGGTTCGCTACAACTTGCGCGGCCACGACACAGGCCCAAGGGGGCTGCTTGCGGTGACCCGCCGAGTTCGGCGAGCGCGCACTCGGCCCCGGCACGACGCGAAACGCAACACCTGCACCCAACTCGTGGCCACGTCAGGCGACTTCGCTCCCTTTCACGCAGAGGTTCTGCATGAAAGGGAGCCTGGCCGCTGAGCCGGCGGATCGCCAACCGAGCGGATCACCCGTTACGGATACGCTCGCCGGTCAGCGACAGCTCATCAACTAGCAGCGCGGCGCTGTGTCATCGCACCTGGAGCTCGGAGGCGGCGTCACCGCGCCGGCGTGGGCCTGCGGCTGAGACACGAATACGGCCCCCAGTGCTGCGCACACTACGGCAGCCACGACCATGGGTCCTCGCCTCCTGGAAATCAGAGAATGCATGTCCTTCCCTTCCGCTTCAGCTGTCACACGGTTCACGTGTGGTGCAGAGACCGCGACGGTCGCGCCTCTGACTCAAACGATCTTCGCCAGCTTGAAGCGGTAGCGGATAGAGGCAAATGCCCCTGGCGGCTAGGGCGCCGGGTGGAGGCCTCCACAGTAGGTGTATGCTATAGCAAGTTTTCGATAGCATCATCGGGGAGAGACTCAGCGTGACCAAGCCCGCGCCACAGGAGCTGCCGAAGCTCGAACATGCCGAGTCGCTCGCCGAGCAGGCGTACCACGCCCTGCGGGAGGGCATCGGTACCGGACTGTTCGCGCCAGGTGAGCGGGTGACCGAACGGGGTCTTGCCGCCCGCTTGGGGGTGTCACCGACACCCATCCGCGAGGCTCTGCGGCGCCTGGAACATGAGGGCCTCATCGTCCGTCTCGGGCCGAGACGCCTGGCTGTCGCCGAGCACTCCGATCGCGGCCTGCGTGAACTCATGTACGCCGAGGTCGTGTTGAGGGCTGCCCAGGCGAGGTTCGCCACCGACCGGCTTGATGAGGCCGCGCTCGACCAGTTGGAGCAGATCGTCGCGGAGTTCGCGAGCCCGGCTGACGATGATCCTGCCGAGCAGCAGCGCACGGCGCACCGCTTCGACGAGGTGCTCGCCGCCGCGGCGGACAACCCTGTTCTGGACGGACTGATCGGCAGCGTGTCGCTGTTCGGTGTGGAGCGGCGTGCTCGTTCACTCAAGGAGATGCACGAGCGTCCTGAAGTCCATGCCAAACGAGTTGCCGCCCACCGCGAGGTACTTGCGGCGCTGCGCCGCAGGGATCCGGATGCGGTGGAGACGGCAATGCGTGCTCACCTGCTCGAAGTCGTCGAGTTCCTGCTGGAGATCGACTAAATGTGACGGCGCGGGCCGGGATCCCCTGCCGGCCTCGTGCCGTTCGATGTCCCATTTGCTACGGCGTACCGGTACACGACACAGCCTGCCTTTGCGCCGAGCAGTGCCGTGGGGACCAGCCCCGCTTCCGAGAGGAATCCGCATGACCATTGACCACAAGGTTCGTGTGCACCGCAGCGAAGACAACCTCGCCCGGACGGACCAACTGGCCTGGAAGATCGCCGAGATGGCTTCCGACGATGTTGCTCTGCCTGCCGAGGTCGCCGACATGGTGGTCAACCGGGTGATCGACAATGCGGGGGTCGCCACGGCCTCGCTCAACCGCGGGCCGGTGAAGGCAGCCCGCGCCCAGGCTCTACGGCATGCGGCTGCCGCGGATCGAGACGGTGCCGTGGTGTTCGGCACGCGAGAGAGGGTCTCTCCGGAGTGGGCGGCCTGGGCCAACGGCGTTGCCGTCCGCGAGCTGGACTACCACGACACCTTCCTCGCAGCGGACTACTCGCATCCCGGCGACAACATCCCTCCACTGCTGGCCGTGGCACAACACACGGGGCGCGACGGTGCCGCGCTGACTCGCGCGATAGCCGTCGCCTACGAAGTCCAGGTGGCTCTCGTGACCGGCATCTGCCTGCACAGCCACAAGATCGACCACGTTGCGCATCTGGGCCCCTCCGTAGCCGCAGGCCTTGGGGCACTATTGGACCTTCCCACCGAGGTCATCTACCAGGCAGTGCAGCAAGCACTGCACACGACCACCGCGACTCGGCAATCGCGAAAGGGCGAGATCTCGTCCTGGAAGGCATACGCCCCCGCATTTGCCGGGAAGGTCGCGATCGAGGCGGTGGACAGGGCGATGCTCGGCGAAGGCTCGCCCTCGCCGATCTACGAGGGCGAGGACGGCGTGATCGCCTGGCTGCTCGACGGCCCGGACGCCAGCTACACCGTTCCGCTGCCCGCCCGCGGTGAAGCCCCCCGGGCGATCCTGCGGACGTACACCAAAGAGCACTCAGCGGAGTACCAGAGCCAGGCACTCATCGATCTTGCACGCCGGCTGGGGCCGCGGATCCGCGAGGCCGGCGGCAGTGAGCGCGTGCGCGACATCGTGATCCGCACCAGCCACCACACCCACTATGTGATCGGCTCCGGCTCCGGCGACCCGCAGAAGTACGACCCCCAAGCCAGCCGAGAGACACTCGACCATTCACTCCCGTACATCTTCGCTGTGGCGCTGCTCGATGGCGGTTTCCACCACGAGCGCTCCTACCCGCCGCAGCGCAGCATGGACAACGAGCTGGTGGCCCTGTGGCAGGCGATCTCTACGGTCGAGGATCCCGAGTGGACCCGGCGGTATCACTCGCCGGATCCGGCGGAGAAGGCATTTGGCGGGGCCGTGACTGTCACTCTGGACGAAGGATCGGAGATCCGCGACGAGATCGCCGTTGCCGACGCCCACCCGCTCGGGGCCCGGCCCTTCGGCCGCGATCAGTACCTGGGCAAGTTTCGGGGCCTGGCTGAGGACCTGGTGCCTGAGGCCGAGCAGGAGCGCTTCCTGGCCGCTGCGCTGCGGTTGCCGGCACTGTCGGCTCAGGAGCTTGGGGAACTGACCGTCGTCCCGACCTGGTTGGACACGGTTGCAGCGCGGGGGGTGTTCTGAGTGCTGGGAACCACCACCACTGCGTCCGACCGCCGAAAGGCCTTCCGCGCTGCACTCGCGAGCGGACGACTGCTGCAGTTCCCCGGTGCGTTCAACGCGTTGTCGGCCATGCTGATTGCCGAGCAGGGCTTCGACGGGGTGTACGTGTCCGGTGCGGTACTCGCGGCGGACCTCGGTCTGCCGGATGTGGGAATGACCACCGCGACCGAGGTCGCACAGCGTGCCGCGACCATCGCCCGCAACACGCCGCTTCCGACACTCGTCGATGCTGACACCGGCTTCGGGGGCCCGGTCAACGTGGCCCGCACCGTTCAGACCTTCGAGGATGCCGGGCTCTCCGGCTGCCACCTTGAGGACCAGGTCGACCCCAAGCGCTGCGGCCACCTCGAGGGCAAGGCCCTGGTGTCGACCGAAGACATGATCACCCGGATCCAGGCGGCCGTCCGCGGCCGACGGTACCCCGACTTCGTCCTGTGCGCACGAACTGACGCCCGCGCGGTCGAAGGGCTCGACGCAGCCATCGAACGCGCGAAGGCCTACGTCGACGCCGGCGCGGACATGCTGTTCGTGGAGGCACTCACCAGGGAATCCGAGTACACGGCCTTCCGCGAGGCTGTCGACGTCCCGCTGCTTGCCAACATGACCGAGTTCGGCAAGACCCCGCTGTTCACCGCGACCGAGCTCGCGGAACTCGGAGTGAACGTGGTCATCTACCCGGTGACCCTTCTGCGGCTGGCCATGGGAGCCGCCGAGGACGGCCTCTCCGAAATCCGTCGAACGGGGAGCCAACAGGGCGTCGTCGGGAAGATGCAGACCCGTACTCGGCTCTATGAGCTGCTCGGCTACGACGAGTACGCCGCCTTCGATGCCCGGATCGCAGGCTTCCGGCATGAAGAGCCCTGACGGTTGGTCGACAGTTCATCGCCGCTGTCCCGTCGGTGCCGTAGAGATGATTGCCGATGTCTGGCCGCACGGTGAATCTGCTGCCCGAACCGCATGGACGCGCGGCGTGCCAGGGACAGATCGGTCTTGACCGATAGTCGTTTCCGAACTGTCCCTGGCAGCGATGCCGGCACGGATCACCGGCGCCGCTGATCCGTCCGCAGTTCGAAGTCGCCGTAGCTGTTGTCGACAGGATTCACGGTCACCCCGGGGGCGACGATCTCGTCGATGCGGTCGAGCACGTCGGTGGAGAGCGTGATGTCGGCTGCGGGCAGGAACGCCTCGAGCTGTTCCATGGTGCGCGGCCCGATGATCGCCGAGGTGATGCCGGGGTGGTTGATCACGAAGGCGACGGCCAGCTCGATCAAGGTGATACCGGCCTTGTCGGCCAGGAGCGTGAGCTGTTCGACAGCGTCGAGCTTGCGCTGATTGGCCGGAGTGCTCATGTCGAAGCGGGCCGGGGGCCGCGCCGCCGACGCCGGATCGGTGGAGGCTCCCTTGCGGTAACGGCCCGAGAGCCAGCCGCCGTTGAGCGGGCTGTAGGTCAGCGTCCCCATGCCGTGGCGACGCACCGTGGGAAGCACGTCCTCCTCGATGCCGCGCACGAGGATCGAGTACGGGGGCTGCTCGGTGACGAACCGCTCCAGATGGCGTTCGCGGGAGACCCACTGGGCCTCCACGATCTGGGAACCGGAGTACGACGAGGAGCCGAGGTAGCGCACCTTGCCCTGCCGTACGAGGTCGGAGAGGGCACCGAGGGTCTCGGAGACGTCGGTGTCCGGGCTGGGACGGTGCACCTGGTAGAGGTCGATGTAATCGGTGTCCAGCCGACGAAGGGAATCCTCGACCGCGCGGATGATCCAACGCCGCGATCCACCGCGGTGGTTGGGGTCGTCCTGACTCATCGGCATGAAGAACTTGGTCGCCAGGAAGACGTCCTCACGCCGGCCCTTGAGCGCCTTGCCGACGATCTCTTCCGAGACGCCACCGGAGTACACGTCCGCCGTGTCGACGAAGTTGATGCCGGCGTCGAGGGCTCGATGGATGATCCGAACTGAATCGGCTTCATCCTGGTTGCCCCATGGGCCGAACATCATCGCTCCGAGACACAGGGGGCTCACTTGGACGCCGGTGCGGCCGAGCGGTCGGTAGCGCATGAGCTCTTCTCCTCGTCGTGTTCTCATTCGTTCCGGGAGGGGGTGGCGGAATCCGTATCCGCCCAGCTGGCGAGGAGACCGAGGGCCTCCTGCTCGCGTGATCCCGGTTCCGGGGCGTAGACGTTGATGCGCAGGCCGGGATCGGCCGACAGGTCCATCGCCTCGTAGGGCAGAGCGAGTTCGCCGACCACGGGATGATGAAGGTGCTTTACGCCCGAGCGGTGCAGCTTCACATTGTGGCGGGCCCATCGGCGTGCGAACTCGTCGCTTTTGGTGGTCAGTTCGCCGATCAGATTCGTCAGGGCCTTGTCGTGAGGCGCCCGTCCCGTCTCGATGCGCAGAAAGGCCACTGAGTCGTCGGCGCCCTTGTCCCAGTCAGCCCAGAAGTCCTCGGCCGCCGGATCCAGGAACAGGAAACGGGCGGTGTTCACCGGCCCGCGCTGAGCGAACAGGGGTGAGTCGAAGACCGGGGCGTACAGGGCCCTGCCGAGGGCGTTGGCGGCCAGGATGTCGAAGCGTCCGTTGCGCACGTAGGCCGGCACATCGGTCATCGAGTCGAGCATCCGCAGGATCGTCGGCCGCACACGGGAAGTGGTCACCGCAGCCCGCTGTCCGGAGGATGTCGCGGCCCGGGCCAGATCGTAGAGATGGACGCGTTCCGCCTCATTGAGCTGCAACGCGTGGGCCAGGGAATCGAGCACGGATTCCGAGGCACCGCTGAGGTTTCCGCGTTCGAGCCGGATGTAGTAGTCCACGCTCATCCCGGCGAGCAGAGCGACCTCCTCCCGACGCAGACCTGCGACCCGGCGGTAGCCCCCGTGTGCGGGCAGGCCTGCCTGCTGGGGCGAGATCTTCGCCCTTCGAGTGCTGAGGAACTCGCGGACCTCTGCGGTGACGTTCTTCTTGTCGGTGTTGGCCATGCTCAGTTCCCGAGTGTCTTGTCGGCCATGTCGACAGCAGACATCGCCTTGGACCGGTCGGCGCAGAACGACGCGTCCCCGATGAGCCCAGCGGCCGGTCTCGGGTGGGAGTCCGTGGTCACGGGGTGGTTCCTCCTGCTCGCCGTAAAACTCTCGCCGACCTTTTCACCGTAGGTCCGGCGACGACGCTCTGGGAGGCACTGTCATTACCCGGAACAGCACGGTCTCCCACGCATGCACGGGTGCGGGTTGCATGAACAGAGTCAAGGAGTCTGAACCCGAACCAAAGGAAGATCGTGCGCGCAGCACTCATGTACGGGGCCGGCGACGTCCGTGTCGGGGATGTCGCCGACCCGAGCCTGAAGGAACCCACCGACGCGCTGGTGCGCATTACCGCGGCCTGCGTCTGCGGCAGCGACCTGCACCCCTACCACTCGATGTCCCCCTCCGACGGGCCGGTCAGGATGGGCCATGAGTTCATCGGGGTCGTCGAGGAGACCGGGAGCGAGGTCCGCACGGTCAAGCGGGGCGACCTGGTCGTCGCGCCGTTCGCCTACTCGGACGGCACTTGTGAGTTCTGCCTGGCCGGACTGCAGACCTCCTGCGTGCACGGTGGCTTCTGGGCGAGGAACGGCATCGACGGCGGCCAGGGAGAGGCGGCCCGGGTACCGCTGGCCGACGGCACCCTGGTCAAGCTCCCGGTCAGCGCCGACGACGCGCTCATCCCCTCCCTGCTCACCCTTTCCGACGTGCTCGGTACCGGCCACCATGCCGCCGTCCGCGGCGGCGTGAGGCAGGGCAGCACCGTCACCGTGATCGGCGACGGGGCTGTCGGCCTGCTCGCCGTACTGGCCTCGAAGCGGCTCGGGGCCGAGCACATCGTCCTCATGGGTCGCCACACCGCCCGGACCGACCTCGGCCGCGAGTTCGGGGCCACCGACGTGGTCGCCGAGCGCGGTGCCGAAGGCATCGAGAAGGTACGCGAGCTCACCGGCGGGGGCAGCGAGATCGTCCTGGAAGCCGTCGGGTATCGGCCCGCCTACGAGCAGGCGTACGGAGTGGTCCGCCCCGGCGGCACCATCAGCCGCGTGGGCGTGCCTCAGTACGAGGAGGCGCCGATCGGCTTCGGCAGCCTCTTCGGTCAGAACATCACCCTGACCGGAGGCCCCGCCCCGGCCCGCGCCTACATCGAGGAGCTCCTCCCCGACATCCTTGAGGGCCGGATCGAGCCCGGCCGGGTCTTCGATCGCACCGTGGACCTCTCGGGCGTCCCGGAGGGTTACCGGGCCATGGACGCGCGTGAGGCGCTGAAGGTGCTGGTGCGGCCATGAGCGCCTGGACGCCGCCGCGCGGGTGGGCCGGAGACAGCAGGCGAATCGACACGGCCCTGCGGCACGCCGACCGGCTCGTCCGGACGGGTGCTGAGCCGCTGAGCACAGCGCTCACCAGCCCCGACGATCGGGAAACGACGATGGAGCGGATGCCACGATGACCACCACCGAGCCACGCGGGACGACCCCCGCCGGTGCAGACTCGGACGGTGCCGGGCCGGCCCGGCCCACACTGATCCTCGCGATCATCTGCATCAGCTACTTCATGGTCATCCTCGACAACTCGATCGTCTTCACCGGACTGCCGCAGATCCGGTCGACGATGGGGTTCTCGGAGACCGGCCTGTCGTGGATCACCAACGCCTACGTCCTGGTCTTCGGCGGCCTCCTGCTTCTGGGCGCGCGGGCCGGTGACCTCTTCGGCCACCGCCGGATGTTCCTGTTCTCCCTGGTCGTCTTCTCGGTCACCTCGTTCCTGGTCGGCGCCGCGCAGACCCAGTGGTGGCTGATCGGCGCACGAGCGCTGCAGGGCATCGGGGCCGCCGTACTCGCTCCCTCCGCCTTGTCCCTGCTCACCCGCAGCTTTGCCGAGGGCCGGGCCCGCAACCGTGCGATGGCGGCTTACAGCGCCGTGGCCGGCATCGGCGCCGCTCTCGGTCTGGTCGTCGGAGGGCTGGCCGCGGACCTGATCTCGTGGCGGGCCGGGTTCTTCCTCAACATTCCGATCGGCATAGTGATGATGGTCCTGGCGGTGCGGTTCCTCCCGGAGACCGTCAGGCAACCAGGCCGCTTCGACGTGGCGGGAGCATTGCTCGCCACACTCGGCTCGACCGCGCTGGTTCTGGGAATCGTCGACGCCACCGACCGCGGTTGGACCGCCCCGCTCACCGTGGTGCCGCTCGTGGCCGGCATGCTCATGCTGGGCCTGTTCGTCCTGGTGGAGCGACGCGCGTCCCATCCGATCGTGCCCCTGCGGCTGTTCGTCAGCCGAGAGCGCAGCGGTGCCTACGTCGCCCGCATGCTCTACATGGGCGGGATGATGGGGTTCTTCTTTTTCACCGCACAGTTCGTACAGCGTGTGTACGGCTGGACGCCCCTACAGGCCGGGCTTGCCTTCCTGCCGATGACGCTGGTCAACTTCGCCTTCGCCGTCACGGTGCCTCGGCTGCTCGAAAGGCTCAGGAGTTCCCTCGTCCTCGTGGCGGGAGTGGCCGTCACCGCAGTCGGAATGGTGTGGCTGAGCCGCCTCGGATTCGATACGCCGTACGTCACCGGAGTCGCGCTGCCGATGGTGGTCATCGGCGCCGGCCAGGGCCTGGCCCTTGCCCCGCTCACGTCCAGCGGTGTCTCCGGCGTCAACCCATCTGACGCCGGAGCCGCCTCCGGGCTGGTCAACACCGTCCACCAGATCGGCAGCGCGCTGAGCCTCAGCATCCTCACCGCTGTGGCCGCGGCGGTGTCGACGGGCCACGCGGCCGCCGACATCGCCGACCGCTCCGGTGCCGCGCTGATGGGCTCCGCCGTCCTGCTCACTCTCGCCACCCTCACCGTGCTGGCATTCGTCCTGCCGTCACGTACCACCCACAACGAAAGGTCCTGATGACCGTGCAGACCTTCACCCTCAACAACGGTGTCGAGATGCCTGCCCTCGGGCTCGGCGTCTTCCAGACCCCGCCCGACGAGACCAGGGCCGCCGTGACGGCCGCCCTCGAACTCGGCTACCGGCACATCGACACCGCCGCGGCCTACGGCAACGAGCGCGAGGTCGGCGAGGCCATCCGCGACTCCGCGATACCCCGCGACGAGGTCTTCATCGAGACCAAGATCTGGATCAGCGACTACGGCTACGACGAGACCCTGCACGGCTTCGACAAGAGCGCCGCGAAGCTCGGGGTGGACCAGATCGACCTGCTGATCCTGCATCAGGCCCTGCCGTCGGACTTCGAGCGGACTCTCGCGGCCTACCGCGCCCTGGAGAAGCTTCTGGCGGACGGCAAGGTCCGAGCCATCGGCGTCAGCAACTTCATGGTCGAGCACCTGACCACGCTGCTGGACGCGACGTCGGTCGTCCCCGCGGTCAACCAGCTGGAGATCCACCCCTACTTCCAGCAGCGCCTCGTCCTCGACTTCGACGACAAGCACGGCATCCTCAACCAGGCCTGGTCGCCCATCGGAGGAATCACCTTCTATCCGGGGTACGGCGAGGACCGCAAGAGCGTCCTGGAGGACACGACCGTGACAGGCATCGCCCAGGCCCACGGCAAGAGCCCGGCCCAGGTGCTGCTCCGCTGGGGACTTCAGCACGGACGCTCGGTCATTCCGAAGTCCACCAAGCGCGAGCGGATCGCGGAGAACAACGACGTGTTCGACTTCGAACTGACCGCCGACGAACTCGCCGCCCTCGACGCGCTCGACACCGGTCGCCGCGGCGGCCCCGAGCCCGAGGCCGTCACACTCGCCGCCTACGGCCGCGCCATTCCCGAGGCCTGAGCTCAACCTCCTCGCGTGTGGGCGGCGGCTGAGAGATGTCGCCGCCCGTTCACCCACAAAAGCCAACGAAAAACAGCAAGAGTCATTGACCTATGGTCAACATCACCTCTACCTTCTGACCGACCTTCCGAACTCGGTCCGATATCCCGGACGAAGCTCGTGGCTTTGGAGTGCCGATGAGCACAAGCTCCGTGCGAACGCCCCCTTATGCCGCGGCCGTTGGCACCACAGCGGATTGATTGCGGAACCGACGCTCAGCCGGCCGGCGCCCTCAGCGCGGTGGCCCTCGCCGAAGACATGCGACGGCCGGCGCACCGTGAGGTCATCCCGTTCGTTTCCTCGTCCCCACTCCTGGAGAGCCGCATGACCTCCCACTCCGCTGTACGAAGATGGGCCGGGCGCATCACCGCCCAGGTCCTCACCGCTGGACTCGCCGTGGCAGGTCTGGCGGGCCTCAACCGGCAGGAGCTGTCGGTGCCCTTGGCCGCCGCCCCCGCCGCCGTGAGCACCAATCAGGCAGATGTCGCACCACCGCCGATGGGTTGGGCGTCCTGGAACAGCTTCTTCAGCAGCATCGACCACAACGTCATCAAGCAGCAGGCCGACGCCCTGGTCTCCTCCGGTATGGCCGCCGCCGGCTACAAGTACGTCAACCTCGACGACGGTTGGTGGCAGGGCGCCCGCGACGCGAACGGCAACATCGTCGTCGACGAAAACCTGTGGCCCGGCGGCATGAAGGCGATCGCCGACTACATCCACAGCAAGGGCCTGAAGGCAGGCATCTACACCGACGCCGGCAAGCAGGGCTGCGGCTACTACTACCCCACCACCCGCCCCGCGGCGCCCAACACCGGCATGGAGGGGCACTACCAGCAGGACCTGGAGACCTTCCAGCGCTGGGGCTTCGACTACGTCAAGATCGACTGGTGCGGCGGCCGGGTCGAGGGTCTGGACCAGGAGACTCAGTACAAGCAGATCGCCACAGCGAACGAGGCAGCGTCGGCGGCCACAGGCCGCAAGTTGGTGCTGTCCTTCTGCGAGTGGGGCAGCGGACTGCCCTGGAACTGGGCGACCGGTTACGGCGACCTGTGGCGCACCAGCGAGGACGTCCTCTTCTATCAGGAGACGCCGGGTCTGACGAAGATGTACCGCAACTTCGATCAGGCCCTGCAGCCCGCGGCCCAGCACACGGGCTTCTACAACGACCCCGACATGCTGATGGTCGGCCTGAACGGCATGACCGCCGCCCGTAATCGGCTGCACATGAGCCTGTGGTCGATCTCCGGCGCTCCGCTGCTGGCGGGCAACAACGTTGCTACGATGACCGCGGAGACCCGCGACATCCTCACCAATCCAGAGGTCCTCGCCATCGATCAGGACGCGCGAGGTCTGCAGGGCGTCAAGGTCGCCGAGGACACGACAGGCCTACAGGTGTACGGCAAGGTGCTCTCCGGTACCGGCAAACGCGCGGTGATGCTGTTCAACCGCACCGGGTCCGCTGCGAACATCACCGTCCGCTGGGCCGACCTCGGCCTGACCCAGGCCTCCGCGACGGTGCGCAACGCGTGGACCCGTACCGACGCCGGATCTTTCGCCACCGGCTACACCACCTCGGTCCCCGCGAACGACGCGGTACTTCTGACCGTCTCCGGCACCGAAGCCTCCGGCACGACCTACGAGGACACCGGCGCCGCCACCACCCCGAGCTTCACAGGGGTCACCGCCTCGTCGGCAGGCACCGAACTGGTGGACATCACCTACGCCAATGGTGGCAACACGGCCGCAAAGGCCACCATGCAGGTCAACGGTCAGTACCCGTACGTCGTCTCCTTCCCACCGACCGGGTCACCGACCACCTACCGGACCGTGTCCGTCCTCGCGCACCTGGGCAAGGGAGCCAACACGGCGAGGTTCGCCGCCGTCTCCGGCAGCAGCGCACCCGACATCGACGCGCTCCGCGTCCAGGGCATACCCGGCACCCACGGAACCGCCCTCGTCGGCTCCGCCTCGGGCCGCTGCGTGGACATCCAGAAGAACACCTACGTCAACGCCACCCAAGCGGACCTGTGGGACTGCACCGGTGGTCGCAACCAGACCTTCACCCGCACCTCGCGCGGCGAACTCGTCGTCTACGGCAACAAATGCCTCGACGCCGACAACAACGGCACCTCCAACGGCACCAAGGTGATCATCTACGACTGCAACAACGGCACCAACCAGAAATGGACCGCCAACGCGAACGGAACGGTCACCAACAACCTCTCCGGGCTCTGCCTCGACGCCTCCGGCGCAGCGACGGTCAACGGCACCAAGTTGATCCTGTGGACGTGCAACGGCCAGGACAACCAGAAGTGGTCTCTCACCTGACAGCCGTCGCGGCAGGTTGACGCCTGTCAGGTGGAGGCGCTGCCCTCCTCCACCTGACAGGCACCGGTCGGTCCTGCGGCCGCCCACGGTGCCGGGGAGTCGCGTTCCGGGGAGTGACACGGCCCCCCTCACGGCTCCCTCGCAGGTCAGGACAGAGTCACACTGATTTCATGAGACGTGACCAGGCCTCCACGAACGGGGGCACGGAGCTGGGCCGTTTCCTGCGTGCCCGCCGTGCTCGGCTCAATCCCGCCGACACGCGGCTCCCGGAGCGAACCGGACTGCGCCGCACACCTGGACTGCGCCGTGAGGAACTGGCGACCCTCGCCGGGATCAGCATCGATTACTACACCCGGCTGGAGCAGGGCCGGGAGACGCGGCCGAGCCCGGCTGTGGTCGATGCCCTGGCCCAGGCTCTTCAGCTGGAGCACGACGAACACGAGCACCTGCGAAGCCTCGTGCTGACTGCCATGCGCAGCTCAGCCAAGCCCCACCCCGCCCCTTCCCGTGCTGTGCGACCGGGTGTCCACCTCCTGCTCGAGAGCATGCGGCCAGGGCCCGCCTATGTGGTCAGCCGGACCAACGATCTGCTGGCCGCCAACACGAGCGGGCTGCGGCTTCTCCCGGGTATCGAGGAGTGGCCGGCCGGCGAGCGCAACATCACCCGTTACGTCTTCCTCCATCCCGCCGCGCCCGGTCTCTTCGCGGACGACTACGACAACCAGATCCGAGGCGGCGTCGCCCAACTGCGTGCCCTGGCCGGTACCGACCCCGACGCCCCCGATCTGGCTCGGCTGGTCGGCGAACTCCTCCTCAAGAGCAAGGAGTTCGCCCGCATGTGGGATCGCTACGAAGTAAGGGTCCGTTCGCACGGTCGCAAGACGTTCCATCACCCGGAAGTCGGTGTCCTGACCCTGGACTTCCAGACGATGGAGCTGGAAGGAACCCCGGGCCACCGGCTGCTGGCCTACTTCGCCGAGCAAGGCACCCCGGACCACGACGCCCTGGTACTGCTCGACATGGCGGCCCGGACCGAGCCGGTCGAGGCCGAGGGAACACGTACCGACGAAACCAACGCGGCGCCTCCGTCTCCCTGAGGGGCTTCAGCGCCAGAGGGTGAAGCGGAAAAGCCTGAGCAGCCGCTTCGGAGCAGCCATGAGAGTGCCTATGTCTGAAGTCTGTGATCGTTCCGGCTGAGGCAACTTTGCCTGGTGCCTGGTGCCTGGTGCCTGGTGTGCCGGTGGGGGTCTGGGGCAGCGATGGAGAGCCGACCGATTATCGGCATGGCCCGGGCGTTCGCAATGCCCACGCAGGACGACGGCTCACGGGATGATCCGCTGCTGTCCGACCGGTCATGGGCGGTCAGCAGCTACCGGCCGGATCCCGCCGCGATCGCCGCTGCGCCGACCCGCGTTGTGATCGCTGTGGGCGAGGAGTCGAAGGACGTGCTGACCGGACGCACCGCCGTCGCGACCGCTGAACTGCTCGGACAGCAGGCGACCGTGTTCCCCAGCCATCACGGCGGATTCATGGACGGGGAGTTCGGATATGCGGGGAAGCCGTACAAGTTCGCGCATCGACTGCACGTGGTCCTTGACGGCTCCTCGCAAGCCAGCCGCTGACCGATTAGCTTTCCCACACGGCCGGGATTGCCTGCGGCGACCGTCGCGCCAGTCTCCGGATGAGTGGGCAGGGCATGGGCGTGATGGACGCCTGCTCTCGGCCGACAGTACTCACATCATGCCGAGCACGGGGTGGGTGACGTACGGCTTCTCCAGCTCCTGGATCTCGTCGTCCGAGAGTTCCACGTCCAGGGCTGCGACCGCGTCCTCAACGTGCTGGACGGCCGTCGTGCCGACGATGGGGGCGGTGATGTACGGCTTGCTCAGCATCCAGGCCAGCGACATCTGGGCCATCGGGATGCCGCGCTCCTTCGCGAGGCGTTCGAGGTTGTCGACCACGACCTTGTCCAGGTCGTTGGTGCTGTCCCATACCCACTTCGAAACCTCATCGATCTCGACGCGGGGCGTCACGGTCCCCCACGAGTGCGCCGCTCGGCCGCCGGCCAGCGGGCTCCACGGAGTGACTGCCACTTTTCGATCCTCGCAAAGAGGAATCATCTCGCGCTCTTCCTCGCGATAGATCAAGTTGTAGTGGTTCTGCATCGAGACGAACTTGGTCCAGCCGTTCTTCTCGGCGATGGTCTGGAGCCTCTCGAATTGCCACGCGTACATCGTCGAAGCTCCGATGTACCTCGCCTTGCCGCTCTTCACCACGTCATGGAGTGCTTCCATGATTTCTTCCGGCGGCGTCAGCGGGTCGAGTCGGTGGATGGTGTACAGGTCGACGTAGTCGAGGCCCAGTCGCGCCAGGCTCTTGTCGATCTCGCTGAGGATCTCCTTCCGGGAAAGTCCACCACCGTTGGGCTTTCCGGCACGCATCTCCATTCTCACCTTGGTGGCGACGACGATCTCGTCGCGATCGAGGTTGAACTCCCTGATCAGGCGGCCGGTGACTTCCTCACTCGTGCCGAGCTGATAGACGTTCGCGGTGTCGAAATAGTTGATGCCCAACTCGACAGCCCGGCCAAATATCGGCTTGGCGTCATCGAAATCACGCGCCCACGGGAAAAGCCCGTTCTCACTTCCGGGCTTGCCGAAACTCATCATGCCGAGGCAGATGCGGGATACGTCCATGCCGGTGTTGCCGAATTTCGTGTATTTCATCGTGCTCGCTCTCCGGTGTGATGGGCCAGCCGTCGTTTGACTGTGCATTTCGTTGGCGACGGACCCGGCGCCCTTGCCGCTGGAGCCCATTGGGTCACGCCAGCCAGCGACCTTCATGCAGTGGGCGAAAAAGCGGATCTCATCGCGACTGGGGGCTCCGTCTCAGGTCTGTAATCCTGCGGAATTTCGGCCCAGGCAACTTCTCGATTGCGCCTTCTCGTCCTTTATAGCCAAGATCGGCCGGACTGGCGCGGTGCGTGGGGGGCCCTGTCACACCCCGGAATATCACTCCCCCCAACGAACTCGTGCACGCCGGCGCGGACGATGTCGCTCATGTGCTCGCAACATCGCCTCTTCCAGCAGGGCCTCGAAGACACTCGCATCACGCCACCACGTGAAGTGGTTGCAGACCGCCTGCCAGACGCCGAACCGCTCGAGCATCTCCCGCCAGTGACTGCCCGTGAACCGCCTGCGCACCCCTGTGGCTTGACGCTGTGTGGGTCCGGAGGCATTGCGCTCCGTCGTCCTCCCTGGCCGAAAGGCCGATGCTGTCCGGAGCAGAGCTCGTTTGCTCTCGTGCATTCCAGCCGAACGGCCGAGGCGAACGTCCCCTGTGCGCGGCGATCGTTGAGCCAGATCGACCGCCGACCAGAGAAGGACGCCCCGTGCGATATCACCAGCGAGTCGCCATCGCCGCCGGAATCGGGCTTGCCGCCACCATGACCCTGCCACTTTCGTCCGCACACGCGATCAGCGGCGGCCAGGCCGTCTCTTCCGCGCCCTGGGCGGTGCAGGTGTACGTCAAGGGGCGCTTCACCTGCACGGGGACAATGCTCAACGACCGGTGGGTGCTCACCGCGTACCACTGTTATGACGACCACCGGGGCAAGATGTCCGTGCGGGTCGGCTCGGTCCGAATAGGGCACGGGGTCAAGGCGGATGTGGCGAAGATCCGGCACCTGAACACAGATGGCCTCGACGACGTGGCACTGCTCCGTCTCACCAAGCCAGTCAAGGCACCGCACATCAAGCTCGCGGACACCGACCCGCCGAGGGGCGCCGTCGTCAGCATCTACGGATACGGCAGCTGGGGCAAGCACCCGAAGCCTTTGCGGCAGGCGACGAACCGCGTGACCGCGATCAAGCACGACGACATCATCGGCCGAGCGATCTGGACCAAGAAGATCAGCGGTGACAGCGAGCCGGGTGATTCCGGAGGCCCCGCCTTCTACAAGGGCAAGCAGGTGGGTGTTCTGTTCGGGGCGACGGAGTACAGCAGCATCGCCTCACACCGGGCATGGATCAGGCACGTCACAGGGGCCTGAGCTCCCGACTCGGGGAATACTCCGGTGCCGCATCGGGGGCGAGCGTCTCGAAAGCCGCTCGCCCTCAGGCCAAGCCCTCCGCGCCGCCCAGGAGATGCTGACCCGATCGGCAGTTTTCGTGATCCCGAACGGCTTCCCAAGGTTCAGCGCGCGTCGTGCTTGTGAGGTGCTGCGCGCTGCTGGAACTCTGCCGTGTCGAGGAGCACCAGTTTGTCGTAATCGGGGGTGCCGGGCTCGGCGTAATAGATGACAAGCCGCTGCGTGTGGGTGCCCTCGATCAGGAGCTTCTGGTAACTGGGGGTCAGGTCGCCCACATCCGGGTGGTGAAAGGTCTTGCTGCCGTGGGTGTGCAGCCGCACGTCGTAACGCTCCCACAGGTCCTTGAACTCCGGGCTCGCGTCGAGCAGTTCATCGACGAGTTCGGCCAAGCCGGGGGCGTCGGGCTCCACGCTGTGCAGGGAGCGCAGTCGTCCGACCGCGGCGCGGATCTGGTCCTGCCAGTCATCGAACACCTTGGGAGCGGCTGGATGCAGGAAGACGTAGCGGACCACATTGCGTTCGTTCTCCGGCCACTCTGCCAGCCCGTGGAACAGCCGCAGTCCGGACGGGTTGCATGCGAGGACGTTCATGGTGCGGGTGAGTACGTACGCGGGGAATGGTCTCAGGTTCTCCACCAGCAGGCCGATCCCGGGCAGGATCGTCTCCGTGTCCTGGCCTGGGGGCTTCAGAGCGGCGGCACCCGCGGCGCAGGCGACGAGAACGCGCAGGTGCTCGTGCTCTGCCGGGTCCAGCAGAAGCGCCCGTGCGAGAGCGTCGACCACCGAGGGACTGGGCTTGGTTTCCTTGCCGCGCTCCAGACGGACGTAGTAGTCGACACTGACACCGGCGAGGGTGGCCAGCTCCTCCCTGCGCAGCCCAGGCGTACGCCGGACTCCTGGCCCAGTCGGCAGACCGACTCTCTCGGGGGTGACAGCGGCGCGGTGAGCTCGGAGGAAGGTTCCCAGTTCCGTGCCGCCGTTGTCGTTCTGCCGCTCACGTGCCATTTGCCCAGTGTGGCAGCACAGCGCGGAGGGGGCTACGAGCTGGGACGGAAGCATTGTGGCCCCTTGGCGCTCCCGTTACCGTCTCCGTGGCTTTGCGATGAAGCTTCCGGTCGTCGGATCCCGCATGGCTCCCTCCTCGTGTTGCGACGAACCGCTGATGAGAGGGCTTGCGTATCGCCTTCACCCGGGCCGGAAGGACGCTCCGTAACGTGGATACGGCAGCGTCGTCGGCGTCCCGGAGGTTCTCTCGACGACACGCGCTTTGAGCAGCCACTTGGGTGGCTTGCGTGAGCTGCGCATATTCCGGTGGGGGGTTCTGCCGTACCCCGGAACACCATTCCCTGGACCGTCACGGCCTGGAAGACGCCTGCGCGTCCGGCCAGGCTGGACGTGAGCGCTGCGGTCGGCTGCTACGACGCGTAGAGCCCGCCCGGCGCAGGGAGCCGGAACTCGGTGACACAGCGTGGGCGGTCAGAGCCCCGCAGTGCCCAGCAGGGGCCGTCGAGGCCGAGCCTGCGACCAGCTCCCTCCTTTCCCAGCCAGCTCAGCACCATTGGAGAGACCGTGCTCACCGTCAACGCCTTTGGCGCTACTTCCACGACCGAACCGCTCGTCCCCATGACCGTCGAGCGTCGCGACGTCGGTCCGCATGACGTGCTGATCGAGATCGACTACTGCGGCATCTGCCACTCCGACATCCACTTCGCTCGCGGCGAGTTCGGGGACATACCCAACCCCCTCGTCCCCGGCCACGAGATCGTCGGCACCGTTCGCCAGGTCGGCTCCTCCGTCACCAGGCACGCGGTCGGCGACCGCGTGGGCGTCGGCTGCATGGCCGACTCCTGTCGTGAGTGCGCCAACTGCCTGAAGGGCGAGGAGCAGTACTGCCTGAAGGGTCACACCCTGGTGTTCGGCAGCGTCGGCCGGGACGGGCAGATCACCCAGGGCGGCTACTCCACCCACATCGTGGTGACCGAGGACTTCGTTCTGCGGATCCCGGACGGCCTGCAGCCCGACGCCGCCGCGCCCCTGCTGTGCGCCGGCATCACCACGTACTCGCCGCTGCGGCACTGGGGCGCCGGCCCCGGCAAGCGGGTCGCGGTCGTCGGCCTCGGCGGCCTGGGCCACCTCGCCGTAAAGATCGCCAAGGCGATGGGGGCAGAAGTCACCGTCCTGTCCCAGTCGCTCAAGAAGCAGGAGGACGGTCTGCGTCTGGGCGCTGACCACTACTACGCCACCAGCGACCCGTCTACCTTCGCGGACCTAGCCGGAAGCTTCGACATCGTCCTCAACACGATCAGCGCGAAGATCGACGTCGACGCCTATCTCTCCCTGCTCGCCCTCGACGGCGCCCTGATCAACCTCGGTGCCCCCAGCGAGCCGCTGCCGGTGAACGTGCCCTCCCTCTTCGCCAACCGGCGCTCGTACGCCGGATCGCTGTTCGGCGGTATCCGCGAGACCCAGGAGATGCTCGACTTCTGCGCGGAGCACGGCATCGGTGCCGAGATCGAGCTCATCCCGGCGCAGAAGATCAACGAGGCGTTCGACCGCGTTCTCTCCTCCGACGTGCGCTACCGGTTCGTGGTGGACGTCTCTTCGCTGGCCTGATCGCCGCACCTCGAAGGGTCAGCGGGTCGCGCTCCCTTTCGCCGCCAGGGCGAGGCCGGGCTGGAGACGGCGGGCCACGTCGACGTGGTCACCGGTCCAGATGACGCGGACGGCGGTCCCTCCGGGCCGCCCCAGGGCGTCGACAAGGTCGGTGCGAACGGACTCCACGAGCAGGGCCGCGGCCTCTGGATGAAGCTGGACGGGTTCTGGGACGGGAGCTCCCCGTCCCAGGCCGGCCGCGAAGCCGTAGTACCACTCCGTGACGCGGGAGGCGGCCCCGAGAATGGCCTGGTGAGCTTCGGTCCCGCCGTCGATCTCCGGCTCAGGGCCCACGCCCCGCCACAGGGAGACGACCGCGTCGGCGGCCAGCCGCAGGGCCGCCACACCGGTCACCAGCGCGGTCATGTCGGCCAGGGAGAGCGGCTTGGAGCCGCGTTCGTCGAGGTAGGTGCGGAACGCGTCGTCCAGCCGACGCGCAGAGGCCGCCGCCTCCCGGTTCTGCTCCGCAGCCTTCCCCTGGGACAGGGAAGGGTCCGCCTGGCGGCCTGGGCGGAGTGCGTAGTCCACGGACTCGGCGAGATAGCGGGCGCTGTCGACGTACGCCTCGGCCAGTGCCTTGTGTACGGCGGCCGCGGCGCCCCGGGGCCAGAAGAACAGCGCGACGAGGAGACTGACCGCGCAGCCGAGGGCGATGTCCTGCACGCGCAGCAGGACGATGTGCCAGTCGGGGTCCTGGCCGAGGTTGAACATCACGACGAGTGTGACGGTGAAGGCGGCCTGCCCCGCGGCGAAGGAGATCGCGGAGGGGACGATGCCGGCCACCAGAATCGCCAGCGGGAGCAGGAACCACAGGACCGTGCCGTGGTGCCCGATCAGTTGCAGCAGGCCCGCGCCGATGATGGAGCCGACCACCGTGCCGAGGACGGCGCGCAGGGCGTTCTGACCGGTGTTGAGGGCGTTGGAACGCAGCACGGACAGGGTGCCGAGCAGGACCCAGAAGGAGTGCTGCACCCCGGTCAGGTTGGCGATCAGTACGGCGATGCCAAGACCGACGGCACCGCGCAGGCTGTTGCGGAGCCACACCGACCCGAGGCCGAGATGGGCCGCGGCCCGTTCGCGGGCCAGAGCCAGCGGTTCGGTCAGCGCACCTGGTTCCCGGACCAGCAGGCGGTCCAGCCAGTGTCGTCGGGAAGCGGTGGCGGCCGTCGCGACGTTGTCCGCGATCTGCAGGACGGCGAACCCCAGCTCCTGGGCGCGGAAGGAGAGATCGAGGGTGGCGATGAAGCCGTAGATCTCCTCCGGGCTGTCGCCGACCGGGTGGTCGGCGGGCAGCCGGACGGTGGAGGTCTTCTCCATCGTCTGCATGGCCTCCCGCAGCTGCGCCGTGGCGGCACGCAGCGGACCGACGTCCAAGCGCATGTCGGTCAGCAGCTCGGCGGTGTGGTCGAGGACGTCGGCGGCGATCAGGCGCACCGTACGGGCGGCCGGGTCGCAGGCAGGGGGCTCGTCGGTGTAGGCGGGCCGGTCTTCCAGGATGGTGCTCAGCCAGTTCAGCTCATCGACGAGACGGACCAGGGTGCGGGACGTGGTGGACAAGCCGGTGGGGCGGTATGGGGTGGTGTCGAAGGTGCTCCGCAGGTCCGTGTTCGCCTCGGCGGTGTCCTCAGCGGCGGCCCGGCGCCGCGCGGAGTCGGCCGCCGTAGCGTGATCGCCCAGGCCAGAGGCGTCCGCGCGCAGATGTGCCGCAGCGGCTCGGCAGACCCGGGTCGCCGGCTCGTTGAGCGGGTCGGCGACAGGACGCGGCCATAGCAGCCACACGGCCGGCAACGCCGCTGCCGCCGCGAGACCGGCGCCCGCGAGGCGCTCGGGCAGGAGGGACATCGGTACCGGCGTGGAGACTGGCAGGACGAACGCCAGGAGAAGCGAGGTCGCGCTGCCCGCCAGGACAGAGCTGACGACGCCGGAGAACAGGACCACGAAGGCGATCAGCAACGTCGTGACGACGGCAAGCCAGGTCGCCTGCGCCACGAGCGTTCCTACGCAGATCAGAGCCGCCCAGGCCACCGCGAGCGCCGCCTGCGCGCGCAGCCGCTCCACCATCGGGCCGCTGAAGTCGACCATCAGCAGCATCGAGAAGGACCCGAACGCGGCGAAGCTCGCCATGGTCGGCGAGTGCAACACCTGCGTGCACAACGCGAACAGGGCCGGCATCACGATCGCGGTCCGCCCGGCCCGCCGTGTCGCCGCGAGATCCGGGTCGCGCTCGCGCAACCACGTCACCAGCTCTGCTGCGGACGGCATCCGTCTCGGGATCTGCATGCGCACCTCTCGTCGGCGGGGGCATGGCGCCCACAACACATCGCGCCCATAGGCGAACACGGAACGGGCCGCGCATCCCACCTCGAAGTCACCGAAGCGGTCAGGCGTCACCCACGGGAAGCAGCCTCAGCTTGATGACCTGGGGTGAACCGCCGGCTGATGTCCGGGTTGTCGAGCAACCGGGCGGGGTAGCCCGGGCCCGGGCGGACGGTGATGTTCTCGTGGCGCAGCTCATCGCCGCAGGAGGAGCAGACGACCTGCGGCTGGGCGTCGTGGTCGCACGTCGTGTGGTGCATGACCACCGGGATGCCGTCCTCGGTGGCCAGCCACCGGTCCCCCCAGGAGTTGATCACGGCGAGCACGCCGAAGAAGTCGCGGCCCTTCTCCGTGAGCAGGTATTCGTGACGGACCGGGTCGCTCTGATAGGCCTGCCGCCGCAGCAGGCCGGCGCTCTCCAGACGGCGGAGCCGGTCGGTGAGGGTGTTGCGGGCGATGCCCAGGGCGTCGATGAACCCGTCGAAGCGTGATTCCCCGTAGAAGACCTCACGCAGCACCAGCAGCGTCCAGCCGTCGCCCATGACGTCCACGGTGCGGGCGATCGAGCAGGGCCAGTTGTCGAATGCGGTCCGTCTCATACCTCTGACGATATCAGTCTCATCATGAGATCTGCTTGCCTTCGAGGATGCAGCTCGCTACCGTCCAGTAAGTCTCATCATTCAACTTAGGAGGAAGGCGATGACTTCCACGTCTGTGGATGCACCCGCGGTCACCGTCGAGCGGGACGGCCATGTGCTGCTGATGGGCCTGAACCGCCCGGCCAAGCGCAACGCCTTCACCAAGCAGATGCTCAGCGAACTGTCACAGGCCTACGGCCTGCTGGAGTCCGACGACGACCTGTGGTGCGGAGTGCTGTTCGCCCACGGTGACCACTTCACCGGCGGCCTGGACATGCTCGACGTCGGTGAGGAACTCGCCTCGGGCGGATTCGCCCTCCCCGAGGGCGGCCGCGATCCGTGGCGGCTGGACGGGACGTGGACCAAGCCCGTCGTCGCGGCGGCACAGGGCTGGGTGATGACCCTGGGCATCGAACTGCTGCTGGCCGCCGACATCCGTGTGGCCGCCCAGGACGCCCGCTTCAAGCAGTTCGAGATCCGTCGCGGGATCTACCCCTTCGGCGGCGCCACCTTCCGGCTTCCCCGCGAGGTGGGATGGGGCAACGCCATGCGGTGGATCCTGACCGGCGAGGAGTACGACGCCGCCGAGGCCCACCGCATCGGACTGGTGCAGGAGGTGGCTCCCGACGGGGACGCGGCGGTCGAGCGGGCCAAGGAGATCGCGCGCGTCATCAGCGAGCGCTCCGCGCCCCTGGGCGTGCGCACCGCACTGGCCTCCGCCCACCGGGCCCACGAAGAGGGCGACGCCGCGGCCATCGCCCAGCTGCGCCCCGACATCGCCCGGCTCATCGGCACCGCCGACGGCGCCGAAGGCGTGACGTCCTTCATCGAGCGCCGCGACGCCGTCTTCACCGGCCGCTGACCACCCCGCCCCACTCTGCACCACCACCCCCATCAGGAGACCCACTGTGAGCACCCCGGACCTCTTCGACCTGCCGCCCGAGATCGCCGAGGCCCGCACATGGGCCCACGGCTTCGCCGAGAAGTACGTACGGCCGGTGGCGGCCGAGTACGACGAGCGCGAGGAGATGCCCTGGGCCGTGATCGAGGAAGCCGCCAAGATCGGCCTGTACTCCCCGGACTTCGCACTGCAGCTGCTCGGCGACTCCACCGGCCTTCTGCAGCCCGTGGTCGCCGAGGAGATCTTCTGGGGCGACGGCGGCATGGGACAGGCGCTGATGGGGACCTTCCTGCCCGTCGCCGCGCTGTTCGGCTCGGCCACGAAGGAGCAGATCGACACCTGGCTGCCCGAGTTCTTCGGAACCCCCGGTGACCTCCGGGTCGCCGCACTGTGCGCCAGCGAACCGAACGCCGGCAGCGACGCCGCGGCCATCCGCACCACCGCCCGATACGACGAGGCCACCAAGGAGTGGGTGCTCAACGGCACCAAGACCTGGGCCACCAACGGCGGCATCGCCGGCATCCACGTCGTCAACGCGGTCACCGACCCCAGCCTCGGAGCCCGCGGCCACGCCCTCTTCCTCATCCCGCCGGGCACCCCGGGTCTCAGCCAGGGCCAGAAGTTCTCCAAGCACGGCCTGCGCGCCTCGCACACCGCCGAGGTCGTCCTCGACGACGTGCGCATCCCCGCGGACCTCGTCCTCGGCGGCAAGGAAGCCCTCGACCAGCGCCTGGCCATCGCCCGGGAAGGCACCCGCGTCCGGGTGCCCGCCGCCATGGCCACCTTCGAGATGACCAGGCCGGCCATCGGCGCGATGGCCGTCGGTGTCGCCCGCGCCGCCTACGAGTACGCCCTGGAGTACGCAGGCGTGCGCGAGCAGTTCGGCAGGCCGATCATCGACAACCAGGCCATCGCCTTCACCCTGGCCGACATGGCCATGGAGATCGACGCTTCCCGCCTCCTGGTCTGGCGTGCCAGCCACATGTTCATGCGCGGCAAGCCGTTCACCCGCGCCGAGGGCAGCATGGCCAAGCTCAAGGCCAGCGAGGTCGCCGTCCGTACCACCGAGCGCGCCGTGCAGATCCTCGGCGGCAACGGCTACACCCGGGACTACCCCGTCGAGCGCTGGGCCCGCGACGCCAAAATCTTCACCATCTACGAAGGAACCAGCGAGATCCAGCGCCTGGCCATCAGCCGCGCTCTCTCCGGCCGCCGCATTCAGTAACGCCGCCGCCCCATCACGCAGGCAGGCCCCTTCACTTCACCCCGGAGCTTCACATGAGCACTACAGCGCCCTCCGTGGCGGGCAAGGTCGTCGTCGTCACCGGTGGCGGCCGCGGCATCGGCAAGATGATCACGCGCGGACTTCTCGAAGCCGGCGCGAAGGTCTACATCTCCAGCCGCAAGGAAGCCGATCTCAAGGCGGCGGTCGAGGAGCTGAGCCCGCTCGGCGAGATCCACGCCGTCTCGGCCGATTTGGGTACGGCCGAGGGAGTGGAGACCCTGGTCTCGTACGTCTGGCAACGCGAGAGCCGCGTGCACGCGCTGTTCAACAACGCCGGCGCCAACTGGGGCGCCTCCTTCGAGGAGTTCCCCGAGTCGGCGTGGGACAAGGTGCTGTCCGTCAACGTCAAGGGTGTCTTCGCGCTCACTCAGGCCTTTCTGCCGCTGCTGAAGGCGGCGTCCACGCCGGATGATCCCGCCCGGGTCGTCAACACCGGCAGCGTCGACGGCCTGCGCGCTCCCTCTCCCGGCTTCAACAACTTCTCCTACAGCGCCAGCAAGGCCGCCGTGCACATGCTCACGCAGCAACTGGCAGGGACCTTGGCGCCGGACATCCTCGTCAATGCCATCGCGCCCGGCCTGTTCGAGTCGAAGATGACCGCCGGCATCCTCAGCTTCGGTGCCGACGCCATCGCCGAGCAGATCCCCCTGCGCCGCATCGGCCGACCCGACGACATGGCGGGCATCGCCCTGTTCCTCATGAGCCCGGCCAGCAGCTACATCACCGGAGCCGTAATCCCGGTCGACGGCGGAGTCCTCGCCACCCGCTGAGCCTCGCAGGTGGCCGTACCGCTGCCTGTTTCATGCGGTGGATCGGCGCTGGGACGGCGCCGATCCACCCCTACCGGCCCACCTCGCCGCGCGCGGTGCTGGGGTTCGCCCCATTCCCGCGCCGGACCGCCGGTCAGGCATCACCACCCCCAGCCCTGACCACAGCCGAAGCACCCGAAGTGGGGCACACCGGCTGAGCGGCGTCGAGGCACGACTCGGTCTTGGACGACGACGTTCAGAGCGAAGGACTTCCACACCCATGAGCACGAGCACACCACCAGAGCCGCAACCCGCCTCGCCGGTCGGGCGGGCCCCGAGCCCTTGCCCCTCCCTTGGCTCGGAATCCGCTCAGCGCCCCTGGTTCGGGTTCTACCCGCCTGGTGTCGAGCCGGAGATCGCCCCGGTGACGCACACGTCGATTCCCGACATGGTCCGGACTACAGCAAGGCGCTTCGGCTACAGAACGGCGTTCTCCCACCTCGGAGTTCGGCTGACGTTCGCTCAGATCGACGAGCTGAGCGACCAGTTCGCCGCCTACCTGCAGCAGGAGTTGTTCCTGCTCAAGGGCGACCGGATCGTGCTGCAGATGCCCAACCTCCTTCAGTATCCGATCGCGCTGTTCGGGGCCCTGAAGGCCGGGCTGATCGTGGTCAACGCCAATCCGCTCTACACCCCGGCCGAGATGGCCAAGGTGTTCTCCGATGCCCAACCGCGCGCCATCGTGGTGCTGGCGAACTTCGCCCACAAGGTCGCCGAGATCCTGCCGGGCTCAGGTATCGAGCACGTGATCGTCACCCAGGTCGGCGACCTCTTCGCCGGGCCGAAGCGGGTCCTGGTCAACACGATGGTGGCGAAGGTCCGCAAACTCGTGCCCCGGTACGACATCCCCGGTGCGGTCGACTTCCGCACCGCCCTCGTGCACGGCCGTCGTCATCGCCTCACAGAGCCCGATCTCACCCAGCAGGACATCGCGTTCCTCCAGTACACCGGCGGCACCACGGGAGGCACGAAGGCCGCCGTCCTCACACACTTGAACCTGCTGGCCAACCAGGACCAGTTCATCGGGCAGATGAAGATCAAGTTCGGGGCCGAGCAGCCGACCGCCATCGCGGCGCTGCCGCTCTACCACGTGCTCGCGCTCACCGTGAACGGCCTGGGACTGTTTCAGTTCGGCGCCCACAACGTTCTGATCACCGATCCCACCGACATCGGCGGACTGGTCAAGACGCTCGCGAAGACGCGTCCCGACGCGATCCTGCTGGTCAACACCCTTGCGCGAGCGCTGCTGGACCATCCCTCCTTCTCCGCCGTCGACTTCTCCAAGCTCAAGATCGCCTTCGCCGGCGGCACGGCCATTCATGCTGCGGTCGCCGACCGCTGGAAGGAAGTCACCGGTCAGCCCATCACCGAGGGCTATGGCTTGACGGAAGCCTCACCTGCCGTCAGCGCGAACCCCGTTCACCTGGAACCCCGAACCGGCAGCATCGGCATTCCGCTGCCCTCCACCGACGTGCGCGTTCTCGACGACGCCCGTCAGCCGGTGCCCGCAGGCGAGCGAGGCGAGCTAGCCGTCAAGGGCCCTCAGGTGATGAGCGGCTACTGGAACAAGCCCGCTGAATCCGCAGAAGTGCTCACCGACGATGGATGGCTGCTGACCGGCGACATCGCCGTCATGGACGACGACGGCTTCCTGTGGATCGTCGACCGGAAGAAGGAGATGATCATCGTCTCCGGGTTCAACGTCTACCCGAACGAGATCGAGGAGGCGGCGACCAGCCACCCCAAGGTCGCCGAGGCGGGCGCCGTCGGCGTACCCGATCCCAGGTCGGGCGAGGCTCCCAAACTCGTCGTCGTCGCCCGCGACAAGAGCCTGACCGAAGCGGAACTCCGCGAGTACCTCAAGAGCCGACTCACCGGCTACAAGCGCCCCCGCCACATCGAGTTCCGCGACGCCTTGCCCAAGAGCAATGTCGGCAAGGTCCTGCGCCGCGAACTCAGGGACATCTGACGTCAGTCACACGACGCACTGAAGCCACGTCCCTATCCCTGTGCCCAACCCACCAGGAAGCGAAGTCCAGCCATGACGGATGCCTTCATCTACGACCACCTGCGCACCCCACGGGGACGCGGCAAGAAGACCGGAGCACTGCACGAGGTCAAGCCCGTCGACCTGGTGGTCGGCCTGTTGGAGGCGGTGCAGAAGCGCAACCCCACGCTGGACACGGAGCGCATCGACGACGTCGTCCTCGGAGTCGTCGCCCCGATCGGCGACCAGGGCATGGACATCGCCAAGACCGCCGCGATCGTGGCCGGGCTTCCGGACACGACCGCCGGCGTCCAGCTCAACCGGTTCTGCGCCTCCGGGCTGGAAGCCGTCAACCAGGCCGCCAGCCGTGTACGCGGCGGGTTCGAGCAGCTGATCCTCGCCGGCGGCGTGGAGTCGATGAGCCGGGTGCCGCTCGGCGCAGACGGAGGCCCGCTCGCCATGGACCCCGCCACCTCCCTGGCCGCGGGGTTCGTCCCGCAGGGCATCGGCGCCGACCTGATCGCCACCCTGGAGGGCTACACCCGCAGCGACGTCGACGCCTACGCGGCCCAGTCCCACAGCCGGGCCGCCCAGGCGTGGGCAGGCGGCTACTTCGACAACGCCGTCGTCCCCGTCCACGACCAGCTCGGCCAGACCATCCTGGACCGTGACGAGACGATCCGACCGGGCACGAGCGTGGAATCCCTCGCACGCCTGAAGCCCTCCTTCGTCGAACACGGCGAAGGCGTCGGTTTCGACGACATCGCCCTGGCGAAGTACCACTGGCTGGAGAAGATCAACCACGTTCACCACGCCGGCAACAGCTCGGGCATCGTCGACGGAGCGTCCCTCACGTTGATCGGCTCGGAGCAGATCGGCACGCGCCTCGGCCTCACGCCCAAGGCGCGCATCGTGGCCGCGGCCGTCTCGGGCGCCGATCCGACGATCATGCTGACCGGTCCGGCCCCCGCCGCGCACAAGGCCCTCACGCTGGCCGGCCTCGACGTCTCCGACATCGACCTGTGGGAGATCAACGAGGCGTTCGCGGCCGTGGCGATGCGGTTCGTCAAGGACATGGGCATCAGCCACGAGATCACCAACGTCAACGGCGGAGCCATCGCGATGGGCCACCCGATGGGAGCCACAGGCGCCATGATCCTCGGCACCCTCGTCGACGAACTGATCCGCCGCGGCCAGCGGCGTGGCCTGGCCACGCTCTGCGTCGCCGGCGGCATGGGCATCGCCACCATCGTCGAGATCGTCTGAGACCAGCGCGCACCTACAGGAGCCACAACACCATGACCGACAACACGCCCCGAACCAGCGCCGTCCAGTACGCGATCGACACCGACGGCATCGTCACCCTCACCCTGGACGACCCGGGGCAGAGTGCCAACACCATGAACGAGTTCTACGCCGCTTCCATGAAGGCCGCCGTCGACAAGCTGTACGACGACGCCGACACGGTCACGGGCGTGGTCGTCGCCTCGGCGAAGAAGACCTTCTTCGCGGGCGGCGACCTCAAGAGGATGATCCTCGCGACGAAGGACGACACGGACACCGTGTTCACGTCGCTGGAGGCCATCAAGGCGACCCTGCGGCGACTCGAGACCTTCCCCAAGCCCGTCGTGGCAGCGATCAACGGCGCCGCTCTGGGCGGGGGGCTGGAGATAGCCCTGGCGACCAACCACCGCATCGCGGTCGAGGGCAAGTACGACATCGGGCTGCCCGAGGTGACGCTGGGTCTGCTCCCCGGCGGCGGCGGTGTCACCCGCACCGTCCGCATGTTCGGCCTCATGACCGCGCTCACGGACATTCTCGGCCAGGGCACGCGCTTCAAGCCCGCCAAGGCCAAGGAGAAGGGACTCGTCGACGAGCTCGTCGAGTCCGCCGAAGAACTGTTGCCCGCCGCGAAGGCGTGGATCAAGGCCAACCCGGACGAGGTCGCGCAGCCCTGGGACAAGCCCGGCTACAAGATGCCCGGCGGGATGCCGTCGCACCCCAGTCTGGCCGCGTTCCTGCCGGCGTTCGTGCCGCTGTTGCGCAAGCAGATCAAGCAGGTCGACTACCACGCGCCCAAGGCGATCCTCGCGGCCGCCGTCGAGGGAGCCCAGGTCGACTTCGACACCGCCAGCCGGATCGAGTCGCGCTACTTCACCTCGCTGGTCACCGGCCGTCAGTCGAAGAACATGATCCAGGCGTTCTTCTTCGACCTGGAGTCGATCAACACGGGTGCGCTGCGTCCCAAGGCCGTGGAGAAGTACACGGCCATGAAGGTCGGCGTCCTCGGCGCCGGCATGATGGGCGCCGGCATCGCCTACTCCTGCGCCCGGGCCGGCATGGAGGTCGTCCTCAAGGACGTGTCGGCCGAGAACGCCGAGAAGGGCAAGGCCTACACCGCGGGCCTCAACGCCAAGGCCGTTGGCCGGGGCAAGCTCACCGAGGAGAAGGCCGCCGCACTGCTCGGCCGTATCACCGCCACCGCCGACCCCGCCGATCTGGCCGGCTGCGACCTGGTCATCGAGGCGGTCTTCGAGGACGTCGCGCTCAAGCAGCAGGTCATCGCCGAGATCCTGCCGTACGTCAAGGCCGACGCGCTGCTGTGCACCAACACCAGCACGCTGCCGATCACCGAACTCGCCAAGGGGGTCGAACGACCGGCCGACTTCATCGGTCTGCACTTCTTCTCCCCGGTCGACAAGATGCCGCTGGTCGAGATCATCCGCGGCGCCGAGACCTCCGACACCGCGCTGGCCAAGGCCTACGACGTGGTCCTGCAGATCAAGAAGACGCCGATCGTCGTCAGCGACAGCCGCGGCTTCTACACCTCTCGGGTCTTCGGCACGAGGATCGAGGAGGGACTCGCACTGCTCCAGGAGGGGCTGGCGCCGTACTCGCTGGAGCGCGCCGCGACTCAGGCGGGCTACCCGGTCGGCACTCTTCAGGTCGCCGACGAACTCAGCCTGGACTTCATGCACAAGATCGCCAGCACCACCCGCGAAGCCGTCGGCCGGGCGGAGCTCACCATCACCGAGACCGTCGTCGCTCCCATGATCTCCAACGGCCGCACGGGCAAGCTCAAGGGTGCCGGCTTCTACGACTACACCGACGGCAAGCGCGGCTCGATCTGGCCGGGCCTGTCCGAGCTGTTCCCCGTCGCCGACAGCCAGATCCCGCTCCGGGACGCCCAGGACCGCCTGCTCGTGCGCGAGGCGATCGAGACCGCGCGCTGCTTCGAAGAGGGCGTCCTCACCTCGGCGGCACACGCCAACATCGGCTCGATCTTCGGCATCGGCTTCCCGCCCGCCACCGGCGGAGCCGCACAGTTCATGGCCGGCTACGAAGCCGCCGACGGGTCCGTCGGCCTCGACGCATTCATCAAGCGTGCCGACGAACTCGCCGACAAGTACGGCGAGCAGCTCCGTCCGACCCAGTACCTCCGCACCATGGCGGCCAAGGGCGAGGCCTTTCCCGCCTGAGTGATTCCTGCTGTGCGTCGAGGGCTGGGAAGCAGTCCGGGCACCTTCCCAGCCCTCGACCACGCTGCTGGACCGGCTCCGTTCACATCCGATCCGCCCGGCTTTCCTTATGGAGGTTGACCCATGGCACGCACACTCGCCGGCAAGACGATCCTGATGTCGGGAGGCAGCCGCGGTATCGGCCTCGCGATCGCGCTGCGAGCCGCCCACGACGGCGCGAACGTGGTGATGCTCGCCAAGACCGGTGTGCCCCACCCCAAGTTGGAGGGCACCGTACACACGGCCGTCGAACAGGTGGAGCAGGCAGGCGGCAAGGGGCTGGCGGTCGTCGGTGACGTCCGCGACGAGCAGGCTGTGCGTTCCGCCGTCGACCAGGCGGTCGCCGCTTTCGGCGGGATCGACATCGTGGTGAACAACGCGAGCGCCATCGACCTGTCGCCGACGGACCGGTTGGAGACGAAGCGCTACGACCTCATGCAGGAGATCAACACACGCGGCACGTTCCTGATGAGCAAGACCGCGATCCCGCACCTGCGCGCAGCGGCGAACCCGCACATCCTCACCCTGTCACCGCCGTTGAACCTCGCCCCCCACTGGGTGGGCAAGCACCTCGGTTACACGCTGTCGAAGTACGGCATGAGCCTGTGTACCCTCGGTCTCGCCGAGGAACTGGCACCCGACGGCATCGCCGCGAACTCCCTCTGGCCCCGCACTCTGATCAACACCGCCGCCGTCCGCAATGTCGTCGGCGACGCCGACCGGGCCCGCAATCCGCAGATCGTTGCGGATGCCGCGTACGCGGTCCTAACCCGTGACGCGCGCGCGTGCACCGGCAATCTGTTCATCGATGACGAGGTCCTGGCCGCCGAAGGCATCGAGGACCTGTCCGCCTACAGTCCCGCCGGTTTCGCCGGGAGCCTTGCGCTGGACATCTTCATCGACCCCTCCTGACCCACGGGACGGGCCCCGGCCCGGGGCCGCGAACAGAATGTCCGCTAATGCCGCCAAAGCCATATGTGACTCGAATGAAACGATGGTCATCGCGAGCAACAGCGCCCTCGCTCGCCGGCAGCGGACCGGCGGCGCCGCATTCGCTGGGGTCTGCCCGCTGTAGCAACGATCCTGACGTGCCTTCAGCTTGGAACGACCAGTGCCGCCTCGGTGGATCAACGTCGACCGTGCGGGCCTGAACTCGGAGGGGGACAAGCAGTTTCATGCTACCCATCCCACTCGACCGAAGGCACTACGGAACGACGCCGCCCATGAGGGAACACGGACATTCCTCTGCACGGCGGCCGTGGGTCGAATACCGGTCGTGCGACGTGCCGACTCTTCGCGATCAACATCAAGTGCGCGGGACGCGGGCCTGCTCCGCGGTCAATGCGGCGGGCAGGTCCTGTTCCGTCCAGATGCATTTGCCGTCGTGGAGGTATCGGGCGCCCCAGCGCCGGGACAAGGCTGCCACGAGCTGCAGGCCGCGCCCGCCTTCGTCGGTGTGACTGGCGTGGCGGATACGGGGAGTGGTCAAACTGCCGTCGTAGACCTCGCAGGTCAGGGTTCTACTCCGTAGAAGGCGAAGGCGCATCGGCCCCTTGCCGTGCCGGATGACGTTACCTACCAGCTCGCTCACCAGTAGCTCAGTACTGAGTACGAGATCATCGAGCTCCCATGTTGCGAGCCGCTCACGAACGAACTGCCGGGCCTGTCCTGCGGCACGAGGGTCGTCCGGAAGGCTGCAGGCCACGGCGTCACCAGCAGGGGTGCACCGGATACTCGCGATGAGGAGCCCTGCGTCGTCCTTCGTCTGCTCATGTTCGGGCAGCAGCGCCGCCACGACTCTGTCGCCCAGCTCCTCCAGGCGTTGGATGCCGTCCTCCTCGTCGACCGCATTGAAATAGGCAAGATCGGCCACGCCGTCGGCGAGGACTTGCCGCAGTTCGGCCATGCCCCGGTCGGCGTCCCGGGTCGCCGATTCGACGAGCCCGTCGGTGCACAGGACGAGAAGGCTCTCGTCGGGCAGGCACAACTGGTGGGTCTCGAAGGGTGGGCTGGCTGCACCAAGCGGCGGATCGGGAGCGGCCTCGGGGCTGTGGACGGTTCCGTCGGGGTGCACGAGAACCAGCGGAGGATGCCCGGCGAGGGAGTACGAGCATGTGCGCGCGACCGGGTCGAAGACCGCGTACAGGCACGTGGCGTAGAAGTCCTCGCCGAGGTCGGAGACCAGGTCGTTGAGACGGCTGAACAACTCGTCCGGGGGCATCTCCAGGTCGGCGAGGGTACGTACGGCCGTCCGTAGCCGCCCCATCGTGGCCGCCTCTTTGATGCCGTGCCCCATGACGTCCCCTATGACGATGGCGACCCGGTCAGCCGACAGGGGGATCAGGTCGTACCAGTCGCCCCCCACCTCCTCGCTGAGGCCAGCAGGCAAGTATCGGGCCACAGCGCTGGCGGCGGGCAGGCTGGGCAGAGTCTTGGGCAGCAAACCACGTTGCAGTTCCTGGGCGCGGGCATGTTCCACGTCGTACAAGCGCGCCCTTTCCAGCGACTGGCCTACCAGGCCGCTCAGCGCCGTCAGCAGGGCGCGCTCGTCGTCGTTGAAGGAGTGCGGTTCGCTGAAGGACACCACGCACAGGCCGATGACCCGTCCGGAGGCAATCATGGGCAGGAAGGCCCAGGCGTTCTTCGGCGTGGCGTCGTTCACGTGCCCCAGGGTCGGAAAGTGCGCCAGCAACTCCACCCTTGAGCCGATGAACCGAGGTGTACGAGTGCGCACCACGCCATTGAACGTGGCGTGGGCGGCGAGCGGAACTCCGTCGATCATGGTGAGGAAGTCCGTTGGGTACCCGGCCGCACCGACGACGCGAAGACGTCCACGTTCCAGCAGCTGGACCACCAGCCCGTCCGCGCCGAACGGAGGCAGGACGAATTCGGCGACAGCCGTCACGACGTCGCGGGACGTGATCGCCTCAGCCAGAGCCGCCGTCAGTTCAGCCATGAGGACCGATCGTCCGAGCCCGACCACCGGTCCCGAGCTGGGGGCTGTGCTTGGTCCTCCGCCCAGGCGGGCTCCGGCCCACCGCACCAACGCACTGACGAGGGAACGACGCGCTTCGTCCGGCTCGCCAAGCTCTGCGGTGAGCACGGTGAGTACGCCGAGAGGCCCATCAGCGCCCGGAAAAGGCACTGCGACCGCGCCGATCGCTCCGGTGCTCAGGTCGTCTCCGGCAGTGAAGACGAAGTCACCGCGTCGCAGGGCACACGCTGGCGCAGCACCCCCCTTGTCGGACAGCTCGGCCCACTGGCCGGCCTCCGCCTGGGAAAGCCCAATGGCCGCGATCAGGTGCAGCCGATCGGCCGCAGGATCATGCCGGTGCACCAGCGCGCCCAGTCCTCCCAGGCACGTCGTCGCCTGCCGAAGCACGACGTCGAGCGTCTCCGCGCCACCTGCTCCGATCCCCCAAGCGTCCGCGCCGGGCGCCAGGAAGGAGCCGAACGGCTGCTCGGGCTGCCGCGCATCTTTCCGGGAGCCGGGGTAGTCGGCTGTCACCGCACCTCCTGCCCGCCGACGCGGGCAACTCTGCGGAGAGGAGAACCGCCTCCGCTGTCAGTAATTTACCAAATCAGGATATCAACGGTGAAATCTTCACCGCTCGGTGAGCTGGGGACCAGTTCCGGAAGACGGCGGCCTGGCCTTGCTTATTCCCCTTGGAATCGAGGAGGTTCCACATCGTCACGTCCTTGATCCAGAATTCCTCACCGCCTTTCCTGCGCCGCAACCCGTCGTAGCCGTCAGCGAACCCGCGCTCCCGCACTGCTTGCACGAAGGTGTCCCGGTCTACTTGCTGGCGGGAGGAGGCAGACAGGCGCGACGGCATGCCCGTGAATTCGTCCCACCGGTAGCCGAAACATTCCTGAGCCGTGAGGTTGGCGTAGCAGAACTTCGGATCTGGATCCGTGTCATGGGCCAGCAGTCCGAAAGGAGCATCAATGTAGAGCCATCGCGCCGCTTCCTGCGCCGATCCCCATCGCGGTGGGCACAAGGGACGGCCGGTCAGGGTGAGATGACTCCTCAGCAGCAATTCGGCAAAGGCCGCTCCTGCCTCGGCGGGCAGGGGGCCGACAGGATGGATCAGCATCAGTTCACGCTTCCTCGTCGACCCAGCTCATCAGCTTGCGCAGCTGCTTGCCCGTGGTCTCCAGCAGGTGCTCGGAGTCCTGGGTCTTGTACTCGTTGTACTTCTTCAGACCGCCGTGGTACTCGTCCATCCACTGCTGGGCGAAGGTGCCGTCCTGGATCTCGGCGAGGACCTTCTTCATCTCGGCCTTGGTGGCGTCCGTGATGATCCGCGGGCCGGTGACGTAGTCGCCCCACTCGGCGGTCTCGGAGATCGACCAGCGCATCTTCTCCAGGCCGCCCTCGTACATGAGGTCGACGATCAGCTTCAGCTCGTGCAGGCACTCGAAGTACGCGATCTCCGGCTGGTAGCCGGCCTCGGTCAGCGTCTCGAAACCGGCCTTGACCAGCGCGGCCGTACCACCGCAGAGCACGGCCTGCTCACCGAACAGGTCGGTCTCGGTCTCCTCGGTGAAGGTCGTCTTGATGACACCGGCGCGGGTGCCGCCGATGCCCTTGGCGTACGAGAGCGCCAGCGCGAAGGCGTTGCCGGTGGCGTCCTGCTCGACGGCCGCGATACACGGAACGCCGCGGCCCTCCTCGTACTGGCGGCGGACCAGGTGGCCCGGGCCCTTGGGGGCGACCATGCAGACGTCGACGCCGGCCGGGGGCTTGATGAAGCCGAAGCGGATGTTCAGGCCGTGACCGAAGAACAGCGCGTCGCCGTCGTTGAGGTTGTCCTTGATGGACTCCTCGTAGACCTGGGCCTGGATCGGGTCCGGGACGAGGATCATGATCACGTCGGCCTCGGCGGCGGCCTCCGACGGGGTCACCACGCGCAGGCCCTGCTCCTCGGCCTTCGCCTTGGACTTGGAGCCCTCGTGCAGACCGACGCGGACGTCGGCACCCGAGTCGCGCAGGGACAGCGCGTGGGCGTGACCCTGGCTGCCGTAGCCGATGACCGCGACCTTGCGGCCCTGGATGATGGACAGGTCGGCATCGGCGTCGTAGAACAGCTCGGCCATGGAAGAGCACCTATTCGTCATGGTGGGGGAAGCTGCCTTCGGCAGCGCTCATGCGGGGAGAGGGTTGAAAGGGCCCTGCTCGATGCTGGTCGGAACCGTCTGGCAGGCAGATCAGCTGTAGAGCGCGACACGAGGTTGCACCGAACCGACCGCCGCCAGGGCGATGGCCTTGACCCGGAATCTGGCCACCAGGCTTTCTCCCGGCCGGAGCGTTCTTTGCGCGGCCACGAGGTCGGTGTACAGCGTTCCGGTCTGGCTCTCCAGTGAAAGAGTCTTCGCGGATCCACCAGTCGTCAGCCGTTCGACGCGAATGTCCCCAGGCAGCAGAAACGGGCCGGAATCCGGCGACTCGACGAGGATCTGCGGAGCCACGACTTCGTCCACCATCGAGTTGTTGCGATAGGTCACCGTGAACGTGTGTGAATGTCCGGAGAGGGGGAGGTTCCTTCGGGGTAGGTTCACGAAATCGAACGGAGCCAAGGGGGTTTGCGTAGTATCAGCGGCTGCCCCGGAAGAGACGTCGGGAGCCGGGCCGGCAAGAGCTGGGACGGCCCCGGGAGCCGCGAGCAGTCCGGCCGCCACGCCCAACGACACAACGGCGAAACGGTAGTTCTTCAGCGACATCCGTAAACACCTCTGTCTCTGTGACACATACTTCCCTCTCCCCCTTCGTCAGGATGTCCAGGTAGGCCAGGCCTGGCAGCGAACCAGGGGGTGTTCGCCGCCAGGCCTGGGTCGCCGACACTCGTTTCCACGAGGTGGCGCTACCGGACCACCGCCGCCGCGCGGCTGGTCGGCCTGCGGACTACCGGCCTATAAGGCCGATCCACTTGGTCAAGGCTGCGGATCCGCACTCTGGTCCGACCTTCGGCGTGGATCAAGGTTCCCTCGCGGGGAGAGCAGACCGATAGAGGCAAACGTCCCGCACTCAAAGAGCGTCTTGCCGCGTGCCACGACAGTGGGCCGGGCTGGTTCGGCAGAGCTCTTACATGCCTGAAGGCGTGGAGCGAACTCCCCATGGAAGAAACTGAGTTGCTTGAATCGGGCTTTGCTGTGGCCTCGGCCACCTACATCATTTTCCCGGGCGCCTGGGAAACCGCGGGGCAGGCGAGGAGGCGGATCTGTGTCCAAGCGTTCCAGGACGGGGAAGTCAAGAGCCTGGGGGGCCCTGTCATTCCCATGAACCCCACGCCCTGCCGACCGGAAGCAGCCTCAGCAAGAATCGGGCGAGGTGACCTGCGATTCCGCAGATCACGCCTTCCCAGGCCGTTAACGGCGGAAGGTGCACAGCTCGGCAAGAGGGACACAGGTCAGGGATGCACGCGAGTTGGGATGAGGAAGCGCAGCCATCCAAGCAGATAAGGGAGCTGTCGATAGCTTTGGTAAGCCAGTATCACACCATTCCGGCCGGCCTCGCAGAGGTGAGAACTCATTTCGTCCATGACCCGAGCGATATTGGCCCCGACGACGACGTTCTTTTCTTCTACGGCATCGGTATGGCCGATGAGCTGATCCGCTTCAACTCTCGACGCTCGAATCCGCTGCCGCCCGTTGTGGTCCTTGCGTCACAGCTCGACTGGCCCGATGTCTGCTCCGCTCTGGATGAGGGCGCTCTCGGGTACTTGCTTGAGAACGAATATGTTGGGCTGCTTCCCGCAGCTCTCCTGAGCGCTCTTCATGGCGCGAGCATCCTGGACCCGATGATCACCGCCAAGCATGTCCGGCTCGCCGTCGAACGCCCGAAGGCGATGCCTACGCCGGTCCAGGCGAACGCACTTTCACCGCGCGAGCAAGAGGCCATGAACCTGCTGTCCCGGGGTTACACGGTCCGTGATGTCGCATTAGAAATGTCCTTGAGCGAGAAGACCGTTCAGAACTATCTCAATCGCATCTATGGCAAGCTCGGAGTCCACTCACGGTCACAGGCCATATTGCGATGGATACAGCGAGAAGCGGCTTGATCAGGGTTTCACTCAGAAATCTTCTGCTCCTGCGGGACGAGATACAATCGGACGGCCAAGCCATTTCAAAATGGCTTCCGATCGAGTGCGAACCCCGAGTTTTCCGTAGATCTGACCCAGTTGATTGCGAATGGTCTTCTGACTGAACGCCAGAACTCCTGAAACCTCTCGGACCGACGCCCCCGAAGAGATCAACGTCATCAAGCGCTGCTCCGACTCGGTGAGCACCGATCGCCGCCTTATCAGGGATCGGACCTCGACCGCATCCCTGACGTGTCGTGCGGCTATGACTGGGTCGAGGATGCAGCCACCCTGCACAGCGCCCGTGAGTGCCGGGGACAGCAGGGCCCGGTAGCGACTCTCAAGCAGATAGCCTCGCGCGCCGCCCTCCAACGCCGCTTCCACATCATCCCAGTCAAGTTTTGGCGCGATAATTACCGCAGCCAGCAAGCGATTTGAATTTCCGGCATGGATATTTTTCAGCTCCCTACCCATTCCTTCCCCATGCAGGAGGAGGACAGTATCCCCCTTATCGACCTCTCTCAGATCTAGCAGAAGGCGCCGAGTGATTCCACGCGGAATTTCTGGTGGTTCAGCAGAACGACTAAACAGTGCGACTTTCACTTCAGCCGGGTAAGTCCAGGATTGATAGGAGGCCGGATTGAGGGGCACAACGACTCCGTGTAAGCCGTGCAGCAAGCGCTTCCTGTTGCTGCTGCGAATCTACTTGAAGGTTTCAGGACCGGCAACAGTCGGTTACGTAGGGGGGCGCCAGGCAGGCCGTGGATGGTTTGGCCGCAGCCGCAGCCGTGCACGTAGACCAGGCGCGAACCGTGTAGAGGGTGGTGCATGGCCAGGGCCGACGCAGCGCCCGCCCTGGCGCATGGGCCCGGCGCACGCTCATCAGGCGGGTGCGGTCCACGTTCGCCGCGCGTGGCACACTCCGACAGGCCCTGTACAACTCTGCTCGGGTGAGCGGCTTGGTGAGGATGATTCCCACGGCGTGCTGCCTCCTCATCGCCGGGCCGCCTTCTGCGCCCCGTCACCTGGGTGGGGTCGGTGGCTATGGGTGGGGAGTCGCCGGTGTACGTACGGGCCGGCAGCCACCAAACGACGCGTGTTTGCGGCCAACGTCCGCCGGAGTCTCGTCAGCTCAGAGGCCGCGGTGCCGAGTGCAGGTACCACCGGGGAGGGGCGGCACCACCGCAGAGATCGGTGGTGCCGCCCCGAATCGCTTCCCGGACGCGGCGCGCCTCTTACGTCACCGTTGCTAGGGGCACGCCCGGTTGCAGGGGGGCAGGTTCAGGCGCGTGTTCCGCTGGAATTCGGCGGCCGGGTCGTTGATCGGGTTGTAGCGGTGGTCACGGAAGTAGTCGATGTTGTAGTTGGGGTTCGGCACCCAGCCTTCGGGTCGGAAGGTGATGCTCTGCATCTGAAGTACGTCGCCGACCGCTCGCCCCTCCATGGCGTAGATGCGCACGCCGGTGATCGCCCAGCTCGGAATCCGGCGTATGAAGGCCCATTCGTCCTGGCTCGCGTAGCGAGAGAGGGCGGTGTTCTGGACCTGGTTGGGAATGTGCAGCATGGCGGACGCGAATTCCGGCCTGATCGTGTACACGAAACTCCTGGCAGTGACCACCGAGTGGTAGCAGCTGGACGTGATAAGCCATCCGATGACGGGGAGGGATTGGCCGATCGACCACCCGGCTCCCTGGCAACGCGGCTGGGCGGCTTCCGCGGCGAGATTGCGCATGCCCTGACTCCGCGCGAAGGTCTCCGCCAGCTCGACTCTGCCCGAGGTGGATATGTAGCCGGAGTTGTGTTGCCGGTCGCCCTGGAGATGGTTCGTGAGGTCGTAGTTCGTTCCCCAGGACACGAATCCGTTCGCGAAGACGTCGTTCGGGCTCCGGGAGTCACCGCGGTACACCACGGGGGGCGGACTGCCCTGCGGTCGCGCGCCATTGGGCTCGTTGGACGCGCTGGCGGAACCGCCGGCCGACACAAGCGACGTCGTGGCGACCATCACCACCAACAGCAACTGGAAGACGCGGAGCAGCGGCTTCGGCATCCGGCGTCGCCTGAGCGAGCCGGTCGTGCGGCCGTACTCGGCGACCGCCACGGCGTGTGAGTAGGTCATGGGAGGTTCTCCAGTGTTCGGTCTGCCGGATTCCGGCCTGACGAGATCGAGACTGGCAACCCCGAAGTTGATGCTCACGTCCTTCTGACCAGATGAATCAAAGGAAGCAAGAGGCCCGCGTTGATACATCGGCCCCTTCTCTTCCCGTCATCAATGGCACATCCCATCGGAAGGCATCGACATCCAAGCGGAAGGGAGGTGGGCGCGTGGGACGTCCGGAGAGGCCGGTGGATCCGACTGCCGGCCCGATCCAGCGGCTCGCCTGTGCACTGAGGGAGCTGCGGCGAGCGGCGGGGAATCCGTCGTACCGGAGCATGGCGGACACCGCCGGGTTCACCGCGGTCACCCTGTCGAGGGCGGTGGACGGCACCCGACTGCCGTCACTCGCCGTGCTCCGCGGGTACGTGCGGGCGTGCGGGGGCGATGCGGCCGAATGGGAGATCCGGTGGAAGGAAGCCGAGGCCGAGGTCGCGGGCAAGCCGCGGGAGGATGAGGACGCCGCCTCACCGTATCGAGGGCTCGCCCGTTTCGAGCCGGACGACCGTGCCCTGTTCTTCGGGCGGGACCGGCTGGTGGGTGAACTGAGCGAGCTGGTGTGTTCGCACCGGTTCGCGGTGGTGTTCGGGGCGTCCGGGAGCGGGAAGTCGTCGTTGCTGCGGGCTGGCCTGATACCTCGGCTGCGCGAGCAGATCACGGGCCTGGGGCGGCCGGCGGCGCTGCGGGTATTCACGCCGGGGGCGCGGCCGGCTCGGACGTACGGGCATCTGCTCGCCCCCGGCGAGGACGAACCGGAGAGCTGGGTCGTCGTCGATCAGTTCGAGGAGGTCTTCACTCTCTGCCGGGACAAAGCCGAGCGGGACCGATTCCTCGATCTCCTCCTCACCGCCCGTGAGCCGGACAGTCGACTGAGGGTGCTCGTCTCCGTACGCGCCGACTTCTACGCCCGCTGCAGTGAGCACCGAGGGCTGGCGCAGGCGCTGCGCGGGGCGGCGATGCTGGTCGGGCCGATGACCACGGACGAACTGCGCGACATCGTGGTCAAGCCCGCACAGACGGCGGGACTCATCGTGGAGCGGGAGCTTACCGCGCGGATCGTCGAGGAGGTGCTCGACGAGCCCGGTGGGCTGCCGATGCTCTCGCACGCATTGCTGGAGACCTGGCGGCGGCGCCGGAGCCGGGTCCTGACACTGACTGCGTACGAGGCGGCGGGCGGGGTGCGGGGCGCGATCGCCACGACGGCGGAGGAGGCGTACGAGCGGCTGGCCGAGGCGCAGCAGCGGGCGGCACGGCGATTGCTGATGAGGATGATCGAGCCGGGTCAGGGCACGCCGGACACCCGGCGGCCACTCGGCAACGATGAACTGGCGGATTGGGCCGACCCTGACGTGGGGGTGGTGGTGGAGAGACTGACCCGGGCCCGGCTGCTGACAGCGGACGACGACGGTGTCCACCTCGCCCACGAGGCGTTGATCACCTGCTGGCCCCGGTTGCACAGTTGGATCGAGGAGGGCCGGGAGCGGCTACGGAACCACCGGCAGCTGACCGAGGCCGCGCGGGTATGGCTGGAGCACGACCACGACCCCGAAGCACTGTATCGGGGGGCCCGCCTGGCCCGTGCCGAGGAACTCTTCCCCGGCCACGCGAGTGAAGCCGCGCTCACCGCGACCGAACGGGACTTCCTCGTTGCCGCCTTCGAGGCCCGGGAAGCGGACGGCCGGGCCGGCGCCCGGGTCAGACGCCGGGCCCGGATCCTCGTCACCACCGTTTCGGCCATGCTGGCGGTGGCGCTTGTGGCCGGGCTCGTCGCCTGGCAGCAGCACGACAACAATCTGCGCCGCAGCACCGACGACACGGCCCGCCGGGTCGCCGACGTCGCCGACGGCCTGCGCACCACCGACCCACGTACCGCGATGTTGCTCGGCGTCGCCGCCTGGCGGATCTCCCCACTGCCCGAGTCCCGGCGGGCGCTGTTCGGCGCGCTGGCGCAGCCCGAGACCGATACCTTCACCGACCCCGCCCCCGAGGACGATCCCATGCGGTTCCTCGTCGACTCCGGCCACACCCTGCTCAGCGTCGACGGTCGTGTCTGGCGGACCTGGAACGTGGCCACCCATCGCCTTGCCTCTTCCGGACGACTGCCCGCCGGACAGGTCACCTCTGCGTCTCCCGACGGTCGAGTGCTCGCCATCGTCGAGGACGACGGGGACCTACGACTCTGGGGAAGGGTGTCCGGGCGGTGGGTCGACGTACCGAAGTCGACGGCAGACGTCATCGACTTCGGTGCCGGTGGCAGCCTCTACGTGGAAAGCGATGTAGGGGACGACCGGGTGCGGCTGCGCTCTGTCACTGACGGCCACACCCAGTTCGAGACCTCGGTGCCCAGCCCGACGGAAGTGGTCCCGAGCGCGGACGGCCGATTGGTGGCCGTCTGCCCCGCCGGGAAGGCTCCGCAGGTCCGGGAACTCGCCAACGACCGCATCTTGCACGGCGACTGGGAGCGAGCGGGCGCCCTCTGTGACGAACGTTCGATCCTGGTCTTCGGTCAAGGGGGCCGATTCGTCGTTCTTGCCAAGGACGTGGCGCATGTCTGGGACACCGCGTCGGGACACTCCGTCGCCGACCTCGACGCGCCTGGCGCGGAATACCCCTCCCTCAGCAAGGACGGCGCCTTCCTGGCGGCCGTACAGGGCGGCGATATCAAGGTGTGGCGGCTTGCCGCCCCCACCGCGCCGGTGTTCCGGTACCCCCTGAACAACCAGAGCCCCTACGGCACGCTCGCCTGGGACCCCGACCGCCCCAGCCTGCGCTATCTCGAAGGCGGCACGGTCCACACCCTTGACCTCGGCGCGGCCGTCACCTCAACTTGGGCCCCCCATCCGTCGACGGAGACCCTGCTCAGCCCTGACGGGCGTACGCTCGCTACCGCCGAGCGCACTGGGGCCACGTACCGCGTCCAGCTCCGCAACACAGGTGACGGGCACGTGATCCGCACCCTTCCCACTCCGCCACCACCCGCTCCCCGTGATCGGGCCGAGTCGGCCCCCGCCGTGCCCGAAGTCCAGCTCTTGATGGCCTTCAGCCAGGATGGCAACACACTCGCCTACGGCCTTACCGTCTCCCGAGGGATCCCAGCATCGCAGCGGATCACGTTCTGGGACCTGGCCCGCCGCCGCGAGCGGAGCACACTGGAACTGCCGACGTTCACCCCCGGTGAGTTGGTGGAGTCCCTGGCCCTCAGCCCCGAAGGCCGCAGCCTGTACATCACCCGCGCGACCTCGATCGGTGAGTACGCCCACGAGGTGTGGGACACAGTCCGCCACCAGCGGACCGCTCTGTTCCCGGGCGTGACCGGCAACGACCTGGCCGTGCGCCCCGACGGCCGACTGCTCGTCGGCGACGACCGCCTCGACCGTCTGCCCTCCGGTCCCGTCGCCCGGAAGGAACTGGTCCAGGGCGCGTCCATCGGTGCCCTCGCCTTCTCACCCGACGGCTCCCGCTTCGCGGCCGGTGACCTGGCCGGCCGGGTCAGCCTGTGGGACGCGGGCGTAAGGCACCGCGCTGGCGTGCTGCGCAACGTCTTCCCCACCCCATCCGACGACACCCCGGAGGGCGTCGGCGCCCTCGCCTTCAGCCCCGACGGCCACACGCTCGCCGTGGGCGGCGATGTCGGCACCCTCCAGCTTTGGGACACGTCCACCCAGCAGCCCCTCGGCGGGCCGCTCACCACCCCCGGTGACCCCGTCCGCTCCCTCGCCTTCAGTCCCGATGGCGCCACCCTCTACGCGACGGGCGCGCACGTGCCTCTCCAGCGGTACACCGTCGACCCCGAGCGGGCCGCCACGGAGGTCTGCGCCCGAGCGGCCCACGCGAACCTGACGAAGGAGCAGTGGCGTACCTACATCCCGGACGCGCCATATCGCGAATTCTGCGGTGTCTGAACCGCTCCGGGTCTGATGGAGGCTCAGGACTGTCCCGAGTTGGGTGGAGTCGGCTTGCTTGGTTTCAGGCTACTGGCGGGTTGCGGAGTTCGTACTCCACCGGGCTGAGCATGCCCAGCGCGGAGTGTCTGCGCTGGCGGTTGTGGAAGATTTCCAGGTACTCGAAGAGCGCGGTGGACAGCTCCAGCCGGGTCCGCCACCGTCTGCGGTTGAGCAGTTCGACCTGGACCCGGGCCCAGAAGGACTCCATCATCGCGTTGTCCACGCAGTCCCCGATGGAGCCCATCGAGGGCAGCAGGCCGGAGGCCCTCGCGCGCTGGGTGAATGCCCAGGACCCGAACTGCACTCCGTGATCGGAGTGGATGATGGTGCCGCCCGGCCGTGGGGAGCGGTTGCCGATGGCCATGGCCAGGGCGTTGGTGGTCAGCGCCGCTGTGGGTGAGGCGTCGATCGACCAGCCCACCACCCGTCGCGAGAACGTGTCCAGGACGACCGCGCAGTACACCTTGCCCTCAAAGGTGGGGTGCTCGGTGATGTCGGTGACCCATAGCTGGTCCCGGGCGTGACGGGTGAAGTTCCGCTCCACCAGGTCGGCGGCCGAGGGCGTCACGTGCTTGGTGCGGGGGCGTCGTCGGTTGCCGGGTAGGCCGTGCAGGCCGGCACGCTGCATCAGCAGCTCCACGGTGCCGTGGCTGACATGAATGTGCAGGCCCAGACCGAGCTCGGCGTGCACCCGGCGGGAGCCGTAGGTGCCGCGGGAGGCGGTGTGGATGCCCACGATGGCCTCGGTCAGCCAGGCGTGCTTGACCAGGCGATTCGACGGCGGACGGTCTCGCCAGGCGTAGTAACCGGACTCCGCGACGTGCAGTACTCGGCAGGCCAGTTGCACCGGGAGGTGTTCTCGGGCCATCACGCGGATGGCTTCGAACCGCCTTTTGGGGACGTTACCTCACCCAGCAGTTCGGCGGCCCGCCGGTGGATGGCCAACTCGGCCTCCAGCTCGGCGATGCGCTTGCGGGCCGCAGCCAGTTCAGACAGATCGCTGCTGGTCGTGCCTGGCAATTGTCCGGTGTCGATGAGGTGTTGACGCCGCCAGACGTAGATCGTCTGGTCGCTGATGCCGAGGAGTTGCGCAACCTCGGCGATCTTCCTTCCGGATGCGACGAGATCGAGAACCTTACGGCGGAACTCGGGCGGATAGCTGCGGGGCATCACGGCCTCCGAATGCTGCTGGATTGTCAATTGTCCAGCAACCCGACTCCAATTGAACCGGGGCATACCACGGACTCTTCTCACTTCGCCCGGGCCCAAGCCACACACCAGCGGCTTCAATGGGGCGGAGATCGCAAGCTATGACGGACTACAGATAAGTCACCTTGGCAGACATGTAAAAGCTCTTCATGCATGGCTGAAAGCCGGATTTCGAGTACGGCCGGAGCACGGTAGTTGCTACCGGTAGTTCGTTAAATCCGGCGGTAGAGGTCAATGCCGTGTCCTGTGGTGACCGCGTCGATCAGGGCCTGGAGGTCGGGGGGTGGGTCCGTGTCCGTCCAGGCCTGCCACCACCGGTTGAGGGTGAGGCGGGGATGAGCCAGGAGCGGATGGCTCGTAAGGCCCTTGGCCAGCAGGGCTGTTGGGGCCGGTGGTGTTCGGCTGGTCCCCTCTCTGGCCCCTCCTCGGGGCACGGGTCCGGCACGGTGTCATCCAGGGGTCCGGGTGGAGCGAACCACTGGTCCCAGCAGAAGGAGAAGGCACAGTTGACCAGGGTCTGGTGGCGGCGGATGGCGCGGTCGGAGCGGACCTGGAAGTCGGCCCAGCCCAGTTCGTCCTTGATCTGCTTGTAGCTCTGCTCGATCCACGGCCGCAGGCCGTAGAGGCGGACGATCTCGACGACGTCGGCCGGCGGGTGCGGGCTGGTCGCATGTGGTGCGTTGGGGCAGGTTGGTGGCCAGGTACCAGGTGGCCTTCTCCGGCAGGCCGGCCGGGTCGGTGGTGGCCACGACCAGGCGGCAGGGTGAGTCGGGGCCGTAGCCGCCCAGGCGGGCGTCGGCGGCCCACCAGGTCTCGGTGTGCCCGTCGCGGAAGTGACGCTCCACAGGTGCCCAGTCGCCGGGACGCCTTGCACCCTTCCAGGTCAGGGCGTGGGCCGCCTCGATCGGGGTGTGTGGCTGGTCGGCCGGTGCCCAGGTGCCGCGGTGCGGCTTGAGCGCGACGACGTAGGCCAGGCCTGCCTCACGCAGTGCGAGGTACCAGGTGTCGCTGACGGAGTAGGCGCAGTCGGCGACCACGGCCCGGCAGGCGAAGCCCGCCTCCTTCCCGCGGGTCGCGAGAGCTGCGGCCAGCTGTGGTTTCGTGCGGAAGGCCAAATCGGACCGGCCGCGGGCGAAGTGGTGGGCGGGGGTGTAGGGGTGCGCGTGCAGCGGGTAGTACACGCGGCCGTCGGTCCACACCGTCGTCACCGTGACGATGCCGTTGTCCGTCTTGCCCAGCCGGCCCAGCCACTGGCGGCCCACATTCGCGGTCGCGGTGCCGTCCTTGCGGTCCCCAGAGTCGTCGATCACGATGACCCCGCCATCGTGCGGAGCCGTCGCCGGCTCCTCGCGCAGCAGCTCAAGGCGCCGGTCGTTGACCCGTTCAGCCTCCCAGGGCGACTCGGACAGGAAGAACTGCAGCCGCTGCACCCCCGGCATGCCCGCACCCGCCACCGGCTCCGCCCCGGCCAGGCAGGTGATCGTCTTGTTCCGCTCCCGCGGCGCCAGCAGCCCGGTCAGATACTCACGAAACCCCCGCTCCGCTGGGCCAGGGTGAAGAAGATGTCGTCGAACCGGGCCGCGTAGTCCTACAACGGTCCCGGCGCGGGCGGACACGGACGGCGAGCGGTCATCTTCAGCCCCCAGCAAGCCAGTTGACTCCTACCACCGGCCTACGGCCAACCCGACCTGTCGTCAACCCATGCCACGACCGGATTTAACGAACTACCGCTATGCCGTCACAAGCAACCAGCTTCATCATCACGTCATGCTTCGCCCACACCAGCCGCACCGGATCGAAAGCCGAGCCCCAGTCGAGAACCAGACGCCATGTCAGATACATACAGTCAGACAACCCTCGATGCCCCCTTTCAGAAACCGAACCCCATCGCACAGAAACCGCACCACCACCGCTCTCAGGTAAGCCCAGCAAAGTAGGCTGATCAGCCAGTCCGAGAAGTAACCCAGTTCCTGATGGTTTGGATCCTTCTAGGCGAAATGACCCAACCGGCGAAAGTGCCGTCGAACGATACCCAGCCGGCACAACGCCGCAGGTCGGTTCGTGTGGTCCCCGCACCCGCGGGGGTGGTCCCCCGGAGAGATCACCACGGCCGCCGCCTGGGACGTGGTCCCCGCACCCGCGGGGGTGGTCCCGGCGCGGTCGTCGTCGGACAGTCGCTTTGGCAGTGGTCCCCGCACCCGCGGGGGTGGTCCCCCGGAGAGATCACCACGGCCGCCGCCTGGGACGTGGTCCCCGCACCCGCGGGGGTGGTCCCGGCGCGGTCGTCGTCGGACAGTCGCTTTGGCAGTGGTCCCCGCACCCGCGGGGGTGGTCCCGCTCACTACCGAACCTACCGGTAAGGGCCCCCTGTGGTCCCCGCACCCGCGGGGGTGGTCCCCACGTGCCGTTGACGGAGAGCGCGTTCATCGTGTGGTCCCCGCACCCGCGGGGGTGGTCCCGGCCGTGGGCCGGGTTCCAACCTGAGGCGCCAGTGGTCCCCGCACCCGCGGGGGTGGTCCCTGGACGATCATCGGCCTGGTCATCAAGCACTGGTGGTCCCCGCACCCGCCGGGGTGGTCCCATGCGGCTCAGCCTGACGAGCACGCTCTCGTCGTGGTCCCCGCACCCGCGGGGGTGGTCCCTGCACGTTCTGCGGCGCTCCGCCCGCATCGAAGTGGTCCCCGCACCCGCGGGGGTGGTCCCGACGTATGGACCGACGTTCAGGTCTCCGGGCTGTGGTCCCCGCACCCGCGGGGGTGGTCCCTTCTGCTGGGGGCAGAGGGCGCGGACGTAGCGGTGGTCCCCGCACCCGCGGGGGTGGTCCCGCCCTCCTGGTGACCGAAGCGCGGCCAGAAATGTGGTCCCCACGGAACGAGAACATGCGGGTCATGTACTCGTCGAGACGAGAGTCAGGTCGCACCGACAGTACGCGTGGCAACTGCCCCCCCCTGAGCCCGCATTGCCGCTACTCAGCGTGCTCAACTTTCGGAGCAAGGTTCGCACGCTGCCGCGATCGACCGGGGTGGCCCTGGGGAGACTCTGGGGAGTTTCGGCTGCGCTGGGGAGCGTCTGGGGAGAATCGACCGCATAGCCCCTCGCGAACCTGAAAGACACGGAAAGAAGCATCCGTGCAGGTCAGAGGCACCTCGAATCGCAGAAGACCAGGTCAGAGGGGCCCGGTAAACAACTTCATGACGGACGTGTCCAGAACCATCAGGAACTGCGCCGTCCCGAGAACGATCAGAGCCCGCCAGCGCTTCACCACGCCCACCTCACCGACTAGACCCACACCACCACCGCCGCCGCAACCCGGACGACGGCCGTTCCGCACCCTCCATCGCAGCTCAGAAGCCCTGTCGGCGCCTCACCCGCCACGGGCGAGGCAACCCCTTCCCACCCCGCGACCACGGGCCGCCGCAGCGGCGGCCCGTTCGCGACAGCGCCATCTCACGCGCCCGGCACACCGCCTCACATACGACCGCGATCGGGCCTGGGGAGAATCTGGGGAGAATCAATCGGCCGTCGGACTCCCCAGCCATCCATCGATGACGGCGCGTCCCTTCCTGCCTGCTTCCGGGATGAAGTGGGCGTAGTAACGGAGGGTCACTGTCGGCGATGAGTGCCCGAGGCAGCGGGCCACGGTCACCACGGACTCCCCCGCCTCCGACATCATCGAGGCGAAGGTGTGCCGCAGTACGTGGAAGCCGTCTCTCGGCGCCGCCTGCCACTGCCATGGCTTCGCTCCCGGAGGGCGCGGCGGGATGACTCCGGGAGCGTGAAGTACAGCCGACCCTTGTGCGACTGCACTTGGCGGCGGACGTGAACCACGCCTGTCGCGTAGTCGATGTCCTCCGGGCTCAGTCCGTCGACCTCGCCCTGACGGGGCCCGCAGCCCAGGCCGAGCACAACGGCTGTCCGGTATCGCGGGCTGATGGCCTCGCGGACGCGCAACGCCGTGTCCAATTCCTGAGCGGAAGCCGGCCCTGCCACGCGAGCGAGCGAAGTCGTCACCGTGTCCGGCGACCGCCGAGGTGAACCGTGCGCCCGCCCGGCCCGGGTCCTGGTCGGCGTAGATGGCGAGATCCCACAGAGCGTGAGCCGTATCTCCGTGGTGCTGGGCCTCGTCGTAGTACGCCATCCACAGTGGATCCTCGGCCGGGTTCGAGTGGGCGAACGCGTCGTCGGCCGCGCCGACCGCGGCCATCGTGCCCTGTACATCGCGCATCTTTCCGAAAGCACGTGGCGCGAGCGGGGTGAGGCGGGACTGATGTCGAAGGGGCGGGGAGGCGGTGGCACACGGCTGGCCTGACGAGCGCTGGACGCTCGCGCGGATCCGGCCGCTGATCGGGCGGATGTTCCACAAGAGCCAACCAGACCCGGGGCGACCGACCGGTGCACTGATGTCCGGGTGGAGAATCATGGGACATGGCCCGGCACCCGGCTCAGGTTCCGGGGAGGATACGGCGCGTTTCGTAGGCCCACATGGCGATCTCGACCCGGTTGCGGGCGCCGAGTTTGGCCATCAGGCTGGCCAGATGCGTCTTCACCGTGCTGAGGCTGATGTGCAGCGCGTCGGCGATCTCGGTGTTGGTCAGCCCGCGGGCGACGGCGAGGAGCACCTGCTCCTCGCGGGCGGTGACGGGGGAGACCGGCTGGGCCGCGGGCCGGCCGGCGGGCAGGTCCGCGAACGCCTGGAGCAGACGGACGGTGACGCTGGGCGCGATGAGCGCCTCACCGTCGGACGCCGACCGTACGGCCTGCGCCAGAAGGTCCGGTCCCGTGTCCTTGAGGAGGAATCCGCGGGCGCCCGCGCGCAGCGCGCCGTAGACGTACTCGTCGAGGTCGAACGTGGTGATGACGACCACGACCAGCGGGTCGGCGACGCCCGGGCCGGCGATCAGCCGGGTGGCCTCGAGCCCGTCGAGCACGGGCATGCGGATGTCGAACAGGCAGACGTCGGGGCGCAGTTCGCGGGCCAGACGTACCGCTTCGTGTCCGTCGGCGGCCTCGCCGACCACCTCGATGCCGGGCTGGGCGTTCAGCATGATCCGCAGCCCGGTGCGGATGATCGCCTGGTCGTCAGCGACGAGGACGCGAATGGACACCGCTCTCGCTCCTCGCTCTCGGCAGTTCGGCGTCGACATGCCAGCCCCGGTCGGTACCCGGGCCGGCTCGTAGTGTGCCGCCGAGCAGGGTCGCGCGCTCGCGCAGTCCGGCGAGTCCGTATCCGTCGCGACCCCGGCCGGTGCGTTGGCCGTTGTCGCGCACGCTCACCCGCACCATGTGCCGCTCCGCTGCGACCCGGACGACGAGCTCGGTCGCGTCGACCGCATGGCGCATCGCGTTGGTCACCGACTCCTGCACGATCCGGTAGACGGCCGCGTCCACGGCAGGGGGCAGCGCGTCCAACTCGCCGTCGAGCCCCAGGTCCACCCTGAGGCGACCACCCGGGGTGCGCACCAGGCGCTCCAGATCCGCGACGCCGGCAGGGGGCGCCAGCTCGGCGCCGACCTCGCGGTCACGCAGCGCGGCGACCATGGCGCGCATTTCCTCCAGCGTGCGCGCCCCTTCCTCCTCGACCTCCTCCAGCGCCTCGACGGCGGCGGACGGGTCGGTGCCCGCGAGCACCCGGCCCGCCTGGGCGATGATCACCATGGCCGACACGTGGTGGGCCACCGTGTCGTGCAGTTCCCGGGCGAGCTGCTCGCGCTCGCGGGAACGCACCTGCTCCAACTGCCGCTCGCGACCGGTCACCCAGAACCGCACGGCGGCCCCGACCACGCCGGGCATCAGCAGGAAGACGAGGCCTACGACGTTCTCGCCGACCGGGGTCTCGTCCGTGACGGAACACACCGCGCCGACCGCGAGGATCACCGCGCCGCCCAGCACGATCTCGCGTCCCGATCCCCACCGGGACAGCGCGTACACCAGCACGAGCACGACCACGCCGGTGTGCAGGCCGACGGGCTCGCGCGGAGCGGCGACGAGCGAGGCCACCTGGAGCAGGACCACCGAGCCGAACGCCAGCGTGACCATCGCCAGCGGGCGGGTCCGGCGCCACAGGGGCAGCAGGCACAGCCATAGGGCGAACACCACCGCCACCGGCCGCCACACGACGTTCTCGCGCAGGGTGGCCTCCAGCACCACACCGCCCAGGCCCACGGCGAGCAGCGCCCAGTCCCGCCACACCCGGGCGGGCGCGTCGGGCGGCCGGGGCTCGGTCCACAGGGTGCGCAGGTCGTCTCGGAGCACGGTTCTCAGCCTAGGCGCGGCGCCGTGCCGCGCATCGGCCGAAAGGACGGGGTCTCTCTCCGACTTGGGGCCGACGGATCCGCGGCCCGCGAGCCGATGCTGCGGAGCGCCGTGGCGACCAACCTCGGCATCGGCGGCCGAACAAGGACGGCCGACGAGGTGGTTGGAGGACCCGATGCTGTCGAAAGCCCTGTTGCGCCTGGGCGGGGGCGCCGCCCGCCATCCCTGGCGGGTGATCGCGGCATGGCTGGTCGCCGCCACGCTCGCCGTCCTCGCCGCCGTCGCCTTCGGCGGACGGACCGCGGACTCGATGACCGCTCCGGGGCTGGACTCCCAGCGGGCCGCGGAACTGATCGAGCGGGCCGGCAGCGGCCAGGAGGGGATGACCGCCCAGGTGGTCGTCACCCCCCTGGACGGTGCTGCGACGTTCTTCGACCACGACAGCGCGCGCACCGCTCTCACGCGGCTGCAGACCGAGGTGAAGCGGCTGCCGCACGTGCTCGGCACGAGCGACCCGGCGGGGGCACTCGACGCAGGCGGGGACACCGCCGTGCGCGGCGGTCTCGTCTCGGCCGACGGGCGGATCGCGGTCGTCCGGGTGCAGTACCCCGACCAGAGCCGGCTGTCGGCCGAAGACCTCGACGCCCTCGTCGGTCTCGGCGACCGGCTGCGCGCCGAACTGCCCCTGCGCATCGAGATGGGCGGGAACCTCTTCTACGCCTTCTCCGACCCCGACGGCGGCGCGAGCGAGCTGATCGGCCTCCTCGCCGCGGCCGCGATCCTGTTCCTCGCGTTCGGTTCGCTCGTCGCCGCCGCGCTGCCGATCGGCATGGCGGTCTTCGGACTGACCATAGGAGTTGCCACGATGACGGTGTTGGCGGGGGTGACGGACGTGCCGACCTTCGCCCCCGTGCTGGGAAGCATGGTCGGACTCGGAGTGGGCATCGACTACGCGCTGTTCGTGCTCGCCAGGCACCGGGAGTACCTCGCGCGCGGGCTCGATCCGCACGAGGCGGCGGGGCGCGCGGTGGCCACGGCGGGGAGGCCCGTTGTCTTCGCCGGCGGCGTCGTCGTCGTGTCGATCCTCGGCCTGGCGGTCGCGAACGTGCCGTTCATGACGGTGGGCGGGCTCGCCGTCTCGATCGTCGTCCTGATCATGGTGCTCGCGTCGGTGACGCTGCTGCCGGCCTTCCTCGGCGCGGCGGGCCCGCGGCTCGGCCGGGTCGGCCGGATCGGCCGGGCACTTCGGGCCGGGCGGTCGGGCCGGCTGGGCCGGCGGCGGGACACGGCGGCGGGCAACGCTCCCGCCGCCGGGTGGCGGCGCTGGATCGGGCACGTCGGCCGGCACCCGGCGCTGTACGCGATCGGGGCGGCGGTGCTGCTGCTGACCGCGACGCTGCCCGTGCTCGGCCTGCGCGTCGGCCTGCCCGACGACGGCTCACTGCCCCGCAGCCGTACCGAGCGCCGGGCCTACGACCTCGTCGCCGAGGGGTTCGGCCCGGGCACCAACGGTCCCCTCGTCATCGCCGCGGACCCCGCCGGTGATCCGGGAGTGCTCGACCGACTCGTCGGGGCGGTCGCGGCGGATCCGGGCATCGCGTCCGTCGCGCCGACGCACATCGATCGGGCCACCGGCATCGCGACCCTCGTGGTGTTCCCGACCACCAGCCCACAGGACAAGGCCACGGCCGACACCATCGCCCGGCTGCGCACCGACGTGCTGCCCACGGCGATCGGGCACGGCCCGGCCAGGGCCCACGTCGGCGGCGCCGCCGCGAGCCTGTCCGATGTGGGCCAACGCACCAGCGAACGCCTGCCGTTGTTCGTCGCCGCCGTGCTGGCGCTCTCGTTCCTGCTGCTGATGCTGGTCTTCCGCTCGGTCGTCGTACCGCTCAAGGCGGTGCTGCTGAATCTGCTGAGCATCGGCGCGGCCTACGGCATCATGGTCGCGGTCTTCCAGTGGGGCTGGGGAGGCGCACTCATCGGGCTGGAAGCGACGGTTCCGATCGTGTCGTTCATCCCGATGTTCCTCTTCGCCATCCTGTTCGGCCTGTCGATGGACTACGAGGTGTTCCTGCTCTCCCGCGTACGCGAGGAGTACCTGCGCACCGGCGACAACGGCACGGCGATCGTCGAGGGCGTCTCGGGCACGGCCCGGATCATCACCTCGGCCGCCCTCATCATGGTGGCGGTCTTCCTGTCCTTCGCCGTCGCCGACGACCCCTCCACCAAAATGTTCGGGCTCGGCCTGGCCACCGCGATCTTCATCGACGCCACGGTCGTACGCATGGTGCTGGTCCCGGCGACCATGACACTCCTCGGCCGGACCAACTGGTGGCTGCCGAAGGGGCTGGACCGGATACTTCCCCGCGGCCCGGTCGACACGGACGACACCGACCCGGAGTCCACGGGTGAGGCTCCGCGTTCACGGCTGGTCGGCCGTTGACTCAACTCCTGCCCGCCCTTTGGCGTCCGGCATCTCAGCGCGTCGCCTGGTACTGCGACGGTGCTCGTTGACGATGGTGGTGTCCATGATCGCCATGAAGTTCGCGGCGATGAACACCACGCAGACCGCGGCCTTCGTGGAGACTCGGCGACCGAGTGGCGGGGAGGGCCCCCGGCCGGTGGGTGCTGCCGCGGGCCTCACCGGCCGTGCCGCAGCCAGTGGACTTGGGCGTCGGTCAACGGGAGGCGTCGGGCCTTGAGGGAGCGGTCGATCTGGTCGGTCGTCCTGGCGCCTATGGACGGCCACACCGCGGGGTGCTGAAGGGTCCAGGCCAGGGCCACCGTCTCGGGCCGCGAGCCGAGTCGGGCGGCCAGTTCCTGGCAGCGGTGTCGTCGGGCGCGGTTGTCCTCGGTGTCGTACGGGCCCGGTCTGCCGTTGACTTCCCGCGCCTCGTCGCGGGCGAAGTAGCCGCGGGCCTGCGAGGACCAGGCGAGCAGGGGCAGCCGGTGTGCGCGGACCACGTCGAGGATGGCGGTGTCGGCGTGCAGGCTGCCGCCCAGCAGCGCCGGGTCGGGTTCGGCGAGGCTGAACTGGTAGCTGGCGACGGGGGTGTAGCCCCGCTCGGCCAGCTCGATGGCGAGTGCGGACAGGCGTTGCGCCTGCCAGTTGGAGGCGCCGACGCGGCGGACGTAGCCGGCTTCGAGGAGGCTCACCAGGGTGTCGGCGAGTTCGGCGACGGGCCGGGCGGGGTCGTCACAGTGGTAGAGGAGGACGTCGATGGTCTCGACGCCCAGGTTCTCCAGTGCGGCCCGTACGTGCTCGTGGACAGTGTCGCGGCTGAGCGGGATGTCGGCGCCGGTGGTGTCGTGGCCGACTTTGGTGGCCACGCCGAGGGTGCCGGGGTTCTGGCGCAGCCACTGCCCGATCGCTGTCTCGGCTTGTCCCTCGGCGTAGCTGTGGGAGGTCTCGATCAGCATGCCGCCGGCGTCGGCGAAGTGGGCCAGGCGCTCGGCGGAGGTCTCGGCCGGCTCCGCGCCGAAGGGACCGCCGAGGACGAAGCGGTGCGCCGCGCCGTCCGTGCCGTCCTGGTCGAGCAGTCCGTCGAGCGACTGCCGTGGCGACTGCGGCATCAGGCATCGCCCCCGGTGGCCTTGCCGAAGCCGTCGACGTCGGCGAACGGCCGGGGCAGGTGGGGCCGCAGCGGGATGCGGAAGGTGTTGAGCATCATCGCGGACATGGAGAAGCTGCCGATGCAGCCGATCAGGTCCAGCACGCCCTCTTCCCCGAACAGTGCCAGGGCGGCGGCGTAGGTGTCGTCCGTGACGAAGTGGTCGTAGAGCATCTCGTGTGCGAAGGCGTGGAAGACGCGCTCGTCCTCGGCCTTGAACTCGGGGTCCTCCCCGCGGGCGAGGCGTTCCAGGCATTCGGCCGGGATGCCTTCGGCAAGGGCCTGCTGGATGTGGGCGTTCCAGGCGGACTGGCTGTCGAAGTGGCGGCCCGCGATCAGCACGCTCAGTTCGCGCAGCCGCTGCGGGAAGCGGGACTCGTTACGGCAGTAGGCGCCGAGGTTCTCGACCCAGTGGGCCAGTTCCATGTTGCGCGCCCAGGCGAGGAACGGCGGCGGCGGTTCGACGTCGGGGCCGACGATGGTTTCGAGGAGTTCGGTCTGCTCGGGGGTGAGGCTCGTGAGCGGGGTCAGTCGCACGGTCGGGGTGCCTTTCGGTGGGAGGCAGGGTCACCAGGTGGTGGTCTGTGCCTGGAGGAAGCGGCGGTGGAAGTCCGTCCGCGCCGGGTCGGCCAGCGGGATCGAGGCCCAGCCGTGGCCGGTCTCGAAGACCTCGGGAAGGTGGGAGCGGGTCGCGGGCCAGACGGGCAGGTCCGGGCCGTTCGGATCGCCGGCCGACGCGAAGTTGGCCACGTACGCGGTCAGGAGAGCGGCGGTGTGGCGGTCCTCCTCGGTCCACGGCCGGCTCAGGGCGTGCAGGGATCCGAGCAGATAGGGGATCTCGGAGCCGTGGAACGCGCCGCGCGCCGCTCCCTCGGGGCCGGGCGGGGTGCGGGTCCAGAAGTGGGTGAAGACCGGACTGCGGGCGCCCTTGGCCCACTCACGCGCCCACAGGTGGGTGCTGGTGCGCGCGGAGTCGGCGCGGGCGGCGGCGTGTTGCGCACTCGCCGCGGTGTCGGTCGTCGCCGGGTACAGGGTCAGGAACTCCGCCGCGAAGTCGCCGTAGCGGCCGGCCGCCCTGCGTTCGTACTCCTCGACGGTCAGCACGACACCCGGTCCGGCTCCGCTCTCGTCGCGGTTGTTCCCGAGGAGCAGCGGTACGTCGTTCTGGGCCCCGGCGTCCAGGATCGCGCCGTAGGTGCCGGGCAGCACCCGGCCGTCGACGACCGGCCGGAACAACGGGGGTGGCGGAGTACCGGGGATGCGGGGATCGTCGGCCGTGCTGCCCTTCACCAGCGCTTCGACCGGCAGGGCCCGCAGTTGCTCCGGCGTAGCGGCGCCGCGCTCGCGCGCGTAGGCGGCCCCGTCGTGCTCCGCCTGCGCGAGGGTGCGGTGGGAGGGGGCGAGTGTGGCGGTCGCCGGGTCCTTGGGGTGCAGTACGGCGCTCTCCGCGATGGCCGCGTGGAACAGGCCGGACGCGAGCGGGGAGTAGACGAGGTCCATCACTGACGCGGCGCCGGACGACTGCCCAGCGACGGTGACCCGTCCGGGGTCACCGCCGAAGGCCTCGATGTTGCGCCGCACCCACTGCAGTGCGGCGATCTGGTCGAGCAGGCCGTAGTTGCCGGAGGTCCCGTCTGCCGCTTCGTCGGTGAGTTCCGGTGTGGCGAGGTAACCCAGGACGCCGAGGCGGCTGTTGACGGTGACGACCACCAGGCCCCGGGCGGCCAGGGCGGAGCCGTCGTACTGCGGGTCGGCCCCGGAGCCGTAGAGAAAGCGACCGCCGTGCAGCCAGACCAGGACAGGGAGGCGTTCGGCCGACTGCACGGCGGCGGTCCAGATGGTGAGGTTGAGGCAGTCCTCGCCGCGCGGGAGCGCCGGGTCGGCGAGGCCGGAGGGTGGCTGAGGACAGACAGGGCCGAAGGTGTCGGCGGGCCGTGTGCCGTCCCACGTGGCGGGTGGCATCGGGGGGCGCCAGCGGTTCGGTCCCCCGGTACCGGCCCCGTAGGGCACGCCCTTGTACACCGTGACGCCAGGAAGCAGGGCCCGGGTCCCGGAGACCAGGCCGTACTCGGTGCGCGCCGTGGGGCACGGAGAGGTCATAGGTGTCTCCTTCCAGGAGGGGTCGGCCGCGCTCCGGGCACGGCCGGGCCGGGGTGACCGGAGGGGCGGGGCACCGCGTGCGTCGCGAGAGCCCGTGCCCTGCGGTGTGAGGGGTGCGGACGACGCCGTGAGGCGAGAGCCGTGCGTTGCGGGGCGGGCTGCTCTCGCCCGGCCACGGGACAGGGATACGTGGCCGGTCGGGGATGTCGGGCCCGCAGGGGCCCCGGGATGCCGCCGACACGCGCGCTGTTCCAGCGTTCCGGATACCTCTTCGGAGCGCGGTGGCGGTCGCGCGCTCAGGGCGGCGGGTGGTGAGATCGGGCGGCCGCTCTGCGGCTCGGGGCGGGCCGACGTCCCGACGTCCGTAGCGGACGGCACCGGCGACCGCGATCGGCATTCGTACTCCGCGGCGTGCCCGTCCTGTCGGCGGTTCATGCCGGCCCGCCCGCTGAGGTGGGGAGGCGATGGGCGGCAGCCCGTGCGGGCGCCGTCAGTGCCTGGGAGCTCTGTCAGCGCCACGCGGCGGGGCGAAGCCTCGTCAGGCGGTGCGCCACCATGCGTAGTACTTGTCGCCGTAGCCGTCCATGATGTCGGGGTACTCGTGGTCGGCGTCCGGGTACTCGAAGAAGTCGTGCGGCACGTCGAGTGAGGTGAAGCGGGCGTCCAGGTCACGGATGGTGGGCGCCAGGCGGTCGTCGAGGCGGCCGGACAGCAGGCGGACCTGGCTGGTGCGGCGCAGTTCGGGGGCGTTGGCGAGGACCAGGCTCCAGGGGTGGCAGAGGTCGTAGTACTCCTGGTCTCCGAAGTAGGTGTTGTTGACCCGGTCTTCGGGCTCGTCCTTGAGGTCGCGCAGGATGGCGGGGGCGACCGCGGACACCTTGCCGAAGATCTTCGGGTACTTCAGGCCCAGGTGGAGGGCGCCGAAGCCGCCCATGGAGAAGCCCTCGACGGTGCGGGCGGCGGCCTCGGGGATCGTGCGGTAGGTGTCGTCCATGTGCTGGACGAGGTCGAAGGCGGTGATCTGGGCGAGCGGGCGGGCGCCGTCCTTGGAGTCGACGTACCAGCCGATCGGCAGGATCTGCGGGACGACGACGATCGTCGGCGGAATCACCTCGTTCCGGATCGCCTTGTCGATCCGCGCAACCATTTCCGAACCCTGGCGGGCATTGCCGAATCCGCCGTGGAGCCAGTAAATGACGGGGAAGCGCCGGTCGGGCTCGGTCTCGTACTGGGGCGGGAGGTAGAGCTGGTAACTGCCCTGGGCGTCCGCGCTGCCGCGCGAGGGCTGCGGGTAGAGACCGAAAGTGGTGAGTTCCTGGTCCTCCTGGACCTCGTCGATCCACTGCTGTTCGATCTCTGCCATCTGCTCAAGGGTGGTGCGTACCTTGTGGACCTTCTCTGCCACGGGGTGAGTCCTCTCGGGTGAGCTGTCGCTGTGGGCTCCGGGGTCCTCCGAGGTGGACGCGGCAGCCCTCCGGCCCACCCAACCCCGATTGGCGTTCCATTACGCGGAATGCCGTATTCTCTAGCGGAACGCTCATCAGTGAAGACCTCACGACGGGAGACTGTCAATGGCCGGGATGGAAACTTCAGAGGACTCACAGGGAGGCGGCCGAGGCGGGCGCAGTTCCATCGCGGGCAATGCCACCGACAAGGCCCTCAACCTGCTGGACGCCGCCGCGGCACCCGGCTATCCCCACCGGCTCGGGGAGATCGCCGCTGCCGCGGGCGTCCCCAAGGCGAGCGCCCACCGCATCCTGCAGAGCCTGGTGGCCGCCTCCTACCTCGCCACCGACGGCACCGGCAGCTACAGCCCCGGCCCCCGGCTGCGCGCCCTCGCGGCCCGCGTCACCCAGGGCTGCGCCGAGGACCAGGTGATGCGCGCCGAGCTGGAGGTGCTCAGCCGGCGCACCGGGCTCACCGCGCAGATGGGCGTGCGGACCGGCGACAGCATCACGCTGCTGGTCAAGGTGGCCGGCCCGAACCCGGTGCAGGAGTCCTCCCGGGTGGGCCGGCAACTGCCGCCGCACACCACCGCCATCGGCAAGTGCGTGCTCGCCGCCATGGACGACGACGAGGTCAGGGCGTTCGTGGAGCGTGCCGGACTGACGGCCCGCACCGAGAACTCGATCCCCGGCCTAGCCGCCCTGCGCACCGAACTCGCCAGGGTGCGCGAGCAGGGTTTCGCCCTCGACGAGGAGGAGAACGAGATCGGGGTACGCTGCCTCGCCGCTCCCGTCCGCGACGCCCGGGGCAGGGTCGTCGGCGGTGTCGGCCTCGCCACGATCACCTTCCTGGAGTCCCGCGAAGCGCTCCTGGACCGCAAGGATCTGCTGCTCACGACCGCCGAAGCGCTGCACGGACTGCTGGGCTGACCCCCTGCCGGCACCTCCACCCGTGCATGATCCGCACTCTTAGATTGCGCATTCGTCAGGCAATTCGCCTTGTACGGCGGCTGGACACCGACGCACCGTTTCAGCAGGGTTACAGCACTCGACCGATCGTGTCCCGTCCGGCCAGCCCCCGGACGGGACAGAGACATCGGCGTTGAACGCCTGAGCACTATTCCTCGCGAGCAGCGGGAGCACCTCCGGTTCGTCGCCGCTCAATCCCCGGTACCGCCGATCCCGTACGGCCCTCGACCGGCCGTCGCCATGGCGGACCTCCGCGACGCAAAAACCCTTCTCCACTCCCCGGCCCGTCGGCCGAATCGTCGCCCGCACCCGCGCACCGCGCTCGTGCCGGCGCCCTCCGCCCGTCTCCGCGGCCGGCGGCCCCGCCGACGCGTCACCCACAGCACCCGCGCGCCCCGCCCGATCCATGGCAGCGCCCCAGCCGAGCTCCAGAGCAACCGAGCAAGGAGAGCCATGTCTTCCCACGACCTCGCACCGCCACGGCCCGCGTCGAGAACACTTCGTTCCGCCCGCTACGGCCTTCCCGCCCTGTGCGCCGCGCTGTCGCTCGCGCTGACCGCCTGCGGCGGCGGGACCGACACCGGTACGGGCGCCCAGAGCACCGGCAAGCCCGTCGCCGGCGACACCCTCACCGTCGCCGAACAGCAGGCCCCGCCCCACCTGAACCCGGGCACGGCCGACCTCGGCTTCGTCGACTTCACCATGCTGTCGTACGAATCGCTGTTCTACCTCTCCCCCGCGGGCAAGGTGGAACCGGCCCTGGCGAAGTCCTGGAAGTACGTCGGCACGGGCAACAAGGAGCTGTCCGTCACCCTGCGCTCCGGCGTGAAGTTCGCCGACGGGACGGCGGTGACCGCCGACGCCGTGAAGGCGTCGCTGGAGTACGCGAAGAAGGCCCAGGGCAACCAGGCCCACTACCTCACCCACGCCACCATCACGGCCCCCGGCCCGCTGACGCTGACCATCAAGCTGGCCGAGCCGAACCCGATCCTGCCCACGCTGCTGACGCAGTCGTACGGCATCGGGCAGATCATCAGCCCCAAGGGCCTGGAGAACACGGCGAGTCTGACGCCCACGAAGACCAGCCAGGGCGCGGGCCCGTACGTCTACGAGCCCTCCGACAGCGTCGCCGGCGACCACTACACGTACACCGCCAACCCGAACTACTACGACAAGTCCAAGCAGCACTACAAGGAGATCGTGATCCGGATCGTCCAGAACGGCCAGACCGCGATCAACGCCATGAAGACCGGCCAGATCGACGTCTACAAGGGCGACTACACCTCCGCCGCCTCGGCCGAGTCCGCCGGCATGTCGACCGTCGGACTGCCGGTGATCATGCAAGGACTCAGCCTCATCGACCGCGAGGGGGAGGTCTCCGAGCCGCTCGGTGACGTCCGCGTCCGGCAGGCCATCAACTACGCCATCGACCGCGAGGCCGTCACCAAGGCACTCCTCGGCGACCAGGGCACGCCCACCGTGCAGACCGTGATCAAGGGCGGGAGCGGCTACTCGGAAGACCTCGCCGACCACTACCCGTACGACCCGGCCAAGGCCAAGGAGCTGCTGAAGGAGGCCGGTTACGCCGACGGCTTCGAACTGCCGGTCCTGGCCGCCACGTTCGTCGGCTTCGACACCATGGCCGAGGCGATCGCCGGGCAGTTGGAGAAGGTCGGAATCAAGGTCAAGGTCACCGCCGTCTCCAGCATCACCTCCTTCGTGGAGAACCAGACCAACAAGAAGTACCCGGCCGTCTCCGGCGGGTTCACCGAGGAGCCGATGTACCTGGAGGGCCTGGACCTGTTCATGCCCGGCTCCAAGGTCTTCAACGGTTTCGGCTCCAGCTCCCCTGAACTGACCGAGCTCTTCGACAAGGCGGCCGCCGCCGAACCGGCCGAACGCACCGAGCTCGACCGGCAGATGCAGGAGTACCTGGTGGAGAACGCCTGGTTCGCCCCGGTCGCCTTCACCCCGGTCAACTACTACGTCCGCCCCGGCATCGGCGGCGTGAAGGTCAGCGCGGGAGCGCCCTTCGCCAGCCCGCTGGCCTTCTACGCCACCAAGTAGCGCTCCGGGCGGCCCCGCCTGACCGGGGGCCGCCCGGCTCGAGAAAGGAGAGAGGTGAGATGCACCGGATCCTCTTCCGCTGGCTGCTCGGCGCGATCCCCGTCGTGTTCGGCGTCTCGGTCCTGACGTTCGTCCTCACCAGTCTGGTGCCGGGCGACCCGGGGCGCACCATCCTCGGTGCGAACGCGAGCCCCGCCCAGGTGAAGGCGCTCAACACCCAGCTCGGCCTCGACCACCCGCTGCCGGTCCGCTACTGGGACTGGCTGACCTCCGCCCTGCACGGCGACCTCGGCGCCTCCCTCACCTCCGGGGTCCCGGTGAGCGACCAGCTCAGCTCCCGCCTGGGCGTCACACTCTCGCTGATCGGCGGCGCGATCCTGGTCGCCGCCGTCGCCGGGGTGGCACTCGGGGTGCTCAGCGCCCTGAAGGGAGGCTGGCTGGGACGGACGGTGGACGGCATCTCGCTCGTCGGACTCGCCGTGCCCAACTTCTGGTTCGGGCTGGTCCTGATGACGGCCTTCGCCGTGCGGCTGCCGCTGTTCCCGGCCACCGGGTACGTACCGTTCACCGAGTCTCCGGTCCAGTGGTTCGAGTCGCTGGTCCTGCCGGTGCTGACCCTGGGGGTGCCGGCCACCGCGCCGGTGGCCAAGCAGACCCGCGACGGTGTGCTCACCCAGCTGAACCGCGACTACGTCCGCGTACTGCGGGCGCGCGGCATCCCCGAGCGGTCGGTGCTCTTCCGGCACGTGCTGCGCAACGCCGCCGCACCGATCGTCACCGTGCTCGGTGTCGTCGTGGTGACCCTGTTCGGCGGCACCGTGCTGGCCGAAACCCTGTTCGTGATGCCGGGCCTCGGCGGCCTGGCCGTGACGGCCGCGCAGACGCAGGACATCCCGATGGTCCAGGGGGTCGCTCTCGTCTTCACGATCGCCGTGATGCTGATCAATCTGCTGATCGAAGTGGTGTACGCGATGCTCAACCCGAAGGTGCGGACATGAAGAGCCCAGTGGACGGCCTCATGAAGGGCTTCGTGAAGGGCTTCGTGCGCAAGCGGGCGGCCTTCGTCTCCGCCTGCTGTCTCCTCCTCGTCGTCCTGGTCACCCTGAACGCCGGCCGGCTCGCCCCCTACGATCCCGACGAGCAGGACCTGACCGCCGCGCTCCAAGGCCCCAGCGGCCAACACTGGCTGGGCACAGGCGAGTTGGGCCGGGACGTGCTGAGCCGGCTGATGCACGGCGGGCAGATCACCCTGCTCGGGGTGGTCATCACCCTCTCCGTGTATCTGGTGATCGGAGTCCCGGCCGGCATGGTCGCGGGCTACCGGGGCGGCTGGTTCGACCGGCTCGTCCTCAAGAGCGCGGAACTCGTCTCCGCCGTACCCGTGATCATCGTGCTCCTGGTGGTGCTCTCCGTCTTCACCAACGACGAGAGCGCGGCCATGGCCGCCAACGGCCTGCTCGGCGCACCCCTGTTGGCCCGGGTCGTGCGCTCGGCCACGCTGGGGGTCAAGGAGGAGTTGTACGTCCGCGCCGCCGTCGCGAGCGGCATCCGCGACCGGGTGATCATCCGCCGGCACGTCGCCCCGCGCGTCAGCGGTGTCATCCTGGTCCAGGCCTCCGTGTACGGCGCCTATGCCGTGCTGCTGGAGACCGGGCTCGGCTTCCTCGGCCTGGGTACCACCGAGGCCAGCTGGGGCAGCATGATCGCCGAGGCGTCGAAGAACGTCGGTACCGATCCCTGGCTGCTGGTGCCCTCCGGCTTGATGATCATCAGCTTCATCCTGGCCCTGGGCCTGTTGAGCGACGGTCTGCGTGACACCTTGGCCGAGCGGTACGCGCCCCCGGCCGACAAGCCACCGTCCCGTAGGCGCCGCGCGGCTGCCGCGGCCGCCGCTGTGGCACCGCGGCCGTCGGTCCAGTCCGTGGGAGAGCCGCCCGCCGACGCTCTGCTCTCCGTCCGCGGCCTGACCGTCGCGCTGCCGGTGGACGGCAAGGCGACCGAGGTGATCCGGGACGTCTCCTTCGACCTGGCGGCCGGCGAGGTCCTGGGGATCGTCGGCGAGACCGGCTGCGGCAAGACCATCACCGCGACCTCGCTGCTGGGCATGCTGCCGGCGGGCGGCGAGATCACCACCGGCACCATCCGCTTCGAGGGCGCCGACCTCGCCCACGCCGACGCGGCGTCGCTGCGGCGGATCCGGGGCCGCCGTATCGGCTGGATCTCCCAGGACCCGATCTCCAGCCTGGACCCGTCGTTCACGGCCGGAGCCCAGGTCGCCGAGGCCGTCCGGGTGCACACCGGGTGCACCCGCAAGGAGGCCAGGCAGCGCGTGTTGGAGCTCTTCGAGAAGGTACGGCTGCCCGACCCGGCCCGCGTCGCCGCGAGTTACCCGCACCAGCTGTCCGGAGGCATGGCCCAACGCGTGGGCATCGCCGCCTCGTTGGCGGGTGATCCCGCCCTGGTCATCGCCGACGAACCCACCACCGCGCTCGACGTGACCGTGCAGGCGGAGATCCTGGACCTGCTGCGCGAACTCCAGGCCTCCGGCACCGCCGTCATTCTCATCACCCACGACTGGGGAGTTCTGGCCGACCTGTGCGACCGGGCTGTGGTGATGTACGCCGGCGAGGTCGTCGAGGAGGCCGAGGTGACCGCCCTGGTCACCACGCCGGCCCACCCCTACACGGCCGGCCTGTTGCGCTCCGACCCCCACCACGCGGTGCCGGGCGAGCCGCTTCCCGCTGTGGAGGGCGCCGTGCCGCCTCCGCCCCAGTGGCCGGTCGGCTGCCACTTCCAGAACCGCTGCCCACGGGTGACCGACGCCTGCCGTGAAAAGCCGGTCGTCATCTCCCAGTTGGCGACCCTGGAGCGTTCGACCCGATGTCTGAAGCCCCTCGAACTGACCGGAGGCGCACCTCGTGACTGACCTGGTGAAGGTGCGCGACCTGAGCGTCACCTACCCCCGGCCACGCCGCAGCGGCGGCCCGCTCAACGCCGTACGCGGCGTCGACCTGACCGTGCGCCGCGGCGAGACCGTCGGACTGGTCGGCGAGTCCGGCTCGGGCAAGTCGACCATCGGCTCCGCACTCCTCGGGCTCGTCCCCGCGGCCGACGGCACGATCGCCTTCGACGGCACGGACATCACCCGCGCCTCCCGCACGGACCGCCGATCGCTGGCCCGCCGGATGCAGGTGGTCTTCCAGGACCCCTACGGATCCATGAACCCGGCGCACACCGTGGGCGACACCCTCGCCGAATCGCTGCGGTACAACCTGGCCCTGCCCGCCGAGGAGATCCAGAAGCGGGTGCTGCGCGCCCTCGACGACGTGGGGCTGCCGCCCGGTGCCGCCCGCCGCTATCCGGCCGCCTTCTCCGGCGGCCAGCGCCAACGCATCGCCATCGCAAGGGCATTGGTGATGGAACCCGACTTCATCGTGTGCGACGAGGCGGTCAGCGCACTGGACCTGTCCGTGCAGGCACAGGTCCTCAACCTGCTCGCCCGGCTCAAGGACACCCGTGGCCTGAGCTACCTCTTCATCTCCCACGACCTCGCGGTCGTGCGCTACCTCAGCGACAGCGTCGTCGTCCTCTACGCCGGCCGGGTCGTCGAGCACGGCCCGGCGGCCCGCGTCGCCGACACCCCCGCCCACCCGTACACCCGCGCCCTGCTGGCGGCGGCCCCGGTCCCCGACCCGGTGGCCCAACTCGCGCGCCGCACCGAACGGCTGCGCGCCGTCGCCACCACCCCCGTGACAACGGGACGTCCCGGCACTGGCTGCGATTTCGCCGCTCGCTGTCCCTTCGCCCAGGAGATCTGCCGGACGACCCGCCCCGAACTGACCGACCGGGACGGCGTCGCCGTCGCCTGCCACCGCTACGACCACGTCATGGACCAGGCCGCGTAACCGCGGACCCCGGGCCCCGTACACCCCTCCTCGTCAAGGATCACGATGACCACCACCGCACCCGCCCCGCTCGACATCACCGCCCTGCTGCCCGACGGCACCCACCTCATCGGCGGCGAGTGGCTCCCCGCCCGCTCCCAGACCACCCTCGACGTCGTCGACCCGGCCACCGGGGCGGTGCTGGCCCGTGTCCCGCGCGGCACCGCCGAGGACATCGACGACGCCGTACGCGCCGCCGAGGCCGCCCTGCCCGCGTGGCGCGACACCAGCCCGGCCACACGCGGCGAACTCCTCTACCGCTGGGCCGAGTTGGTGCGCGAACACGACGACGACATCAACCGCCTGGAGGCGATCGAGGTGGGCCGCCCGGTCGGCCCCTCCCCCATCGCCGCGCGCCTGACCTACCTCGCGGGCAAGGCCGACAAGGTCTTCGGCGACACCCTGCCCACCCGCTCCCCCGACATCCTGGGCCTGACGCTGCGCGAGCCGTACGGCGTGATCGGCGCGATCATCCCCTGGAACGCGCCCGGACCCATGACGGTCTTCAACACCGCGGCCCCGATCGCAGCCGGCAACACGGTCGTTCTCAAGCCGGCGGAGGACGCGCCGCTCACCGCCCTGTACCTGGCCAAGCTGGCGCAGGAGGCGGGTATCCCGCCCGGCGTCCTGAACGTCGTCACCGGCTTCGGCGACGAGGCCGGGGCCGCCCTGCCCGCCCATCCCGGCATCCGCAAGATGAGCTTCACCGGCTCCCCCGCCACCGGCACCGCCGTCATGGAAGCCTGCGCCCGCAACCTCATACCGCTGCAACTGGAGTTGGGCGGCAAGTCCCCGCAGATCGTGCTGCCGGACGCCGACCTGGCCAAGGCCGTACCGGCGATCGTGCGCAGCATCGTGATGAACAGCGGCCAGGTCTGCGCAGCCGGCTCCCGTGTCCTGGTCCACTCCTCGCTCCACGACCGGCTCGTCGCCGAACTCGCCGACGCCTTCCGCGCCGTACGGGTCGGTCTGTGGGACCAGCCCGTCGACATGGGCCCGCTCATCAACGCCCGGCAGGAGAAGCGAGTTCTGGACTACCTGGCCATCGGCCGGGAAGCGGGCGCCGAAGTGGTCGTCGGTGGCGGCAAGTTGACCGGTGCGCCCTACGACGACGGCTACTTCGTCGAACCGACCCTCTTCGACCGCGTGACTCCGGACATGCGCATCGCTCAGGAGGAGATCTTCGGCCCCGTACTCTCCGTCATCACCTACGAGGACGAGGAAGAGGCCGTCGCCATCGCCAACGGCACCCGCTACGGCCTCACCGCCACCGTCTGGACGCGGGACGTCGGCCGCGCGGTACGACTGGCCCGCCGAGTCCAGGCCGGGCAGGTCGCCGTCAACACCCTCGGCGACGGCGGCCCGAACGGCGCGATCGGCGCGCCCTTCGGCGGCTACAAGCACAGCGGCTTCGGGCGTTCCATGGGTCCCGACTACCTGGAGGACTGGACGCAGGTGAAGTGCGTCGTCATCAACTCCGCCTGAGCCGCGCCACCCGAGCCGAGCTCCGCGTGACCTGAGGGCCAAGTGGGTGTCAACCCCCACTTGGCCCCCAGGCTGTGTTCATTGCGGGGCGTTTCAGTCGCCCGTGCCGGTTCCGAGATGTGCCTGGGCGAAGGTCCAGAACCCGGTGCCGTTGTATCCGGTGTCGAACGGCTCCCCGAAGCCGTAGTCGTCACCGCTGCCGAAGTAGGTGTTCTCCAGCCGGCTGAACCTGTCCCCCGTCCGGCCACCGTAGGCCTGGGCCAGACGGTAGAGCGCGCCTTCGTACTCGCTGTTCGTCGCGTCCTCGTCGTCGAGTTCGGCCTGCGCGTCCGCGACCGCCCTGGCGAAGATGTCGTGGTAGGCCTGAGTGACCCACATCTCGCCGCCGGCCACGTCGGACCCGTCACCGGAGCCGGAGACCACCACGGTGTCGAGCGCGTCGCGCGCCTTCGTGACAGCGGCCGCGAGCTCGGACCTCGCGGCCGCTCCGCGCGAGAAGCCGACGGTGACACCGGGAGTGGCGAACCACTGGGTGGCGGCCACGTTGTTCTCGCCCATCCAGTACAGGGCCCTGAACGGCTGGGTGGGCCTGTTCCAGGGCTCCGAATACTGCAGCGTCAGACGTGAGTCCGTGAACGCCGCCCCGTTGACCGAAGCGGTCAGCTTTCCCGCCGCATCGACGCTCACACCGAGGACCACGTCCCTGCCGGCCGCGCGCTCCAGGTGCCAGCCGTCGACGTCTTTCCAGTACAGCACCATGTTCTGACTCTGCGGGTGACCGAGCACATGGGTGTTCGGGAACCTGAGTCCCGAGGGATTCGGTTTGTCCGTGCTGCCGTCCCCCTTGGCCACGATGGTGAAGGTCGTGAAACCCCGCTTCTTGCTCACCCTGTTCGCGAAGGCGACATCCTTGACGGTCGCGTCGATCGCGGTCACCTTGCCGCCGGTGAGGGTGAGCTGGTAGCTGATTCCGCGCATCAGCGTCACGGCGTTGACGAAGTGGACGACCGCGGTCGCGTAGCTCTCGTTCGAACCCTGTAACAGCGCCTGGACGTTGTACGACCAGGTCCCGTCCGCGTTCTTCCACAACCCGCTTCCGCCGTTGATGTCCAGGCGGTCCGCGCTGTACGCGCCCTCACCGTTCACGGTGGGCACCGGCACGTCATTGATCTTCACCGCGCCCGCCGCGATCAAGGCCGCCACGCCCTGTTCGGCGTCACCGCCGCTGAACAGGCTGTCGTAGGACGCGGCGGTGATGCCGGTGACTCCGTCCGCGTCGATCGTCTCCGTCGTGACCCGAGACGCTCGGCCGGACGCCGCGAAGGCGGCCGACGGCAGCGATGCGAAGGACACGGCGAGTGTCGAGACCAACGCGACGCCGACAACGCCACTGTGCGACTTCTTCAGGTTCATGAGGCTCCCGGTCCGGTGGCCAGCGGGTCGCCGGCCTTGGTGATCGCCTTCGCGAGCCACGCCATGACCTCGGGCACGTCGTAGTTGCCGGCGTGCGGCTGGTTCCAGGCGAGTTGGTAGTCGACGTTCTTGACGTCCTTGTCCGCCGCAAGCGCCCGGTCGAGGTTGATCGAGATGATGAACGAGGTGTCCCGGTCCCGGGTGCCGTTGCGCACGTACCAGTTCGGCGCGGTGTCGGCCTTCGTGCCGACGAACTCCATCGGGTTGATCAGGCGGAGCTGGTCGTCGACGGTCGTGCTCGACTTCTTGGTGTACTCGGCCCACGTCAGGCCGGTGTCGTCGAGACCGCTGCCGTCGCCGGCCACGTCGTTGTGGTCCCAGCTGTACTCGGTGTAGTTCATGTACTTCTGGCTGTACGGGCCGAAGAGGTTGGTCTCGGTCCGGCCGGTGGTGTTCCCGAAGACGCCGACGGCGTCGAAGGCGGGCGTGGTCTTGAGGGTGGCCTGGGTGGCGACGAAGGCGAGGTAGTTGTCCATGTCGAGCGAGAGCACCTTGTCGGTGTCGTTGTCGACGTCGATCCAGTCGTTGACGTACGACTTCGTCGTCGTGCCGCCACCGCCCATGCCGCCGGACGTGATGACGAAGTTCTCCCCGAGCGCCGGAACGGTGTTGGCGGAGCTCGCCTTCATGTAGGCCTCGGCGGAGCGGATGACCTCCCGCTCGATGGTGTTCAGCATGGTCGCGGCGGTGAGCCTGGTGCCGTCGGGGTTGCGCAGCCCGAGGCTCCGCTCGTACGCCGGGAACTTGGCGGCGATCTCGGCGGCGGCGTCGGCCGAGGCGTTCGAGCCGGTCTCGTCGCGGGTGCCGAGGATGTTGTAGAGCCACTCGTAGGCGACGTCCGCGTTGCCGAGGTCGGTGATGGGGCAGTACGCGTTGACGGCGAAGACGTCGTCGCGCAGGGTGCTGCGGCCCTTGGAGCCGATGCCCGCGGCGCCGATCCGCGCGAGGTACGGGTCGTACACGGAACTGTTGCCGGAGGCGCCAAGGATCGACGAGAGGGCGCCGCCACCGCTGGTTCCGTTGACGACGATCCGCTCGGCGCTGCCGGGCATCGCGCGGTCGTTGAGGCGCAGGTAGCGGACCGCGGCCTTGGCGTCGACGACCGCGGACGGGGCCTTGCCGGGGGACGAACCGTCGGCGCCGACCATGCCGCGGCTGCGGCTGGCGATGTCCGCGAAGACGTAGCCGGCCTTCAGGGCCGCACCCACGTTGCTGGTCGCACTGTTGTAGGAGGCACCGCCGGTCACGCTCGCCTTGACGTAACTGGCCCACCAGCCACCGTTGTTCACCGCGAAATAGACCGGCGCCCGCTGGTTGTCGAAGGCGCTCTCAGGCACGAACACGTTCATGCTCTGGTAGCCGCACGCGGTGTTGGAGATCGTGGTGGTGGTGCCGCCGAGGGTGGGCTGCTGCGCGGCCGCGGCGACGGGGTTCGCGACGTAGCAGATCTCCTTGTACCAGCGCACGTTCATCGGCTCGCCGTCGACGGTGACCGCGATCGTCGTGTAGGCGGCCGCGTCGAAGGCCAGCGCCGCGTCCTCGGCGTCGGCGGTGCGGGCGGCAGGGGCCGCGAGCGCCGATGCGGGCGCGGCGGCGAGGATCAGTGCGAGCGAGCCCGCAACGGCGACGTTTCTGGGGGATACCGGGAACCACTGCATGGAAGACTCCTTCGTCGTAGCCGCGGCCGCCTGGCACATCGGGCAACACGGCGTGGCGCAGCTAGCAGATTGTTAACAATATAATCAGCGATTCTGTGTGCACCTAGGGGTGACAGTGCGGAGTGACGTTTCCCGCACCGCAACCATTGCTGCCACACAACCGCGTTGTCGGTTCGCCCGACGACTGCGACGCTCGTCAGGCACATCGGTCCGGTACACGCGCGCACGGTCTGCCGTGCGTCCGCGGCTTCTCCGTCGGCTGAGTCAGGGACGGTTCTCCGGGCTGCGATCAATGAAGGAGCAAGTGTGACGACCTATTTGACCGTGACGCGCACCGAGATGCTGACACCGAGCCTGCGCCGGATCTGGTTTCGCAGTGAGGATCTCTCGGCCTTCGCGGGAAGCGAGTACACCGACCGCTACGTCAAGCTCGTGTTCCCGAAGGACGGGGTCCGCTACCCCGAGCCGTTCGACATGCGCGTTCTGCGTCGCACGCTGCCACCGGAGGATCTGCCCGCCGTTCGCACGTACACAGCGCTCTTCCCTGACGTCGTATCAGGCACGATGGCCATCGACTTCGTTCTCCACGGCGACGAAGGAGTAGCCGGCCCCTGGGCGGCGAGGGCGGTTCCCGGGGACCGGCTCCTGGCCAACGGTCCGGGCGGCGGCTACCGCCCCGATCTCTCCGCCGACTGGCATCTGTTGGTGGGCGACGAGTCAGCCCTGCCGGCGATCACGGCCGCCCTGGCAGAACTGCCGCACACTGCGGTGGTCCGAGTCGTGGCGCTGGTCGACTCCCCCGCGCACGAGCATGCCCTTCCGAGCCCGAAGAACGGCAGGATCACCTACGTCCATCGGCACGGAACCGAATCGGCGAGCCTGCTCCTGGCCGCCGTACGGGACATGGAGTGGCTGCCGGGCCGAGTGCACGCGTTCGTGCACGGCGAGGCCCAGGAGGTCATGCACGAGCTGCGGCCCCATCTTCTCGCCGAACGTCGGCTGCCCCGCGAACAGGTGTCCGTCTCCGGCTACTGGCGCCGCGGCCGGTCCGAGGAGGGCTTCCGCGTGTGGAAGTCCGAACTGGGGCGCCGCGAAGGGACGCGTGCCCCCGACGCTGTGGGCCCTCGCCCCTGAAGCGCACGCGTCGCCCCTCGTACGGCAGGCACAAGGGCAGGTCATATACGGGAAAGGGCCGGGGTGCCGACACACGGCCCCCGGCCCTTCTGGATGGCGGCCGGGCCGCCATCACCTAGCTCACGGCATGCGGCGGCGTGACGCCCAGTTCCTCGGCGTACTTCGTCAGCTCACTCCACAGCTTCGGCGCCACCGGCACTCCCTTCTCGCGTCGCTCCGCGGCCACGACGGCGCTGCGCTCACCGGGGTAGTGCACTCCGTCCGCGCCGTCCGCCACCGGCAGGCCCTTCAAGGTGCCCAGCGTGGCATCGACCGCGGCGGTGAAGCCGTCCGCTGCGCCGAAGGCCGCCGGGTCGAGGGCGATGAGCAGCGCGTTCTGGCGGTGCTTGCGGCCCTGGGGGGCGTCCGAGTGGAACGCGGAGAAGATCGGTGCGCCGACGAGCACGCTGGTCAGCAGCTCGAACGCCAGGGACATGCCGGATCCCTTGGCGCCACCGAGCGGCAGCGGCATGACCGCCTTCTCCGGGTCGGTCGTGGGGGTGCCGTCCTCGGTGGCGGCGGCTCCCTCGAGCAGGGGCGTGCCGCTCGCCTTCGCCTGGCGGATCCTGCCGAGGGCGATGGTGGCGGTGGCCATGTCGAGGAGCAGCGGGGCATGGCTCGACGACTCGGACGTGGGTACGGCGATGGCGAGCGGGCTGGTGGCCACGGCGGCGCCCCTGACGCCGGTGTAACCCATGTTGGGCATGCCGGCGACGAAGCCGAGTCCGACCAGGCCCTGGTCCGCGATCTTCGAGACGTAGTAGCCGATGGCTCCGGTGTGGACGGTCTCCCGCACACCGACGGAGGCGATGCCGGTGGTCCGCGCCCGGATGACGGCCTCGTCGGCGGCGGCGGACAGCGCCACCGGACCAGGGGCCCGGTCGGCGTCGAGGACGGCGGCGGCCTGGGTCGTCGACTCGATCCTGATGTCGGGCTTCGCGTTGGCCACGCCCTTGGCGAGCAGTTCCAGGTAGGCGGGGACGCGGGCGATGCCGTGCGAGTCGACGCCGCGCAGCGCGGCCCAGACGAAGACGTCGGCGGTGGTGGCGGCGTGCTCGGCGCTCAGGCCTCCCTTCTCCAGAAGTGAGGCGGAGAAGGTGCGCAGGTCGTCGGCGGGAACCCGGACCTTCGTCGGTGGGGTGGACATGGTGACGGTGCCTCCTGGGTCATCGGGTGACGAGCACGTCCACGACGGCGGTGATGCCCTCGGTCACGGCCTTGAGGGCGCGCTCCAACGCGGGCGCGAGCGCCTCCGGTGCGTCGACGGTCTCGGTGTGCATGTCGAACGGCTCGGCGAACCGCGCCAGTCGGGGCAGCCGGTGCAGGTCGATACCGAGCCACTCCCCCGTCTCGGCGGCGGCGCCCTCGGGGTAGAAGCGGCGGTGGTTGAGGTTCATCGACTTGTAGACACGGTTGTTGAACACCACGATCAGCAGCGGCAGATCGTATGCCTTCGAGGCGTCGTACGACGGGATCACCGGGTTGTACGTGAACGCGCCGTCGCCGATGGTGAGGACCACCGGGCGTTCCCTGGCGGCGAGTTTGACGCCGAGCGCGACGGCGATGCCCTGGCCGAGGCCGCCCTGGACGTAGAAGTACGAGTCGGGTGCGTCGGTCCGCACATGGCGCTTGACGACGCGGCTGTGGGTGATGGTCTCGTCGACGACGATCGCGTCCCGGCCGTCCAGGAGCTTGCGCAGGGTGGCGGCGACGAGCACCGGGTCGATGCCGTCGGCCGACGAGGCGGCCCTCCCCTCGGCGGCGGCGATCGCGGCCAGTTCGTCGGCGTGCCGGTCGTCCTGCGCCGCGCGCCTCGTGGTGACCACGGTCCGGTCGAGGTCCTTGGCCCGTTTGGTGAGCTGACGCAGCGTGTTGGTGACGTTGCCCTCCAGGTACCGGTCCGCGAACAGGACCTGGTACACGACGTGCGGGCGCTGTGGCACCTCGTCGATCACCACGACCTTGGCCCGGGCGGGCTTCCGGCTGGGCGGGTAGAAGGGAGCTCGGCAGTTGACGAGCAGGATCAGGTCGGCCTCGTCGAGCCACGGGCCGATGTCGCTGCCCGCGTGCAGGGGGTGGGTGCGCGGGAAGTTGCCGCACACGGCGGAGTCCGGCTCGACGACCGGAATCTGCCACGCCTCGGCGAAGCCGATCAGAGCCTCGAATCCGCCCGCCTCCCGGCCGGCCGTCTCGGTCACGATCACCGGGTTGGCGGCCTCACGCATCATCTCGGCGACGGTGTCGGCCTCTTCGGGCGAACTGTGCGTGGACCCCGGCGGGACGATCGGCTTGGCCTCACGGCCGTCCCACTGCTCCAGCAGGATCTCCAGCGGGATGTTCAGATACGCCGGCCCCCCGGGGGCCCGCCAGGACAGCTCCGCCGCCCGCGTGATCATCGTGGGCAGGGTGTGGACGCTGGCGGCCTCGTTGGCCCACTTGGCGAACGGACCCGCGACGCCGTGCGGGCCGCCCACGATGGACAGGTTGCGGTACCACTGCCCGCCCGGGTCCTGACCGGGCCCGTCGCCGTACGTGGTGGACTCCGACGAGGAGACCACCATCGGGACACCCGCCAGCAGCGCCCCGTGCACCGCCATCGAACCCTGGAGCAGACCGGGCGCCGCGTGCAGCAGCACGCCCTGCGGCCGGCGCTTCACCAGCCCGTACCCCGTGGCCATGCCGACCGCCACGGTCTCGTGGGTCAGGTCCAGGTACTCCGGGCCGGGCAGACCGTCCCGGTGGCGGCGGGCCAGGGACTCCCACACCGGGGCCCACTCGGAGCCCGAGGAGCAGAACAGGTAGTCGGCGCCGACGGCGTTGAAGGCGGTGACGAGAGCGTCGCCGCCGTCGGCGCCCGAGGAGTGGGTCGTGTCGGTCATCTCTCGTGCTTCCTCAGCCCTCGATCGGCCAGTTCAGGACCTCGGAGATACCGCGACCCATGATCCATTCAAGCTCCTCGGGCGTGAAGTCCCAGTGCTTGGTGAACTGCTCGATCGTGTCGGTGTAGGTGATGCCGTGGCCCAGCAGCCGCGTGATGTCCGTGCCGTAGAAGCAGCGCTGCGGGCCCATCTTGTCGACCATCTCGCGGACGTACTTCTGGATGTTGTTGTTCGGGAAGGGCTGCGTGGAGTAGCCCGGGAGCGCCGAGACCTTCACGTAGATGTTCGGGTGGACGGCCAGGTCGGCGGTCTCCTGGACCCAGTAGCCGATGGCGTCGTCGACGCAGCGGGCCATGATGCCCATGTGATCGATGATGATCTTCAACTCGGGGTGCTTGGCGGCGATCTCGCCGAGCTCGCGCTTCCAGATGGGGGCGTGGACCATCATCGGGATGCGCAGTTCCTCGGCGAGCGGCCAGTACCAGTCATTGGTGCCGTCGATCATCCAGTTGCGGTCGATCGGCCGGTGGAAGGTGAGCCGGGTGCCCTTGACGTGCGGGTTCTGTGCGAAGTCCTTCAGCATCGCCTTGCCCTCTTCGGGCTTGTTCTGCGGGATGCGGGCCATGATGCCGAAGCGGTCCGGGTGCGCCTCGCAGGCCTCCAGGGCGTAGTCGATGCGGTCGCCCTCCCACGACGGCGGCAGGATCAGCGCACGGTTGACGCCGGCCTCGTCCATCAGCTCCAGGGCCTCCTCGTAGGAGAAGGGGTCCTCACGGTGGCCGTTGAGACGGATGCGCTCCCGGGCGCCCGGCACCCAGGGGCGGTCCGGGGTCTCTTCCAGCCATATGTGGATCTGGGTGTCGACGACGAACATGTCTTCAACTCTTTCCGTAGAGCGAGGTGGTGGGGTGGTGCGGAAGGAACGCTAGGCGGGTGGTGAGCGCTTGCGGAGCCCCCGGGAGCGCAACCAGTAAGTGCGCCGTACGCAGGGAACTCTCAGCCTGCGGGCGGGTTCCGGAACACGGTCTCGACGATGTGCTCGGCGATGGCCATCGACGCCGTCGCGGCGGGCGAGGGCGCATTGCGCACGGCGGTGACCCGGCCGACCTGATGAATGCGGAAGTCGTCCACGAGAGTCCCGTCGCGATCCAGGGCCTGCGCGCGTACGCCCGCCCCTCCCCGTACGACGTCCTTCACCGTGACCCCGGGCACGTACTGCCCGGCGTCCTTCATGAAGGCCGTGGCGGAGAAGGAGCCGCGGTACTCCCTGATTCCGGTACGCCAGTGCTGGGCCGCCATCTTCCAGGTGCCGGGGTAGCCGGCGAGGCCCAGAAGGTCCCTGGGTGAGACTCTCGTGCGGGTGTAGCCCTCCCTGGCCAGCGCCAGGACGGCGTTGGGGCCGACCTCCACCGAGCCGTCCACGCGGGGGGTGAAGTGCACGCCGAGGAAGGGGTAGCGGGGGTCGGGCACGGGGTAGATCAGGCCCCGGACCAGGTGGGCACGCTCCGGTCTGAGCAGCATGTACTCGCCCCGGAAGGGGACGATCCGCGGCTCCTTCCTGTCCTGGGCGAGTCCGGCGACCGTGTCGGACTGAAGGCCGGCGCACAGGATCAGCCGGTCGGTGCGGACCCGTTCCTGCCCCGAGGCGACCTCCACTCCGCCCGGCACGCTGGTGATCGACGTGACCGGGAAGCCCAGCCGTACCTCACCACCGCAGTCCACGATGTCCTTGGCGAAGGCCCGGGAGATGGCCGGGTAGTCGGTGATCGCGGTGCGCGGGGAGTGCAGCGCGGCGACGCCGCCGGCGTTCGGCTCGATCTCCCTGATCTCCTCGCGGGAGACCTTTCTGAGGTCGGGCACGTGGTTGTGCCTGGCCCGGTCGTAGAGGTCGTTCATCCGGCCGAGTTCGTCCTCGCGTACGGCCGTCACCAGCTTGCCGATCTCGCGGTACGGCAGCTCGCGCTCCTGGCAGTACTCACGCAGCAGGGCCACGCCCCGGACCGTGAGGTCCGCCTTCAGGCTGCCGGGCCTGTAGTAGATCCCGGCGTGCACGACTCCCGAGTTGTGACCCGTCTGGTGGAGCGATACCTCCTGTTCCTTCTCGAGGACGACGACCCGGGTGCCGGGGCGGCTCAGGGCGATCTCGCGGGCTGTCGCGAGGCCCACGATGCCCGCGCCGACGATGCCGACGGTCTCGTCAGCCACGAGTCTCCTCACCGGTCTGCCCACGGTTCTGTTCCGGGGCTCCGAGGTTGATCGCCACCGTCTTCACGCGGGTGGAGAAGCGGAGCACCTCGTCGCCCTGCTCCTTGTACGCCGTGCCCGAGTCCCGGAAGCCGCCGAAGGGCAGGTGGACGTCCCAGCCGGTGGTCGTGGTGTTGACGGCGACCTGGCCGCACTCCGCCTCGTCCGCGAAGCGGTGGGCGGTGGCGAGGTCGCGGGTGAAGACGGCGGCGGCGAGGCCGAAGTCGGAGTCGTTGACCGCGTCGACGGCTTCCGTGAAGTCCTCGACGGCGCGGACCACGAGGACCGGTCCGAAGACCTCCTCGCGCCAGACCGCCGTCTCGGGGGTGACGTCGGCGAGGACGGTCGGCTGGACGTAGCAGCCGTGGGCGCGGTCGCCGTCGGTGTCGGCCTCGCCGCCGGTGAGGACGGTGGCGCCCTGCTCGACGGCCCGTGCGAGGTCGGCGAGTACGGAGTCCCGCTGCTTCGGACTGGACAAGGGGCACAGGGTGGTCTGCGGGGCGCTGCCCGGACCGACTTTCAGCGTCTCGACCTCGGCGACCAGGAGCCGGGTGAACTCCTCGTGAACCGGCTGCTCGACGATCACCCGGCTGGTGGCGGTGCAGCGCTGTCCGGCCTGGCCGAAGGAGGCGGCGACGACGGCCTTGGCCGCGGCCGGCAGGTCGGCGTCCCTGAGGACGACCGAGGCGTTCTTGCCGCCGAGTTCACCCTGGAAGCGGACGTTGCGGTCGGCGAGCCGGCGGCGGATGCGGCCTCCGACGGCGTTCGAGCCGGTGAACGTGATGCCGACGATCCGCGGGTCGTCGAGGAGCGCCTCCTCGATCTCGGCCGTACGGCCCGTGACGACGTTCAACACCCCGGCCGGCAGGCCCGCGTCGTGCAGGGCGCGGGCGAAGTGCAGGCCGGACAGCGGGGTCTCGGTAGCCGGCTTGCACACGGCCGTGTTGCCGGCCGCGAGCAGGGGGGCGAGCTTGCGGGCCGGGGTGATCAGCGGGTCGTTCCACGGGCTGATCACGAGGATCACGCCGATGGGCTCGCGCTGGGTGTGGGTGCGGTGGTTCGGCCGTACGTCGTGCAGGAGGGTGCCGTAGCCCTGGCGGGCGAGACCGGCGTAGTACTCCAGGAAGTCGGCGGCCTTGAGCGTCTCGCCGGTCGCCTCCGTCAGGGTCTTGCCGTTCTCGGCGGTGACGTCGGCGGCGATCTCCTCGGCCCGCTCGCGGATCAGCCGGGCCGCGTCCGTCATGATCCGGGACCGCTCGAAGGGGCTGGTGCGCCGCCACGCGGTGAAGGCACGTTCGGCGTGGTCGTAGGCGCGGGTGACGTCCTTGGCGGCGAGGGCGGGGACGCGGGCGACCGGCGTGCGGACGTCCGCCGGGTCGTGGACGTCGATCCAGTCGCCGGTCGCCACCCACTCCCCGCCCGAGAGGGCTTCCACAGTACGCATGGAGCATCACTTCCTTCGTCCGCCGCGATGACGCGGTCCGCGCTTTTGAACGGCCGTACGGGCCGGATGCGACAACACACCATGTGGGCGTGGGCCACCAGCACCGCACGGGCAGCCTTTGCTTGCGCCGCGCGCAGGTGGGCGGACGCATGATCCGTGCTGGAATCAGCAGGCCGGAGGGTGTGGATGTGGCCCCCGGACCGGAATCCGCCGAGGAGAGACAGACATGGCCTACGCCGTCATCGCCCGCTACCACTGCGAACCCGCCGACGAGGCCACGGTGCGCGCCGCGCTGCTGCGGGTGCGTGAGCACACCCGTGCCGAGCCCGCGAACCTGGCGTACGAGGTGCACCTGGAGGCTGACCGGCCGGGCAGTTTCGTGCTGTACGAGCAGTACGCCGACCGAGCCGGTTTCGAGGCGCACAAGGCGGCCGACCACTTCGAGGAGCTGATCGTGAAGACGGTGTGGCCGCTGCTCACGGATCGCGCGGTGATATTCGCCGAGGTGCTGTGAGCGCGCCACGGTGAACACGGTGCGATCAGCCGACGGGGCCGGGCGGTTGCTGCCCGGCCCCGTCGTGTTCCCTCAGAACTCGTTGCCCCAGCAGTACCGGGCGATCGTCTCCACCAGGACCAGTTTCCCACGCTGGTCCTCGGCGCTCAGCAGCGGCCTGCTCGCCACGTCGGCGAAGCCGCGGGAGGGCGCCACGGCCCCGTCCTCCAGGTCCTTGAACTCGCCGACCGCGTCGATCCGTTCCATCACCGTGTCGATGTCCTCCAGCTCGGGCACGGTCGCGTCGACCACGCCCAGGCAGAAGTCACGGTCGTCCGGCAGCGCCTTGACCAGGTCGAGCTCGGCCGGGGTGCCCTGGTCGAAGGGCAGGATCCAACGGTCGGCGCCGATGGTGCCGTAGAGCGTCTCGGCTCGGGCCCGGTCAAGGGCGGCGGGGGCGGTCCGGCCGGGCGCGAGGCCGATCCGTACGCCCTCGGGGCGCTCGTCCAGCCGTACCGCGAGCCCGTCGACGGCGAGCGCGTCCTCGAAGGACAGTGCGCCCGGGTCAACCGGGTCGGTGGCCACCTGGCCCAGCAGCAACGGGTTGTTGAGCTGAATCAGGCGCACCCCCTGGGAGACCAGCAGCTCGATCTCCGTCCGGATGATCTCGGCGAGAGCTTCGCCGAGTTCCCGAGCGGAGGACGGGCCGAGGCCAGGCCGGTACGTGGTGGCGGCAAGGTACGCCGGGGAGGGCAGCGACACCTTCGGCGCGATCACCGTCAGCTCGGCGAGTCGGGCGGTCCAGTGGGCGAGGAGCGGTCCGTCAGCCTTCGGGAGGGACTCGGCGACCCAGCGCACCAAGCCGTCGGAGTCCACTTCCTCGGTACGGCGGAATCCTGACACTCCGTCGAGGACCGCGCTGCGGAAGTCCTCGCGGGGAAAGTCGCCGTCCGTGACGACGGTGGAGCGCAACTTGCGCTGGTAGGCCACGAGATCCTTCACTGCGGCGAGTTCCGCCTCGTTCAACGCCTCGGGGTCGCCCGTCGCCCGGGCCGCGACGAGTTCGAGGGGGCGGACCAGGCTGCCGTGGTGGTCGATGCGGTAGTTGAACGTATCCGCCATGATCGTCAGTCCTTTCCGGGAGCAGCCGGTGTGCCCGCGACACCCCAGGCGGCGAACTCCAGCTCGTAGCCGAGGGATTCGAGGACCTCGTCGGCGATCCGCTGGTCCTCCTCGGCCGTGCCGCCGGCGATGCCGAGGCCGCCGATGATCTCGCCGTCCCTCTTGATGGTGACGCTGCCCTCGGTGGCCATGATCGGCAGGGCGGCGCCGGGGAGTTGGGAGAGCTGGGAGAAGAAGACGGGCTGGCTCTCCTGCCACTTCTTCAGCATCGTGCCGGGCCGCTGCATCACGGCGGCGGTGTAGGCCTTGGCGCGGGCGATGTCCGGGGTGAGAGGGCGTGCCCCGTCCGCGCGGTGGATGGCGATGGGAAAGCCTCCCGCGTCCACCACGGCGACGCTCACCGCTTTTCCGAGCGCCCGGGCGCGTGTGTGGGCGGCGGCGATGATCTCCTCGGCGGCGTCCAGGGTCAGGTTGCTCATGCGGCTTCCTTCGGTGCGGTCAGGGTGCGGCGCAGACGGGCGACCGCCGCGTTGTACGGCTCCGGTGTCTCCCAGTACATGGAGTGCGGGGCACCGGGGACGATCTCCAGATGCGATCCGGGCAGCAGTCCGTGGGCGCGGGTGACGGTCTTCACGCCGAGGACGGCGTCCTTCTCGCCGGCCAGGAACGCGACCTTGACGTCCGAGGCCTGGATTTCTTCCAGGGTCGGGCCGTTGGTGTCGAGGTTGCGCAGGTCCTGCATCCTGGCGACGTTGAAGGTGCCCATCTGCTGGAACAGGAAGGTGAGGTCCGGCCGCTGCTGCTGGAAGCGTCTGGTCAGCAGGCGGTCGATGACCGGTAGTTTGACGGCTTCGGCGCGGTCGGCGGCGGCCAGTTCCTTCAGCTCGGGGTGGCTGATGCCGCCGAGGGAGTGTCCGAGGACGACGCAGGAGACCCGCTCGGGGCGCGTCAGGCCGGCGCGCAGGGCGGCGACGGAGCCGATGGACTGGCCGACCAGCATGACGTCGGTGAGGTCCTCGGCGTCGAGGACGGCGACGACGTCGCCGGGGAAGTCCTGGCCGTCGAACTCCGGCATGGAGGAGTCGGATTTGCCGAAGCCGCGGAGGTCCACGGTGATGACCGTGAACTCCTGGCGCAGTGCGGCCACTTGCTGCCACCAGGCGGCGTGGTGGCCGCCGCTGCCGTGCACGAAGAGGATCGCCGGGCCGCTGCCGTGGCGCTCGTAGTAGATGGCGGTGCCGTCGGAGTCGGCGATGGGCATGATGGTGAACTCCCGTACGTACTAAGTCAGTTGGGCCGCTTGCCGTGCCAGACCAGCTCGATCATGGTGTGGTCGGGGTCGTGGATGTAGCAGAACTTCGACTGGTTCTCCGGGCGCTGGATCGGGCGGGTGTGCCGGATGCCCAGCTCCCCCAGGTGCTCCAGGAAGTCGTCCCAGTCGTCGACCTCGACGGCGAAGTGGTAGGGCGCCATGCGCTCCATCTCCTCCACCGGGGTGAAGTGGAGATCGAAGTTGCCCCGGGTCATCAACACCACCTTGGTGTTGGACTTGGGCATGATCCGCTTCATCCCGAAGACCTTCGTGTACCACTCGGCCGTGCGGTCGGGGTCGGTCGTGGGGAAGTTGACGTGGTGGATGTAACGGGGTTCCTTGCTCATGCTCGATTCCCTTCGAGGTGTACGGGGTTGGACAGCACACCGATACCGCTGATCTCGATGTCCACGGTGTCGCCGGGCTCCAGTTGGCAGGTCGACTCGGCGCCCATCCACAGCACGTCACCGGGGTGCAGGGTGAGGTGGCGGGTCATCGCGACGATGTGGTCGAAGGGGTCATGGACCATGTCGCCGGTGGGGAACCGCGCGCGCTCCGAGCCGTTGACCCTGAGCGTGGTCGTCTGCGCGAGCGCGTCCACGTCCGTCTCGATCCACGGGCCCATCGGCTTGAAGGTGTCGCTGTTCTTGCTGCGCCAGAAGGTGCGGTCCCGGTGCTGCCAGGCGCGGGCGCTGACGTCGTTGCCGATGGTCCAGCCGAAGACGGACTTCCGCGCCTCCTCGTACGTGGCGTGCCGGATCGTACGGCCGATGACGGCGACCAGTTCGGGCTCGGCCTCGAAGCGGCCCTCGACCTCGACGGGCTTGACGATGGGCGAACCGTGGCCGGTGAGCGCGTTGTTGGCGCGGTAACCGACTTCGGGGCGCTCGGGGGTGACGGCTCCGGCGTGCGCGATGTGGCGCGGGTAGTTGTAGCCGACCGCGTAGAAGACGGGCGGTACGACGGGCGGCAGCCACACGGCCGTCGCAGAGGGCACCGTCCCGATGACGTCCGGATCACCCTCCAGCGGGGAATCGGACAGCAGCTCGATCTCCGACTCCCCCACCTGACCCCACACCGCCCGGCCGTCGACCGAGACTCGCGCGTACCTCATGGCGCCAGCAGGTGGGAGACGCGCTTGGTGACCAGGTAGGCGTCCAGGGCTTCCGGGCCGCCCTCGCGGCCGTAGCCGCTGTCCTTCACCCCGCCCGAGGGGGCCTCGTGGACCGAGCCGCCGCAGTGGTTGAGGGAGAGGATGCCGGCCTCCAGCTCGCCGGAGAGCCGTTCGGCGGTGGCGGCGGAGCGGGTGAAACCGTAGGCGGCGAGGCCGTAGGGCAGCGCGTTCGCGGTCGCGAGCGCCTCGTCCAGATCGGCGAAGGGCACGATCGGCGCGATCGGCCCGAACGGCTCCTCGTGCAGCAGCTCCGCGTCCTCCGGTACGTCCGTCAGGACGGTCGGTGCGAAGAAGTACCCCGCGCGGTCGAGCCGTTCGCCACCGGTGCGGACCTTGGCGCCGCGGGCGACAGCGTCGGCGACGAGCCGCTCCATGGCCTTGAGCCGGCGTTCGTTGGCGAGGGGGCCCATCTTCGTGCCGTCAACCAGGCCGTCGCCGACGACGACCGCCTCGGCGGCCCTCACGAACTCGGCGGTGAACTCCTCGACGAGGCTCTCGTGGACCAGGAACCGGCTGGGCGAGGTGCACACCTGCCCGGCGTTGACGAACTTCGCCTGTGCTGCCTTGCGGGCGGCCCGCACGGGGTCGGCGTCCGCGCACACGATCACCGGGGCGTGTCCGCCGAGCTCCATCAGGGAGGGCTTCATGACCTTGCCCGCCTCGGCGGCGAGCAGTTTGCCGACGGGGACCGAGCCGGTGAAGGCGACCAGGCGGGTGACCGGGGAGGCGATGAGGTGGGCGGAGACCTCGGCGGGCTCGCCGAAGACCAGGTTGAGAACTCCGGCCGGGAGGCCCGCGTCGGCGTAGCAGGCGACGAGTGCGGCGGCGGTGGCCGGGGTCTCCTCCGAGGCCTTGATGACCAGGGAGCAGCCGGCGGCGAGGGCCGAGGAGATCTTCCGGTTGGGGCCGCCCACCGGGAAGTTCCACGGTACGAATGCGGCGACCGGTCCGATCGGCTCACGGCGCACGGTCAGGACGGTGCCGGGGGCGGACGGGATGATGCGGCCGTAGGCGCGGCGGGCGTCGTCGGCGTGCCAGCGCAGGGTCTCGGCGGTGCGGCGGGCCTCGCCGGTGGACTCGGCGAGCGGCTTGCCCTGCTCCAGGGTGCTGATCCGGCCGATCTCGACGGCCCGCTCGGCGATCAGGTCGGCGGCGGCGTGCAGGATCTCGGTGCGCCGGGCGACGGGGGTGTCGCGCCAGACGCGGAAGCCCTCCTCGGCGGCGGCGAGGGCGCGGTCGAGGTCGGCCGGGGTGGCCAGCGGCACCTCGCCGATCGCCTGTGCGGTGGCCGGGTTCACGATCGGGGCGGTCTGGCCGGTGCCGCCCTGGCACCACTCGCCCGCGATGTACATGCGGACGGCGGGGTAGCCGTGGTCGGTGGTCATGGGTGGGTGCCCTCTCAAGGGTCAGGATGCGGGGGTTTCCTGGTCGCGGTTGGTGCGCAGGGCCCAGAGGTGATGGGGCGGGGTGGTCTCGTGGACGCGGGTCTCGTAGGTGTCGTCGACCCGGTCCATGTCGGCGGCGTACTCCACGCGGCCGCCGCAGGGGGCGTGCAGGAAGCGGAAGACGTTGGAGCCGATGGTGTGGCGGCCGAGCTTTCGCGCCTCGCGCCAGCCGTGCTCGATCATGTGGTTGCCGCCCTCGACGACGTCGTCGAAGCCGGGGACCTCGTAGGCGATGTGGTTGATCCCGGCCTTGTCGGGGCGGTGGCACAGCAGCATGGTGTGCTGGTCGTCGTCGCCCGGGGCCTGCATGAAGACGCCCATGGGCTCGACCACGTCGGTGGGCCGGAAGCCGAGGCGCTCGGTGTAGAAGGCGACCGCCTCGTCCTTGCCCGGCTTGGGGATGTTGAGGGCCACATGGCACATGCGCAGCGGACGGACCCGTCCGATGGGCTCCAGGGCGGTGTTCCAGCGAGGGACGCTGCCGAGCGCGTTGGCGGGCCGCGGGGTGACGGGGGCCGGTTTCGGCCGGGCCAGGGCGAGTCCGACGCCGAAGCCGGTCTCGTCCACGGTGTGGTGGACTCCGTCGGCGCTCTCGCGGACCTCGCGGTCCTTGCCGGCCGAGGCCACCAACCGCTCCAGTTCCTCCCGGGTGTCGACGCCCCATACGACCTCACGGAGAGTGGGGCCGGGCTCCACCGGAGGCGGCAGCAGTGGGCTCGGGTGGGCATCGAGATGCAGCGTCTGGCCGGTCAGTGTCTCGAAGACCGCGTGGTCGTCGGTGTTCTCCACCTGGAAGATCCCGAAGTCGTCGAAGAACCGGACGCATTCATCGAGGTCGTCGACGCTGTAGGTGACCGATTCGATTCTCTGGATTCCCATGGGTTCCTCGTTTCCGGGTCGCCTCGTGAGCGTAGGTTTCGGCGTACGGCGGCCTCAATGTCCCGAGCTCCACGCAATGCGCAATCGTTTCTTGCGGTTACGGCCGGATCACCGGCATCGGATTCTTCGAGAACCACTCGGCGAGAAAGTCCAGGAACACACTGATCTTGCGCGGGGTGTCCTGTCCGGGGCCGTAGATCGCGTACAGGGGACGGTCGGGCACCGCCAGGTCGGGCAGGAGCACCTGGAGTGCTCCGCCGATCAGGTCGTCGTAGGCCGGACGCTGCGGCAGCAGGGCGAGGCCCAGGCCGTGGACGGCCGCCTTCTGCAGGGCGATGTAGGAGTTGGACGAGAAGGCGATGTTACGGATCTTGTGCAGGGTGCTCGCGTGTCCGTGGCCGATGCGCCAGACCGGGTCGTTCACGTGTACGAGGCACTGGTGCCGGGCGAGGTCGTTCGGGTGGGTGAGCCCGCCGTGGCGGTCGATGTAGTCCTTGGAGGCGCACAGGACGAAAGGCAGCGACGAGATCTTCTTGAGGCGGACGCTGGAGTCCCTCAGATCCCTGGTGTGGAAGGCGACGTCGAAGCCGCTGTCCAGAAAGTCGTACGTCCGGTCGGACATTCCGCCGAGTTCGAAACGGACCTGGATTTTCGGATGCGCGGCGGAGAACGCGGCGATGGCATCCCCGAGATCCAGGCTGCCTATCCACTTGGGGCAGATGATGCTCAGTGTTCCTTCGGCGCGGTCGTGGAGCTGGGCTATGCCGGCGTCCTCGGCCTCGATTTCCTCCAGAATGCGCGCGGCGAATTCGGCGTACCGCCGGCCCGGTCCCGTGAGGCTGACGGAACGGGCCGTGCGATTGACCAGGCGGACACCCACCTGTCGCTCCAGTTCGGCGACGTGCCGTGACACCAACGAGCCGGAGGAGCCCAGCTTCTTGGCGGCTCCGTTGAAGCTGCCGACGTGCGCGACGGTGACGAAGCTGTGCATGAGGAGCAGGCGATCCATGTTTCCTCCGGATGCTCCCGCCGCTCACGGATGTGTCGGGAGCGGGCGGAGCGAGTGCGGCTCGGAGACTGTGGGGCACACCGTCTTCCTGGCGAAGGCCTCTACTTCGGGCAGTACTGGGGTGCGTCGCTCACGTTGTCCTTGGTGACCAAGACAAGAGGAATGTTGGCAATCTTGTCAACAGTCTGCTTCTTGTTGAGAAGCCCGATCGTGTTCTGCACCGCGGTCCGGCCGATCGTCATGGCCGAGTTGGCCACCGTCGCGGACAGTTGCCCGCTCTCGACGGCGGCGAGGCCGTCCTCGGTGCCGTTGACGGTGACGATCTTGACGTCCTCGGCTCCGGCCGCGTCGAAGGCCTTGCGGACGGCGAAGGCCATCTCCTCGTTGGCTACGAAGGCGTAGTCGAGGTCCGGCTGGGCCTGGATCATGTTCTCGGCGACGTCCTGGGCCTTGGCGGGATTGAACATGCCGGGCTGATTCGCCACCACCTTCGCGTTCGCCGGCAGCGCTTCCGTGAAACCGCCCACCAGCAGGTCGGAGGCCGCGCCCGGCGCACCCGCGACGATCCCTACCTTCACGTCCTCGCCTGCGGCGTCCTTCTCGATCCAGCCCGCGTCCAGCGCGCCGACCTTCTTCAGGTCGACCTTGGCCACGCCCAGCACGTCCGACGTGTCCGAGGTGGCGACGGAGGTGAGGAAGATCGGTATGCCGGCGCTCTTGGCTTTGGCAATGTCGCCCTCGAGCGCGTCGACGTTGACGGTCTGGACGATCAGGGCGTCCACGTTCCGCGCGATCATGTCCTCGATGTTGGACAGCTCGGTCCCGGCGTCCTGCTTGGAGTTGGCGGAGTAGAGGGTCGCCTTCTCCGTCTCGGCCGTCTGCTCGACGGACTTGAGCAGACACTGGTGGAAGTGGGTGTTGGCACCGTTGACGAACCCCAGGGTGACCGAACCGCCGGCGGCGCCCGAGCTGTCCGTTGCTGAGCCGCAGCCGGTGAGCACCAGGGCGGCGGTGCAGATGAGCGAAGCAGCGGTGGTGCGGCGGGATCGGGTGGTGGGCGTCATGGGTCGGCCTTTCCTGCGTCTTTGAAGAGAAGGTTGGGGAGGGTGGGGCCGCACTGGGGGCTGCGGAGAACGGGCAGGCGCGGCTTACAGCCCGCTAATGACCCGGCGTGGTCTTGCGCTGGAACTCGTTGATGATCGCCGCGACGAGCAGCACCCCGCCGGTCACGACGAACTGGTAGTAGCTGTTGACCTGGAGCAGGTTCAGCGCGTTGGCGACGACGCCGAGCAGCACCACACCGAGAACGGTTCCCACCACGGTGCCGTGGCCGCCCGCGAGGGACGTACCGCCGATGACGACCGCGGCCACGGCGGTCAACTGCAGTTGCAGTCCACCGGTGTTGGGGGCGGCGGCGCCCAGCCGGGAGAGCAGCATCAGTCCGGCCAGACCGGCGAGGGCCCCGGCCAGGGCGTACAGGGCGAGTTTGCGGCCGGAGACGTTGATGCCGCTGAGCCGGGCCACGTGCTCGTTGCCACCCATCGCGAAGGCGTCCCGACCGAAGGTGGTGAACCGCATGGCCAGCCCGATCGCGGCGAGCACGAGGATCGCGACGACGCACAGGTAGGGGATGCCGAGCACCTTGTCGTTGCCGAGGGCCCACATCCGCTGCCCGATGGTGATGGACTCGCCGTTGAGGACGAGCAGGGCGACGCCGTCCAGCAGCATCGCGGAGGCGAGGGTGGCGACGAACGGCGCGACCCTGGTGAAGGTCACCACCAGACCGTTGACCAGGCCTGTCAGAGTGGCCAGGACAAGGGTGACGACCACGGTGACGGCGGTGGGCCGCCCGTCGTGCAGCAGGGTCGCGCCCACCGAGACGGTGACGGCCGCGTTGCTGCCCATGGAGAAGTCCATGCCGCCCGCGGTCATCAGCAGGGTCAGCCCGGCGGCGATGACGGCGGTCACGCTGATCTGCCGCAGCACGTTCAGCAGGTTCTGCGAGCTGGTGAAGGAGTCGGCCTGGACGGCGGTGAACAGCGCCACCAGGAGGAGGACCACGACCAGACCGCCGTGCGGGATGTGCAGCAGAGCCTGGAGTGTCAGCCGGGATGCCGTGCGCTCCGGTGGGTCGGCCGCGACGTCCGGAGCGGCGGAGGGGGTCTTGAGGCTCACTGCGGCTGACCTCCGAGTGCGGTCGCGACGAGCTCGTCGCGGGTGATGGCGGTGATGTCGTGTTCGGCGACCGTGCGCCCGGCGCTGACGACGACGACCCGGTCGGCCAGGCGCATGACCTCCTCGGCGGAGGACGAGGCGAGCAGCACGGCCACGCCGCGCGAGGCGAGGTCGTCGACGAGGGTGTGGATGTCGGCCATGGCCGCCACGTCGACCCCGTTGGTGGGGTCCTCAAGGAAACAGGCGACCGGCTCGGTCTCCAGCCATTTACCCAGCAGCACCTTCTGCTGGTTACCGCCGGAGAGCGCGCCCACGGGCGGATTGCCGGTGAGCGCGACCACCCCGTAGCCGGTGCGCAACGGAGCGGCGCGTCGGGCGAGTTCACCGCGGCGGTGCAGTCGGCGGCGGGCGAAGCGGTCGCCGGCCAGCATCAGGTTCTCGTCCAGGGTCATCCCGGGGACCAGGCCCAGGGTCCGGCGGTCACCGGTGACGCAGCGCAGACCGCTGGCGAGCGAGGCCGGGACCCGGCCGAACGGCACGTCGCGGCCGTCGACGAGCAGTTCGCCGGCGTCGGGGCGCCGACGCCCGGAGAGAAGGTCGAACAGCCGAGACTGGGCGTCGCCCGCGGGCCCGAATACAGCGACGATCTCGCCCTTGCGCACCTCGACGGTGAAGTCCTGGACGACCCGGCCGTGGCTCAGGCGGCGTACGTTCAGGCCGCTTTCGTGCTTCGGGGCGGGCCGCTCGGGCCGCCGCGAGACGACATCACGGCCGACCATGCTGCGCACCAGCGCGGCGGGAGTCATCTCGGCGGCCGGGGCAGTGGTCACCACGTTCCCGTCGCGCAGGACGGTGAGGCGGTCGGCGACGGCCATGACCTCGTCGATGTAGTGCGAGATGTAGACGACGGCGACACCATCGCCCCGCAGGGTGCGCACCAGAGCGCGGATCCGGTCGGCGTCCTTGGCGCTGAGGCAGGCGGTCGGCTCGTCGAGTATCAGGATCCGCCCGCCGCGGCGGACCTCACGGGCCACCTCGACCATGGTCTGTTCGGCGACGGTGAGGGTCCCCGCGACGCGTTCCACGTCGATGTCGATGCCGAGGCCGGACAGCGCCTCGCGGGCCTCGGCCTTCACCGACCGCCAGCGCACGGCACCGCTCCGGGTGGGCAGGTCGCCGAGCATGACGTTCTCGGCGACGGTCAGCCCCATCGCGAGTTCGCGACGCTGCGGCACGCAGGCGATGCCGAGCTTGCGGGCCTTGCGCACGGTCAGCCCGGAGTACTCCTGCCCACCGACCTCGATGGTGCCGCCGTCGGTCTGGTGGACTCCGGAGAGGATCTGCACCAGGGTCGACTTGCCGGCTCCGTTCATGCCCATCAGCGCATGGATCTCGCCCGGGTGGAGGTCGAGGTCGACGCCTTTCAGCGCGGCCGCCCCGCCGAAGCTCTTGGTGACGCCCCGGACGCGAAGTACCGCGCCGCGGGCCGCCGTCCCGGCACCACCGTTGGGCAGAGACCCGGCCGGTGTCCTGGGAGTCACAGCGGTGCCCTCCTTCACATGCGGATCCGTGAGGGGGCTCACGGCCGGTCGCCGTCGCCGCTCACTCGCCCGTAGCCGCGGATGTCCGGAAAGGGAGGCTCCTTGTCGGCCTGCAGGTCCACCTGGAAGGTGTTCAGGCACATGCCGAGCATGGTGAAGTTGCCGAGCGCGCCGATGGTGTCCACCAGGCCCTTGGCTCCGAAGTGTCCGAGGGCGCGGACGAAGGTCTCGTCGGTGACGAAGTGGTCCTCCAGCACCTCCCTGCAGAACTGGTAGAAGGCCTGGTCCACGTCGTTGCCGAAGACGGCCTCCCGCTTCTCCGCAACCGCCTTCACCGCGGCCTCGGGGACACCGGCCTCGATCGCCTGGTGCACGTGCGCGTTCCAGGAGTACTGCGCGTCCCAGTTGCGGGCGGCCATCAGCAGGGCGAGCTCGCGCAGGTGCTTGGGGAGGCCACAGTCGAAGCGGGCGAACGCGCCCAGCGACTCGGCGCGCTCGCACATCTCCGGACTGTGCAGCCAGACCCGGAACGGTCCGCGAACCGCACCGCGGCGCCCGGCGATGCGGGCGGCCAGCTCCAGCTGCCGCGGGTCCATTTCCTCTTCGCTGAGAACGGGGAGCCTCATCTGCCCAGTACCTGCCTTTTCTTTCCGGCGCGTTTCCGACACGGATCACAAGCCGTGCGGTGCGAGCCGACGGTACAGCCGGGGTAGAAAACCGCATCCCTCCCGGAACGCAAGGTAAAGCTGCACGCCGGAGGGCACCCATGCGCGGGCGCGCGACCTAACGTCAGTCGACCCGTCAACGTGCACCGCAGGAGGAACTCCCGGATGACCACGATCATCAAGGTCGCGTCGGTACCGCTGCTCGACCGTGGCGGAGCGGTCGTCACGACACCACTGATCACCACGCCGTCGGCCGACGGAGAAAACAAGATCACCAGCGGGATGAGCGTGTACCCGGTCGGATCCGGGGCGCCGCTGCACTCACACAACTGCGACGAGCATGTGACCGTCCTTGAGGGCGAGGCAGAGGTCTGGGTCGACGGCCAGGTGACGAGGCTTCAGCAGTACGACACGACCTACGTCCCGTCCCCCGTTCCCCACCTCTTCCGAAACGTCGGGAGCAGCCCGCTGCGCATCCTGTGGGTGTACTCCTCGGGCCAAGTGACCCGCACGTTCACCGAGACCGGCAAGACCGTGGAACACCTCTCCGCCGAGGACCAGATGGGCTGAGGTGAGCCGGTGCTCGCGAGCGGCCCGATGCGGCACTTCAGCTGGCGCCGGGACGCCCGGTCCGGTGGCCGGTCGGCCTACGCGTCCTCGGCCTGGTGTGTCCTCGGCGGCTCGGTGTGACCGCGCAGTACCAGTACCGGTCGCGCCTGGGTCCCGGAGTCACGCGGACGCACGTGGAGACACCGCGACACCGGGTGACCTGGTGCACAGGGCCCGGCGTCGCGGTCGGCGGCATCCGCAGACGGGAGAAGCAGAGCCGCGGCTGGGGAGGGTCCGTATCGTCTCGCTGGCGGTGACCATCGGGACACCGTTCCCGACGTCGGCCACCTCACAGGGCAAGGTGTTGCTCGCCGCCCTGCCGTCACAGCGACTCCGCGACGTCCTCGCCCAGCCCAGCAGGTGGGGAGTGGCCCCTCGCCACCAGCCCGACGCCGACCGCCTCGACACCGTGCTGCGTGAGGTCCGCCGCGGCTGGGCCGTCGCCGACGAGGAACTGGCCGTCGGCCTCCGCTCCGCCGCAGTCCCGGTCCGCGACGGCGACGGCGACGGACGCGTCATCGCCGCGTCGGGCAACAGACGCAGGCGCGACCACCAAGCAACCGGGGCCGGCGCGCCCAGCCACGCAACCACGACTTGATCGTGGGCGACATGAGCGCCATGCTGTGCGCGTGTCACTGGTCCGCTCGGCAGGTCTGCAGAAGTTCCGGCAGTGTGTCGAAACTCTGGGGGGAGACGCGGAGTCGTATGCCCTGCGGGCGGGTCTGCCCGTCGAGGCGCTCGACACCGACGAACTGCTGGTGCAGGACCATGCCCTGGCTCTCGTGCTGGAGCATGCGGCAGCTGACCTGGACTGCCCGGACCTGGGGCTGCGGGTGGGCGAGGCGCAGGACTTCCGGATGCTGGGCCCACTGTCGGTGGCGATCCAGCACTCCCCCTCGGTCGCCGACGCGCTGGAGTGCACCTCCCGCTATCTGTTCGTCCACGCCCGCGATCTCAGTGTCTCGCTGGTCGACGACCCGGACGGTACCCGTGGGGTCGTGGGCCTGCGGTATGCCTTCGATACCGGCGTACGACCGCTGCCGCAGGCCACGGACATGACCGTGATGTTCGTGCACCGCGCGGTGATGTTCCTGGTGGGCGGCTCTTACGGGCTGCGGTCGGTCGACCTGCCCCACCAGCCGGTGGCTCCGCCGCCTCGCTACGAGGACGCCTTCGGTGCCCGGGTCCGCTTCGGCCGCGATCAGGCGCTGCTGAGAGTGCCGTCGAGCCTGCTGACACGGCCGCTCGAAGGCGTCGACGAGACCTTGCGCCGCCTGGCCATGGCGTTCCTGGACCGCCACTCCCCCGAGGCCGGGCAGCTGGTGATGGCGGCGAGGGTGCGGGCGGTGCTGGACCAGTCCCTGGGGACCGGTTCCACCGAACTCCTCGACATCGCCCGCGTCCTGGCCGTACACCCGCGGACGCTGCAGCGACAACTCGCCGCGGAAGGGGAGTCGTACGCCTCCCTCCTCGACGGAGTGCGACGGGCTCGGGCGCGGCTCTATCTCACGACCACGGACATGCCGCTCGCCCAGATCAGCAACCTCGTCGGCTTCTCCGAGCAGGCCGTGCTCACCCGCTGTGCCCGGCGGTGGTGGGGCCGGACGCCGAGCGCCCTGCGCCGCGAGGCACGGGCAGGGCGCTGAGCACTCAGCGGACGGCGAGCACGGCGATGTCGTCCTCGTGCAGGCTGCCGACCACGACCGTCCCCTGGTGTTCGGCCACGCTGGTCACGAAGCCGTACGAGCCGTCGTCGGTGCGAAGGTCGTGGACGAGACGGCCGTCGAGGTCGAAGGCCATCGCCCAGGCGACCGGGGTGGGCTTGGGGCGTACGGCCTCCGGCAGGTTCCACAGCAGGACGCGGAGGAATCCCGGCAGTGGAAGCAGCTCGTCCAGCAGCGTGTTGCGGGGCGCGGCGATCGACACCCATACCAGGCCGTCGCTGCCCAGGCTCATGTTGTCCGGCAGGCCTGGGAGGTTCGCGGCGAAGGGCTCGAAGGTGCCGGTCTTCGGGCCGGTGAGCCAGTAGCGGCTCACCCGGTACCCGGCGCTCTCGGCCACCAGCAGGTGCGTGCCGTCCGGGGCGAGGACGAGGCCGTTGGCGAACTTCAGGTCGTCGCGCAGGACGGTGACCGTGCCGTCTGGGTCACGGCGGACGAGCATTCCGGTGCAGGAGTGCTCGATGATGTCGCCCAGGTAGTGCTCCAGGCCCCAGCGGCGGGTGGACACCGTGAACCAGATCGTGCCCTCCGGGCCTTCCACGACGTTGCTGGCGAAGGTGAGCGGCCGTCCGGCGACCGTGTCGACGAGGACCCGCACCGATCCGTCGGCGGACAGACGCAGCAGTCCTCGATCGTGGTCGCAGACCAACACGCTGCCGTCGGCTGACGGTTCGAGCCCCAGCGGGCGGCCTCCGGTGCGGCCCACGACCGTACGGGCTCCGGTGGCCAGGTCGATGCGTACGACGCTGCCGTCTCCGAGACCGGCGAGCAGCCGCCCCTGCCTGTCGAAGATCACGTCCTCCGGGCCGTGGCCGCCGGTCGCGACCCGGCGGGCGACGACAAAGGCCGCGGTGGAGCCAGTGTCGGCCGGGGCCGGGGGCGGCGCCCAGCGGCGGGGCGAGATGAGGCGACGGTTCAGGCTCATGACCGGTTCCCCACCTGTGCGTCGGCGACCTCGGCCGGCATCTGTCCGGCCGCGGCGATGATGCGTCGGCAGCGCAGCTCCAGCACGACGACCACGGCGCCGAAGAACCGGAACTGCTTGTTCGTGGTCTGCCGGCTCAGATACCGCTGGTAGACCTGCTGGGCGATGACGGCGACGCGGAAGAGGCCGAAGACCTGGTACCAGGCCCATTCCCGGCGGGTCACACGGGTGCCGGTGCGGGCGCAGTAGTGGGCCACGATCTCCTCGCGGGTCATCATCCCGGGCAGGTGGGTGGGCTGGCGGCGGAAGACCTGCATGTGCGGGCCGTCGTCGGCCTGTACCCAGTACCCGAGGCCGTTGGCAAGGTCCATCAGCGGGTCGCCGACGGTGGCGAGCTCCCAGTCGAGCAGCCCGACCGGCCGTGTGGGGTCCCCGGGGTCGAGTACGACGTTGTCGAACCGGAAGTCGTTGTGGACGAGGGTGTGCGGGCGGTCGGCGGGCTGGTTGGCAGCCAGCCACCGCATCACCCGCTCGAAGGAGCCGACGTTCCAGGTGCGGGCCCTGCGGTAGCGCTCCGACCAGCCCTCGACCTGGCGGCGGACATAGCCGTCGCCCTTGCCGAGGTCGGCGAGGCCGGTGGCGGCGAGGTCGACGCCGTGCAGGTCCACGAGCAGGTCGACGACGTTCCGGCACAGGGCGGCGGCCCCGTCGCGGTCCAGCGTCACTCCACGGGGCAGGTCCTTGCGCGGGATCGGACCGACCAGCCGCTCCATGACGTAGAACGGCGTGCCGATCACTGCCGGGTCCTCGCACAGGGCGACCGTGCGCGGCACGTACGGCAGGAACCGTCCGAGCTGGGTCTGGATGCGGTGCTCGCGACCCATGTCGTGGGCGCCCTTGTGGTGGCTGCCCTTGGGCGGCCGGCGCAGGATCAGGTCGCCGTCCGGGTAGCGCAGCAGGTACGTCAGGTTGGAGACGCCTCCGGAGAACTGCTGCACCTCGGGGACCGCGGACAGGTCGATGCCGGTGCTGCCCGGCGTGGCGTTCCGGGCGAGCCAGGCCGCCACGGCATCGACGTCGAAGGCGTCCTCGTCGCGGACCGCCCGCGCACCGGAGACGCGCTCCGAGGACGTCGTACCGGCCATGCTGCTGTCGCTTTTCGTCACGTGAGCCTCCGTACGACACTCAGGGGCAGGATCTTCAGGGCGAACCCGATCGGCACCCACGGCCACGCCGGGACGTAGGCCCTGACCCGGCGCTTCTCGATGGCCTCGACCATGGCGCGCACCCCGGGCTCGGTGTCGACCATGAACCGGGTCTTCTTCTCGACGTGGGCGTTCATCTCCGAGCGGATGTAGCCGGGATGGATGACCGAGACGTCGAGGCCCCGGATCCGCTCGGAGCGCAGGCCCTCGGCGAGGGAGGCGAGGCCGGCCTTGGTCGCCGCGTAGGTGGTCATGGATTTGCGCATACCGCGCAGGGCGGACATGGAGGAGATGAGGACGAGATGGCCACGGTCCTGGCGGCGGAAGATCTCCAGGGCGGCCTCCGCCTGGGCCAGCGCCCCGACGAAGTTCGTCATGGCCGTCGCCAGGTTGGCGTCCGCCCGCCCCGTCCCAAGGGGAGCCCCGTTGCCGATACCGGCGTTGACGACGACCCGGCCGATCGTCCCGAAGGACTGGGCGAACGCGTGGAACACGGCCGCGACCGCGTCGCCGTCGGTGACGTCGAGGGCCGCGGTCTCGACCCGTCGGCCGGTCGCCGTGCGAATCCCCACGGCCAGGGCGTCCAGCCGGTCGGTGCGGCGCGCGCACAGGGCGAGGTCGTATCCCAGCGCGGCGAACTGACGGGCCATCTCCTCCCCCAGGCCCGAACTCGCCCCGGTGATCAGGACGACACCCTTTCCGCTACGACCGCTCATGCGCGCTCCTCGATCGTCCCGGTCGGTTCCTGACGCAGTTCGGCCCGGTGGATCTTCGCTCCCGAGGCGAGCATCTGGCGGTCGTAGAGGGGACGCGCCAGCCGCTTCGTCCAGTGCGCGAGGCGCGCGGAGCGGTCGGGCAGGACGAGGAAGCGGCGCGCGTCGACGCCTCGCAGCACCCGGGCGGCGACCTCGTCGGCGCCCAGGGACGCCCGGGTGATCAGCTTGGTCGCCACCGCCTCCATCAGCGGGTCCTCCCCGCCCAGCGAGGTCGCCAGGTTCGTACGGAAGAACGACGGGCACACCACGCTCACGTCGACGCCCCACGGGCCGAGTTCGTGGCGCAGGCTCTCCGAGAGGGCGACCACGGCGGCCTTGCTCGCGCTGTACGAACTCATCGCCGCCGGGTGGACCAGCCCCGCCAGGGACGCGACGTTGACGAGATGGCCGTGGCCCTGCGTCTTGAACAGCGGCGCGAAGGTGCGGCAGCCGGTCACGGCGCCGAGCACGTTGACCTCCAGCACCCGCCGCCAGTGCGCCTCGTCCAGACGGTCCACGCGGCCGCCGGCGGCGATGCCCGCGTTGTTGACCAGGACGTCGAGGCCGCCGAACTCGCGGCGGACGCGCTTCAGGGCCTCGGCCCAGTCCGTCGGCGAGGTGATGTCCAGCCGCTGGTAGAGCGCGCCGGGCGGAACCTCGGCCGTGGTGGCGCGGTCGGTGACGAGGACACGGTCGCCGCGCTTTGCGTAGGCGGCCGCGAGGGCGGCTCCGAGCCCTGAGGCGCCCCCGGTGACGAGGACGGTGCGCGGGCTGCCGTCGCGGCTCATCGGGTCGCCCCGTGCTTGCCTAGCTCGACGCGCGCTACGACGCCCTTGTGCACCTCGTCAGGACCATCGGCCAGTCGTACGGCACGGGCCGCGGTCCAGGCACCGGAGAGCGGGAAGTCGCTGGACAGGCCCGCGCCGCCGTGGATCTGCATGGCGAAGTCGATGACCCGCTGGGCGACGTTGGGCGCGGCCACCTTGATGGCGCTGACCTCGCTCAGCGCGAACTGGATGCCCAGGGTGTCGAGCTTCCAGGCCGCGTCCAGGACGAGCAGCCGGGCGGAGTCGATCGCGATGCGTGCCTCGGCGATGCGCTCCCGGTTGCCGCCGAGGTTCGCCAGCGGCTTGCCGAACGCGGTGCGTGCGAGACCGCGCTCGCAGGCCAGGTGCAGGGCGCGTTCGGCGAGGCCGATCATGCGCATCGCGTGGTGCACCCGGCCCGGGCCGAGGCGGCCCTGCGCGATCTCGAAGGCCCGCCCAGGACCGGCGACGATGTTCGCCACCGGAACGCGGACGTCGGTGAAGGAGACTTCGCCGTGTCCGAAGGGCTCGTCGAAGAAGCCCATCGTGTCCAGCATCCGCTCGACCTTGACGCCGGGGGCGTCCCGGGGCACCAACACCATGGAGTGCTGGGCGTACCTGGGCCCGTCCGGAGCGGTGAGCCCCATGACAATGAGGACCTCGCAGTCCGGGTGCCCGATACCGGTCGTCCACCACTTGCGGCCGTTGACGACGACCTCGTCGCCCTCCACCACCGCCGTGAGCCGCATGTTGGTCGCGTCCGAGGAGGCCACGTCCGGCTCGGTCATGGCGAACCCCGAACGGATCCGGCCGTCCAGCAGCGGGTCGAGCCAGCGGTCCTTCTGCTCCTGGGAGCCGTAGCGGAGCAGGACTTCGGCGTTGCCGGTGTCGGGGGCGTTGCAGTTGAACACGTACGGGGCCAGGAAGGACCAGCCGGTGGCCTCGGCGATCGGGGCGTAGTCGACGTTCGTGAGCCCGGTGCCGCCGTGCGTGCCGTACCGCTGTGCGTACGGGCCTTCGTGCCCGGCGGGCAGGAACAGGTTCCACAGCCCCAGGTCTCTGGCCTTGCGCTGCAGCTCGCGGACCTCGTCGGGCACGTGCCACAGATCGGCCGCGCTGCCGGTCCGGCGCACCTCGCCCTGTCGGCGGTGGAGCTCCTGCTCGACCGGGGCGATCTCTTCCTGGATGAAGCCCCGCACGGCCTCGGTGAGCTCGGCCGCGCGGGGAGAGGGGCTGAAGTCCATGACGACCACGCTAGGCAGAGGTCACCACAGGTTCTTGACTCTGCGCGACAGATATTTGATGGGACGCGACAGCTGAGAGGGGTCCGAGCTCCCTGACGCGGCGTCCAGAGGACCGCCTCGGTGGATTCCCGTCTGCCGCACCCGTGCCGGCCTGAGCACCGAGATCCACCTGGCCAGCGATCCCCCTTCCCGGCCCAAAACGGGGCGCAGTCGAGCGGTGCGTAATCGCCACAAGCATTGGTGGCGCGGCCTCTCCACGCGCACCGACAAGCTCGCCATCGCCCATCAAGCCCGCACTCCGCGTCGCCGCCACCCTCGGGACCGTCCAGCGGGAATGCCCGCCGGGCCCCAGCTCAGCGCACGTGGCTGAGCGGGTGGCTGAAGCCCTGTGCGGAGAGGAGCTTCGCCGCGACCGTGAGATCGGCGGCGAAGCGCTCGATGGCCTCATAGGGGAAGCGCTGGCTGGGCCCGCTGAGGGAGAGTGAGGCGAGGACCGCGCCGGAGCGGCCGGTGACCGGCACGGCGACCGCCGTCAGACCCTCGTCCCACTCGCTGCTGCTGACGGCGTAGCCGCGCTGCGCGGCCTCCTGCGACCAGGCGCGCAGCTGGTCCGCGTACGCCTCGCCGCGCGGGGAGGCCGCGGCCACGCGGCGCAGCAGGGCCGCCGAGGCATCGCCCAAGAGAATCTTGGACGAGGCACCGGCCCACAAGGGCTGTTCGTCGCCGACGCCGACGACATGGCGAAGCGGGTGCGGGCTCTCCTCGTGGGCCACGCACACGCGGCTCACGTCACGGGCGATGAAGATGTTGACCGTCTCGCCCAGCCGGTCGGCGAGTTCACGCATGACCCTGCGGGTCTCGCGGGGTGCCTCCCACCGGCTGCGCGCCAGGTAGGCCCAGCGCCACAGGCCGGGACCGGCGGTGTAGCCCCCCGGGTGCGTCCACAGCAGGCCACTCTCCTCCAGAGTCTGGACCAGCCGCAGGGCGGTGGTCTTGGCCAGACCAGTGGCTTCGGTGATCTCGCGCAGGGTGATGACGGGCCGGTCCTCGCTCAACAGATTGAGGATGTCCAGGGCACGCCGCACACTGCGGACGCCGCCGGTGCCGTTGTGTTCCCGGACCGCATCGGCCTGTGGGTCTCTGTCCGCCACGCGGATCCCTCCCCGTACTGGTCGTCACTCGGCGGCATCGGCCGTTCGCCGACGCACTCACCCACGCTAGTCCACCAGGCGGACCACAGGAACCGTAAATCAAAAGCAATCTCGACGTAACCCTTGAGGACGGCAACCTTGCCCCCATATGGTTCCGCTAATTGGTTCAAACGGTCCACTCAATGGACCTTGCCTTGAGGGTCGCCGCCCGCACGCTGTGGCGCTGGCCCGGTTTGCCGGTGACGCCGCTCCACACCCGCCGAGTGCCGCCGTCGCCCAGGCAACTGTCCCCACCGTAGCCATCCGTGTCCCGAATCCGACGTGCCGCGCACCGCTCGCACGGCGCGACCGGGTCGCGAGAGCCGCAGCATCCAAGGGAGTACGTGAGATGAGCAGTGCGCAGCAGCCGGTCGCGACCGGTGCCGGAGCCCCCGGCGTCGCGAGAAGGGCGGCGATCGCCAGCTTCATGGGAGCGGTCGTCGACTGGTACGACTTCTTCCTCTACGGCATCGTCGCCGGCCTCCTCTTCGGCGACCTGTTCTTCCCCGGCGCCTCCCCGGCCGTGGGCACTCTGGCGGCCTGGGCCACCTTCGGCGTCGGCTTCCTCTTCCGCCCGTTGGGCGGCATCGTGTTCGGCCACTTCGGAGACCGGCTCGGCCGCAAGCGGATGCTCGTCCTCACCATGCTGGTCATGGGCGTGGCCAGCACGCTGATAGGCGTCCTGCCCACCTACGCGCAGGCCGGGATCTGGGCCCCGGTCCTGTTGGTGGTCCTGCGGGCCGCCCAGGGCTTCGCGGTCGGCGGCGAGTGGGGCGGCGCCGCGCTGATGGCGGTGGAGAACGCCCCGCGCAAGTGGCGTTCCCTCTACAGCAGCGGCGTCCAGGTCGGCGCCTCGGTCGGTCTGCTACTCGCCACCCTGATCACCAAGGTCATGTCGGGGGCCACCTCGGACGCGGCCTTCCGCGCCTGGGGCTGGCGGATTCCGTTCCTGGTCAGCGCCTTCCTGGTGATCGTCGGCCTGATCGTGCGGGCCAAGGTCGAGGAGTCCGAGGTCTTCACCAAGAAGGTCGCCGCGATGAGCGAGGAGAAGATGCCTCGCGTGCCGCTGATCGCTGCGGTGAAGTCCAATCCCAAGGGGTTCTTCGCCATCATCGGGCTGCGTTTCGTGGAGCTGTTCACCTTCTACGGCGTGACCACCTTCGGCCTCGCCTACGGCACCGACGAACTCGGCCTGAACCGCGACAGCCTGCTCAATGTCAACCTGGCCGTCGGCGGACTCGCCGTTCTCACCATCCCGGCCTTCGCCTACCTCGCCGACCGCTTCGGCCGGCGCAAGGTGTACTGCTGGGGCGCACTGGTGGGCGTCGTGAGTGCGGCGCCGTACTTCTGGGCCATGGAGACGGGCTCCATGGTGCTGATCATCGCCTGCGCGGTCCTGCTGGTGAACGTCGCGCACGACATGGCGGTCTCCGTCCAGCAGTCCCTGTTCACCGACATGTTCGGCCCCGAGTACCGCTACAGCGGCGCCGGCGTCGGCTACCAGCTCGCCAGCGCCATCGGCGGCGGTTTCACCCCGTTCATCGCCGGCTCCCTGGTGATCTGGGCGGACGGCGGCTGGACGCTGGTCGCGGCCTACATCGCCCTCGGCTGCGTGGTCTCCTTCCTGGTCGCCCTGCGCATGCGGGGGGACGACGCGCCGGCTGGGGCGGCCACGGCGGTACGGCCGCGCGAGGCGGCCACGGAAGGCGGAATCGCCTGAGTTCCCGCGCTCTCGTCCTGGGGGTGCCGCCGACTTCTGGTCCGTCGGCGGCACCCCCGGTCTTGTGAGGGGCGACAGTCGCGCACTACTCTGACCGCACAGTGGATCGATTGTTCCGCTCAGTGGGCCACTTGGTGGACCGATAGGAGTTCTGGTGAAAGCAGCCGTCCTCACCGAGCCGGGCCGGATAGACACCGTCGACGATTGGGCGGAGCCCGTCTGCGGTCCGCACGACGTCGTCGTGGAGATGGACGGCGTGGGCCTGTGCGGCACCGACCTCGATGTCTTTCACGGCAAGCGCCGCCCGCCCACGATCCCGTGGGTCATGGGTCACGAGGGCTTCGGACGGATCGCCGCCGTCGGTGACGAGGTACGGGACCGCCAGGTGGGCCAGAGCGTGGTCATCGAACCCAACTACGCCTGCCTGAAGTGCGCGGACTGTCTCACCGGCCTGACCTCGGCCTGCCCGCACCGAGCCATCGTCGGCCTGAACAGCCCGGGCGTGCTCGCCGAACGCGTCGCCCTCCCCGCCGGCTTCGCCCACCCGGTGCCCGACGGCCTCACCGGTGCCGATCTCGCCGCCACCGAGCCGTACACCGTGGCCCGGGCCGCCGTACGGCGCAGCGGTGTCAGGACCGACGACCGCTGCCTGGTCGTCGGCGCCGGCGCCCAGGGGCTGCTGACCTGCCTCATCCTGACCCGCCTCGGCATCGAACCGGTCGTCACCGAACCGCACCCGCGGCGGCTTGCCCGCGCCGAACGCCTGGGGGCGGTGCCCGACGACGGCCGCACCGGGTTCACGTACATCTTCGAGACCTCCGGCCACGCGCCTGCCCTGGGCACGGTCGCGGAGCGTGCCGCGCCCGGTGCCACGGTCGTACTGATCGGCCTCAATCCCCACCAACTGCCGCTCACCACCGACGACGTGGTCCGTCGCCAGCTGGTGCTGCGCGGGTCGATGATCTACGACCACCCCGGCGACTTCACCACCGCGATCGCCGAGCTGCCCGAAGCCCGGCCCGGAGCCGTCATCGAGGCCCGCTTCCCGCTGGACCAGGCGCAGCAGGCGTTCGCCGGCGCCGCCGCGCGGGCCGGGAAGACCTGGATCGGCATCGGGAGCGACGAGGATGCGTAAGTCCATCGCCACAGTCAGCCTCAGCGGCAGCCTCACCGAAAAGCTGACCGCGGCCGCCCGCGCGGGCTTCGACGGCGTGGAGATCTTCGAGAACGACCTCCTCGCCGGCCCGCTGTCTCCGGAGGAGATCCGTGCCCGCGCCGCCGACCTCGGGCTCACGATCGACCTCTACCAGCCGATGCGGGACGTCGAGGCGGTGCCCGAGGAGGAGTTCGTACGGAATCTGCGCCGCGCGGAGCACAAGTTCGACGTCATGCGCAGGCTCGGCACCGACACGCTCCTCGTGTGCTCCAACGTCTCCCCGCACACCGTGGACGACGACGCACTGGCCGCCCGGCAGCTCCGCCGACTCGCCGATCGCGCCGCGGACTCCGGCATCCGGGTCGCCTACGAGGCGCTCGCCTGGGGGCGGCACGTCAGCACGTACGACCATGCGTGGCGCATCGTCGAGGCGGCCGGTCATCCCGCGCTCGGCCTCTGCCTGGACAGCTTCCACATCCTCGCCCGCGGCTCGGAACCCAGGGACCTCGAAGGCATCGAGCACATCCCCGGCGAGAAGATCTTCTTCCTCCAGCTCGCCGACGCCCCGCTGATGGCCATGGACGTCCTGCAGTGGAGCCGCCATTACCGCTGCTTCCCCGGCCAGGGCGGCCTCGACGTGACCTCCCTCGTCCGTCACGTCGTGAACGCCGGATACCGGGGCCCGCTCTCCCTGGAGGTCTTCAACGACGTGTTCCGCCAAGCGGACGCGGGCAGCACCGCCGTCGACGCGCTGCGTTCGCTGATCGCCCTGGAGGAGGCCGCGGGCATCTCCTCGCTCCCCGCCGCGGTCGTACCGTCCGGCGTCGCCTTCGCCGAACTCTCCACCGCCGACCCGCAGCCCGCGACACAACTGCTGGCCGCACTCGGCTTCCGCCGCACCGGACGGCACACCGGAAAGCCGGTGGAACTGTGGGAGCAGGGCGATGCCCGCATCCTGCTCAACCACGGCACGGCCACCCGCGGCGACGGCACCACCCTCGCCGCCATCGGCCTGGAGACCCCCGACCCCCGCACCGCCGCGCGCCGTGCCGAGTCCCTGCTCGCCCCCGTCCTGCCCCGACGCCGTAGCAGCCAGGACATCCCGCTGGACGCGGTCGCCGCCCCCGACGGCACCGAGCTGTTCTTCTGCGCCACCCGACGCCCAGAACTCCCCGACTGGACAAGCGACTTCACGGACGCCGCGAGCCAAGCCGACGCCGCGAGCCAGGCCGACGCCCCGGCCGGCAGCATCACCGGCGTCGACCACATCGCCCTGACCCAGCCCTGGCACCACTTCGACGAAGCGATGCTCTTCCACCGCACCGTCCTCGGCCTGCGTCCGCACGAAAGCATCGATCTGGCCGACCCCTACGGGCTCTTCCGCAGCCGCGCGCTGTCCGACGGCTCCGGCGCGTTCCGACTCGTCCTCAACCTGGCCCCCAGCCCGGCGGCAGAGGCCGGCACCCGGACCCAGCACATCGCCCTCGCCACCGACCGCATCGTGACCGCCGCCCGCCGGGTCCGCGATGCGGGCGCGGAACTGCTGACGATTCCCGCCAACTACCACGACGACCTCGACGCCCGCTACGCATTCGCCCCCGGCGAGCTGGACACGTACCGCGAACTGGGCATCCTCTACGAGCGCGACGAACACGGCGGCGAGTTCCACCACTGCTACACGACCACCGTGGGCCAAGTCTTCTTCGAGCTCGTCCAGCGCACCGGCGGTTACCGCGGCTACGGCGCCACCAACGCCTCCGTCCGCCTCGCCGCACAGCGGCGATAGCGACTGCGGTCACCCATGGGACTCGGCGCCGGACCGATCGGCCATCGGCTTCGCCGCCCTGATTCCGACGGCCTCGTCGAAAACCGCGCTCAGGACGTGGACACGGGCCTCGCGCTACCGCGTCATGTCCTCGCCCGCGCCCGGAGCTTCGACGAAGGCGGCCGCGGACTGCTCCTGGTCGCCCAGCTCGGTCATCGGCAGCCGGGAGCTTCTGGGCGTGTGAGCCGCCTGCCGCGCCGCTGCCGGCTGTGACGTGTCAGCGGCTTCTCTGTGACGCGTCATCAGGCGTCCCGGGCCCGGGGGTGTGAGGATCGACGACCATGACCAGCAGCGAGACAACCATGACCGGCAGCGAGCGGGAGCCCAGGGACAGCGGCCTGGCCTGGGACGACGATCGGGATTTCACCGATGCGGACCGGGGGTTCATCGCCCGGCTGAAGCCTGGGGCGGTGCGGGCCGCGGACGGCCGGGTGGTGTGGGACGCGGACGCGTACGGCTTCCTGGATGGCGACTGTCCGCCGACCGCGCATCCTTCGCTGTGGCGGCAGAGCCGGCTCGTGGCGCGGCAGGGACTGTACGAGGTCGTGCCGGGGATCTACCAGGTGCGAGGCCTGGACCTGTCGAACATCACCTTCGTGGAAGGCGAGCGCGGTGTCGTCGTCATCGACCCGCTGATCAGCGCCGAGGTGGCCGCCGCCGCCCTCGCCCTGTACCGCGAGCACCGCGGCGAACGGCCCGTGACCGGCGTGATCTACACCCACTCGCACGTCGACCACTTCGGCGGCGTCCGAGGCGTCGTCGATCCGGCCGAGGTCGCGGCCGGGCGGGTGCCGGTCCTCGCCCCGTCCGGCTTCCTGGAGCACGCCGCCGCCGAGAATGTCTTCACCGGGACGGCGATGGCCCGCCGGTCGGGCTACATGTTCGGAGCCGCGCTGCCGAAGGGGCCGGCCGGGCAGATCGGCTGCGGGCTCGGGCAGACGACGTCGACCGGCAGCGTGGGCCTGATCGCGCCGACGGTCGACATCAGCCGCACCGGGCAGGAGGAGATCGTCGACGGGGTGCGGATGGTCTTCCAGCTCACGCCGGGGACCGAGGCTCCGTCGGAGATGAACTTCCACTTCCCCGAGCTGCGGGTGCTGTGCGTCGCGGAGAACGCCTGCCACACCCTGCACAACGTGCTCACCCTGCGCGGGGCCCTGGTGCGCGACCCCAGCGCCTGGGCGCGGTATCTCACGGAGACGATCCGGCTGTACGCCGACGACACCGACGTCGTCTTCGCCTCCCACCACTGGCCCACCTGGGGCCGGGAGCGCGCGATCCGCTTCCTGGAGGAGCAGCGCGACGCCTACGCCTATCTGCACGACCAGTCGGTCCGGATGATCAACGCCGGATACACGGGTGCCGAGATCGCCGAGCAGCTCACCTTCCCGCCCGCGCTCGCCAGTGCGTGGCACGCGCGCGGCTACTACGGCACGCTCAGCCACAACGCCAAGGCCGTCTACCAGCGCTACATGGGCTGGTTCGACGGCAACCCCGCCCATCTGTGGCAGCATCCGCCCACCGAGGCCGCCGTCCGGTACGTGGAGTTCATGGGCGGAGCCGACGCCGTGGTCGCCAAGGCGCGCACGTCGTACGAGGCCGGGGACCTGAGGTGGGTCGCGGAGGTGCTCAGCCACGTCCTGTTCGCCGAGCCCGGGCACCCCGAGGCCCGCGCGTTGCAGGCCGACACCTTCGAGCGGCTCGGCCATGGCTCCGAGTCCGGCCCTTGGCGCAACTTCTACCTGATGGGCGCCACCGAGCTGCGCGACGGCATCCTGGGCACGCCGACGCCCACGGCGCCGGACGTCCTGGCCGCCCTGACAGCTGAGCAGGTCTTCCAGTCCATGGCCGTACGCGTCGACGGTCAGCGCGCGGCCGAGGCCGGACGCCTGCTGCTGCGCTGGGAGTTCACCGACACCGGCGAGGTGTGGACGCTGCTGCTGTCCAACGGGGCGCTCACCCCGATGCGCGGGGACGCACCACGGGACGAGAAGCCCTCTGTGGTGCTGCGGCTGGCCCGCACCACCCTGAACGAGGTTCTCGGCGGGGCGACCACCTTCCTCGACGAGATCATGGGCGGCGCCGTGGTGCTCCACGGCGACGCCAACGCCCTGATCACGTTCGGGTCCCTGCTGGAAACACCCGACCCGGACTTCGCGATCGTCACTCCGTGACGCCGGTGTCGGCGTCACGCAGCAGCAGGGCCGCGAGAGCCAGGGCCACGTCCCGGGGGTCGGCGAGGTCCAGGCCGGTCAGGTCCTGGATCCGGGCGAGCCGGTTGTCCACGGAGTTGGGGTGGAGGTTGAGCAGGCGGGCGGTGGCCCGGCGGTCCTGACGCTGTTCCAAGTGGGTGCGCAGGGTCCGGACGAGATCTGGCCGGCCGGCCAGAGGGTCGAGCAGGGCGACGATACGGCCGCTGCCCTCGCTCGGGCGGGACAGGTGGTACTCCAGCAGCACATCGTCGAGCCGGTGCACTCCGGGCGGCACTCCGCAGGCGGCTGCCACCCGGACCACTTCCGCGGTCAGTCGTGCGGCCCGCGGGACGTCGCCCGTCCCGGTGGCGACGGTGGCCGCCAGACGGAGCTCCGCTCCAGCCGTCTCACTCAGCAACTCCCAGATCCGGGCGGGTGGTTCACTCACTCCGGGCACCACGACGTGCCCGCCGTCACCACCGAGCACGGCGAGCACCTCCGTGCCGAAGACCCGGTCCAGCGCCACCTGAACGCGCCGCACCAGCCGCCGTACGGTCACCGGCGATCGCCCGCCGGCGAGGGCCGAAGCACCGAAGCGCAGGTACAGCACCAGCGCGGGCCCGTCCGGCACCGGGCCGCCCACGGCAGGCCGGCCGTCCAGCAGGGCTCGGGCACGGGACCGGCGCTCTTCGTGCCGCTCGGCGGCGAGGGCGACCTGCTCGTCGAGGTAGCTCTCCGCCACAGCGCCCACGACCCGGTCCGCCGCGAAGAACAGCCCCTCGGTCAGCTCGGCCAGCGCCTCCTGCTCACCGGGACCGGCCACCTCCCGCAGCGCCCGCCACAGCTCCCGCGCACCCAGGGTGTAGGTGCGCAGCAGCACGTGCAGGGGCATGCCCTCCTCGGCGCGCTGGGCGGCGCGTTCCTGGAAGTACTCCAGCGACTCCCACCGAGATCCGTCGGCGGCGCCGCGCAGAAAGAAGCGTATGGCGTACCGAGCCGTCGCGGCGATCTCCAGGTCCTTCACATCGCCCGGCAACTCCGCATAGCCACGCAGCTGCTCGAACACTCCTCGGGCCATGTACCGGGCGAGTTCGTTGACCTGCGTCTCGCAGCGGGCGGCGAGCGCCGCAGCAGCAGGGGACAGCTCCGGTCGGCTGTTACCTGACGCCGGTTCCCCGTGTTCCTCGTGGGCCATGGATCCCCTCACCACGGACTGTGATCCGTCACAGTAGCGGGCGTGTACGACTGTGACACCGACGGGTGTCCTCCTGTGCCTCCTGCCTGGAGGATCGGCGCCACGCCGGTGACGCCGATGCACGAAGGACCCCTATGCCATCTATGACACAGCACACCACAGGCTGGCGCACGACCTGGGCGCTGCTCGGCTTCATGCTGGTCAACTTCGCCGACAAGGCCGTGATGGGCCTGGCAGCGCAGCCGATCATGGACGACCTCGGGCTGACCCGCGAGGAATTCGGCACGGCGTCGGCGGCCTTCTTCGCCCTGTTCAGCGTGTCCGCTCTGGCGGTGTCGTACCTGACGCGGAAGGTCCGTACGACCGTGCTGCTGCTGGCCCTGGCGCTGCTGTGGTCGGCCGCCCAGCTGCCGATGCTGTGGTCGGCGGCCGGTTTCGGCACGTTGGTGGTCACCCGCGTGCTGCTCGGCGCCGCCGAGGGACCGGCCACGCCGGTGGCCACGCATCATCTGCACGGCTGGTTCGAGCAGCGCGAGCGCACCCTGCCCACCGCGGTGCTGCTGACCGGCGCCGCCGCCGGGGTGGCCGTCGCCGCGCCCACGCTCACCTTCGTCATCGACCGCTTCGGCTGGCGGTGGGCCTTCGGAGTCGTGGGGCTGGCAAGCCTGGTGTGGGCCGGGTACTGGGCGCTGCGCGGCGCCGAGGGCCCGTACGCGCCGGACGCGCAGGAGAACACGGGCGGGGACTCGGTCGTCGTCCCCTACCGGCGCATCCTGCTGTCCGGCACCTGGCTCAGCGCGGCGTTCGGCGTGTTCGCCGCGTACTGGATGCTCAGCGCCAGTCTGACCTGGATGCCGGATTACCTGGAGGAGGTCGCCGGGCTGAGCCTGCACCAGGCAGGTGCCGTGGTGACCCTCGCGGCCCTGGCGAACGGCGTGGTACTCGTGGGCCACGGCTTGCTCTCCCGCCGTAGGAGCCGGCCACCGCTCGGCGCGGGCACCGGAGCGCTGATGTGCCTGGCCGCCGGTGCGGTGGCCCTGTTCGCCGTCACCGACGCCGTCTGGCTCAAGGTGCTGCTGATGCTCGGCCCCATGGCGCTCGTGAACGTCATCATGACCGTGGCCCAGACCGCCTGCGCCCGGATCACACCCGCCCCGCAGCGCGGCGTCGTGCTCGGCGCGCTGGCCTTCGTCTACGCCCTCGCCGGAGTGCTCTCCCCCTTGACCGTCGGCCGGGTCGTCGACAGCGCGGGCTCCGTGGAAGCCGGGTACCGGGCCGCGTTCCTCCTTACGGCCGCGCTGCTCGCCGTCACCGGCCTGCTGGCCGTATGGCGGCTGCGCCCGGAACGGGACGGACAGCGGCTGACGGGCGGGGAACCCGACGCGGACCGGCCGTCGTCGGTCCTCGCCGCGGTTCCGGAAACCACGAGCGGATCAGGGAAGACACGATGAACGGCAGCACGACAGGCACCCGCACGAACCCGCTCGCCCCCGCAGGGGCCAGAACTGCCGCCGACGTGGTCACCCCCGAGCTGGTCGCCCAGCTCACCAAGGGTGTCGTCGGCACCGGCCGTACCGCCAACCACACGCCGTTCACCGGCGAGAAGCTGGCCGACCTGCCGGAGTCCACGCCCGAGGACGTGGAGAAGGCCTACGAGCGGGCCCGCGCCGCCCAGGCCGTCTGGGCCCAGCGTCCGGTGCGTGAGCGCGCCGCGGTCCTGCTCCGCTTCCACGACCTGGTCCTGGAGCGCCAGGCCGAGGTTCTCGACCTCATCCAGCTGGAGACCGGCAAGGCCCGGCTGCACGCCCACGAGGAGGTCCAGGCCGTCGCGGTCGCCGCCCGCCACTACGGCCGCAAGGCCCCCTTCTACCTCAAGCCGAAGCGGCACACCGG